>JAVJZJ010000170.1:0-201 GCA_040223075.1 Marinobacter sp.
AGTCGGATGTATGGACTATCATCTGATGTGGCAGCTGCCCTAGCAATTGCCAGAAGAGGCATGAATTTAAGTGAGAGATTGCCGCGCTCTGTGTCCGCCTATCTCGGAGTGAATCCGAGAAAGCACGTATGGAGCGCTCTAAATCAATTTAATAATTTTATTGGTCGATGCTCTGTAGTTAATCGTAGACACGATTACTAC
>JAVJZJ010000016.1:0-282 GCA_040223075.1 Marinobacter sp.
TGTTTGTCTTGTTGCCGCCTGTAGCTCGGTTAAGTTAACGGTGATACTGGCGTACCATTTGCCATTGCGATAAACAATGGTACAAGTTGTCGGAGTCCCCCAAATCCGGGCTTTACCGCGCATCTGGATAGAACCAATTTAGGCTAATTCCAGATAACCGTTATCACCTGTTGTGTGTACCTTCCAACCTGTTTTACTCGGATACGTCCAGCCCGAATAATGCTTAATGGACTTATATTTAGGTCGCTTGGCTAACCCTTTAAACCACCGATTAAAAGCGTA
>JAVJZJ010000017.1:0-653 GCA_040223075.1 Marinobacter sp.
ACCGTTAACGCTCACCGCTTGGCTGATACCCGGCATTGTTGCTCGTTATCAGCGTTTACCAACGGCTCCCATTTTGTGACACTATAGTAATCGTGTCTAAGTTTGACTACAGGGCATCGACCAATAAATTTATTAATTTGATTACGAGCAATCCATCCGTGCTTTCTCGGATTCACTCCAAGTTCGGCGGACACAGAGCGCGGCTAGTTGAGACTATACTTCATGCCTCTTCTGGCAATTGCTAGGGCAAGAAAACTTCCTGGCTAAAGCTGCCAATTTCAAACAAACATCTACAATTTGAGCATCTTGTTTACCTGTGGGTAACCAGTCTGAAAAGGAAGAGTTCCCTGAGCTTTTAAATTTCCTTGACCATCAACATAAGCCCAACCGATAGCACTAGGATTTAGATCGATACCCAGGGCACCATACTGAATTTCTTTACTAACTTTCTCCACCGGTGCGGGCGTGAATTGAACAGCGACCACCCAGCGCTTATCCTTTCTATAGAAATGCGGAATCAGTAAGCGTTATGCTAACGGAGTAATTTCATTAGCTAAAGGAAAAACTTCCTCAGCCGCATATTGTAGAAAAATCCAGATAAAGCAATTAGAATCACGAGTTAAGTCAGGGAAAGATTGGGTAACCAGAGCCAC
>JAVJZJ010000018.1:0-601 GCA_040223075.1 Marinobacter sp.
GCCTACACCAGCGAGTGACAGATGATTTGTAACCATTGACGATAGACTGCAATGAATTAGGCTTTAGTGGTCCAAATTTGTTTGCAGAATCTTTTGACTGGGTTGGGGATTGGTGTAGAGACGTGCCATGGCGCGTCTCTACAATGGTCATATCACCGACTATAAAATCAGCGAAGAAAATGGTGCGATCGCGGGTACAGATGGTGAAGATATATCAACCCTTTGCCCCTGGTGTGTTAATTGGATTCCACCCGATATTGGTTTTATACAAGATTATCGGTTTTCCCCGATCATTGTGTAGAGACGCGCCATGGCGCGTCTCTACAATGGTCATATCACCGACTATAACATCAGCGAAGAAAATGGTGCGATCGCGGGTACAGATGGTGAAGAGATATCAACCCTTTGCCCCTGGTGTGTTAATGGGATTCCACCCGATATTGGTTTTATACAAGATTATGGGTTTTCCCCGATCATGATGTAGAGACGCGCCATGGCGCGTCTCTACAATGGTCATATCACCGACTATAACATCAGCGAAGAAAAGGATGCGATCGCGGGTACAGATGGTGAAGAAATATCAACCCTTTGCCCCTGGTGT
>JAVJZJ010000036.1:0-360 GCA_040223075.1 Marinobacter sp.
AGTTCCCTGAGCTTTTAAATTTCCTTGACCATCAACATAAGCCCAACCGATAGAACTAGGATTTAGATCGATACCCAGGGCACCATACTGAATTTCTCTACTAACTTGCTCCACCGCTGCGGGCGTGAATTGAACAGCGACCACCCAGCGCTTATCCTTTCTATAGAAATGCCATGTTTTCGCACCGCTATTGGGTAATCTATTAATCTTTCTGGAGAAGCTGCCAATTTTTGATGTGACATATTTCCCAAATTTTGCTTCCAGACAACCGGGGACTCTCAACTTGATAATATCCCCAGACCATTGACAAGTTTGATTCCCATAACTTTCATCCTTGGAACCAACAATAAATAGTTCGCC
>JAVJZJ010000037.1:0-410 GCA_040223075.1 Marinobacter sp.
GGCGAACAGGAAACCTTCTGCACGTCCGAGAGCACGGTCTTTGAAGTATCTGAGTTCGTGCCCGAAAATGGCGAACAGGGTGTTGCGCTCAACCGCAGTATCCGGGTGACCTTCAACGCCGATGTTGATGCTGCGACGGTCAGCCAGAACTCCCTGCCGCTGACTGTTAACGGCAGCGCAACGGTGGTAGCTGCTTCCTATAACACTCTGGGCAAGGCCGTTGTCATCAATCCCGATATGGACCTGATGGCCAATACCGACTACCAGGTGACCGCCACAACAGACCTGCGGGCCCTGTGTGACGAAGAAGGTGACCTGGTCAAGACTCTGACCGAAAACGACTCCGCCGCCTTCATGACCGGCAGTGAAGTGGATAGTCAGGGACCGTCAGCCGTTACCTCCTCGCCTGA
>JAVJZJ010000043.1:0-15940 GCA_040223075.1 Marinobacter sp.
GAAATGGTAATGCCGGGTGACAACGTGAAGATGAGTGTTACCCTGATTGCTCCGATCGCCATGGAAGATGGTCTGCGCTTCGCGATTCGCGAAGGTGGCCGTACCGTTGGTGCCGGCGTAGTCGCCAAGATCATCGAGTAACCTTCGGGTTACTTGATTGTAGTTGCACTGAGTTGTTTCGGTGCAGGCCAGTAGCTCAATTGGCAGAGCAGCGGTCTCCAAAACCGCAGGTTGGGGGTTCGATTCCCTCCTGGCCTGCCATTTTTTAACATCCGGATACATAAGTTGATTCCTATGGAGTCAAAAGCCGTTCAGTCAACCAGCCGTTTCGATACCGTGAAGTGGCTGGTTGTATTTGTTCTGATTGCCATCGGTGTGGTGGGGAATCAGTATTTTAGTGCCGAGTCACTGCTGTATCGTGTTCTGGCTCTTGTGGCTCTTGCGTTGGTGGCGGCTTTTGTTGCGCTGCAGACCGACCGTGGTCGTCGTTTTGCGACGCTGCTCAAGGAAGCCAGGGTTGAGATCCGGAAGGTAGTATGGCCCACCAGGCCTGAGCTGGTTCAGACCACCGTTATTGTGGTGGTTTTTGTGCTGGTTGTGGCGTTGTTATTGTGGGGAATGGATTCGCTGATCAGCTGGCTGGTCGCCGGATTTATCGGTTAACAGGAGTGGGCAATGGCTAAGCGCTGGTACGTCGTTCATGCGTATTCTGGCTTTGAAAAGCACGTAATGCGCACTCTGAAAGAGCGAGTGGCTCTTAACGGCATGGAAGAGCAGTTTGGTGAGATTCTGGTTCCCACCGAAGAAGTCGTTGAGATGCGTGACGGGAAGAAGCGCAAGAGTGAGCGCAAGTTTTATCCCGGTTATGTGTTGGTCCAGATGGAAATGGATGATGCCACCTGGCACCTGGTGAAGAATACACCGCGTGTGCTTGGGTTTATTGGTGGTACCAAGGACAAGCCGGCGCCAATTACCGAGCGTGAGGCAGAGGCGATTCTGCGTCGTGTTGAGAGTGGTGCTGACAAGCCGAAGCCCAAGACGCTGTTTGAGCCGGGCGAGATTGTGCGCGTCGTTGAAGGGCCGTTCGCGGACTTCAACGGTGTGGTTGAAGAAGTTGACTACGAGAAGAGTCGGGTCAAGGTTGCCGTGCTTATTTTCGGCCGTTCAACTCCGGTAGAGCTGGAGTTCGGGCAGGTTGAAAAAGACTAAGTCGCAGCCTGAAAGCTAAAAGCTCGCGCGCTAATGCGACGCGGGCTTTTTGTGTCTGCTATATGCAGTTGTAAATACAGGGGAGCCGAAAGGCGTCAGAACCCACAGGAGAACTATCATGGCAAAGAAGATCGAAGCCTACATCAAGCTTCAGGTTGCTGCCGGCAAGGCCAACCCCAGTCCCCCCGTTGGTCCTGCTTTGGGTCAGCGCGGTGTGAATATCATGGAATTCTGTAAGGCGTTCAATGCCCAGACCCAAGATATGGAACCGGGTCTGCCGATTCCGACGGTTATCACTGTATACAGTGACCGCAGCTTTACCTTCATCACCAAGACCCCGCCTGCACCGGTCCTGCTGAAAAAGGCAGCTGGCATCAAGAGCGGTTCCGGTCGTCCGAATACCGACAAGGTCGGTACTGTGACCCGTGAGCAGCTTGAAGAAATTGCCAAAACCAAAGAGCCGGATCTTACTGCAGCCGATATGGATGCAGCGGTTCGTACCATTGCAGGAACAGCCCGTAGCATGGGCCTGAATGTGGAGGGCCTGTAACATGGCAAAGCTGAGCAAGCGTCAGAAGCTGATCCGCGAAAAAATTGATTCCACCCGCGCCTACTCCGTAGACGAAGCTGTAGCGCTGTTGGTTGAGCTGGGTCAAAACGTCAAGTTCAAAGAGTCTGTGGACGTTGCCGTTAATCTGGGTGTGGATGCACGTAAATCCGACCAGGTAGTACGTAGCAGCACAGTACTTCCCCACGGCACAGGCAAGACCGTTCGTGTTGCTGTGTTCACCCAGGGCGCCAATGCTGAGAAGGCAACGGCGGCTGGCGCTGACGTGGTTGGCATGGATGACCTGGCAGACGAAGTTAAAAAAGGCAACATGGACTTCGATGTGGTTATTGCCACTCCCGATGCCATGCGTGTTGTAGGTCAGTTGGGCCAGATTCTGGGTCCCCGTGGCCTGATGCCGAACCCGAAAGTCGGTACTGTGACGCCGGACGTTGAGACCGCCGTCAAGAACGCCAAGGCCGGTCAGGTCCGTTATCGTACCGACAAGAACGGTATTATCCACGCTCCGCTGGGTAATGTTGAATTCTCTGCCCAGAACATCAAGGAAAACCTTGAGGCTCTGGTAGCAGATCTGAAAAAGGCCAAGCCGTCGTCGGCGAAAGGGGTGTATCTCAAGAAGATCACCGTTTCCTCGACGATGGGTCCTGGCCTGACTATCGATCAGAGCGGTCTCGCTATTTGATCCTTTGATCGGTGGTTACTTTGTAGTCTGGGCGGAAGCCAAGGCTGTCAAAGACCGCAGGCCCCTGAGGTCATTTGACTGGAAGGGTTAAAGCAACGCCTGCGCAGACGGTGTGAAGACGTTCTCTCTGAACCCAAACACCGTTAAGGCGCCCGTAAAGAGCCAATTGCGACCGGATTAATCAGGTTGTAGGAAAGCTTAAAGGGCAATGATGGGTTTGCCGGGAATAACCCCGGCGAAATCGAGGAGAAATCCAGTGGCAATTAGACTCGAAGACAAGAAAGCGATCGTCGCTGAAGTCAACGAGACTGCCGGTGGTGCTATGTCTGTGGTTCTGGCTGACTACCGTGGTGTCACCTCTGGTGATATGACGGCTCTTCGTGCCAAGGCTCGTGCTGAAAGCGTTCATCTGAAGGTTGTTCGTAACAATCTGGCGAAGATTGCGATTCGTGGTACCGAGTTCGAGTGCATCGATGAGGCCCTGGTTGGTCCGACCATTTTGGCGTTCTCAATGGAAGATCCGGGTGCGGCTGCGCGCCTGCTGAAGGATTTTGCCAAAGAGAAAGAGGCATTTGAGATCAAGGGCCTGGCCGTCGGCGGTGAGCTGATGGGTGCAGACCAGATTGATCGCCTGGCCAAGCTGCCAACGCGTCACGAAGCGTTGACTATGCTGGCTGCAACAACACAGGCACCGATCACCAAGCTGGCACGTACACTGAACGAAGTTCCTTCGAAAGTGACTCGTGCTGTAGCGGCAGTTCGCGACCAGAAGCAAGAAGCTGCTTGATTCTGTTGAACACCATTTTTTATATTTTTGGGAGAAAGTCATGGCTCTGTCTAACGAAGACATTTTGAACGCAATTGCTGAAATGAGCGTAATGGACGTTGTTGCGCTGGTTGAAGCAATGGAAGAGAAATTCGGCGTATCTGCAGCTGCTGCTGTTGCCGCTGCTCCGGCTGCTGCCGGTGGCGAAGCTGCCGCTGCTGAAGAGCAGACCGAATTTGACGTTGTTCTTACCGGTCCTGGTGAGAAGAAGGTCAACGTAATCAAGGCCGTTCGTGAACTGACCGGCCTGGGTCTGAAAGAAGCTAAGGAAATGGTCGACAGCGCACCTTCCGTTATCAAGGAAGCTGCTAGCAAAGACGATGCTGAAGAAGCCCAGAAGAAGCTTGAGGAAGCAGGCGCTTCTGTTGAGCTTAAGTAAGAGTCGGCTGTTGATCGAAACCGTGCATTAAGCATGGACGGGCTGGTGGCTTTGTGCCACCGGCCTTTTTCTGTTGTATATGCTATAGAGTCTGGTGTGCAATTACAGGTTGATGTCAGTTTCTATAACCTACAGCCAGAGTCTTGTTCAAGACGGCGCAGTATGCCGAGCAAATCGGCCCCGAAGCAGAACAATGGTTGCTTCTTGATACCAGGTATCAGGTCTAAAGCTGGGGAATGCAGATGACTTACTCCTACACTGAGAAAAAGCGGATTCGCAAAGATTTTAGTAAATTGCCTTCCGTGATGGACGTCCCCTATTTGCTGTCTATTCAGCTGGATTCGTTCCGGGACTTCCTCCAAATGGAAGCCGCACCCGAAGATCGCCGGGAAACCGGTCTTCACGCAGCATTCAAATCCGTATTCCCGATTGTCAGTTACTCTGGCAACGCCGCGCTCGAATACGTGAGTTACCGCATCGGCGAGCCGGTATTTGATGTCAAGGAATGCCAGCTTAGGGGCGTAACCTATGCAGCGCCGCTGCGCGTCAAAGTCCGCCTTATCATTTACGATAAGGAATCGTCCAACAAGGCGATCAAGGACATCAAAGAGCAGGAAGTCTACATGGGCGAAATGCCCCTGATGACGGAGAACGGTACCTTTGTTATTAATGGTACCGAGCGAGTAATCGTCTCCCAGCTCCACCGTTCACCTGGTGTGTTCTTCGATCACGACAAGGGTAAGACCCATTCATCCGGCAAGCTGCTTTATTCAGCGCGGGTGATTCCTTACCGTGGCTCCTGGCTCGATTTCGAATTCGATCCCAAAGATTGCGTCTTCGTTCGTATTGACCGTCGTCGCAAGTTGCCGGCGTCCATCCTTCTGCGGGCGCTGGGGTACAACTCCGAGCAGATGCTGGAGATGTTCTTCGAAACCAGTAAATTCGCAGTCGGCGCAGAAGTGTGCAAGCTCGAGCTGGTTCCGAGTCGTCTGCGTGGCGATATCGCGACGTTTGATATCAAGGACAATGAGGGCAACCTCATCGTTGAAGAAGGTCGCCGGATTACCGCCCGTCACATCAAGCAGCTCGAAAAGACCGGTATCAGCGAACTGGAAGTGCCGACCGAGTACCTCTACGGCCGTGTATTGGCCAAGGATATGGTGGATACCAAATCCGGTGAGGTCCTGGTTGAGGCCAACAGTGAGTTGACCGACGAGGTTGTGACCAAGATTTTGGACGCCGGTGTGACGGAGATTGAAACTCTGTACACCAATGATCTGGACTGCGGTCCGTTCATGTCCGACACCCTGCGCATCGATCCGACCCGTTCTCCGCTGGAGGCGTTGGTTGAGATCTATCGTATGATGCGCCCGGGTGAGCCGCCCACGAAAGAGTCGGCGGAAAACCTGTTCAATAACCTGTTCTTCTCCGAGGAGCGTTACGACCTGTCTGCGGTTGGCCGAATGAAGCTGAACCGACGTCTGCGGCGCGAGGAGAGTACCGGTGAAGGCACACTGACCCACGAAGATATTATCGATGTTCTCAAGACGTTGATTGATATCCGTAACGGCCAGGGCAACGTCGATGACATCGACAACCTGGGCAACCGTCGCGTTCGCTGTGTGGGCGAGATGGCGGAAAACCAGTTCCGTGTTGGCCTGGTTCGTGTGGAACGTGCGGTCCGCGAGCGCCTGAGTCTGGCAGAAAGCGAAGGCCTGATGCCTCAGGACCTGATCAATGCCAAGCCCGTAGCTGCCGCCGTGAAGGAGTTCTTTGGCTCCAGTCAGCTGTCCCAGTTCATGGACCAGAACAACCCGCTGTCAGAGGTCACGCACAAGCGTCGTATCTCGGCTCTTGGTCCGGGTGGTCTGACCCGTGAGCGTGCCGGGTTTGAGGTTCGGGACGTACACCCGACCCATTACGGTCGTGTTTGTCCTATCGAGACACCTGAAGGTCCGAACATCGGTCTGATTAACTCGTTGGCGACCTACGCCCGTTCCAACTCCTATGGTTTCCTGGAAAGTCCTTACCGTAAGGTCGTTGACGGTGAGGTGACCGATGAAGTGGTTTATCTCTCCGCGATTGAAGAGAGCAACTACATCATTGCACAGGCCAGTGCGGCGATGGACGAGAATAAGCGGCTGAGCGACGAACTGGTTACTGTTCGTCACCAGAACGAATTTACGGTGACGCCGCCGGAGAACGTTAACTTCATGGACGTTTCTCCGCGTCAGGTTGTATCGGTCGCAGCATCGCTGATTCCATTCCTGGAGCACGATGACGCCAACCGCGCCCTGATGGGCTCCAACATGCAGCGTCAGGCCGTGCCGACCCTGCGCTCCCAGGTACCGCTGGTTGGTACCGGGGTAGAGCGCACCGTTGCACAGGACTCTGGTGTGTGTGTTACTGCCCGCCGTGGTGGTGTCATCGAGAGCGTGGATGCGGCCCGCGTGGTTGTTCGTGTCAATGACACGGAAACTGAAGCAGGTGACGCAGGTGTGGATATCTACAACCTCACCAAGTACACCCGTTCGAACCAGAACACCTGTATCAACCAGCGCTCTATTGTGCGTCAGGGCGACGTGATTGCCCGTGGTGATGTTCTGGCTGACGGCCCGTCCGTTGACCTGGGCGAGCTGGCACTGGGCCAGAACATGCGCATCGCGTTCATGCCCTGGAACGGTTACAACTTTGAGGATTCCATCCTTATCTCCGAGAAGGTGGTGCAGGAAGACCGACTCACGACTATCCACATTCAGGAACTGACCTGTGTGGCTCGTGACACCAAGCTGGGCAGCGAAGAAATCACTGCGGATATTCCGAACGTTGGTGAAAGTGCGCTGTCCAAACTGGACGAGTCTGGCATTGTCTATATCGGTGCGGAAGTTGGTCCTGGTGACATTCTGGTTGGCAAGGTGACGCCGAAGGGCGAAACCCAGCTGACGCCGGAGGAAAAGCTGCTGAGGGCTATCTTTGGTGAGAAGGCCTCGGACGTTAAGGATACCTCCTCCCGCGTGCCAACTGGCACCCGTGGTACGGTCATCGACGTTCAAGTCTTCACTCGTGACGGTATCGAGAAGGATCAGCGTGCCCAGTCCATCGAGAAAGAACAGTTGGACCAGTACCGCAAGGATCTGAAGGACGAGTATCGCATTGTTGAAGGTGCCACCTTCGAGCGACTCACCAGTGCCCTGGCGGGGCAGGAAGTGATCAGCGGCCCGGGCCTGAAGAAGGGCGCGAAACTTGATGATGCATACCTGGCGGAGCTGCCACGGGATGACTGGTTCAGGTTGCGGATGAAGGACGAAGCCCTGAACGAGCTGCTCGAAAAATCCGAGCAGGGGCTGGAAGATCGCAAGAAAGAGCACGAAGCACGCTTCGATGACAAGAAGGGTAAGCTGCAGCAAGGGGATGACCTCGCGCCGGGCGTACTCAAGATTGTTAAGGTGTACCTGGCGATCAAGCGTCGTATCCAGCCGGGCGATAAGATGGCCGGCCGTCACGGTAACAAGGGTGTTATCTCAGCGGTTATGCCGATTGAAGACATGCCTTACGATGATCATGGTACGACCGTCGATATCGTGCTGAACCCGCTTGGTGTTCCGTCGCGGATGAACGTAGGTCAGGTACTCGAGACTCATTTGGGCGCCGCAGCGAAGGGACTGGGTGAGCGTATCAGTCAGATGCTGGATGAGCAGCGCAAAGTGGCCGAGCTGCGCCAGTTGCTGGACGAGATCTATAACCACTCGGACGAAGTCACCAAGGTGGATCTGGAGTCGTTCAGTGACAAGGAAATCCTTGAGATGGCGGGCAACCTGCGCACAGGTGTTCCCATGGCGACGCCGGTGTTTGACGGCGCCAAGGAAGCCGAGGTCAAGCGTATGCTTGAACTGGCCGGCCTGAATACCACGGGTCAGACTAAGTTGTACGATGGCCGTACCGGTGATGCATTTGATCGTCCGGTTACCGTGGGCTACATGTACATACTCAAGTTGAACCACCTGATCGACGACAAGATGCACGCTCGTTCCACCGGTTCTTACAGCCTGGTTACCCAGCAGCCGCTGGGTGGTAAGGCGCAGTTCGGTGGTCAGCGCTTCGGTGAGATGGAAGTGTGGGCTCTGGAAGCCTACGGTGCGGCGTATACGCTGCAGGAAATGCTTACCGTCAAGTCTGATGATGTAAACGGTCGGACCAAGATGTACAAGAACATTGTCGATGGCGATCATCGCATGGAGCCGGGCATGCCCGAATCCTTCAACGTTCTTGTCAAGGAGATCCGCTCGCTGGGTATCGACATCGAGCTGGAATCCGACTGAGCCGAATTGTTTTTTGGCAGCGTGAGCGGGAAGCCTTCTGGGCTCCCGCCCGAGATTAACGCCATCCGGAGCTTTTACTGATGAAAGATTTGCTGAATCTTCTCAAGAGCCAGAATCAAAGCAAGGAATTTGATGCCATCCGTATCGGGCTGGCATCTCCCGACATGATTCGGTCATGGTCTTTTGGCGAGGTCAAAAAGCCTGAGACTATTAACTACCGTACCTTCAAGCCGGAGCGTGACGGTCTGTTCTGTGCCAAGATCTTCGGCCCGATCAAGGATTACGAGTGCCTGTGTGGCAAGTACAAGCGCCTCAAGCATCGTGGTGTAATCTGCGAAAAGTGCGGCGTCGAAGTTGCGTTGGCCAGTGTTCGTCGTGAGCGCATGGGCCACATTGAGCTGGCCAGCCCGGTCGCTCACATCTGGTTCCTGAAGTCACTGCCGTCCCGTATCGGTCTGATGCTGGATATGACCCTGCGTGATATAGAGCGGGTGTTGTACTTCGAGTCCTTCATTGTTATCGATCCGGGTATGACGACCCTGGAGAAGGGCCAGTTGCTGAATGACGAGCAGTATTACGAAGCGCTGGAAGAGTTCGGTGACGAATTCGATGCCCGTATGGGTGCGGAAGCCGTCAAGGAACTGCTGGAAGGTATCGATCTCCAGGAAGAAGTGGATACCCTGCGCGAAGAGATCCCTCGGACCAACTCTGAGACCAAGATCAAAAAGTTCAGCAAGCGCCTGAAAATCCTTGAGGCCTTCCTGTACTCCGGCAACAAGCCGGGTGATATGGTCATGACCGTGCTGCCGGTTCTTCCGCCGGATCTGCGTCCGCTGGTTCCGCTGGACGGTGGCCGATTTGCCACCTCGGATCTGAACGATCTGTATCGCCGGGTCATCAACCGGAACAACCGCCTCAAGCGCCTGCTGGAGCTGAACGCTCCGGATATCATTGTGCGCAACGAGAAGCGCATGCTGCAGGAGGCGGTGGATGCGCTGCTGGACAACGGTCGTCGTGGCCGTGCCATCACCGGCACCAACAAGCGTCCGCTGAAGTCCCTGGCTGACATGATCAAGGGTAAACAGGGTCGTTTCCGTCAGAACCTGCTGGGTAAGCGTGTGGACTACTCCGGTCGTTCCGTGATCGTGGTGGGTCCGTATCTGCGTCTGCACCAGTGTGGTCTGCCGAAGAAAATGGCTCTGGAGCTGTTCAAGCCGTTTATCTTCTCCAAGCTTGAGCATCGTGGACTGGCGACCACCATCAAGGCCGCCAAGAAGATGGTCGAACGCGAGGAAGGCGTAGTCTGGGATATCCTGGACGAAGTCATCCGCGAGCACCCGATCATGTTGAACCGTGCGCCAACCCTGCACCGTCTGGGTATCCAGGCGTTCGAACCGGTGTTGATCGAAGGTAAGGCGATTCAGTTGCACCCGCTGGTGTGTGCCGCCTACAACGCCGACTTCGACGGTGACCAGATGGCGGTGCACGTGCCGCTGACCCTGGAGGCCCAGCTCGAAGCCCGTGCGTTGATGATGTCCACCAACAACGTACTGTCGCCGGCTAACGGCGAGCCGATTATCGTGCCGTCCCAGGACGTGGTACTCGGTCTGTATTACATGACCCGTGAGCGCAAGAGCGCCCTGGGTGAAGGTATGGTCTTCGCCGATGTGAAAGAGGCACACCGTGCCTACGGTGCCGGCAAGGTAGACCTTCAGGCCATCGTCAAGGTGCGCGTGAAGGAAGTGACCATCCAGGAAGATGGTGAACGTACCGAAGAATACAAGATTGTTGATACCACCGTTGGTCGCGCACTGTTGTTTGATATCGTGCCGGACGGTCTGTCCTTCGACCTGGTGAACAAGCCGATGGTCAAGAAGGCGATCTCCAACCTGATCAACACCTGTTATCGGGATGCGGGTCTGAAAGACACCGTCATCTTCGCCGACCAGTTGATGTACATGGGTTACCACTACGCCACGGTCTCCGGTATCTCGATCGGGTTCAACGACTTCGAGATCCCGCCGGAGAAGTATGAGCTGGTGGATGCCGCGTCCGAGGAAGTGAAGGATATCGAAACCCAGTACGCGTCCGGTCTGCTGACCCAGGGCGAGAAGTACAACAAGGTTATCGATATCTGGTCCCGCGCCAACGATAAAGTATCCAAGGCCATGATGGAGCGCCTGTCCAAAGAGCAGGTTATCGGGCCTGACGGTAAGCCGGTGCAAGGCGAAGACGGCAAAGACGAGATGCAGGAGTCGTTCAACTCGGTCTACATGATGGCCGATTCCGGGGCGCGGGGTTCCGCTGCCCAGATTCGTCAGCTTGCCGGTATGCGTGGCCTGATGGCGAAGCCGGACGGTTCCATCATCGAAACGCCGATCACTGCGAACTTCCGTGAAGGCCTGAACGTACTGCAGTACTTTATCTCCACTCACGGTGCTCGTAAGGGTCTGGCGGATACCGCCCTGAAGACCGCGAACTCCGGTTACCTGACGCGCCGTCTGGTAGACGTGTCTCAGGACCTGGTGGTGACCGAGGAAGATTGTGGTACCTCCGAAGGTCTGCTGATGACGCCGCACATCGAAGGTGGCGACGTGGTTGTACCTCTGGGCGACCGTGTATTGGGTCGTGTGACCGCACGTGATGCGTTCACTCCCACCGACAAGGACAACGCGGTTGTACCCTCAGGCACCCTGCTGGACGAAAAGACAGTAGAGACACTGGAGCGTGCCGGTGTGGATGAGGTCTGGGTTCGCTCGGCGATTACCTGTGAGACCCGCCACGGTATCTGTTCCAAGTGTTATGGGCGCGATCTGGCCCGTGGTCATCAGGTGAACGTGGGTGAAGCTGTCGGCGTTATCGCTGCCCAGTCCATTGGTGAGCCAGGTACCCAGCTGACCATGCGTACCTTCCACATTGGTGGTGCGGCGAGCCGGGCCTCTGCCGTGGACAACATTCAGGTCAAGCACGGCGGCACGGTACGCCTGCACAACCTGAAGTCCATTGAGAAGAGTGATGGTTCCCTGGTAGTTATTTCCCGCTCCTCCGCGTTGGCGGTGGCTGATGAGCAGGGTCGTGAGCGTGAGTGGTACAAGCTCCCTTACGGTGCGGTTCTGTCGGTCAAGCACGGGGATGCCGTGGAAGCCGGCGTTGTGGTAGCGAAGTGGGATCCACATACGCATCCGATCATCGCGGAAGCCGGCGGTACTGCCAAGTTCGTCAACATGGATCAGGGCATCACTGTCCGTACCCAGACCGACGAACTGACCGGTTTGTCCACCATGGAAGTGATCGACTCGAAGGAGCGTCCCGCTGCTGGTAAGGACATTCGTCCGGCCATTCAGCTGATCGATGAGAAGGGCGAAGATGTGGATCTGCCGGGCGGCGGCACTGCGATCTTCTTCCTGCCCGCTAACGCTCTGGTGACCATGGCCAACGGTGCCAGGATCGAGCTGGGTGACGTCGTTGCACGTATTCCACAGGAAAGCTCGAAGACCCGGGATATCACTGGTGGTCTGCCACGGGTTGCCGACTTGTTCGAGGCCCGTCGCCCGAAAGAGTCGTCCATCCTGGCGGAAATCAGCGGTACCGTATCCTTCGGCAAGGAAACCAAGGGCAAGAAGCGCCTGGTGATCACTCCGAAGGATGGCGATGCCTACGAAGTTCTGATTCCGAAGCACCGTCAGATGAACGTGTTTGAAGGTGAAACGGTTGAAAAAGGTGAGGTGATTTCCGACGGTCCGTCCAACCCCCATGACATCCTGCGTCTGCTGGGTGTGGTTGAGCTGGCCAAGTACATCACCAACGAGATCCAGGACGTTTACCGTCTGCAGGGCGTTGTCATCAACGATAAGCATATTGAAGTTATCGTTCGTCAGATGCTGCGCAAAGTGGAAATCTCCGATCCGGGTGATACCACCCTGCTGTCCGGTGACCAGGTGGAAATCACCCAGGTTCTGGAAGAGAACGAAAAGGCCGATGTGGCGGACAAGGAGCCTGCACGGTTCGAGCGTCTGCTGCTGGGTATCACCAAGGCGTCACTGGCCACCGAGTCGTTTATTTCCGCGGCTTCGTTCCAGGAAACCACCCGGGTGCTCACCGAAGGTGCGGTCACCGGTAAGCGTGATTACCTGCGCGGCCTGAAGGAAAACGTTGTGGTTGGTCGTCTGATCCCGGCCGGTACCGGCTTGGCATACCACAATGAGCGTCGTCGTAAGCGCGACCTGGAAGAGCAGGGCGTGACCGCGGCGGACGTGGAAGAAGCTCTGAGCGCTGAGCTCAACCGCGAAAGCTGAGTTGGGAAGTGCACCACCCGCCGGTAGTTACTTATGCCGTGGGTGGTTAAAAAGAGATCAGTCACCTTGACTGTGCAGGGGCGCAGGCTTAAACTTGCGTCCCTTAAATTTTGCCCCCAGCTTTTGGGGGCAAGTTTCATTGATATGGTTTTTTGGAGTTTGCTTACATGGCAACGATTAATCAGTTGGTGCGTAAGCCTCGTAAGCGCAAGGTAGCCAAGAGCGACGTTCCCGCGCTCCAGGCCTGTCCTCAGCGCCGTGGTGTGTGCACTCGTGTGTACACCACAACGCCGAAGAAGCCGAACTCAGCACTGCGTAAAGTGTGCCGTGTTCGTCTGACCAACGGCTACGAGGTTTCCTCATACATTGGTGGTGAAGGTCACAACCTTCAGGAGCACAGTGTTGTGCTGATCCGCGGCGGTCGAGTAAAAGACCTTCCGGGTGTGCGCTATCACACTGTTCGCGGAACGCTGGACACCCAGGGTGTACAGAACCGTAAGCAGGGCCGCTCCAAGTACGGTGCAAAACGACCCAAGTCCTGATGTCCCACGCGGGTGTCTTTTATCGTTGCTTGTCAGAACGGTAAGAGTAAGGCTGAGTAGCTGATGCTATCTCAGGGGTTCCTGAAGACCTTTTATTAGATAAGGGCTTATCGATGCCTAGAAGAAGAGTTGCAGCAAAGCGGGAGATTATCCCGGATCCGAAATTCGGCAGTGCACGTCTTGCCAAGTTCATCAACCACGTGATGGAAAGCGGTAAGAAGTCAGTCGCAGAGCGCATTGTTTATGGCGCGCTGGACATCGTTGCCGACAAGTCCAAGGAAGAGCCGATCGACATGTTCGAGAAGGCCCTGGAAAACATCCAGCCGATGGTTGAGGTTAAGTCCCGTCGTGTGGGTGGTGCTACCTACCAGGTGCCCGTAGAAGTACGGCCTTCCCGTCAGAACGCGCTGGCCATGCGCTGGCTCGTAGAATATTCACGGAAGCGCGGTGAGAAGTCCATGGCGCAGCGTCTGGCAGGTGAGATTCTTGACGCCGCTGACAGCAAGGGCTCCGCTGTTAAGAAGCGTGAAGACGTACACCGCATGGCAGAAGCCAACAAGGCGTTCTCTCACTTCCGTTTCTAATCAGCCGAGGTTTATACAGTGGCACGCAAGACTCCTATCAAGCGTTACAGAAACATTGGTATTTGTGCGCACGTTGATGCGGGCAAAACCACAACCACCGAGCGGGTCCTGTTCTACACAGGTATTTCCCACAAAATCGGTGAGGTTCATGATGGTGCGGCTACCATGGACTGGATGGAGCAGGAGCAGGAGCGTGGTATTACCATTACCTCTGCTGCGACGACCTGTTTCTGGCAGGGCATGGACAAGCAGTATCCGGAGCACCGGATCAACATTATCGATACCCCGGGGCACGTTGACTTTACCATTGAGGTAGAGCGTTCACTGCGTGTTCTGGATGGTGCGGTCGTTGTGTTCTGTGGTTCTTCTGGTGTTGAGCCTCAATCCGAGACCGTATGGCGCCAGGCCAACAAGTACGAAGTTCCCCGCATGGTGTTCGTCAACAAGATGGACCGTGCCGGCGCGAACTTCCTGCGTGTGGTTGACCAGATCAAGACTCGTCTTGGCGCGACTCCGGTGCCTATTCAGCTGCCGATCGGTGCTGAAGACAACTTCGCGGGTATCGTGGATCTGATTCGTAATCAGGCCATCTACTGGAACGAAGACGACGCCGGCGCAACCTATGACCAGCGTGATGTTCCCGAGGAGATGGCTGACGAAGTTGCCATGTACCGCGAGCAGATGATGGAGGCGGCAGCCGAGGCCAATGAAGAATTGATGGACAAGTACCTGGATGAGGGTGAGTTGTCTGTTGAGGATATCAAGAAGGGGCTGCGTATTCGCACCCTGGCCAACGAAATCGTTGTAGCGACCTGTGGTTCTGCGTTCAAGAACAAGGGTGTTCAGGCTGTTTTGGATTCCGTTATCGAGTTCCTGCCCGCACCGGATGAGGTTAAAGCCATCCGTGGTGAGGTTGACGAAGACGGAACAGAGGAAACCCGTCAGGCGGATGACGACGCTCCGTTTGCCGCGCTCGCATTCAAGATCGCGACGGATCCGTTTGTTGGAACGCTGACCTTCTTCCGGGTTTACTCTGGTAAGCTCGAGTCCGGTAATGCCGTATACAACTCCGTGAAGGCGAAGAAAGAGCGTGTCGGCCGTATGGTTCAGATGCACTCCAAGGATCGTCAGGAAATCAAAGAAGTTCTGGCAGGTGATATTGCTGCGGCCATCGGCCTCAAGAGCGTGACCACCGGTGACACACTGTGTGACGAGAATAACAAGATTATTCTCGAGCGCATGGAGTTCCCAGAGCCGGTTATCTCTGTGGCTGTTGAGCCGAAGTCCAAGGCTGACCAGGAGAAGATGGGTGTTGCTTTGGGCAAGCTGGCCCAGGAAGATCCTTCGTTCCGTGTGCGCACCGACGAAGAATCTGGCCAGACCATCATTTCCGGTATGGGCGAGCTTCACCTGGATATCATCGTTGACCGCATGAAGCGTGAGTTCAAGGTGGAAGCAAACATTGGTAAGCCTCAGGTGGCCTACCGTGAGTGCATCCGCAAGCCGGTGGATGTGGAAGGCAAGTTTGTACGTCAGTCTGGTGGTCGTGGTCAGTATGGTCACGTCAAGCTGAAGCTGGAGCCGCTGCCGCTTGATGAAGAAGATGGCGAAAACTTTATCTTCGTGAATGAAATTGTTGGTGGTGTGGTTCCCAAGGAATACATCCCGGCAGTTCAGCAGGGTATCGAAGAGCAGATGCAGAACGGCTGTCTGGCCGGTTATCCGCTTCTGCGTATCAAGGCGACCCTGTACGACGGTTCCTATCACGACGTTGACTCCAACGAGATGGCCTTCAAGGTCGCCGGTTCCATGGCGATGAAGAAGGGTGCGCTTGAAGCCAGCCCTGCGCTGCTTGAGCCTATCATGCGAGTCGAAGTTGTGACCCCGGAAGACTATATGGGTGATGTTGTCGGCGACCTGAACCGTCGTCGTGGTGTGATCCAGGGTATGGATGAAGGTCCTGCCGGCAAGGTCATCCGGGCAGAGGTTCCGTTGTCGGAAATGTTCGGTTATGCCACTGACCTGCGTTCTGCAACGCAAGGCCGGGCGTCATATGCGATGGAGTTTTCTGGTTATTCAGAGGCGCCTTCGAACATTGCCGAAGCGATCATTAAAAAGGGTTGATCCCAGGACTTAAGAAACAGGAAGAGGTGTAACCGTGTCTAAAGAAAAATTTGACCGCAGTAAACCGCACTTGAACGTAGGCACCATTGGTCACGTTGACCATGGTAAGACCACTCTGACCGCCGCTCTGACTCGTGTATGTCACGAAGTCTGGGGTACTGGTTCCGCCAGTGCATTCGATCAGATCGATAACGCACCGGAAGAGAAGGCGCGTGGTATTACCATCGCGACTTCCCACGTAGAGTACGATTCTCCGACTCGTCACTACGCTCACGTAGATTGCCCGGGCCACGCGGATTATGTGAAGAACATGATCACTGGTGCGGCGCAGATGGACGGTGCGATTCTGGTTTGTTCCGCAGCTGACGGCCCCATGCCGCAGACGCGTGAGCACATCCTGCTGTCCCGTCAG
>JAVJZJ010000044.1:0-215 GCA_040223075.1 Marinobacter sp.
GACACAGAGCGCGGCAATTTCTCACTATACTTCATGCCTCTTCTGGCAATTGCTAGGGCAGCCGCCACATCAGACGATAGTCCATACATTCGACTATATTTAACCAATCCAATCAAACTCGTGTAAGCTGGATTGCACAAAGAAAGAGTTATTCCTCGGTTGGATAAAATCGATGACAAAATCTGATAAAAACGACTGTATGCCCAGGCAGAAAG
>JAVJZJ010000081.1:0-361 GCA_040223075.1 Marinobacter sp.
GGGGCATAGGTGGCGATAGAATAGCAACAGTCTACCTATCTCACTATAAGTTAAACCGCTCACCGTTTACCGCTCAACAGCCAGGGGAACCCACCGCTATAAGACTTTGTATGACTAGCGCTCAAAGTTTAGATCCCCCTAAATCCCCCATGCAATAAACGCTCTCGCATCCTCTGGTCTCCCCCCGTGCAAAAAAAGCTCTCGCAACATCTGGTCTCCCCCCGTGCAAAAAAAGCTCTCGCATCCCCTGGTCTCCCCCGTGCAAAAAAAGCTCTCGCAACCCCAGGTCTCCCCCGTGCAAAAAAAGCACACGCATCCCCAGGTCTCCCCCGTGCAAAAAAAGCTCGCGCAACCCCAGGTC
>JAVJZJ010000083.1:0-434 GCA_040223075.1 Marinobacter sp.
TTTAAGTATCTGTACCTGAGTTGAAGGTTGCATAGTTGCGGAAAGTATTGCACCATTCAACAGGCAGATTTTTGATCAATTACAGTCGATTGTTGGGGCGGGCGCGAGCCGCAAAATTAAGATAGCCACCAATAAATGAATAACAAAACCCGCCCTAGTCCAGTCGATTGTAGGGGCGGGCGCGAGCCGCAAAATTAAGATAGCCACCAAAAAATTAACAACAAAACCCGCCCTAGTCCATTCAAGTTCCTAGTCAAAGCCACCCATGATAACGGCAAAAGCCCATACAACGAACAAACTTCATCAACCAGTAGGTCGAGGATAGGCAAGGGCATAACACCTAAGTTAAAGCTGTAAAAAAATTTTATTGGCATAAACATAATCTATAGCAACAATCATCACGACAGAATCTCCCTAAAAAACTCAAGAGCATT
>JAVJZJ010000085.1:0-214 GCA_040223075.1 Marinobacter sp.
ATCCTTTCTATAGAAGTGCCATGTTTTCGCACCGCTATTGGGTAATCTATTAATCTTTCTTGAGAAGCTGCCTATTTTTGATGTGACATATTTCCCAAATTTTGCTTCCAGACAACCGGGGACTCTCAACTTGATAGTATCTCCAGACCATTGACAAGTTTGATTCCCATAACTTTCATCCTTGGAACCAACAATAAACAGTTCCCCTCTGGAT
>JAVJZJ010000086.1:0-201 GCA_040223075.1 Marinobacter sp.
CAAAATGCGTTAGTCGTGAGACTAAAAACAAGTGTACTGTCGGGCGGACAGAAACACAGGTAAAGAGAGAAAACGGATGCATCAGACACTCTCGACAAAGTACCATTACGCTTGGGGAGACAAGCCCTCTGGGATTATCTAACTTAAACTCGACGCTTGGTAGTTTTCTACGGGCTTTTGGTTTAAGGATTGCCGCAAGGA
>JAVJZJ010000091.1:0-332 GCA_040223075.1 Marinobacter sp.
CTCACCCACCCTACAATTACGATAGGCGATCGCACCTAATAATTATCCCAGATTCCTCCAATATCCATTCCTAGGGGCGGGTTTAGGGATTCAATTGGGTGGGTTACTGATAACTGATCAACAAAACCCGCCCTTTATTCAATTCAATGGCGCTTCAATTAAATCCCGCCACACCCACCCCACAAATAAGAAAGGCGCTAGGATAGGTGAGATGCTTTTCTAATTTGAGATACTGACAAGCTTCCCGCAGGGATTCTTGTACATCATGAAACTGGGCTAACCGTTGCAGAAACTGGACGAGGAATTCTTGGGCGACTTGATTATGAATCGGT
>JAVJZJ010000096.1:0-445 GCA_040223075.1 Marinobacter sp.
TTGAGCCAGAACTTGAGTTCTCGGCTGACTCCCTTTTACCATGGCGATTGAAATCGCTACTACACAAACCAAGTCCGCCTGCGCGGACTGATGATAACCGAGGTATAAAACCCATACATAGTATTATATAATTTTACAAAAATAACCCCGTCTTTTAAAAGCCGTGAACCGCGAAAGGGAGATGCTATGACCCCGTTTTAACGGGTTTAAGCTTTGAGCCAGAACTTGAGTTCTCGGCTGACTCCCTTGTCCCATGGCGATTGAAATCGCTACTACACAAACCAAGTCCGCCTGCGCGGACTGAATGATAACGGGGGTAGAAAACCCAGATTTAGTATTATATAATTTACCTCAAATCACCCCGACTTTAAAAAGCCTGAAACCGCGAAAGGTAGATGATATGAACCCGTTTTAACGGGTTTAAGCTTTGAGCCAGAACTTGAGT
>JAVJZJ010000097.1:0-540 GCA_040223075.1 Marinobacter sp.
AGCCTCGCCAAGGTTATCGGTCGGTAACTATCCAAAAAGCACTGTTTCAGTGACCTTAAAACTGACTACGTTATCGGCAAGCGTTCAAGACCTACCAGCAAATGCGATAGCCAGTTTGCTGCCCTAGAACCGAAAAGTTAAACAGTTTTAAGGTCACTGAAACAGTGCTTATTGGATAGTTACCGACCGATTAGCTTGGCGAGGCTAAGTTTACTCTAAAGTGATTGTGGCATCCATACCTCTCCTGAGGGGCAACCATTCCCCTCCTCCCCGATAGGGGGGATGGGGTTAATACCGCTACCGCGTGTTCCTCCATGGTCTGAAGACGCAGGGTTCCCCACATCGGAGACGTTCTAATGAACAAAGGCGGGTGCAAGTTGTTGGGTTATCCGTGAGGCAGGGCGGGTGCAAGTTGTTGGGTTATCCGTGAGGCAGGGCGGGTGCAAGTTGTTCCGTTATTAGTAAAAAGCTAGCGCTAGTTCCTAAACCCGCCCCTACAATCTTCTGCCTCCTGCTTTCTTCTCTAGGAACGATGACCTG
>JAVJZJ010000105.1:0-400 GCA_040223075.1 Marinobacter sp.
CGAACAGTTATTATTTTCTCTGTTAATTTTGTGCCTAAACCCACCCCTACACTGGATATTATGCCCTGATATTATATTTTTATATTAACCTTAAACCCGACAAAAAAACTAGCCAATTTTCACCGCGATCGCACGCCCAAAATGTAGGGGCGGGTTTAGGGACAATTTGTAGGGGCGGGTTTAGGGACAATTTGTAGGGGCGGGTTTAGGGACTCAATTAGATAGTCACCTCAAAATGAACAACGAAACCCGCCCTCCCCACCTCAAAATGAACAACGAAACCCGCCCTGATCCCAGCCCTAATTTATTGCAAATTTTTTATTGTTTTTTTGTCCAACGTTCAATCAATAATTTCAGTCGATTTAATCAGGTGCATTCCCGCATCAGCAAACCGTTGAAA
>JAVJZJ010000109.1:0-593 GCA_040223075.1 Marinobacter sp.
TGGTCGCAGCACAACGGTTTAACCAAGCGAGAGACCAAATGATTGAAAGTATCTATGGTGCTGTAACCATTTCCGCAATACACTGTCCTAAACCGACAGTAGTACTCTCATTTTTGGCTTCGACAATTGTCACTACTGGGGACTCGATTTCTAATGTAAACGGTAGTAATTGTACGGCTGAAAGTGTAAATCCTCCAGGTAAGGTGATGGTTTCATATCATCTGATTGGATTATTTTTGACTTTTCAGGAGTAATCACGAAACCTGCGAATCGGGGCTGGCGCGTGTCACTTCTGGATGCAAACGAAGTGATAGTAGTGAGATTTTTTACCGTTCAAGCGATGGGTGAAGGCTCCCCCGCTCTTGAGCTGGGAGATGAACCCGAGCGAACCGTCGAGGTAGCGAATAAATTCGCCAGTCAAATAATTCGGATAACGTTCTACTATTGTGGTAATGTAAATACAAGTCGCGGGAGGGCATTCCGAGACTATAAACGGACGTGGTGAGGGTGTAAGACCTCATTTGGAGGCTACCTTCAGCGAAGCGTCAACCCCAATCAGCGACCACCCCGGCTAAAGGTGGCGTGGTGAGGAA
>JAVJZJ010000118.1:0-309 GCA_040223075.1 Marinobacter sp.
CTATGTTTCGGTCTGCCCGACCGTACATTGTTTTTGTCTTATGACTAATGCATTGCAGCACTTTTCTGGTATCGGCACTCGTTTAAGTCCATGCGTTTTTAAGAGGTTTCTCGCGCCTCATGCACTAGCATCACTTTACGAGATAATCATCGATAAATCGATTGGCGATACTCACGACTTTCGCCTGTGCTAGACTACTTTTATAGATTAACACATAATTTATTACAATACAAGACTAAGAGAAAATAAAAAGTCGTCCTAAAAGGACGAGGCTTGTATCCCTAGTTCTCGGTCAGTGGCAGTCGGTTT
>JAVJZJ010000119.1:0-278 GCA_040223075.1 Marinobacter sp.
TTTAGCTAATGAAATTACTCCGTTAGCATAACGCTTACTGATTCCGTATTTCTCTTGAATATAACTATTCCAACTGGATTGATTAAATTTTATTTCTTTATTTAATAAATGGTTAACTGTTTCAACTGTTGCTTGATAAATATATCGGACAATGAAGTTAAAAACATCTCCAAGTCGGTGAAACCGATGGGGTTAAGTTCATCGGCGGGGGTTGGCAAGCCTTTGCAATAAGTTATAGTCTTCATAGCTATTCGTTAACAGATTTCTTACCAATTAAG
>JAVJZJ010000123.1:0-34445 GCA_040223075.1 Marinobacter sp.
CCCGGATCCGACACTGGAAAAGCTGGCTGTGGAGAATGGCTGGACAGTGATGTCATTGCGGGAGTAAGGCGCCCGGAAGGCAAGTGGGGTGGCTGTGCCGGGACCGTCAAAAACAGGGATGTTTTTGTCGAGCGTACAGGGATGTATTCACAGCGTGTCCCGGCACAGCCACCCCACTTGCCTTCCGGGCGCCTTACTCCCGCAATGACATCACTGTCCAGCCATTCTCCACAGCCAGCTTTTCCAGTGTCGGATCCGGGTCAACCGCCACCGGATTGTCGACCTTCCTCAGTAATGGCACATCGTTGTGGGAATCGCTGTAGAACCAGGCGCCGTCCAGTGTCTCGCTGTGCGCGGCCAGCCAGTCGTTGAGTCGGGTCACCTTGCCGTCCTGGAAGCTGGGTGTGCCTGATACTTCCCCCGTGTAGCGACCGTCAACCATCTCCGGATCGGTCGCAATCAGGTGCTCAATGCCCAGGACTTTGGCAATCGGCTCGGTCACAAATCGGTTGGTGGCGGTGATGATCATCAGGGTGTGGCCCTGGTCTCGATGCTCGTCCAGCAGATTGAACGCCTTGTCCTGGAGCATGGGGCGGACCTTCTTCTCCATGAAGCGTTCGCGCCAGGCCTGCAGGTCGGCCATGGCATGTTTGGCCAGGGGCTGCAGGGCAAAGCCCAGGTAATGCAGGATATCCAGCTCCCCGTTCAGGTACTCCTGATAGAAGCGATCATTGGCCTTGCGGTATTCCTCGGCATCCACGATGCCTTCCTCCACCAGAAACTCGCCCCAGGCATGGTCGCTGTCCCCGGCGAGCAGGGTGTTATCAAGGTCAAAGATCGCAAGCGTCAAGGGTACTACCTCCGGTTATGGCAGGGATTGCAGGAAAGGTGACAGTCTACCATGACATGTAGACAACGGCTTCGTTTGCCGAACCCTTGGGTTTCTGTAAGAATGATAGCAACTTGGACAATTCCGACCGGTGAATTTTTGAACTGGTCCGCCGACTTATAAGAGGACTGTGCCGTGATCGACTCAGACGGTTTCAGACCCAACGTCGGAATCATTCTGGCCAACCACAGGGGAGAGGTTCTCTGGGCTAGGCGAATAGGGCAGGACTCCTGGCAGTTCCCGCAGGGTGGTATCAAGCACAATGAATCACCGGAAGATGCGTTGTATCGGGAATTGGGGGAAGAAATAGGCTTGAGTGCGGCCGATGTCGAAATCATCAGCTGTACCCGGGGCTGGCTGAGGTATCGCCTCCCGCGGCGGATGGTGCGACATAACTCGCACCCTGTGTGTGTGGGACAAAAACAGAAATGGTTCCTGCTGAGGATGTTATCGCCGGACGCGCAAGTACGTGTGGATGGCACCGATTCGCCGGAATTCGACGGCTGGCAGTGGGTGAGTTACTGGTATCCCTTGGGACAAGTGGTCTCATTCAAGCGTGAAGTGTATCGACGTGCGTTGAGGGAGCTCGCGCCGCGACTGTTCTATGACATGGAGCAGTGGTATCGGCGCGAGCAGAATCAGCGTTTAAAGGACCAACAGAAATGACGGGCTGAAACCGCCATGCTGAGCATACTGCGAAATCTGGTACAAGAGGTAAACAGCGCCCGCGACCTGCAGGACGCGCTGGATATCATCGTATCGCGGGTGCAAAAGGCCATGGGGACCGAGGTCTGTTCTGTTTACCTGCTGGACCCGGCCACCAATCGTTACATTCTGATGGCGACGGAAGGGCTCTATCGCAAGGCGGTCGGAAAGGTGAGCCTGGCATACTCCGAAGGCCTTGTGGGGCTGGTCGGCGCCCGCGAAGAGCCCATCAATCTCGAAGATGCCCCTTCCCATCCCCGTTATCGATATTTCCCGGAAACCGGTGAAGAGCGGTTCCGTTCCTTCCTCGGCGTGCCAATCATCCACCACCGTCGTGTGTTGGGTGTTCTGGTCGTACAGCAACGGGAAAGCTCCCGCTGTTTTGATGAAGGGGAAGAAGCTTTCCTCGTGACGGTATCTGCGCAGTTGGCAGGTGTTATTGCCCATAGCGAGGCAACAGGCGCCATCAGCGGCTTGTCCCTTACCGGCGAAGAAGCCCGGGATGTCAGCTTCAATGGTGTGCCCGGCGCCCCTGGCGTGGCTATCGGCACAGGGGTCGTTGTCTATCCTGCAGCAGACCTGGATGTGGTTCCGGAAAAACCGACGGACGATATCGACCTTGAGCTTGGGTTGTTTGCCGAGGCGGTTACCGCGGTTCGTGAAGACATCGAACGGGTCGCCAACCGCCTTGCGTCCCAGTTGCGCCCGGAAGAACAAGCTTTGTTTGATGTCTATCTGCGCATGCTGGGTGATGATGCCATGCCCGGCGAGGTCGCCAACAAGATCCGTGAAGGGTACTGGGCACAGGGAGCCCTGAAGCAGGTGGTTCAGCAGTATGTGCGCCACTTTGAGATGATGGACGACCATTATCTGCAGGAGCGGGCCGTGGATATCCGCGATCTTGGTCGTCGTTTGTTGTCCCATCTCCAGGAAGGTGAGCAGAAAGACCAGGACTATCCAGAACGAACCGTGCTGGTGAGCGAAGAGCTGACCCCTGCCATGTTGGGTGAGGTACCCAAGGGGCAGTTGGTTGGGCTGGTGTCAGTCAAGGGGTCGAGTAACTCCCACGTCGCCATCCTGGCTCGTGCGATGGGCGTTCCGACCGTGATGGGGCTGGTGGATATCCCGGTCAATCAGCTTGATGGTCGGGACCTCGTAGTGGACGGTTTTGAGGGGCAGATTTTTGCCTCTCCGTCAGAGGAACTGCGGGCGTACTATCAGGAAATCTGTGACGAGGAAGACGAGCTGATCAAGGGGCTCGAGGTCCTGCGCGACAAGCCCTGTGAAACGATCGACGGTCATCGGGTGTCGTTACTCGTCAACACTGGCCTGATGACCGACGTTGTTCGTTCACTGAATCACGGCGCTGAAGGCATTGGTCTTTATCGCACTGAAGTGCCGTTCATGATCAAGGATCGCTTTCCCTCCGAACAGGAGCAGCGGGAATATTACCGGGAGCAGTTGGAGGCCTTTGCGCCCAGCCCGGTTACTATGCGGACGCTGGACATTGGCGGTGACAAGGCGCTGACTTATTTCCCGATCGAAGAAGAGAACCCCTTCCTGGGCTGGCGTGGCATTCGCGTTACCCTGGATCATCCAGAGATCTTCCTGGTACAGGTCCGGGCCATGCTCAAGGCCAGCGAAGGGCTGAACAACCTGCAGATCATGTTGCCGATGATCAGCAATATTTCGGAAGTGGAAGAGTCCCTGCACCTGATCTACCGGGTTTATCATGAGGTCAGAGAGGAAGGTTACGAGATTCACATGCCCAAAGTCGGTGTCATGGTGGAAATCCCGGCGGCGGTTTACCAGATTCGCGAGCTGGCGGACAGGGTGGACTTCCTCTCGGTAGGCTCCAATGACCTGACTCAATACCTTCTGGCCGTGGATCGTAACAACCCCCGCGTCGCCCAGTTGTATCATTCCTACCATCCAGCGGTGTTGCAGGCGCTGGTTCGTATCGCCCAGGATGCCCATTCCGTTGGGAAGCCGGTTGGCATTTGCGGTGAGCTGGCCGGCGACCCGGGGGGCGCCCTGTTGTTGATGGCCATGGGATACGACTCCCTGTCGATGAATGCCGCCAGTTTGCCCAAGGTAAAATCTGTTATTCGCAGTGTCAGTCGTGAATGGGCAAGCCAGCTTCTGGAGGATGTCCTGCTGCTGGATTCACCTCACGTCATCAAAAGCTGCGTGGACCTGGCGCTACGCAATGCCGGTTTCGGCCGTTACCTCCGTCCTGGCAGAACGACGCCAACTGTTCTGGCAGAACATGCGGCATTGTGAGGGTTGCAGGGTCGAGGTTGAATAATAGGGTGTAGACTCTAAAACCGGTTGTTACCTTATGAGAACATGAAACCTATAAAAACCCGGAAGGGAAAGCTGTATGACGTCAGTGACGACTGAGATCAAGCCCAGACCCCGCATCGGCCTCGCATTGGGCGGCGGCGGTCCGTTGGGTGGGATCTATGAAATCGGTGCTCTGCGAGCGCTTGACGAGGCTCTGGACGGACTCGATTTTAATAATATTGACGTTTATGTGGGAGTCAACGCCGGCTCCTTTGCCGCTGCGAACCTGGCAAACCAGATGACCACGGCGCAGTTATGTCGCATTTTTGTGCGCAATGAAGCCGAAGTACATCCCTTCCATCCCGAGGTTTTCTATCGTCCAGCCCTTCGCGAGCTTGGCAGCCGCCTGTTGGCCGTGCCCGGGCTGCTGACAACGGCGGTTCGTCGCTTTATTAATAACCCCTACGATCAAAGCCTGCTGGAAGCGATGACCATTCTTGCCCAGGCAGCGCCTGCGGGACTGTTTGATAACGAAGGGTTGCACGAATACCTGCAGCGGGCGTTCACCATGCTGGGGCGCACCAACGATTTCCGCCAACTCAGGCGCAGCCTGTACATTGTGGCGGCCGATGTGGAAAGCACCGATGCCGTCTGTTTCGGCGCACCGGGCTTTGATCATGTGCCGATTTCCCGTGCGATACAGGCCAGTATGTCCTCTCCCGGCTTATATGTGCCGGTAAACATTGATGGTCGATACTACGTGGACGGCACGTTGCGCAAAGGACTTCACGCCTCGGTGGCATTCGAGGATGGTGCGGATCTGGTGTTTGCGGTGAATCCTCAGGTGCCCATTGACGCAAGCGCGGCAGTCCGGGCAGGCACCATGAAGCCGGGTGAGTTGACCCGATCGGGAATGCCTAATTTGCTGTCGCAGATGTTCCGGACTATGGTCTATTCCCGCATGCAATCCGGTATTGCCCAGTATGCGCGGGATTATCCTGATAAGGATATCCTGTTGTTCGAGCCCACCCGCGATGATGCCAAGCTGTTTTTCTCCAACGTGTTCAGTTTCCAGTCCCGGCGGATGGTGTGTGAGCACGCCTACCAGATGACCCGTCGTGATCTGTTGGCCCGTGCGGACGAGTTGGAGCCGCGGCTGGCGAAATATGGCATCAAGCTGCGCCGTGATCGCCTTGAAGACGAGCAACGCACCATCAGTACCAGTCTGTACGGGGAGATGTTGCCGCTGTATGTGGCGAAGGGGCGTAAGAAGCAGGCGCAGAAGGGCAAGCTGGCAAGCGGTCTGGAGAATGTCACTCAGCTGTTTTCAAGGGCGGAGTAACAAAGAGGGGCGCGGGCTGGTTGTTGGATTACGCGTTGCTAATCCAACCTACAGATATGACTGCACGCCATACCCGTAGGTCGGATCAGGCAAAGCCGTAATCCGACTTTAGCGTCAGAGTATGTAGCGGCTCAGATCTTCATCTTCCGCCAATTCACCAAGCTTCTCATCCACGAACGCTGCCGTTACCTCAAAGCCGTCAGTGACTTTGTCACCGGCTTCATAGGACAGGCTTTCCAGCAGGCGCTCGAGCACTGTATGCAGGCGGCGCGCACCGATGTTCTCGGTAGTTTCGTTTACTTTCCACGCGACTTCCGCAATCCGGGTAATTGCATCTTCCGCAAACGTCAGTTTCACGCCTTCTGTACCCATCAGTGCCTCGTATTGCTGCACCAGCGAGGCATTCGGCTCAGTCAGGATGCGCTTGAAATCATCCGGGGTCAGTGCCTGCAGCTCGACCCGGATAGGCAGGCGGCCCTGAAGCTCCGGAATCAGGTCTGACGGCTTGGACAGATGGAATGCGCCAGAGGCAATAAACAGGATGTGATCGGTGCGGACAGTACCGTATTTGGTGCTGACGGTGCTGCCTTCGATCAGTGGCAGCAGGTCGCGTTGTACGCCTTCACGGGACACATCGGACGACGTATTCTCGGAGCGTTTGGCGACCTTGTCGATCTCATCGATGAATACGATGCCATTTTGCTCGACGGACTGGACCGCCTTCTGCTTGATTTCTTCCTCATTCACCAGCTTCGCGGCTTCTTCGTCCTGAACCTGCTTCAGAGCATCCGCCACTTTCATCTTGCGGGTCTTACGCTTGTCCGAAGACATGTTGGAGAACATGTTCTGCAATTGGCTGGTCATCTCTTCCATGCCAGGAGGTGCCATGATCTCAACGCCTGCGCCGCCGCTGCGAAGATCGATTTCGATCTCCTTGTCATCCAGTTCGCCTTCCCGCAGTTTTTTGCGGAATAACTGGCGCGTGGACGAATCCTCGGTACGCTGGCTGTCTTCCTTAAAATCGCGGGCAGGGGGCAGAAGGGCGTCCAGAATGCGTTCTTCCGCCGCATCCAGCGCACGGTGTTCGTGGTGTTTCTTCTCTTTTTCGCGAAGCATTTTGACCGCCATATCCGCCAGGTCACGGATGATGGACTCCACGTCCCGGCCAACATAACCCACTTCCGTAAACTTGGTGGCTTCCACTTTCAGGAAGGGGGCGTCGGCCAGTTTGGCCAGGCGGCGGGCTATCTCGGTCTTACCCACGCCGGTGGGGCCAATCATCAGGATGTTCTTGGGGGTGATTTCCTCGCGCAGGCTGCTGTCCAGCTGCATGCGACGCCAGCGGTTCCGTAGGGCAATGGCAACCGCCCGCTTGGCTTCTTCCTGACCTACGATGTGGTTGTTGAGTTCGTGAACGATCTCACGGGGAGTCATTGCAGACATGGTTGCTCCGAATCAGTCGTTGGCGGAAAGCACTTCAAGGGTGCGATTGTGGTTGGTATAGATGCAGATGTCGGCCGCGATATCCAGGCCTTTTTCCACAATGTCACTGGCTTTCAGCTCGGTGTTTTCAAGCAGGGCACGCGCCGAGGCCTGTGCAAATGGGCCGCCGGAGCCGATGGCAATCAGCCCCTGTTCCGGCTCGATGACGTCGCCGTTACCGGTAATGATCAGTGAAGCGGTTTCATCGGCCACTGCCAGGAGGGCTTCGAGCCGACGCAGGGCGCGGTCCGTTCGCCAGTCCTTAGCCAGTTCAACCGCTGCCCGTGTCAGATTGCCCTGGTGTTTTTCCAGTTGGGCCTCGAATCGTTCGAACAGGGTGAATGCGTCGGCGGTCCCGCCGGCGAATCCTGCCAGTACCTTGCCGTTATACAGGCGGCGAACCTTGCGTGCATTTCCTTTCATTACGGTATTGCCAAGGGAAACCTGGCCATCGCCACCCATGGCGACTTCGTCATCGCGCCTGACGGAAAGTATGGTAGTCATGTGGGCTCCAGTTGCCTGATAGAAAACGGTATTCAGCAGTTATGGAGGCGAGTGGTTTTTTTTTCAAGGGCGGTAGGCGTGCAAGCTGACCGGGCAGTCATGCAAAGAGGGCCATTCAGCCCTCCTTGGGTATTTTCCGCACCAGCGGCTCTATGTTGATTGAAACCAGTTTATCGATGGCGGAGTTCATCTGACTTCGAGATTTGAACGGCCCCACATTGACCCGGTACCAGACGCTGCCATTATCCAGATCAATGCGTTGGACATTGGCTCGCAGGCCCTGGAACGCAATCTGTGCGCGCTGGCGCTCAGCATCTTTCTGACTGCGGAACGAGCCAGACTGGATCAGGTAGGTGTAACTCTGTTTTGTCGGGCCAGGGGTGTATTCTTCCACCTTGGGCGGCACCACTTCGCTCTCGGGGAGCATCTCGTAAAACCGGTACCGCTGCTTGGTTTCCTTGCCCGTTGCGGTTTCCTGCTCCTCGGCTGATGGTGTCACCGGTGCTGGCCCGCTGGTCTGCCGGGTTCGATCCGGTGCGGGCAGAGAGTTGAGGTAGACAATGAAACCAATAAAACCTCCGACCGCTGCCAGGGACAAGATCCATTTAAGGGACAGGCCGCCCTGTTGCCCGCGAGCCGGTGTTCGCTGCTCCGGCCGCGGGCGTGCCGGTTTGCTGCTCTTCTGGCTCTTGGCGCCCTTGCGGGGCGTGGCGGCTGCCCTGCCTTTAGGGGTCTTGCGGGCGTAGTCTCGGGACATATCCTGGCGCTTCCTGTCTTACATTTCTTCCGGTGCGCTGACGCCCAGCAGATCCAGGCCGTTGGCGATGACCTGGCGCACAGCCAGATACAGGCTGAGGCGTGCATCCCGGATGGCGGTATCCTCAATCAACACTTTATGGGCGTTGTAGTAGGTGTGAAACTGTCCCGCCAAGTCCCGCAGATAATGAGTCAGATGGTGCGGTTCCCGCTGGGCGGCGGAGTTGCTGATCAGCTCCGGGTATTTCGCCAATTGATTGGCCAACTCCTTTTCCTCATCCAGGGTCAGCAACGACAGGTCGCCCTGGCACTCGTTCCAGCCCCGGTTTACGCCTTCCTCAGCCAGCTTGCGTAGTACGCTGCAGATGCGGGCGTGGGCATATTGAATGTAATAGACCGGGTTTTCATTGGTCTGGGAGCGGGCCAGGTCGATGTCGAAGGTCAATTGGGAGTCTACCCGGCGAGCAGCCAGGAAGAACCGGGTGGCATCCCGGCCCACTTCATCAATCAGGTCCCGTACGGTGACGTAGCTTCCGGCACGTTTTGAGATTTTCACTTCCTGCCCGGAGCGAGTCACCATCACCATCTGGTGCAGGACGTAATCCGGCCAGCCACTTGGTATGTCGGCTTTCAGTGCCTGCAGGCCAGCACGGACACGGGTGACCGTGGAGTGGTGGTCGGCCCCCTGTTCATTAATCACCGTGGTGAAGCCGCGCTGCCACTTGTCGAGATGGTAGGCCACGTCCGGCAGGAAGTAGGTATAGCCGCCATCCTTCTTGCGCATGACACGGTCCTTGTCGTCACCGAATTCCGTGGTCTTCAGCCATAGCGCGCCTTCGTGCTCGTAGGTATAGCCGTTCTCTTGCAGGCGCTCTACCGTGGCTGCCACTTTGCCTTCTTCATACAAGGAGGACTCCAGGAAGTAGACGTCAAATTCGACACCAAAGGCCTTGAGGTCCAGGTCCTGTTCCCGGCGCAGGTACGCCACGGCAAACTCGCGAATGGCGTCCATATCCTCAGGATCAGCCTTGCCGGTCACTTCCCGGTCATCCGCCGTTACGGTTTCGCCGGCAAGATAGGCCTTGGCAACATCAACGATGTAATCGCCGCGATAGCCATCGGCCGGCCAGCTTTCTTCCTCAGGTGTCAGCCCTTTGACCCGTGACTGCACCGACAGCGCGAGATTGTTGATCTGGGCGCCGGCATCGTTGTAATAAAATTCCCGGGTAACATCGTAGCCGTTGGCCTCCAGCAGGCGGCACAGGCAGTCGCCGATGGCCGCGCCGCGGCCATGACCCACATGCAGCGGGCCCGTCGGGTTGGCGGATACGAATTCCACTTGCACCTTTTCCCCCCGGCCGCTCTGGTTACGGCCAAACTGACCCGCTTCCTCGAGAATGGATTTGACCACCTCAAACGCGCTGGCGGTGCTCATGAAAAAGTTGATGAAGCCGGGGCCTGCGATTTCCACCTTGTCCACGGCCGAACTCTCCGGAAGTCGCTCCACCAGGGCTTCGGCCAACTGTCGTGGCGGGCATCCCGCTGCCTTGGCAGCCACAAGAGCAATGTTGCAGGCATAGTCACCATGGGATTTGTCCTTGGTGTTGCCCACCTGCGGAGTGAATGACTGGTCCGCAGGCAGGGTGCCTTCGGACTGCAGTGTGGCCAGTGCAGACTGGAGCAGATCGGATACGGTCTCTTTCATGCTGTCGGACGACTCGGTTTACAAAAGAATTGGAATTAGGCGGGAAGCCGCCGGGAATCGAAGGCAGGTATTATCGCGGAAAGTGACGCTGCAAGCAAAAAAGCCCGGCGTTTAAACCGGGCTTATCTGGTGCGTGAATTTAGTCGGTAATGCTGAATGCCTCGACAAAGTCCGGGCCGGAATATGGAGCTGGCGGCGTGACCTCTACCGTGAGAGTTCCGGTATCCCCTGGTGTGTCATCCGACTCTATGACAACGCACTGGCGAACCGGGGTGGTTCTGTATGACGTAGTGGTGTCGAAAGAGCTGTCACCGACAAATTGACCGTTGGTAGTGGAGAAGCTTACCTGCGTGCCTCCTGGCGGGGGGCCGCTTACGAGATCGCTGTTGCTATCGAAAAAGTCTCCGGATATGTCGAAGCAGACGGTTCCGGGGCCGATTGGGCCAGCGGAGGTGATGCCAATTTGGTCGCTGGTAGCGTAGATGTGGGCGATTTCGAAGATCTCTCGAACTTCATTTATGCACTGACCCGCGTCTTCCGAATCACCAGAACATGCGGTTCCGCTGTAGATTCCGTCGGCGGAGTCAAAGGTGCCATTTTGGTTGTAGTCGAAAAACTCTTCATCAGTATCTCGTGTCCCATTGTCATTGCGGTCCAGAAATGCTTCCGGGGAGTCGTGTTCGGCAGGAATAAATAGGTCAACACCCGCTGTGTAGATGCCGTCGCTGTCTAGGTCTCGAAAGCTTTCTTCACCGACTGTTCTGGCGAGAATCGCGACGACCCCAGTATCCGGGCTTATGGGGTCCTGGCTTTCCCAGTTAAGACTGCATCCTCCACTGGTCAGCTCGCATTCATTTTGAATTGCTCCGCCCGAGGTAACGAAGTTGACTATGGTGTCATTGATTTTATTGTTGTTGCGATCCGCTGCCCGAATGTTAATGCCGACCGTGACGCCGTCATAGAAGCGAGCATTGGGAAGAAAATTGTCTTGCACTGAGATTGAGAAGCTATCGGTATCCGGAATGGCCGCGCTAATCGAAACCGGGTCGGAGGTCGTTTGAATCAACTCACCTGTTTCCAGTTCATAGGTTGCTGTAATGCTGACAACGGTCGCGACGGTTCCGGCATTGACGCGGGTTTGGGCGGTACCTTCGTTGGAGGTGGTAGAAGAGCTCTCCGTCAGAGAAATTCCGCCGAGGTTGGTCGACACCTCGAACTCCAGTGGTTCATCCACAACGGGGCTTCCATTTTTGTCTACCAGCTTGAAGACGATGGTCGATACACTTGACCTCGTTGAATCTGCACTACCCAAGGTCGCTATTGCCTGTGGTGTGGCGGCCACGAACTCGAGTGCGCCGACCTCTTGACTGGCCACGCTCAGAAGAGCTGTTGCTGATGCCCCGTTTTCCAGTCTTGCGGTTATGGTGTCTTCGCCTGAACAGCCTGCAGTATATGAGGTGCTGATTTTTCCTGAGGTTGTAGTTATTGGGCTATCCAGGTCAGCGTTTTGGCATTCCGATGAGAGGGTTACTGTCGTTTCTTCGCCGCTATACATTGTATTTTCATTGTTGGCATCAACGACATTGAACTCCAGGCGAGTTGTGCCACCAGAGGAAAGGTCGGCTGCTGTTAGGCTGATCCTTCCAGATTGGAAGGAGTCACTGTGGCCCGTTCCAAGGGCGAGTACTGTGCTTCGCTGCGGGGGTGTACCACTACCGCCCGAGTCGGTGCTTTCGTTACCACTACTACCACTATTTGTGCTGTTCTCTAAGCCCGTCAAAGAAGATGAGCCATCGTCACCCCCGCATGCTGCCAAAAACAGCGCCAGTGACAAAGCTGACGCACGTGTAAGGAAATTTCCCGACATCTGTAGTCTCCATTTAGTCCGTGTTGTTTATTATTAAGTGTTCCCTACTGCGGACTCTCTCCATGAGGGTCGCATAGATGATTTTGTCACCTAATGTAATGTTGATAGATTTTTGCGATATTAGCACAGGGATTAAAAGCGGTAAGGCTGTAGGGGCGTCAGAATGTGAACTAATGTAATATCTTTGGTATTGGTTATCAGCCGGTCTCCTGCGGGTCCACATCAATCATCCACTTCACGCCCGAGGGCAGTTTTTGCTGATCGAGATTCTGGCAAAGATGGCTTAGAACATGGTTCAGGCGCTTTCGGTTGTCGCAGCAAAGCACCAGTTGAGCCCGATGGCGGTCAGCACGCCTGGCGATCAGCGCGGGTAAGGGTCCCCAGACCTCAATGCCCGGTACGTTGCTGGCCTCGGGTTTGATCCTGTCCAGCAGCTCCAGGCTTTTGGCCATGGTGTCCGCTTCAGCCCTGAAAATAGCCATGGCGCGGAAGGGCGGAAACCGGCCTGATTCCCGTTCCGTCAGTAGCTGATCGGCGAGGTTGAGGTAGTGACCCTGACGCAATGATTTCAGTATCGGGTGATCGCTGTGGCAGGTCTGCACCAGGACTTGGCCGGATTTCTCGCCTCGGCCTGCGCGGCCGCTTACCTGTAGCAGCGTCTGGATGAGTTGCTCCGGCGCGCGAAAGTCCACGCTGAACAGGCCTCCGTCGGCGTTGACCACGACAACCAGGGTAACGTTCGGGAAGTCATGGCCCTTGGCGAGCATCTGGGTGCCAACCAGAACGCAGGGTTCTCCGGTGTTCACCTTCTTGAGAATGCCCTGAATGCTGCCTTTGCGCTGGGTGCTGTCCCTGTCCACCCGGACCACGGGTGTCTCGGGAAATGCCGAAGCCAGTATGTCCTCGGTTCTTTCCGTGCCCTGCCCAACGGGTTTGAACGCGTCGCTCTGGCATTTCGGGCAGTGTTCGGTGGCGGCAGTCTGATAATCGCAGTGGTGGCAGCGCATGGCACGGTCCCGGCGATGGTAGGTCAGGCGTGTGTCGCAGCGTGGGCATTCCACCATATGGCCGCAATCGAAGCACATCATGACCGGTGCAAAGCCACGTCTGTTGACGAACACCAGGGCCTGTTGCCCATCGGCCAGGCAGTTATCTATTGCCTGTATTGCTGGGCGGGACAGGCCGCCTTCCAGCGGGCGGCTGCGAATATCCAGGAGGCTTATAGAGGGGGGCTTAGCGTTACCGGCCCGTTCTTCAAGCCTTATAAGCTGGTATTTTCCGGTCAGCGCGTTCTGATAGGACTCAAGAGATGGCGTCGCCGAGCCAAGAATAACGGGGCACTGATTCAAGTGCGCACGGTAGACTGCCATATCTCGTCCGGAATAACGGAAGCCTTCTCCCTGCTTGTAGGAGCTGTCGTGTTCCTCGTCCACAACAATCGTTTGCAGTCTGGTAAAGGGCAGCAAGACGGCGGAGCGAGTGCCGATCAGGATGACGGGTTCGCCATTACGGATTTTCAACCAGGTGGACAGGCGCTCACCATCGTTCAGGGCTGAATGCCAGACGACAATACGTTGGCCAAAGTAGCGTTGAAATCTGGCAACAGTCTGGGGGGTAAGGTTGATTTCGGGTACCAGCACCAACGCCTGTGCGGAGGCGCTTAACTGTTGTTTCAGGTAGTGCAGGTAAAGTTCGGTTTTGCCGCTTCCGGTGATGCCAAAAAGCAGGGAGGCGCTGAAGCCGGCCTGGGGGCCGGGAATCTGGTCTGCAGCTTGTTGCTGGGCTGGAGAGAGGCTTGGTCCAGGTTGCTCATTTTCTTCAGGATGTGCGGGGGCTGCAACGGCCTCTGTTTCCTCTATGAGTGCCCGTTTCTGCAGCGTCCTGATTTGCTCTCGGGTGAAGCCGGCCGCTGTCAGGTTGGAGGTGCTTGCGCCCTGCGGCTGCCTCTGCAGCCATGCCAGTAGCGCCTTCAGGCGGTGGGCGTTGCCCGCCAGGGCTTCCGGGCCTGCGACGGCTTTCCACCAGGTATCCTGCTTTTCTGACGCGGGCCTGCCACGACGCAGGGCCGGGGGCAGGGCAGTAAACAGGCATTCCCCGAGAGGGTGCTGGTAATAGTCCGATGCCCAGGTCAGTAACTGAAAGGTTTCCGTGGGTAGTGCGGGCCAGGGCTCGCACGCTGAGTGAATCGCTTTCAGGGTGATTCCCTTGGGTGGGGTCACCCCGGTTTCGACTACGAGGCCGGTTGCGGACTGTCTGCCAAACGGAATGCTCACGCGTTGGCCCGCTTCAAGCGTCAGGTTATCGGGAATCTGGTAGTCAAAGAGCCTTCTCAAGGGACGATTGAGGGCTATGCGCGCGGTTAGCGGCGAGCGTCCCCGCACACTGGAACTCCGCTGTGGTGAGGCTGTCACGGTATTTGCGTATCCTTGGTTCTGCCTGCGCACAGGTCCGGGCGATGTATCGGGCTGATTGCCCCGGGGTTGGGGCTTGCCTGCCGTGGCGTTTGCAAGTAAGATTCGCGGTCTGTTTCCGGCAGGGCATGATTGTGCCCCGTCTTCTCAATTGATTCAAACATGCGGTGCCTGGCGCCTGGAGTGAAAAAGCTCCCGTGATCAGGTGGCGGCATGACCGACAGAGGTTCGCCATGAAAGAAGGTATCCACCCCAAGTACGAAGACATCACCGCTACCTGTTCTTGCGGTAATGTCATCAAAACCCGCTCCACTATCGGGCATGACCTGCAGCTGGACGTTTGCTCACAGTGCCATCCGTTCTACACGGGCAAGCAGAAAGTGATGGATACCGGTGGCCGTATTGACCGTTTCCAGAAGCGTTTCGGCGGCCGCATTGGTGGCAAGAAGGGCTGATTCAGCTTTCGCTACAAAGAAAGCGCCTGCAAGGGCGCTTTTTTTGTGTCTGGATATCATCAGCGGGCCTGCTCAGCCTTCATCTATACGCAATTTGCCCTATTGACTGCTCAGTAATTGCGCAATCGGCCCTTGTTTGATGTGAACCTTCGCGCCATAATGGCGCGCTCCGCTGGGACGGGTCCCGGCGGTTTATTACCTCTTAAACGTGACAAACGGAACAGTGGCAATGTCTCAAGATCTGAAAGAAGCAGCCCTTGAATACCACGCCAAGCCGCGGCCTGGTAAGGTTAGTGTTGAAATCACCAAGCCGACCCAGACCTCCCGCGACCTTTCTTTGGCGTACAGCCCTGGGGTTGCCGAACCGGTCCGCGAGATCGCGAAGGACCCCGAGAACGCATACAAATACACTGCCAAGGGTAACCTGGTAGCCGTTATTTCCGACGGGTCTGCCATTCTTGGTCTGGGTAACCTCGGTCCCCTGGCGAGCAAGCCGGTAATGGAAGGCAAAGGCGTGCTGTTCAAGCGCTTTGCTGGTATCGACGTCTTTGATATCGAGGTCGATTCCGAAAGCCCTCAGGCGTTTATTGAAACGGTAGAGCGTATTGCTGATACCTTCGGTGGTATCAACCTGGAAGACATCAAGGCGCCGGAGTGTTTTGAAGTCGAGCGTGCTCTGATTGAGAAGTGCAACGTGCCTATCTTCCACGATGATCAGCACGGTACCGCCATTGTAACCGCGGCCGGAATGATCAACGCTCTGGAGCTTCAGGGTAAGAAGATTGAAGAAGCTAAAGTTGTGTGCCTGGGTGCAGGGGCCGCCGCTATTGCCTGCATGAAGCTGCTGATCAGCTGCGGTGTTCGCTCAGAGAACATCTTCATGCTTGACCGTAAGGGTGTGATCCACTCTGGTCGCGAAGATCTGAATCAGTACAAGGCAATGTTCGCCAATGACACTGATCGGCGTACCCTTGATGATGCAATCGACGGTGCTGATGTCTTCCTGGGGCTTTCCGGCCCGGATCTGCTGACTGCGGATCAGTTGAAGAAAATGGCGCCGAACCCGATTGTATTCGCCTGTTCCAACCCCGATCCAGAAATCAGCCCGGAGGTTGCCCTGGCAGCCCGCGATGACCTGATCATGGCAACCGGTCGTTCGGATTACCCGAACCAGGTGAACAATGTGCTGGGTTTCCCGTTCATTTTCCGTGGTGCCCTGGACGTACGTGCCACAGCCATCAATGAGGAAATGAAGGTCGCGGCAGTGCATGCGATTCGTGAACTGGCCAAAGAGCCGGTGCCGCAGGAAATCTGTGAAGCGTACGGTGTGGCAACCTTTGAGTTTGGTAGGGAGTACATCATTCCGAAGCCGCTGGATGTGCGCCTTCTGGAAGTGGTTCCGGCCGCAGTTGCCCGTGCGGCGGTGGATTCCGGTGTTGCTCGCAACCCGTACCCTGCTCACTACCCGCTGAAGTCTATGGAAGACATTCAGTAAGTTGGTAGTCAGTGGCTGAGTACAAAAAACCGGCGGTGATCCCGCCGGTTTTTTTGTGTCTGGATATCTGTTCAAAATATCTGGCGCGATAGGTCGTCACCGTTGCCATTGTCGCCGTTTCCGGATGCATCCCGCGGGTCGAGGGGAGGTGGTGCATCCTCTTCCTTGAAGAGCTCGAATATACCATCCTGGCCTGGGCGCGCGCGCTTGCCGGTTTCCGGGTCAATGCGGATATTGACGAGGCCGTTGGGTCGCGGCATATGAGAGATGGGAGTGCCATCAAGGGCAACCTCCATGTAGTCCATCCAGATTGGCAGGGCAGTGCTGGCGCCAAACTCACGGCGGCCGAGAGGAGCGGGTTGATCGAAACCAACCCAGGTGGTGGTGGCGATGTCATGGTTGAAGCCGGAAAACCAGGTATCCCTTTGCTCGTTGGTTGTGCCGGTTTTACCTGCCAGATCACTGCGTCCCAGTGCTAGTGCGCGGCGTCCAGTCCCCCTTGTAATGACATCCTTCATAATGGAATGCATGAGATAGACGCTCCGTTCATCCGCCAGGCGCCGGGCAATTTTTACCGAAGGATCCCCTTCTTCGCGGCTGGTTTCCACTCGCCTTTTCTCGGGTTCAACGTCCTCGCAGTCACTGTCGCAAAGAACGACCTCAGGTGCGCTGAAAAGCTCTTCGTTGTCAGCGTCGGAGATGCTTTGAATCAGGAATGGCTGAACATCATAGCCACCATTGGCTATCACCGCGTAGCCTCTGGCTACCTCCATCGGAGTGAGCAGACCGCTGCCAAGAGACAGGGAAAGGTCTTTCTGCATGTCAGCGGTCGGTATTTTTAGCTGCTCCAGATAATCCAGTGTGGACTGGATGCCCAGGTCCCGCAGGAGGCGAATGGACACCAGGTTTCTTGATTGGTAGAGCGCCTTCCGCAGGCGGGTGGGTCCCTCAAACCTTCCGGAGGAGTTTTCAGGGCGCCACGCGGTCCCCAGTTCCTCGTCGTCAAAGACAATGGGGGCATCGTTGTAGATCGTTGCAGGCGTCATGCCGCGTTCCATGGCGGCCAGATAGAGGAATGGTTTGAAGTTGGAGCCTGGCTGCCTCTTCGCTTGCATGGCGCGGTTATATTTGCTCTGGCTAAAGCTATAGCCGCCTGTCAGTGCTTCAATCGCGCCAGTGTCTGCATCAAGGGAGATTAGGGCGCCCTCTACCCGCGGGATTTGAGCCAGTTCCACCTTGTGGGTATCGATGGTTCCGATCTGCGCGGTGTCGTCCTCGGTTGCCGACGGGGCCCCGTCTGTGGTGTCGAGGGTAGTGTCTTCTGAGGGTTTGACATAGATAACGTCGCCTTTGCTGACAACGTCCGATGGTTTTTCCGGTTTCGGGCCGGTCAGGTTTTCTGTTTTGTAGCGCCTGGCCCAGGTCATGGTTTCAAAAGGCATCACTGTCTTGCCAAGGGTTCGGGCAAACAGTTCGACTTCGCTGCTTTCGTCACCAACCTGTGTTACCACTGCGGGAATCAGAGTTTCCACCCTCGGGTAATTCGCGATCAGGCCTTCCAGGTTTTCGGGGTGGAGTTCCGATTCCTCGATCTGCCCGATCGGGCCGCGGAAGCCGTGCCTCCGGTCGTAGGCCTCCAGGCCGTTACGCAACGCAAGCGTGGCTTGTTGCTGTTTTTTGCTGTTAACGGTCAGGGTGACTTTGTAGCCATCGGTGTAAGCCTTGTCGCCAAACCGCTGAACCATTTCTGTTCTGGCCATCTCGGCGACAAAGTCGGCGTCTATTTCTGTGTCAGCGGCATTGTAGCTGGCGGTCAGGGGTGCGGACGCTGCAAGTTCATAGGCATCTTTGGTGATGTAGCCGAGGTCCCTCATGCGGCCCAGAATCCAGTTGCGGCGAATGTGCGCTCGCTCGGGGTTGGCCAGCGGGTTGTAGGCTGATGGTGCTTTTGGCAGGCCAGCAAGCATCGCCATCTGCGCCAATGACAGATCGTTGACCGGTTTGTCGTAGTAAACTTGTGCGGCAGCGGCTATACCGTAAGCGCGGTTACCCAGATAAATCTTGTTCAGGTAAAGTTCGAGGATGCGCTCCTTGCTAAGTTCACGTTCTATCTGAAGTGCCAGGAGTATCTCATTGAACTTTCTTATAAACGTTCGGTCGCGTGACAAAAAGTAATTTTTTGCAACCTGCATTGTGATGGTACTGCCCCCTGACTGGATCTCTCCAGTGGAGACCAGTTCGATGGCAGCCCGCAGCAGGCCTTTGAAGTCGACCCCGAAGTGCTCGTAGAAACGGGCGTCTTCAGCGGCCATAAAGGCATGTAACTGAATTGTAGGGATCTGTTCGATTGTGACCGGTGCCCTTCTCTTTTCACCGAATTCTGCTATTAATCTGTTGTCTGCGCTATAGACTCTCAGCGGTGTCTGCAACTTGATATCAAGAAGCTGATCTACCGGAGGAAGTCCGGGGCGCAGGTATAGATAAAAGCCTGACACGACGATTGTTGAAAGACTGAGTCCGGCGATAAATAACCAGGCAAACAGGCGGGATGTACGCAACAAATGAGACATTTTTTTCTGACAACTGTTGGATATAGGTCTATCATTTGAGAAATTGCTTTAGGAAGGACGAGTCGCTTCACCGTTGCAATGTCTCTCAATTTAAGAAGAACTGGCATTGTAGACGGAAAACTGAAGAAATTCTCTTAAATAAAAAACACATAAATTACGTAACCCGGTGCATTAACCAGGTATAGGGTGAGCGCGTGTTCGGATTGTTTGGAAAAAAATCCAGTGCCGTCTTGGGTGTGGACATCAGCTCCAGTTCAGTCAAGCTGTTGGAACTCTCCAAGAACGGCGGCCGTTACAGGGTCGAAAGTTATGCAGTGGAGCCATTGCCGGCTAACGCTGTCGTTGAGAAAAACATCACGGATGTGGAGGCGGTCGGCGAAGTTCTCAAACGTGTCGCTTCCAAGTCACGTACCGGTGTGAAACAGGTCGCTGTTGCTGTTTCGGGCTCTGCCGTCATCACTAAGGTCATCCAGATGGATGGCGGCCTTAACGAGTTCGAAATGGAAGATCAGATCACGCTGGAGGCAGACCAGTATATTCCGTATCCCCTCGATGAAGTTGCAATTGACTTCGAGGTTCAGGGCCCTTCAGAAACCAACCCTGACCAGGTCGATGTGCTGCTTGCGGCGTGCCGCAAGGAAAACGTGGATATCCGAGAGGATGCGTTGGAAATTGCGTCGCTCAACACAAAAGTTGTGGATGTAGAGGCTTACGCGCTCGAGCGGGCTTACACCTTGATTGAGCCCCAGCTTGACGCCCAGGGGGAGGAGTTGGTCGTGGCCATCGTCGACATCGGCGCTACCATGACCACTCTCAGTGTTCTGGCTGACGGCAAGACCGTCTATACCCGCGAGCAGATTTTTGGCGGCAAGCAACTGACTGAGGAAATACAGCGTCGTTATGGCTTGTCCGTGGAAGAAGCCGGGCTCGCCAAAAAGCAAGGGGGCCTGCCTGATGACTACGAATCCGAAGTGCTGACACCTTTCCGGGAAGCCGTCGTCCAGCAAGTAGCGCGGGCTCTCCAGTTTTTCTTTGGTGCAAGTCAGTACAACGCGGTGGATTACGTGATTCTGGCCGGTGGTACTGCGTCGATTCAGGGCCTGACAGAAATGGTTGAAGAAAAAACAGGCACACCGACCCTGGTTGCCAATCCATTTTCCGATATGTCCGTTGGCTCCAGGGTGAACGCCTCAGCACTTGGCAGTGATGCGCCCTCCTTGATGATTGCATGTGGGCTGGCGATGAGGAGCTTTGACTGATGGCAAAGATTAACCTCAGGCCATGGCGTGAAGAGCTTCGGGCCGAAAAGCAGAAACAGTTTGTTGTGATGATTCTGGGTGCCGCTATTGTGGCAGCGGGCCTCGCGTTTCTTTGGAAAACGGACATGGACAACCGCATTGCCTACCAGCAATCGCGCAATGCCTATATAGAAACCGCGACCAAGGAGCTGGATAAGCAGATCAAGGAAATTGAGAACCTGAAGCGCAAGCGTGATGAGCTGTTGTCGCGCATGCAAGTAATTCAAGATCTTCAGGGCAAGCGGCCTGTCATTGTGCGGGTGTTTGACGAGTTGGTTCGAACATTGCCGGATGGGCTCTTCTATACCGACCTGAAGAAAAGCGGTGACCGGGTTGATATTGTCGGCATGGCTGAATCCAATAGCCGGATTTCGACTCTGATGAGACGTTTTGATGAGTCCGACTGGTTTACCCAGCCTAATCTTTCCAATGTGTCAGCGGCGGACAATCGTCGAGCTGGTTACAGCCAGTTTAACCTGTCTGTTAAGCAACAAACTCCAGAGCCCGAAGGGGAGGATAAGTAATGAGCCTCGCGGACTCACTCAAAAGTCTTAACGAATTTGATATCAATGACCTGGATGTCAACAATGCGGGTATCTGGCCGGCACCTGTAAAAGCTATCGTTGTCCTGATTATCTTTGGTCTGATTCTGGGTGGCGGCTACTGGTTCTTCATCAAGGATCAGTACGGGCAGTTGGAGCGTGTCGAGCGTACCGAGCAGGAACTAAGGAAAAAATACGAAGAAAAAGCCTATCGGGTGGCGAACCTTGATGTCTTCAGGGCGCAGATGGAAGAGATGGAAGAAACCTTCGGGGCATTGGTGCGACAGTTGCCCAGTGAGACAGAGGTGCCGGGCTTGCTGGAGGACATTACCAACACTGCCCTGGGAAGTGGCCTTGCGTTGCAGGAGGTCAAGCTCCAGCCCGAACAGCGTCGTGATTTCTATTCGGAGCTGCCGATTAACATTCGTGTCTCAGGCTCTTACCACGAGTTGGCGTCGTTCGTCAGCAGTGTGGCCAGCTTGCCACGGATTGTGACGCTGCACGATTTAACCATTAAACCAACTGGCGGTGACGGTGAGCGACTTGATATGCAGGTTGTTGCCCGTACCTACCGCTACCGGGCTGGAGAATAAGCATGGCAGAACAGCATGCGGGAAGGGCCTGGCTGGGTATTTGTCTGGTATCCCTATTGACGGCTTGTTCCCAGGGGAATGGTTTCTCTGATCTTGATAAATTCATGACGGATACCAGGGCCAAGCCAAGAGGTCACGTAGAACCTTTGCCGGAATTCAAGGCATACGAAGCGTTCAGTTACTCTGCTGCGGACAGGCGAGCGCCGTTTGAGCCCCCCATTGATGTACAGTTGACGATGGTTGATAACAAGCCGGTGAGTGATGTTGAGCCGGACCTTGATCGCCCCCGTGAGGTGCTTGAGAACTTCGACCTGAAAAGTCTGAATATGGTGGGTACCCTGACGGATGCGTCCGGCGGCCTTTTCGCGTTGATCCGTGATAGCGAAGGGGGGGTGCACAGGGTGCGTACCGGAAATTACATGGGGCAGAATTACGGCAGAATTGTCGGAATCAGCCAAACCCGTGTTGAGCTGATTGAAATCGTTCCCAATGGCCGGGGTGGATGGGTTGAGCGTCCTCGTTCCCTGTCCCTTGATGAAGGCGAAGGCTAAGGAGCGGCAATATGAATATTGAAAGAACCATGCATGAACAAAAAAGTTTGGGGTCGAGGCTAGCGATGTTCAAGAAACTCAATGTATACGTCGGCGTGATTGCTCTTGGGTTGTTGTCCGGCCTGGCCAATGCGGTCACGCTGGAAGACGTGTCGTTTTCATCGTTACCTGGCGACCAGCTTGAAGTAACGTTGGAATTTGACGGTCAACCGCCCGAACCCACGGGTTATACCATCGAACGACCTGCGCGGATTGCGGTCGACCTGAAAGGGACTACCAGCGGACTGGACAGCCGCAGCCTGCCACTGGGGTCTGGAAATACCCAGAGCATGACCGTGGTGGAAACGAAGGATCGCACTCGCCTGATTTTTAACCTGGTGGAGTTGGCCCCTTATGACACGGTTCGTGAGGGCAACTCTCTGGTCATGACCATTGGCGGAGAAGGTGGTGCTTCTACCACGGCCTCCGGTAGCGGTTCCGCTGCACCGGCTTCCAGCACATCATCGTCACCGGCCTCCGCCCGTGACGGGGCGCTGGCGGGCGTGGATTTCCGTCGTGGAAACGATGGCGAAGGGCAGGTGGTTGTCGATCTCGGGCGTGCCAGCGCGCCTGTTGACCTCTCTGAGCTCGGTGGCAGGATTCGACTGACGATGGACGGAATGACCGTTCCCGAGAATCTCCGTCGTCGTCTGGACGTGACTGATTTTGCTACGCCGGTGACACGTGTGGACACCTATACCGAAGGTGGCAATGCGGTTGTTGAAATTCGCCCGGAAGGCAGCTACGACTACATCGCCTATCAGTCCGGCTCCCAGTTTACGGTGAGCGTTGAAAGGCTGACCGAACAGGAAGCTGAAGAGCGCCGTGAAGAGAAGTTTCCATATACGGGGGACAAGCTGTCACTCAATTTCCAGGACATTGAGGTGCGCTCAGTCTTGCAGTTGATTGCAGACTTCACGGGCCTGAACCTGGTTGCCAGTGACACCGTGAGCGGAAGCATCACGCTGCGTTTGCAGAACGTCCCGTGGGATCAGGCCCTGGACCTGATCCTCAAGACCAAGGGCCTCGACAAGCGCCAGATCGGTAACGTGCTTCTGGTGGCTCCAGCCGATGAAATTGCAGCCCGGGAAAAGCTTGAGCTGGAAACCAGTAAGCAGATTGCCGCGCTGGCTCCGGTGCGTCTGGACATCATACAGGTCAACTATGCCAAGGCCGCAGATATCGTGGCCCTGATCAAGGCTGACGAAGAGTTGATCTCCTCTCGTGGTTTCGTTTCCTCCGATGCCAGGACCAACACTATCAGCGTCCGCGAAACTACGGAGAAGCTGGAAGAAATTCGCCAATTGGTGTCCACGTGGGATGTGGCGGTTCGCCAAGTCTCCATTGAGGCGCGGATTGTACGTGCGCAAACTAACGTTGCTGAAAACCTGGGTATTCGTTGGGGTGGCGCTGCGTATGATGTGAATGGCGATAATGTGGTTTCCATTGGTGGCTCCCAGGGCGCGGTTGAAGAAGCGCGTCAGGCCGCGGGGGGTAGTAACAATACGATTACCTTTCCGGGTGCCCTGGCTGTCGACCTTGGCGTTACCGGTGAGGGTGCCTCCTCGTTTGCAATCGGTTGGGGGAGTGATGACTTCCTGGTGGATCTTGAGTTGTCTGCGCTGGAAACCGATGGTCGCGCGGAAGTGGTCTCTCAGCCTCGGGTGGTGACGGCTGATCGTCAGACGGCGAAGATCAAGTCTGGTGAAGAAATCCCCTACCAGGAGGCTTCTTCCAGCGGTGCTACGTCGGTCTCCTTCAAAGAGGCAGCCCTGTCTCTGGAAGTGACTCCGCAGATCACGCCAGACGACAAGATCATTATGGATCTTGTGGTCAATCAGGATTCCCGTGGCGAAGTGACGGCAGGTATCCCGGCAATCAACACCAATGAGGTGACAACCCAGGTGCTGGTGGGTAATGGCGAAACAGTTGTTCTGGGGGGGATCTTCCAGTCCGAAGTGGCGACCCAGACCACCAAGACGCCGTTCCTCGGTGATATCCCCTACCTTGGGCGCCTGTTCAAGCGGACGGAACATATCGACGAACGCAGTGAGCTGCTGATCTTCATCACTCCCAAGATTATCAAGAGTGACCTGATTCGGTAACTTAACTGATCAAAAAAGCCGCCGCCTCACACCGGCGGCTTTTTTGTGTCCTCACATTTGCGAAACTTATCGATTTCGGCGCCCTGTGCTATTCTCACCCGCCAGAACGTCTATGAGCTGAAGTTATGTCATTGCCAAAACGAATTGTCCTGGTTGGCCCCATGGGCGCGGGCAAAAGCACTATTGGTCGCATGCTTGCCAGAGAGCTGGGCTATCGTTTTCTGGATTCGGACAGAATTATTGAAGAGCGATGTGGTGCCAATATCCCCTGGATCTTTGATGTCGAGGGGGAAGAGGGGTTCCGGCAACGGGAAACGGCTATGCTGGCGGAACTTTCTGAGCAGCAAGAAACAGTTCTTGCCACGGGTGGCGGTGCTGTTATGAAGCCGGAAAATCACGAGCTACTCAAGCGCGATGCCACTGTGATCTATCTTAAAACCTCTATAGAGCAGCAGGTTGAGCGGACACGGCGGGACCGGAACCGTCCGCTTTTGCAAAATGATGATCCCGAGGCCGTTTTGCGAAAACTGTTTGCCCTGAGGGATCCGGTCTATAAAAAGTTGGCTGATATTGTCATGCATACCGACCGGAAGAGTCCAAGGCTGGTGGTGCGTCAATTGGTCAATAGAGTGAATCCGAAAACCCCGCGTCATCGCCGGCAAGTTAGAAAGGAAGGTCGAAATCATGTGTAACGCCGTTCGGGAGTTGCAGGTTGATCTGGGTGACCGCAGCTATCCCATTTTTATTGGTGACGGGCTGCTGGGAAGCATGGATCTGACACCTTATGTCGCGGGCGGTCAGGTCATGATCGTGACCAATGAAACGGTTGCTCCCTTGTATCTGGAGCAAGCTAAAGCCTGTTTTCCGGGCAAGGCGGTTGACTCGGTGGTGCTTCCGGATGGCGAAGAGTACAAGGATTGGCAAACACTGAACCTTATATTCGATGCCTTGTTGGAAAAGCGCCATACCCGTAAGACCACCCTGGTCGCTCTCGGTGGTGGTGTGGTTGGTGATATGACTGGATTTGCAGCCGCCAGTTATCAGCGTGGCGTACCTTTTGTCCAGATACCAACCACGCTGTTATCACAAGTGGATTCCTCGGTGGGGGGGAAAACCGGAATCAACCACCCACTGGGAAAGAATATGATCGGTGCCTTCCATCAGCCGGAAGTTGTCCTGATCGACACGAATTCCCTGAAAACCTTGCCGCCGCGGGAAGTGTCTGCGGGCCTGGCCGAGGTGATCAAGTACGGGCTGATCCGGGATACGGGATTCCTGGCGTGGCTGGAGTCGGAAATGGACCACTTGATGGCCTTGTCTCCTGAGCCGCTGAGCGAGGCTATATACCGGTCTTGTGCCTGTAAGGCGGACGTTGTTGCCCAGGACGAACGGGAAGGGGGCCTTCGGGCCATTCTCAATCTTGGCCACACCTTTGGCCATGCCATCGAGACTTTCGCCGGGTATGGCAACTGGTTGCATGGCGAAGCCGTTGGCACAGGCATGGTCATGGCTGCCGATCTGTCCTTGCGGGAGGGAATGATTTCCGGAGACGACTTGGACCGCACCCGTGCACTGGTTGCCAGAGCCGGCTTGCCCCTGCTGCCTCCAGCGGAGATGACCCCGGAGCATTTCATGGATTTGATGGCGGTCGATAAAAAGAATGTTGACGGAGCCCTGCGGCTGGTCTTGCTCCGGTCTCTGGGTGATGCTTTTGTCACGGCAGATGCGAGCCCGGAGAACCTGGGCGCAACCCTTGGGGAGTTCTGTCAGGGGGTACCTGATTGATGCATTCCATGTGAACTGAGCGCGACAGGGAACGATTGTGAACGATTCAGGATTGAACAGTCTGGAAGGGGGCGGCCTGTTTCCGAGGCTTCAGGAGCGTTATGGCCTGAGAGCCAACCCAATGGAAATGGAAACTCCTTTTTTTCCCGATGCCATGCGCCAGCACGCCCTGGAAACCCTCCGCCATCTGTGTGGATTCGGAGATATGGCAATGCTGCTGACCGGCGCGGCGGGTGCGGGCAAAACCCGGGTGCTGGCTGAACTGGTTCGCAGCGAGTCGTCCCGCCTGGACTTTCACCGGCTGCCTGCTGCAGCTCTGACAAGTGCCCATGCGCTGGCACGCGGGCTACTGTCGATTGCCCATAAAAGTCTTGAGCCTTCTGAGAGCTTTCGAGACGCCGTGTACGGATTTTTTCGCTGGTCCGAAACCAGAGTCCGTAAAGGGCAGCGTATGGTGCTGCTGATTGATGACGCCGATCGTGCCTCTCCGGATCTGCTGAAGCTGTTGTTGTCAGCGTTTCTCTCCGCCGACAGGGCCTCTGCGGCCGTGCCGGTGTTCAGTGGCACCAATGACCTTCTCAGCATGCTGGAGCTTGGAGAGAAGTCGACTGGCGTTCACCAGGTGCATTTGCGCCCGCTGACAGAAGGGGAGGTCAGGTCGTATCTCGAGCCCCGGGTGCATCGTGCAGGTGGCCGGATAGAGGATCTTCTCAGTACATCCAGGGTAAGGCAGATCCATCAGCTCAGTCAGGGCAGTTTTTCGCGTCTGCAGAGGATAACGCCCGCGGTCTGGCTAGACATAACGCCAGCTGCGAAATCCAGGCCGTCAGTGAGCTTGAAGCCGCTGTTAAATTTTCGCTGGCCCGCATTGGCGCTGATACTCCTTGGTGGTTCCTGGTGGATAGTGGCGCAACAATACGACCAAACTGTTAGTCAGGAAACGCAAACAGTTGCCGTGCCTGAACGGGTGCGTAAGAGTATCACCATCGGGCCTGAAAACCCGGAGCCACAACCACCCTCTGAGGAGATAGACAACGGGAATGCTCTGGTGGAGCGCTCCGCAGTCGCGAATAATGTTGCAGAGCCAGAGCCAGAGCCAGAGCCAGAGCCAGAGCCAGAGCCAGAGCCAGAGCCAGAGCCAGAGCCAGAGATGGAACCGGAACCACAAGCGTTGGTCCAAGGCGAGACAGTTGCCGATTTTGTCCCGGCACGACCGGAGAAGTTTGTTCCTGTGGAGCAGGTCCGCGCTGGAAGCGGCATGACCGCGCAGTTTGTCGCCGGCTTTCAGGAGCAGACCGCTATTAACTTCCTGGAGCAGTACGAAGCGGTTGATGGACTGAAATACACTCGATCCACACGGCAGGATCAGGATTGGTTTGTGGTATTTTATGGTGATTTTGAAGATATTGAGGCGGCCCGGTCTGCACTGGCGGAGTTACCTGCGGATTTGCCTTCCCGGGACTCGTGGGTTCGCCCGCTAAAGGGGTTTTGATGCGCTTTCAGATGCGTTCCCGGGATTTTAAGCCTCTTTCTGCCTCCTACCGTAAAAGCCATTAAAAACAGTGGGGTTAGAGAGCTATTTCAGCCCTGTGGTCCCTAAAATAAACGGACACTGGATTGAGTACGTAATTGTACGTGTGTAGAATGTCCAGCCCCCATTTTCAGTGTCAAAGGGTGACTTTAACGGTATTTGCTTATAACTCTTTGATTGAAAAGCATTTCTATGTGAGAGAACGCTTATGATGACAGGTTTGTATCATCCCGAAGAATTCAGGGACAACTGTGGTTTCGGACTGATCGCCCATATGAAAGGCGATGCCAGCCATAAGTTGTTGCAAACTGCCATCGAGTCACTGACCTGCATGACCCACCGTGGTGGTATTGCAGCAGACGGAAAGACCGGTGATGGTTGCGGCCTGCTTATTCAAAGTCCCGATGCCTTCCTGCGCAAGGCCGCCAAGGCGGCGTTTGGCAAGGAGCCCGGAGATCTGTTTGCCGTTGGTCAGGTATTCCTGAACCCCGACGAAGCCAAGGCAAAAGCCGGGCGGGAAGCCATTGAAAAGCGTCTGACCGAGCAGGGCCTGGATATTCTGGGCTGGCGTGAAGTGCCGACGGACGACAGTTGCCTGGGGCCCATGGCCCTTGATTGCCTGCCTCGTATTGAGCAGGTGTTTGTGGCGCCGGCCGACAAGGCAGAGAAAGAATTCGCAATCAGCCTGTTTATTGGTCGCCGGTACGCCGAGCGCGACATGGCGGATGATTCCGAGTTCTATATCTGTAGCCTTTCTCATCGTACGCTGGCCTACAAGGGCCTGATGATGCCGGCGGATCTGGCGAACTTCTACAAGGATCTTGGCGATCCGGATCTGCAGACCGCCATTTGTGTTTTCCACCAGCGCTTCTCCACTAATACCATGCCGCGCTGGCCGTTGGCCCAGCCATTCCGTTTCCTGGCCCATAACGGTGAGATCAATACCATCGATGGTAACCGCAACTGGGCCATCGCTCGTGCGGCCAAGTTTAGCTCTCCGGACCTGCCGGACCTTCAGACGCTGCAGCCTCTGGTGAACCTGACCGGCTCCGACTCCTCAAGCATGGACAACATGCTGGAAGTGTTGCTGGCCGGTGGTGTGGATCTGTTCCGTGCAGTGCGGATGATGATTCCGCCCGCGTGGCAGAATGTGGACACCATGGATTCCAATTTGAGGGCCTTCTACGAATACAATTCCATGCATATGGAGCCGTGGGACGGTCCTGCCGGCCTGGTATTCTCGGACGGCCGCTACGCGGTCTGCATGCTGGACCGGAATGGCCTGCGTCCGGCACGCTGGGTGGTTACCAAAGATGACTTCATTACGCTGGCATCGGAAATCGGCACCTATGGCTATGAGCCGGATGACGTTGTAGCGAAAGGCCGGGTAGGACCGGGCCAGATGCTGGCCGTTGATACCCAGACCGGCGAAGTACTCCATACTCCGGACATTGATGAGCGTCTCAAGAATGCTCATCCATACAAGCAGTGGCTGCGTGAGAACGCGCTACGTGTTGAGTCCACGTTGAATCAGGACACCCCTGAGTTCCGTCTGATGGAAGCCGACGAACTTCTGGTGCACCAGAAGATGTTCATGGTGTCCTTCGAGGAGCGTGATCAGGTACTACGCCCATTGGCGGAGAATGGCCAGGAGGCCGTTGGTTCCATGGGCGACGATACCCCGATGGCGGTATTGTCCAGTAAGGTGCGTCATGTAGGTGATTATTTCCGCCAGAAGTTTGCGCAGGTAACAAACCCGGCGATTGATCCGCTTCGGGAAGCGATTGTCATGTCGCTCGAGACCTGTCTCGGGTCCGAGCGCAATGTTTTCGAGGAAACACCGGATCACGCGGACCGGATCATCCTGACCACACCGGTACTGTCGCCGGCCAAGTTCCTCAAGATCGCCAACAACGATCGCCCTGGGTTCGAGGTTGCTCACATTTCCATGGGGTACAGCCCTGAGATGGGGCTGGAGCAAGCCATACGCCGTGTCTGTGAACAGGCTGAAGAAGCCACGCGCAATGGCAAGGTGCTGCTGATCCTGTCTGACAAGGATCTCAAAGAAGGTGAGCTGCCAGTGAATGCCCTGATGGCCACCGGCGCGGTTCATCACCACCTCGTGGCGCAGGGCCTGCGTTGTGATTCCAACATTATCGTGGAAACCGGCTGGGCCCGTGATCCTCATCAGTTCGCGGTTCTGTTCGGCTTTGGTGCGACAGCGGTCTATCCGTACTTGGCGTATCAGGTGCTGAATGACCTGATCCGTACCGGTGAACTGCTGATGGATCCAATCGAGGCCAAGAACAACTATCGCAAGGGCATCAACAAGGGGCTGCTGAAGATCCTGTCCAAGATGGGTATCTCGACCATGACCTCCTACCGTGGCGCCCAGTTGTTCGAGGCCATTGGCCTTGCCGATGAGGTGGTCGACCTGTGTTTCAAAGGCGTGCCCAGTCGTATCCAGGGCGCCGGGTTCTTTGATTTCCAGCAGGATCAGGAGCAACTGGCAGCCGTCGCCTGGAAACCCCGCAAGCCGGTGTCCCAGGGCGGACTGCTGAAGTACGTTCACGGCCAGGAATACCATGCCTTCAACCCGGATGTGGTCGGCAAGCTTCAGGAAGCGGTGATCAGTGGTGATTACGGTCACTACCAGGAATACGCAGGCCTGGTGAACGAACGCCCCGTGGCCACTCTGAGGGACCTGCTCGGGTTCCGTCAGGACCTCAAGGCCATTGATATTTCCGAGGTAGAGCCGGCTGAAAACATCTTCCCGCGCTTTGATTCCGCGGCGATGTCCCTGGGGGCGCTGTCGCCTGAGGCGCACGAGGCGCTGGCGGTCGCTATGAACACCCTGGGCGGGCGTTCCAACTCCGGTGAGGGTGGTGAAGACCCGGTCCGTTATGGCACCAATAAGCGCTCCAAGATCAAGCAGGTGGCCTCTGGTCGCTTCGGTGTGACCGCCGAGTACCTGAGAAGTGCTGATGTCATGCAGATCAAGGTGGCCCAGGGTGCCAAGCCTGGTGAGGGCGGCCAGCTGCCGGGGGGCAAGGTAAACGACCTGATCGCGCGCCTGCGATATTCGGTGCCCGGTGTGACGCTGATTTCGCCGCCACCGCACCATGACATTTACTCGATCGAGGATCTGGCGCAGCTGATTTTCGACCTGAAGCAGGTGAACCCGAAGGCGCTGGTTTCCGTGAAACTGGTATCCGAGCCGGGTGTGGGCACGATTGCCGCGGGTGTTGCCAAGGCCTACGCCGACCTGATTACCGTCTCCGGTTACGACGGCGGTACCGCCGCGAGCCCGCTGACCTCAATCCGTTACGCCGGTTCCCCGTGGGAGCTTGGCCTTACGGAAACCCAGCAGGCCCTGCGTGCCAACGATCTGCGCGGCAAAATCCGCCTGCAGACCGACGGTGGCATTAAAACCGGCCTTGATGTGGTAAAAGGTGCGATTCTTGGCGCCGAGAGCTTCGGCTTTGGTACCACCCCAATGGTTGCGCTGGGTTGTAAGTACCTGCGGATCTGTCACCTGAACAACTGTGCCACCGGTGTCGCCACCCAGAATGACCATCTCCGTGAAGAGCACTTCAAGGGGACGGTGGAAATGGCCATGAACTTCTTCCGCTTCGTTGCCGAAGAAACCCGCGAGTGGATGGCCAAGCTCGGTGTTCGCAACCTGGAAGAGCTGGTGGGTCGGGTGGACCTGCTTGAGCGCCTGCCGGGTGATACCGAGCGCCAGAAGAAGTTGGATCTGAGCCGCCTTCTGGCCAACGATCACATTCCTGCGGACAAGCCACAGACCTGTCAGGTAGAGCGCAACCATCCGTTTGATGAGGGCACGCTTGCCGAGCAGATGGTGAAAGATATTGCCGCGGCTATCGAAGAGAAGTCGGGTGGTGCATGGTCCTACCGGGTGACCAACTGTGATCGATCCATTGGTGCGCGTCTGTCTGGTGAAATTGCTGAGAAGCATGGCAACCAGGGCATGTCGGATGCCCCTGTGACACTCGACCTGACCGGTACCGCCGGGCAGAGTTTTGGTGTCTGGAACGTCAGCGGTCTCAACCTGATCCTTGAGGGTGATGCCAACGACTACGTCGGCAAAGGGATGACCGGCGGCAAGCTGGTGGTCAAGCCACCTCGTGGCAGCAGCTTCAAGACCAATGAAACCTCCATCGTCGGGAACACCTGTCTGTACGGTGCAACCGGTGGCAAGTTGTTTGCCGCTGGCACGGCAGGCGAGCGTTTCGCGGTGCGTAACTCCGGAACCCATGCGGTAGTTGAGGGTACTGGCGATCACTGTTGTGAATACATGACCGGCGGGCTGGTGACGGTTCTCGGCTCTACCGGCTACAACTTCGGTGCCGGTATGACCGGTGGCTTTGCCTATGTGCTGGATATGGATAACACCTTCGTGGACAAGTACAACCACGAACTGGTGGAAATCCAGCGCATCTCCCGTGAGGACATGGAGTCCTACCGTAATCACCTGCGCGGTGTGATCCGTGAGCACATCTCGGAGACCGGCAGTCAGTGGGCAGAGCACATTCTTGAAGATTTCGACGACTACATCGGCCGTTTCTGGCTGGTGAAACCCAAGGCTGCCAATCTGCGCAGCTTGCTGGCAAGCACCCGCGCGCGCCCGGAATAAGCGCCGGAAGGATCAGGGTTTGGGGCATCGGCCACAGAGCGGTGCCCCTGTCGAAATCGAGTTGATGAGAGCATCATGATGAAAGAACGACTGAATAACGACTTCCAGTTTGTCGAAGTAGGGCGCGTAGACCCGAAAAAGGTACCCGCAAAGAAGCGGAAGAAAGAATTCGGGGAAATCTATCACCCGTTCACTCAGGAAGAGGCGGCGCCACAGGCGCACCGCTGCCTGGAGTGCGGCAACCCGTACTGTGAATGGAAGTGCCCGGTACACAACTACATTCCGAACTGGCTGAAGCTGGTTTCCGAAGGCAATATCATGAGGGCGGTGGAGCTGTGTCACCAGACTAACTCCCTGCCGGAAGTCTGTGGCCGGGTCTGTCCGCAGGACCGTCTGTGTGAGGGTGCCTGCACCCTGAACGATGGTTACGGTGCGGTGACCATCGGCTCTGTCGAGAAGTACATCACCGATACCGCGTTCGCTCTGGGCTGGAAGCCTGACATGTCTGCCGTGAAGTGGACCGACAAAAAGGTCGCTGTGATTGGTGCCGGCCCTGCGGGTCTCGGCTGCGCGGATGTACTGGTGCGCAACGGTGTGAAGCCGGTGGTATTCGATATCTACCCGGAAATTGGTGGTCTGCTGACCTTCGGTATTCCCGAGTTCAAGCTGGAAAAGTCCGTCATGACCCGCCGTCGTCAAGTGTTCGAGGAAATGGGTGTGGAATTCCGCCTGTCCACGGAAGTGGGCAAGGATGTGATGATGGAAGACATCCTTGAGGAATACGATGCCGTGTTCATGGGGATGGGTACCTACACCTACATGAAAGGCGGCTTCCCCGGGGAAGATCTGTCGGGTGTGTACGACGCCCTGCCGTTCCTGGTTTCGAACGTCAACCGTCGCCTCGGTTACGAGGAAAATGCGGATGATTTCATCGACATGAAAGGCAAGCGTGTTGTGGTTCTGGGTGGTGGTGACACCGCAATGGACTGTAACCGTACGTCTATTCGCCAGCAGGCAGAGAGTGTTACCTGTGCCTATCGCCGGGATGAGGCGAACATGCCGGGATCCCGCAAGGAAGTGGCAAACGCCAAGGAAGAGGGCGTCAAGTTCATGTTCAACCGTCAGCCCATTGCCATTATTGGTGAAGACAAGGTGGAAGGGGTGAAGGTTGTCCAGACCCAATTGGGCGAGCCTGACGAGAACGGCCGCCGCCGTCCGGAAGTGGTTCCGGGCAGTGAAGAGGTGATTCCGGCCGACGCTGTGCTGGTGGCCTTCGGTTTCCGCCCGAGCCCGGCAGACTGGTTTGATACACAGAGCATCAACACCGATGATTCCGGTCGTGTAGCGGCACCGGAAGAGTCAGAGTTTGCGTTCCAGACCAGTAATCAGAAGATTTTTGCCGGTGGTGACATGGTCCGCGGCTCCGATCTGGTCGTAACCGCTATCTGGGAAGGCCGTCAGGCCGCTGACGGTATCCTGGATTACCTGGATATCTGAGGGCGGACCTAATTCAGATCAGAAGGGCGGCTTGCTACGGGTAAGCCGCCCTTTTTTATTGCTGCAAACGGGGTATCATTGCACCCCACATTTCACAGACCGAGAGCAGACTGGAAATCCTATGACCGAGCTGAAAAATGACCGCTTCCTGCGCGCATTGATGCGCCAGCCCGTTGATCGCACACCGGTGTGGATGATGCGTCAGGCCGGCCGTTACCTGCCCGAGTACCGTGCCACTCGAGCCCAGGCGGGTGATTTTCTCAGTCTCTGTAAGAATACGCCGCTGGCCTGTGAGGTTACCCTGCAGCCTCTGGAAAGGTTTCCTCTGGATGCCGCCATCCTGTTCTCCGACATTTTGACCATTCCGGACGCGCTGGGGCTCGGCCTGTACTTCGAGACCGGTGAAGGTCCCAAGTTCAAGCATACGATCCGCTCTGAGGCCGACGTTGCAGCCTTGCCTGCGATGAAGGCCGAGGTGGACCTGGATTACGTGATGAACGCGGTTTCCACCATCCGTGGGGCGCTCAACGGTCGTGTTCCGCTGATCGGCTTCTCCGGCAGCCCCTGGACCCTGGCCACCTACATGATCGAGGGCGGTTCTTCCAAGGATTTCCGCGAAGCCAAGAAACTGATGTACGGCCAGCCGGAGGTGATGCATCGACTGCTGGATCACCTGGCAGACTGTGTCATTGATTACCTGAACGGCCAGATCCGTGCCGGTGCCCAAGTGGTCCAGATTTTTGATACTTGGGGTGGTGTGCTGAGCAGTTGGGCGTATGAGGAATTCTCGCTGCGCTATATGAAGAAAATCGTGGATGGCCTGATTCGCGAGAGCGAAGGTCGTCATGTTCCGGTGATCCTGTTCACCAAGAACGGTGGTCAATGGCTGGAATCCATCGCGGACTCCGGTGCAGACGCAGTCGGTCTGGACTGGACCACGGACATTGGCAACGCCCGTGCTCGCATCGGCGATCAGGTGGCCCTGCAGGGCAATATGGATCCGGCCATGCTGTATGCGCCACCTGAGCGGATCCGCCAGGAGGTGGCCGATATCCTGCGTCGATTCGGTTCCGGCCCGGGGCACATCTTCAACCTGGGGCACGGCATTACCCCGGACGTGGATCCGGAGCATGCCAAGGCGTTTATTGAGGCGGTGGTGGAGCTGAGTCCAGAGTATCACCGATAGTTTGGCTGTCTGGCATGCCCTAGCCTTCGAGTGACGGAGTGGCAGAGGTTGGGAGAGGGTTTCAAAAACCGCTACGAGCACATCCATGTGCGCTTCTCTCAGGCCATCCATGGCCTTCGAAATTTTTGGAAACCCTCTCCCAACCTCGGCGATCCGGCTTCTGGGGTATCTCCCGTCAGACTTGTTGGTCGGAT
>JAVJZJ010000125.1:0-419 GCA_040223075.1 Marinobacter sp.
TTGCTCATCAGCGACAACGGGCAACAGAGGCTGAACAATTGGCTCAACAAGAGCGACAACGGGCAACAGAGGCTGAACAATTGGCTCAACAAGAGCGACAACGGGCAAAATTGTTAGAGGAGAGACTGCGATCGCTAGGTGATGATCCAGACTCTTTGTGATCACACAAGTTACACCGATTGAATCACGCTCTGCTGTGGACTAACGCTTAAATGACACAGATTGCCATTTTTTAAGTAAACGTTTAATCAGGGGAGGATAACTATGATTTTTACCTCAACCGTCGCACCTCTTCTAAACTCAAGCCAGTGATCTGACTAATCGTATCTTCAGCGACAACGGGCAACAGAGGCTGAACAATTGGCTCAACAAGAGCGACAACGGGCAAAATTGTTAGAGGAGAGACTGCGATCGCTAGG
>JAVJZJ010000126.1:0-200 GCA_040223075.1 Marinobacter sp.
CGTCAACCCAACCTACTGCCGTCACCCACCTAAAATGGTGGATTAAAATTGTAGGGGCGCACGGCGTGCGCCCAATTTAACCCACGGCGTGCGCCCAATTTAACCCACGGCGTGCGCCCAATTCAACCCACGGCGTGCGCCCAATTTAACCATCAATCTATTGCATTTAGCTGGGTCAGTCCGCCATCGTAGGTTAGGCG
>JAVJZJ010000127.1:0-209 GCA_040223075.1 Marinobacter sp.
GGCGTGACCTCTGGCAACTGCATGGGAGTCAGTTGCAGACGTAAGGGTAATATATCGCGAGCTTGTGTCATTTGTCATTTGTCAAGGGAACGGGGAACAGGGAAACGGGAACAGGGAACAGGGAAACGGGAACAGGGAACAGGGAAACGGGAACAGGGAACAGGGAAACGGGAACAGGGAACAGGGAAACGGGAACAGGGAACAGGGAA
>JAVJZJ010000046.1:0-555244 GCA_040223075.1 Marinobacter sp.
CCCGGCCTCATCCATACAATTTCTCTTTCAAGTTCGAAGGCCACTCACAGGTATGAGCGGACGGGTGGGTAGGCCTTTCCAAAAACCGCTCCTGCGGCACATCCCTGTGGCGCTTCTGCTCCGCCATCCCTGGCTCCGCAAATTTTTGGAAAGGCCTACCCACCCGTCCGCTCATACCTGTGAGTGGCCTTCGAACTTGAAAGAGAAATTGTATGGATGAGGCCGGGATTATTAGTGCGACCCGTAAATGGGTCGATGATGTAGTTGTCGGCCTGAATCTTTGCCCGTTCGCTAAGCGGGAGCTGGTCAGGGAGCGGGTGCGCTTTGTAGTCTCGAATGCGCAGACGGAGGACGAGCTTCTGCAGGCACTGCATGCAGAGCTTCAGCGTCTGGAGGACGAGCCGGATGTTGAAACGACCCTGTTGATCCACCCGGGTGTGTTGCAGGATTTTGCGCTTTACAATGAATTTCTGGACGCGGCGGATGGGTTGTTGGTCTATCTGGAGCTGGAGGGCGTTTACCAGGTGGCCAGTTTTCATCCGCAGTATCAGTTCGGTGGCACTCAGCCGGATGATGCGGAGAATTACACCAATCGACCGCCATTTCCTATGCTACATCTGCTGCGGGAGGAGGGTCTGGAGCGGGCGATTGCTGGGTATCCCGATCCGGACGGGATTCCGGAGCGTAATATCCAGCGGGTAAAAGAGCTGGGTGTCGAGAAGATGCGGTCTTTGCTGGCCGCCTGTTTGCGTGAGGAGGGTGATGATGGAGAATCCGGAGGTGGCCGGCCAGCAACTGGCTGAGTTTATCCATCGTTATCCCCGCCTGATGATTCTCACGGGTGCGGGTGTCAGTACGGATTCCGGTATTCCCGATTATCGCGATCACGAGGGGGCCTGGAAGCGCAGGCAACCGGTGCAGCATCAGGCTTTTATGGCTAGCGTGGATGTGCGTCGTCGTTACTGGGGGCGCAGTCTGATTGGCTGGCCGGTGGTTCGTAATGCCCGGCCAAACCCGGCCCATCACTCTATTTCCGATCTTGAGTTACTCAATCACAGTACCCTGGTGGTGACCCAGAACGTGGATCGGCTGCATCAGCAGGCGGGCACGAGAGCGGTCAATGATCTGCATGGTCGTGCGGATCGGGTGGTTTGTATGGGCTGTGGGTATCGGTGTGATCGGGATGAGGTGCATGATCGCTGCGCGGACATGAACCCTGGCTTTCGTCGCTTCACTGCAGAGACGGCCCCCGATGGGGATGCGGATCTGGAGGTAGATTTTTCAGAGTTCCGTCTGGCGAATTGCCCCAGGTGCGATGGGATTCTCAAGCCGGATGTGGTGTTCTTCGGGGATTTCGTGCCGAAGGAGCGGGTGACGACAGCGTTGGATGCTCTGAAGGCCAGCGACGGCCTGCTGGTGATCGGCTCATCCCTGATGGTGTATTCGGGGTTTCGTTTCTGCCGCTATGCCAAGGAGTGGGGCAGGCCGATTGCGGCGTTGACGCGTGGTCGTACCCGTGCAGATGAGATGGTCCAATTGAAACTTGATGCCGGAATCGGCGAGACCCTGAGGGCCTCGCTCGACCGGCTTTAACAGGCGGGCTTCAGTTGTAACCGAGCTGCTTGCGCCACTTTCGTAGCAGGAATTCGGTGTCGTGCTGCCAGGGGTGGAAGCTGGGCTTGAAGTAGTCCAGGTACTCGGGAATGATCGCGGTGAACATACCCTTCGGGCCCCAGACGCGGTTCAGGCCTTTGGCCCAGGAGCGCAGGTTCAGCAACTGCTTGTCTTCACGCATCAATTCCACGATGAAGGAGTGGATGGCCACCATAATCAGGCTAGTGATCAGTGCCATGGTGCCCATGCGGATGGCGTAATCCACTACACCTTTGTCATACAACTTCTCGTAGGTGTCGAAGGCGACGGCTTTATGCTCGTTCTCTTCGATGCAGTGCCAGGCCCACAGGGTGCGCATGGAAGGATCGATGGCGTTGACCAGATCTTCGCGCTTGAGGAGCTGTGCGGACAGGATGCCGGTGAAGTGTTCCAGCGCTACGGTTGCGGCCAGGTGAACCCGCTTGTTGTTCAGTCCCGGCAGATTCTTCACTGACAGGAATCCACGAGTCCAGCCTTCCAGCTTCTTGATATCAAAACCCTGTTCAATTGCGCCTTCATTGAAGTGACCATGCTCTTTGGCGTGCATGGCTTCCTGACCAATGAAAGCGCCAATGTCTTTCTGCAGTTGCGGGTCGTTGATCTGATCACGTACTGCGCGAACACTGTCCACGAAGAAGCGCTCGCCATCCGGAAACAGGGCGGACAGGGCGTTGAACAGGTGTGTCATGAACGGGTCACTGTCGACCCAGTGCCGTGGCACTTCATCAAAACCGAAGTCTTGGCGACGTACGGGAAACGATGCGGTAACTGCAGTCATGGTGTGACCTCTCTGATTCATTGTTCGATAGGGCCAACGATACGGCTAATGAGCTCGTTACGTCTGGTTATAAAGGGACAGAATCCGGTCATTGCCGAAAAAACAGGAATCAAAGGAGTCGAAATACAGGGGAAGGGAGGCGGCTAACGCCGCCTCCTTGCAGGGTTACAGCAGGTTATAGATAAATACCACCGCGACCGCGACCGGCGTAACAAAACGGACGGTAACGAACCACAGGTTGAACATGCCCGGTGACAGTGACAGTTCGTTCTCCATGGCCTTACGCGACATCACCCAGCCGGCGAACAGGGCCACCAGCAGTCCGCCCAGTGGCAGCAGGATGTTGGCGGTGAAGAAGTCCAGCAGGTCGAAGATGGTCTTGCCTTCCAGCATCGGTATAAAGCCAAGGGGAGCGAAGTCGGCCCACAGGTTCAGGGACAGGATCGAGGCAATACCCAGCGCCCAGCAGACAAAACCTGCGCCCAGGGTGCTGACCATACGGTTCATGCCTTTCTGCTCTTCCAGCCATTCGACGATGGGCTCCAGCAGGGAAATGCCCGATGTCCAGGCGGCGAAAATCAACAGAACGAAGAACAGGGTGCCAAACAGTGAGCCCATGGGCATCTGGCCAAAGGCCAGCGGCAGAGTTTGGAAGATCAGGCCTGGGCCCGCACCCGGTTCAAGGCCATTGGCGAAGACGATCGGAAAGATGGCCAGGCCGGCCAACAGAGCCACACCGGTATCAATCACCGATACAGTGATGGATGTCTTGGCGATGGAGATGTTCTTCGGCAGATAGGAGCCGTAGGCCATCATCACGGCCATACCCAGGCTCAGGGTGAAGAACGCGTGCCCCAGGGCCACCAGGATGCCGGAGGTGGTCAATTTGGAGAAATCCGGCTGGAACAGGAAGGCGGCGGCCTGGCCAAAGTGCCCGGTGGTCATGGCGTAACCCACCACGATCAGCAGCAGAACGAACAAAGCGGGCATCAGGATACTAACGGCTCGTTCCAGCCCGGAGCGCACACCCCGCGCAACCACAAACATGACCAGCGCCATGAACAGGGTGTGCCATGCCAGCAAGGTGCCCGGGTTGCTGAGCAGCCCGGAGAAGATGGCGCCGACCGCATCGGCGGATTGTCCGGCGAGCTGGCCGCTGGCGGTGGTGCCGACGTAGGAAATGGCCCAGCCGCCAATAACAGAATAGAACGAGAGAATCAGGAAGCCTGCCAGAACCCCTATGGCGCCTACCAGTTTCCAGGCGGGCTTAAGGCCATCCCGTTGGGTAATCGCACGCAGACTGTTAACCGGGCTGTGGCCGCCGCGCCGACCGATCATGACTTCCGCCATCATGATGGGGATGCCTACGATGGCGATACAGAGAAGGTATACGAGAACAAAGGCGCCGCCGCCGTTCTCACCCGTTACATAGGGAAATTTCCAGATATTACCGAGGCCAACGGCGGAGCCGGTGGCTGCGAGGATAAAGGTGAGGCGCGATGACCAGAGGCCGCGCTTGGCGTTGGAGCCTTCCAGTTCACCGGAATAGCTGGCAGAACCTGATTGTGATACAGACATAGCTGTCTCCTGCTTGGTACTTGTTTTTGTTGGGGAAGCAGAGGCCGCGAATGGTTCGCGGCCTCAAAGACATGGCCCCGGTGTACTACCCGGCATGGGCCATCCGTTCCTGCATCGTATCGACGCGGGCGGCGTGCTTGCGGAACCGCTCCTCCGCCAGTTCGTTGGCAATCGCCCCGGTGGGCTTGCCGCTGTGGTCGGAGCGGGTAAAGATCTCGTTCAGTGTGTCGCCGATGGTCTCTACATGGGCGCAGACTTTCTCGGGAGCTGCGCTGGTTCGCTCGTAGGACACATCAATAATGCCGCCGGCATTGATGGCGAAATCCGGGGCATAGAGAATGCCGCGGTCCATCAAAGCCTGGTCGTGGTCCGGGCGTTCCAACAGGTTGTTGGCTGCGCCAGCGACCACCGTGGCCTTGATCTGCGGAATACTTTCATCGTTCAGCACCGCACCCATGGCACAGGGAGCAACGACATCCACCGGCAGGAACAGGATGTCCTCTGCGGTGGCCGGCTTGGCCCCCAGTTCATCAATGGCGCGTTGCATGTTGTCCGCGTGGATGTCGTAGACCCACAGCTCGGCGCCGGCGTCCTTCAGGTGCCGCGCGAGGCGAAAGCCGACGTTACCGATGCCCTGGATAGCGACCTTCAGGCCAGTGAGGTCGGAACGACCAAGCTTATGCTTGACGGCTGCTTTCACACCGATGAACGTGCCGTAGGCGGTGGCCGGTGAAGGGTCACCGTTGCTGGGCTTGCCGTCGAAGCCAATGTGCTGTGAGATCCCGGCCACATGGCGGGTGTGCCTGCCCATGACCTTCAGATCGGGCACACTGGTGCCGGAATCTTCGGCCGCGATGTATCGGCCACCCAGGCTTTCCAGGTGGCGGCCCATGGCCTCCAGCATCGCTTCAGTTTTGTCTTTGCGTGGGTCGCCGATGATGACGGACTTGCCGCCACCCAGATCCAGGTTTGCCAGGGCGGACTTGTAGGTCATCCCTTTCGACAGGCGCAGGACATCCCACACGGCTTCCTCGTCGCTGGCATAGGGGAACATACGACACCCACCGAGGGCGGGACCGCGGGAGGTATTGTGAATGGCAACAATGGCCTTGAGTCCTGATTCCGGATCGCAGAAGAAGGACAGGTGTTCGTGGTTATCGAACTCTGGATGGCTGAATACGTTCATGGCGTTTCACCTCTCTTTGAAGGCCACCGCTACCCTTTTGGGGTCTGCGGCAACCGGTTTTGTTATGGGTTAGACAGCAGGACTGGCAATTGGTTGATGCCAGAATATGCCTGAGGGCAGCAGCGATTTTGGAGTTGAGCAGGGTGTCATAGGGATCATTGCCGGGAACCAGCGAGGGTTCTGGCTGCGCGTGCAGGAGAGGTTTGTCCGCTAAAAGTGCGGATTTGAACATGTTGAAATCCTCTTCCGACTCGCCGGATCGCGGCATGAGTGGATGTCTTGTTCTTGTCGTCCGGCTTGTGGCCGGTGGTTTGATTTCAAGTGTCCATTTTCCCTGTTGGGAGGGCCCTTTTGGGGCTGGACGAAAAACAAACTAATTTCTTTTGACGTAAACGTCAACTTCAATTTTGTTTTTCAGTACAACGGGTCACCGAAGAGTTCTCACAAGGTTTTGTGTTACGTGGGAAATAAAGCCGTTAGAGGAATTTGCCATATCAGGAGCCTGCTTATCCTGAATCGATTTGAGCAAACCGGAGGAAGCAGGGTTGGTTGTTTTATAATCAAGTCATAGTTTCGCTCCACCTGTGATAAGTGAAGGGGGAATTATGAAACGGCTATTTTATCTGGTGGATTCCATCGATAGTGTGCAGAGCATTTCCGATGACCTTCACCAACGTGGTATTACCGATTGGCGATTTCATATCGTCAGCAAGGATGAAGCGGGTCTTTACACCCACCGTCTGCACTCCGCCAGTGTGCTGGACAAGACCGACCTGCCGCGGTTTGTCGAGCGTGGCATGCTGATCGGGGCATTATTCGCCCTGTTTTTTGTGGTTCCACTGGCCCTTTGGGGTGGTCTTGAATGGCCGATGGCAGCCTATGTCGCCATGGGGGCATTTGCGATTGTCGCTGGCGGCTGGCTGGGCGGATTCGGTGGTATCAGTACCGAGAATTACCGGATACGGAAGTTCCACGGCGATATCGAAGCGGGCCGGTATCTGGTCATGGTGGATGTGCCGAAGAAACACGTGTCACAAATGGAAGAGTTGATGGCTCTGAATCATCCGGAAGCGGAACTGCAGGGTGAAGGCAGTAGTGTTAACAACCCGCTGGCCGGGGGCGATGGCAAGATTCACGTGGTGCATTAACCAGGGCATCAAAAGTGCGCTTCGGCATTTACCTATACGCATGTTAGGGAATCTGCCTTAGTTTCGGTGGATGTCTGTCGCTTCCTATTCTTATAAACTCCAACCGCATAAGGTGCGGCTGGAGTTTTTCCGTCTGCTCCCCATCTCCTTGTTTGTGGTGGCGTTTGGTGCTGCCTTTGGTTTGGCTGCCACACAGAAAGGCCTGCCGCCTCTGGACGCCATTCTGATGAGCACCACGGTATTCGCCGGGGCCTCCCAGTTTGCGGCCATTGAAATGTGGGGCAACGAGGTGTCGGTTCTGCCATTGATAGCGGTGGTATTTGCGATCAATTCCCGTCATCTGTTGATGGGGGCCTCCCTGTATCCGATGCTGAAGGATGTCTCTCCTGGCCGGCGTTATGGCCTGTTGCTATTGTTGACGGACGCCAACTGGGCCGTATCGGCCCAGGATTACCAGAATGGCAAGCGCAACCTGGAAGTGATTCTCGGCGGCGGTCTGGTTCTGTGGCTGGCCTGGATGTTGGGAACCTGGCTGGGCGTATACTTTGGCGGCTTGCTACAGGATCCCAAGAGTCTGGGTCTGGATATGGTGCTTGGCTGTTTTCTGCTGGCTATGGCTCTCGGGGGCAACAAATCCCCGAGGGTACTGGTGGCCTGGACGGTTGCAGGACTGGCGTCACTGGCTGCCTGGCGATGGTTGCCCCCGAATACCCACGTAGTCGTGGGGGCATTGTCGGGAGGCGCTGTCGGGTTCTTATGGCTGGAGCAGCGGCAGCCAGCAGCGGCCGAAGAGGGAGTTGCCCAATGACTATCGAAACCACCACGACCGGTATCCTGGGGCTGATTGCAATCATGACAATGGTTACTCTTGCTACCCGTTTCGGTGGTGTGTTTGTCATGTCTTTCGTGCGGATCAATCCCCGCATTGAGAGCTTTATCAACACCATGGCCAGTTCGGTATTGATTGCCATCGTGGTGCCTATGGCCTTTGATGGCGATGTGGGGGCTCGGGTCGCATTGGTTACCTCCGCCGCCGCTATGTTGCTGAGCCGTAAACCCTTGCCATCTATTGCGGCGGGAATTGCCGCTGCCGCAATAGTCCGATATTTTTTCTGACCTGCTCAAGATTTAATCAGGGGTGCCGATAAAAGGGTAGTATCCGTTCGAGTACCCTTAACCATGATTACTTCCAGCCAGATTTCCTTGTTTCAGGACAGTTCGCGTCACGTTTCGGCGCACGACAGTTCGCTTATCCGGATATCACGGCAGCCTCAGGTCTCGCCTGAGACGGCTGCGGCAACAGAGGTGACACTGTTTCGTGAATCCGCATACCGGTATTCGTCAAATGAGCGACTGGCGTTTGACAGCACATCGACGGTATCCGGCGACCAGCGCCAGACCGTATTCACCAGTGCTCAGCTGGCGGAATTAACCACCGATTTGTTCTTGACCGGCCAAGAGGCGATCACGGTCAGCCGTGCGGCTTTGGGCACAGATGCGGGGATAGCGGGAGGCACTTCAATGTCTATCGATGCCGGTCGATACATGTTCTATTCTCAGAGTGAGTCCCGCAACTTCACGTCCTCCGGTACCATCAAACTCGACAGTGGAGAGCAGGTAGACTTCACAATGGCTCTCCGACAATCCCAGTCGCAAACCTACGAATACTCGGAATTAGTACAGATTCGCGAGCGTCGTCTTACTGATCCCCTGGTGGTCAATTTCGGCAGTACAACGGCTCAGCTCACCGATGCCTTGTTCGAGTTTGACCTCAATTCCGATGGCAAGACGACTCCGTTCGCTACCTTGGGGGCTGGTAGTGGCTACCTGGTTCTTGATCGTAACGGCAATGGCAAGGTCGACGATGGTAGCGAGCTGTTTGGGCCGCAAAGTGGTCAGGGGTTCGCGGAACTTGCCAGGTTTGATGACGATGGCAACCGCTGGATCGATGCTAATGATGATATCTTCAGCTCATTGAAGGTTTGGGTGCAGGCGGCAGAGGGGAAGCAGGACCTGAGGACGCTGGAAGAGGTCGGTGTTCAGGCACTGTACGTGGATAGCGTGGAGGACCGTTTTACTCTGACCAACAGTCAGGGTGTCGCGTTGGGGCAGATCAAAGGCAGTGGTATCTATCTGACTACCGGCGGCGAAGTTCGAACACTGGAAGAGCTGGATCTGGCTGAGCAGGGCGTCGATGACTCTGAAGGAGGTCATCCGCTGTCGGAAGCGGTGCTGTCATCGAATTCGGGGGCGAATCCGCGAGACAGCGGCGCTGGTATGGATGAAGCCCGGGTCGATGCAATTCGTGCAGCGCTTGAAAAGCTTAATGAAATCCGGGAGCAACAGAGAGCGTTCATTGAAGAATCCAAAGCAGCGAGCAAAACCGAGTCTCCCCTGCATGAGTATCTGAAGCTGATCGACAAATTGCGCCTTGAACTGCTTAACAGCCAGGATGAAAAAAAGCAGATGGCGAGCCGGTACCTTGAGTTCGCCGCCAACCCGCTGGCTTGATTACGGTAAGGCTTCAGTCATAGGGTTGGTGTTACGCAAGGACAGCTCACCAACACCGGGCAGTTTGATGCCGAGGCCCAGTGGATTCACCCCCAGTGATAAGCCCATGACGTTTAACTCAAGCCCCTCCCGAACACCCGCCAGAACACCGAAATAACCACCCAGTGAGAATTGATAGCCACTACCGCCGGGCACTCTGGCAATCACGCTGTCACCCAGGTAGTCCTTTCCGATCGCGTGATTTGGCAGGGCGATATCGAATCCTGCTACGTTCCGGATCACCCAGGCCACAAACGTGTTGCTATTGGGGCCCGGCCAGGCTTCATACTCTTCCGTGAAAGGGTAGGATGCGACCGCATCGTAGATAGCTGGAATCAGTCGCCCTGCCTTCTCTCCACGGATGTCTGCGTACAGCATTGGCCTGGCGCCATACCAGTGCCGGTCGGGGTCACCGGGGCGGGAGTTGACCACGTAACGGCGCCAGCCAGTCACCTCGTGAACCCGGTAGTGGTCCGCCCCGGCTTCCTTGGTGCTGATCCAGGTGTGGACCGCGAAATACCCACGCCAGCTCCAGGCCCTGGCCCCGTATACCTGAATGATGGCTTCTTCGATTTCCTCCGGACGGGGCGCTATGCCAGCACTGTCCCTGGATGCTGTTTGCCAGCTTTCCGCGCTTTGCAGGGAACCGCTGGTTGCCAGCAGTAGCGGACCAGCGAGCAGGAAAAAGAGTCCGGCAACAAGCCAGGCGGAATATCGGAACGGTCGTTTCATTTCATGGATCCGGATTGAGGAGAGTTATAATAATACTGTCCAGGGTTTGCCCGCTTCTGTTGCGTCTTCTAGGCTCAAAGGTAACAGTTAGTGTATGCAACGGGAGGTGGTATGTCAGACCATCATGTCTACAAGAAAGTGGAAATCGTTGGCTCGTCAAAGAAAAGCATTGAAGATGCCATCGAGAATGCGCTGTCTGAGTGTGGCAAGAGCGTGCGCAACATGGAGTGGTTCGAGGTTCTCGAAACACGTGGTCATATTGCAGATGGCAAGGTAGGACATTATCAGGTAGTCATGAAAGTAGGCTTCCGCATCGCGGACAGTTAACGATTTCCGCGCCCGGAAGTCCGGATCCGGTACACAGGGGTTGATAGGGGGGGCATTATGTCTTCCGATAAATGCGCCCTGCTGCTCGTTGATATACAGAATGACTTCTGTGAAGGCGGCAGCCTGGCGGTACCTCAGAGTGATGCGATCTTTCCGGTCGTGAATGAGTGGATCAGCAAGGCCCGGCAAGAGGGCTGGGCGATTATTGCCAGTCGTGACTGGCATCCTGTTGACCATGTCAGTTTTGTTCAGCGTGATGGTCCCTGGCCTGTGCATTGCGTGCAGGATACCCGGGGAGCGGAATTTCATCCGGCGATGGACCTGCCCTCTGACGCAGTGCGGGTGAGCAAGGGTACGGCTTTTGATACGGATGCCTACTCGGCGTTCGATGGCACCCAGCTCGATAGCTTCTTGCGGCGTCACGGCATTGGGACCCTGTATGTCGCCGGCCTGGCACTTGATGTGTGTGTGCGTGCGTCGGTTATCGATGCGGTACAGCTGGGATTCAGTGTCAACCTGATTGTTGACGGTACCTACGCAGTAGACAGTGATGGCGCGCCAAAAGTGATGGATGAGCTCGCTGGGCTGGGAGTGTCGCTGCAACACTGACAGGATGCAGGAGCCTGACAACATGGTGCATGAGAAAGATCTTGCACTGCTGGTGGATCTCTACGAGCTTGCCATGGCCCAGGCATACTGGGCCGAAGGTATGCATGATACGGCGGTATTCAGCCTGTTTTTCAGGGAGCTGCCAAACAACCGGAATTTTGTCCTTGCCTGCGGTCAGCAGCAGGTTGCCACGGTCATCGAGACCCTGAAGTTTTCCCGCGATCATATCAAACGCCTGGAAGGTCTTGACCGCTTCCAGCCAGAGTTTCTCGAATGGCTTGGCAAGTTCCGTTTCAGTGGACATATCAGGGCGGTACCGGAAGGTACCCCCCTGTTCCCTCAGGAGCCGCTGCTGGAAATAGAGGCGCCTATCGCTGAAGCTCAGATCCTGGAAAGCCTGGTGATGAATCATGTGCACCTGGAAACCGTACTGGCATCCAAGGCGGTCCGGGTGAGACTTGCCGCCGGTGAGCGCCCGGTGATTGATTTCGGGATGAGACGAATGCACGGCATTGATGCGGCCCACCGCAGTGTGCGAGCGTTTCGCCTCGCGGGTCTCGCGGGCACGAGCAATGTGTTGGCCGGTCTGGATTATGGCCTGACAGTCAGTGGCACCATGGCTCACAGTTTTGTCCAGGCGTATCCGGACGAGATGGACGCTTTCAAGGTGTACGCGCGGCTATACCCGGGTACGACGTTGCTGGTGGACACATACGACACCCGGCGGGCGGTCCGGCGTATTGCCGATTGGCTTACACAGGACCCCGAGGTTCGGATCAGCGCCATCAGACTGGATTCCGGAGACCTCGCGGCCGAGGCCCGGGACTGTCGTGCGATATTGGACGAGGCGGGTCTGCAGGATGTTCGCATTATGGCGAGCGGTGGTCTCGATGAGTATGAAATTTCCCGGCTGGTTGCGGCGGGAGCGCCCATTGATGGCTTTGGCGTGGGAACGGCCATTGGCGCGTCAAACGACGCTCCAGCCCTGGAGTTGGCATACAAGTTGACCGAATATGGTGGCTTGCCGCGAATGAAAAACTCGTCGGGCAAGCAATCCTTCCCCGGCGGTAAGCAGGTTTTCCGTCAGTATGACCGGGATGGCCGGATGAAAGGGGATGTGATCAGCGGCCGGGAAGAGGTGTTTGATGGTGACCCGTTGTTGAGGCCGGTCATGAAACACGGTGTGGTGTTGCTGGATGCTATAGACTCCATCGACCAGCAGGCAGAATATGCCGCAGGCGCGGTTCGCTCGCTGCCAGCGGAATACCTTGAGTTGCAATCCACCGAACCGTTTCCCGTTGTCATCAGTCGCTATCTCCGGGCCTTGCAGGCCGATGCCCTGAAGCGGGTTCGGGGTTAGCCTTTCCTGAGGGTTCTTTCTCGTATGGTGGTAACGAGTTGGTTGATCATCTCTCTTGCCTCTCCATCGTAAAGCAGGTGAAACTTTTCGCGCTGGATGTTCCGGTCGTGGGTGGTATTGGAAGTGGCGGATTCTTTCAGCAGATCCATGTACTGGCAGGCGGCAAGGTGCGCCTTGATATCGGTGTCGATGATTTTGGTAACCAGTTCGTCTACCTCTTCGTGGCAGAATGGCCGGTGCCGATTGAGTGCGCTGCGCGCCTCCAGTGCGGCGTTACGGGCTTCCAGGCGCAGTTCACCGGCTGTCTCTCCGGATTCAACGGCGCGCAGGAACATGCCCAGACGGTCATGGAGCTGCCAGACCAGCGGCCATATTGTCTCGTAAGCGGCTTTCTCGATCGCGAACCGGACCGAGTCTGATTCGAGACTGCCGCCCGACCCCTGCGAGGAGGCTTCTGCGCTATTGAACTGACTGACACGCAACTCGTCCATGTCCCGCCACAGGGTTTCCGTCCTTTGTTTAAGCTGGTTGTCCAGAAAATCCTGTTTGCGCTTGTCATTGGCCACATAGAGCAGTGTCAGCAATGCCACGATGATTGCTGCTGCCGAGAATGCAAATGCGGCGCCGTCATTGGCGATGAGGCTGAGCAACTGATCCGTATCCATTTGTAGTGCCTCGGTTCGATTCCTGAAATTGGAAGTCCCGAAAGTATCAGGAATTCGCGATCGGGATTATTACACGACAGTATAGTTAACCGCTTTCCTGTTGCCTGAAAGGTAACGCGCCGGTGGCGTCGTCAAAGTACTGCTGGACGTGGTCCGCTTCCTCCAGTGTGAAGCGATGGATGGCGTCGCGGAAGCCAGGATGGCGGATGCCATGCCAGGAATGGGTGATCACTGGCTCGAAACCCCGTATCAGTTTGTGTTCGCCCTGGGCGCCAGCATCGAACGTGGACAGCCCCAGGTCAATGGCCAGGTCTATGCCCTGGTAGTAGCAGGTTTCAAAGTGCAGGAAGTCGTACTCTTCCAGGCAGCCCCAATAACGACCATACAGGGTGTCATTGCCGGTGAGAAACAGGGATCCGGCGATCATGGCGTCATCCTTCACCGCCATAATGATGTGACACTGGTCGGGCATGGTTGCGCACAGCTGCTGGAAAAACTGTTTGTTCAGGTATGGCCGCTGGCCACGCTTGAAATAGGTGGCCTGATAGAACGTGTAGAAAGCTGAAAGTATAGGGTCAGGGAGTTCTGGTCCGGAAAAGTGGCGGAACGACACCCCCGACTCTGCGATTTGTCTGCGCTCTTTGCGGATGGATTTGCGCTTGCGGGAGGTGAGCTCGGCAAGAAACTCCTCGAATGAGCGGTAATCCCTGTTGTGCCAATGGAACTGGCAGCCGAGGCGGTGGAGACTTCCTGGTTGATCCAGCAGGCGCTGGTCGTCGCTATTGGGAAACAGCAGGTGCCATGAATGGGCGCCTGTGGATTCACAAACGCTGTCCAGCAATTGGTGAACCACAGCGGGCGACAGGCTCGCGCGGAAAGCGTCATCCAGCAGCATCCGGGGGCCCTGGCAAGGTGTGAACGGAACGGCGATCAATAGTTTGGGGTAGTAGGTTTCTCCGTAGCGTCGATAGGCATCGGCCCACGCCCAGTCAAACACATATTCCCCCATGGAGTGGGTTTTCAACCACGCAGGGGCGACTCCAACCAGCCGATCCTCCAGCCAGAAGCTCAAGTGTGATGGTGTCCATCCGGTGGTCGTCGTGGTGCAGCCCGAATCCTCCAAAGCTTTCAGAAAGCTGTGTTTGAGAAACGGGTAAGTGCCGGGGCACAAAGTGTCCCAGTCAGCCTCGGGGACATCGTGGATGGATGAGCAGACACGAATGTGTGGAAATGGAGAGCCGGATTCGGGCATGGTCTGGAATACTCCTTGGTATCACCCCGATACCATACGCCAGAATCCGGTTTGTGATCACTGGTCGCTGTTGCTTTCGGCTTTTTCTGCACAACGTTCTTTCATTTTTTCCTGCCACTTTTCTATCTTCTCGGCGCGTTTCGCCATGTTTTCCTGGTGGATTTCGTCCCAGGTTTCCCGTTGCTCGTCAGTCAGTTCAAGGCGGTCGGCCATCTCGGCGCGGCGTTCCTCCATCTTCGCCCGGTGTTCTGCCATTCTGGCTTCGCGATTCTCCGGGCTGAATCTGCCGGTACCCTCGCGCAGCTGTTCACACATTTCGGCTTTGCTGTGCTTGCCGTGGTAGCCATCGTGTCGGTCACCGTGATTGCCGGCCATGGCAAGCGGGCTGGCGAGCAGGGCGGCGGACAGGAGAGCGCTGGCAATAATCCGGGAAGTTTGATGTTTCATCATAATCATTACCTCGTAGTCGGTTGTGGGACTGCAGCGAGGCAGTCCGCTAATGGACGAGCTCCATGCTAATGGAGAACTCTGTCATTCGGTGTCAGCGTGATGTAAAGGTTGTGCAAAGGAAAAAACGTGGAAAAAGACACCGTCGGCCAACGTGTTAGACTGAAGGCCGTTAATCGGGAGGACGTCCATGCAGAACCGGGTATTGCTGGTTGAAGATGATGATGAATTGCGGCAGCTGCTGGCGCGCTATCTGACCAATCAGGGGTTCAGCGTGCGCGAAGCAGCCAATGGCAACGATGGCTTGTCCCTGGCCCTGGGTCAGAACTGTGACATTGTGGTGCTGGATATCATGTTGCCGGATATCAGCGGCCTCGATGTGCTGAGATCATTGCGTGCGGACACCCATTTGCCCGTTGTGCTGCTCACTGCCCGGGGAGACGAGACTGATCGCATTGTCGGATTCGAAGTCGGTGCCGACGATTACATACCCAAGCCGTGCAATCCGCGCGAGCTGGTCGCCCGCCTGCAGGCGTTGCTGCGGCGGATCGCATGGGATCAGGCAGTGGAAGTGGATGCTGCCAGAACATACGGTGACCTGAGGGTGGAGCCCTCTCACCGCCGCATTTACCAGGATGACAAGCCTTTGGAGCTGACCGCCACCGAGTATGAGGTTTTGCAGGTGCTGCTGGCCCACGCTGGCAGTGTGGTGCGCAAAACCGATCTTATGCAGTGGGCGCTGGGGCGTCGCCTGGAAGCCTACGACCGGACTCTCGATATGCACATCAGTAACCTGCGCAAGAAACTGGGTAATGATGATCCTCCCCGAATAGAAACGGTTCGCGGTCTGGGGTACAGCTATCGGGTGCCCACATGAAGGGGCGAACAATTTTCCCCCTTTTCTGGCGGATCTTCCTCTCGATCTGGCTGGCCATGGCGGTGACCGTAGTGGTCAGCAACCTGGCGACCCGAATGCTTCTGGATCGCGAGCGGGAGGCTATCGAGCGTCAGGCGGGGCTCAGGGATCTTGCCGAGGAAGCGATAAGAATTCGTGAGTCTGGTGATCGGGGGGGAGCCTGGCGTTTTCTCCGGTCGGAGGGTGAGCGTATTGACTTGCACCTGATCCTCATTGAGCGGGATGACAATGGCGGTAGGCTTCCCTCGTTCATTCGCGACCGGATGAAATCCGCCTGGTATCCACAGAAGCCAGCGGTTCTGGACGTCGATGACGGTTATCGCCTGGTGGCGTGGCCACGGATGCACGGTGCCGGCTGGCTGGACCCAAAATTCTTCCGCGCCATAGAGTTGGGGCTGGCATTTGTGATGATTTCCCTGGCGTGCTGGTGGATCGCCCGTCGGGTTTCACGACCGCTTCTACACATGGAAACGACCGCTCAGGCCATCGCCCGGGGGAATAACTCATTGAGGGTCAGTGACAGAATCACGAAACGGCGAGATGAAGTGGGTCAATTAGCGACCGCATTCAATGCCATGACCGAACAGCTGTGCAGTTTGCTGGAACGGCAAAAGCATCTACTTCGGGATATCTCCCATGACCTTCGGACACCGCTGACACGCCAGCGGATTGCCATTGAACTTGCGAGCGAGGGTGGCGCGGATGAAGAGCTTATGGGAAGCATCCTGCGCCAGAACGAGCGACTTGAAACGATGACAGGTCAGATCCTGACGCTGTATCGGGTCAGCGAAAGCGGGGGTAACATAGCGCGGGAGTCGGTGCTGCCAGTGAATGTCATAAACCGGGTTCTGCAGGAAGCGGCGGATTATGCAGAACATCAGGGGGTGGACTGCAAGCTGATTGTCTCACCCGCCAGTGCCTCTGTATCCGTGCTGGGGGATGAAGGACTGTTACAGCGGGCGTTGGATAACGTTCTGCAGAATGCTCTCGATCACACCCCTCCCGGCCGCTCTGTACATATTGATTTGACGGCTTCCGGCGAATGGCTGGAGTTCGCTATCGAGGATGAAGGGCCCGGCGTCACCGCGGAACTGCTTCCCCACCTGTTTGAACCGTTCTTCCGGGCTGACAAATCCCGGGGCGGCAAAGGTTGGGGGCTGGGGCTGGCTATCGCCAGGGACATTGTTGCGGCCCACGACGGCGAAATTGCAGCGACACCCGGGGAGCGGGGCGGCTTACGGGTTCTGGTTCGCCTTCCTTTGTTTGCGGCGGGTTGAGGATGATGGTTTCCATGAAGAAAGATTACCCTGTTCCGGCGGGATACCTCGAGCGGGAAACGGAAGTGAAGAAGAGCCGCTTTATCGCGAGAGTGGCTCCCGTGAACTCCAGGGATGAGGTCAAAGACTGGCTGGATCAGGCTCATAAAGACCATCCCGATGCCCGCCATATTTGCTGGGCTTACCAGATAGGTCGCCCCGGTTCGGCTGCCGAGGCCGCGATGAACGACGACGGTGAGCCGTCGGGGACCGCGGGAAAGCCAATCCTGAGTGTGATTCAGCACAAAGACATGGGGGATGTCCTGGTCATGGTGATTCGCTATTTTGGCGGCATCAAACTGGGGGCCGGCGGCCTGGTAAGGGCCTATGCAGGGGCAGCGGAAAGTGTGCTGTCGGCAGTGGACCGGGTGGTACAGCGATCCATGGATGCGGCGATTGTGACTATGAGCTTCGCTGATGAGCAGCCATTGCGGCACTGGTGTGAAACCAATGATGCCGCGGTGGAGTCTATAGAGTATGGCTCGGCGGTAACCGCCCGGGTACTGGTGCCGGCGGATCGCAGTGAGCACTTCGCGGGATTCTGCGATGCTCAGAAGCTGAATTACCGTTTTGACAGGTAGGGACCAGTTGTTACATCTCCGAGCGTCAAGTGTCCGTATACTACCTGAAAGGTAACCGTAAGGAGGTTCGCTATGGCAATTCGAGTGATGATTGCATCGTTTCTGATGTTGGCGCTGGCCGGCTGCGCCAGTAACGTGGTGACAGATTATGATTCAGCGGCCGTGTTTGGGAATTATTCGTCTTGGGCGTTTGCGGATGAGCTGAGTGAGGGTCAGTCTGTGGTGTCACTGGATGGCAGTCGCATTCGCAACGCGGTGGAGCGTGAGCTGAATCGCAAGGCCATGAAAAAGGTGAGCGCGGATGAAGCGGACCTGCTGGTGGCCTGGGAAATCGTGGAAGAAGAGCGACTCGAAAGTTACGGTGTGGGATTTGGTTTGGGATTTGGCCACAGTCCCTTTGGCTGGGCAATCTCATCCGCACCGCCGGTACGGGAAGTCCAGGAAGGCAAATTGGTGATTGAGCTGGCAGACACCAGCACGCAACGCGTGGTCTGGCGAGCGGCCAGCCGGCGCTACCTGAATGAAGATCAGTCTCCGGAGTATCGCCGTGAGCTGATTGACGAAGTGGTGGCCGAAATGTTTTCCAAGTATCCTCCGGGACTGAATTAAGTAGCTGATTCTTATTAACGAAAACGGAGAAAGCATGAAGTCGAAATCCTCGGGTGGGTTGGTCTTTTCAACCGAGCAGGGGCGCATGTGCCCTGACTGTCGCAACCCGGTTGCTGACTGCACCTGTGGCCAGCCTTCCCGTCCCGCCGGGGACGGCATTGTGCGTGTCAGCCGCGAAACCAAGGGCCGGAAGGGCAAGGGTGTGACTCTGGTTACCGGTATTCCCATGGATGACAAAGAGCTCAAGTCTTTCGCCAAGGTTCTCAAGGCCAAGTGCGGTACCGGTGGCACGGTGAAAGACGGCGTGGTGGAAATCCAGGGCGATCAGCGGGACACCCTTGTTCCGTTGCTGCAGGCCAAAGGCTGGACTGTAAAACGTGCCGGTGGCTGATGGTATAACACGCATTCCCGTCTTCAGACGCTAGAATAGGGTCTGCTCTTGAACTGCCCGTACAGGGACAATCGCTTACCGGAGGATAAGAATGCACATACTGGTGCTGGGTGCAGGTGTTGTCGGCGTCACCACTGCCTGGTTTCTGCGCAAGCAGGGTCATGAGGTCACCGTGGTTGATCGCCAGAGCAAAGCCGGTCTTGAAACCAGTTATGCCAATGGTGGGCAGATTTCCGTGTCCCACGCACAGCCGTGGGCCAATCCATCGGCACCGCTCAATATATTGAGGTGGTTGACCCAACCGGATGCCCCCCTGCTGTTTCGTCCAAGTCTCGACCCTGCCCAGTGGCGCTGGGGACTGTCATTCCTGATGCAGTGTACGTCCGCCAGGGCGGCCCATAACCTCCGGCAAATCGTTAACCTGGGTACCTACAGCCGTAACCAGTTGCAGGCGGTGCGTAAGGAAACCGGGATTGAGTATGACCAGTTGGAGAAGGGCATACTGCACTTCTATACCAATCCGAAGGAATTTGAGGCGGCACTGGAGCCAGCCCGGCTGATGCGGGAACTGGGGTGTGACCGTCAAGTGATCGATGCCGCCCGAGCCGTTGAATTGGAACCGGCACTGGCCCCGATTCGAGACCGGATTGCCGGGGCGACCTACACCTCTGAAGATGAATCCGGGGACGCCAGAAAATTCACCCAGAACCTGGCGCGGAAAGCCGAGGAAGCCGGTGTGACGTTTCTCTATGGCACGGAGATTCTGGGATTCGATCGTACCCGTGACCGGATTCTCGGGGTTCAGACCCTGAGGGAGGGGCATCACGAAATGCATCGCGCTGACGCTTATGTGTTGAGCCTGGGAAGTTTCAGCGCAGCACTGGCCCGCAAGCTGGGCCTGTTTCTGAATATCTATCCGGCCAAGGGGTACTCCATTACCGTTCCGGTCAAGAATGAAGACGCGGCTTTCAAGGTAAGCCTGACCGATGATGAATACAAACTGGTGTTTTCCCGCCTGGGAGACCGGATCCGGGTTGCCGGTACCGCTGAACTGAGCGGTTACAGCCGAAACCTGGATTACACTCGCTGCCGCGCTATTGTCAGGCGTACGGCGGAAGTCATGCCGGATGCGGCTTACTGGGACAAAGCCGAGTTCTGGAGCGGTCTGCGACCCGCAACACCCTCCAATGTGCCTTATATCGGGAAAAGTCATTTCGGCAACCTCTACCTGAATACTGGCCACGGCACGCTGGGCTGGACCCATTCCTGTGGTTCGGCAGCTGCCATTACCGATATCATTTCCGGTCGACGGCCGGACGTCGATTTCAGTTTCACCGGGCTCTGAAGCCGGCCAGGCGACCCTGAGCCATAGCTTCTTTTGGCCTTCAAAGCCTCATGGCTGTCACTTCTCCGTAATAGACTAGATGCAAAATGTGAGTCCTTATCACCTTTGTGTTTCGTTGTAGGTATACCGCCAGGCGACTTCAGGCGGGACCGTTGGAGAGACGTCATGAACAAACAGCGTCGTGCTGTCGTAAAGGGGCTCGCTGCCGCATCGTTTACCGCCTTGACCGCCTGTGGCGGTAGTTCGTCAGAGTCTTCCAGTGTTGGGCCTGCACCCTCCCCGAGACCAGCTCCTGAAGGGGAGCCTTCCTCTCCGGCAGTGGCCTTCAACCACGGTGTAGCGTCCGGAGATCCCCTGGCGGACCGGGTGATTCTGTGGACCCGGGTGACGCCGACAGGCGACCTGCCGCGAACGATTGACAGCATACAGGTATTGGCGACCGTCGCGCGTGATCGGGACATGAAGGAGGTCGTGGCGCAGTACGATACCGCGACCGGTCCGGACAGGGATTTTTGCGTCAAGGTTGATGCGGCAGGGTTGCAGCCAGACACCTGGTATTATTATCAATTCTCGGTTGGCAGTCAGCGCTCTTCCGTTGGCCGTACACGTACCTTCCCCGCCACACAGTCGGCAGCGGAACGGGCGAGGTTTGCGGTCGTTTCCTGTTCAAACTATGCATTTGGCCTGTTCTCGGTATACAAGGCTGTGAGTGACCACGCCGACCTGGATTTCGTATTGCACCTGGGCGATTACGTCTACGAATACGGGCCCGGTGAGTACGGCGATTTTCCCGGGCGCGAACCCTTGCCAGCCCACGAAATGGTTGAACTGGCGGATTATCGCCAGCGCCATGCACAATACAAGACTGACCCCAACCTGCAGGCTGTGCACCAGCAGTTCCCGATGATCTGTATATGGGATGACCACGAGTCGGCCAACGACAGCTATACGGGTGGTGCAGAAAACCATGACGAAGCCACCGAGGGTGACTGGCCGGCACGCAAGGCCGTCTCCATACAGGCCTATCATGAGTGGCTTCCTATTCGAGAGCATTCGTCGGGGCCTGAGCGGATCTGGCGTTCCTTTGCGTTCGGCAACCTGATCGATCTGTTTATGATGGACACTCGACTGGAGGGCCGGGATCTGCAGGTCTCCTCTCCAGCGGACCCCGCTCGCTTCAGTGCTGACCGCCGGCTGATCAGCGAGGAACAGTTGACATGGCTCGCAGGAGGGCTGACAGCGTCCTCTGCTAAATGGCGAATGATAGGCCAGCAGGTGATGTTCGCGGAGCTCAATATCGTTGGCACTGTGGATGTGGCCAGAAGCCTGGGGCTGGAGGATGAGGTCGAATTTAACGGTCAGCTTGCGGCCCTGAATGTGGATCAGTGGGATGGATATGTGGCGGATCGTGAGGTCATTCTGCATACCCTGGCAGACAACGGGATCAACAACACGGTCATTTTCACCGGTGATATTCATACCTCATGGGCCAATGAAGTGTATGCCGATGCCGGCAATCTTCTTGAAAATGCCCTGAGCACACCGCTGGCGGCCGAGTTCGTGACACCGTCCGTGACCTCACCCGGATTGCCTGAGGGAGTGGCGCAATTGGCGGAAGTGGCCGTGCCCGTTGCTAATCCCCATATGAAATACGTTGAGCTGAGATCCCCGGGCTTCATGCTGGTGGATGTTACCCTGGAGCGCGCCCAGGCTGAATTCTATTACGTGCGCAACATTACCAGTGAAGATGATGTCGGCAAGATCGACCCGGCGAAAACAAAAGTGGTGGGCGTAGAGGATGGAAACAGTTCCATATATCAGGACCGGGCGATTTCCGAGCCGCGAGCTATGCGCACGGCTATGTTTCATCCGCCGGTTCGAACAGCTGTAGGTTGAGGAAGTTTGCATGTCTGGATCAATATTACCCAGCGACAAGCGATGGAGCCGTCGCGATGTGCTACGCACTATATTTTTCACTGCGGGAGCTGTCGGATCTGCCTCCTGGCTGACCGCCTGCGGGAGTGGGGGTGGCTCGGATCCTGGGCTACCGCCGGCTTCACCGGCTCCCGGTAGTGTCGATCCATTGCCCGGCGACCTGCCCGGGACGGTAGAGAGTCTGGTTGGGCGCTTTGCGAATATAGGCCCCCTGCGGGAAACACCGGATATACATGGTGTGAGAACGCCAGAGGGGTTCGCTACGAGGATTGTGGCAATCAACGGAGAGCTGCCTCAGCCGGAAGGCATGTCACCGCTGGCACCGCAGACGGGTGGCGTTGGCAACCGTCCCTGGCACATCTTTCCGGATGGTGGCGGAGCGGTGCCGAGGGATAACGGTGGCTGGATCTATATCAGTAACAGTGAAGTGCCCGGCGTGGGAACCATCGGTTTTCAGTTCCCACAACTCGCGACGCTCGCCAATGCGGCGGAGGAGCTCACCCCTGGCCTTGCACAAGTCGGTACTCTGGTGTTTGATCCGGACGGCACCATCGTCGATTCCTACACCATTCTGTCCGGCACCACCTTCAACTGCGCCGGCTGTGTGACGCCCTGGAAAACCTGGCTGTCCTGCGAGGAGTTCCCCAACGGACAGGTCTGGGAATGTGACCCCTACCAGCCGGGCGAGGGGCTGGCCCGCCCTACGCTGGGGTATTTCTCCCACGAGGCCATTGCCATTGATCCGCAACGGCGGATGCTCTACCTCACCGAAGATATGCCGGATGGCCGCTTCTATCGTTGGATTCCGGATCCGTCCGACTGGCCAGAAGGAGCTGAGCGTGCAGCCTTGCAGTCTGGTCGGCTGCAGATGCTGAGTGTTGGCGGTGATGGGGCAGAAGGAGCCCTGAATTCGCCTCAGCCGGTGACCTGGGTGGATGTGCAGAATCCCCATGAGCCCCAGCATGAAAACCGTCTGGAAGAATCTACGGTCTTTGATGGGGGGGAGGGCGTCTGGTTTTTCCAGGGTATCGTCTACTTTGCAACCAAGGGAGATGATCGAATATGGGCTCTGGATGTTGCGGCCCAGACCATTGAGGTCATCTACGAGCGGGCAACTGCCGAAGCGCCTAATGACATACTTTCCGGCGTTGATAATCTGTTTGTGACCTCCCAGGGCGACGTGTTGGTGGCCGAAGACGGTGGTGACATGCAGGTGGTGGTGATTCTCCCCGATCGCACCCTCAAGCCCTTGCTGCAGATTGTTGGTCAGGACGCCTCGGAAATCGCGGGCATTGCATTTTCGCCGGATGGCAAACGTATGTACTTTACGTCGGATCGGGGAGGCCGTAATGGCTTGGGCGGATTTACCAATGGACTGGGCATGGTTTATGAGCTGATTCTGCCCGACAGTGTGTAACGCTCCTCGTTGTAGGTGCGTGATCTCTTAAGTATATGCAGGACACACAGTAAAATGCCGCCCACCGGGGCGGCATTTTCCTTTGTGTCAGCGAAACGTAGCGTTTACTTGAGCTGGTCTCGGATCAGCTTCTTGTTAATCTTTCCGACACTGGTTTTTGGGATATCCTCCACGAAATCGATTTGCTCGGGAATGGCCCACTTGTTGATTTCGCCGGTGTCGACAAACTGCTTCAGATGACCCTGAATATCTTCCAGTGATGCTTGTTCGCCTGGCTTAAGGGTGACCAGAGCGTGGGGACGCTCGCCCCATTTCTCATCGGGAACACCGACAACGGCAGCGCCAGCTACGGACGGATGCTGGCTGATCAGGTTTTCCAGATCCAGGGAGGACAGCCATTCGCCGCCAGTCTTGATCACGTCCTTGATGCGGTCCTTGATCACCAGAGTGTTGTCCGGGTCGATGGACGCGACGTCACCGGTATGAAGCCAGCCACCTTCCCACAGTTCCTCGCCTTTTTCGGGTTCTTTGAAGTAGCTTTGAGTCAGCCATGGCGAACGTGCGACGACCTCACCCTTCGCTTCACCATCATGGGGGACCGGGTTACCGGACGGGTCTACTATTTCCAGCTCTGCCATGGGCACGGCGATGCCGGTTTTGACCCGCTTGGCGGTCTGTTGCTCCAGCGGTAGCTCAAGGTCCTCAGGCTTCATGTGAGTAACGCTCAGCAGAGGGCAGGTTTCCGACATGCCATAACCTGTATACATGCGAATGCCAAGCTTGGCGCCGGCATCACACAGGCCCTTGGTCAGGGCGCTACCGCCGATAAGAACATGCCAGTTGCTCAGGTCTGCTGTCTTGATCGACTCGGTGCCCATCATCATCTGCATGATGGTGGGTACGCAATGGGAGAAGGACACCTTGTGCTCTTTGAGCAGGTCCACCAGCAGTTCCGGCTCATAGCGGCCAGGATAGACCTGCTTGATGCCCATCATGGTAGCGGCGTAGGGGACGCCCCAGGCGTGAACGTGAAACATGGGGGTGACAGGCATATAGACCGATGAAGATCGCAGCAGTGGCATCTCATCGTACGCCGACAGAGAGCCGGTCATTGCCAGAGTGTGCAGCACCAGTTGGCGGTGACTGAAAAATACACCTTTGGGATTGCCGGTTGTGCCTGTGGTATAGAAAGTGGTTGCGACACTGTTCTCGTCGAAATCCGGGAAGTCGAACTCTGTGCCGGCCTTTGTCAGCAGGGCTTCGTATTCACCAAGTGTGTTCAGGTCGGTGGATTTTGCCTGGTTGTCGTCGGTGAGCTGGATGTAGCTTTTTACGGTTTTGATTTCATCCTTGATGCCTTCAAGAATGGGTAGGAAGTCATCATGGACCAGCACCACATCGTCTTCGGCGTGGTTCATGGTGTAGACGATCTGATCGGGCGAAAGGCGCACGTTAATGGTGTGCAGTACCGCGCCAATCATTGGGACAGCAAAGAAGCACTCAAGGTAGCGTGGCGTGTCCCAGTCCATCACCGCGACTGTGTCTCCGGGTTTTACGCCGGCATCGGTGAGGGCGTTGGCCAGACGGTGGATGCGTTCAACCAGATCGGTGTAGGTATACTTGCTGCGGTTGGCGTAGACAATCTCCTGGTTGGGAGAATACCTGGGGCCTGAGAGCAGAAGTTGCTTGATCAGCAGGGGATACTGGTGGGCGTTGTCCGCTGGTGGAAGAATGCGGGTTTGTGCCATTACTTGTTACCTCTTTCCCGGTTGTTGATGTTATTGCGAGAAACAGGAGTAAATCTGACACACTTTGGCGGAAACCGGAACCTTGAAATGCAGAAAAATTGCAGAACGAATCAGGTGTTACAGAAATCCTGTTTCGCTCTGCAATTTCATATCGCCGATCTGATTTACTCGTAGGTGCAGAGGTAGGCGGTATCGATATCGGTTTTCGCCTTGAAGCTTGCCTGACCGGCAACATCAAAACTCTCACCAGAACCGTAGGTCATCCACTCTTCCATGCCCGGAAGCAGGACCATCAGGGCACCGCTGATCACTGTCATGGTTTCTTTTTTGCTGGTTCCAAACTCGTATTCGCCCGGGCTGATTACACCAACGGTGGCCGGTAGAGTGGATGTCTGGAAGGAGATGGACTTCGCCTTGCCGTCAAAGTATTCGTTTACATTCAGCATTGGGATGGCTCCTGGATTGAAAGTGGGGGCCTACTATACGGCAATTTGCTTTCTATCCAATGACAATTTTGCTGCCCGGTTTATTGTTCCCAGGGGTTGCCTCTGGTGCCTTCCATTACATCGACGTCGAGGTGCATGGCCGCTTTGGCCAGCATGTTGGCACTGATCGGCGCGGTCAGGAACAGGAACGCGGTAATCAGGATCTCCGTGATGCCTATGCCTTCCCCCCGGGAACTGAAAAATACCACGGACGCCAGTATGATGGCGCCCACACCCAGAGTTGTAGCCTTGGTTGGCCCGTGAAGGCGGGTAAAGAAATCCGGCAGGCGGGCCAGGCCGATGGCCCCGACCAGGGTAAACGCACCTCCGATCAGCAGCATGGCCGCTATGGTGTACTCGGCAAGCGTGCTCATGAGACATATCCTCCGTTAGCCTTCAATACGTTCGGCAATCTATTCAATGACGCTGCCCCGTTTCAGGTATTTCGCCATCGCAACGGTGCCAACAAAGCCCATGACGGCAATCAGGAGCGCCGCTTCCAGGTACATGCGCGTTCCGAGAGTAATGCCGAGCAGGATAATAAGGGCGATGGCATTGATATACAGGGTATCCAGCGACAGGACCCGATCGGGGGCATCCGGCCCTTTGAGCAGTCGATAGACATTCAGCAGGGCCGCCAGTACGACCATGGCAATGGTTATGTTAAGGGCGATGCCAATCATCGAAACATCTCCAGCAGGGGTTTTTCATAACGGTGTTTGATGGCGTCAATGACTTCCTGTTCACTGTCTGCATCCAGGGCATGAACCAGCAGTATTTTCTGGTCGTCACTGACATCCGCGCTCACTGTGCCTGGTGTAAGAGAGATGGTGCTGGCAAGAATGGTGATGGCCATCGGCTGTTCCAGTTCCAACGGGTAGCTGACGAAAACGGGTTGCGGGGTGCGCCCACTCAGAATCAGGCGGGCAACCGTGATGCTGGCGATAACAATATCCACCAGTACCCGCACCAGGTAGCCAGGCATGCGCCATGGTCTGGTGAGAACCGGCCGATCTGGCCAGAAGCCCTGGGTCAGTTGGGGAATCAACCAGGCAAGCAGTAACCCCATGACCACACTGGCCCCGGAAACACTGTTGCTCAGGAATTGCCAGACCAGAAACAGGGTCAGGCTGAGCCATGGTTGAGGAAAATTCAGGCGGTCAAACATTATTCCTCCCTCCCAACCATGGGTGTTTGCAGTATCTCGATGTAGTCGCTGCTGTTGTGCAGTTGTGCTGCTGTTGCGTCGGTGTAGCGGGTGATAGGGCCGGCAAGGACGACGATCACTATACTCAACGCGACCAATGCTCCGGCCGAGACTGACACAGTGCCACTGAGGTTTCCCGGGTTTTCAACGTGGCCATCGACGGTGCGCCAGAATACGATGCTGCCGGCGCGACTGTACGCAATGAGTGTGAAGAAGCCGCCAGTCAGCACTACTGACCATAGCCACGCCATTTGTGTGCCGGGCGTTGCCGCCTGGAGGATCAGCAGCTTGGCGAAGAAGCCACTCAATGGCGGGAGGCCGGCGGCTGCGACAGCGCCGATCAGGAATAGAGCGCTTAGGAACGTTCGGTTGTGCATCCTGGGCGCCGTCACGATTCGGTCCCTGGCGGTCCCACGCTGTCGGCTGATCAGGTCGGCGACCAGGAACAGGCCGCCCACCACCCACGTCGTATTGAGCAGATAGAACAGGGCAGCGGACGTGCCCGCTTCGGAGCCCAGCGACATCGCGGCCAGAAGAGTGCCCACGGAAATGATGACTTGCCAGGCGACGAGGGTTTTCAGGTTATCGGCACCCAACGCGCCGATAACGCCCATGGCCAGGGTGATCAGAGCCAGCGGGAATAGCCAGTCCATACCCAGGCCAGCGAGTTCACCCGCCTGGTCACCAAAGATCAGTGTGTAGACGCGAAGGATGGCGTAAATGCCCACCTTGGTCATCACGGCAAAGAGCGCTGCGACCGGAGCCGTGGCATTGGCATAGGCCTTGGGCAGCCAGAAACACAGTGGAAGGATGGCGGCCTTAAGGCCAAACACCACCAGCAGCATCATGCCAGCGGCTTCCACGATAAACAGGTTTTCATTGCTGACCGTTGATACCTGGATCGCAAGGTCGGCCATGTTCAGGGTGCCGGTGACGCTGTAGATCATTCCCACACTGATCAGGAAGACAGAGGAGCCGGCCAGGTTCAATACCACATAGTGCAGCCCTGGAACCGTACGTGCGGTGCCTTTGCCATGCATCAACAGACCGTAAGACGCAATGAGCAGCACCTCGAAAGCCACGAACAGGTTGAACAGGTCACCCGTCAGAAAGGCGATGTTCAGACCCAGCAACTGAAACAGATACAGGGCGTGGAACTGCCGGTTGCCTTCATCCGCGCCGCCAATGGAGTAGATGTGGCAGAACAGTGCCAGCGTCGCCGTCAATACCAGCATCAATGCCGCGAGGCGATCGAGGACCAGGACAATGCCAAACGGTGGTTCCCAGTTGCCAAAGGCATAGGCGCGGTAGCTGCCGTCGTCAGCAAGCACCAGGAGAACAATCGCGGACACCAGCATGAGGACCGTGGTTGTCAGGGCGAGGGTCCGGCGCAGGCTGATGGGGGCATATCCCATGAAGACCTGGAGGATGCCACCCAGAAGGGGAATCAGAATGGGCGCGGTGAGCCAGTGGTTCATTTGCCGGATACCTCCGTTTCTTCTTCTGTATTCGGCTTTGATTTCGGCTCGGACTGGTATCCGTCGACGTGATCGTCTTCATTGTCTGCGAGGTTCCGCAACGCCAGCACCACCACAAACGCGGTCATGGCAAAACCAATCACAATGGCGGTCAGAACCAGCGCCTGGGGCAGTGGGTCCGAATACTGGCTAGTGCTACCGATGATGGGCTGCCCGCCGGTAGCCAGCCGGCCGGAAGAAAACAGGAACAGGTTGACGCCGTAGGACAGCAGCGTCAGGCCGATCACAACAGGAAAGGTCCGGGCCCTTAATAGCAAGTAAACGCCGGAGGTAGTCAGGGCGCCGATGGCCAGAGCGAATGCCAACTCCATTATGCGCTCTCCTTCAAACTTTTGATGGCGGAATGGGGGGACAGGCGACCGATGCTGACCAGTGCCAGCAGTGTTGCCCCGATGACCGTCAGGTAGACCCCCAGATCAAACACCAGGGCTGAAGCCACTTCGAACTTGCCGACAACCGGCCATTTTATGTAATCGAATGTACTGGTCAGGAACGGGTAACCAAAGGCATAGCTGGCGGCACCGGCGATCACGGCAAACAGCAGGCCGAGACCAATCACGTTGTGGTAGCGGAACGGCACCCGATACTGGGTCCAGATCATGCCACTGGCAATGTACTGGAGGATCAGCGCCACGGCTGTAATCAGACCGGCAATAAAGCCGCCACCGGGCATGTTATGCCCGCGCAGGAAGATGTAAGCAGAGACCATCAGTGCCAGGGGTAGCATCGGCCGTGCGATCTGACGCAACATCAGCGGGTAGGCATCCCGATTCCATGCGTGGCCCTTTCCATCACCGGGCGGCGGTGTCAGTGCACTATTCTTGAGCATGGCGTAGATGCCCAGGGCGGCGATGGCCAGTACGGTGATTTCGCCAAGGGTATCAAAACCCCGGAAGTCGACGAGGATGACATTCACCACGTTGGTTCCTCCGCCACCCGGCTTGCTGTTGTCGAGAAAATACTCGGAGATCGACGTAAATGGCCGGGTCAGCATCGCCAGGGTTATCAGGCTCATACCAGTACCTGCAACCAGTGCAATCACTGAATCACGGATGCGTCGGCTGGTTGAGCTTTCCATCGGGGTCCAGGAAGGCATGTAGAACAGGGCAAGCATCAGTAGAACGATGGTCACGACTTCAACAGACAGTTGGGTCATGGCCAGATCCGGCGCGGAGAAACGGGCAAAGCCGAGAGATACCAGAAGGCCAACAACGCTCAGCAGTATCAGTGCGTAGAAGCGCTCTCGATGCATCACGGCCGTTGCCAGGGCACATAGGATCAGTAACGCAATGCCCGTCAGTGTGGGCCAATCGATGGGCGATAGCCCATTCTCGCCAACAAATACCCCGAGGCTGGTCATCGGCACAATCGCGACCGCGAGCACACTGATCACCAGCAGTGCCGCATACCGCTGTAAAGAGCCGTTTTCGATGCTGGACGTAAGCCGATTGGCTGTCGTGGCCAGCCAGGAAATGACGGCTTCGAAGACCGCCTTTTCATCGATTTCCCTGAAGCGGGCATGGAAATCGAAGAAGCGCTGGCGCTGACTGTACATGAGCAGACCGCCAAAGAAGGCGGCAAAACTCATCACCAACGGCAGATTGAAACCGTGGACGATGGTCAGATGGTACTCGGGCACTTCGCCACCCAGGGTGGCAGCTGCTGCCGAATAGAGCAGTGGGCCAACGGAAATGGCGGGAAACACACCGACCATAATGCAGGCAAAGACCAGGATTTCCACCGGGATCTTCATGTAGCGCGGGGGCTCATGGGGCGGAAAGATCGGCAGATCCACCGGTTTGCCGTTGAAGAATACATCGTGAATGAAGCGTGCCGAATAAGCGACGGCAAAGATCCCTGCAAGGGTTGCCACCAGCGGTGGTAGCCAGGCCCAGAAACCCGGCAGGTTCAGTTGCAGGGACTCGGCAAAGAACATCTCCTTGCTCAGGAAACCGTTGAGCAACGGCACACCTGCCATCGAGGCGGCGGCGACCATGGCCAGGGTGGCAGTGTGGGGCATGTAGCGCCAGAGGCCGTTGATTCGCCGCATATCCCGGGTGCCGGTTTCGTGGTCGATGATGCCCGCCGCCATAAACAGCGACGCCTTGAAAGTGGCGTGATTGATGACATGGAAAACGGCCGCTACCGCGGCCAGCTTCGTGCCCATGCCAAACAGCAGGGTAATCAACCCCAGATGACTGACCGTTGAATGCGCCAGCAGGCCCTTCAGGTCATGTTTGAACATGGCCACATAGGCGCCGATCAACAGTGTGGCCATGCCGGTGAAGCTCACCATATAGAACCATTGTTCGGTACCGGCCAGCGCTGGGTAAAGGCGCGCCATCAGGAATATACCGGCCTTGACCATGGTGGCGGAATGCAGGTACGCCGATACCGGCGTGGGCGCCTGCATGGCGTGGGGCAGCCAGAAATGGAACGGAAACTGGGCCGACTTGGTGAAGGCGCCCAGTAGCACCAGCGTGAGGGCGATGGGGTACAGGCTATGGTTCTTTATAAGGTCGCCAGCGGCCAGGACGTCGTCCAGCTCGAAACTGCCGACGATGTTTCCGATGATCAGAATGCCAGCCATCAGGGCGAGGCCGCCTCCACCAGTGACGGCCAGGGCCATGCGGGCACCGCGACGGGCGTCCTGTTTGTGGTTCCAGAAACTGATCAGCAGGAAGGATGTCAGGCTGGTCAGTTCCCAGAACACCAGCATCAGCAGAAGGTTACTGGACAGGACGATGCCCAGCATTGAACCCATGAAACATAGCAGCAGCGAGTAGAACTTGCCGACGTTCTCCTTGGCCTTCAGGTAGTAGCGGGCATACAGAATGATCAACAGGCCGATAACCAGGATCAGCAAGGCAAATAACAGCGACAGTCCGTCCAGCCGGAAACTGAAGGAAATACCCAATGCCGGCAGCCACTCGTAGCTGTGGAGGACAACGCCCCCGTCGGCCAGGGTTGGCCAGTGTGGGTAGAGCGCGGCAAGCGCGATGATGGCGGGAACAGATGAGGCAATGGCAATTGCCGTGCGTCCTCCCTGGGCAAACAACGGTGCTGCCAGCGCCCCTAAAAAGGGCAGTAAAACGACCAGCGGTAGCGACATCGCAACCTCGTTATCGGTTTTTCTCTTTCATGGATGAAGATGCAGTCTGTGCCTGAGTCTAGTCCCCGACCAGCCATTCTGCACCGATCGGTGCAAGCCGCCGACGTTGACGGCAGGTGGCAGGAATATCAGATCAGGTGGGGTGGGTCCGGAAAATACGGCAACCTGCCCCGGTGTCTCTGCGCATCGGCAGTGACCGGGTGGAACCCAGGTTGGTTTAACACGTTGGACCTTGCGGTCATAAGTGCTCCGTTAGTCAGATACGAATGCCGATGATACGTGGCGGGTCCCTCAGGTCAAGTCGGCTTGTGATTAATCAAGCCAATAACGTCGTACACGGACGCTTTCCGCGCTTGACCGGGGTGGGACTGAGCAACGGGTTTTGAGTCATACGTTGGTCTTAGGTGCCTGTGCTATCATGGCGTTTTTCATTGTGTACCCAAGAGAATCACTATGACCGCAGCCTATCCGACCCTTCTTAACCCCCTCGACCTCGGTTTTACTGAACTCAAGAACCGGGTACTGATGGGCTCCATGCATACCGGCCTGGAAGATCGGTTCTGGAACATACACAAGTTTGCCCGTTACTTTGCTGAGCGGGCCGAAGGGGGGGTTGGCCTGATGGTGACCGGCGGGTACTCGCCAAACCTGGCCGGCCAACTGGCGCCTCTGTCTTCCACCATGAACAACCGTGCCACCGCATTGTTGCACCGGCATGTTACCGGTGCTGTCCATGAAGCAGGCGGCAAGATTTGCCTGCAGTTGCTCCACGCCGGTCGTTACGGCTATCAGCCGCTGATTGTTTCCGCATCCGCCACCAAGGCGCCGATCAGCCCTTTCAAGGCTCGTGCTCTGTCCACCAAAGGCGTAGAACGGCAAATCAATGATTTCGTCAATGCCGCGAAACTGGCGAAACTCGGTGGCTACGATGGCGTCGAGGTGATGGGCTCTGAAGGTTATTTCATAAACCAGTTCCTGTGCGAACGCACCAACAAGCGCACGGACAAGTGGGGTGGCCCTTACGAGAACCGCATGCGTCTGCCGGTGGAGATCGTTCGCCGGATGCGTGAAGCGGTCGGACCTGAATTCATCATTATCTATCGTCTTTCCATGCTGGACCTGGTGGAAGGCGGTCAGACCTGGGACCAGATTGTGACCTTGGGCAAGGCCATCGAAAAGGCCGGCGCAACTATCATCAATACCGGCATTGGCTGGCACGAGGCTCGGGTGCCCACCATCGTAACCTCCGTGCCCCGGGGCGGCTTTGCCGACGTAACAGCCAAGTTCTACGGTGAAGTGGATATTCCGGTCTGTACCACCAACCGCATCAATACCCCGGAGAAAGGCGAAGAAATCCTCGCCGCCGGCAAGGCGGATATGGTTTCCATGGCCCGCCCGCTGTTAGCGGACAGCGAATTCGTGCGCAAGGCCGAGCAGGGCCGGGCTGACGAGATCAACACCTGCATCGCCTGTAACCAGGCCTGCCTGGATCATGTATTCAAGGCCAAGCGCGCTTCCTGTCTGGTGAATCCCAGGGCCTGCCACGAAACCGAACTGGTGTTGACGGTTGCGCCGGTGGTTCGCCGCGTAGCAGTGGTTGGGGCTGGGCCTGCTGGCCTGGCGGCAGCCACAACGGCCGCGAAGCGTGGTCACCGGGTGACCCTGTTCGAGGCCGACGATAAAATTGGCGGTCAGTTCAACTACGCCAAGCGCATCCCCGGCAAGGAAGAGTTTTACGAAACCCTGCGCTACTACCAGCGCCAGATCGAACTTCTGGAGATCGACTTGAAGCTCAATGCCCGCGTCGGGGCGACGGAGCTAGCCGAACAGGGTTTTGACGATGTGATTATCGCCACCGGTGTGAAGCCGCGGACGCCACAAATCGATGGCATCGACCACCCCAAGGTACTGGGTTATCTCGATGTCCTGCGCCACAACAAACCGGTTGGAGACAGTGTTGCGGTGATTGGCGCGGGCGGTATCGGGTTCGACGTCAGTGAATTCCTGACCCACGATTTCGGTCATCATCCGGAAGGCGAGCAAGTCAGCGTGGCGGACTGGCAGGCGGAGTGGGGCGTGAACCCCGAGTTTGACGGCCCCGGTGGGCTGGCAGAGCGCAAGCCCACAGCATCGCCGCGCAAGATCTACCTGATGCAGCGTAAAACCGGCAAGGTTGGTGGCGGCCTGGGTAAAACCTCAGGCTGGGTACACCGCAACAGTCTCAAGCACCGCGACGTGGATATGTTGCGGGGGTGCAGTTACGACCGCATCGATGACGAGGGGCTGCATATATCCATCAGGGACAAGGACGGCCAGGTGAAGGAAAGCAAAGTGCTGAGTGTCGATAATGTGATCATTTGCGCAGGGCAGGAACCCTACCGTGAACTATTTGATCAATTGGCCGGTACTGGCGTAAAGGCCCATCTGATTGGCGGTGCCGATGTTGCCGAAGAGTTGGACGCAAAGCGGGCAATCCGGCAGGGGACAGAGGTTGCAGCCGGAATCTGACAAAAAGAGGCACAGGGACAGGTGACGTTGCGGGGCAGATTAGAGACATTTTCGGGCACTACGTTTGCAGATGAAACCGATAATGTCTCTGATCTTCGTCGCCGGGCGAAGAAAAGTGGGAGCCTTAATCCGAAAAACGCGGCTCTCGGGAGTAATGCTACATCCGTTTACCGGATGGACTTCAGGGCATTAAATATGGCTTCCGCTTCCGCTTCAAGTACTTGACAACGCAAGCTGTTTCCCTGCTGAGAGGCCTGAGCGAGTTGCTTCTGTTTCATGCTATAAAGCTTGCTCAGAATGTCTGCCTGGCTTTGTCTGATCGGTGCGTTCATGGCGGACCTCCCCATTTTTACACCTGTCAATATTCTTTACGTTCAGTGCCACGAAATGGCTCACACTCATTACCGATGCATAACCCGGGCCAGTTGGGCGTTTCAAGCGAATTAACGTGCAAATCTGGAGCGGTAGTTCCCCGGTGTCAGCCCGGTGTGTTTGCGGAATAATCGGCTGAACGAACTCACGTCCTCATAGCCCACCTTGCGGGTCACCTCGTCCACTGATATTTGGGTACTTTCCAGGTGTTGTCGTGCCGCCTCGATCCTCAGAACCTGAAGATAGCTGGTTGGGGTGTCGCCGGTTGCTGCCCTGAACCGTCGAATCAGCGAACGTTCCGTCAAACCGCCCCGTGCGGCAAGTGATTGCAGGGTCACCGGTTGGCCATAATGCGTATCCAGCCAGTCCTGCAGTTTCAGAATCGCCGCATCCGAATGATAGCGCCGGGCCTGCAGCGCCCCGTAGGGTGCCTGGCTGGTGCGTCCGGCATCAATCACAAACGCCTTAGCCAGCTCCCGCGCCACCTGGGGCCCGCCGTATCGCTCCACCAGATAAACCCCCAGATCCCACCAGGCCATCCCGCCGCCCGCACAGGCAATATGCCCGTCCACAGTCACCAGCTTGTCCTGATGAAGGTCCACCGCCGGGTACCGCTGCCGGAACTGGCGGCTGAACCCCCAATGGGTCGTCGCCTGGCGCCCGTTCAACAACCGGGCCTCTGCCAGCATGAAGGCGCCGGTACAGTTACTGGCCACCCGCACTTGTCCCGAATCCTGCGCCTGAAACCCGGCAAGCCACTCAATCAGCTCCAGGTTCTCCGCTAACACCCGCTCAATCGGTCCGCCAATGGTCGGAATAATCACCAGATCAGTGCCGTCTTCACAGGCCCGGGTCTCGTTCCACGCCCCATCGGGAAGAATTGTCAGGCCGTTGATGCAGCGGCAGGGCGCGCCGTCTTTTGTTAGCAAGCGGGTAGTAAATTGTGGTTCAGGCGGCTCTCCGTTTATCCGTGCCCAGGTCACACCCGCTAATCGGAACAGGTCAATAATGCCAGTAATAGCGCTGGCAAGAGCGCCATTGAAACCTATGACAGAAACCGTTCGCATACCAACTCCCAAAGTAGGGCGTGAGAGGGGTAGTTCCTCCCGGGACTGTGTGCAGCATGGATGTTGCACTCAAGCCTACATGGATGTATTTACGGCGTGTCCCGGGAGGAACTACCCCTCTTATGCCCGGTCGCCGGACTCCTGACGAAACTGACAAGATCTCGGAGTGGCGGGATCCACCAAGATTATGTCATAAATGCCGGTTCCCAGAAAAACAGAGGTATGAGAGGCTGTCAGCAACAAACAGGAGACCAAGCATGACCGACACCCTGATCGACCGCCGCGACCTGGCGTTCCAACTTTACGAAGTCCTCGATACCGACAACCTCACCACCCGCGAGCGCTTCAGCGAACACAGTCGCGACACCTTCGATGCCGTTATCGAAACCGCCGACAAAATGGCCCGGGAAAAATTTGCCACCCATAACAGCGCTGCCGACAAAGACGAGCCCAAATTTGTCGACGGCAAAGTCGAGATGCTCCCGCAGGTCAAAGAAGCCTTCGACGCCTACGCCGAAGCCGGCTTCATTGCCGGGCGTTACGACTACGACCTCGGCGGCATGCAACTGCCGGAATCGGTCATGGCCGCCTGCAACGGCTTCTTCACCGCCGCCAACCCCGGCACCGCTGGCTACCCGTTCCTGACCACCGCCGCCGCCAACCTCGTGCGCGTCTTCGGCAATGAGCAGCAAAAGGCCACCTTCCTGCCGCACATGCTCTCAGGCCGGTTTACCGGCACCATGGCCCTCACCGAACCCCATGCCGGCTCCTCCCTGGCGGATATTCGGACCTCCGCGACCCCCACCGACGATGGCCACTACCTGATCAAAGGGGCCAAGATCTACATCTCCGGAGGCGAGCAGTCCCTCACCGAGAACATCGTTCACATGGTGCTGGCGAAAATCAAAGGAGCACCGGCGGGCGTCAAAGGCATTTCCCTGTTCATCGTGCCCAAATTCCTGGTGGACGAAGAGGGGAATTCCACCAAACGCAATGGCGTGAATCTCGCCGGCCTGATCCACAAGCTCGGTTACCGTGGCACCACATCCACCGCCCTGAGCTTTGGCGACGATGCGCCCTGCCACGGTTACCTGGTGGGCGAGCCCCATCAGGGCCTGAAATACATGTTCCAGATGATGAACGAAGCCCGGGTCGGTGTGGGCTTTGGCGCAGCGGTGGTCGGCTATCGTGGCTACATGCACAGCCTGGAATACGCCAAAGATCGCCTGCAGGGTCGCAAAGCCAGCGAGAAAAACCCGGAATCGCCTCAGGTGCCGATCATTGACCATGCCGATGTACGGCGCATGCTGCTGGCTCAGAAGGCCTACAGCGAAGGCGGACTGGCCTTGTGCCTTTACGGCGCTCGACTGATGGATGACCAGCATACCCATCCTGATGAACAGAAGCGGCAGGAAGCCGGCACACTGCTCGACCTGCTCACCCCGGTTATCAAGGCCTGGCCCTCTGAGTACGGTCCCAAAGCCAACGACCTGGCGATTCAGGTCTACGGCGGTGCTGGCTACACCCGGGAATACCCGGTGGAGCAGTGCTGGCGGGATAACCGTTTGAACCCCATCCACGAAGGCACCAACGGCATTCAGGCCCTGGACCTGCTGGGGCGCAAAATCTGGCAGGACCAGAGCCACGGTCTGCAGTTGCTGATGCAGGAAATGCAGGTGGATCTAGAGGCCGCAACCACGGATCGCTGCCAGCAATGGGCGCTGTCACTCAGCGAAACCCTGCAGCAGGCGGTGAAAGTCACCCAGGACCTTGGCAAGTCCCTGATGGGGGGCGACGTGGACAAGCCTCTGGCCAATGCCGCCTGTTACCTGCACCTGTTCGGCCACATCATCGTCGCCTGGATGTGGCTCCGCCAGGCCAACGCCGCCGCCAATGCCCTGGCTTCCGCCAACAGTGACGACGAGCGCAACTTCTACCAGGGCAAGCTCCAGGCTGCCCAGTACTTCTTCCACTGGGAACTGCCAACCGTGGCACAGGACCTGGTCCTGCTCCGCAATCAGGACGATACTTGTCTGAATATGAAATCCGAATGGTTCTAGTCAGGGGGTAGGCACAATCGGCTGGTACGGCCTCCCGGGACACGCCACAAGTACATCCGTGTAGGCTCGGCTGTGGCCATCCATGGCCACAGACGGTCCCGGGAGGCCGTACCAGCCGCTTGCGCCCAAACATGGGTGCGGCCTGTGGAATAATACAAGCGAACCTTTAAGGTATTGGAAATGGCCTTGGTCAACGTAGAAAAGAAAAACCATATTCTTCTGATCGGGTTAAACCGCCCTGACAAAATGAACGCCATGAACCGGGCGATGTACCACGAAATCGCGGCTGCCTATCACCAGCTGGAGAACGAGCCAGAACTGAGGGTCGGTCTGATGTACGCCGAAGGTGACCACTTCACCAGTGGCCTGCAACTCGATGACTGGGCCGAAGTATTCGCCAATGGCACAGGCATTGAGCCGGGGGAGGGCGAGCTGGACCCCTTCCATGTCACCGGAGAAGGCCTCACCAAACCGGTTGTTTTCGCCGCCCAGGGCATCTGTTTTACCTGCGGGGTCGAAATGATGCTCAATACCGACGTTCGCGTTGCTGCCAAAGGCACCCGCTTCGCGCAGTTGGAAGTCAAACGCGGCATCTTCGCCTGTGGTGGCGCGACCATACGCCTGCAGCGGGAGATCGGTTGGGGTAATGCCCAGCGTTACCTGCTCACCGGCGATGAATGGACTGCAGAGCAGGCTTTCCAGTGGGGGCTGATTCAGGAACTTGTGGAGCCGGGCGAGCAGTTCAGCGTTGCCATGGAGATCGCAGAGAAAATTGCTAAGGCAGCACCGCTGGGCGTGCAGGGCAGCCTTAAGTCATCAAAGATCGCTGTCAGCGAAGGGCAAGAGGCCGCGAAGCAACGGCTGTTCCTGGACCTGCAGCCGGTAATGGCCAGTGAGGATGTAAAAGAGGGCATCCAGTCGTTCCTGGAACGAAGGGATGCGGGGTTCAAGGGAAGGTAACTCCGGACTCTGAGCGGGCGGCTGGCCAGCACCCAGGCCGGGGGGGCAGCAGGGAACGTCTTTCCGAAACCGTCTGTGGCCAGGGATGGCCACAGCCGAGCCCTACATGGACGTACTTGCGGGCGTGTTTCGGAAAGACGTTTCCTGATGGCCGCATGCACCGGGGGTGGAATTCTAGGCGGCTTCCTCCGAAGCGGAGGCCTCTTTGCGGGCCTTGGCTTCGGCAGCCACCTCGGCGGCGTAGTCCGCATACTTGGCGATCAATTCCGCCTTACGGTCAGGGTCCCAGTTAATCTTGTCCAGATCCCCTTCGTAGTGCTCAATCACCCGCTTATCCATCATCTCGTACCACCAGGATGGCAGATAGGCCGGCAACAGCATCGACGCATAACCACCGGGCAATTGTGGCGCATCCTCAAAGTGCCGTAATGCCTGGAAGCTGCGGGTCGGATGCGCATGGTGATCCGAATGGCGCTGCAACTGATACAGGAACAGATTGGTCACAATGTGGTTGCTGTTCCAGCTGTGGGACGGCTGGGTGCGTTCGTACTTGCCCTTGGCATCCTTCTGACGAAGCAGGCCGTAGTGCTCCACATAGTTCACCGTCTCCAACAGGCTGGCACCGTAGGCTGCCTGCGCCGCCAGGAACGGAATTGCGCGGGGGCCGCACACCAGCGTGGTGGCGCCAAAGAACCCGGCACTCATGGCCCAGCCCTGCAATAGCTCATTGTCCAGGCTCCAGAAGCCCTTGCCCTTGCGTGCCAGACGGGCCTTCTCAATCTTCACCGCAGACTTGATGCCGCCCACCACTGTGCGCGGCAGGAACTTCCAGAAACTTTCGCCCATACGGCTGCTGGCGGGATCTTCTGGTGTGGCCACACGCTTATGGTGACCAAAATTGTGCTCCACCACGAAGTGGGTGTATCCGGTTGGCGCGAGGGCCGCCATGGCCATCAGCTTGTTCAGCTTGTTGGACTTGTGGCCAAGCTCGTGAGCCGTATTGATGCCCACCCCGTTAATGGCACCAACCGTCAAAGTGAGACCAATTCGGTCGGAAAGTGGTGTCTTCTTGCGGCTTGCCAGCCAGGCGCCCATGAACGTCATGGCGTATTGGGTTGGAATAAACGCCTTCACGATCCGGTCGTAGTATTTGTCCTGCTCAAGCGTCTTGACCGCCGACTCGGGAGGATTGCTCTTGTCTTCTCCGATCGCCCGGTCCAGCCCGGGAATGATCCCGTGAACCAGTGCGGGGCCCGTCCAGGCAAGTGCCCGGAGTTTTTTCGGGGCGATGGCATATCCGGCCATGGCGGCAAGGCCGATGCCGGGTAATGCGGGGCCCATCAGCCAAAGATAGCGTTTGGGGTCTTTCCAGTCCTGGCCAACTTTGGACGGAGAGGTCGTCTCAGTGGCGCTGACGCCAGAGTTGGCTTGAACAGACTTCATATCCAGAGTGTCGCGGGTTTTTGTGCTCATTGTGGGGCTCCAGTGATCAGGATGTGATCTAACTTTATGTCGGACAATCTAGCAATGCAACAGGGATCGTCGGTCATTATGGGTCATCAGTTGTTCGCTTTTTGATGGGGTTGGCGCATTGGAAGTTTATGGACCACACTGATTGCATTGGTCACGACCCACAGGGAAGTATCAGCCATGGCCTCGGAAAACCCCTCCAACACCCCGCAATCCGTGCATTGGTCCGTCCACCAGTTTCTGCGTGAGCACCTGTTTTCCTCCCGGATTCTGGAGATCGTGTATCGGGACGATGCCGGTCAGGTCCAGATTGTTCATGATGTCATTCGTGATCTGTTCAGTCGGGCCGGACAGGAATTCGTACTGATCGGGCGGGGGCAGATGCTTCGTCTTGATCATGTTGTGATGGTTGATGGTATGGAGGTCTCCGCCGGTATTGGTTAACTGCCCGGATAGTGTTCTGCCGGCTGTCAGAGCTAACAGAAGGGTAATCCGCCGGTAATTGCCTCATGTGCCTTCTCAGCCATACACTTGCCTGCGTTGTATACATTCGCCAACGAAAGGACATGGTATGAACAAGCTAACTTTAAGTGCACTGGCTCTGTTGATGACACTGGGCCTTGCTGCTTGCAGTCAGGAAGACGAGGGTGCCAATTTTGAACAGGCTGCGGATAACGCTGGTGACATGATGGAGGATGCCGGTGAATCCATGGACGAAGCCATTGAAGATACTGGCGATGCGATGGAAGAGGCTGGCGATTCCATGCAAGAAAGCTACGAGGAAGCCACTGACGACAGCAAGTAAGCGATAGCCAGTGCCAAATGCTGAAAGCCCGCTCCGTAAAGACGTAGCGGGCTTTTTTGTGAATGGACCGGCGAAACGGGTTGTCAAAAAACGTTAAGAATACGGTCTTCGTTTTGTCTGCAGTCTGTCATTCAATGGCCTGACACTGTCCTCTCAGCACGATATACCTACAACCTGATGAGAGAGGCACTGATGGCCAAGCAAGACCTGGACCCCAATTATCTTGATCCGGATTACGAGCCGGTGGTTAATCACTCGGGTAACACCACCTTCACCTCTGTTCTGACGTCACGTCTGAAGCGGCGTACCGTAATGAAAGGAACCGTGGGTGCTGCTCTGACCAGTTTAATGGGAGTGGGGCTGGTGGCCTGCTCTGACGATAACAGTGATGACAACGGCAACGTTGATAACGGCAACGGCGATTCGGGGGCCGCTCAAAGCGAAACTGAACTCGGATTCAAGGCTGTCGCCGTCTCTGATGCGAACCAGGTGGTCGTGCCCGAGGGTTATACCGCACAACCTTTTGTTCCCTGGGGAACGCCGCTGACCGGCGATTATCCGGACTATCGACCGGATGGCACCAATACCGGTGCAGATCAGGAAAATCAGGTGGGCATGCACCACGATGGCATGCACTTTTTCCCTATTGACCAGAAAGCCGGCGGGAGCAGCTCCACCGAAGGTTTGCTGGTGATGAACCACGAATACATAAATCAGACAGCGCTGCATCCCGCCGGCGCTACCAGGAAAGAAGACGGCACCCGGCCGGTGGATGAGATTCGCAAGGAAGTCGCCGCCCACGGTGTCTCCGTTATTCATGTCAAGCAATCCACGGATGGTGAGTGGGGCGTGGTCCACGGCAGCCCCTTTAATCGCAGGGTCACCGGTGGCACGCCAATGGACATCCGTGGACCGTTGCGCGGTTACGAAAAGCTGATCACCAAATACAGCCCAACGGCCAGTGAAACCCGTGGCACGCTTAATAACTGCTCCATGGGGCCCACCCCCTGGGGCACCTACCTGGCAGCGGAAGAAAACTGGCACGGCTACTTTGCCAACAGCGATGCGAACCAGCCTCGCGAACAGGTCCGTCACGGTGTGGGATCGGCGTCCCGCTACGATTGGGAGCTGGCCGACAGTGCTGAGGACCAGTATTTGCGCTTCGATGTGTCGGTGAAGGAAGCATCCGCAGATCTGGATTACCGGAACGAAGCCAATACCTATGGTTTCATGGTTGAGATTGATCCGTTCACGCCAGAGAGCAAGCCGCAGAAACGGACCGCCCTGGGGCGCTTTGGTCACGAAGGCGTCATTTTCGCCCCGGCAAAAGAAGGGGAGCCGGTGGTCTGTTATTCTGGTGACGACTCCCGTTTTGAGTACATCTACAAGTTCGTTTCCGCACAGCCCTACTATGCGGCAACCGCCGGTGGTTATCTGCTGAACGAGGGCACCCTGTATGTGGCGCGCTTCAACGAAGATGGTAGCGGAGAATGGCTGCCGCTCTCGCTGGACGATGAGAAATTTGCTGCCAGGGTGGCCGCCGCTGTTGGTACCAACGTGGGTGACATTGCCTTTGACGGTTTTGACAGTCAGCAGGATGTTCTGCTCAATACCCGCCTGGCGGCAGACATTGCTGGAGCAACCACCATGGATCGCCCGGAGTGGGGGGCGGTGGATCCGAGAACGGGCGAGGTCTATTTCACCCTGACCAACAACAGCAACCGGGGCAAGGATGGGTATGACGACGTCAATGCCGCGAATCCGGTGGTTGAGAACCGCACGGGACACATCATCCGTTGGATGGAAGCTGACAACGATCACGCTGCCACGGCATTCGAATGGGACATCTTCGTGTTTGCTGGCGAGCAGGGCACTGAAACGGTCGTGGATGGCGAGGCCGTTGTGACCCTTGATGATTCCAACAACTTTAACAGTCCGGACGGCCTGTGGTTCGATTACAGCGGCCGCCTGTGGATCCAGACCGACGGGAGTTCCAGTGAGCCGTACCTCAACAATATGATGCTGGCCGCTGATCCGCGTACGAGGGACATTCGTCGCTTCTTCGTTGGCCCTGTTGGTTGCGAGGTCACCGGCGTTGTTACGACTCCCGATGGCAAGACCATGTTCGTTAATATCCAGCATCCACAGGGCAATTGGCCCAATGCCGATGAATCACGTCCCCGTGATGCGACGGTCATCGTGACCAGGGATGATGGCCGTGTTGTGGGTGTCTGAGCCTATATCGCCTTAGGCTAACCAACACGTCAGACAACAAAAGCGGGCCGCTCACTCTTGAGCGGCCCGCTTTTGTTTTACTGCCGGAGACGCGCCGCCCTGTGCCGTAGAACGATAACAAATCAACTAAAGTATGAGATCTTCACCCACCTCACTTCAGTAAGCTCCGAAATGGCCTTCAATAACAAGTCTGATTCAGAAAACTCATTATCGAGGTTGGCATGGCATTACTTTCGCGACCTGTGGTCTTTATGGGGGCAATCCTTGCGGTTGCTATCGCGGGCATCGGCATACTGGTGGCGTCAGTGACCGGACTGGACACTGCCTCGCTGTTCATAGGCATCATTGTTGGTTTGGTGGCCGCTTCCACTTATTTTGTCATCCGCGTGCTGGAGCCGGTGGAGCGAGGGGTGAAAGAGCTGAACTCCGGCCAGCTGTCCGAGGGGAATCCCCTCCGGGATCAGTGTGCCAATCTGGTGTCGGATGCCAGGGCTGGCCGAGCACTGGTTGAAACCCTCTCCGGCAGTGCCGACAGGAATGCCATTTCCGCTGCCCAGGTATCCTACGCTGCGGATCAGCTCAAGATTCGGCTCGACCGTCAGGTGGAAGAAACCGCACAGATGGCGGACTACACCGGTCAGATCACGGAAACCGTCCGGGAGTCATCCCGTCAGGCGGCGGACGCCGCGACCATGGCGCAGCAGGCGAGTCGGATCAGTGCCGAGGGGCGCCAGGCATTGACCGGTGCTATTGAAAGCGTGCGGGTGGTGCATCAGCAGTCCGGTGAGAACCTCAGGCTGATCCAGGAGCTTAACGAGAAGTCCAACAAGATTCAGGGGGTCACAACCACTATTCAGGGGATCGCCGAGCAGACCAACCTGCTGGCTTTGAATGCGGCTATTGAGGCTGCCAGGGCAGGAGACCAGGGCCGTGGTTTTGCCGTGGTAGCGGACGAGGTGCGGCAATTGGCCGGTCGAACCGCCCAGGCTACCGGCGAGGTGGCTGAAACCCTGCAGGACATTCGCAACGACACCGCACTCATTGTTACCCGTATTGAAGATCTTGCCCGAAGTGTCGAAGAAGGGCTTAACTCTGTCGAAAATGTCGGTGAGCAGTTGGATCAGATTCGTGATCAGTCCGATCACCTGCATCAGCAAGTGGTTCGAATTGCGGAAAATGATCAGAACAATGAACAGAGCCTTGAGCAGGTGTTTACGGCCATCGGCACGGTTCGTGACCAGATTTCCGAAAGCGACGGCAGCGTGAAATCCCTGGCTGAACAGGCGGCAACCCTGATGGAGTTGGCCGAGAAAGCGAATGCCGCGTTTGCCCTTAACAGCGATGCCAGCTATCACCGGTTCTTCTACGAGCAGGCGAGGGAAGGTGCGGACCGGATCGGTCAGCTGTTCGAGCAGGCCATTCGTGATGGCAAGATCACCCAGGGAGCGTTGTTCGATAAAACCCGGACCCCGGTCCTCAATACCCGGCCCCAAAAATATTCCAGCGCCTTTGACCAGTTTACCGACCAATCCCTGCCTTCTGTTCAGGAAGTCGTCAAAGATTCACACGATGCTGTGGTGTTTGCCATCGCAGCGGCACCGGATGGTTACGTACCAACCCATAACCGGAATTTTGCCCATGCTCCTACTGGCGATCCCGACGTTGACCTGGTGAAAAGCCGTAGCAAGCGCCTGTTCAACGATCGCACCGGGGCTCGATGTGGCAATCATACCCAGGATATGTTGTTGCAGACGTATCGACGGGATACCGGTGAAATCATGCATGACCTGTCAGTGCCGGTGTTTGTTAACGGTCGCCATTGGGGTGGCTTCCGGGTGGGGTACCGTCCGGATGATCATTGAAGCGACGGGCACTTCCGTGTCTGCCGCCCTATGGTAAACTGCGGCCATCGATTTGACTGGAGTTGCCCGTGACTGACCCCGATTTCATCCCCGCTGATTCCGATCCTGTTGCCCGCCGGTCAGATCCGGCCCGCAACCTGGCCGTGCTGGTTTATATCCTGCAGGGGTTGTCTTTCTTCCTGGGAGGAATCACCGGGTTGGTTGGCGTCATCATCAACTACGTCAAGATGGATGATGTCAGAGGCACCTGGATCGAGCCCCACTTCCGCTGGCAAATTCGAACTTTCTGGATCGGATTGTTGTGGACGGTGATCGGCATTGTTACCACACCGCTGATCATTGGCTGGTTTGTTTTGCTGGGTATTTCCATCTGGCTGATTTTTCGGATTGTGAAGGGCGCTTTGGCTCTGAATGACGGAAAGTCACCTTAGGTTACTAAAAGCAACAATTATGTGATCTACGTCCTTGATCAATTAAAAGTTATCGATTTCTTAGAATTTTTTTTGACAAAAAATGGTCGCGAAAAAACCTAATATTTTGATAATTCTCTGACGGTCTGTCTTCCCGAAGTTGACATCCATCTTACTCCGCTCCCAAGAAACTCGAAAAAACCCCTAATATTCAAAGATATAAATAGAGTAATACTTCTCTTGCCCGTGATCATTCTTTTGATTTCCATCTAGTCCTTTGGGTGTCACCCGAAAGTGTCATGGCTTTTGTAGTCTTTTGTACGCGGCAATCGAGCCAATTCGGGCCGGGAATTGTTCTATACTCAGGCAGGTTAGTGTGTGAGTCAGTTCGCATGTTGGCTGCCGTTCAGACAATAAAAGGGAGAACTCTTGGAATGAGGAAGCCGATACAAATACCTTCATTGTTGGCTGTAAGCTTGCTTGTGACGCTGGTGCCGGAAATATCGAAGGCTGCTGACAGCGTCCAGCACACCACGGAGTTGTCGGTCATGGGTGTCTATATTGAGCCAGACAGCGAGCGCACCGATGAGTATGGCTCTGCGGTAAGGGTCATTTACGGTATCCGGTTGGATAAGCACTGGTGGGTTGAGCCGCAGGGCTTCTCGGGTGTCATTGAAACGGATCAGTCGGCATTTACGGACTACTATCAACAGGGGCTGGGCGTAGACTTGAGTTACCGGTTCTTTGGCGATAAGGAGTTTACTCCATACGGCCTGATCGGCGGTGGTGTCTCCCGCAATGACGTTGCCAATAATTCCTCAAGTGAGTTCGGCGGCTTTGCCAACGTCGGGCTCGGTCTGATGACCTCTCCACTGACGCAATCCGGGCTCCGCATCCGCGGTGACGCGCGTTATTTCTATGACTCCTTTGACGATGGTCAGTCCGACATCCAGTTCAGCCTTGGACTGACGGTTCCAATTGGCGCCACGCGCAGGCAGATTGTCGAGAAGACAACGGTTGTGGAACGTGAAGTGGTGGTTGAGAAGGACTTCGCTGATTCCGATGGTGACGGTGTGGTTGACGGTGTCGACCAGTGCCCGAACACTCTGGAAGGGCTGAATGTGAATTCGGTGGGCTGTGTAGATACCGATCAGGAGCAGTCCGTTGTTCTGCGTGGCGTTACCTTCGAGTTCAACTCCAACCGCCTGACCGCCAATGCCAAAGACATTCTGATCCGTGCCGCTGATGCCCTCAAAGGCCAGCTGGATATGGACGTCGAATTGGCCGGACACACAGACAGCGTTGGTTCCGAGACATATAACCAGCAGCTGTCCCAGCAGCGGGCTGATGCGGTGCGCGACTATCTGATCGATCTCGGAGTTAATCCGGATCAGTTGATCGCTAACGGGTACGGTGAGTCCAATCCGATTCGTAGTAACGACACGGAAGAAGGACGAGAGCGGAATCGTCGCGTTGAATTCAACGTACTCTCCCGCTGAGCTTTGGTCATAGGAGTAATACAATGAGAATGACTCGATTTAACTGGTCTCTCGGGTTGCTGCTTACGGCGTTGCTGGCTTTGGCAGGTTGTAAGTCGGATAGTAATGCCGGATCTGGTGCTGTTGGTGGTGACGCGGCGCAATTGGATGAAGATGGCGATGGTGTTGTTAATATTGATGACAACTGCCCTCTGGTGCCAAATCCCGATCAGCAAGATATGGATGGTGACGGTATCGGTGATGCCTGCGACGCTGACATTGATGGAGACGGCGTCGACAACTCCTTCGATGCTTGCCCGCGTAACGCCGCCCCTGATTGTACTGCTGCAGATGCAGATACTGATGGCGACGGCATTAAGGATGTCGACGATAACTGTCCCGACACTTTTAATCCGGGCCAGGAAGACAGCGATAGTGATGGCGTAGGTGATGCGTGCGAGGACACGAGCGACCGTGATGGTGATGGTGTTTCCGACAGTGAAGATAACTGCCCTGACACCGCTAACAGCAGCCAGACTGACACGGATGGTGATGGAATTGGTGATGCATGTGATCCGGTCGAGGATAGTGATCCTGAAACTGCCTATTCCTGCGGTACCGCCGATAGCGCTCCATTCAAGCCTTTCCAGGCGCCTGATGCAGTGGCCACTGGGGATGCATCGCTACTGTGTTTGAGCGGATGTGTTGATAACCCTGAGAATGTTGTTGACACCAATTTCCTGAACTCTGCAACGATCAATGTGCCGCTTAACCTGGTTGGCACTGTTGACCTTGATGCAGTTGATAATGGCGAGATCTACGATGGCCCGAACAGGTTGGGTGTAGCTGTCACTGAACCTGATCAACTCTTGAGCCTGTCATTGCTTGGCAGCATTACGGTGACTACCGGCTTGAACGGGACAGTGCAAGAAACCTTTACGGATCTGACTCTCGCAGATCTGGATCTTCTGGGTCAGTTGAATGAAGGGGATGCTGGGTTCCTTGTGTTCGATACGACAGAGGACTTCAATGAAGTGACTGTAGGTGTCGGCGGTATTGATATCCTGGTTCAGTTGGGCGTCATTGCAATCTGCGCCAGTGAGGATCCAATCTCGCCATAGGGCAGTGGATTATTAACATGAAAAAACCCGCAATGCGTGCGGGTTTTTTCATGTCTGACAGACATCAAAGCGGGCTTATCCAGTTAATGGCTGCCAAACCAGATAGGAATACGAAAAGGGCAATGCTGACTCTGTGTCGCCGGTGTCGAGGAACGAGCATCTCCTGCTCGCCCTCATCCAGTCGGTTTTGATCCATTGTCACGAAGCGACCATCCCCTGGCGGATAATATACGCTTCGGCACACAGGGCACAATTGGTTTTGTGGCAGTGTGCTGAATCGTGCAGTGAAATTCCGGAATGTGGTTTGTCGGCGCTGTCTGTACGGGTGTTCACACCTTTATAGATGTGAATATGGCGACTCAAGGCCTCAGAGGCTTCCTGCTTGCTGGAGAACGGACCCAGATCGGACTGTTCACGTGTGAGGGCGTACCAGCCGAATGCCGTGTGGATCAGTCGGTTGGTGTGGCTCGACGGAATTTTTGGGTCTCGCATGTTCAATCCTCAATGGATATTAACTTCAGAACTAAAACGCGAAATTGTTTAGCGTTCCTTTGCTACCGATGCCCATGAACCGACCTCGGCTATCACGGATACTACGTGTTGTGTGTTACAAATCATTGTTTTTTGTGACGTAGGTCAAGGTATTCTGGGTCAATCTCCAGTCACTTCCTGCAGTCGGACAGCGCTAAGAGTCCCTGCCATCCCCATTAAGCCAAGTGTCAGGATGACCGCTGCCTCCGAAATCAATGCAATCAGGGCAGTGAATCCTCCTGTCATCAGCAGCAGGATTCCGATAACGGTGTTGCTGACGGCGGTATAATCGGTTCGTTTGTTTCCCCCAGCCATATCAACCAAATAGGTCTTGCGACCAAGGCGGACGCCGGCGTGGGCGATACTCAGGATAAAAAAGGCGATCGGATAGAACCAGACGCTCTCACTTTGTTGTCCGGTTAAAAGAACGGTTGCACCCACCAGAAGACAGAAAGCACTGGCAATGGCGGCGCCGCGGATCATAACCCGGCGGCTGGAGGTGTCCGCCATCCAACCCCAGATGCTGGCGCTGATAGAACTGGCAATGCTGCTGGCCAGGAGAAATGTTCCCAGCAGCCAGCCGTTATCTGCTCCCTTTTGCGCTAGCACTACAAAATACGGTGAGGCCAGAGCGGAGCAGAGCAATAGAGCGCGGGTTATGACAAAGTGGCGAAAAAGTGCGTCGTCCCGTAACAGTGACAGGCTCTTGAATGCGTCCGTGAGAGCGTTGCCGCCACCGCCTGTTTCGCCGTGATGCTCCTGAATGCCTGCAAAAAGGAAACCGGCCATCATCCACAGCGCGGCGGCCAGCAGTAGGAGCAAGGCATAGAACGCGATGCCGGGATCACCGCGATCCCAGAACAGGAGAACTGTCAGCACCACGGTGGCTGAGCCGCCGATGGTGGTTGCCAGGCCGGACAGGCGCCCCCTGCGGGTCTTCGGAATGCACTTACCCTGCACATCCTTCATCGAGACCGAGCAGAAGCCCCGTGTCAGGGAAAAGGCCACCAGCGCGGCAATGACACCGCCGCCAGCGGCATACCCTTCGAAGAACCAGACGCTGGCCGCCATCGCCACGACACTGAGCGCCTGGCCGAAACTGCCCAGTGTCCAGAACCACTTCCTGATGGGCTTGCGCCGTACCCACGCCGCAATGACCATCTGCGGCACCATGGACCCTGACTCCCGGATCGGCACCAGCCAGGCCACCAGTGCGGGGGCACCGACCGCGCTCAGTAGCCAGGCCAGGACAGTTTTCGGGCTGATCAACAAATCACCGAGCTTGGTCAGGACATTACTGGCCAGTATCAGGAAGAAATTGCGGGGCACCTCACGGCAGGCTTCATCGGGAATGTCCTTGCAGACCCTGGCGTCTTCCTCGTTGGCGATCAGGGCGTAGAGTTGTTCTGCTGCATTGCTGGGCTTTGCTGACAAGTGTGCCTCCTATGGAAACCAGGATCCGCCCGGAATGATAACAGGGGCGGCGCGCGGGCCCCAGTTGGCTTGCTCCCTTTCCGATCTTCGGGCCTAATGCGGACATACGATGACCGATCGCTACAGGATGCTTCATGCTCAGCTATCTCCACGGTTTTCATGCCGGCAACTTTGCCGACGTCCAGAAACACGCGGCTCAGGTCCTCGCACTGCGGATGTTGCAGGCCAAACCATCCGGTATCGCCTGTTTCGACACTCATGCCGGCAGTGCACTGTATGATTTACACAGCGAGCGATCACTGAAAACAGGTGAAGCGGAACAGGGCATCCAGAAGCTATGGGCACTTGCCGGCGATCAGGCTTCTTCACTGAGTGAAGACTGGCAGCCGTTGATTGCAGCGCTCACGGACATTAACCGGGGTAGCGCAACCCTCGACCGCTACCCCGGTTCGCCGGAGTGGTTCCAGCGCTTTCGACGCCCCCAGGATTCATTGACCACGTTCGAGCTTCATCCAACCGAGGGACGGCAGTTGGAGGATTGGGCAGGGCGGGGCAAGATCCGGGTGTTTCGTGAAGATGGCCTGCGTGGCCTGCTGCGTCAGCTGCCTCCGCCCTTACCGCGACTGTTCGTGCTGATCGATCCCTCCTATGAAGTAAAATCCGATTACGGCGCAGTGGCGGATACTCTGGCCAGCGCCTGGCGTAAATGCCGTCACGGCGTCTATCTTATCTGGTATCCGATACTGGGGTCTGGCCCGGAACAGGCCTTGAAGCAGGCGGTCGTGGATGGCCCGGTGTCACGGGTTCTCTGTAGCGAAATGCATCTCAAGCGCCCGCCAGGCAGGGGCATGGTGGGGTCAGGCATGCTGGTTGTTAATCCCCCTTGGGGCTTTGGCGAACGCCTTACGGCCATGCTGGCGGATGTTTCGGGTGACGATTGCCTGGCAGTGTCTGCGTCCATGGATTGGCTGGTGCCGGAGTAGTTCCCATCTTGTTATTGTTGTGAGGGAGAGTGTTGCTTGGCCAAAGTTGCCGAAGAGGAAACAAATCATCCGCAACTGCCTGGGGGCCTGATTCCGTTGGAGGAATGGCGGCTTCCCGAAACATCCGTTCATCGTTCGATCAAGGACGCCATACGTAATACTTGGGCTCAGGTAAGTGCCGGACTTTCTCCGGATGATGAAGCCTTTCAGAGTCTGGATGATCTTCCTGCGCTGTCTCTGGGCCAGATTGAGCGCTTTGCCCCCGATCCCGATTATGGCCGCATCGCCAGGCTTTTGTTGCAATCGGTAGCGGAAAGTCAGGTGAATAATCCGGTGAGTGTTCTTGTGGCTCCGCCTTTTTCCGGTGTGCGAAAGGCCCTTCAGTTACTGGCGGACGATAATTCTGTTGGTTCCAGGCGGCTCATCAAGCCCCCCGATAACCTGCTGATGTCCGACAGTGACGCTGGCGAATGGTGGGATGCATGTGATTTCTCGGCTCCCTGGGTGATTCCCGAGCTGGCGGATTTCTGGCTAAGGCACCGCTCCGGACTGGCGCTGGTGCGGGAGCTTTTGCGACGGGTTGCCGCCGAGGAGGTTGGAGAAGGTTTGATTGGTTGCTCCAGCTGGTGTTGGCAATTTTGGAGTTATTACCTGCCTGACGCGCGTTTTCAGCCGCTGACGCCGGCCCCCATGGACGCAGGCAAGCTTGGCCTCTGGCTGGGCAGTCTGGCGGCCCCGGCCAGTGAATCCGGGGTCGTGGCTAGAATGGCCGATACTGGGTTATGGGTACTCCCATCCGACCCTGGTGCCCTGGGAGAGGGGCAAAAATCGGCGAATTTCCTTCGCGATCTGGCTGCCCTGTCCAGGGGGATTCCCGGGGTTGCGCTGGGGGTCTGGCAGAAGGCGCTGCGTGCCAGGCCTGAAGAAGAACAACGGGAGTCGCACGAGAGCGGGGATCGCCAGTGGGAACGCGCCCAGTGCTGGATTGCTCCGCTGAATAAACTCAGTCTTCCCGTGGTGCCATCTGCCGCTGGTCGTGGGCTTGAGTTCATCCTCCATGCCTTGTTGCTGCACGATGGACTGGGCGAAGATCGTCTTGAGTTGGTGACCGGGATGAAGGGGCATGAGGTTGCCCCGGCGCTGAATCGATTACTCAGGGCGGATCTGATCGAGTACCACGAGAGTGACGGGGTATGGCGGGTCACGCCTCTGGGCTACCCCGCCATACGCAGACAGTTGCAGAGCGGCGGTTTTCCCGTTGATGCTTTTTGACAGGAGTGGTGTATGGGTGATCTTGATTTGAGTGGCGCATTTTCCGGCATCACGACCGAGGCGCTGCTGGAAGCGTTATTCCTGGTGGTGCTGGCCTCAATCGTGATCATGCTGGTGCAGAACCTGCTGCCGCGTGTGGCGCAGACTCTGGGCGGCAAACCACGGTTATACCTGTTGGCCTCCGTTCCCCTGCTGCGGTTGTTGGTCATCGTGGCCACGATCGTTCTCGTGGTGCCGGTTCTGGTGGAGCCTTCGTTCGAGAACATGGTCGCGATATTTGGCGCCTTGGGCCTCGCCCTGGGTTTTGCCTTCAAGGATTACGCTAACAGTCTGATCGCCGGAATCGTGACGCTGTATGAGATGCCATACCGTCCGGGTGACTGGATAGAGGTCAACGGGCAATACGGGGAAGTAAAATCTATCGGCACCCGTTCAGCGGAGATCGTCACTCCGAACGACGATGTGGTGATCATCCCTCACAGCACCCTTTGGACTGCCCTGATCGCCAACGGTAATGATGGTACTGACAACCTGATGTGCGTGACGGAGTTTCACGTTGAGCCCCACCATGATGTCAGTACTGTTCTGGCACTTCTGCGGGATATGGCTTACACCAGTCCGCTGGTGAAAACCTGGCAACCAGTAGCAGTGACGGTGCGGAATACTGCCTATGGCATGCAGTACAAGGTCAAGGCCTATCCCCTGGCACCCAGGGAGCAGTTCCGGTTTATAACGGACCTGACAGCACGGGGTGCAGAAGCCCTGGCGTCGGAGGGTGTGCGGATGGTGTCAGTACCCGTCGCCGCTGTTTGAGCTGGTCAGTTCCTGTTCCCGCTTGGCGATCATGTCCAGCATCGTATTGAGTATGTCCTCGCCGCGATCACCGACTCGTTCGACGTAGGCCTCCCGGGCGCTGAGGCTGACTTCACGGAAACGATCACGTTCCTCCTCGGTCAGCTTCACCAACGAGATATTGCTGTCCTCGGTGATTTTTAGCAGCCTGGACTCGTTCAGCTCCGCCTGTTTACGGTAAATCAGCCGGGCAACCTTGGTGAGGGCGTCATCCAGCCATTGCTGCTGTTCATCAGGCAGGGCCTCATACCATTCGCGATTAGAGACCACCGATGCAATGAACTGAGCCGGCCGTGCAAAGGTCATGGTGTTCTGGACCTCATAGAAGCCCATTTCCTCAATGGCAAAGATCGGATTGGCCTGGCCATCAATCCGCTGTAACTGTAGATCGCTGTAGACCTGGGAGTAGGGGGTTGGCTGGGGATCGGCACCGTAAGCCCGGAATGCTTCTTTTGCCAGGTTGGCCGTCATGGTGCGTATCTTGAGTCCGTCAAAGTCCTCGGGGGTGCGCAGGGGCTTATTGGCGGTCCACACCATCCAGCCCTCCGGCACAAAGCCCAGGAGCTTCATGTTGTGCTCGGCATAGGGGGCGCTGAACAGGTCCAGTAGCTGGTCGCTGGCCAGGAGCTGGCGATTAACGTCATTGTGGTCGGACAACACATAATGCAGGGTAAACACACCCACTTCCGGGATGGCGTCAGCCAGATGTCCGGGAGAAGCGAAGGCAAGATGAACGGAGCCGTCCTGCGTCAGCTCTGTCAGTTGGGCTGACGTGCCCAGCGAACCATAGGGGAAAACGTCCAGCTTGATATTGCCCTCGGAAATGCTTTCGATCCGCTCCTTGAGTTCATTGGCATAGACATGCTGGACGCTGCCCTCAATCTCTTCCAGCGCAAATCGCCAGGTGACGGGGTAGTCAGGCACGCCGTTATTCGATCCGTTTGCCTCGGCCGCTTTCTCCTGTTGCGGTTTCGAGCAGCCTGCCAGCGTGGCCAGTACTGCTGCGAATAACAGGGTTAGCCCGGGGCGAAATGATGGCATGTCTGTGTCTCCAATGAATTTCCGGTCTGATGCTCCCGGTACAAGGTACCACAAGATAGAGGTCTTCGTGGTCGGCTTTCATTCGGGAAAAAATGGGTGTCGCATCCCGTCTCGACTACAGTAGAGCAATCTGGCAGATTGGCCTTTTCGTGATACTCCCCGGCGCTGGAAAAAGAATGACTAACCAGAAACAGGCAATGTTGTATGGACTGGCTACGGTACTTCTCTGGTCCACCGTCGCCACCGCGTTCAAGCTGTCCCTGCGCGAATTGTCTCCGGTTCAGATGTTGGTCATTGCCTGTGCGGCATCGGTGATCGTGATGGCGACAATTCTGATGGTGCAGGGGCGCTGGCACCTGGTTCTCTCACTGAGTCGCAAACAGTGCCTGCAGTCCATGGGACTGGGGCTGATCAACCCTTGTCTCTATTATTTTGTGTTGTTTGGCGCTTTCGACCGCCTGCCCGCCCAGGAAGCCCAGCCATTGAACTACACCTGGGCTCTGGTGCTGGCCTACATGTCCGTGCCTTTTCTTGGGCAGCGGCTGCGTCGCCTGGATATTATCGCGGGCCTGATCTGTTACGCCGGGGTGGTGGTTATAGCCACCCGGGGGGATGTCCTGTCACTGACATTCTCCGATCCTTTCGGGGTCGGGCTGGCCATTGGAAGCACACTGATCTGGGCGTCCTACTGGATCATCGCCACCCGCGATACCCGTGATCCGGTGGTGGGGCTGTTCCTGAATTTCCTCTGCGCCCTTCCCGTTATCGCCGTGATATGCGCGTTCACCGATGGTTTCGACATCGTGCCGGGGACTGCGGTTGCTGCTGCCGTTTATGTGGGTGTATTCGAAATGGGTGTTGCCTTTGTGTTGTGGTCCTACGCCATGAAGAAGGCGGAAAACACGTCGCGGGTCAGTAACCTGATTTTTATTTCCCCATTTCTGTCCCTGGTGTTTATTTCCCTGATACTGGGGGAGGTTATTTTACCGTCGACCTACATTGGTCTGGTATTGATCGTGGCCGGGCTCTGGGTTCAGCAGCGCAAGGTCAGGGAGCGCGTTTCACAGGCGGAAAGTGTATGAGTCATTGGTACGTCTATATGGTGCGGACCGCACGGGGAGCACTGTACACCGGTATAACCACGAATGTGGATCGCCGGTTTTCTGAACATCAGGCGGGTAGCCCCAAAGGGGCAAGAAGCCTGCGAGGAAAAGGGCCACTTGAGCTGGTGTTCACTGCCAGGGTCAGCGACCGCAGTGTCGCATCCCGGCTGGAGTGGCAGCTCAAGCGGTGGCCCCGCGCCCGCAAGGAGGCGCTGGTGCGGGGGGAGATCACGTTGCCCGGTGGCGATTGATGTGCGCCGCCGCGCCGGCCAGGGCATTAGTGGCGCGGTCCAGCTGGCCCGCATGGACATGAAATACATGCCAAAGGCTGTTATAGATCTCCAGTGTGGCTTCGCTGTCGTGCTGGTTAAAGCGTTCTGACAACCGTTGGGCATCGTTCAGGAGAATTTCCTCGCTGCCAGCCTGGATCAGCAGCGGGGGTAAGCCACTGAGGTCGCCATGGATGGGCGATATCAGGGGATTGGTTCTGGATTCCTTGCCGACGTAGAGTCTGGCTGCTTTCTCGATCCAGCGAGGCTGCAGGACGGGTTCACGTTCTGGAGAATAAAGCTGCTGGTGCGTCAGGTCGACCCAGGGCGAGAACACCGTAAGCGAGGCAGGCAGTGGTCGGCCCTTGTCTCGGAGCCGCATAGCCAGTGCGACGGTCAGACCACCTCCGGCGGAATCGCCGGCGATGGCAATAGAGGCAGGGGCGTGCCCCTCCTTTAACAAACCTTCATAAGCGGATTCGGCATCATCCAGGGCTGCGGGAAACGGATGCTCCGGCGCCAGGCGGTAATCCGGTGCAATGATGGTGTGGCCACTGGCCTTTGCGAGATGGCCGGTAATACCCCTGTGGGTGGAAGGCGATCCGATAATATAGCCACCACCGTGCAGGTAGAGCACAATGCCTGCCTCACCTGCTCCATGACGGGTGCGGATTGCGTTGATGCCACCAACGGTGACTTTGTCGAACCTGCAGCCTCTGGGCGGAATGGAGCTGCGATAAGCCTGGGCAATGACTGTGCGCTGGAGAGGGACCGGTACTGCCGGGTGCAGCAGGGGACGAACCATGCGGTTCATGGTTTGTCTTAAACTGGATTCGAGCAGATGTTGCAACATGGGGTTCTCCATGGAAATGTTCCGGTTCTGTCCGTGATGATACGGCGGTGTGCTAACCTAATGGCGGAAGTTGAAGCGAACAAGGGGCGTCTGGGCCATCTTGAATCACCTTAAATGACAAGCGTGTAACTCTACGTGTACTGGAAAACAGATACCATAGAAATTCCGGACTGGAATCGCAGCTCATTGCTGGACCGGCTTGCGCCTTTTGATCCGTCTGCTCCCCGGGAACTGGGGGAAGAGATGGTGGCGTATTGCCGATATTATGGCTTGGATCTCTGGGTGGAACATCCCGAGGTAAGCTACCATCAGGGGCATGTAAGTGCCGGACGGCACCAGGTCATGGTGCATTATTTCCGGTCACCGGAATCGACCAGATCAAAGGGCACCGTATTTATCCTTCATGGGTACTTTGACCATGTGGGACTCTACAGCCAGTTGATCGACCGCTGCCTGGGGGCAGGGTTTGATGTTCTGTCCTATGATCAGCCGGGCCACGGACTGTCCAGTGGCACGCCGGCGGCTATCGGCAGCTTTTTGGAATACCAGGCGGTGTTATCCGAGGTGATAGCCCGGATGAAAGGTATGGTGAGGGGGCCCTGGTATGCGGTTGGGCAGAGCACCGGAGGGGCTATCCTGATCGATTACCTGTTGTCGAATCAGCATGACCAGCAGACGTCGGATTTTCGTCAGGTTGTGTTGTTGGCGCCACTGATCAGGCCCATGGGGTGGCTGGGCGCAAAGGTTCTACACAGCCTGGCTAGGCCGTTCCTGACGCGGTGGCGTCGGGTGTTTGCCGAGAACAGCGGTAACACGCGGTTCCTGCGATTCCTGAAAGAGCACGATCCGCTCCAGGCGCGGGCGGTTCATGTGGACTGGGTATCGGCCCTACGGAGATGGGTGCCCCACATTGAGTCTGCCAGACCGGTAAATTTTCCGGTCACGGTGGTTCAGGGTGAAAAGGACCTGACTGTCGATTGGCAGCACAATTTGCGAATCATCCGTAATAAATTTTCCTCAGTGGAGGAACTTCGTATTCCGGATGGTCGTCATCATTTGGTAAACGAAGCACAGGATCTGCAATCGACGGTATTCAATACCATTATTGATACCTTCTCAAACGACCGGGCGGGTACTCTTTCAGAGGCCTGCTAGGGATAAAAAAGCCAGGAGTAAGCTGTGAAAAAGACTATTCTCGCATTTGCGGTCGCCACCGTTGGTTTGGGTGGCTGTATGACCTATGACCCGTATACCGGGGAAGAGAAAACCTCCAGCGCCACCAAGGGCAGCATCATTGGCGCTATCGGTGGTGCCGCGGTAGGTGCGGCTACATCCAGTAAAAGCGACCGTGGCAAGGGTGCGTTGATCGGCGCCGCCAGTGGTGCTGCCGTTGGTGGTGGTATCGGTTATTACATGGACAAACAGGAAGCTGAGCTTCGCCGCAAACTGGAAGGTTCGGGCGTGCGGGTTGTGCGTAACGGCGATGAGATTGAGCTGGTCATGCCGGGCAACATCACCTTCGATACCGATCAGTCCACGATCAAGCCTTCCTTCAGCAACACCTTGAAGTCCGTTGGGCTGGTACTGAAAGAGTTCGACAAGACCATCATCCAGATCGATGGTCATACTGACAGCACCGGTTCGCAGAACTACAACCAGCTGTTGAGTGAGCGCCGTGCCGGTTCCGTTCGGGACTTCCTGCTCAATCAGGGTGTTGAGCCCAAGCGTACCCGGGCAGTCGGTTATGGCCCGCGTTATCCGATCGCGTCCAATGATACGGCAGCGGGGCGGGAGCAGAACCGTCGGGTTGAGCTGACTCTGGTGCCGATGCAGTAAGGTTCGTTTCGGGTAGGAAAGCCCCGGTGCCGTGAGGTGCCGGGGCTTTTTCATGTTTAGTTGGTGTTGCTGGGAAGCCACTCATCAATGCGGTCTTTCAGGTCCTGAAGCCGGTCTTCGCCGGAGTCCCGCACTTCTCCCAGTTTTTTACGGGCGTCCTCGATTCGGTCTTCCAGTTTCTGCACCTTCTCGGAGAACTCTTTCTGAATTTCCGCTTCGGCCTGGTCGTCTTTGGCTTTTGCCATTTTGTGTTCAGCGTCTGCCCTGAGACTGTCGATCTGCTTGCTCCAGCGTTCAGTCTGGGTTTCCAGCTTGGTCAGCAGGGAATCCTTCAGTGACATAGTCTGCTCCTGTTTTGGGATGCGCGAGCGAATTGAATCAACCCTTTCCCTAATAACCATGGACGTTATTGGCCGTTTCTCAAGTGTAAAACAGAAATCGTAGCGTTAAATAACGTTAACCTGATCACACTTTGGCCTTCGCTGCTATGTTGGGGGGCATGCCGCTTGTGACAGATTGTCACGCTAAGAAATTCAGAATAACCAAACAGGACGTGCACTATGATCAATAGAATGCTTCCCGCCGTTTGTCTCGGTGTGTCTTTAGTCGCTTCCGCCCCGGCACTCCATGGTGGTCTTTTGGGGTTGACCGGAAATACTACTGAAGAGTCCACCCAGCAGGAGTTGAAGGCGGGTGATGTTCTGCCCGGTCGCTATATCCTGACACTGGACCCTCAGTTGCCCGACCTGCTCGGATTGGCGGACTTGCAAGCGAGTGTCCAATCCCTGCTGCTGGCTGTTGGCGGTGGAGACATTCTTCATCTCTATAGCACCGCACTGACCGGCGCTGCCGTCGAGTTAACCGAAGGGCAGGCTGAGCTGCTGTCCTCACTGCCGGGTGTGCTGGCTGTTGAGCCGGATCGCGTGGTTGCCGCCAACTCGGAAGTTCAACAGGGTGCCCCCTGGGGACTGGACCGCATTGATCAGCAGTTTTTGCCGCTGGATGAGTTTTACCGCTATCCGGCGTCTGCTGGCGCGGGCGCTAACGTGTATATCATCGACACGGGGCTGCGGGACAGCCACGTGGAATTTTCCGGTCGGGTGATTGAGGGGCGCAACTTTGCTGCAAGCGACACCGGATTGTTGGGGCTGGGCGGTTTGCCTTTGATCGGGTCCCTGTTGAACGCCGGAGGGGAATCCGACCCCACGGATACAACCGACTGTAATGGTCATGGTACTCATGTGGCCAGCACCGCAGTGGGTTCCGAGTATGGTGTTGCCAAGGCAGCGTCTGTGGCTGCAGTGCGGGTGCTGGACTGTTCAGGTGCCGGTTCGAATGCTGACGTGATTGCTGGTGTGGACTGGGTTGCAGAAAACCATCAGGCGCCGGCGGTTGCCAATATGTCACTGGGTGGTGGCGATTCAGACGCCTTGGATTTTGCAGTGAAGGGGGCGATTCAGAAAGGCGTGACGTTTATTGTTGCCGCCGGTAACAGCGATGCCGATGCCTGCTCCGGTTCTCCAAACCGTGTAGCGGAGGCTGTTACCGTGGGTAGTACCACCCGCGAGGATCAGCGTTCGTCGTTCTCCAACCACGGTGAGTGTGTGGACCTGTTTGCGCCGGGATCCGACATCACGGCGGCCTGGTATCAGACTGACACCGAAACCAACACCATCAGCGGTACTTCGATGGCGTCGCCCCATGTAGCTGGCGTTGCGGCCTTGGTGCTGGGTGATCAGGGCGGCCTGAGTCCGGACCAGGTGGGTTCCGCCATTCTGGAGATGGCGACGACGAATGTGCTGAGTGGTATCAAGGCAGGTTCGCCGAATCTGTTGCTGCACGCGCCTCAATAATTGCATTGAACTTGCCGCAGGCAGAATAAAAAAACGGGAGCCCGAGGCTCCCGTTTTTTATGGGCTATCCGGCGACCTGATCAGAACAGAACGCGGCAGCGAATGGTGCCCTTCACGTGGCGCAGTTTCTCCAGCGCCAGCTCACCGTATTCCTTGTCGACATCGATCACCACGTAGCCAATGTCTTCCTTGGTTTGCAGATACTGGCCGCAGATGTTGATGCCATTTTCCGAGAACACCTGGTTGATCTCCGACATCACGCCCGGCACGTTCTCATGAATGTGCAGCAGGCGGTGCTGATTCGGGTGCGAAGGCAACGCCACTTCCGGGAAGTTTACGGAGGATACGGAGGTGCCGTTGTCGCTGTACATCGCCAGTTTTTCCGCCACTTCACGGCCGATGTTTTCCTGGGCCTCAATGGTTGAACCGCCAACGTGCGGGGTCAGGATCGCGTTGTCGAACTCCCGCAGCGGAGAAACAAATTCCTCGTCATTGGACTTGGGCTCAACCGGGAATACGTCGATCGCTGCGCCCAGCAGCTTGCCACTCCGCAGGGAATCCGCCAGGGCGTCAATATCCACGACGGTACCACGGGAGGCGTTCATCAGGATGGAGCCGGGCTTCATCTGGGCGAACTGTTCGGCCTTGAACATGTACTTGGTCGATGGGGTTTCCGGCACGTGCAGGCTGACGACATCCGAGATGTTCAGCAGTTCCTGCAGGGTGCCCACCTGAGTGGCGTTACCGATCGGCAGCTTGGAGACCACGTCGTAGAAGTAAACGTCCATGCCCAGGCCTTCGGCCAGGACACTGAACTGGGTACCGATGTTGCCATAGCCGATGATGCCCAGCTTCTTGCCGCGAATCTCGTAGCTGTTCTTGGCAGACTTCAGCCATTCACCGCGATGGGCCTTCGCACTTTTCTCGGGAACGCCGCGCAGCAGCAGGATAGCCTGTGCCAGTACCAGCTCGGCCACGCTGCGGGTGTTTGAGAAGGGGGCGTTGAATACGGCGATACCCCGGCGGGTCGCTGCCTGCAGGTTCACCTGATTAGTGCCAATACAGAAACAACCCACTGCCACCAGCTTCTGGGCGGCATCAAATACTTTCTCGGTCAGCTGGGTGCGCGAGCGGATCCCGATGAAGTGCGCATCGGCAATCTTCTCAATCAGGTCTTCCTCGGCCAGCGAGTGAGTCAGGTACTCGATGTTGGTGTAGCCTGCGGCATTCAGGGTATCAATGGCAGATTGATGCACGCCTTCCAGCAGCAGGATCCGGATTTTGCTCTTTTCGAGAGACGTATTTGACATGGGCTTGCTTCCGAACCTTTCGTCACGTGAAATGACCTGGAGCCAGGATCGTCGGGCTGGCTCACAGAACAGGGGCGGTATGATACCATAAACGCAGATTTTCACAGCGCGTCGGATTGCCTGAATCAATTGCCCCGTGATTCGCTGAATGCAGGCCCGCCGTCCAACCCTTACGAGACTGATAGCTTCATGACATCCGAACAGATTATCGCTTCGCTGAGAGAGCTGATTGCCGCAGGGGATGCCCCCGGTAAAGTGCTGACCGATCCGGCAGACCTGGAAAACTACGGCAAAGACTGGACCAAAATTTATCCCCCGAAGCCGCTGGCCATTGTGCTGCCAAAGACAACGGAGCAGGTGCAGGCGCTGGTGAAGTTCGCCAATGAGAACCAGGTGGCACTGGTGCCCTCCGGTGGTCGTACCGGCCTGAGCGCCGGTGCAGTTGCCGCTAACGGTGAAGTGGTGGTGGCGTTCGATAACATGAACCAGATTCTGGACTTCAGTGCCAGTGACCGCACCGTGCGTTGTCAGGCCGGTGTAGTGACCGAGCAGCTGCAGACATTCGCAGAAGAAAATGGTCTGTATTACCCGGTGGACTTTGCCTCCGCCGGCTCCAGTCAGCTCGGTGGCAACCTGTCCACCAATGCCGGCGGCATCAAGGTGATCCGCTACGGCATGAGCCGTGACTGGGTCGCCGGCCTCAAGGTGGTGACCGGCAAGGGCGATATCCTGGACCTGAACAAGGATCTGGAAAAGAACAACACCGGTTACGACCTGCGTCATCTGTTTATCGGTGCCGAAGGCACGCTGGGCTTTATCACCGAAGCGACCATGAAGCTGTCCCGCAAACCGGACAACTTGACGGTTCTGGTGCTGGGTCTCAATGACCTGACCAACACCATGGATGTGCTGCAGACGTTCCAGAAGCAGATCGACCTGACTGCCTACGAGTTCTTCTCACACGAGGCCATGGGGCATGTGCTGGCCCACGGCCAGGTGCAGGCGCCGTTCGAAACCGAGGCTCCGTATTACGCGTTGCTGGAATTCGAAGCGGTATCGGATCAGGTAATGGATGACGCCATGACCCTGTTCGAGCAGTGCGTGGAGAACGGTTGGGTACTGGACGGAGTGATCAGCCAGAGCGAAACCCAGGCCAACAACCTGTGGCAGCTGCGGGAGCGGATCTCCGAATCCATCGCGCCGCGTACGCCCTACAAGAACGACATTTCCGTGGTGGTGTCCAGGGTGCCGGGCTTCCTGCAGGAAATCGACGCCGTGGTGAACGAGCATTACCCGGATTTCGAAATCATCTGGTTCGGCCACATCGGCGATGGCAACCTGCACCTGAACATCCTTAAGCCGGAAGACATGGCGAAAGAGGATTTCTTCGAGAAGTGCCAGCAGGTCAACAAGTGGGTGTTCGAGATTGTCGAGCGATACCAGGGCAGTGTCTCCGCCGAGCACGGCGTGGGCATGACCAAGAAACCCTACTTGCATTACACCCGCAGTGAAGCCGAGATTGCCTACCTGAAGGGCATCAAGCAGGTCTTCGACCCCAACGGTATCATCAACCCGGGCAAGATGTTCGACTGAGATGCAGGATCACATCGTTGTACTGACAGGCGCTGGCATCAGCGCCGAAAGCGGACTCTCCACCTTCCGTGACAACGGCGGGCTGTGGGAGCAGCACAGTGTGTACGATGTGGCCACCCCGGAAGCCTTCGAACGCAACCAGGAACTGGTGCTGCGGTTTTACAACGAACGCCGCCGCCAGCTTGAGTCTGCGCGGCCCAATCGGGCCCACCGCCTGCTGGGTGAGCTGGAAGAAAGGTATCGGGTCACGATCGTCACCCAGAATGTGGACGACCTTCACGAACGCGGTGGTTCCTCCAGCGTGATCCACCTACACGGTGAATTAACCAAGGCCCGCAGTTCCCGCTTCCCGGAACTGGTGTATGACATCGGCTACCGGGATATCAGTCCCGGTGATACCTGCGACGAGGGTGCCCAGCTCAGACCCCATATCGTCTGGTTCGGCGAGGAAGTGCCGATGCTGGAGAAGGCGGCCGAGTTGGTCCGCACCGCCGATCACCTGCTGATTGTCGGGACTTCTTTGCAGGTTTATCCTGCCGCTGGTCTGGTCTATGAAGTTGACTTCGACGTGCCCATTACGGTGATTGATCCGGGAGAGCCAGCCTCTGTTTCACGAGCCAGGATTATCCGTAAGAGTGCGTCTGACGGAGTGACGGAGTGGATTAATAGCCTCAGTTAACTCAATGCTCGGTGTGCTGTTGTGGGGGGCGGCTTCCAAAACTGTGCGGAGCCATGGGTGAAGAGCGAGAAGCTCTTCACGGGCAGGCCATGGACGGCCTGCCCAGGACCCTCAGTGCGACGCAGGAGCATTAGCGCTGAGGGGCGGAGCCCAAGCGCCACATGGATGTGCCGAAGGAGCGTGTTTTGGAAGCCGCCCCCCACAACAGCACTCACTCCACGGCCTTGAGATATTTCTCCAGTTCACTTCTAAAAGCAGCCTGCACCCCCAACCGCTTCAGCATCCAGTAATGCCCCGCAATCATCCGGTCGATAAAGATACTCTCCACCGGCGGTTTGAAGTAGTCCAGGTATTTGAAGACCGTACTGGTCTTCGCCGCGACGTGCTTGTGTAGCTCGGATTCGGCGAAGTCGTAAGGCTCGTCCTGATCAAAGGGCACAATCAGGATATCCCGCCACATGGCGTAGTAGGCCTCATCCACGGCCGGTTGGCTTCCCACCCGCGCGCCCAGATCGATCAGATGACGATCCAGTGCCTGGTAGTCCTCGTCCAGGGCGGCAACCAGAACCTTACGATAGGCTTCTACAATCTCCGGTTTCAGTTTCTTCACACAGCCGAAGTCGTACATGATCACCGAGCCGTCCGGCCGGTAGGCAAAATTGCCGGCATGGGGGTCGCCATGGATGCACTGGAAACGGAACAGTTGGTCGGCCATGGTCGTGAAGATGCGGTGGCCTATCAGGTTGATGGTGTCCTGATCATAGCGGGCCGGTGTAACCTGGCTGACATGGTCGCCTTCCACCAGTTCCAGGGTGAGTACCCGTCGGGAGGAATGGCTGTCTATGACTGCGGGGATAATGACCCAGGGATCATCCGCGTGGAACTCCCGGAACATCTTCAGGTTGCGGGCTTCGTTTTCGTAATCCAGCTCTTCCTTGAGGCGCACCCGGATTTCGCCGAACAGCTGGTCAACGGTTTCTTTGGGCATCTTCAGCAGACCACCGAGTTTCAGTGCCAGGCGAAGTTGCTTCAGATCCGAGTCACAGGATTCGTCCACCCCGGGGTACTGGACTTTGACGATCACATCGGTGCCATCGTGCAAGCGCGCCCGATGGACCTGGCCGATGGAGGCCGCGGCGTAGGGTGTTTCCTGCAGGTATTCAAACAGATCGGGGACCGGCTTCCCGAGCTCTGATTCCACCTGCGCGACAATCACCTCGAACGGCATCGGCGGCGCTTCTTTCTGTAGCTTTTCCAGAGCCTCAGAGAACTCCTTGGGCAGGAAATCCTGGGTCTGGGACGCAATTTGACCCACTTTCATGACCGCCCCTTTCAGCTCACCCAGAGTATCGGCAATCTGACCGGCCATACGGGTATAGCTTTCACTCTGAGCGCCTTCGTCATTCTCGGTACCGAACAGGCGGCGGGCTCTCTGCCCGGCGTATTGCCCAGCCACGGAGGCGGTCATGCCTGCGAGCTTGAAGAAGCGTCCACTGCGGGAGGTCACCGGTTTTTTAGCCATGTACTGAATACGTCCTGAGCGGCGGAAAGGTTTGGTGCCTATCTTACGCTAAATGACCCGGGTTTCGACAAACAGGACGTCTTCCAGTTCCAGGGACAGGATCTGCCCGGATGCCAGGGCGCCGACGCCACTGGGAGTGCCCGTCAGCACCACGTCTCCTGGCATCAGAGTGAACTGGCTGCTCATATGGGCAATCAGGGGAATGATCGGGTTGAGCATATCGCGGGTATCGCCGGTTTGCTGGCGTGTGCCGTCAATATCGAGGGTAAAGGTGAGGTGGTCTTTCCTTAGTTTGTCTGCGGCGACGAAAGGCGACAGCGGGCAGGCACCGTCAAAAGCCTTGGCTCTTTCCCAGGGCTGCCGTTTTTCTTTCAGCAGGCTTTGAACGTCCCGCAGGGTAAGGTCCAGTGCCAGGCCATAGCCAAGGATCGCGGCCTCGGCTTCACTAGTGGAAGCGTTGGTGATCGGGCGGCCAATGAGAATGGCCAGTTCTGTCTCGAAATGTACGTCGCCCCGGTCGCGGGGAAAGTCCAGCGGGCGGGTCAGATGAACCGCTGAAGTGGAGGGTTTGATAAACAGCAGCGGCTCATCGGGTACCGGGTTGTTGAGCTCTCTGGCGTGCTCCACATAATTGCGGCCAATACAGACAATCTTTCCCAGCGGCAAATGAACGGGGGTACCGTCCTTCCAGTGGTGTTGATAATCGGGCATGACCGCCTCCTGATCGGGTTGTGCTATTCGCCTTCAAACGAGCAAACAGTATAAACCTGTAACCCTTCTTCCTGCAGCTTCCTTGAGCCGCCGAGATCCGGAAGGTCGATCATCGCTGCCACTTCCACGATGTCAGCCCCGATACGACGGATCAGTCGTGTGGCGGCCAGCATAGTGCCGCCGGTGGCAATCAGGTCATCGACCAGAACAACATTGTCACCGGGCTTGAAGGCATCCTTGTGCAGTTCCACCGAGGCGGTGCCATACTCCAGTTCGTAGTCTTCCACCAGGGTGTCGAACGGAAGTTTGCCTTTCTTGCGCACCAGCACCAGTGAAGCGTTCAGTTCATAGGCCAGAGCCGAACCAATGATAAAGCCGCGGGCATCCACCGCGGCGACGGCATCAATCTCTTTGCCATGGTAACGGTGCACAAAGGCATCAATTAACTTACGAAAGGCCGTCTTGTCCTGAAGCACGGTGGTGATGTCACGGAAAGCAACACCTGGCTTGGGCCAGTCCGGTACCGTGCGGATGGTGTTTTTGATGCTCTCTGAGAAGTAGTCCATAACTGTTCCGGTGATCAATCAGGAAGCGGCTCAGGCCACGTCCAGGAAGATGAATTTCAGGATAAAGACAACGGCAATAATGACCACGCTGGCATTAAGGTCGGGCCAGCGGCCACTCAATGCTTTAAGAATAGCGTAGGTGATAAAGCCCAGTGCGATACCGTTTGCGATGGAAAAGGTCAGCGGCATCATCAGGGCCGTGACGACCGCCGGTGCAGCCTCGGTGATGTCATCCCAGTCGATCAATTTAAGGCCGCTGGTCATAAGCACCGCGACGTAGAGCAGCGCGGGCGCCGTTGCATAGGGCGGGATAATGCTGGCAATGGGAGAGAGCAGCAGGCAGGCAAGGAACAGGGCGGCAACCACCACGGCGGTCAGACCGGTCCGGCCGCCCGCGGAAATCCCCGCTGTGGACTCAATGTAGCTGGTGGTCGTGGAGGTACCCAGTGCCGCACCCGACATGGTGGCTACCGAGTCTGACATTAGCGCCCGGCCCAGACGTGGGAGCTTGCCATCCTTGTTCAGCAGGCCACCGCGCTGGGCCGCACCGATCAGGGTGCCGGATGTATCGAACAGGTCCACAAACAGGAACGCAAACACCACGCTGATCATGCCGACGTTCAGTGCACCCGCGAGATCCAGCTGCATAAAGGTCGGAGCAAGGCTCGGTGGTGCGGATATAAAACCTTTGTATTCCACCATCCCCATGGCCATGGCAGCGCCGGTGACCGCAATAATCCCAATCATGACTGCGCCGGTGACCTGCCGGAATGACAGGGCGCAGATCAACAGAAAGCCGCCGAAGAACAGCAGACTCTCTGCCCCCTTCAGTTCGCCGAGGCCGACCAGCGTTGCGGGATGATCCACAACAATGCCGGCATTCTTGAGGGCGATCAGGGCCAGGAAAAAGCCAATACCCGCGGAGATACCAAACCGCAGCGACATCGGGATGCTGTTAATAATCCATTCACGCACCCTGAAAATACTGAGCAGAAAGAACAGAAACCCGGACAGGAAGACCGCTCCCAGCGCCACTTGCCAGCTGTACCCCATGCTGCCGACCACGGTGAATGAGAAAAACGCATTCAGTCCCATGCCCGGAGCCAGGGCGATGGGGTAGTTGGCCCACAGCCCCATAATAAGTGTGCCGATGACTGCCGCCAGACAGGTGGCAACGAACACCGCGCCGAAATCCATACCGGTGGAGGACAGGATGCTGGGGTTGACCACAATGATGTAAGCCATGGTCAGGAAGGTGGTGACGCCTGCCACCACCTCTTTACGAACATCGGTGCCGTGGGCCTTTAACTGGAATAGTCGCTCAAGCATGACGGGGGTCTGCCTCACTGAGTGCTGGGTAGGGTTGCGGGATTGAAAAGCGTCGATAAAACGGGATTGTGTGAAAAAACGGCAATCTTACCGACTGAGAGACGTCAGGCCAAGGGATGATCGATGATTCAATATTACGGATTGCCCTTAGCCATGATGTGGATCCCGCTGCAGCCTGATATCAAACCGGACAGCCAGCATCCGTACAAGAACGATAAATAACAGGCCGAAACTCAGGGCCAGGGTTTCGCTTTCCATGGCCCATTGGCACACAAAATAAAGCCAGCAACCGGCGAATGAGATCGAGGCGTAGATCTGGTCCTTCCGAAAAATAAACGGTACCTCATTGCACAGGGTATCCCGCAGGGCACCACCGAAGGTGCCGGTCATTACGCCGAGCAAGGACGCAATAAACCACGAATGCCCAAGGTCCAGCGCGAGCTGGGCACCGAGAATGGAGAATATGCCGAGGCCGATGGCATCGGGAAACACGATTCGTGATTCACGGATTCTTTCCGCCCGACGCCAGTAGCTGAACACAATGGCGATGGCGAGAATGAGAATGGGCTGCTCCTGGTGCTTGATCCAGTACAGCGGGTGGTTGTCCATCATCAGGTCCCGCAGCGTTCCGCCGCCCAGTGCCGTGATGAATCCAATGGTAAACACACCCACGGGATCCATATTTTTGGATCGCGCAACAATCATTCCTGAAATGGCGAAGGCAACAACGCCAATCATTTCAAGAAAATAGATGATATCGAACATAACAGACCGTGAAAGACAGGAAACAGCGGCGAACCAGCCGGGTTTGAGTGCGCGAAGGATAGCCTAAAACAGGTCTGGATTCATCCCTGACAGGGACCGGCTATAAATGCTACTAATAAAGTTGGATAAGACACCTTTATTTGCTTCATGAGGCGACTCTGTTTAGCTTGATGGGAATCAAAAACGGCACTTACGTTTTCCCAAAAACAACGGAGTCTCAGAATGAAAGCCATTCTCTGTAAAGAATACGGCCCAGCCGAAAAGCTGGTGATCGAAGATATTGCGAGTCCCGAGGTCAAAGGTCACGGTGTAAAAATCCGCGTGAAGGCGGCGGGTCTGAACTTCCCCGATACCCTCATCATTGAAAACAAGTACCAGTTGAAGCCGTCACTGCCATTCTCTCCCGGCGGTGAAATGGCCGGCGAAGTGATCGAAGTGGGTGAAAAAGTTACTCGCTTCAAACCGGGTGACCGGGTGGCTGGCCTGACCGGTTACGGTGCCTTCGCTGAGGAAATCGTGGCGCCGGAACAGAACCTGCTGCCGATACCCGATGCCATGCCCGACGAAAAGGCTGCGGCTTTCTCCATGGTCTATGGCACCTCTTACTATGCACTGAAGCAACGCGCTAACCTGCAGCCCGGCGAAACCCTGCTGGTACTGGGTGCCAGCGGCGGCGTGGGCCTGGCGACTGTGGAGCTGGGTAAGGCTATGGGCGCCCGCGTTATTGCCGCGGCCAGTTCCGCCGAGAAGCTGGCGGTGGCGAAAGCAGCCGGTGCAGATGAACTGATCAATTACACCGAAGAGCCGCTGAAAGAGGCGGTGAAGAAGCTGACCCACAGTAAGGGCGTGGACGTCATCTACGATCCGGTCGGCGGTGAATTCACCGAGCAGGCTTTGCGAGCCATGGCCTGGAACGGCCGCCACCTGATCATCGGCTTCGCCGCCGGCGATATCCCCAAGATTCCCGCCAACCTGACACTGCTGAAGGGCTGTTCCGTGGTCGGTGTGTTCTGGGGCAGCTTCACCCAGCGCGAGCCAGAAGCCAGCGCCCAGAACATGATGGAGCTGATGAAGCTCTACGCCGAGGGCAAGATCGATCCGAAGATCAGCGAAGTGTTCGAGTTCGAGGACTACGCCAAGGCCCTGGGTGCCCTGACCGAGCGGCGGGCTACCGGGAAGGTGGTGCTTAAGGTCGGCTAGGTCTGCAGCTTGGGAGTTAGGTTATTGTAGCCTGCTTGATTTGGTGGTGACGCCGTGTCGGGCAGGCCTTCCCAAAAACCGCTACGAGCACATCCATGTGCGCTTCTCTCCGGCCATCCATGGCCTCCAAGATTTTTGGGAAGGCCTGCCCGACACGGCTTGTCAGCTTCTCAGATATGTCCCAACCGTAGAAACGTAGGTCGGATTAGGCGAAGCCGTAATCCGACAGCATGGGTCATGAAACGGGAAAATCGTCGGATTACGCCTTCGGCTAATCCGACCTACGTATTACGTTTCTGAATTTGGTCGGACATAACTGAATTGTCCGAACGCGCTGGTGGGCGCCCCCTCCCAAAAATTTCGGAGGCCATGGATGGCCGGAGAGAAGCGCACATGGATGTGCTCGTAGCGGTTTTTGGGAGGCCCCACCCGATATGGCATAACGCCAACTCTGGAAGGCTAGGGCCCAAGCCAACAAACAACGCCAATCGTCAGAAACTAACCTTCCCAGCATCAATCTCGGAAACCAGCTTCTCATCAAGCTTGGTATACCCATCTGTACGAGGCAGCCAGGCATAAACTTCCTCGCCAGGCTTGCCGAGGGAATAGCCGGCTTTCTGGATATCCACCTTGCGATACTTGAAGGTACCGGTTTTCTCGATGGCGTGGGTCACGCGCACGAACACCGGAATCGCGTAAGCGGGCAGGTTCTCCTTCAGGTAAGCGAACAGCTTGTTGATATCGAACTCGCTACCGTTGTTCTGAGGCACCAGCGTGACCATACCGGCCTTGCCGTTGGTTTTGGGGATTTCCACGCCGTAGACAATGGCTTCCTCCACCATGCCGGAGCCGTCGAGGATGTTCTCCACTTCTGTAGTGGATACGTTCTCGCCCTTCCAGCGGAAGGTATCCCCCATGCGATCCACGAACTGCAGGTGACCGCAGCCGATTTCCTTGAGCACATCGCCAGTGTTGAACCAGGCATCGCCTTTCTTGAACGCATTGCGGAGAATGGATTTTTCCGTGGCCTCTTTCTGGGTGTAGCCCTCGAACGACCACTTTTTGGTGATCTCGCCAATCAGCAATCCTGGCTCACCCTTGCGAACCGCTTCCATATAGCCCTTCTTGTTGCGGATCGGATCCCGCGTGCCTTCGTGGAATTTCACCAGTTTGTACGGGGCCGTGGAGAAGCCAACGGTGTTGTCCATGTTGAAGAAGTTGGAGAAGCCAATGTTACCCTCACTGGAGGCATAAAGTTCTGCCACGGTCTCGATACCGAAGCGGTCTTTGAATTCCTTCCAGATGGATGGACGCAGGCCGTTGCCGATCATCTTCGTCAGGTGATGGTTGCGGTCCTGCTCGCTCGCGGGCTGGTTCAGCAGGTAGCGGCAGAGTTCACCGACATAGCCGAAGGTGGTGGCTCTGTAATGGCGCACATCGTCCCAGAAGGCGCTGGCGGAGAACTTGCGGCGCAGGGCGATGGACGAGCCGCCGGCCAGCACCGATCCCCAGCACACCAGCAGGGCCGTGCCGTGATACAGCGGCAGTGTGCAGTAAAGGACATCCTCCGGTTCCATAGCCAGGGACATCAGGCCGAAGCCGCCGTAGGCTTTGACGAACTTGCGGTGGCTGCCAGGCGCCGCCTTGGGCAGCCCGGTGGTGCCGGAGGTAAACAGGTAAATCGCCGTGTCGCCCATTTTCGGCGGGTTGCTCAGTACCGGATTAGTGCCACCGTGGGCGCTGACTTTCTCCGCCATGTTGACGTAGCCTTCCGGAGCGTCGCCGAAGATGTTGAGGGTATTGGTATCGGCCAGGAACAGGAACGGGGTGCGGTGCCGGGTCAGCACGTCTGCCTTGACCGCATCGAACGGTTCTACCAGTTCCTCGCCAACCACCACCATGCGGGGTTTGATCAGGTTGACGCTGTGCTCCAGCACTTTGCCTTTCTGGGAGGTGTTGAGCATGGCACAGGACACGCCGATCTTGGCGGCACCGGCCACGACTGCCAGAATTTCCGGGCGATTTTCCAGGAAGACGGCGATGGACTCACCCTTGACCAGTCCCTGGGCGAGCAGGAAGTTGGCGATCCGGTTGGCCCAGGCATTGAATTCGGACCAGGTGAGGCTGCGGTCCTCATAGGCAATCGCAGGACGGGACGGGTACTTTTCGGCGTTGCGTTCCACCAGGGTGCCGAGGGTCAGTTCTTTCTTTTCATTCTTGACCGAGTAGTAATAGTACCCCTTGGCTATGGAAGGAAAGCGACGAACGATGCCGGGAATGCTGCGGACGATGTCGCGGGCTGAAACGTTATCTTGACTCATGGTGCTATCCGTAAGGGTGTTGAGTTGTCGTTTTATCTTTTCGGCCCCGGGACACCATCCGCCGTCGGGGCTAATCCAGGAACAGGTCTGGTAGCAGCGGTTTGTCGCCCGCTGCGTACCGGTACTGTTCAAAATCGGTTACGCCATCGTCCCTGAGGACGTCTTCGTCGATCAGGGCCGCGCCTGTGAGGCTCGTGCCCGGTCGGTTCAGGATGCTGACCGCGGCATCGGCCATGATCTCGGGCTTGCGGCCCTGGGCCATCATTTGTGGTCCACCCACTTCAAACTCGATGGCCGCCGTGGCGATCAGCGTTTTCGGCCACAGACAGTTGACGGCAATGTCGTAACGCTTGAATTCCTCTGCCATTCCCATGCTGAGCATGGTCATAGCGTATTTTGTTGTCGTGTAGGGTCCGTACTGGGCGAACCACTTTGTGTCCAGGTTCAATGGTGGCGACAGGCTCAGGATGTGAGCATTGTCCGACGCCTTCAGCCAGGGCAGTGCGGCTTGACTACAGACAAACACTGCGCGGGCATTGACCTGATGCATCAGGTCGTAGCGGCTGGCCTTGAGGTTTTCCACCCCGGTCAGCCTGATGGCGCCGGCGTTGTTGACCAGCACATCAATGCCACCAAAATGTTCAGCGGCCTCATTCACACGTTGGCGTACCAGTGCTTCGTCCCGGACATCCAGGACCAGAGGCAACGCTTGTCCGCCGGCGGCACGAATTTCCTCCGCCACGCTGTGAATGGTGCCCGGCAATTTCGGGTGTGGCGTGTCGGACTTGGCTCCGATCACCACGTTTGCCCCCTGCCTGGCACAGGCCAGGGCAATGGCCCGGCCGATGCCCCGGCTGCCGCCGGTGATAAAGACTGTTCTGTTGTTCAGGCTGTTCATGCGCTGGCCTCCTGATCTGCGGTCTCTGGGGCCGCGATGTTTACCAGCATCTGGCTACGCTTGACCTGGTCGCCATTGCTGACAAGCACCTCGTCCACCACACCATCTCGATCTGCCTTGACCGGATGCTCCATCTTCATGGCTTCCAGTATAACCAGTGTATCGCCCTGTTGGACGGTCTGGCCCGGTTTTACCAGCACATCGATGATGGCGCCGTCCATGGTGGCCTGTACTTTGCCACTACCAGCGCCGTTGGCGCCTGCCGCCGGCTGGTGGGTTACGTCCCGTACAGTCCAGGCTTGCCCGAACGCCTGCAAATATAGGGAATCCCCTTCCCGGTGATATTGGCAACGTTGACGTACGTTGTTGTCGATGATGCATAACAGGCCATCACCAAAGCTTTCCAGAAGCAGCTGATAGTGACTGTCGCCATGGCTGACAGACACTGTGTTCCCGGTCTTTCGCACCAGAAGCTCAACAGTTTCCCCACCAGTGTCCAGCTTCATTGGCGTCATGGTCGCTGGTGCATTGCTCCAGGCGCTCTGGCCTAAATTGCCATGGTCGAGGATGCAGGCAGCCAGGGCGAGTTCGCGGATGCCCGGCGTGTAGGGAGCCAGTGACGGATCATCGCGGAAGGCTTGCTGCAGGAATGCGGTGGTGGCCTCTCCTGCACCGAAGGTTTCGTCGGCGATGATGCGGCTGAGGAAATAACGGTTGGTCGTCACCCCGAACACAGTGGTGTCTTCCAGGGCACGAATCAGTCGACGGCGTGCTTCGTCCCGATTCTGGCCCCAGGCAATGACTTTGGCAAGCATGGGGTCATAGTGTGGCGTGATGGTGTCGCCGGAGCGCACGCCGGTGTCGAAACGCAGACCTTCGCCCTTTGCGGGTTCAAAAGCGATCAGTGGTCCGGTCTGCGGAGTGAAATCGTGCGCGGGATCTTCGGCGTACAGCCTCACTTCCATGGCGTGGCCGTTGAGCTGAATGTCCTCCTGCTTGAGGGGCAGGGGCTGACCTTCCGCAAAGGCCAGCTGCCAGGCCACGAGATCCTGTCCGGTGATCAGTTCGGTGACCGGGTGTTCCACTTGCAGGCGGGTGTTCATTTCCAGGAAGTAGAAGTTGCGATCTTTGTCCACCAGGAATTCGACGGTGCCGGCGCCTTCGTAACTGCATGCCAGAGCGGCTTTAACCGCCGCTTCACCCATGGCTTGTCGCAGTTCCGGGGTGACGAAAGGTGAGGGGGCTTCTTCCACGACTTTCTGGTGGCGCCGTTGCACGGAGCAGTCTCGTTCGCCGAGGTAGACGGCGTTGCCGTGACGGTCGGCGAAGACCTGGATTTCCACGTGGCGAGGCTCGATGACTGCTTTTTCGAGGATCAGTTCGTCGTCACCGAAGGCCTGTTTGGCTTCGGAGCGAGCACGTTTGATGTTGTCCGCCAGTTCGGTTTCGTGTTGGACCAGTCGCATGCCCCGGCCACCGCCGCCGGCAGATGCTTTGATCATCAGCGGGTAGCCGATGTCGCCTGCGGCGCTGATGAGCTCGTCGTCGCTGGCGTTATTGCCTTCGTATCCCGGGACGACGGGCACGCCCGCTTCCTGCATGGCAATTTTGGAGCGGCGCTTGCTGCCCATGAGTTCGATGGCGTTCGCTGGAGGTCCGACAAAGATCAGGCCTGCATCTTTGCAGGCATTGGCGAAGCTTGCGTTCTCGGAGAGGAAGCCGTAGCCGGGGTGGATGCAGTCGGCGCCGGTTTTCTTGGCCGCTTCGAGGATGGCGTCGACATTGAGGTACGACGCAGACACCTGAGCAGGGCCAACGCACACGGCTTCGTCGGCCTCATGCACGTGCAGGGCGCGGGCGTCGGCTTCGGAGTAGATGGCTACGGTCCGATACCCCAGGGCTTTGGCGGTGCGGATGACCCGGACGGCAATTTCGCCTCGGTTGGCTATTAGGAGCTTTTTTAGCATCGTGTTGTACTCTTGTTTGGGTGCCTGTCCGCGCCTACGTGCGGGTGGCTTTCCAGAAAACCGCTACAAGCACGTCCGTGTGCGCTTCTCTCCGGCCATCCATGGCCTCCGAAATTTTCTGGAAAGCCACCCACACGCAGGCGCTCCCGCTAACCTTGTTCGTGTTTGCTTGGTAAGCACATTTGTTCTGGTTGCTTCGTCATTCGGCGTCGCCTGCCCATTTCGGGGGGCGTTTCTGCACAAAGGCCATGGTTCCCTCGGCGCCTTCGTCGCTCCGGATGGCCGCCGCAAACTTTTCCGCGGCACTGTCCAGCAACCCGCTCATGGACTCGTGACCAACCCGGTGCAGCAACGCTTTGGTTTCTGCTGTCGCCTTTGGCGCACAGTGGCGGACGCGCTCCAGAGCCTGGCCGAGTAATTCGTCGATTTGTTCATCGGACGTTGCTACCTGGTGAACAATCCCGAGAGAGCATGCCTCATCCGCACTGATTCTCAGGCCAAGCAGTGCCAATCGACGGGCCTGGGTCAGGCCTATACGTTCAACAACAAAGGGCGCGATCTGCGCGGGGATAACCCCGAGCGACGTTTCCGGCATGCCAAATTTGGCGGTCGGCCCGGCGATGGCGACGTCTGAGACGCAGGCCAGGCCGAAGCCGCCGCCCATTACCGCGCCTTCGGTGATGGCGATGACGACCTTTGAGGATTCGTTCACCTGTTGGATCATCTGGCCGAAGGCCCGGTTCAGGCGATAGAACGGGTCGGCTTCGCCGTCACCGGTTTCCTGTCCACGGGCTCCGGCCATGTCCTTGATGTCACCGCCGGCGCAGAAGTGGCCACCAGCGCCGCGGATGACCGCGGCGCGGATGCTGAGGTCGGTTTCGATCTGTGCGAATACCGCCGACAGTTCCGCCACCATTTGCAGGCTCATGGCGTTACGCACGTCCGGCCGGTTGATGGTGATGTGCAGGGTGGGCCCCTCTATCTCCAGTAGCAGCGTTTCGCAATGCGGTAGCTGGTCCATTGATCGCCTCCCTGTATCAGTCTTTGCGTTTACCTGGCAGGGTTCCCATCATCTTGCAGATGATGCCCAGCATGATTTCATCGGCACCGCCGCCGATGGACGCCAGTCGAACATCGCGATAGGCGCGGGACAGTGGGTTGTCCCACATGTACCCCATACCGCCCCAGTACTGCAGGCAGCTGTCGGTGACTTCGCGGCCCAGTCGGCCTGCCTTGAGCTTGGCCATGGATGCCAGTCGAGTCGCGTCCTTGCCGTTGACGTGGAGTTCGCACGCTTCATAGGTTAGGGCGCGCAGGGCTTCGATCTCGGTCTGCAACTCGGCGAAGCGGAAGTGGATGACCTGATTGTCGATCAGGGGCTGGCCAAAGGTCTTGCGCTCGCGGCAGTACTCGATTGTTTTCTCGACACAACCTTCCAGGGCCAGAATCATGTTGGCGGCGGCCCACATGCGCTCTTCCTGGAATTGCATCATCTGCATCATAAAGCCGGTACCTTCCGCGCCAATGCGGTTGCGCTGGGGCACCCGGACATCGTCGAAGAACACCTGGGCCGTTTCCGTAGAGCGCATGCCCAGCTTGTTAAGGTGATTGCTGAAGCTGATGCCCGGTGTGTTCATGGGAACCACAATCAGAGACTTGTTCTTGTGTGGTTTGTCGTCGGACGTGTTGGCCAGCAGGCAGATGAAGTCGGCCTTGGGAGAGTTGGTGATCCACATCTTGGAGCCGTTGATGATGTAATCGTCCCCATCTTTCTTGGCGGTGGTCTTGAGCCCTGCGACGTCCGAGCCGGCACCGACCTCGCTGACGCCGATACAGCCCACCATGTCGCCCGCGATGGCTGGAGCCAGGAAGTCCCGTTTCAGCTCATCGGAGCCAAATCGGGCTATGGCGGGGGTGCACATATCGGTCTGTACGCCGATGGACAGCGGCACACCACCGCAGAGGGTGCGACCGAACTCTTCCGCCGCCACCAGGTTATAGCTGTAATCCAATCCCATGCCGCCATATTCTTCAGGTTTCTGAATACCCAGCAGGCCGAGGTTACCCAGTTTCTTGAACACCTCATGGATAGGGTATTCACCGGCTTCTTCCCATTCATCGATGTATGGGTTGAGCTCTTTCTCAACGAAATCGCGGACGGTTTTCCTCAGGGCCTTGTGTTCAGGTGTGAATTTCATGTTTTTGTTCTCCTACTGATGATCGAGTTCGTGCCTGCTTATCTTTGTGCAGGTCTGTTAGCTTGGGTGGCGGGTGTGGGGGACCGATTCCAGAAAACCGCTACGAGCACCCCTCCGGGGTCCAGCCAGCAATCACAGATTGCTGTCGTTCGGCTGTCGCATGAAGCTTTGCTTCATAAACGCTCGGCCTCACCCATGTGCGCTTCTCTCCGGCCATCTATGGCCTCCGAAATTTTCTGGAATCGGTCCCCCACACCCGCTTTTGCCTTCATATCCTGTGCTGCGTGCTGAAAGTTTTGTGCCTTTGTAGGTCGGATTAGCCGCAGGCGTAATCCGACAGTTTGGCGGATGGTGCCGCGCTTGGTTGTCGGATTACGCCTTTGGCTAATCCGACCTACAGTTAACTTTTTCTGTTGTGACGCTCTAGAAAATCATTCTCTTTAAAGGCGTTATCGCTTGGCTCGGAAGAACCGGTTGGAAGTCCCTGTCCAAAAATTTCGAAGGCCAAGGATGGCCTGAGAGAAGCGCACATGGATGTGCTCGTAGCGGTTTTTGGACAGGGACTTCCAACCGGTTCCTCCCCCAAAATCCGGACATCCACGAGGCGGGCTCCCCCAAGCTCAAACCACCATCAAAGCCGAGCCACCCCAAACGTATTAGGCCGCAACTGCCGCGCCTCAGCCTCCCGGCACACGTCCAGAACGAGAGCCACCACCCGCCGCGTATCCCGCGGGTCGATCAGGCCGTCGTCCCACATGCGGGCCGTGCCGAACAGGGCAGTGGAGCCGTCTTCGAGCTTCTTGGCCGTGGCCTGCTCCAGAAAATCCAGCGTCTTCGGATCCGGTTCCATGCCGCCCCGGCGCTGCTTGTCCTCCGCCACGATGCGCATCACCTTGCCAGCCTGGGCCGGCCCCATGACCGCTGTGCGGCTGTTGGGCCAGGCGAAGATAAATCTTGGGTCCAGACCGCGACCGCACATCGCATAGTTACCTGCACCATAGGAACCGCCGATCACAATTGCGACCTTTGGCACCCGGCAATTGGCCACGGCCTGGATCATTTTCGAGCCGTGTTTGATGATGCCGTTCTGTTCCGAGTGCGTGCCCACCATGAAACCGGTGGTGTTGTGCAGGAACAGCAACGGTGTGCCAGCCTGGTCGCAAAGCTGAATAAACTGTGCAGCTTTGGCGGAACCGGCCGGGGTAATCGGGCCGTTGTTGCCGATGATGCCGACGGAGTGACCCTGGATGCGGATGGTGCCGCAGACGGTCTGATCGTCGAACTCGTTCTTGAAGTCCATGAATTTCGAGCCATCGGCGATGCGGGCCAGAATTTCACGGACGTCGTAGGGTTTCTTGGAGTCCGCCGGGATAACCCCCATCAGTTCTTCCGCCGGGTATAGCGGCTCCTCCCAGGTCAGTTCGCGCATAGGCGGCAGCTGTTCGTTCCAGGGCAGGGCTTCCAGAATATTTCTCGCCTGGCGGATGCCGTCAGCGTCATCTTCGGCCAGGTATTCGGCAGTGCCGGCTACCTGGGCGTGCATTTCCGCGCCGCCCAGTTCTTCGTCGGTGGCGACCTCACCCGTAGCCGCTTTGAGCAACGGCGGACCAGCCAGGAACATCTTGGCTTTGTTGCGCACGGCAATGACGTAATCGGACAGCCCTGGCTGATAGGCGCCACCGGCAGTCGCGTTGCCGTGGACCACGGTGACCTGGGGAATGCCGGCGGCGGACATGCGGGCCTGATTGGCAAAGCCGCGGGCGCCGAGCACGAAAATGTCGGTGGCGTAGTTCAGGTTGGCGCCGCCGCTTTCTGACAGGGATACCACCGGCAGTTTGTTCTCCATGGCGATTTGCTGCAGGCGCAGGGTCTTGTCCAGCCCGGCGGGCGTGATCGTCCCGCCTTTTATGGCGCTGTTGCTGGCGACCACCAGGCAGCGGATGCCGCTGACGGTGCCAATGCCTGCGATGATGCCGCCGCCGGACAGGCTGCCGTCCTTGTCATCGTGCATCTTGTAGCCGGCCAGTGAGCACAGTTCCAGAAACGGAGTGCCACGGTCCAGTAGGCGATTGATGCGATCCCGAGGTAGCAGCTTGCCCCGCTTGGTGAACTTCTCCCGGGCCGCTTCCGCCAGATCCAGAACTTTCTGCTCCACCTCACGAAACGTTGTAATGTGGGCTTCCATCGCTTCAGCGTTGGTGCGGAAGTCGTCCGACAGGGGGCTGACACTGGATTCAATGACCTGCATTGGTAACTCCTCAACCTTCGCCCAATACTTTGGGGGTAGTGGCCCGGTGGAAGCCATTGAATGGCTCGTTGTTCTTTGCTTTTGGGAAGGGCCAGACCCGACCACCCTGGGACGCAGCACCGTCGATTCGTAGGCAATCGCCGCTCACAAAAGCCGCACCGGGGCTCAGCAGGAAACAGATGGCGGCGCTGACTTCCGCCTCCGTGCCCATCCGCTTCAGCGGCACGTTGTCACCCAGGTTGCGAATCCACTGCTTCATGTGTTCCGGGTAGTTGTCCATCCCGCTGGAGGCAATCCAGCCAGGAGCAACGGCGTTGACGCGAACGCCAGAGGTTCCCCATTCCACCGCTGCGGTCTGGGTGAAGTTCACCATGCCGGCCCGGGCGGCACCGGAGTGGCCCATGCCGGGCATGCCGCCCCACATATCTGCAACGATGTTGACGATGGCGCCGCCGGTTTTGCTCAGTGCCTGGGTGTAGGCCTCGCGGGCCATCAGGAAACCGCCGGTAAGATTGGTGCGCACCACGGTTTCCCAGCCTTTCTGGTTGATGCCGGTGAGGGGGGAGGGGAACTGGCCGCCTGCGTTGTTGACCACTCCATTGAGTCCACCGTGTTCCTCAAGAATAGAGGCCACGGTCGCTTTGACGGATTCTTCCTCGCGAATGTCGCATACGTGGGCGGTAGCGGTCCCGCCATCCTCGGTAATCTCGGCTTTCACTGCCTCAACCTTTTCGGCCTTGCGACCCACCAGCGCGACGTGGGCGCCCAGTGCAGCCAACTCGTGGGCGGTACAGCGGCCGATGCCGGAACCACCACCGGTGACGATAAAGGTCTGGCCCTTGAATAGGTCGGGGTGAAAGATGGATTGATAGCTCATCATTGTTGTCCTTTTTCCAGAACGGCCCGGGTAACGGGCACGGGGAATTCCAGTAATTGCTGGGCGAAGGCCTTACCTTGCGGGTCAATACGAAGGCTGGCGACGCCGCCGCCGCCAAGGCTGTGTTCCAGCAGGAAGTTAAAGGCATGGAAACCGGGCAGGGCCCAGCGTGTCACTTTGCCGGATTCGGGATTCAGGGTATGGGCCATCCAGTCGGCCACAGCGGATTCGGTCAGCGCTGCTGCAATAAAAGGTAGGAAGTCCGGGTGGCGGGCTATCACCCCAATATTGCTGTGGTCGCCCTTGTCGCCACTGCGGGCCCAGGCCAGATCGATCAGAGGCACCGTTGTATCGGTAGCCGGTAGCTCCTGGCGTGCGGGTGGTTCGGTCAGTTGAGCCGGGTTGAAGCCACCTTCGGTGCTGACATCCACTGTGTGTTTCTGGTCTGCCAGATCAACGGCGACCGTCACTGCGGATTTTGGCACCAGACAGGAATACAGGCGGATCTTTGGCCACACGGTCGGGCGGCCGCCAACGATGCCGGTGATTCCTGGTGCCATGCCGGTGGCGGCCTGGGCAATTTCCCGGGAGAACAGCACCAGTGCTTCTTTCTTGGGGTGAGCGGTACTGATCTTCACCACCACTTCGCGGCAATCCTGCCGCTGACCGTGGGAGCCGTAGGTCGCTTCCGTACCCAGTAATTCCACGCTGGTTTCGGTGTAATCCGGCAGGCTGCGTTCGCTGAACAGGCGGGAGGTTTTGGTCAGGATCGCATCGGCCACTGTCTGTGCTTTGGCTTTTGCGTCAATGCCGGCCAGCAGGAAGGTCACTGTGCATTTGAAGCCATCCGGCCAGGTGCCGGATACCTTGTAGCTGTCCGTAGGCGGCAATCCCCGGGCGCCGCGAACGGTGACCTGGTCCGTTCCGGTCTCCGACAGCTCCACGTCAGTGAAGTCGCAGGTCACATCCGGCAACAGGTAAGCGCGGGGATCACCAATTTCATACACCAGCTGCTCGGCCACTGTGCCGCGGCTGACCTTTCCTCCAGTGCCCTCCGGCTTGGTCATCAGGAAGTTGCCGTTGGCGCTGACCTCGGCAATGGGGAAGCCCATGTCTGCATAGCCTTCGGCCACGTCTTGCCAGTCGGTGAAGTTTCCGCCGGTGGACTGGGCACCACACTCAAGCAGGTGACCGGCGAGGCTGCCCTGAGCAAGTTTGTCGTAGTCGCTCCAGTCCCAGCCAAATTCATGTACCAGCGGCGCCAGCACCAGTGCGCTGTCCGCCACGCGGCCGGTGATGACAATGTCGGCCCCCTGTTCCAGCGCCGCCACCAGTCCCGGTGCCCCCAGATAGGCGTTGAGGCTGACCATCATCGGCGGCATGGACTGGCCGGTAGTCATTTCGGTGATGCCGGCTTCGCTGAGTTGTTTCTTCTTGGCCATCAAGTCGTCGCCCAGTACCAGGGCAATCTTCAGGTCCACGCCGGCGTTGTCGCACAACGCTTGCAGCGCATCCCGGCAGGCGGCCGGGTTGACGCCGCCGGCGTTGGCCAGCACTCGAATGCCTTTGTCTTTGATGTCCCCCAGCAGCGGGCCCATGACGGTCTGAACGAAATCCCGGGCGTAGCCCTGGCTGGGGTCTTTCATTTTCTGCCCCGCCATGATCGACATAGTGATCTCGGCCAGGTAGTCCGCGACCAGGTAATCGATGCTGCCTTGCTTGACGAGTTGGGCTGCGGCGGTCTCGGTGTCGCCCCAGAAAGCGGCGGAACAGCCGATACGAACGGTTTTCGGTGAGTCTGCCATGGTGTTTGCCTTGTTATTTATAGTCGTCGAGGTTTCAGATCGCCTGACCTGACGGGGTTGTCCAACGATAGAAATGACAATACCAAGCAAGCGCTTGGTTTGTAAACAGGGATATTGCGGTTAGAATGGCGACATTGTTTCTTCAGCTGGATTAGCCCGTGACCCAAGACGCCATTCTCCGATCCCTCATTGCCGACAACCTGATTTCAGATCCTGCAGGCGCCCGTGGCCGATTGCTGCGCGAAGCCGCCCGGCTATTTCGTGATAAAGGATATGAGCGCACCACGGTTCGTGACCTGGCGGCAGCCGTTGGTATCCAGTCAGGCAGTCTGTTTCACCATTTCCGCACCAAAGAGGAAATCCTTAAGGCCGTGATGGTAGAGACCATTCGTCTGAATACGGCTCTTATGCAGGCAGCCATGGATGCGGAACACAGTTGCCACGGAAAACTCCGCGCGCTCATTCGCGCCGAACTGGAATTCATCAACGGCCAGACCGGGGAAGCGATGGCGGTACTGGTTTATGAATGGCGTAGTTTGTCCGAAGCTTCCCGGTCGGAGGTGCTGGAGTTACGGGATATTTATGAGCAGCTATGGCTGGATGTCCTGAGCACGATGAAAAGCGAGGGGAGCCTAAAGGCGGAACCTTTTGTTGTGCGCCGAATGCTGACCGGTGCCCTGAGTTGGACCGTGACCTGGTATCGGCCGGATGGTGGGTTGAGCCTGGACGGGTTGACGGATCAGGTGGTCGCCATGATGGGGCTCTCGACGTAAAAAAAGGAAACCATTTGTCGGTACTGTCGTCTTTGGTACAAGTGTGCCTACAAGAGATGGCCTGCAAAACACTTGTTTTTCATCAAGATAAGTTCGTATTCTTTCTTTCTCTTGGGGCCATTGGCCTGATCGGCATAACCAAATCGGCATTCGAGCCATTTTTGTCTGACAGGATTAACCGCATTCTTTGTGTCGTCAAAGGTGCAATAGGTTCATGGGGTGACAGCACCGTCTCGCGCTAAGCGGGAGACAAAACCTGATAACAAACTGGTTGCATCATCCCGGACATATAAAAACAACGTAGAACACAGGGCGAATTATGATCTCTACACTGGCGAAGTCCCTTGGTCGCATGGTTTCCATGCGTAACAAGCTCCTGACTCTGGCCGCACTGGCCTTGCTGGCCGGCTGCTCGGCAAATCCGATCTACTCCACCACGGGTGTAGTGCTCTCCAGTTATGCGGAAGGGGAGGCGGTCCCTTACGTATTACAAATGTCCGATCCGGAGATGACCTGCGCCCTCGGCGAAAGCCTTGATCCTTTGGTGTACTCATTTTCACGCGTCATAGAAGCGCCGGATACCACCGGCTCTCTCATGATGTTGCTTGCCGGAAACTGTTCCGAGGCTCGTGCCTGGGAAGCGGAACTGGAATACCTGCGTGAAGATTACGCCGGCAATGTGCCTGCCGCGAAGGACGCACGTGAAAGAACAAAGCGCCTGAACGCAGAAACCGCGAAGCGTCGTTACATTGCGTTCCAGCGTGCCATGGCCGCCTATGATTTTGACCCCGGCGCTGAAGAGTTGGAGTGCCCGTTCTTGTTCGAAGATCAGGACGAGCTGACATTCATGGTTGGGTTGCTGACAGGCCTGCAGGCGATCGTCAATGATGCCAACTCAGGCGCCATGGCAGGTGTTCCACGGAACATTGCGCCCCAGGCGGAACGCGCTGCTACCTGCCTGGATAATGAGAAGTGGGCCGGTTTGCCAAATGCGGTTCGTAGCCTGGTGTGGCTGCTGCTGCCGGATACCCGCCCGGCGCTGTCTCCGGATCCGTGGCAAGTGCTTGAGAATAGCTCCAAACTGTCCATTGAAGCTGGTTTCCGGGTTTCTATGGCACTGGAAGCTGTGGCTGCAGAAACCTTTGGTAAGCCAGACGTCCTTGAAGATGTGGTCGCGCGTTTTGCGGAAGCAGACAACACCATTGAGGTCAACGACGACTATCGGTTGTTGGATGAAGTCGCCCGTGACGTCATTGAGTTCTCGTCCGATAAAAAATGGACGGCCAGTTATGGTCATCGGACGCCACGACGCCATTTCGGCAAGATGAGTCCGGAAAGCGAAGAAGAAGTTGAAACCATGAATCTGGATGACCTGCTGTAAGCAGGCATCCAGTCCATGTCATAGCAATCCCTTACAAACACAAGAATGACCCGGAGGTCAGTTATGATCCGTAAATCCCTTGCTGCCTTGTCACTCGTCGCGGCTGCACCGTTTGCCTCAGCGGAACCAGTCAAAATGTGCGTGTTCGATGTTATCGGCGCCAACGGTGACATGTTCAATATGGTCAAGGACTACGCCCTTGAGATGAAAGCTCATGGCGTCGATTTCGAGCTTAAGCCATACACCGACGAAGGTGTTGCGGTCGGTGATTTCAACTCTGGCCAGTGTGATGCGGTTGCGGCAACAGACCTTCGTACCCGGCCATTCAACAGGTTCACCGGCAGTCTCAGTGCTGTTGGCGCGATTCCGACTTACGATGATCTGAAGACAGTACTGGCAACCCTGGCAACACCCAAGGCCGCCCCATTGATGAAGGATAACGGCTATGAAGTGCTGGGCATTGTACCTGTCGGTGCTGGTTACCTGTTTGTAAACGATCGCAGTATCGATACAGCAGGCGAACTGGCAGGCAAGCGCATGGCGACTCTGGATTACCAGAAAGACGCCATCCACATGGTTAACCATGTAAAGGCTACCGTCGTTCCCTCCGATATCACCAATTTTGCCGGCAAGTTCAACAATGGTTCTGTTGATACTGCCTATGCCCCTGCCTTCGCGTACGAAGCGCTGGAGCTTTACAAGGGTGTCGGGGAAAACGGTGGCGTCGTTGACTACCCGCTTGCTCAGCTCACTATCCAGGTCATTGCCCGTGATGGGGTTCTGGATGATGAAGCCGCCCAGAAATCTCGTGAAGTGGCCTGGGGTATGTATGGTCAGGCCATGGACCTGATTACCGGTCTGGAGAAAGCCATCCCTGAGGAGAAATGGATTCGTCTGAAGGAGGCGGACATCGAGGGGTATCAAGAGATGTTCCGCGAGAACCGTATCCAGCTTCGTGACGGCAGCCATGGTGCAGAAAAGGTTTACCATCCCAAGATGATGAGCCTGCTCAGCAAGATTCGCTGCTCCAGCAATCCGTCTGCGTCTGAATGCACTGCAAGCGATCGCGAATAATAACTTCAAGGCGGATCCTTCATGAACTGGCAAGCGATATCAACAGCCGGTGCCAAGACCCTTTACCCCGTGCATCGTATGCACGGGGTCATACTCTTGCTGCTCCTGCTTTTCACACTTCTTCTTGGCATGGGGAATTCCCTCCACTCCAGAATGCTCTGGGTGGGGGAACAGACCTGGCCCAATTACTATCTGCTGAATCCGGACGCGACCGAACCCACGTGTAACAGAACGATGGATGTCGAGGCCGAGGTGCAGAAGCGGCTTGATGCCTACGAGCCTGATCCCGATGATCTATTCAGTTCCCCGCCGAACGCAGCCTCCATCCGGGAGTCCCTGGAGCGGAATCTGGCGCTCTGCGAAGAGAAGTACGAGATGTACGCGGAGAACCAGAGGAACGCCACCCCAGCCCTGTCGATATTCAAGACCGTAGAGCAGGGGTTCGCCTCGTTTTTGTTGGAAAACATTGAACTGACCAAGTTCCTGTTTATTGCAATGTTTGCGATGGCGGCCGCGATTTCTGCGCTGGACGCCGATCACATTGCGCTGAGGCTGCCCCGCAACCGGGCGGAATGGCGCTTGAGTCAGGGCGTACAGCTGGCCGTAAATGGGTTGATGGTGTTCTCCCTGCTTTCCTACGTCGGGAAACTGGAGACGTCACCCGGATCGGAAAGTAATATCCTGCTTCAGAATGCCTGGGCGGCCGTATTCGGGCTGTTCATGGTGATCAACCTGGCGCGCTTTATCAATGTTCCGGAGCGAATGAAAGCGGGGAGCCTGAAAGCGTCCTCTGGCCTGGTGCTGCCCTTGTATTGCGCCATGGGCCTGATCGCGATGAGCTACTTCTTCTTCGTGGACGGGTATTCGTCGGGTCTCGCCATCTACTTCGGGATGATGACCAACCTGTCATCCATGTTCATCAATATCGGTCTGTACGTGTTGGTGGGTATGGCGCTGAAGCAGACGCGCATACCGGAGCTGTTGCTGAACATCATCAAACCGTTCCACCTGCCTGCGCCCATGCTGGCGTCGGTGATGATCTTCGCCACGGCATTCCCCACCGCGTTCACCGGGGCATCGGGTATCTTTATCCTCGCTGTCGGTGGTGTGGTCTACGATGAACTGCGCCGCGCTGGCGCCGGTCGTCAGTTGTCTCTGGCAACGACAGCCATGTCAGGCAGTCTGGGTGTGGTGTTGAATCCGTGCCTGCTGATTGTTGTGGTCGCTGCCCTGAACAAGGAAGTCACAACGACCGAGATGTATGGCTGGGGCTTCTGGGTGTTCATGATGTCAGCCACGCTGTTCTCCATTATCGTGTGCAAGACCCAGGGCAACTGGAAACCACGCCCTGCACCGGGAGCCTTCCGTGAAGCGCTGAAAGAGCTTCGCCCGCTGGCCCCGTATGCAGTCGTCGCTGTCGGTGTGATTCTGGCCATCTGGATCATTCTGGGGCTGGGCTTCAACGAGTACAGTGCTCCGTTGATCATGCCACTGGTGATCCTGTCTCTGGTTTATCTGGACGCCAACAAGGACAGCCGGGACGATGGACAAAGCCGCTCGCAGGCGTTCTGGAGCCGTAGTACTGCCGCCGCCAGTGATGCAGCTGTGCATATCGGCGCGCTGTTGGCGTTGATCGGTTTCTCCATCTGTCTGGGCGGGATCCTGGAGCGGTCTGATATTGTTCATGCCCTGTTCCCGGAGGATCTCACTAGTCCATGGATCGCCATGTTGGTGATTGTGGTCATGCTGACCATCATTGGTATGGTGATGGACCCATTCGGCGCGGTCGTACTGGTGTCGGCAACCATTGCACAACCTGCCATCCAATTGGGCATCGATCCGTTGCATTTCTGGATTGTGTGTCTGGTGGCGTTCGAGCTGGGCTATCTCAGCCCACCGGTTGCGCTGAACCACCTGCTCACCCGTCAGGTGGTGGGCGAAACCGAAGTGTTGGCCGCCGAGCGTACCGGTTCCTTCTGGCACCGTTACGAGCGCCTGTTGCTGCCTTTGGCGGTAATGGTGCCGACGCTGCTGATATGTGCCTTCGTGCCAATGTTGTTCTACGCCCTGTAAGACGGGTGTAGTTGTGCATCAGAAACCGCCGGTGGGGTAACCTGCCGGCGGTTTTTTGCATCCGTGTATCGTTTGGGAACGTAACCACAACAGAAAATGTCAGATACCCAGTGGTGCTGTGCTATATCCTTAACTACAAAACACGTATCAATGACAGGAGTCTGGTGGGTGGAGATGTTATCAGAGCGCTTGGGAATCGGTGGTTTACTCGTAGCCGGATTGTTGTCCGGTTGTGGCGGCGGTGGTGGCGGTAGCGTTTCCGGAGAAGTGGAAGCGGATCTGTCAGGGACCATTTCCATGGAAAGTCGGACCCGTGTGGATCTGGATACCGCAGACGATATCCGTGTTGGCCTGGCCGGAGATAATGATTCCAGAAATACGTCTCAGGCACTTCCCAATACCGCTGTGGTGGGCGGCTACCTGAGTTCGTCTCGTGGCACCTATAACACCAACACGGCAGATAATTTTGAGTATTTTACTGACCGTATCGATATATACGCTGCGGAACTCTCGGAAGGGGACCGAATCAGTTTCCAGGTCTTCGAGTCACCTGACTCGTATTTCCCAGTGGGAACATTGCCTCCCCAGCGAACCTTGAAGATTGTCGATGCGGATAGTGGCCAAGAAGTACTCATCCTCCGTGAATCTACCGGCTCTCTCCCGATAACCGCGGTATTAGGTGCTGGCTTTGAAGAGGGAGCCTATTTTATTGAGCTGAGTACCTCAGGTGGTGCTCCGTTCCGCTATGTACTGACGCTGGCCAGTGAGAGCTCTGCCAGCGTGATGAATACCCGTTATTCAGAGCCGGATTTTCTGGTTGATGAAGCTGTGGTTACCTTCAAACCCGAAACTGTGACGGGGCAGGGTGGTCTGGCTGTAGCCCAGTCAATGTCAGCGGCTGAGGCTCGTCACCTCGGGGGGCATTCGTGGCGGGTGCGCCGGAGTATGGGGCAGCCGGTTACTGCAATGTCGGCTCAAACGCCTGCAAGCGTGCGGACGGCAACCCTCAAGTGGATTCAGCAACTGGGTGAGCGCCCGGAGGTGGAGATTGCAGAACCCAATTACATCTACACCGCCCAACAGATTCAACCTGATAACGATCCACTTTACTCCCGGCAATGGAACTATCCGTTAATTCAGTTGCCCCTGGCCTGGCAGGCGGCTCCCGAAGGAGGGCAGGGCGTCGGAATTGCAGTGATGGATACCGGTCTGTTTCGAAGTACACCGTCAGCCAGCGGTGACTGGCACCCGGATATTGACGCCAATATGGATCTTGTCCCTGGGCAGATCATGGATTATGTGTCCGCCGAATTGGATATCGATAGTCAGTGGGGGGATCCGAATGGTCGGGATGCCAATCCGGCGGACCCCGGCGATGGCAGGGCCCAGAGCAGCAGCTTTCATGGCACTCATGTGGCCGGTATCGCCGGTGCCGTGGATAACGTGGATGGTGTGATTGGCGTGGCCCCCCTGTCGCGCATTTTGCCAGTTCGGGTACTTGGTGAGGGTGGCGAAGGTAACGCGGCAGATCTGATTGATGCCATCAACTGGGCAGCGACCCGCGGAGAGATCGATGTAATTAACCTCAGCCTTGGGGGGCTGGGGCCGAGCCAGAGCCTGGAGGCGGCGATCAATAGCGCAACGGAAGCCGGTAAGCTGGTGGTTGCGGCCGCCGGTAACCAGGGCACGGATGAGGCCACCTATCCGGCGGCATTCGACAATGTGGTCGGCGTCGGCGCAGTCGATGGCGCCGGTGAGCGCTCGTCCTTTTCCAATATCGGTCCCTCCGTTGATCTGGTGGCGCCTGGCGGTGATGCCAGCCGGGATGCTAATCAGGACGGTCAGGCTGATGTGATTATTAGCACCTGGGGCACAGATGACGGTGGCGTTTTTGTCCCTGGATACGCTGGCCTGCAGGGCACGTCCATGGCGGCTCCACATGTGGCCGGCGTCTATGCCCTGATGAAGTCCGTGGACGCAACCATGACACCGGATCGTTTCTTTACGTTCCTGATCGGCGGGCAACTGACCAATCCCCCGCCCAACGAGACGGAATATGGCGCAGGCATGATAGATGCCCTCAAGTCGGTGGACGCTGCTCTGGACGGGAACACCTCCACCATACTGGCGGCAAGACCTTCGAGCCTGCAGTTTAATGGAGTGGTCAACCAGCAGGAGTTTGCTTTTGCCAAATACCCCTCCGATGCAAACATTTCGATTGATAGCGTCACTGATTCGGCATCATGGCTGATCGATCTGGACGCCGGGGCGATCAATACCTCCGAGCCGGTCACCGTTTCAGTAGATACGACAGGGCTGGATCAGTCCCAGACCTACAGTACTGATATCGTCATTGGCTATAGCGATAATGCCGGCGGGGACACTGCCAGCCCCCTGACTATTCCGGTGACCCTGCAGTTTGGCGACTCCCCGGAGGACCTGAATGCCGGCCGACACTATGTCTTGCTGGTCAGCACCGATGACAGTCGGGCTACCGAGGCACAAGCTGTCGTCAATGCCTCGGAGGGCCGGTACAGTTTCGCCTTTGACGAAGTGGGGCCGGGTGAGTATTTCCTGGTGGCCGGTACCGATATGGATAACAACGGATTGATCTGCGAAAACGGCGAAGCCTGTGCCGAATACCCGGTTAACGGCTTGCCTGAAAGAATTGTCATTGGCGATGAAGCCCTCTCCGGTGTCACACTGAACACCAGTTTCAGGCGTCCCACCATTGCCGCCCTGGGGGTGCCTCGTTACGGTTTCGAGGGCTATCGCCTGAAAACCGGGGCCGATGATCAGGAAGACCCCGTACGTCAAGTGGAGACAGATCGTTGAAGTTACGTTATCCCAGAGTGGGTTTTGTGGTGAGCGTCCTGTTGTTTGCGGGGTGCGCCGCTACGGTCAGTCGTTCCGAGACGTCAGAGGGGGCTCCCCTGGCCCGACAGGTGACTCAGTCTGATCATTGCGGATTGACGGCGCCTGGGGTGGTCTACGTCGAGCGCTACGATCAGCTTCAGCGGTTGTCCCGATTACCTGCTCAGAATCTGGCCCTGGATTCCCTGGTCAGCGTGGATTTTGAGCGGGAGCATCTGGTGCTGGTCGGTCTGGGACAAAAACCGACAGGTGGTTACGGGGTCACCCTGGAGTCGTCCGCCATCACCGAGGGTGTCCTGGAGCTCTCAGTCAACGTCAGACAGCCTTCCGCTGACACCATGGTAACTCAGGCGCTGACTACGCCCTGTGCGGTGATCGCCGTCACTTCGCAGGCCTGGGACCGCTTGCGGGTGTCCGGCACGGGCATGGAAACCATAACCCGCAGGCGCTAGATTCCCTCCCACTGACGACGCTGCCCAGCCCTCGCCTGTGCCGGGTTCGTCATCGGGGCACAAAACAACCGTTGATCTTTCTCCGTGAATCCCTAAGCTATGGGCCAGTTTGATAACAAATCCGCGGAGTCTCTTCCTGCTTATGAGCCAGCAACAGTATAACGCCGACGCTATTGAAGTCCTGAGTGGCCTGGACCCCGTTCGCAAGCGCCCGGGAATGTACACGGACACCAGCCGCCCCAACCATCTGGCGCAGGAAGTTATCGATAACAGCGTGGACGAAGCCCTGGCAGGTCATGCCCGGCGGATTGATGTGGTGTTGTACGCTGACGGTTCCCTGAGTGTTGAAGACGATGGCCGTGGCATGCCGGTGGATCTTCACAAGGAGGAAGGTCTGCCGGGTGTGGAGTTGATCCTGACCCGCCTGCATGCCGGTGGCAAGTTCTCCCAGGGCAACTACAACTTTTCCGGTGGTCTGCACGGGGTGGGGGTGTCGGTGGTGAATGCCTTGTCGACCCATCTGGAAGTGACCATCAAGCGGGACGGTCAACTGCATCGCATGACCTTTGCCGACGGTGACAAGGCTTCCGATTTGGCTGTTATCGATAGTGTTGGTAAGCGCAATACCGGTACCCGTCTCAAGTTCACCCCGGATTCTAAGTATTTCGACAGCCCCAACTTCTCTGTCAGTCGACTGCGCCACAACTTGCGGGCCAAGGCGGTCCTGTGTCCTGGCCTGACGGTGACGTTCGTCCAGGAAAAGACTGGCGAAAAAGACGAGTGGTGTTACGAGGAAGGGCTGCGTGACTACCTGCGCACCGCCCTGGCGGATATCGAGGCCGTCCCGCTGGATCCGTTCACCGGCAGTTTCTCCGGCAACAAGGAAGCGGTGGACTGGGCAATCCAATGGCTGCCGGAAGGCGGCGAGGCGGTGATGGAAAGCTACGTGAACCTTATTCCGACTGCCCAGGGTGGCACCCATGTGAATGGGCTGCGGACCGGCCTGCTCGAGGCCATGCGGGAGTTCTGTGAGTTTCGCAGCCTGCTGCCCCGTGGCGTCAAGCTGTCTCCTGAGGATATCTGGGAGCGTTGTGCCTATGTACTGTCGTTCAAGATGCAGGAGCCGCAGTTTTCCGGGCAGACCAAGGAGCGCCTGTCTTCCCGGGAAGCGGCCGCGTTTATTTCCGGTGTCGTCAAGGATGCTTTCAGCCTGTGGCTGAACCAGCACACCGATGTCGCCGAAATGCTGGCGGAACTGTTTATCAGTAATGCTCAACGTCGCTTACGGGCGTCGAAAAAGGTTGCCCGTAAAAAGGTGACGTCCGGCCCGGCGCTTCCAGGCAAGCTGGCGGACTGTTCCGGTAGCGATACCAACCGCTCCGAACTGTTCCTGGTTGAGGGTGACTCCGCCGGTGGATCCGCCAAGCAGGCCCGCGACCGTGAATTCCAGGCGGTCATGCCGCTGCGGGGCAAGATTCTTAATACCTGGGAAGTGGATTCAGGTGAAATCCTCGCGTCTCAGGAGGTTCATGACATTGCTGTGGCGATTGGTGTGGATCCCGGCTCCGAGAATCTGGCGGGTCTTCGGTACAATAAGATCTGTATTCTTGCGGATGCGGATTCTGACGGGCTGCACATCGCCACTCTGCTGTGTGCGCTGTTCGTCAAGCATTTCCGGCCCCTGGTCAGTGCTGGGCACGTCTTTGTTGCCATGCCACCGCTCTATCGGGTGGACCTGGGTAAGGAGACCTTCTATGCCCTGGACGAGCATGAAAAGCAGGGTATCCTGGATCGACTGGCAGCGGAGAATCGCCGTGGTAAAATCTCCGTGACCCGCTTCAAGGGCCTGGGTGAGATGAATCCGCTTCAGCTGAGGGAAACCACCATGGCACCGGACACCCGCCGCCTGGTCATGCTGACCATTGAAGACGGAGACGATACCGACAGCCGCATGGACATGCTATTGGGCAAGAAGCGGGCGTCGGATCGCCGGTCCTGGCTGGAGACCTACGGCAATATGGCGGACATTGCCGTTTGATATTCTTTATGATGCTTTAAAAAGCATCCTTTATTCTTTCTCTGTATTCTACAAAGCCGTTATCCTGCCCCCTTTAACTTAGGGAAGCAGGGTGTATGGACTGGCAGGGCTGGTTTGCGTTGAGCTTGGCAGGCTTGGCGCTGATACTCATGAGTGTCGGACGGTTTGGCCCCCATCTTGTGATGATGGGGGTGCTTGTCGTGCTGAGTGCCAGTGGCATCATTGCCGCTGACCAGGCTCTGATGGGGTTCAGTAACAGCGGCCTGATTACGGTGGTGGCCATGTTTGTGGTGGCGGCCGGCATCCATCATTCCGGCGGTGTAGACCTCGTGGTTCACCATCTTCTGCGTTCGCCCAGGAGTGTCCGTTCTGCCCAGGCAAGGATTGCGTTGCCGGTATCCCTTCTCAGCGGTTTCCTGAACAACACACCGGTTGTGGCCACGATGATTCCGGCGGTTCACGCCTGGTCCCGGAAGATTGGTATTTCCCCCTCCAAGCTGATGATCCCCCTCAGTTATTCAGCGATCCTCGGCGGTACCCTGACGCTGATTGGCACCAGTACCAATCTGGTGGTCAACGGCCAGTATCGGGAGCTGACCGGGGAGGAAGGGTTCTCGATCTTCTCCATCACTGCCGTGGGCCTGCCGGTAGCGGTGATTGGTATTTCGGTGATGTTGCTGGTGCTGCCTCGGGTTCTTCCGGATCGCAAGGATCAGCAGAAATTTGGCTCCATGCGCGAGTTTACCCTGGAAGTGGCGGTAGCTTTCGACGGTCCACTCGTTGGCAAGAGTGTCGGGGAAGCTGGTTTGCGGGAGTTGGAACGGCTGTACCTGGTTGAGATCGAGCGCGACGGCAGTGTCGTGACCGCCGTGCCGTCCGAAGAACGGCTTCAGGGCGGCGACCGCCTGGTCTTCGCCGGCGATACCCAGGCGATTTCAGACCTGCTGCGGATCAATGGCATAGTGCCCTCGGTACACGATGACGAACCCAGCCTCAGTAAGGACCGCGCGGAACGCCGCCTGGTGGAAGCGGCGCTGTCACCGCAGTCTGAAGTGCTGGGCCTGACGATTCGTGATGCCCGCTTTCGCGATCGTTACGGCGCGGTGGTGCTGGCGGTTGCCCGGGGAGGTGAGCGGGTTTCCGGAAATCTGGGCAATATTCGCCTGAAGCCTGGAGATGTTCTGTTGCTGGAAGCCCGTCCGGCTTTTGTAACCCGGCAGCGGTATAACAAGGATTTCCTGCTGATCAATGACCTTGAAACAGAGACCCCGAGACATGACCGGGCTTGGCTGTCATGGGGTATCCTGCTGGTGCTGGTCGGATCTGCGGCATTCGGCCTGTTAAGTATGTTAAACGCCGCTCTGATGGGCGCTGCCCTGATGATTCTCAGTGGTTGCTGTTCCGTGGGGCAGGCTCAGAAAGCGGTGGACGTTCCGGTCGTTCTGACCATTGCGGCGTCCTTTGCCCTGGGTGCGGCCCTGGAGCAGACCGGCGCTGCGGGATACATGGCCGAGGGTATTTTGGGTGTGAGTAACGGCCACCCCTTGCTGACCATCTTCCTGGTGTACTTCACTGTGTCGGTGTTGACCGAAGTCATTACCAACAATGCGGCTGCGGTTTTGGTGATTCCGGTGGTATTGTCAATGACCAACTCACTCGGCGTGCCGGCCGAACCGTTCGTGATTGCCGTGATGATGGCGGCATCGGCGAGTTTCGCTACTCCCTTGGGTTATCAGACCAATATGATGGTGTTTGGTCCCGGTGACTACCGCTTTATGGATTTCGTGAAAGTGGGTCTGCCAATGAATATTTTTATTGGTCTGGTGACCGTGGCGGTTATTGCCCTGGTTTACGGCATCCGTCTTGTGGTTTGACACTGTTGATTGAATTGGCAATCAGGTCGCAACACAGCACTCTCAGTTCTCCCTCGCAGTAATAGCCCAGCGATAGGGTGACACACATATAGGCGCCGGTAATGCAGAGGTAGGGCGTAGTGACCTGCAGGGATTCCGGCTGGGCGATTGCCTGTCTCAGATACTGTTGACGATACCAGTCCGCGCTGGCGGTGCTTTCCAGTGGGCGAAATCTTGGATCCAGGCTCTTGGCCACGGCTTCCGAGACCAGGGTGTCCTCAATCTGGACGCCCTTGTCATCCACCAGGTAGCAGCGGGAAACGGCGGGGTGCTCAAGCAGCCGCAGGCAAGCCCGCTGCATCCCGATCCCCTGGTTCAGTTTGGCGATGGCCTCGCGGAAGTCGTCCGAGAAATGATTGACCAGTTGGCGAGTGGGGTCCCTGGTGATCAGGCTCTGACTTTTGTATTCGTTGAGCAGGAGGTCAAGGTCCGCCGCTTTGTTCGGGATTTCCTCCAGCAGTATGCAGGGCTTCCTGAAGTAGAATCCCTGAACAAAGTCTACGCCGGCATCAACAGCCATCAGGGCCTGATGCCGTGTCTCCACGCCCTCCAGAAGCACCAGACACCCCGATTGGTGCAAAAGCGAAACGATGCCGTTGAGGATCTGCCGCGCTTTGTCGTCCTCTGTTGCGCGGGTGAGCAATTTTCGATCCAGTTTCACGATGTCCGGAGAAAGGTTCCAGATGCGCTCAAAGTTTGAGTGGCCCGCTCCAAAATCATCAATAGCGGTGAGGCATCCGAGTTTCTTGTAATACGCGACAGTCTCGCGAAGTTTGTCCGGATCGTCCGTCGGTTGTTCCACAATTTCAATGACGATGCGATGAGGGGGGAGTCCGGTTTTTTCAAGTAACTGCCCGAAGAACGAATCAGCCTGGGTGCCGCTAGTGACCACCTGTGGCGATACGTTCAGGAACAGCCAGTTCAGCTGGTCATGGAAACCTGTGTAGTTGCGGATGTGGAGATAGCGGCAGAGCCGGTCAAGCAACAGGTTTTCTGCATTGGAGGTGGGCAGTTGGAACAGGTGTATCGGTAAGACCGCGGCGTTGTCATTATCGAAAGCCCGAACCAGTGCTTCGTAGCCGATGACCCGTTTATGAGAGATGCTGTAAATGGGCTGTAGTGCGGTTCTCAGGGTCAGGCCATGATAGTCTGCCGTCCACGTATCACCTTCCTGGTTGAGCATGGGGGACAGCAAATCGATATCCGGAGCTGCCAGCTTTTCAGGAAGGGTTTGTGACATAGGCGGTGCTGAATCTATAGACGAATGCATCGACCGGCTGGCCGGTCGAACTGTAAACACAGATTTCAGGCGCCTTCTTTGACCTGGGGGCGACCCTCTGATGAAGGAAAGGGTGCCAAAATCACTGGGGCTTTGCTACTGGCAAATGTAAAAAACGGTTAACGCGCCCCGATTGAACGAAAAATGGGTCAGGAGCGAAAATTCCGGCGGCCGGGGAGGCCGCCAGGGAATCAATTGTTGCTAGGGACTACAACACTTTCGTCAAATTCAAGTTCCATGTTTCCACCTCTTTTTCAATGAGTCACCCAGACCGGGTATTGAGTATGTAGCAAGTCTATCTTTTTCATGTTTTCCGGCAATCCGTAGAATCCGTATCAGACCAAAGGCATAGTTTCCCCGACTCGGGAGGGGATTCAGATACACTGGAAACTTTGTGAGGGCCTCTTGGTCAGAAAAACTGACCTAGGCATACAAATCATTTTGGTTGGTTTTCTAACTGGGTCTTCTAGACTGTGATCTGGCATTCTGATTGATCAGGGAGTGAGGTTCTCCAGGCTATGCAGGTCCGCAATTCTTCAAGTAGATTTGGTGCTGTCAGCATCGTTGTGCACTGGCTGGTGGCATTCACTGTGTTCGGGCTCTTCGGGCTCGGTTACTACATGGTGGGGTTGTCGTACTATGATGACTGGTATCGCCTGGCACCGGATATTCATCGCAGCCTGGGCATCCTTCTGTTTTTGGTTGTTCTGTTCCGGGTGGCGTGGCGGTTTGCCAATCCGGCTCCTGAGCCCCTACCTACCCATACCCGGTGGGAGGTAACGTCCGCGCACATTGTCCATGTGATGCTCTATATCCTGTTGTTTGTTGCGATGGTCAGTGGTTATCTCATCTCTACCGCAGATGGGTCATCGATCAGTGTGTTCAATTGGTTTGAAGTACCATCCGTTACCGGACAGGTGAAGGGCATGGAAGACGTAGCGGGTGACATCCACTACTGGAGTACCTGGGCCATTGTCATCCTGGCGGGGCTTCATGCCCTGGCAGCGATCAAGCACCATATTCTGGACAAGGACAATACCTTGCGTCGCATGTTGGGTGTCGGCCGCTAACGGCTGCTCCAGAAATCCACATTATCGTTGGCCCGCGTTGGGCTTTTTCACAAAGGGAGACCATTATGAGAAAACTTTTGCTGGCTTCGGCAGTATCCATGTCCATGGTTGCAGGCGTTCAGGCGTCTGAGCACAGCGGCACCTATGCCTTTGATACCGAGGGGGCCCACCAGTTCGTAACGTTCAAGATTTCGCACCTCGGGTACAGCTGGCTGTATGGTCGCTTCAATGATTTTGACGGGCAGTTTGTCTTTGATGCTGAAAACCCGGAGAACAGCTCCGTTGAGGTAACCATTGACCCCAGCAGTGTTGATTCCAATCATGCGGAGCGTGACAAGCACCTGCGCAGCGAGGATTTCCTGTACGTTGATGAGTATCCGCAGGCAACTTTCAAGAGTAAGCGTGTCGTTCTGGATGACGACGGCGACGAGGCCGATATTATCGGTGACCTGACTCTGCGTGGTGTGACCAAAGAAATCACCCTGGAAGCTGAGCTGGTCGGCCATGGAGACGACCCTTGGGGTGGCTATCGCATGGGCTTTGCGGCTGAAACCGAACTGAAACTGTCCGATTTCGGTATCCCGATGGACCTGGGCAAAGCCTCTGAAACTGTTGAGATCGAGATTTCAGTGGAAGGTATTCGTCAGTAATCGTGGTTTTGTTGTTGGGCTGGCGTTTCGTCAGCCCCCGTTTTCCCTGGTAAACAGGTTAACCTGAATCCGTTTTTTCTCTCCGTCGCGCTCCGCACCACAACGGCATAAATGACGCTGGCGCCAGAACTGGGCAATGAAAATCACCAGCCAGATCAGCAGTCCTGCCCAAAGATAAGGCTCCGCCATCTGAAACGTGCCACTGATGGCAAATTCGACGAGCAGCATCAGTGCCAGGGCGAGCACCGCGTTCACCATGGCGGTGACCATGGCCTGACCACAGGCTTTCATATTTGGCTTCATAGTGTTCCGCTCGTTCAGAGTTGAAAACGGTCATCTATTCACTGCAGGGGAGCATACGGCCAGCATTAAAGACTCTCCATGCGGGAATTCCGCTATTGGAAACCGGTGTTCCCGGTATCCTGATTGTCCGGTCCCGGAGATATTACGCCTGGGTTGTTGGTGTATCGGTGCCTGCGTCCATATAATGTGCCCTCAAACTCAGGGTCGGACAGTTCCGGCCGAGGGCAGGCGCAGCCAGCAGAATTCACAACAGGTAAAAAGAGGCATCCATGCCAGAGTTCCAGACAACGGATGAAGGCTTTGAGCGAGTTTCACTAAGGGACTACACGGAAAAGGCCTATCTCGATTATTCCATGTACGTCATCCTCGATCGCGCACTTCCCAACGTCGGGGACGGTCTCAAGCCGGTTCAGCGGCGTATCGTGTACGCCATGTCAGAGCTAGGCCTCAAATCTACCTCCAAGTATAAAAAGTCTGCCCGTACCGTGGGCGATGTGCTGGGTAAGTTTCATCCCCATGGTGACAGCGCCTGTTATGAAGCGATGGTATTGATGGCGCAGCCGTTCTCCTATCGTTATCCGCTTGTGGATGGCCAGGGTAACTGGGGGTCTCCAGATGATCCCAAGTCGTTTGCCGCGATGCGTTACACCGAATCCCGACTGGCACCGTTTGCCGATGTTCTGCTGAGTGAGCTGGGGCAGGGGACTGTGGACTGGGTGCCTAACTTTGATGGCACGATGGATGAGCCCTCGGTATTGCCGGCACGGTTACCCCACGTGTTGCTGAACGGCACCACCGGCATTGCGGTGGGTATGGCCACAGACATTCCACCCCACAACGTCCGGGAAGTGACGGCGGCCTGTATTCGCTTGCTGGATCAGCCCGAGTCCACGGTTGACGACCTGTGTGAGCACGTCAAGGGGCCGGATTTCCCGACCGAGGCCGAGATTATCACCCCGAGAAAAGACATCCGCCAGATCTATGAGACCGGCCGTGGCTCTTTGAGGATGCGGGCTCGCTGGATACGGGAAAGTGGTGAGATCGTGGTGACCGACCTGCCACACCATGTGTCCGGATCGCGGGTGCTGGAGCAGATAGCCCAGCAGATGCAGGCAAAGAAGCTGCCTATGGTGGCGGACCTGCGGGATGAATCGGACCATGAGAACCCGACCCGTCTGGTGATCGTGCCGCGCTCCAACCGGGTGGATCTGGATGGTCTGATGGCCCACCTGTTTGCCAGTACCGATCTGGAGAAAACCTACCGGGTCAACATCAACGTGATTGGTAACGACGGTCGCCCGGGGGTTAAAGGTCTCAAGACCATGCTGACGGAGTGGTTGAGTTTCCGTCGCACCACGGTCACCCGTCGACTCCGGCATCGCCTTGATAAGGTGCTGGCGAGGCTGCACCTTCTTGAAGGCCTGCTGATTGCCTACCTTAATATCGACGAAGTGATTGAAATCATCCGCACCGAAGACAAGCCCAAAGCCGAGTTGATGTCCCGGTTCGGTCTGTCAGCGGAGCAGGCGGAAGCCATCCTCGAACTGAAACTGCGCCACCTGGCCAAGCTCGAAGAAATGAAAATCCGCGGTGAGCAGGACGAGCTGTCCGCGGAGCGGGATGAGCTACAGGCAATCCTGGGGTCCGAAGATCGGTTGCGTGAACTGATCAAGGCCGAGTTGCAGGCGGATGCTGAAACCTATGGCGATGACCGCCGGTCTCCCATTGTTGAGCGTGAAGAGGCAAAAGCCTTCAGTGAAGTTGATCTGGTCTCCAATGATCCGGTCACCGTGGTGCTCTCCGAAAAAGGCTGGGTGCGCGCAGCCAAGGGCCACGACATTGAGCCGGAGGGATTGAACTACAAGTCCGGTGACCGGTTTGCCATGGCGGCCAAGGGCCGGCAGAACCAACAGGCGGTGTTCCTGGATTCCACTGGACGGGCCTACGCCTTGATGGCTCATAGCTTTCCCTCCGCTCGTGGCCAGGGTGAGCCGTTGACCGGGCGCATCAACCCGCCCTCCGGGGCGACCTTTGCGGGGCTGTTAATGGGTGAGCCGGCCAGAAAGGTTCTGTTGGTCACTGACGGCGGTTATGGGTTTGTCACATCGCTGGAAGACATGATCAGCAAGAATCGTAATGGCAAGGCGGTGGTGAGTGTTCCCAAGGGTGCGAGGATCATGCCTCCGGTGGTGGTGCCTGCAACCGACAAGCCGCAGTATCTGGGCGCGATTTCCAATGAAGGGCGGATGCTGGTGTTCCCGTTGAATGAGTTGCCGGAACTGGCCAAAGGAAAGGGCAACAAGATCATCAGTATTCCGTCCGCAAGGGTGCAGAACCGTGAAGAGTATGTCGTTGCGGTCGCGGTGTTCGCTGAAGATGATAGTCTTGAGATTCGTGCCGGCAAGCGCAAGATGGGCTTGCAGTTCAGTGATCTGGAGCACTACCTGGGCGAACGGGGCCGGCGTGGTCATAAATTACCGCGGGGCCTGCAACGTGTGGATGCCATTGAGGTAACATCGGCCGCCGGAAACGGTACAGAAGAGGAGTTTTCCGACAGTGAGTGAACTGGTCCTGATCAACGTTTCCGGGCGTGACAAGCCCGGTCTCACGTCGGAAATTACCGGGATAATGGGACAATACGATGTCCGTATTCTGGATATCGGTCAGGCGGTCATTCACGATCACCTTACCTGGGGAATTCTGATCGAGATTCCTGACGCCTCCAAGTCCTCGCCGGTGATCCGTGATTTGCTGTTCCGCTTGCATGCTCTGGATTTGCAGGTGCGTTTCGCTCCGATCACGGAAGCAGATTACCAGACCTGGGCAGCCGCGAGGAACCGCGCCTGCTACATCGTTACCCTGTTGTCCCGTGATATCAAGGCAGAGCAAATCGCCAAGGTGTCGGCGATCACTGCCCGGCATGGCCTGAATATCGATAATATTACCCGGCTATCGGCCCGGCCCTCCCTGAACCCGGCCGAAAACCGGATTGCCTGCGTGGAGTTCTCCGTGCGGGGAACGCCGTCGGACCTGGAGCAGTTGCGGTCTGATTTCCTGCATATTGCCGGTGAAATGAACGTGGATATCGCCTTTCAGGAAGATTCGATCTTCCGCCGCAACCGGCGCCTGGTGGTATTCGATATGGACTCCACACTGATTGAGGCGGAAGTCATTGATGAGCTTGCGCTGGAAGCCGGTGTTGGTGACCAGGTCGCAGAGATCACCGAGCGCGCGATGCAGGGGGAGTTGGATTTCAGTCAGAGCTTTGCCGAGCGTCTGGCCCTGCTCAAAGGGCTGGACGAATCCGTGCTTGAGGGTATCGCCAATCGCCTGAGGCTGACCGAGGGCGCGGAGCACCTGATCAGTCGGCTCAAGTCCCTGGGCTATCGCACGGCGATCCTCTCAGGTGGCTTTAACTACTTTGCCCGCCATCTGCAGAGCAAGCTCGGCATTGACTACATCTATGCCAATGAGCTGGAAATTGAGAGCGGCAAGGTTACCGGTCGCGTGTCGGGCCAGATTGTGGACGGTAAGCGCAAGGCTGAACTGCTGCTGGAGATTGCTGAGCGGGAGCATATTTCCCGGGAGCAGGTGATCGCGGTAGGTGACGGAGCCAATGACCTGCCGATGCTCAGTCAGGCTGGCCTGGGCGTTGCGTTCCGTGCCAAGCCCCTGGTCAAGGAGTCAGCCCGCCATTCCATATCCACTCTTGGGCTGGATGCCATTCTTTTTCTGATTGGCTACCGGGAAAACGAAGAGCACTGATGGCGCGGGCACCCAACGGGGATCACTGATCCCCGAAGTCGTAGTTCATTTCCGGCACCGGGGCCTGCAGGTAGTAGCCCTGAATGTAATTCACCCCGGCCTGCCAGAGTGTCGCCAATACGCCGGCATTCTCCACCAATGGAATAATGGTCAGTTTACCGGCGCTTTGCAGGCTCTTGACCATCTCCTTGACCCCTTCTTTGGCTTTATCATTCTTCTGGATTTCCTCGGTGAAGGAACCATCAATCTTCACGTAATCCACGTTGATGTGCTTCAGGGTATTGAATGGGTTCAGGGCGCAGCCGAACTGACAGATGGAAATCTTGCAGTGCAGTTCGTGAATCGCTCTGGAGAACTCCTTGGCCTGTTTCATGTAATTATTGGCGTCCCCCTCGCGGATCTGGAAAATCAGCGAGTCGCCGGGCAGCCTGGCAGCCTTGAGGGCAATACTCAGCCAGGAAGTGAAGGTCTTGTCTTCCAGAGTTTCCGCGGTAATGTTGAGGAACAGCCGGGTATCGTGGCCCCGGGAGCGGTGGCTGGAAAGTTGCTTGATGGTTTGCAGGATCACCCACCGGTCAATCTTGATAGACATGTCAGTGGGGCCAACCGGTGGCAGGAAATCGTAGGGTGAGACTTCCCCGCCATCCTTATCCAGCATTCTTGCGAAGGCTTCGTAATGTTCCTCGCCTTCACCCCTCAGGTTTATGATGGGTTGGAACAGCAGTCGGAAACGGTTTTCGTCCAGAGCTTTCTGGATCGCCTCCGCCGAATTGGTGTCGTCCAGGGATTCGTAATCCGAAGGGTTGTATATCAGAACGCCATTGCCCTGCTCGTGGCCTTCCTTCTTCTTGAGCTCGGCCGACGCAGTATGGGCGCGGCCCAAGACATCCGGTGCTTTCGGAGAATTTTCGGTTACCGCTGCAACACCAATGCTCAGTGTCACCGGGACCGTGCGACCGTTGATTTCAAATAGATGATTTTCAACCGTTTTACGGAGCTCTTCACACTTGCTGGCCAGTTCTTTTTCGTCGCCGGGCTGGCACAGCAGGCAGAAGGCATCATCGCTCAAGCGGGCCAGCGTCGCACCCTCGGGTGTATGGTCTCGGAGGATGTTGGACAGATCGCCCAGCAGAAGGTCCGCACCGGCAATGCCTACCCGGCCCTTCAGGCTCATGAAGTTGTCCAGGGCAATATAGGCGAGCGCGCCGCTTTCATTGTTCTTGCCGGCAGTGGCGACGGCCTGGCCCAGGGCGTCCATCAGGTACTGCCGATTGAAAAGACCTGTGAGTAGATCCTGGCTGCTGATCTGGCGAAGCTTTTCTTCCAGTTCAGCATCACTGTGTTCTGGCTGAAGTACAATCTGGGTGCACGCCTCACCGTCGTACGTGGCCGATGACACCGACATGACAACGTTCAGTTCGTGGTCATCGCTGCGACGGGTGACACAGGTCAGCGTCATGCCGTCTTTACCGCTTTCGGCAAAGGACTTCATGAACTCTTTGTACCGTTCCTGGCTTGCCGGGGTCAGGGTGTCAAGGACGGGAATGCAGATCAGTTCGTCGATGTCTTCGTAGCCGAGGAACTCCAGGTAGGACTGGTTGGCATAGATGTGCATGCCATCATTGATGTAGGCAATGGCATCCTTGGAGCTTTCCAGTAACAGCTGACAACGCTGCTCAGCTTCCCGCAGGTGTGATTCCAGAATCCGACGGCGTCGCCTTTCGTCGAGGGAGACCAATTCCCGATCCACGACGAGAACCAGTTGGTCGGTGTAGTCAAACGGTACCGTGTCCTGGGCACCTGCCCGCATAATCGAAACGGTCCGGTCCCGGTCGTACTCTCCGGTTAAAAGTACAAAGGGAATGTCCTTGTCCATGCGGCGAATCATGGCCAACGCATCGTCCGCGCAGAATTCCTGATCGATATCGCGGGCCAGTAGCAGGTCCCAGCTACCGCTTTTCAGTGCTTCTTCCAGGTCTTCCTCGGAAGTAATACGGTGAGCTCTGGTGGCTTTCCCGGAGTTCCTCAGCAAGCTGATTAGTGATTCAGCGTCGTTTTGTGAGGGATCAAGGATCAGAAGGTGTACGGTGGCGGTCTTTTTCTGCATTCGTCAGACGTCTCGTGATACGCGTGGACAGTGCCTCCCCGTTGATGGCACCGAAGGTGCTGAAGCTACAGGGAGGGCCACAGAGAGTCAAATTCATCCTCATTCGTGTTTGTCGGAGGTTTCGGGCCGGCGCTCAGGGCTCCGGAATTCTGCAGCCTCAGCTCAAACTGGCTGATGCTTCCGGTGGAGGCCAGCTTCTGCATTAACTGGCCATTATCCTCGCGTCCGTCATGGAGCAGCGATATGCGACTGCCAGACTGGAAAGGCAGTCTCGGTGTAATCAGTGTAGCCGCCTGATTCACGGCACTGATTTCCGGTAACAGCAGCCCCCGCAGATATTCGCTGGAGGCACCGACTTTCTGGATGAGCCGGACGCCACAAGGGGCGGCACTGGGTGCCAGCAGCTCGATGCCTATCTGGGTGCCCTTATTCTTGATCTGGCGAATCCAGCGCACCACTGCAATGCTCCACGGGTGGCTGGCGTGTTCCCTTACCCCGAGAACTTCACCGGTTTGTAGAGTAGGGGGGACGTTACTCTCCCAGGCAGCGCAGTAACCACCGGGGCTGCTGTTAACGAGCAGAACCTGGTGTGACTGTGGTCGTTGTTTCCTTTCGGGTTTGGCCTGAGGTAATGTGCCGGCGCTGTTGCGGAAATTTATTGGTGCGTCCGGCGTGCGGGGACGATCCTCCATCGGCGCAGCATCGTGGGCCTGAGCCCAGACATCTTCGTTCTGGCGAGTTGACCGAGTGAAAGGGTTTGACGACTCGGGATGCTCGCCTTCATTCCCTCTGACGAACTCATGAAACTGTTTTTCACCGGCCACAAAGTAATGTGTGGCAGTCAGGCCAACACTGATCTCCAACTTGCCCTGGCCGGAAATGCGATTGAAGTTGCGTTTGGCGAGGATGCCCAATGCCTGGCTCAGGTGTGTCAGCAGGGTTTCGTTGACTCGGGGGGGCAGTTCGAGGGTGGCTCTGGCCTGGTCCCGTGCGCTACCTGCCTGAAGTGCTTCTGACAGCATTTTCGACAGCTCTGTCGTGTCAAAGCCGAAAGTGTCTCCATCGGGCCCCTGTTCCAGAAGGCTTCGATAGACGGGTGGGTTGTCTTGCTCCATGTTCACCGCGAACAGGCTGTCTTCGCCGATGTCGGGGCCGCAGCTGACATGCTGGGTCCAGGTTTCAAACAGTTCGTAGCTTTGTAGCAGTTCGTTCTGTCGCAGCTGATTCGGGCGTGCGCAACCCAGCATGAGGATGCGTTTGTAGGTGTCCTCAACAGTGCTGCTGCGACGATGGACCAGGGTGTTGTCATCGATATCGATACCGGCCAGCTTATTGCGATGGGCAAAACGGAACAGGCGATGACATTCCAGCCAGCTGTGCGGTGGTGTCGGGCAGTAGAGTTGGTGGGCGCGAAGTATGGTAGCGGCCAACTCGGATAGGGTGCGATGCACCGACAGGGCGATCGCTTTGCGATTCTTGTCCAGGCTACCGTTATCCAGGAGTTCCAGAACGCACAGTTTATAGCCGCCAGCGGAGTGGAGCTGCAGAGCCTGGGAGAGATTGGCAATCTTGCGCTGTTTTTCCGGTAATGCCACCGACAGGCCAAGATAGTGACGTGACAGCTCGGTACACACAAAATGAATCTTTGGCCGAAGCATTTCAAGAAACTGCAGGCGCTGCTGGGGTGCAATAAAGAGGTGATTCAGCTCGATAATGGCATGATATAGCTGGCGTGATGCTTCACCAATATTGGCCATCGGTAACTGGTTGACCCAGTTCCGGAAGGCTTTCGGAGAGGTCTCGCAAAATGAGAGACTCGCCGTTTTTTGCTGGGGAACACGGAGTTCGGGTTTCAGAATCGTTCCTTCCATTCTATTGCGCCAACAAGTTATGCCAAGTTCTTGAACTGTAAGATAGCAAAGGCGGAACAGAAAGCGAGAAGTTCACGAGTTGACAAACTTTCACAAGTGATATCAGGCCATCTATGCCCTTATGCCCTTATGCCCTTATGCCCTTAGCTGAGCGTCATGCGAACAGGTCAATGGGCGTTTTCCCGGTTTTTCCCGGTACCTCGCGCACCAGCCTGGGGACAAGGAATCCGGGCAACCTTGCCAACAATCCGCGTACGAGCTCCCGTGCCCGGTCGTCACTGACGTCAAAATGGTGAGCGCCGGCAACAGGATCAAACGCGTGAAGGTAGTAGGGTAGCACGCCTGCGTCAAATAGCCTTTCGCTGAGTTCGCAAAGCACGTCTGCGTTGTCGTTGACCCCTTTCAGGATGACGCTCTGGTTGAGCAGTGTCACGCCGGCTGATCGCAAATACCCAAGCGCCTGGCGGGTCTGCAGGTCCAGTTCCGCCGGGTGATTAACGTGGAGGACCACTACTACTTGCAGGCGGGTCCTCGAAAGCCAGGCCAACAGCGAGTCACATACCCGCTGCGGAATGACCACTGGTAAACGGGTGTGGATGCGCAGCCTTCGAATGTGGGGGATGGCGCTGATGGATTCCGCCCAGGCGGAGAGCAGCCTGTCGTTGACAGCCAGAGGGTCTCCACCGCTGAAAATGACTTCATTGATGTCGCTGTCACTGGCCAGGGTGTCGATCACATGGGCCCGATCCGCAGCCGATAAGCGGTGCTCTTCATAGGGAAAATGGCGGCGGAAGCAGTAGCGGCAGTTGACGGCGCAGTGTCCTGTCACCATCAGCAGGGCACGGCTGCGGTATTTGCGGATCAATCCCGCGGTTTCCAGAGCTCCGGATTCTTGCAGGGGGTCGGCAACATAGCCTTCCACAGGCTCGTCTTCCGCGGTCAATGGGAGCACCTGACGTAACAGCGGGTCGTGGGGATCTCCCCGGGTTATCCGGTTCAGATAGGGTTCTGGAACACGAACCGGGAACAATTTGTGACCTTGCCTCGCGCCGACCAGCCATTGTTCCGGATCCAGTTCCAGCCGTTTGAGCAGTTGCTCAGGGCTAGTGACGGACTCCGACAGCAGTTGTTGCCAGCTGCGGCAGTCGTTATCGGCCAGGCGGGCTTCTATACGGGTGGGGGTTCGCTGTATCATAGCGCCCCTTGAATTTTTAATTGCATCTTTTCGGGTGAACATTTCATGGCTTCATATTCTACCAACGAATTCCGCAGCGGTCTTAAGGTTTTGCTTGATGGCGACCCCTGCGTCATTCTTGAGAACGAATTCGTAAAGCCGGGTAAAGGTCAGGCCTTTAACCGGGTAAAACTCCGTAACCTGATGAGCAACCGGGTGTGGGAGCGCACCTTCAAGTCCGGCGAAAGCCTGGAAGCGGCTGACGTCATGGACCAGGACATGGAGTACCTGTACACCGACGGCGAGTTCTGGCATTTCATGCTGACCGACGGTTCTTTTGAGCAGTATCCTGCCGATGCCAAGGCCGTGGGCGACACGGTTAAGTGGCTGAAAGAGCAGGATGTATACACCGTAACGCTGTACAACGGAGCACCGCTGTCCGTGACGCCGCCAAACTTCGTCGAGCTCGAAGTGGTGGATACCGATCCTGGTATGAAAGGCGATACTGCACAGGGTGGATCCAAGCCGGCTACTTTGTCGACCGGTGCAGTGGTCAACGTGCCGCTGTTCATCACTATTGGCGAAGTGTTGAAGGTGGATACTCGTTCCGGCGAGTATGTCAGCCGCGTCAAAAGCAGCTAAAGGCCGTTGTTGTGAGCCGCGCGTTCGAGTGGCAGCCGTCGGCTTCACTAAGCGCCCTGAAAAGCCGCGCAGACCAGCTAGCCTGGGTGCGCGGCTTTTTTGCGCAACGAGGCGTGCTGGAAGTGGAAACGCCGGTACTGGGACGTCACGGAGTGACGGACCCCAACCTGGACGGTATTTCCGCCAACACCTCTGCTGTAGCCGGCGGTGTCGCCGGTGGCTGGCTTCAGACCTCTCCGGAATACCATATGAAGCGCCTGCTGGCGGCCGGTTCCGGTCCCATTTTCCAGGTCTCCAGAGTGTTTCGGGACGGTGAGCGCGGGCGCCGTCATAATCCGGAGTTTTCCATGCTGGAGTGGTACCGCCCGGGGTTTACCGACAGCGATCTGATGGCGGAAGTTAGCGAACTGGTGAGCGGCTGGCTGGGCTGTGATCAGCCCGGGGTGCTGGCATATCGGGATGCTTTGCGCCGGTATGCCGGGCTGGATCCCTTTCTCGCTTCCGACCGGGAGCTGGCTCGCCGTTGTGAAGCCTGGCTGGAGCCGGAGCACGCAATGACCCTGGGTCGTGACGGCTGCCTGGACCTGTTGATGAGTTATCTGGTGGAGCCAGCGCTGGCAGAATACGGTCCGGTGTTTGTTACCGGGTACCCGGAGTCCCAGGCGGCACTGGCCAGGGTCAGTGAGCGAAACGGGATTCGCCAGGCCCACCGCTTTGAGTTGTATGTCCAGGGTATTGAGTTGTGCAATGGCTATTGGGAGCTGACAGACCCGGCTGAACAGAGCAGGCGGTTTGCCATTGACAACCAGATCCGGCGCCGGACTGGGAAACCTGAGATGGCGATTGATGCAGCATTTCTGAACGCTTTGGAGGCGGGAATCCCGGACTGTTCCGGAGTCGCACTGGGGCTGGATCGGCTCTTGATGCTGAAGCTGGGCACCCATGATATCGCCGACGTACTTGCCTTTCCGTTTGAGCGTGCCTGACGGCCCCTGACTATCAAAAGGGGCCGCCTGGTACTCTCTCAGGCAAGTGTGCCGAAGGCTTCACCCATTTTGACGGTTTTCTCAGGTACTTCATCCTCATTCCACTTGACCGAGCCTTTCGGCATGACCAGAACAACGGTCGAGCCCAGGCGAAAGCGGCCCATTTCCTGGCCTTTTTCGAATTGAGTATCCGGTTGGTCATCGTCGTAATGGGTGGATTCGACGAGGCCGTCGCCAGGTGCCACGACACCACTCCAGGTTGTTTCAACGCTGCCGACAATCATCGCTCCGACCAATACCATTGCCATCGGGCCGGCATCGGTGTCGAAAATACAGGCCACGCGCTCGTTCCTGGCGAAGAGGTTGGGCACGTTTTCGGCTGTGACCGGGTTGACGGAAAACAGCTTCCCGGGGATGTATACCATTTCCCGGAGCTTGCCGGCCAGGGGCATGTGGATCCGGTGGTAGTCCTTGGGAGAGAGGTAAATAGTGGCGAATTCTCCTTCTGCAAACTCTGCCGCCCGTTGTTCGTCACCCCCGAGCAGTTCCAGCAGGCTGAAAGACTGGCCTTTGGCCTGAAATACGCGGTCACCGGTGACCTGTCCGAGCTGGCTAATGGCACCGTCCACCGGGCTTACCAGCACGGAGTCCCGGTCGTCTACCGGGCGCACGCCGGACTTCAGGGCGCGGGTAAAAAAGGCGTTAAAGCTTGGATAGGCTTCCGGGTTTGATTCTTCTGCCTCGCTCATGTTTACGCCATAGCGGCCGATAAACCATCGGACAACGCGATTCTTGAGCGCCGGTGTGCGGTCATAGTCCGCCAAGCGACCTGCCAGTCGGGAAACAGCCAGCTGGGGGGTGATGTACTGGCTTAAAACGAAGAACTTGTTGAACATTAAACGGGATCCTTTGCGCTCGAAGGCGCGAAGTTTACCAAATACGGCGGCTTGTATAGAAATTGTTTCACAGCTTCGCGGTTCATGACGGCCCTTGCTATGATCAGCATTGTTTCGGCGGGGTCATTACGATATTAAATTTCCGATAACTATTACATAAGGCGCGCTCTCTTCCCATGTTGCTTATTATCGGTGCGGTCATAGTAATTGCGAGTGTTCTCGGTGGGTACACCCTGCACGGTGGAAACCTGATGGTGCTGTGGCAACCCACTGAGGTCCTGATAATTGGTGGGGCAGCGGTGGGCTCTTTTATCATCGCAAATCCAATGCACACGGTGAAAGAGGTGTTCCAGGGGATTATGCGCCTGTTGACGGGCTCCCCGTACAACAAGGCGTTCTATATGGATCTCCTGAGTATGTTGTACGACATCTTTGACAAGTCCCGCAAACAGGGCGTGATGGCCATTGAGGAAGACATCGATAACCCGGAATCCAGCCAGATCTTCTCCCGCTACCCGGCGATCATGAAGTCCGGTCACTTATTGGCTTTTGTCACCGACTACCTGCGTATCATCAGTTCCGGCAACATGGCCACCCACGAACTCGAAGGCATGATGGAAAATGAGATCGATAGCCGTCAGCACGAGCTGGAAGAGCCGGCCCATGCGGTCAATAAAATAGCTGACGCTTTGCCCGGCCTTGGTATCGTGGCGGCGGTACTGGGTATCGTGATTACCATGAACTTCCTGTCAGAGGGTCCCGAAAAGATTGGTCTCAGCGTGGCTGCGGCACTGGTGGGTACCTTCCTTGGGATCTGGATGGGCTATGGCTTTGTTGGCCCTACGTCCATTGCTCTTGAGCACGCGGTGAAATACGAATTGAAAGCGTATGAATGTGTGAAGGCGTCGGTTGTGGCAACAGTCTCTGGTCAGGCGCCGCAAATGGCTATCGAATTCGGCCGCAAAGCGTTGCCAACGGACAAGCGCCCGGGGTTTCAGGAGCTTAACGACCACGTTCGGTCGAAGTAGGGCCAGTCAGGGGCTGTTGGAGCAGGTTTGTGGAAGAACAACCGATCATCGTAAAGCGCAAAAAGAAGGTTGCCGGCGGCCACCATGGTGGCTCCTGGAAGGTTGCCTTCGCGGACTTCGCGACGGCGATGATGGCATTTTTCCTGGTGCTGTGGTTAACCGCCACCGCTTCCCCTGAGCAGAAGCAGGCGGTGGAAGGGTACTTCAAAGACCCGGTGGGCTTTACCGAGGGGGGCTCACCAAACCCGGTTGATCTCGAAGGCAGTGCCTCGGTGATCGAGGAAAGTACCCAGGATATCGAAAAGAGCGATATCCAGATCGAAGATCAGGTGGTGGAGGAGCTGGCGGAAACTCTTGAGCAACGCAAGATGGAAGAGTTGTTCCAGGAGCTCCAGGACCGCATAGAGCAGAGCGAAACACTCCAGGAATTCAAGGATCAGCTGCTGATCGATATCACCAGGGAAGGGCTGCGTATCCAGATCGTTGATCGCTCGCAGCGCCCGATGTTCGACAGCGGCCGGGCAGAACTCAAGTACTACTCCCAGGATATTCTGTTTGAACTGGCCAAACCTTTAGGGGCGGTCAGCAACAAGCTAAGTATTACCGGCCATACCGATGCCACGCCATTTAGCGGGCGCCCGGGCTACACCAACTGGGAGTTATCCGCCGACCGAGCCAATACTGCCCGCCGAGCCCTGGTTGCGGGCGGCGTTGGCTCGGGTCAGATTGCCCGGGTGGTGGGTTTGAGTGATTCCGTCCTGTTTGATAAGGATGATCCCACCGCGCCGGTGAATCGTCGCATATCCATTATCGTTCTCAACAAGAAAGCGGCGGAAGGTATTCAGAGCAATGCGGGCAGCGGCGATGAGCCACTGATTGATCTGACCCAGCCAACCGAGGCAGAGCGGGAAGAAGCAATGGAAAACCTCAAGCAGGGCGACTGGATGGGTGAGCAGGAAGAGCCCGCCGAAGGCGAACTCAACTGGTAAGGGGGAGCGGGGTCAGTCCAGCCTGAGGCCCCGTGACTGCTGCTCCGCCATATCCTTGAGGATGCGATGGAAGCTCTTCAGGCGCGGATAGCTGATGCGTCCCTCCTCGGCAGCGACGTCAATGGCGCAGCCAGGATCGCCCAGATGGCGGCAGTTGCGGAAACGGCAATGGCCGATCAAGTCGCGGATTTCCCGAAACCCGTACTCGATTTCTTGCGGCGTCATATGCCAGAGCCCAAACTCCCGGATGCCTGGGGAATCAATCAAGTCACCACCAATAGCCAGGTGGAACAGCTTGGCGGTCGTCGTGGTATGGGTACCCTTGCCCGTGCTCTCCGACAGCGCCCCGACCCTGAGCGATTCATCCGGCAGCAAGGTCTGGATAATGGACGATTTTCCAACGCCTGACTGACCCACAAACACGCTGGTCTGATCCCGGACAAGCGCCTCCACCTGCGGTGACGGCGTACTGCCGGACGCCGTGGCGGAGGTGCGAACCACCTGATAGCCCAGCGCCTCGTAGCGTGCCAGCAGTTCATCGATATCCTGACGGTTCTGGTCGGTCAGCAGGTCGGTCTTGTTCAGCAGGATCACCACCGGAATATCTGTGCTCTCGGCCGCCACCAGATACCGGTCGATCAGGTTGTCATGGGGCTCCGGCTCCGAAGCGATCACCAGAATAATGTGATCGATATTCGCCGCCACCGGTTTCAGCGCCCCGAAGTTATCCGGGCGCTGCAGCAGGTTGATACGATCGCAGCGGGCAACAATGACTCCGGTTTCGCTCTTGCTCGGCCGCCAGATAACCTTGTCACCGGTCACCAGGCTGTCGATGTTGGCGCGCACAAAACAGCGCACTACCTGACCCTGGTGCTCGCCTTCCAGTGCTTCCACGTCCAGCTGCTGGCCGTAGTGAGCAATAATCAGTCCCTGCTGTTCAGGCCCCAGCTCACCGGCTTCCGTCAGTTCCTCAATGGCCTTCTCCTTACGGGAAACCCGCGCCGTCCGTTCCGCCTGGATTTTCTTGATGCGCCATTGCTGCTGTTTGTTCAGTCGCCGTTTTGCCATGAAGTAATTTCTGGATTCTTGATGAAGGGTGGTATTTGCTGTGACATCATACGCTAACCTGAGGATCGCAGCCCGCACGATTGGCATCAACCTCTGAGAATTTATCTGACTTTACGGGCACTGGCGGGTGCCACGCTCCGGGACACGCTACAAGCACATCCCTGTGCGCTTGATCTCCGGCCATCCATGGCCTCCGACAGTCCCGGAGCGTGGCCCCCGCCAGCACCCTGCACCAAACCGACAGTTTTGAGGAATTACGCATGGCGGACGTGAATAACCTGGTATGGATTGATCTGGAAATGACCGGTCTGGATCCGGAGAAAGAGCGGATTATCGAGATGGCGACCATCGTCACTGATTCGGAGCTGAACGTGGTTGCTGAAGGTCCGGTGATTGCCATCCATCAGTCGGACAGCCTACTGAATGCCATGGATGAATGGTGTACCAAAACTCATGGTGAGAACGGCCTGACCCAGCGGGTGAAAGACAGCAAGGTGTCCGAACGGGAAGCCGAACAGGCAACCATCGAATTTTTGAAGCAGTATGTGGAGCCTGGCAAGTCACCGCTGTGTGGCAACAGCATCGGCCAGGATCGGCGCTTTCTGGTGAAATACATGCCGGAACTCGAAGGCTTTTTCCATTACCGGAACCTGGACGTCAGCACCATCAAGGAGTTGGCGCGGCGCTGGCGGCCGGATGTGCTGGCAGGTGTGAAGAAGAAGGGCAGTCATCTGGCGCTGGACGATATTCGTGACTCCATCAACGAACTGCGCCACTACCGGGAAACCTTTTTCAAATTATAAGCCGTGCTGCCTCAAAGCCCATTGGACGTGTTCCCGCACCATGTCTGATGGGTGATCCGCGCGCTTCTTCAGTGCCTCAATCACCGGGATGGTTGAGGGCGCGTTGCCCAGGCCGACCGCCAGGTTGCGGAGCCAGCCCTCGTAACCGGTGCGGCGAATGGCCGAACCCTCGGTGCGTTTCAGGAACTGCTCTTCCGTCCACAGAAACAGCTCGGCGAGTTCACTGTTGTTCAGCCCGTGCCGGGGCTGGAAATCGGGTTCGCGGGTGGGTTTGCTGAATTTGTTCCAGGGGCAGACCAACTGGCAGTCGTCGCAGCCGAACACCCGGTTGCCCATCAGCGGGCGCAGCTCTTCCGGGATGCTGCCCTTGAGTTCGATGGTCAGGTAACTGATGCACCGGCGGGCGTCCAGCAGGTGAGGGCCCTTGAAAGCGTCTGTTGGGCAGAGGTCCAGGCAAGCGCTGCAGCTGCCGCAGTGATCGGTTTCAAACGGCTCATCCACCGGCAGCGGTGCGCTGGTGAAGATCTCCCCCAGGAAGAAAAACGAACCCGCTTTCGGGTGAATCACCATGTTGTTCTTGCCAATCCAGCCCAGGCCGGCACGCTGGGCCAGGGCTCTTTCCAGTACCGGGGCACTGTCCACGAATGCGCGGTAATCGTGGCCGCTGACCGCCTCGTCAATGCGTTTGGCCAGGGTGGCGAGGCGCTTTCGCATCAGTTTGTGGTAGTCCCGACCGAGGGCGTAGCGGGTGACATAGGCTTTTTCCCGGTTAGTAAGCGCTTCTTTCGGGCTGTCCGGTGATGCCAGGTAATCCAGGCGCACGGAAATCACCCGAAGGGTGCCGGGCACCAGGGATGTGGGCGTATAGCGTTTGTCGCCATGGTCTCCCATGTACGTCATTTCGCCATGGTAGCCTTTTGCCAGCCAGTTCTTGAGACGCTCGCCATGGATGCCAGTATCCGGAAGGGTGATGCCTGCGTCACTGAAGCCCAGTTCCCGTGCCCAGGAGCGAATGGATTCCGGCAGGTTTTCAATCGCAGTGGTTGGTTTCGCGGTCATTTCCATGGGATCAGGGTGAACGTACGGAATTTTAATCTGATTAAGTTATGACCTTTTTCTCTGTTTTGCTATTCTTTACAGGTATCTGGCCAATTTTCTTAAACTGATTTCTTTAGCTGGAGCGCGGGTGCATGCCCCTGTCTGATTCGCACAGTCTACCAGAAGACCTGTATTCCGCAGATGCTGTGCGGGAGATCGATCGATATGTGATTGATGAAAAAGGGGTTAATGGTTTTGACCTGATGCAGGCGGCAGCGGCCTCGGTCTTTCGCCGGCTGGTGAAGCGGTGGCCTGAGCCGGGCCGGATTGTGGTGCTGTGTGGTGCCGGGAATAATGGCGGCGATGGCTACCTGGTGGCTGCCGCCGCCAAACGACACGGTCTGGATGTGAGCTGTGTAGCTGTAGCCCCGGTCAGGAAGCTGTCCGGCGATGCCCGTCTGGCCTGGCAGAAAGCAAAACAGGATGGCGTTGGCATTGTCGCGTGTGCGGGTATGGAGCCGGATGAGCTGGATACCCTGTTCGGATCAGCGAACCTGATAGTGGACGCCATGCTGGGTACCGGCGTCTCCGGAGCACCGCGGGAGCCGTTTGCGGAGATGATCCGCCGCTGTGAGTCTGCCCGGGTCCCCGTCGTGGCGGTGGATCTGCCATCGGGGCTGAACGCGACAACAGGCGCGGCAGCAGGGGATGTGGTTCGGGCGGATATGACGGTCACCTTTATCGGGCTGAAGGCGGGCCTGTTCACCGGGAATGGCCCGGAAGCCTGCGGTGACATCTGTTTTGAGTCGCTGGAAACGGAGCCGTGGCTGGAGGGCTGTGAGCAGCAGCCCCTGGCGCTCCGTGCTGACTGGGCCTCCGTGTCGACCTCCTTGCCGCGTCGGCCAGTCACAGCCCATAAGGGGCGTTTTGGTCACGTGTTGGTGGTGGCTGGTGACAGAGGCTTTGGTGGTGCGGGTATCCTGGCTGCCGAGGCGGCTTCCCGGGCTGGCGCGGGGCTGGTCACCCTGGCGACGCGTCCTGAGTATGTTGCCCCGGCTCTGGCGCGTTGTCCGTCGATCATGGTTCAGGGGCTGATCCACGGCTCAGAGTTGCCCGCTTTGCTGGAGGCCGCCGATGTGGTGGTATGTGGCCCGGGTATTGGCCGGAGCGCCTGGGGCCAGCAAATGCTCGAACAGGTGATTGCCAGTGGCAGGCCCAGGGTTTTGGACGCCGATGCGCTGAATCTGATGGCCTCCCGGGTTGCGGTAAAGGATGATGACCATATCCTGACGCCTCATCCGGGTGAGGCCGCGCGGTTGCTCAACTGTGAGGTGGCTGAAATCGAAGTGGACAGGGTCAAGGCTGCCGGCAGGTTGTGTCAGGTGTTTGGTGGAACGGTGTTGCTCAAGGGCGCAGGTACCGTCATCGCATCGGGTGGGGATGTGCCCAGGATTGTCGCTGGCAGTAATCCGGGGATGGCAACGGGAGGAATGGGAGACGTGCTTTCGGGTATCATTGGCGCCTTGTACGGGCAATTGGGTAACCCACTGCACTCCGCCAGCGCCGGGGCCTGCCTGCATCTGGCGGCTGCCAATCTTGCCACCCGGAGTAAAGGTTTTATGGGCCTATTGCCGGGCGATGTGATTGATGCCGTGCCGGGGGTGTTGGCGGACACCGAAAGGAAGCGTGGTAGCTTGCAAGCGATAGAGTCGGGAACGTAATGCAATCTGATCAACAGGAATTTCGCATCTTTCTGGCTGACGAAGCCGCCACAGAAGCACTGGGGGGGCTGTTGGCAAAAGCGGTCGTCGGTGCCGGGAATGGAGGGATTCTGTTCCTGAACGGCAACCTTGGAATGGGCAAAACCACGCTGAGCCGGGGCATCATGAGAGGGCTGGGGCATGAAGGAGCGGTCAAGAGTCCGACCTACACCCTGGTGGAACCCTATGAGCACCTCCGGCCGGCGGCGTACCATTTCGATCTTTACCGACTGGGTGATCCGGAAGAACTGGAGTACATGGGGATTCGGGATTATTTCGAGGGTGGCAATATCTGCCTGATCGAGTGGCCGGAAAGAGGACGGGGGGTTTTGCCTCAGGCAGACCTCGTGATCTCCCTCGAGCGGGAAGGCAAGGGACGTTCCGCGAGGCTGATGCCGGGAACGAAGAACGGTGAGTCACTGTTGGCGATGCTACAGGATGATGGCAACAACCGATCCGACGCAGTTTCGGGTCAGGACAAGCGCGGGTGAGCAGTATGACAATCATCAGAACACTAAGAGCCTCCATGAAAACCGGCATGCTTGCCATGCTGTTGGTCTGGCCAGTGGCTGCCCTGGCGGGCAAAGACGTGGAAAGTGTGCGTATCTGGCCAGCTCCCGACCACACACGGCTGGTGCTGGATATCGCGGACAAGGTGGAGCACAACGTGTTTTCATTGTCCGGACCTTCAAGGTTGGTGATCGATATGAAAGATGTCACCCTGAAGGCGGATTTTTCCGATCTGGACCTGTCCGGTAGCCCGATCCGGAGAATTCGGAGCGCTCCCCGCAATGGCAATGACCTGCGGGTGGTGCTGGATCTGAAAAGCGACATCAAGCCCCGAAGTTTCCAGTTGGAACCCAACCAGCAGTATGGTCATCGCCTGGTGGTGGACCTGATCGATGAGGGCGGCCTGAAGGCACAGAAAGCCGCCAAACCGACCGTCACTGATAATGCCAATGGCAAGCGGGATGTCATCGTGGTGATTGACGCGGGCCATGGTGGTGAGGATCCGGGCGCTATTGGCCCGAGAGGGACTCGCGAAAAGGATGTTGTGCTGTCCATGGCGAAAACCCTGCAGCGGATCATTGACGGGAAGCCTGGCTTTACGGCCAAGTTGACGCGCACGGGTGATTACTACATCGATCTTCGAAGCCGGACTTTGCTCGCCAGGAAGCACAATGCGGACCTGTTTGTGTCGGTCCACGCTGACGCCTTCAGGACACCGCAACCCAGGGGTGCCTCTGTGTTTGCACTGTCCAAGCGTGGTGCGACCAGTGAATCCGCACGCTGGCTTGCCCAGAGTGAAAACCGTTCTGATCTGATTGGCGGTGCGGGGGGAGTGTCTCTTAACGGCCGTGATGAAATGCTGGCGGGTGTGCTTCTGGATCTGTCCATGACCGCCAGTATCAACTCCAGTCTGGGAATCGGTAGTTCAATCCTTGGTAAGCTCGGGAATGTCACCAAGCTGCACAAGCGTGGCGTAGAGCAGGCAGCGTTCGTGGTGCTGAAATCGCCGGATATCCCGTCACTGCTGGTGGAGGCAGGCTTTATCTCGAATCCGCAGGAAGAGAGGAACCTGTCCAGCTCATCTTATCAGCGCAAACTGGCCAATGCCGTTTTCGATGGTATCTACGACTATTTCTCGGACACGCCGCCCCCGGGAACGCTACTGGCCGCGAAGAAGGCGAGCAGGCAGGGCAGTAATCCGGTGAGTCAGTACCGGATTCGGCGTGGCGACACCCTGTCAGACCTGGCCCGGGAGAACCAGGTTTCTGTCAGCGAGCTGATGCGATTTAACGGCCTGAACAATGACCGTGTTATGGTAGGGCAAACCATTCGTATTCCCGCTTCCTGAACAAGAGGTTTTTCCGAAACATGCCCGCCATCCGATTGCTGTCTCCACGGCTTGCGAACCAGATTGCCGCAGGCGAAGTCGTGGAGCGCCCCGCTTCTGTTGTCAAGGAACTGGTGGAAAACGCCCTGGATGCCGGCGCCAACCGGGTTGATGTCGATGTAGAGCAGGGGGGCGTGAAGCTGATTCGGGTGCGGGACGATGGCTTCGGCATCGGTGAAGCCGACTTACCTCTGGCGCTTAGCCGTCACGCGACCAGCAAGATAGAAAATCTGGATGACCTGGAGGCGGTCGCCTCACTGGGGTTTCGTGGTGAGGCCCTGGCCAGCATCAGCTCCGTGTCGCGGCTTGCCCTGACGTCCCGCACAGAAGCGCAGGAAGCGGCATCCCGTGTCGAAGTGGAAGGTCGTGACATGGACGCCCGGATTTCACCCGCTGCCCACCCCGTGGGCACCACCGTGGAAGTGCGGGATCTGTTCTTCAACACGCCGGCGCGCCGCAAATTCCTGAGAACCGAAAAGACCGAGTTCAACCACGTCGAGGAGTGCGTTCGAAGGCAGGCGCTCAGTCGGTTTGATGCCGGGTTTACGCTGCGTCACAACCAGCGTGTTATCCAGAGCCTGCGCCCGGCGGAGAATCCCCTGGACCGGGAGCGCCGTATCGGTTCTCTGTGCGGCCAGCAGTTCATAGACAATGCCGTGGTGATTGATGCCGAGGCTACCGGGTTGCGCCTCTGGGGCTGGGTTGCCCTGCCAACGTTTTCACGCAGCCAGGCGGACCTGCAGTACTTCTTCGTCAATGGCCGGGTCATTCGTGACCGTCTGGTCGCGCATGCTGTGCGGCAAGCATACCGGGATGTGCTATACAACAATCGCCATCCGGCCTTTGTCCTGTACCTGGAGGTGGACCCGGCCACTGTGGATGTGAATGTTCACCCGACCAAGCACGAAGTGCGATTCCGGGACGGCAGGCTGGTACATGATTTCATTTTCAGGACCCTTCATAAGGCATTGGCGGATGTTCGCCCGGATGACCATCTGCGTGGCGCCGTTGCCCAGTCCGCGGTGAGAGAAGACGTCGGAGGCACTGGCGTCGTTGGTGGTGCATCCCCTTTTAATGCTGGCAACGCAACATCGTCAGCCGATCAGGGGATGTCCCGTAGTTGGGGAGAAACCGGATCCGTATTTCCGCCCCAGGGGAGCGGCGCGCATCAGCCACAACCGCATCATGAGTGGCAGGCCCGGGATCAGATGGGCTTCTATCAGTCACTGAACGAAGGTGGCGGCCTGGCCGGGCGGGAGCAGAACTCGCCAGTGTCGGATCTTGCGGTGGGGCAGCCTACGCCGCCGACAGACGGTGAGGCTGAGCCCCCACTGGGCTACGCTATCGCCCAGTTGCATGGGATTTATATCCTTGCCCAGAGCCGGCAGGGGCTGATTGTCGTAGATATGCACGCGGCTCATGAACGTATCACCTACGAGCGCATGAAGAGGGCATTGGAAGCGCAGGATCTGAAGAGTCAGCCATTGCTTGTGCCGGTATCACTGGCGGTCAGCCAGAAAGAGGCGGCCCTGGCGGAAACCCACGGCAACGAACTTCAACAGTTGGGACTCCAGGTGGAGCGTATTGGTCCGGAAACCCTGGCCATCCGGCAGGTGCCCGCCCTTTTACGGGGCGCGGATACCGAGCAGTTGGTGCGGGATATCCTGGCGGACCTGATTGAAAACGGCCAGAGTGACCGGGTTGAGGCAGTGACCCACGAATTGTTGGGTACTATGGCCTGTCATGGATCGGTGCGGGCAAACCGGCAGTTGACCATTCCGGAGATGAATACTCTGTTGCGGGATATGGAAGCGACCGAACGCAGTGGTCAGTGCAATCATGGTCGCCCCACCTGGACAGTGGTGACCCTCTCCGAGCTGGACAAATTGTTCCTGAGAGGGCGTTAACGGCGCCATGGCTGATCATCTGTCTCGGGCTTCCCAGTTGCCCCCTGCTATCTTTTTGATGGGTCCGACCGCCTCCGGCAAGACCGATCTGGCCATGGCGTTGTGTGACCGGTTGCCTTGCGACATTATTAGCGTTGACTCGGCGATGATATACCGGGGCATGGACATTGGTACCGCAAAGCCTTCAGCCGAGGAACTTGCCCGGGCACCCCATCGTCTGATTGATATCTGTGATCCGGCCGAAAGGTATTCGGCTGCCGATTTCCGGCGGGATGCGTTGCGGGAGATGGCGGCCATTACCCGGGCTGGCAGGATCCCGCTGCTGGTGGGCGGTACCATGATGTATTTCAAAGCCTTGCTTCATGGCATGTCGGATTTGCCATCCGCGGATCCCGATCTCCGTGGTGAACTGGAGAAAGAGGCCGGGGAAAAAGGATGGGCAGCTCTGCATGAGGAACTGGCAACCCGGGACCCGGTTGCCGCGAGGCTGATACACCCGAACAATCGCCAGCGGCTGATAAGAGCTCTGGAGGTCATCCGCCTGACAGGGCAGCCGATCTCGGAACACTGGCAACAATCGGGCGAAGAGGGCGCGAATGAGAAAGGCAAGCCTTCTAATGTCGAGGATTACACCTATTTTACTCAATGGCAGGCAGACGAAACCCCCTCGCTTCCGTATACTGTGGTGCAACTTGCTGTTGCTCCGACGGACAGAAAGGTCCTTCACGAGAGGATTCGCCTGCGTTTCATGAAAATGCTGGAGGCCGGCTTTCTGGAGGAGGTCCGGGCACTGATGGCCCGGGAAGACCTGAATGCGGGTCTGCCTTCCATGCGTTGTGTCGGATATCGCCAGGCCTGGCATCACCTGGCCGGTGATGACGACTATGACACCATGATTAGCAAGGGTGTGGCTGCGACCCGCCAGTTGGCAAAACGGCAGCTAACCTGGTTGCGCAAGTGGTCCGATGTGGACTGGCTCGACAGTGACGATAGATATATCACTGAAGCGGCCTTGAAAATTATCAGACTTCGCACCACATTTAAATCTGAAAAATGACGATCTGCACTTACTTATAAACAGGAGAAAACACATGTCAAAAGGGCATTCTTTACAAGACCCTTACCTCAATGCATTACGCAAGGAGCGCATCCCAGTTTCCATCTTTCTGGTCAATGGCATCAAGCTTCAGGGCCAGATTGAATCTTTTGACCAATTCGTGATTTTGCTGAAAAATACTGTCAGCCAGATGGTCTACAAGCACGCTATTTCTACCGTTGTACCGGCCCGGAACGTACGCATTCCGCCGCAGGCACCCGGCGGAGAAGGCGAGGTTGAAGACTGAATTGTCCGGGTTTCCGGTATTGCCACCCGCGTTTCCAACGAACCCCTGGCGGTTCCGAGGAGCGCGGGTGTTTGTTTTTATGCGGCTAACGGTTTGACTGTTTCGGAGTTGTTACCACTTGTTTGAGCGTCCCGACGTTGGTGAAAGGGCAATTGTCGTCCATATTGATTTTTCCTCTCACGAAGAGACGGAAGACCCCGATGAGTTCCGGGAGCTGGTAACGTCTGCCGGTGTAGAGCCGGTGGGGCTGGTTACCGGGTCCAGAAAACAGCCGAGCCCCCGCCTGTTTGTCGGGGAAGGCAAGCTGGAAGAGATTCGTGATGCGGTCGCTGCCCACGAGGCCGACGTGGTTCTGTTCAATCACGCATTGAGCCCTTCCCAGGAGCGCAACATCGAGCGTGAGCTCAGGTGTCGGGTCCTGGATCGTACCGGTGTCATTCTGGATATTTTTGCCCAACGTGCGCGAACCCACGAAGGTAAGCTCCAGGTGGAGCTCGCCCAACTCGAGCATATGTCGACACGACTGGTTCGTGGCTGGACGCACCTTGAGCGCCAGAAAGGGGGGATCGGTCTGCGCGGGCCGGGTGAAACCCAGTTGGAAACGGATCGCCGGTTACTGCGTGAACGAATCAAGTCCATTCACAAGCGATTGGAGAAGGTTCGCCGACAGCGTAATCAGGGGCGCCGGGCCCGTAAGCGTGCGGATATTCCCACCGTTTCTCTGGTAGGCTACACCAACGCCGGTAAATCAACCCTGTTCAACCATATTACCACTTCGTCCGTATATGCTGCGGATCAGCTATTTGCCACGCTCGATCCGACGTTGCGGCGGCTGGAACTTCCGGACATTGGGCCGGTCGTAATGGCGGATACCGTCGGGTTCATTCGTCATTTGCCCCACAAGTTAGTGGAAGCCTTCCGCGCGACACTCGAGGAAACCACCGAGGCAACCCTGTTGCTCCATATCATTGACTGTCATGATAGTCGTCGTGACGAGAACATGGAGCAGGTGGAGGAAGTATTGGCTGAAATCGGCGCCGATGAAATCCCGGTGCTTCAGGTCTTTAATAAAATCGACCTGCTTGATAGCTTTACTCCACGTATTGAACGTAATGAGGATGGCTTGCCGGTCAGGGTGTGGCTTTCAGCGGTAACCGGTGAGGGGATCCAGGGGCTGTATGACGCGATTGTTGAGCGTCTGGCCGAGGATGTCATTCATCAGTTTGTATTGTTGGGTCCGCGGGACGGCAAGCTTCGGGCGCTCTTGCATCAGGCAGGTTCGGTGCTGAGTGAAAAGCATCGGGATAGTGGTGACACGGTGCTGGAGGTTCGCCTGCAGTATCGAGACTGGCTCCAGTTGTTGAGCCGAGCCGGCATACAGGAAAATGAGATCAGATTAGACACTAGGGAGGCGTAGTCCGGTAATGCTATTGCCGGGGCGTTCATAAATCCCTAGTATTTGCAGCCATTCTATCAGTCAGGAACGGAGAGCATTATGGCCTGGAACGAACCGGGTGGTAACCGCAACGACAATGACCCATGGGGAACCGGTGGTGGTCGTGGCGGCAATGATCAAGGTCCGCCAGACCTCGATGAGGCGCTGAAAAAAGGCCTCGACAAACTGAACAGAATGCTGGGTGGAAAAGGTGGTCGCTCTGGCGGCTCCGGCGGATCGTCATCCGGTGGTGGTGGATTTGGTGCTATTCTGGCGCTGATTGCCATCATCGGTGTGGGTTACGTCGTGTTCCAGTCTTTCTACACAGTGGACGAGCAGGAACGAGCGGTGGTCCTTCGCTTTGGTGAATTCAGCCGCACAGAGGAGCCGGGTCTCCGCTTCAAGGTGCCACTGATTGACGATGTTAAAAAGGTGCGGGTGACGAATGTCCGTACTGCCGAGTCCAGCGGTCAGATGCTGACCCAAGACGAGAACTTGGTAACTGTGGACCTTCAGGTTCAGTATCGTGTTGGCAATGCCAAGGCATATGTGCTGAATATCAGGGATTCCAATCAGGCCCTGGCGTTTGCCACGGACAGTGCGTTGCGCCATGAAGTAGGTAGCTCCACTCTGGATGGCGTGCTTACCGAAGGTCGTGCTGAGCTGGCAGTCCGTGTTGAGCAGCGCCTGCAGAGTTTCCTGCGTGACTACGGCGCTGGCCTGGAAATTGTGCGTGTGAACGTGGAAAGCACGCAGCCGCCCCCCGCGGTTCAGGATGCCTTCCGTGAGGTCCAGCGTGCCCGTGAAGACGAGCAGCAGGTCAAGGAAGAGGCAGAAACCTACCGTAACAAGGTTGTGCCGGAAGCCCGTGGCCAGGCCCAGCGCATGATTGAGGAAGCCAATGCCTACAAGGAAGAGGTTATCGAGCGTGCCAACGGTGAAACCGCACGTTTCCTGGCCATGCTGGAGGTGTACAAGATGTCTCCGGAAGTAACCCGTGAGCGAATGTACCTGCAGGCGCTGGAGGGTGTTCTGTCCAGTACCAGCAAGGTTCTGGTGGACACGCAAAGCAGTGGCAACATGATGTACCTGCCGCTTGATCGCCTGACTCAAGGGCGTGTTACCAGCAGCGGCAGTGGATCGGACAGTTCCAGCGGACAACCTGATATCTCAAACCTCACGGATCAGGTGATTCAGGAACTGCGTGGACGGCAGGATACCGGCATTCGGAGGAGCAGATAATTATGGGACCCAAAGGTGTAGTGGGCCTTGCAGGCGCCCTCATTGTAGTCCTGCTGGTTTTGTCGAGCGTTTACATCATTCCTGAGACTCATCGCGGCGTGAAGCTTCGCTTTGGTGAACTGATTGAAACGGATATGCAGGCAGGTCTGCATTTCAAGGTGCCGGTGATTGACCAGATCCGGGAGTTCGATATTCGTGTGCTGACCATGGATCTTCCTTCCCGTCAGTACCTGACCATCGAGAAGAAGCCTCTGGATGTGGATTCCTACATCGCCTGGAAAATCCGCGACGTGGACCAGTTCTATCGGGCGACTGGTGGTGACGAATACCGCGCCCAGTCCCTGCTGCTGTCCCGGGTGGACAATGGTCTGCGTGACGAGTTCGGTGTCCGGACCATGGTGGAAGTTGTCTCCGGTCAGCGTGACGAGCTAATGCATACCCTGCGGGACCGGGTCAACGAAACGTCTCTGAAAGAGTTCGGTATCGAAGTTCTGGATATTCGGGTCAAGGCGATCGAGTTTCCGGGTGAGGTGAGTCAGAACGTCTATCGCCGCATGGCGACAGAGCGCCAGAAGCTGGCCCAGGAATTCCGTTCCCGCGGTCGCGAGCTGGCTGAAGGTATTCGTGCTGATGCCGACCGTCAACGCACCGTGGTTCTGGCGGAAGCCTTCGCCGAAGCGGAAGAAACCCGTGGTGAAGGTGACGGTATGGCTGCGCGTATCTACGCTGATGCCTATGGCGCGAATGAAGAGTTCTATAGCTTCTATCGCAGCCTGCAGGCTTACCAGAACACCTTCTCAAGCAAGGACGACATCATGGTGATCGATGCCAATAGCGACTTCCTGCGGTTCCTCAAGGATCCACAGGGCGGCCGCTAAGCGAGATCTCCACGGTCCAAAACCGGAATACCTCGGTATTCCGGTTTTTTTGTGCCTGCCAACAGTGTAAAATTCTGCCGGTTTTGGTTCGGGTTTTTTCCTGCTCCCGAATCCGCCCTAAATCCTGTGCATTCCCGCTAGCCTCCGGTTGTAGCGGGGCAGAACGGACAACGGAATCTCATGACAGTATCTGATCGCTGGTTACTGCCGGATGGCGTGGAAGACATTCTGCCGCCTCTCGCAGGACAGATAGAATCCCTGCGCCGGGATGTAATGGACACCTGCCAGCGCTGGGGGTACCAGCTGGTAATCCCGCCGCTGATTGAATACCTGGAATCCCTGTTTACTGGAACCGGCCACGATCTTGAACTGCAAACGTTCAAACTGACCGATCAGCTGACCGGCAGGATGATGGGCGTTCGCGCAGACATGACTCCCCAGGCGGCAAGAATTGACGCCCATACCCTCGGACAGGAAGGCATCACCCGATTATGTTACGCCGGTCATGTCCTGCACACCCGTCCACGGCATATGCTCACGGGTCGCACCCCGATTCAGGCTGGCTGCGAGCTATTTGGCAGTGCCTCCGAAGCGGCGGATATGGAGGTCATCAGCCTGATGCTGGAGACCCTGCGGGTTTCCGGTATGCCCAGGGTGCACCTGGACCTGGCTCACGTGGCGATCTATGAGACCCTGATGGGCGAGGCCAACGTCGACCGGGATACCGAAGCGGCGATCTTTGACGCCATGGCCCGCAAATCTGTTCCGGAACTGGACCAATTACTTGGCGACTGTGACCCCCAGTCTGCTGGCGGGCGCCTGCGGGAACTGGCGCGGGTCAGTGGCGGTGCGGAAGCTCTGGAGGAAGCCCGAAATATCCTTGAGGGCGCTCCGGAGGCGCTGGTAGGTGCTCTCGATCAACTGGGCCGCGTGGCGGACATGTTGACCCGGGACTTCCCGGAAATCAGTTTCGGGTTCGATTTTTGTGAACTGCGCGGTTACAACTATCACACCGGTCTGGTGTTCGCCGCCTACGCGCCCGGGCACGGTGACGCGATTGCCAAGGGTGGCCGCTACGACGCCATTGGCAGTGATTTCGGTCGTGCCAGGCCTGCGACCGGGTTCAGCCTGGACGTCCGTGCCCTGGTGTCGCTTGGCGAGCGTGTGGTGCGGCGTGACGGCGCCGTCTGGGCTCCCGCCGATACAGACCCTGAGCTGGAAGGGGTGATTGCCGGGTTGCGGATGACGGAAACGGTGGTCAGGGCATTGCCTGAAGAGTCGGATGCTGACCCGGCTGCCAAGGGTTGTGACAGAATTTTGGTAAAGCGTGACGGCCAGTGGGTCGTGGATCAACTGAGCTGAATTGAGAGAACATCATGGGTAAAAATGTAGTTGTGCTGGGCACCCAGTGGGGTGATGAAGGCAAGGGCAAAATTGTTGATCTGCTGACCGACAAGGTGGCAGCCGTGGTTCGTTTCCAGGGTGGCCATAACGCCGGTCATACTCTGGTCATTGAAGGTAAGAAGACCGCGTTGCACCTTATCCCTTCTGGCATCCTTCGTCAGGATGTGCAGTGCCTGATCGGTAACGGCGTTGTGTTGTCACCGGAAGCCCTCCTGAAAGAGGTGCGTGAGTTGGAAGCCAACGGCGTCGCGGTGCGTGATCGCCTGCGTATCAGTCTGGCGTGCCCCATTATTCTCAGAACCCATGTCCGTATTGATCAGGCCCGCGAGCGTGCCAAGGGTAACGAAAAGATCGGTACCACCGGTCGTGGTATCGGGCCGGCCTATGAAGACAAAGTCTCCCGCCGTGGCGTTCGCCTTGGGGATCTGTGTAATCCGGTCGCGTTTGAAGAAAAGTTGCGGGAAATCATGTCCTACCACAACTTCGTGCTGACCGAGTATTTCAAGGAGGAGGCCGAGGATATCGACGCTGCTCTGGCCGAGCTCAGGCAGATGGCTGAAGAAATTCTGCCGATGGCTGCGGACGTTACCGACATCCTGCACGACTATCGCAAGCGCGGTGAGAACATCCTGTTCGAGGGCGCCCAGGGCTCGCTCCTGGATATCGATTTGGGCACCTACCCATACGTCACTTCGTCCAACACCACCGCTGGTGGTACAGCCACCGGTTCCGGTTTTGGTCCACTGTTCCTGGATTACGTGCTGGGTATTACCAAGGCCTACACCACTCGCGTGGGTTCCGGTCCTTTCCCGACCGAGCTGTTTGATGACATGGGGCACCACCTGGCGGTGAAGGGCAACGAAATCGGGACTACCACCGGACGTTCCCGTCGTTGTGGCTGGTTTGATGCGGTGGCCCTGCGCCACGCCATCCAGATCAACAGCGTTTCCGGCATTTGCCTGACCAAGCTGGACGTGCTGGACGGCATGGACACGGTAAAGGTATGCGTGGGTTATAAAACTCCCAAAGGCGAGATTTTCCGTCCGCCTATTGGTTGTGACACCTACGAAGATATCGAGCCGGTCTACGCTGAGCTGCCGGGCTGGAAGGAGAGCACCTTTGGTCTGACCAGTCTGGAGCAGTTGCCAGAAAACGCGAAAGCGTACATCCGCTTCCTGGAAGAGCAGATCGAGGCCCCGATTGATATCATCTCAACCGGGCCGGATCGAGTGGAGACTGTGACACTCCGCCATCCATTCGGCGAATAAGGCCGAGTCCTGAAAAGAACCCGCTTCCGAGCGGGTTTTTTTGTAAGTGGCGTTGGGGCCTCAGGGCTTGGTGGCGATGATCGTGGCGCGCATTGGGCCGGGGTAGCCTTCAATAGTTTTGCTGTGATCATCCGGATCTAGGAAGTCCGCCAGAGAATTGAATCGCATCCAGTCGGTCTGGCGCTGCTCCTCAATGGTGGTCTCGGTGACATCTACTACTCGCGCGTCCCTGAAGCCGGTGCGGTCGAGCCACCGCAGCAGAGTGTCGCAGCTGGGCAGAAACCACACATTGCGCATCTGGCCGTAGCGATCCTCGGGCATCAGGCTATAGCCTTCCGGGCCATCCACGACCAGTGTTTCCAGCACCAGTTCACCCCCTCGACGCAGGGTGTCCTTCAGCTCCAGCAGGTGGTCCAGGGGCGAGCGGCGATGATAGAGAACGCCCATGGAGAAGGTGGTGTCGAACAATTCCAGTTTGCCGGGTAGGTCCTCCATGCGCACTGGCAAAAGATCAACCGGCACATTTTCCAGGTATTTTTTGACGCTGAGGAACTGGAACAGGAACAGTAGCCCGGGATCGATACCGATGACTCGGCTGGCGCCTTCCCCCAGCATACGCCAGCAGTGATAGCCGGAGCCGCAGCCAACATCAAGAATCCGCCGTCCTGTCAGATCTGACAGGTAGGGCGCCACCCGGTCCCATTTCCAGTCCGAGCGCCATTCGGTGTCAATGTAAGTGCCAAAGAAATCAAAAGGCCCTTTACGCCACGGCATGAGCCCCCTTAAGCCGGATTCCAGTTGTTCAAGCTGTGACTCGTTCAGCGGCGTTTCCGCGCTCAGCGTAACGGCGGACGTATCCAGTGTGGCCCGGGCGTCGGCAACGTCGGGAAACTGTGCCAGGGCGGCCATCCAGCGGGCGATGTCGCCGTGAGGGTTGTCTTCGAACCGACGCCGGAGTTGTTGGGTCAGCAGATTGGACCAGCGTTCCTGGCCCTCGTTATTCAGTTCATTGAGGAGGGCCTGATAGCAGCCCTGCCAGTCAAAGGTTGCCATGGAAGCTCCTCAGGCGGATTTGATGGCCAGCATGGAGACAAAATTGAAGCACTGGTACCAGACGATGACCTGGTCAAAGCCGGCCTGCTGCAGCCGGGTGCGGTGATCGGTCAGGCTTTCCGGAATCAGCACCTGCTCAATAGCGGATCGTTTCTGGCTGATTTCCAGGTCGGAATAGCCGTTGGCCCGTTTGAACTCATGGTGCAGGCGGGTCTGGGTTTCCTGCTCTTCATCTGATTCGAAGCAGATCTTTTCCGACAGAATCAGGACTCCTCCGGGGCGAGTGGCGGTCGCTATACGCTTTAACAGCGCTGCTCGATGCTCCGGTGGCACAAACTGCAGCGTAAAGTTGAGCGTGGTGACCGAGGCATTGCTGAGCTCGGTGTCCAGAAGGTCCTCACACCGCAGCTTGACGGGCAGCGAGTTGTCATCCAGAGCAATGTAGTGCTCACAACGTTCAATCATGGCTTGTGAGTTGTCGACGCCAACGAGGGTGCAGTCATCAAAGGGAATGCCGTGTCTCATCGCCAGGGTGGAGGCGCCGAGGGAGCACCCCAGATCGTAGCAATTGGAGTCGGCCTGGACGTACTGCTCGGTGATCACCTCAATCATCGGAATGATGGTGGTGTACCCGGGAACCGAGCGACGAATCATGTCCGGGAATACCCGGGCTACCGAAGCATCGAAGCGAAAATCCTCGGGATTGCGTTCGGTGGCGAACAGGCGATCGGTTTCCTGCCGTGGCGCGCGGGGTTTGTCACTCATTGCCGGCGGTATCCTCTGGCGGCTCCTCGACTGGTGCGCGTCTGCATCGCACGCCCCGATTCTTGTAGTCCACAACAATGCCACGGAAGTCCGGGTCCACGTCTGCCGCGATGGCCAGGTAACCCTGCTCGCAGACGGCGTGTAATTCAGAGGATTTCGGCGACATGCGGAATTCCTCTCCGGGGGTGACGTGAATGGCCTGGAATTCGCCGACTGGAACGTTGTCCTTGTTGTTCGAGTGGTCAATCAGGCCACTGACTTCAAGGGCCACCACCGTAACGATGGCAGCGCCAATGGCGGTAGCGATCAGACTACGGACCGTGAACCTGGCCTCTTTCTCGCTCATCAGAAAATCTCCGGGTTAATGCGTCTGTCCGGTCGTTAATACTGACCGGGAATGTTGATGGGTGGTGCCTGCAGGGCGGCAAGCTGTTCCCGCATGGCCAGTACCTGATCTGACCAGTATCTTGGCTGGGTAAACCAGGGGAAGAATCGTGGGAACGCGGGATCATCCCACCGCTTTGCCAGCCAGGCAGCATGGGCAATCTGCCGATAGCAGCGCAGGGGTTCTATCAGGTGGCGCTCGCGACGGTTAAAGTCGCGAAACATCTCATACCCCTCGAGCAACTCGCCGAATTGTTGACCCCGTTCCGTGTCATCACCGTTTAGCAGCAGCCAGAGATCCTGGATGGCTGGTCCCGTGCGGCAGTCGTCCAGGTCGACAAACAGCATCTGTTCTTCACGACACAGTATGTTGCCGGCGTGGCAGTCGCCGTGAAGTCTGAGGCTCTCAACTTCGCCGGCGTCATCAATCCTGCGGGCACAGGCATCATACAGATCGGGAATCAGGCTGTCCCAGGCCGGGCGGAGGTCCGCCGGGATCCAGTCGCCGTCGGTCAATAGCTGGTTTTTGCTGGTGATGCCGTCGAGGATATTGAATGCGGGGCGGTGCTGGAAGGGCTTGCTGGCACCCACGTTGTGGAGTTGCCCCAGCCACTGGCCGAGACGGTAGAGGGTGTCCGTGACGCTGGTGTCCGGCGCTTGGCCACCACGCTGGGGAAACACCGCAAAGTGAAATTCCTGCCATTGGCCCAGGGTATCGCCTGAGGGCATCGTCATCGGCGCCACGACCGGAATATCCGCTGCAGCCAGCTCGGCTGTGAAGGTGTGTTCCTCGCGGATCTGGGCCTCAGTCCAGCGGCCCGGGCGATAAAACTTGGCAATGATCGGTGCGCTGTCTTCAACTCCGATCTGGTAAACCCGGTTTTCGTAACTGTTAAGGGCGAACAGGCGGCCGTTAATGACAAAACCTGCGCTTTCCATGGCGTCCAGAATGGTGTCGGGAGTCAGGGCGTCGTAAGGATGGCTTGAGGTCTCTGTCATAGGATCAGTATTAGCGCCTTGAGTCTTGTCTGGCCTGCATGCGGCTGAGGTGGTACCAGTTTTCATCCAGTTCCCATCGGACACGGTTAATGTTGGCGGCATTCAGTATGATATCGCCGGCCCTCGCCTGGACCTGGGCAAGCTCACGCTCTGCCCGCTGCCAGTCCCGATGGTTGTCACCCAGATTCTGCATGCTCGGAAAAATGGTGGTTAGTGCCTTGCGGGTGGAGATGTTGTGGGAGCGCAGGGAACTCATGATGGCCGTGTTGCCCTCCACCCTCAGCACTCGGTGCTGGTAGGGGTAGTCTGCCACTACGGCGTCCGCTTTCAGGTTGTGGTTAAGGCTGATCACTTCAAACCCTCTCCAGCCCAGCCAACCCACGAACAGGGCCGCAACCACCATGACCGTTAAGAACTGCTTCCTGTCCGACATCTCACACCTGCTTCCTGCATTAACGTGAGCCCACAGTATAACGTGTCCCACGTGGTATCGTAATGCGAATACGGATGTGTCCGCAGGCTTTTTCCCGGTCACCGCGTATTACGATACAGTCCGCTGGCAGGCAGCAACGTTACAGATAGCAACGATAAGGCAGGTGTGGATGGCGCAACTGGAGACACTCCGGGCGGAGACCGTGGTGATCGGGGCCGGCGTTGTCGGGTTGGCTATAGCCCGAGCTCTGGCGATGAAGGGCAGGGAGGTACTGGTGCTGGAGGCGGGGGATCATTTCGGTGAAGGAATATCGTCCCGTAATAGCGAAGTGATCCATGCGGGCATCTACTACCCGCAGGGCTCCCTCAAAGCACGCTTTTGCGTGCGGGGGCGTGACCAGCTCTATGAATACTGTCGGAGGCGTCACATTGGCTACCGCAAAACCGGCAAATGGATCGTAGCAACCCAGCCGGATCAGGTCACTGAACTGGAAGAGATTCAGACACGGGCGAGGCTGAACGGCGTGGCCCTTGAGCTGAACGATGCGGATGCCTTGAAGACCGCTCTGCCAGAGGTTTCCGCCTGTGTGGCCCTGTATTCGCCAGAATCCGGCATTGTTGATAGTCACGGTCTGATGGTGGCGTTGTTGGCGGACCTGGAGCAGGCTGGCGGGCAATTGGTGAGACGTGCGCCGGTGGAGGCTGCCCGGTCCGATGATGACGGACATCACCTTACTGTGGGAGGCCAGTTGACCTGCGAGTTGCTTGCCCGTCAGGTGGTTAACGCTGCCGGTCTGGGGGCCGTGCCCCTGGCCCAAATCTGGCAGGGATTGCCTGCGTCTGCACGGCCTGAGCAATGGTTCGCGCGCGGCGTGTATTTCAGCTACAGCGGCCGGCATCCCTTCCGCAGCCTGATTTACCCGGTGCCGGAGCCTGGCGGCCTCGGGGTGCACCTCACCCTCGACCTTGCCGGGCAGATCCGTTTCGGCCCGGACGTCGAATGGATTACGGAGGAGGATTACACCGTCAATCGTGATCGGGTGGGCGGGTTCATTGATGGCATCAGGCAGTGGTGGCCGGAACTGAATGCCGACCGTTTACAGCCCGCCTATGCTGGTATTCGCCCCAAGTTGACGGGGCCGGACGGTGGGTTTGCGGATTTTCGTATCGACGGGCCTGAAGAGAATGGTCTGCCGGGCCTGGTGAATCTGTTCGGGATTGAGTCGCCGGGGCTGACGTCCTGCCTGGCCATTGCCGATTATGTCGCTGGCAAGCTCTAGCCGGGAGTTCTGGCCAGTGCCCATACCTGCACGTCTTTGGCGCCAGCGTCCATCAGCGCCGCCGTCAGCATCCGGGCGGTTGCTCCAGTCGTGACCACGTCATCCACCAGGGCTATTCGTGCTGGTACTGTATCGTTGACCTCGAATATGCCGCGCAGGTTGTGCAGCCGCGCTTCCCGGCCAAGCTCCCGCTGTGGGGTGGTAGGCCGGAGGCGTCTTATCCGGGTGGCTGACCAGGGTATTTTCAGGGACAGGGACAACTGCTCTGCAATGTCCTCTGCCTGGTTAAAGCCCCGTTTGCGCCTGCGCTTGCGGTGCATCGGGGCGGGCACAATCAGGTCTGGCTTTAGCTCAGGGCTGGACTGAAAATGTCTGGAAAGCTGTTGCGCCAGACCCGCAATCAGTGGGCGTGCGTATTTCCTCTGGCCGTTGTATTTGTAGCGCCCGATCATACCGTCAACCGGGTACTGGTATCGCCAGGGCGCTACGGTTTGGGTAAAGGGCGGCGGCGTGGACAGGCATTCACCGCAGGTAAGCGTATTGGAGTGAAAGGCCAGGGGCAGGGCGCAACACCGACAATGCCAGCGGTTAACCGGTAAATCATCGCGGCATCCATCACATAAGCCATTGATTGCCTTGTGATCCAGGCAGGTGACACAGCTTCCCGCCATTTTTTCGCTGTTAACCTTTAGTTCTATCAAGGTTGACAGAAATCTCAGTCCCTTTATCATTCGTTCAATCCGTAAACCAGTAACCCGCTAAAGGTTAACAGGGCCCTATTATGACCGCTACTACTCCCCGTCACGACTGGACGCTTCAGGAAGCCCGCGAACTGTTCCAGCTGCCGTTTAATGATCTGCTGTTCCGTGCCCAGAGTGTCCACCGGGAATTCTTCGATCCCAATGAAGTTCAGGTCAGCACGCTGTTGTCTATCAAGACCGGTGCCTGCCCGGAGGATTGTAAGTACTGTCCCCAGAGTGGTCATTACAACACCGGCCTTGAGAAAGAAAAGCTTCTGGAAATTGAGAAGGTGATCGCAGAAGCACAGGCGGCCCGTGAGAAAGGGGCCTCCCGTTTCTGTATGGGTGCCGCGTGGCGCAGCCCCACCAAAAAGGACATGCCCTACGTTCTGGACATGGTGCGTCAGGTGAAATCCCTGGGACTGGAAACCTGTATGACCCTGGGTATGCTCCAGGAAGATCAGGCAAAAGAGCTCGCCGATGCGGGGCTGGATTACTATAACCACAACCTCGACACCTCCGAGAAGTATTACAGCCATATCATCACCACCCGCACCTACCAGGATCGTCTTGATACTCTCGACAATGTCCGCAAGGCCGGCATGAAAGTCTGTTGTGGCGGCATCATGGGCATGGGTGAGGACGAGGATGACCGCGTCGGCCTGCTGGTCCAGTTGGCGAACCTGCCCCACCACCCCGAGAGTGTGCCTGTCAACATGCTGGTGAAGGTGAAAGGCACGCCCATGGAAAACGTGGAAGATCTGGATCCGTTTGATTTCGTGCGGATTATTGCCGTCGCCCGCATCATGATGCCGGAATCCCACGTGCGCCTGTCCGCCGGTCGCGAGAACATGAACGAGCAGATGCAGGCGTTGTGTTTCATGGCTGGCGCTAACTCCATCTTCTACGGCGAAAAGCTGCTGACCACCGCCAATCCGGAAGCCGATGCCGATATGGCGCTGTTCCGCCGCCTGGGAATCAACCCGGAGCAACGGGAGCAGTGTGCGACCGAGGAACAGGAAGAGGAGGAGATTGCCGAGGCGGTCGAGCACGAGGCAACCCGCCACATGTTCTACGACGCCACCCGGGAATCCGCGTAGCATCACCAATACTCAGGAATTGACCAGTGCGAGACTTCGCGGCAGAACTTGAGCAGCGCAAGCAGGCGGGACTGTACCGGACCCGCCGGCAGATCACAGGCCCCCAGCAGCCGTCTCTGACCTCCGATGGTCGGAGCCTGCTGTCGTTCTGCAGTAACGATTACCTCGGACTGGCCAATCACCCCGCGAATCTTGAAGCCCTCGTCAATGCCTTGCCGCAGACCGGCCTGGGCGGCGCAGCATCTCACCTGATTTGTGGTCATCACGATGCCCACCACCACTTGGAAGAACGTCTGGCGGCCTTTACCCAACGCAGCGCCGCGCTGTTCTTCTCTACCGGCTACATGGCCAATATGGGGGTGATCTCCGCCCTTGCCGGACGGGGAGATACGATCTTCTCCGATCGCCTCAACCATGCGTCCATTATTGACGGTTGCATTCTCAGCCGGGCCAAGGTGCGTCGTTATCCCCATAGCGATATGGCAGCACTGGAGCGGATGCTGGCGGAAACGTCAGGTCACAAACTGGTGGTGACCGATGGGGTGTTCAGCATGGATGGCGATATCGCACCGCTCAGGGAATTGGCCAGGTTGTGCAAGACCCACGATGCCTTGCTGGTGGTCGACGATGCCCACGGTGTGGGCGTGTTGGGTCCCCAGGGGCGAGGCAGCGTGGCGGAAATGGGGTTGTCCGAGGACGATGTTCCGGTATTGATCGGCACCCTGGGTAAGGCAGTAGGGACCAGCGGCGCCTTTGTGGCCGGGCCGCAGGTTCTGATGGATTATCTGGTGCAGAAGGCCAGAACCTACATTTACACCACCGCGATGCCGCCGGCGATTGCCGAAGCGACGGTAGCCAGTCTCGACCTGATTGAACGGGATGACGAGCGCCGGGCGCACCTGCGGGAACTGATCGAGCGTTTCCGGCGAGGGGCCAGCGAACTTGGCTATCAGCTAATGCCCTCGGCCACACCGATCCAGCCCATCATGGTCGGCGACAACTGGTCTGCGCTGGCATTAAGTCAGGCGTTGGAAGAAAAGGAATTGCTGGTCACCGCCATTCGTCCGCCAACGGTACCTGAAGGTGAGGCGCGGCTGAGGGTTACCCTGAGTGCAGCCCATACCCTGGCCGATGTGGATCGCTTGCTGGCTGGCTTGTCTGACTGCCGGGCATTGTCGGGCATTGTGGTGGAACAGTCCGCATGACCGCCGGTTGTGCAGGCACGCTGGTCGTTGTCGGCGGTTGGGGGGTGCGAAGCGATATGCTGTCCGACCTCTATGACCTCTGGCCGGGAGAGGTGATCCCCGTCAGCCTTGATGACGAGTTGATGAGCGGCTGCGACTCGGTCAGTGGAGTCGCCGACGAACTGCTTGGCCGTTTCCCGATGCCTGCGGTGTGGCTTGGGTGGTCCCTCGGTTCGCAAGTGGCTATGGCGGCGGCCGCTCGCCAGACCGGCGCTGTCACTTCCGTGATCACCGTAGGAGGATTCCCCCGATTCACCGAAACAACAGAGTGGCCCTCCGGCATACCACAAGGCGAGTTTGAATCGTTTGCCAGGGGCGTCATCAGGGATCCGGATAGATACTGGACGCATTTTCTGTTGTTGATGATTAACGGTGATTCGCGGGAACGTCAGGCCCGAAAAAGGCTGAGTTTCTGGTTGGAGCAAGGCCCTCCGGTGTCCAGCGAAAATCTCGTCAAGGGGCTGGACTGGCTCAGACAGGAAGATCACAGAGCCCTGTGGGGCAATCCCGGGGTGCCGGCGTTGCATCTCATGGGCGAGAAAGACGTTGTGGTCAGGCCCTGGAGTGAGTGGTCTGGGAGAACCGGGCAAAGTCGCGTTGGTGTGATACCGGGCATGGCCCATTGGCCAACAGGAGAAGCTGCCGGTGAATGCCACCAATTAATGGCAGAGTTCCTGGCGGGCGCGCGGGAGGTCGGTCAATGGACGTCGTGATGCGCTCACCCGGTGAGGCCCAGCGCAACGATCAACCTCGGGCACAGGACATCGCGCGGGATTTTGGCGAGGCTTCCGAAACCTACGAGTCCGCGTCGCGACTGCAGCGGCAGACGGGTAATGTCCTATTGGAGCAGTTGGGCGGCTGGCGGTCGGAAAAAGATCCGGACATTCTCGACCTGGGCTGCGGTACCGGTTGGTTCACGCGCAAACTCCGACAGGCTTATTCCAAGGCGCACGTTACCGGTGTTGATCTGTCTCCGGGGATGATTGGCCACGCCAGGTCCAGCAGCCCAGCAACCATTGATTGGCTGGTGGCAGACGCAGGATGTTTGCCGCTTCCTGATGGCAGCGTTGATATCATCTTCAGCAATCTGATGATTCAGTGGTGCGAGCGTCCTGCCTCGGTTCTGGCCGAATGCCGGCGTTTGTTGCGCCCCGGCGGACTATTGGTTTGTTCGACATTGCTGGACGGTACACTGAAGGAGCTGGAGCAGGCATGGGCTAAGGCAGATCCGGGGCGCCGGCATGTAAACCGGTTTGAGGCGGCCTCCACCATCCAGCGGATTGTCGATGAGGCATTGCCTGCTGGGGAAATCGCAACAGGAACCGTGACGCTGGACTATCCGTCACCCCTGGCGCTTACCCGTGAGCTCAAGTCCCTGGGTGCGGGTTATAAAGGGCAGGACCGTCGTCGCACGGCGACCGCTCCGGGTCGTGTCCGCACAATGTGTGCGAACTATCCGCGAACCCCTGAAGACACCATCCTCGCGTCCTATCAGGCCTGCTGGATTATCTATCATTCCACCCTTTCTTAACTGCTAGACAGGTTGATCATGGCCAGTAAAAGCTTTTTTATCACAGGCACAGACACCGAAGTGGGTAAAACCATTGTATCGGCCACCATATTGGAAGCCGCCAAAACGCTGGGTAAGCGGACCATCGGCATGAAGCCGGTGGCTTCCGGTTGTGAGCAGACACCGGAAGGGCTCCGTAATGAAGACGCGCTGACGCTGCAGGCCGCGATGACGGAATCATTACCCTATGACCGTATCAATCCTGTGACCCTGGAACCGGCAATTGCACCCCATGTGGCGGCCGAACAGGCCGGTCGTCAGCTCACGGCGCAGCGGTTGGTTGGATTTTGTCGGGGCTTGCAAATGCAGCCGGCGGATTTATTGCTGATCGAAGGCGCGGGTGGTTGGCGGGTCCCCCTGAATGACAGGGAAACCTATTCGGCAGTCCCCCAGGAACTGGGCGTGGGCGTTATCCTGGTGGTGCCCCTGAGACTCGGCTGCATTAACCATGCCCTGCTGAGTGCTGAAGCCATTCGCAGCGATGGGTTGACCCTGGCGGGATGGGTCGCAAACCGCCCGGAGCAGGAGACCATGAGTTGTGAGCAGGAAACGCTGAACTATCTGCTCTCGCACCTTGGCGCGCCTTGCCTTGGGGTTCTGCCCTGGCATCAGGATCCGAATCCGGAGGCACTGGCGGATTTCCTGAAACTGGATGCTTTGTTTGAAAATTGATCAGGTTTGTGGCTTACTGAGTCGAGTCAGGGTCATCAGGTATTGCAGTTATGATCAATAACACGCTGGGCATTGGTATTCAGGGCATCCAGGAAGGCATGGCGGGCATGGAGAATGCGGCCCGGAAGATTGCCCGTGGTGGTGTTGATGGTCCCCAGGGCACGGCCGAGGGTGCGGGCTCCCTGGCCGAACCCATTGTCGAGCTGAATCTATATGAGCGCAGTGTTGAAGCGTCGGCACAGGTCGTTAAAACTGCGGATGAAACGCTCGGCACACTGCTGGATATCATGGCCTGATCGTGGCCCCTTAATCCCCACTGAATTGGTTTCTCGAGCCAACCGATGATTTCTGGCGCCACTCCTCCCATTAATTCAGCGTACTCGTCGGCAGTAGCCGCCGGTAAACCTGTTGTTGCTGGTGCCAGTGAGCCGGGAGCGGCCGCACCAGCTTCAGAACAGGATAAGTCCTCTTCCGTCCGCAAATCGACCAGCGCTGCCGGAAATGTCCAGGCCCTGGATGAAGCACAGCTAAAGGAATTGACCGAACTTAAGGCCCGAGACCGGGAAGTGCGGGCCCACGAAGCCGCGCATAAGGCGGTTGGTGGCCAGCACGCCGGCGCGATCTCCTATGACTATCAGCGTGGGCCCGATGGCGCCCGGTATGCTGTGGGTGGCGAAGTATCCATTGATATCTCGCCGGTTCAGGGCGATCCGGAAGCCACCATCGAGAAAATGCGGGTCGTTCGCGCCGCTGCAATGGCGCCTGCGGAGCCTTCCTCCCAGGACCGGGCTGTCGCAGCTGAAGCAACTCAGATTATGTTGCAGGCCCAAACGGATCTTTATCGGCAAGCCAGCGACACCTATCAATCGGTGTCGAAGATGAATGATTCTGATGCGACGTCTGAGCGTTCATCCTCCCACTCCGTAATGGCCTGATTGGACAACCTTTTCTCCTCGGAATGGCGCTGAATCCGCGCTACTCCAGTCTTTCCCGGCCACAAATTGCAACACAAATTTCAAGTCGGGCTATTGACAATTCTGTGCCTCTAAACGTATGTTTCAAACAAGTGTTTAATTAAGGCTGTGGTGCGATTGCATCACGGTGTCTGAGCAAACCCCAAGGCCAAGTACTGCAACCTGGATTGCAGATGTGACCGAAAACCTGAGGTGGATTACATGCCTGAATACAAAGCGCCCCTGCGTGACATCAAATTCGTAATGAACGAGCTGTTGGACAGCGAGCAGCACTACGCCAAGCTGGAAGGTGCCGAGGATGCGACTCCGGATATGGTGGACGCCATTATCGGGGAAGGTGCCAAGTTCTGTGAGCAGGTTCTGTCTCCGCTGAACCAGGTGGGTGACAAGGAAGGTTGTACCTGGAGCGAAGACGGTGTGAAAACACCGACCGGCTTCAAGGAAGCCTACCAGCAGTACGTAGAAGGCGGCTGGCCGTCCATGACTGCTGACCCCAATTACGGCGGTCAGGGTCTGCCACATTCTCTCGGTCTGGTCATGAGCGAAATGGTGGGTACCGCTAACTGGTCCTTCGGGATGTACCCGGGCCTCAGCCATGGTGCTACCAACACCATCGAAGCTCACGGCACCGAAGAGCAGAAGCAGACTTACCTCACCAAGCTGATCAGTGGTGAGTGGACCGGCACCATGTGCCTGACTGAGCCGCACTGTGGTTCCGACCTGGGCACCCTGCGTTCCAAGGCCGAGCCGAATGCTGACGGCAGCTACGCCATCACCGGTACCAAGATCTTCATCTCTGCCGGTGAGCACGACATGGCAGAGAACATCGTTCACATCGTTCTGGCACGCCTGCCGGGCGCTCCGGAAGGCACCAAGGGTATTTCCCTGTTCATTGTACCGAAGAACCTGCCGAACGAAGACGGTTCTTCAGGTGAGCGTAATGCCGTCTCCTGTGGCTCCATTGAGCACAAGATGGGTATCCATGGCAACGCCACCTGTGTGATGAATTTCGATGGCGCCAAGGGCTGGCTGATCGGACCCGAGAACCGCGGCTTGAACTGCATGTTCACCTTCATGAACACGGCGCGTATCGGTACTGCCATCCAGGGTCTGGGTGCTTCCGAGCTGGGCTTCCAGGGCTCACTGGCTTACGCCAAAGAGCGTCTGGCCATGCGTTCACTGAGCGGTCCCAAGAACCCGGAAGGCATTGCTGATCCGATCATCGTTCACCCGGACGTTCGTCGCATGTTGCTGACTCAGAAAGCGGTTGCCGAGGGTGCTCGCGCGCTGATCTACCTGACTGCACAGCAGGCCGATATCGTTCACAGTGGCAAGACCGAAGAAGATCGCAAGGCCGCTGACGAAGCCCTGGGCTTCCTGACGCCGATCGCCAAGGCGTTCCTGACCGAAATCGGTTACGAAGCAGCGAACCTGGGCATGCAGGTATTCGGCGGCCACGGCTTTATCTCCGAGTGGGGTATGGAACAGAACGTACGTGACGCTCGTATCGGCATGATCTACGAGGGCACCACCGGTATCCAGGCGCTGGATCTGCTGGGTCGTAAGGTTCTGATGACCCAGGGTGAGTCCCTGAAAGGCTTCACCAAGCAGGTGCACGTGTTCTGCAAGGAAAACGCTGACAACGAACAGCTGAAGGAATTCCTGGAGCCGCTGGCGGCCCTGAACAAGGAATGGGGCGACTTGACCATGAAGATTGGTATGACCGCCATGAAGAACCGTGAAGAAGTGGGTGCCGCGTCCGTGGACTACCTGATGTATTCCGGTTACGCCGTGTTCGCTTACCTTTGGGCCCGCATGGCGAAGGTTGCGCTGGACAAGATGGCCGATGGAACCAGCGAAGAGCTGTTCTACAACGCCAAGGTGCAGACCGCGCGCTTCTACTTCAAGCGTATGCTGCCGCGCGCCAAGGGCCATGCCGAGAGCATGCTGGCTGGCGCTGATAGCCTGATGGAGATGCCGGAAGACGCCTTCGCCATTTAAGGCGCGGGCAGGCAGACCCAAAAAAGCCCGCTCTCTCCGGAGGCGGGCTTTTTTCATGAGTTAGGCTCGCCAATAGGGTAGAATACGCCCCTACAAAAATAACCTTGAGCGGACACATAGCCGAGAGGTGCGCCAAAGCAAGCAGCTGAGTGCGTGCCGACAGACTGACTGGATTTTTGGAGAGTGATTAGATGGCTGATTATCAGGCACCTTTACGTGACATGCGCTTTATTCTGAACGAAGTTTTCGATGCACCGGCACTGTGGGCCTCTCTGCCGAAAGTTGCAGAGAATGTAGACCCGGAAACGGCCGATGCGATTCTGGAAGAAGCCGGCAAAATCACCAGTGGCGTGCTGGCTCCGCTGAACCGCGAAGGTGACGAGCAGGGCAGCAAGTGGAATGACGGTGAGGTCACCGCGCCGGAGGGCTTCAAGGAAGCCTACCAGACCATCGTGGACGGTGGCTGGAACGGCTTGGGTGGCAATACCGAGTTCGGCGGCATGGGCATGCCCAAGACCCTGGTAGCCCAGTTCGAAGAAATGATGCAGGGCGCCAACATGGCGTTTGGCCTGGCACCTATGTTGACCGCCGGTGCCTGCCTGGCTCTGGACGCCCACGGCAGCCAGGAGCTCAAGGAAAAGTACCTGCCCAACATGTATTCCGGCGTCTGGTCCGGCGCCATGGATCTGACCGAGCCCCATGCCGGTACCGATCTGGGTATTATCCGCACCAAGGCCGAGCCGAACGACGACGGTTCGTTCAATGTCACAGGTACCAAGATCTTCATTACCTGGGGCGAGCACGACATGGCGGAAAACATTATCCACCTGGTGCTGGCCAAGTTGCCGGACGCGCCGAAGGGCCCGAAGGGTATTTCCCTGTTCGTGGTACCGAAGTTCATTGTGAATGATGACGGCTCCCTGGGCGAGCGCAACAGCTTCAGCTGTGGCTCCATTGAAAAGAAGATGGGCATCAAGGGCTCCGCCACCTGCGTGATGAACTTTGACGGTGCCAAAGGTTGGCTTGTCGGTGAAGAAAACAAGGGCCTGGCAGCCATGTTCACCATGATGAACTACGAGCGTCTGGGTGTTGGTATTCAGGGTATTGGCGCGGCGGAAGCTTCCCTGCAAAGTGCCCGTGAATATGCTCTGGAGCGCACCCAGAGCCGTGCCCCGACTGGCGCCGAGCAACCAGAGAAGACTGCAGACCCGATTCTGGTGCACCCGGACGTCCGTCGCATGCTGTTGACCATGAAGGGCTATGTGGAAGGTGGTCGCACCTTCTCCACTTACGTTGCACAGTGGCTGGATATTTCCAAGTACGCCGAAGACGATGAGCGCCGCAAGCACGCCGAAGGCATGGTGGCGTTGTTGACTCCAGTAGCCAAGGCTTTCCTGACCGATCGCGGCCTCGACGCCTGCATCATGGGCCAGCAGGTATTCGGTGGTCACGGCTTCATCCGCGAATGGGGTCAGGAGCAGTTGGTTCGTGACTGTCGCATTACCCAGATCTACGAGGGCACCAACGGTATCCAGGCGCTGGACCTGATGGGCCGCAAGGTGGTTGGTAGCCAGGGCAAGCTGTACGAGCTGTTTGCCAATGACGTGGCTTCCTTTATCGAGGAAAACAGCGGCGATGAGCACCTGCGCCCTTACCTTGAGCCATTGGCTGCCGCGTTCGAGCGTCTGTCCGATGTGACAGAGCACGTGATCAATCAGGCGGGGGACAACCCCAATGCCATCGGCGCTGCGTCCGTGGACTACCTGGATCTGTTTGGACTGACGGCTCTGGGCTATATGTGGGCGAAGATCGTTAAGGCCGCTGCTCCGAAAGCGGAAGGTGATACCTCCGGTTTCTACACCGGTAAGCTGAAGACAGCGCGCTTCTATTTCGACCGCCTGCTGCCGAAGACGGTATCACTGGCGGAAGGTATCCGCAGTGGTAGTGACTCGATGATGGCGCTGACTGCTGAGGAATTCTGATCAACAACGGTCAGAATTCGATGCAGTGAAAACAAAAGGCAGATCCTGTGAGGGATCTGCCTTTTTTGTCGTCTATGACCGCCCCTCTGGTATGAGGGGTTAGAAATTCTCCAGGCGTTTCGGGTTCATAATGAATGGGTTCTCATTGCCTTGTAGTTCACTGACCTGACGATGGCGCGTCAGTTCCTGGTCGTCAGGCGGATCGATCCGGTTCCAGTTTTTAAAGACTGAGAACGCGCCGACCCAGGGCAGGTCGTAGGTATCGACCATGTAGGCAACCGCGCGGGCGACATCGCCCTTAACCTCCCCTGGCGGTTCAAAGAACTGCGCACTTTCCCGGTTTCCACATTCGTCTTCCCGAGCACCGGCGCTGAGCTCTTCGTAGCGGGCGTTTCGGCGGCGCATTTCAACACGGCTGGTGACAGGCACCATGTTGTGGAGGTCGGAGGCGATCTGTCGATAGCGGTCATCCCGGCCGCACTGGCTACTCGTGCCGCAGCCCAGGGCACTTCGGACCGCAGAGAGAGGGTATATATGGCCCTCTGTCATGGTGAACCCTTTGTTTTTAAAAGGGGTTTCGCAGAAGAATGAGGTTCCCCCATCGGCGTAGAGGGTTCCCCAGAACTGGTTCCGGACAACCGCATCCGGGTCGCTGAATCGGGTATTCTGGCCGTTGACCAAAGACGGGACCAGCAACAGTGTCAGGGTAACGATAAGGGCGCTTGTCTGATTCATGCGTTCTTATACCTCGCTACAAGGGTTGGGGCCTTTGCCGATCAGGCCCAACCCCATTACTTCAAGCGATCACGAAGGCGCTGATATCTGGCACGAACCTCCTCCCCAAGTTGGTGGGCCGTCTGACGGGCCTCGTGGGTGGAATCCTCGGCATCGTGCAGGATCTTATCCAATTTGTGACGAAACTTCTCCCAGTCCTTTTCCAGGTCGTCCCACTCATCCTTGACGTCTTCACGGGCAAGGTGAAGCTGGACGCGCGCTTCGTCACGATACTGTTTGATTTTTTCGGATAGCTTTTTGAGGTCATCCTGAAGCGTCATAACAAACACCTCCTTTGGTAGACACCTTTTTACAATGCTCCCGAACCTGAAATTCTGTCAAGAGGGGTGTTGGGGTAATCCAGGCTCAGTTGGAGCGGGCAGCCAGCAGGGTGGCCATGTCTTCCAGATAGCTCCAGGGAGAGGAGGGGGAAAAGCCTTTGGCGGCACGATCGATATCGCTGCACAGCTCAATGGCAGAATGGAGCTGGGGACGGGACAGTCGACGCGCAGCCTGCTCAATGGTGCGGGCACGTTGTGGCTGGAAGACGCCGCGTTGCTTGAGGAAGGCCGATGGATTCTCACGCTGTGCAGCTGCTGCCCGCAGTTCCATGGTGAGATTCAGGTCGCGAGTCAGCACTGCCAGAAGCCCCAGAGGGTTCTCGCCTTCCTGTTTGAGCACCCCGATCATCTTACGGGCGTGAGGTGCTCGCCCGGCCAGCAGCTCGGTGACGAGCTCGAATCCGGTAAAACGGGAGCTGTCCTGGACAGCCTGTTCTATCGCTTCTTCATCGATGGTTTTACCGGTTCCAAAAAGTGCCAGCCGATCCAGCTCCTGACTTGCTGCCAGCAGGTTACCTTCCAGTCTCTCGGTGAGGATGTTCAGGGCGCCGCGGGTCAGGCTCAGCCCACGGGATTTGGCGCGCTGCTGCAGCCAGCCGGAAAACTTGTCGCCATCCACTGGCCACACGGGAACATGCACGCCTTTGTTCTGTAATTCCTTGTACCACTTCCTGCGGGTCTCGGCGGCGTCCAGTCTGGCACTGATCAGTAGCAGAACAATGTCTTCGGGGGGATCCTGAAGGACTCTCTCTAGGACCGCACGACCATCTCCGAGCTTGCCGGTAGGCAGGTGAATCTCGATGCGGCGTTTTTCGGCAAACAGGGACAGTGAGCCAAATTCCTCCCCCACGGTGTTCCAGTCCAGCTGGTGGTCAGCGTGAAACGTCAGGCGCTCCAAAAAACCGGCATCTCGAGCCGTGCTACGGACCAGGTCACAGCATTCCTGAACCAGCAGGGGCTCGTCTCCGGAAATCAGATAGACCGGTGCCAGGGATTTCTTCAGTAACTGGGGAAGCTGGGCCGGTTGGGTCTTCATAATCAGTCTTGGTCTTTGGCGGTCTGTTCCCGCAATTGGGTAACCCGGGAGTCCGTCAAAGGTGCAAGCCGGAATATGATCTGCTGTGCCAGCCGGTCGTAGAGCTGTTGTCTGAGTTCCTCTTCTTCCCGCTGCTTGGCGAGCACATTGGTCTCATCGTAGCGATAGGTTTCGCTGGCGTTAAGTCGGGTTTCCGCAATCAGGGGTACGTCGTCACGGGTCAGCACATCCATGTCAACGGTTTGCCGGAGGGTGTATTCCGCTGCCGAGGCCTGAACGGTAATGGCACTGGCGCGGCGGTCCTGCCGGAATCCGCGCAGGCGCAGAATGTAATCCGCCTGATCTGGCTCCCGAACATCAATCTTGCCCAGCTCGAGCTGCTCTGTGACAGCCTGGCAAAGGTCTTCCGGTATCTCACTGACACAGGAGACCGCCAGAGGCTGCAGTCCGTGCGGCACCGGTGGTGCCCCGCGCAACTGAAAGCCGCATCCCGTCAATACCAGGGACAGCATGGCTGCCACTGGGAATCTGGCGTGACGGAGTGGGCGCGAGGCTGTCATCTTAGTTGGCCACCACGTTGACCAGCTTGCCGGGAACCACAATGACTTTGCGGACAGTCTGGCCTTCGGTAAAGCGCACAACGTTTTCGTTTTCCAGTGCCAGTTGTTCCAGGCTCGCCTTGTCGATGTCGGCGGGCACGTCGGCCTTGGCACGGACCTTACCGTTAACCTGCAGCACCACCTGGATCTGACTGCGTACCATGGCGTCTTTGTCGGCCTCTGGCCACCTGGCGTCCACCACAGGTTCTTGATGGCCCAATGCCTGCCACAGGCTGTGACAAATATGGGGAACGATGGGTGACAGTGTCAGGACTGCCACCTCCAGCGCCTCGTGACGAACGGCCCGGCTCTGGGGAGCATCATCGGTCAGTTTGCCCACGTCGTTCAGCAATTCCATCACCGCCGCGATGGCGGTGTTGAAGGTGAGGCGACGACTGATGTCATCACTCACTTTGGCAATGGTTTCATGGGTCTTGCGGCGCAGATCCTTCTGGGCATCGGTCAGACTGCCCGCGTCCAGCGCTGGCGTTTCGCCGCCGGCTGCCAGTTCACCCACCATGCGCCACAGGCGCTTGAGGAACCGGTGAGCCCCTTCCACGCCGCTGTCTGACCATTCCAGTGATTGCTCGGGCGGTGCCGCGAACATCATGAACAGTCGTACTGTGTCCGCACCGTGCTGATCGATAATCGCCTGGGGATCGATGCCGTTGTTCTTGGACTTCGACATCTTGGTAACACCACCAACCTCAACCGGCTGGCCGTCTTCCTTGTGAACGGCTCCAACAACCTGACCCTTGGCATCCCGTTCGACAGTGACGTCCGCCGGTGAGATCCAGGTCTTGCCGCCATTGTCGTCCTCGCGGTAATAGGTCTCCGCCAGCACCATACCCTGGCACAGCAGGCGGTTGAAGGGTTCGGAGCTGGTGACCAGGCCCACGTCCCGCAGCAGCTTGTGGAAGAAACGAGCGTACAGCAGATGCAGGATGGCGTGTTCTATGCCTCCGATGTACTGATCAACCGGCAGCCAGTAGTTGGCGGCGGCCGGGTCCAGCATGCCCTTGTCGTAGTTCGGGCTGCAGAAACGGGCGTAGTACCAGGACGACTCCATGAAGGTGTCAAACGTGTCGGTCTCCAGAGTCGCGGCCTGACCTTCGAAAGTGGTCTTGGCCCACTCCGGATCGGCCTTGATGGGAGACTGGACGCCATCCATTTCGACGTCTTCCGGCAGGGTGACCGGCAGTTGATCATCGGGGACCGGGCGTTCGGTGCCGTCCTCCAGCGTCATCATTGGAATCGGAGCACCCCAGTAGCGCTGTCGGGACACGCCCCAGTCGCGCAGACGGTAGTTGACGGTGCGCTTACCGATACCGTTTTCTTCCAGGTAATCGGCAATGGCCTCGAAGGCTTCTTCACTGGTCAGACCGCTGTATTTGCCGGAGGACACCAGGGTCCCCTTTTCGGTAAAGGCTTGTTCCTGTATGTCGATCTCGCGGCCGTCCAGAGCAGCGATGACCTGCTTGATCGGCAAGCGGTATTTCAGGGCAAACTCGTGATCCCGCTCGTCGTGACCGGGAACGGCCATCAGGGCACCGGTGCCGTAGTCGGTCAGTACAAAGTTAGCGACCCAGACCGGAATCTCTTCCTGGGTCAGGGGGTGGATCGCCTTGAAGCCGGTATCGATCCCTTTCTTTTCCATGGTGGCCAGTTCGGCCTCGGCGACCTTGCTGTTGCGGCACTCGTCCACGAATTCCGCGACATCGCGATGACGCTCCGCTGCGGCTTTAGCCAGCGGGTGCTCGGCAGAAACGGCCATATAACTGACGCCCATCAGGGTGTCCGGGCGGGTAGTGTAAACCGTAAGTCCTTCATCTCCGTCTTTCAGCGGGAAGGTCAGCTCGGTACCGATGGACTTGCCGATCCAGTTGCGCTGCATGGTCTTGACCTGTTCCGGCCAGTCTTCCAGATCGTCCAGGTCATTCAGCAATTCTTCAGCGTAATCGGTGATCCGGATAAACCACTGGGGAATCTTTTTCTGCTCCACCAGGGCGCCGGAGCGCCAGCCGCGACCATCGACTACCTGCTCGTTGGCCAGCACGGTCTGATCCACGGGATCCCAGTTGACCGTGGACATTTTCTTGTACACCAGGCCTTTTTCATAAAGGCGGGCGAAGAACCACTGTTCCCAGCGGTAGTAGTCCGGCTTGCAGGTGGCCAGTTCGCGGTTCCAGTCATAACCGAACCCCAGCTGCTTGAGCTGGTTCTTCATGTACTCGATATTGGCGTAGGTCCATTTGGCAGGCGCGGTCTTGTTGGCGATCGCGGCGTTTTCAGCGGGCAGGCCGAAGGCATCCCAGCCCATGGGTTGCATGACATTTTTGCCCTGCATGCGCTGGTAGCGGGAAATCACGTCGCCAATGGTGTAGTTGCGAACGTGGCCCATGTGCAGTTTGCCGCTCGGGTACGGGAACATGGACAGGCAGTAGTACTTGGGCTTGCCGGGCTCTTCCTTGACGGTGAAGGTTTTGTGCTCTTCCCAGAAAGTGCGGGCATTCTGTTCTACATTACGTGGATTGTATTGCTCGTCCATTCCTGCCATTACCGAAATTACCTTGTGTGAAAAATAGAACCCTGTATCAAAATGATGTCCGGAGCGGGCCGAACATTCTAACGCACACAGAGGTTAACAGGTAGTCTGCCAAAAATCGTTTCATGTGCCAGACTTGTTATCAGGCGGGCAGGGCCGGGCAGTAACCCCCTCTCCGGGACACGCTGTGGATACGTCCCTGTACGCTTGACTGCAGCATCCCTGCTGCAGACAGTCCCGGAGAGGGGGCCACTGCCCGGCCCCCGAACTTTGGTGAGGAGTCTATATGGCCGAGTCAGAACGCAGACATCTATCCGGAAAAGCCCTGGAAGTTTATGACCGGATGCTGGAACGGGTGCAGTCGCGCCTCAATGAGTTGCAGGAAACGTCTCTGGAAACCCTGGAAGAGGAAGTCCAGAAGGCGGTTGAGTTTGAGTACGAGCTGGAGGAAATGACCCGCGAGGAGGCGGACCTGTTGGGGGCCTATCTGTTGCGGGATCTGGAGCACCTCCTGCACTTTGTGGAGGAGACCGGCGAGGGGCTGACTGAGTGGTTGCAGCTGGATATTGCGTTATTGGAACATCAGCTGGCGGACCGGCTGCTTTCTGTCGCGGACAAGACGCTGGTGGATAATCTGGAGCTGCGCCAGAAACTGGAAAACCAGGAGGCTGGCCACTATATCTCCGGCGAGGTGGCTACCGCCGGTATGTTCCAATGTCTGAATTGCGGCCATATGAGATGCCTGACCGCGACCAGCCATCTGGAGCCTTGCGAGGCCTGTGGTTCCCATTATTATGAGCGCGTGACCAGCCGCTGGCCTCGTAAGTCGGAATAGTGGTGCACCGTGTCCCAACAAGTAGGTCGGATTAGGCGAAGCCGTAATCCGACACAGGAGTTCATGTCGCTTGTTGGATTACGCTTTGCTAATCCAACCTACGGCTTGGGGATGACCCGCTCGCGTACGAAGACAATGAGAATGAGCGCCAGGGTCAGGACGGGCCAGGAGCCTGTCTGCATATAGGGCGTGCTGCCATTGGCGGTGAATACATCACCGGTCAGGACCGCACGTTCGAACTGGGGAATGGTTTTAGCCAGTTGGCCCTTGTGGTCGATGATCGCAGTGACGCCGTTGTTGGTGCCCCGTAGCATATAGCGGCCGGTTTCCAGTGCGCGCATGCGGGCAATCTGCAGGTGCTGCAGTGGGCCGATGGAGTCGCCAAACCAGCCGTCGTTGCTGATGGTCAGCAGCACGTTGGTGCCCCGGGCATTGCGGGCAACAAAATCCGGGTAAGCCACTTCGTAGCAGATGAACGGCATGATGCGGGTGCCGTTGGCGATCAGCGGGGACTGGTTGGCCGGGCCCCGGCTAAAACTGGACATGGGCAGGTCGAAGAAACCGATCAGTCCACGCAGCCATTGCTGAAGGGGTACGTACTCGCCGAAAGGCACCAGTTTCTGCTTATGGTACATGCCTTCCCCATTGCCAATGGCCATGATGCTGTTGTGGAAGGTGAAGTCCTCAATGCGGTTGCTGAAACCATACCAGGGTATGCCGGTTATCAGAGTGCTGTTGGCTCCCAGTTCTTCGGCAATGTGTTCGGTGATCTTGCCGGCCTGATCCTGAGGGATGGGGATGGCGGTTTCCGGCCACAGGATGAGGTCAGTATCCCAGTGGTTTTCTGTAAGCCCGAGATACACCACAATCTGGTCCCGAAGGAAGTCCGGATCCCACTTGATCTGCTGAGGAATGTTGCCTTGCATGGAGGCAAAGGTGGTGGCGTTGTCACTGACGTCGGTCCACTCGATCTTCGACACTGCAGGCCCGGTGACCCAGGGTACGAGTGCCACTGCAGCGACAATCCCGGCGCCTACTGAACGCTTGTTGAGCACCAGCCACCAGGCGCCGTAGATGGCGACACTGGTAACGGTTATCCAGAAGGTCAGGCCGTGTACGCCTACCAGTGGCGCAAAACCTCCTAAAGGCCCGTCCACATGGGCATTTCCGAGGTAAAGCCAAGGGAAGCCGGTCAACAGCCAGCCACGAACCCAGTCACCAAGAATCCAGATAGCGGGAAACAGGAGGAGTCGGCGCACCAGGCTCTCTTTTGCCAGTTTACCCCAGCCCCAGAAGGCGATGGCGTGAAATAAAGCAAGGCCAGCCACGAATAAGGCGGTCAGTAGGATCGCCAGGGGGATGGAAGTATTGCCATGCTCGCTGATGCTGATGTAGACCCAGCTGGCACCACTGCCAAAAATTCCCAGACCGGTAAGCCATCCCGCACGGAAAAGCTTGTGAGACGCGAGCGGAACGGTCGCCAGCAGGATCAGTACAAGAGAAACCGGGCCCAGCCACCACCATTGAAAGGGTGACAATGTCAGGGTTTGCAGAGCGCCCGCCACCACGAGGGTGACGGTTCTCAGCCAGGTTTTACCTGACAGGCGCGTATCCGGAACCAGGGGTATGGTATCGTTATTGCTCACTACGGGTTACCTGCAGCAGACGGATGACTCGGTTATCAGCGTTCGCAATAGTAAATTGCAGCCCGCCAAATGCAACCGATTCGCCTCGCCTGGGCAGGTGGCCGAATTCTTTGAGCACTACGCCGCCGATGGTGTCGAACTCTTCCTCGTCCAGTTCCGTCTCGAAAAACTCATTGAAGTCATCCACCGGCGTGACGGCCTTGACGGCATAGGTGCCGTCCCCGCGGGCCTTGATGTGGGTTTCTTCATCGAAGTCGTGTTCGTCTTCGATTTCACCAACAATTTGCTCCAGCACGTCTTCGATGGTGATCAGGCCCGCGGTGCCGCCGTATTCGTCCACCACAATAGCCATGTGGTTGCGGTTCTCCTTGAACTCTTTCAACAGCTGGTTCAGGCGCTTGCTTTCAGGAACGAACGTGGGCGGTCGCAGTATCTCGCGAATGCACGACCAGTTAACATCATTGTTCAGCGCCAGCGGCAACAGATCCTTGGCAAGCAATATGCCAATCACGTCGTCCTGGCTGTCGCCAATAACGGGAAAGCGGCTGTGGGCAGAAGAGATGATTTCGCCAAGAAACTCTTTCGGTTCCTGGGCCGCCTTGACGGTGACCATCTGGGAGCGGGGGATCATGATCTCGTCCACCCGCATGTCGATAACCTGCATGGCACCTTCGATGATGCTCATGGCATCGGTGTCGATGATGTCCTGGGATTCGGCGTCCCGCAGGATTTCCAGCACGTCCTCGACGGACTCAGGCCCGCTGGAGAAGGCCTGTGATATACGCTCCAGCCAGGACTTGTTGCCCTGACTGCGACTCGACTGATCGTCGCTCATGAGTCTTGTTCCGCTTCCTCTGATTCGTAAGGATTGCCATACCCAAGCTGCTTCAGCAGCCGGACTTCGAGGGCTTCCATGACCTCGGCATCGTTGTCTTCAATATGATCATAGCCCTGAAGGTGCAGCATGCCGTGCACAACCATATGGGCCCAGTGGGCCTCTGGTTCTTTATGCTGATCCCTGGCTTCTTTTTCAACAACCGGAACACAAATGATGAGATCTCCGGCCAACGGGACTGTTATACCCGCTGGGGCCTCAAATGGGAAGGACAGCACATTGGTTGGGCCGGTTTTGCCCCGGTATTGGCTATTGAGTGCCGCGCTCTCATCGGCATCAACGATGCGGATCGTGACTTCGGACTCGGTGTCCCCCAGCCAGGCGCATTGCGCCCACTGTTCAAAGGCAGGGTCGCCCGGGACGCCCGGGGCTTCGAGAATGCGTTGCAGGTCTACTGTCAGTCTGCTCACTGGCCCGTGATACTCCCGTCATCCAGGGAATCGTAGGCTTCGACAATACGCTGCACCAGCGGGTGGCGAACCACATCTTTGGCTTCGAAGCGTGTAAAACCGATACCGGAAACCTTGCTCAGCACGCCGGCGGCATGAATCAGGCCGGAATTCTGTCCTCGCGGCAGATCCACCTGCGTTGTATCACCGGTGATCACCGCCGTGGAACCAAAACCAATCCGGGTCAGGAACATTTTCATCTGTTCCCGGGTGGTGTTCTGACTTTCATCCAGGATGATGAATGAATTGTTCAGGGTGCGGCCGCGCATAAAGGCCAGGGGCGCAATCTCAATCACGCTTTTTTCAATCAGCCGCGTGACATGGTCAAAGCCCAGCATCTCATACAGGGCGTCGTACAGTGGCCGAAGGTACGGGTCCACCTTCTGGGCCAGATCACCAGGCAGGAAGCCCAGCTTCTCACCGGCTTCCACCGCCGGGCGAACCAGCAGGATACGCTTGACCTGCTCGTCCTTCAGCGCTTCCACCGCACAGGCCACCGCCAGCCAGGTCTTCCCGGTACCGGCCGGACCAATACCGAAATTGACGTCATGGGTACGGATGTTGTGCACATACTTCTGCTGGTTAGCCCCGCGGGGCTTGGCCTGCAGCTTGGGCGTCTTGATGACAGTCACCGCACCGTCGTACGGAACATCCTCCGGCAGCCGCTCGAAGCCGGTTTCACGAATGAACAGGTGAACAGTGTCCGGGGAGATGTCGTCAGTGGCTTCGGTCTCCCGGTACAGGTGCCGGATAACCTCGACGGCCGCCGCCACATGCTCGGTTTCACCTTCCACCCGGAAATGGTGGTTACGGCGACCGATCTTGACCCGCATGCGCCGCTCAATGTGCTTAATATGCTCATCGAACTGGCCACAGAGGGTGGTCAGTCGGTGTTGATCGACCGGGTGCAGATCAAATTGTCTGGAATCGTTGGCTTTCAAAGGTGCTCCGTTTTGTTTACTCCCCTGTTTGCCTTCTGGGAGTACGAATGTCTAATTCGGTGTCAACAGGAGAGGGCCGGAGCGTCTTTCCAAAAAACGCCCGTAAATACATCCCTGTAGGGCTCGGTCGCGCCATCCCTGGCGCTCCACGTTTTTGGAAAGACGCTCCGGCCCTCTCCCTGATTAATCTATGTGCAGGCCCAGCGCCAAAAAAACAAGTAGGTCGGATTAGACGCAGTCGTAATCCGACAAGGTTCGAGATCGCATTTTTTGTTGGATTACGACTGCGTCTAATCCAACCTACGGTCAATACCGTCCAGTTAAATTTTCTCCCGGCAAGCACGTGCAAGGCCAGGGGAGAGTGGTGGGAAGCCCCTCCCAAAAATTTCGGAGGCCATGGATGGCCGGAGAGAAGCGCACATGGATGTGCTCGTAGCGGTTTTTGGGAGGGGCTTCCCACTACTCTCCAAACTCCAAGCGCCAGACGCATACGAGCCGAAACCTACAATAACTCCGCGTTTACAGGCACACCGCGCAAAGAATTGGGGTAAGCCTCAACAATCTCGACGTCGATAAAGTGCCCCGCAACGTCTGGATTTTCATGCCGGAAATTCACAATCCGGTTGTTCTCCGTCCGGCCCGCGTATTCGCCCGGGTCCTTCTTGGACAGGCCGGTCACAAGAATACGCTGTGTGCTTCCCACCATCTTGCGGCTGATGTCCATGACATTCTGATTCAGCCGGTCCTGCAGAATGCTCAGACGCTGCTTCTTCACCTCCATCGGGGTGTCATCCGGCAGATCCGACGCCGGCGTACCCGGACGGGCGCTGTAAACGAAGCTGAAAGACATATCGAAGCCGATATCATTGATCAGCTTCATGGTGTCCTCAAAGTCTTTCTCCGTTTCGCCAGGGAACCCGATAATGAAATCCGAGGAGAAACTGATGTCCGGACGAATCTTACGCAGGCGGCGGAGTTTGGATTTGTACTCCAGCGCCGTGTGACCACGCTTCATGGCCGCCAGGATGCGATCCGAGCCGCTTTGAACCGGCAAGTGCAGGTGGCTGACCAGCTCCGGGACCTGTTCGTACACCTCGATCATGGCATCGGTGAACTCCACCGGGTGCGAGGTGGTGTAGCGGATACGGTCGATGCCGTCGATGGCGGCCACCAGAGTAATCAGCTCCGCCAAGTCCATGGTGTCACCGTCGTGGGTTTCGCCACGGTAGGCATTAACATTCTGGCCCAGCAGGTTCACCTCGCGCACGCCCTGGCTCGCCAGGTGTGCCACCTCGGCAATCACATCGTCCGCCGGGCGGCTGACTTCCTCACCGCGGGTATAGGGCACCACACAGAAGGTGCAGTATTTGCTGCAGCCTTCCATGATCGACACGAACGCGGAAGGGCCGTCGGCGCCCGGCTCAGGCAGATTGTCGAATTTTTCGATTTCCGGGAAGCTGACATCCACCACGCCGACGCCGTTACCCTTGGCGCGTACTTCGGTGATCATGTCCGGCAGGCGGTGCAGGGTTTGCGGACCGAACACCATATCCACATACGGGGCGCGGTCGAGAATAGCCTGGCCTTCCTGGCTCGCCACGCAGCCGCCAACGCCGATGATCAGGTCCGGTTTTTTGCTTTTGAGTCCCTTCCAGCGACCGAGCTGGTGGAACACTTTCTCCTGGGCTTTTTCCCGAATGGAGCAGGTGTTCAGCAGCAGAATGTCGGCGTCATCGGGCGTGTCCGTCATTTCGACGGTTTCACCGGTCTTGAGCAGGTCCGCCATGCGGGCAGAGTCGTACTCGTTCATTTGACAGCCGTGGGTCTTGATGTACAGCTTCTTGGCCATGATTCTCACGTAATCTGGTGGATGTGGCGCCGGGCTTGCGGTTTATCCAGAGGCGCTAGCAAAAAAGGAACTGCGTATTATAACGGGGTGATCAATCCGCAACCACCATTGTCTCGGCTTGTTGCTAGTTCTGCTGTGGTATTATCTTTCCCTAGTTGACTACTTATGGTGCATGAAGCCGCTGGCAGAGCTCTTCCCAAAACACGCTACGAGCACATCCATGTGCGCTTGTTTCGGGCCGTCCTTGGCCCTCAACAGTTTTGGGAAGAGCTCTGCCAGCGGCTTCCCGAACTTTCGAGCGAAATTCTAGATCCGTAGGTCGGATTAGCCGCAGGCGTAATCCGACAACCCAACAACCAACCCCATACAACGCTATGACCCCAGAACGCCTGGCCCGAATCAAACAAACCCTGAATACCCGCCAACCGGATCTCTGCGTCCTTGCCGACCAGGTCCATAAACCAAGAAACCTGTCCGCCATCATTCGGTCATGTGATGCGTTTGGCCTGGCCAATATGCACACTGTCTGGCCGAAAGAAGGTTTTCGCGCATTCCGAAAAACCACCGGTGGCAGCTACAACTGGGTGACCACCCACACCCACCGCACCTTGGAAGACGCTATCGGTACGCTGAAAGGGCAGGGCCATAAACTGTACGCCGCACAGTTGTCCGACCGTGCAATCGATTACCGTGAAGCCGATTTCACGGTGCCCTGTACGGTGATTATGGGCAATGAGGTAGACGGGGTAAGCGCAGATGCGGCCGAGCAGGCGGACGAGCACATAGTGATACCGATGATGGGCATGGTGGAATCCCTGAACGTCTCCGCCGCCTGCGCCATCATCCTCGCCGAAGCCCAGCGCCAGCGAAAAGCCGCAGGGCTTTACGATTACCGACGCCTGCCGGACGATGAGTACAACCGACTGCTGTTCTGCTGGTGCCAGCCAACCGTCAAACGCTACTGCGATGACCGCAACCTGCCGTATCCGCCCATTGACCCTGAGACTGGCGAGCTTATTGATGGTGTCGGCTGGATGCAGGGCGTTCGTGAGCTACGCAAGAACCGCCCTCGCTGGGACGATGCACCGCACGTCCCTGCTGTTGAGGAGTCGGATCAGGGCTGATCCGACTCCCTGGTGAGTTGCGGACTACCATTTGTCCAGTTGAAGGCCGTGTGTTTTCAGGTAGTCGCCGTGTTCCTTCAGGTACGCTTTCGTTCTCTCCTGGAAATGCGATGGGTCCCCTTCAACAGGTTTGGCTTGCAGGCGCATTACTTCTACTTCGTTGCCGATCTGGCTCTGAATCCACATAACAATCTGCCCTCCTGGAGCCAAGCCGATTGTTAGGGTGTGACGTGGGACCTCTCGGACGTCGACATTTGTTACAACCCTCGCTGGCTCACGCATTCTCTCATTTAAACTCGAAGGAATGCGGATCAAGTGTGCGTAGTGCTTCTGCTCGGCAAAAGAAAACCAGTGTATCCAGATTAGTTCTGGGAACGGGGCTGCCGCCGCCCCCGGCCCAGCGGGGCCTTTTGGCCCCTTCCAACAGCATTTCACAGTGCCTCCGGGTTGGCGCCAGCTGCGTTCGCCGCTTTTTTCCAGAAGGACATCCATAAGCCAAACTTCATAATGCTCTGGGGCTGCGAATGTGACTCGGCGGTCCTCGCCAGTCCTGCTTGTCATGGACATGCAGCCTTGGCAGGCAATCAATGTGATGCAGATCGCGACTCTGAGACAGATGGCAAGCATCAGTTTTTCTCCGTGTTGAAGTAGACGGTCCGCCGTCTGCCTTCTTCGGGCATATTGGTATTGAAGTTACGTAGAATTCTTAGGCTCAATGGAACACCCTTTATCGCTGTATTTATGCTGTTGTAATGAGCCGAGTAGTGGATGTAGCGCTGCATTAAAAGGTTGAGCTGCGGAGTGTTCAATCTTGGAGAGTTTGCACCGGCGTCAATTTGCTCCTGAAGACTTTGATGTATGGAGGTTAGTTCTTCTGGTATTTGTGTGTTCCCGATATTTGGGATAGGTGTAAAAATTACTCCCGACTGTTTGGCCAATCTATGCATTAGGGCAAGGGCAACGCGAGAGTATCCTCCATTTATCGAGCGGTACATACGGAGCGCGAGCTCTACCCTGCCATCAGGACCGGGGTGCTCGGATCTTTTGGTGAAGACCTCCAGTCGTGGCTCTCCCAGATCATTGCGGTTTTCTATGTCAGGGTTACGGGCAGGAGGCTGAGCCACCGGGAGGCTGTATTCTCCGATCCAACCTTCTGATTCGATGTCTTTCTTCAAAGCCTCCAGATTGTCCCACTGCATAGTTTCTTGAGGCCAAGGGAATCGATCACGGCTGATAGGGTGGAGAGGGCTGATGAGCACATCCTCCTGCTGCAGTTCGGGGTATCCGCCTCCAATGTCGGAGTGCGCCCCAGGCAGTTTAATTTCCCGAAAGTTTGGAGGTAACTTTTTATCGGGACCGCAGAGGCTATTCAGTGCAAACAATTTCCGATGTTCGTGCTCTGCTGTCAGCTGAACAGCTTTTGTGACTTTCTCCGGATCAAGAAAAAGTCTGACCGGAGCGTTATTGTCATTTGCTGCACTGAGGTCCCCATTAGCGATATTCAGTATTGCGGCCACAGAATCGAACAAGCCTACAAATCTGACCTCCATCGCTTTAGGCCAGGCTAATCCACGGGCATGCAGGGCCTTTCCGAAGATACCTTTCTCTTTTCGGTTTATTTCGTAAATTGCATGTCGCGCGGCCGCAGCTCCTCTACTGAAGCCGAATATATCAACAACTAATTTGTGAATTTGTTTCCCCTGAACCCGTACTTCAATCTGTAAAGCCAGTTCTTGGAAGATTTTCACTACTTGCTGGATAGTTCCTGTATCTCCCATGCCGGTCGCCGCGCTGACTAAAGAATCCCCTTCTCCGGTTTCAGTGCCAACACCTGCTCCGTATACTTTTAGCTGGTACCTACGGAAAGTTCTGTCTTGTAAGTCGTTGTCTGGATACAACTCCCAAAGTTTGGCCACGTTACTCGGTGTATTCCTGTAGCTGCTACCCATCATTAACGACAAGTGTTGTCTACACTCAGCTATTCCGGTCTCATCGTATTCGCCGGATTTATGACATTCCTTTTCCAGTTCCTGTGCTAAAAGCTGGCTATTAAACGCATTATTCAACGTCCCATCAGCAAAAATCCCCACCTCAACATGAACCTCTGGCTCCTCTTCTTTCTGCTCGCCCGCCTCTTCCCCGGAGTTAATGCCGGCAATGGTAGTAGCCATCACCGAGGCCCCTGATTCGGGGGTGGAGGGCGTTTTTCGGGGCTGATGCTGTCGGCTCTCGTCCGTTTCAGGACGTGGGTAAGCTTCGGGCGCTGGCGAGTCCATACAGAACGGTCCACGCTTTATATCCTGTGGTGTCAACTGAGACGCGTTCAGGTCCTGCATGGGGTAGCTGAGGCCAAAGGGCAGTTCGCTACTGGGTTTCCACTCACCTCCGCTGGCCAGGTCGGGGTTTTCTCGCCATATGACCACTGGGGATAGCGGGCCTTCGTCCAGTGGTCCGTGGACGAGAAACGCGTCGCCTGCGGCGACCAGATTCACGGTCAACTCGCAGAGGTCTGCCCGGTCGTACGGCTGTAACCTGAGCAGTTGGCGTAGCTCCTGTTCGCGGAATTGTCCTGCGTTGATTTTGCGGCGGGTCTCGGAAGCTGCCAGAAACGGGCTTTCTATCCGCGGGATATCGTAGGGGGTCAAATCCATTGACCGCTTGAGTTGCATCGTCACCACTCCTTGCTGACGTTTTGTTTTTCGGCGGGATAAGCATACCGGATTCCAGGCCAATGTAACCGTTTCGTGTCACATTTCAGTCAGTCGGTGATCAATCGCTGGCTTGTTCCGGTAAAGGTTTGTTGATATGTGCCGTCCTCAATCAGTTCCTGTATTGCGGCGTCAAAGTGGTGTCTTAGAAATATGCCCCGATCTGACAGATGAAACCGATAAGCGAGCTCATTTACGCCAAACTCGTCGCCATGATGAATCATGGCGCGCAGCCCCAGGCGGCCCAGAAGCGCCACGCCATCGGACTGGTACTCGATAGTGGCATCTATTCGCTCGAGCGCCAGCATATGCATGTTTTGCTCCAGCGAATTGGTGCGTTGAATCTGGATTCCCGGGTGATTCAGGAACTCATTTGGATAGAATCGCCCCCGAATGATGCCAACTCTAAGGCCCTCCAGGCTTTCAATCGTGTTCAGTGGGCCTGTGTCGTAGCGGGTGAAAATCACGAAGCCGTAGGTCAAGGCAATCGGCATACCGGTTATACCGGGTTGCTCCGGGTCGCCTACTATTTCAGGGAAAAGGACATCCGCGGTCCCGTCGCGGAACATCTTGTTGGCTCTTGCCCAGTGTTCAATATTCACTGCTTCGCAGTCGACATCCCACAGCTTCAGGCGTTCTATAACGTGCTGAGTCCATTCTGCGTTGGCATTGGTAAGAGTCTGATCACTTGTTGGGCCATTCGCTACAAGGCAGGGTGGTTCTGTGGCGGGAACGGGTATTGACCACGCCAAAGCTGACAGGGCGAGAAAGATCTTGCCTATATGGCAAAGAGCCGGAATGTATAAAGACAGCGAGAGGACTTTCATTGCAGGCTACCATTGAAGGATGTTCCTCCAGCTGTGTTTTGTACCCGCGGCTGGTAATACGAGAACAACGCTTGTTCTCAATTAATAGTAGGTCACCTGCCAGAAAACGAAAGGAATGCATAAGGTCAGAAGAGGGGAAGGGGAGGTGTCGGGCGACACCTCCTGCGCCTGGGTTAGTCGCGGCTTTCAAGGTAGCGCTGCAGTTGCTCGCGCAGCGCCTTTGGTAGCCGGGTAATGGTCAATGCGTCCTTGTCCTTGTCGTAGTAAACCGCCTGGTTCACCAGGTCCGATGAGAAGGACACGCTCATGCCACCGCCGGAACCGGCGATGCGCACCAGTTTCTTGACCTTGCGGTGGTCCGGGTGCAATACACCGCTTTCGGGGAGTTCAGCGGCCTGGGAGGCAAACTCCTTGAAACGCTCGGGCTGGTTTTCATCGAGGTAGCCGGACAGCGCCTCGATCGCAACGGGCTCCCCCAGGGCGTGCTGTTCCTTGCAGAACTCATAGGCACGGGCGCGCACTTTTCCGGCTTCCTCCGGCTCGGAGGTCTTTGCAAAAGCCTCCACCGCATCCAGGAATGTAACGGTTTCTTTTTCCACATCCACCTGATTGGTGAAACCACACAGCTTGATGAACAGATCACCGCCTTCACCGGTGCCACGGGCGTGCACCAGGGTCAGGTAATTCTCGCCGGGGTTGTCGCCGCGCCAGTCGTCCAGTTCGATGCGGGCCGCCAGGTTCAGGCGGGAAAGGCTCAGGATGTCGGTAGCATCCAGTGTCTGTTTGGCATCAAAACGCATGGTGCTGTCATTTTCCAGAATCAGCAGGTAGACCACTTCCGAGTCGGCCAGGGCTTCGTGGACAATCATCAGGTGCCCCTCAAACTCTTCCTGAGCGCCGTTCAGCAGTTCCTGCCACTGGCCGAACAGGCGGTCGGTCAGGGAAGTGAAAGACTGCTTGTCTTCCAGGTAGTCCTTCAACCAGCTGCTGAAAGGACTCTCGCCGATATCATCGGAGAAGCGGCCGTATTTCTTGCCGGGTTTGCTGTTGAACAGGCGCTTCATCTGCTTGTGAAGGGCCTCGTAGTCGCCGCCCGGTTCGGTCAGCGGCTCACCCGGACGCACCCGTGCCGGTTGTCCGGGTTGGTACTGGCTGGCAAAGAGTGTACGAAGCTGCTTGATGGCCATGAAATCGCTTTTCCCTGGTTGGTAAAACAACAAAGCCCTGAGGGCTAACCTTCAGGGCTTTGCATTGTACCGATTTTCCGGGCCCGGTGAATTGTCGGATTACGCTGCGCTAATCCGACCTACGGTGTGGGCCATTAACCGGAAAAACCGACCTACGGCTGCGGAAGGGTCGTAGGTCGGATTAGCCGAAGGCGTAATCCGACAACCAGCATTACGGAAACCTCCCACACAATCCGGTCGGTTCCGGGGTGGGGTGCCTTTTTCTGCCGGAACAAAGGTGTCTGAGCGAAGCGAGTTCTTTTTCCAGAAGAAAAAGGTACCCCGCCCCGGGACCAGCCACCTTATGCCCGAAGTCCAGGCATCAAATCCGCTTGTTGCGAACCAGATCCTGCACCAGCTCATTAACCGCACCAGGGATATCCTGGTCGCTGTCTGCGGAAGCCGTAGCCGTCGCGACATCGGAACCCAGGTTAACCGCAACCGCAATCAGTCCATGGGCGGACAGCAGTTGGGCAGTGCGGCGGCGATCTTCTGCCGTGCCGGCATTATCCTCGCTGAGTACGACCGTGGTCTTGCCCTGATCAAACAGCGCGCGTTCCACGGCCAGTGCCAGTGCCGGCGCTTGCTTGCCGTTGCAGGCAATAATGGCCGGTTTCTGGGCCAGGCGACGGGCGCGTTCCTCCACGCTCACCGGTTCCAGGGACTCCACGTCACTTGCGGTACCGGCGATCATGCCAGCGCCGACAGTCACGTTGGTGAGCCGGTCGATCACGATAAAGCTGCCAGTCGCGTGGTTGCGTGGGTAGGCGTCAAAGGCGATCGGCTGGCTCAGTGTCAGTTCACAAAGGCCAATTTCGTTGAGCTGAAGCTCTGTTGGACTGTTCTTCTGCTCAAGGGTGTTCACGTCTGTCTGGTGGTGAATTGCCTTCACGGTGCCAGAGGTGAACGTTGGTCCCAGCTTGATGTCATACAGCCGACCAGTTTCCAGCGGGGCGTCAGTCATCCACACGATGTTGGCGTTGAAGCGGTTGCCCACTTCCGGCTCATCTTCCGCCTTCACCAGCATGTCACCACGGCTGATATCAATCTCATCATTCAGGGTCAGGGTGACGGCCTGGTCGATATAAGCCTCTTCCACGTTCCCTTCAAAGGTGACGACCTCCTTGACCGTGCTGGTGCGGCGGGACGGCAGGGCCATAACCTTGTCCCCGGGGTGGATAACACCGGAGGCAATGGTGCCGCAGAAGCCACGGAAGTTCAGGTTGGGGCGGTTGACATACTGGACCGGGAAGCGGAAGTGCTCCAGGTTCTTATCCCGGGAAACTTCCACGGTTTCCAGGATTTCCATCAACGGCTGGCCGGTAAACCAGGGCGTGTTCTCGCTCCGGTTGACCACGTTGTCACCCTCCAGAGCCGAGATCGGCACGAAACGGATGTCCTTCAGGCCGAGCTTGGCGGCAAAGGCCAGGTACTCGTCCTTGATCTCGTTGAAGCGCTCCTCACTGAAGTCCACCAGGTCCATCTTGTTGATGGCTACCACAATGTGACGGATGCCCAGCAGGGAGGCAATGTACGAGTGCCGGCGGGTTTGGGTCAGCACGCCGTGACGGGCGTCGATCATCAGGATCGCCAGCTGTGCCGTGGAGGCGCCGGTGGCCATGTTACGGGTGTATTGCTCATGGCCCGGGGTGTCGGCAATGATGAACTTGCGCTTGTCCGTGGAAAAATAACGGTAGGCTACATCAATGGTGATGCCTTGTTCCCGCTCCGCTTGCAGGCCGTCCACCAGCAGGGCCAGGTCCAGCTTTTCACCGGTGGTGCCCACTTTGGCGCTGTCGGTCTTCAGGCTGGCCATGTGATCTTCGTAGATCATCTTGGTGTCATGGAGCAGGCGGCCGATCAGGGTGCTTTTACCATCGTCGACACTGCCGCAGGTCAGCAGGCGCAGCAGTTCCTTGTTCTCGTGTTGCTTCAGGTAGGCCTGAATATCTTCGGCGATCAGATCAGACTGGTGTGACATCTTAGAAGTACCCTTCCCGCTTTTTCTGTTCCATGGAGCCGGCTGAATCGTGGTCGATCACGCGACCCTGACGCTCGGAGCTGGTGGCCAGCAGCATTTCCTGAATAATCTCAGGCAGCGTGGTGGCTTCGGATTCGATGGCGCCAGTGAGTGGGTAGCAGCCCAAGGTGCGGAAGCGGATGGATTTCATCATTGGCTTTTCGCCTTCCTTCAGGGGCATGCGGTCGTCGTCCACCATGATCAGTGTGCCGTCCCGTTCAACGACCGGGCGCACTGCGGAGTAGTACAGTGGAACAATCTCGATGTTTTCCAGGTAGATGTACTGCCAGATATCCAGTTCGGTCCAGTTGGACAGCGGGAACACGCGAATGCTCTCGCCCTTGTTGATCTTGCCATTGTACGTGTTCCAGAGCTCCGGGCGCTGGTTCTTCGGATCCCAGCGATGGTACTCGTCGCGGAAGGAATAGACTCGCTCCTTGGCGCGGGACTTTTCTTCATCGCGACGGGCACCGCCAAAGGCGGCATCGAACTTGTACTTATCCAGGGCCTGTTTCAGGGCCTGGGTTTTCATGATATCGGTGTGCTTGGCACTGCCGTGGGTGAAAGGCCCGATACCTTGCTTGATACCATCTTCGTTCTTGTGAACGATCAGATCCAGCCCGTACTCTTTTACCTTGCGGTCCCGGAAATCAATCATGTCCTTGAATTTCCAGGTGGTGTCCACGTGCATCAGGGGAAATGGCGGTTTACCGGGGTAGAACGCCTTCCGTGCAAGATGCAGCATGACCGCAGAATCCTTGCCGATGGAGTAAAGCATGACCGGGTTATCGAACTCGGCCGCGACCTCCCGAATGATATGGATGCTTTCAGCTTCCAGCTGCTTGAGATGGGTCAGGTTATATGTGGTCATCGTAATCTGTTGCCGCCTTGCGTGCCGAAAATGGCTTTGCGTGTGAATAGGGCAACTATACCAGAGGCGATTAGGGTATAAGAAGGTATGTAACTAGAGTTTGGTGCTATATGAATATATCAGGAGCAGGTGTCAGTCGAGGACAGCAGCTTGCTAACGTAGCGGTCCACGTAGTCGTATCCGTTACCTTCAAACTCTGCAAACTGAATGCCGACGTGGAATTCATCCCGGGCGATACGGCGCATATGAACGATGTTGCCTTCCGCAATGATGGATACTGGCTGAGTTGGCACCACCGGGACGGAGAACCTTGCTGTAACGGGAATAACACTGCCGGGAACGGGTGCTTTCTGGCCTGGAACCAATTCTTTTACCAGGGCGCGATCACACGAAATCATAATGCCGGTTCGGGAAAGGTTGGCAATCTTGCAGGTCAGGCAGCTACCATCTTTTCGCTCAATGGTCACATCAGCGCAGACGCCGACCCGCTGTTGGTTGCGAAGATTTGACTTGAAGGCAACTGATTTCATTCTGACTCTTTTGGCGTGTTTGGTTTCAAAGTTGGCTGCCTTTCCCATAACGCTCGTCCAAATTCCCGGAACTGACCTTTGAAAGCAGGGTTGATGAATTACTCGATCACTGTGTCGAGTAGCCTGGTCATTTGATGAATACGTTGTGCATATTATTATAACTATCTGAAAGTCTAATTGTTTAATTGCTGAACAGCAATACGTCTGTCGCTAATAGTGTCAGTTTTGTGAAGTAATTCTGAACGGGGCGTCAGTAATCCTTATTTTGCCGTCACGTCATTATGTTATTCGCCTGGCGGGAGTCGCCGGTATTGCTTCAGGCCGTCCGCTTGCTGAGGTAAACTGTGGCCCTAAACCCACCCGTGGCCGATGTGCCCCAGGAATCCTGACGCGTATATGACAGACAAACAACAAACCTCCGTAACTGGCAGCGGCAAAGTTGGCTTTATCAGCCTTGGGTGCCCGAAAGCACTGGTCGATTCCGAACGCATTCTCACCCAGTTGCGGCTGGACGGGTATGACGTTGTACCAACTTATGACGATGCTGACATTGTGGTGGTGAATACCTGCGGATTTATCGACGCTGCCAAGCAGGAATCCCTGGACGCCATCGGCGAAGCCATCACTGAAAACGGCAAGGTGATCGTCACCGGCTGCATGGGTGTCGAAGCCGACAAAATCCGTGACACCCACCCGGGCGTGCTGGCGGTATCCGGCCCCCACGCCTACGAAGAAGTCGTGGGGGCAGTGCATCAGTTCGTGCCACCGAAAAAAGAGCACGACCCTTTCACTGATCTGGTTCCGCCTCAGGGTGTGAAACTGACGCCCAGGCACTACGCCTACCTGAAAATCTCCGAAGGCTGTAACCACCGTTGCACCTTCTGCATCATTCCGTCCATGCGAGGTGATCTGGTCAGCCGTCCCATTGGTGATGTCATGGACGAAGCCAAGCGCCTGGTGGACGCAGGCGTCAAAGAGCTGCTCGTGATTTCCCAGGACACCTCGGCATACGGCGTCGATACCAAATACCGCACGGGCTTCTGGCAGGGCCGGCCCCTGAAAACCAAAATGCAGTCACTGTGCGAGGCGCTGGGTGAAATGGGTGTGTGGGTGCGGTTGCACTACGTGTATCCCTATCCCCACGTGGACGACGTGATTCCCCTGATGGCGGAAGGCAAGATCCTGCCGTACCTGGACATCCCGTTCCAGCACGCCAGCCCGCGAGTCCTCAAGGCCATGAAACGCCCGGCCCACGATAGCAAGACGCTGGAGCGCATCCGCAAGTGGCGTGAAATCTGCCCCGAGCTGACCATCCGTTCCACCTTCATTGTCGGTTTCCCCGGTGAAACGGAAGAGGACTTCCAGTACCTCCTGGACTGGCTCGACGAAGCCCAGCTGGACCGCGTCGGCGCATTCAAATACAGCCCGGTGGACGGCGCCAAGGCCAACGAAATCGAGGGTGCGGTACCCGAGGAAGTAAAAGAAGAGCGCCTGGCTCGCTTCATGGAAAAGCAGGCCCAGATCTCCGCCGCTCGTTTGCAGGCCAAGATCGGTCAAACTATCGATGTGCTGATCGACGAAGTCGACGAAGAAGGTGCTATTGGCCGTTCCAAGGCTGACGCACCGGAGATCGACGGCATGGTTTATCTCAACGACGAAACCGACCTGGTACCGGGGCAGATCATTCAGGCCGTCGTCGAGCATGCTGATGAGCATGATCTTTGGGGCCGGCTTGTCTGACTTGGGCTCCTAGTCTGACAGATATGGGGGAGGGCCTTGGCGGGCGGCGCCTCCCAAAAACCGCTCCTTCGGCACATCCCTGTGGCGCTTCTGCTCCGCCATCCCTGGCTCTGCAAATTTTTGGGAGGCGCCGCCCGCCAAGTCCATCAAATTCTGTGATAGCGCAAAGGATAACGCTCACTGTAGGTCGGATTAGCGAAGCGTAATCCGACGCGATGTATGGAGGACGTACCATTTGTCGGATTACGCTTCGCTAATCCGACCTACGTTCAGTGGAGATTACTGCGCTGACCGAAGGGTGTGTTTGATGCCCCTTCCCAAAAATTTCGGAGGCCATGGATGGCCGGAGAGAAGCGCACATGGGTAAGGCCGAGCGTTTATGAAGCGAAGCTTCATGCGACAGCCGAACGACAGCAATCTGTGATTGCTGGCTGGACCCCGGAGGGGTGCTCGTAGCGGTTTTTGGGAAGGGGCATCAAACACACCCCTCCCCAGATCAAGCAGGCTAGGGCCGAACCAGGCAGGCACGACCCAAGGCCAGCTCTTCAGTCTCCAAGCTTCTTAACAAGAATCTCGTTAAACAGCTTTGGATTCCCTTGGCCCTTGGAGGCTTTCATCAGGGGCCCCATGAAGCCGCCGAGCATCTTCTTGCGCTTCTTGGGATCTTCCTCGTTCTGGTACTGGGCCACCTGATCCGGCATGCCGGCCAGGACTTCGTCGACCATTGCCTCCAGTGCGCCGGTATCAGACACCTGCTTCAGACCCTTGGCATCGATGATGGCGTCGACATTGTCATTTTCGCCACTCCACAGCGCTTCAAACACCTTCTTGGCGCCTGCAGAAGAAATCGTGTTGTCGGCAATCCGCACCACCAGGTCGCCCAACTGAGCACCGGAAATGGGAGAGTCGGCCACCGATTTCTCCTCGGCATTCAGGCGTGCGGAGAACTCGCCCTGGATCCAGTTCGACGTCAGCTTGGCATCTTTGCCGTTGCTGACGGCTTCCTCGAAGAAGGCGGCCAGTCTTGAGTCGCCACCGAGCAGGCCGGCATCGTAGTCATTGAGGCCGTACTGATCCATGAAGCGGGCTTTGCGAGCGTCCGGCAGTTCCGGGAGGCTGTTGCGGGCTTCTTCAATGAACGAATCATCGATTTCCACCGGCAGCAGGTCGGGGCAGGGGAAGTAGCGGTAGTCGTTGGCTTCTTCCTTGGTCCGCATGGAGCGGGATTCGTCCCGGTCGCCGTTGTACAGGCGGGTTTCCTGCACGATGGTGCCGCCGTCTTCCAGAATGTCCATCTGCCGCTCCACTTCGTGGGCGATGGCCTGCTCCATGAAGCGGAAGGAGTTCAGGTTCTTGGTTTCCGTACGGGTGCCCAGAGTCTCGGAGCCGTTCGGTTTCAGCGAGATGTTCACGTCGAAGCGCATGGAGCCCTGGGACATGTCGCCGTCGCAGATGCCCAGCGAGGTCACAATGCCATGCAGCTTTTTGGCAAACGCCACCGCTTCCTCGGCGCTGGTCATGTCTGGCTCGGTGACTACTTCGATAAGCGGTGTGCCGGCGCGGTTCAGGTCGATGCCGGTCATGCCATGGAAGTCTTCGTGCAGGGACTTGCCGGCATCTTCTTCCAGATGGGCGTGGTGAATGCCCACGCGCTTGGATTCACCGTTAGCCAGATCAATGTCCACGTAACCTGGGCCGACAATCGGGCGCTCCAGCTGGGTGGTCTGGTAGCCTTTGGGCAGGTCCGGGTAGAAATAGTTCTTGCGCTCGAACACCGAGCGGCGCTCGATTTCGGCATTGACCGCCAGGCCGAACATGACCGCGTAGCGGAACGCCTGCTCATTGGGCACGGGCAGGGTGCCAGGCATTGCCAGGTCAACCGCGTTGGCCTGGGTGTTGGGCTCGGCACCGTAGGCGGTGCTGGAGCCGGAAAAGATTTTGGTTTTGGTGGCGAGCTGAACGTGAATTTCCAGCCCGATCACAATGTCCCACTGCATACTCATTCTCCTGTCTCGGGCTTATTGCGGTTCACGCTGGTGCCAGTCGGTCACCTGCTGGAATTGATGGGCGGCGTTCAGCAGACGAGCTTCGGAAAAGTAATCCCCGATAATCTGCAGGCCGACCGGAAGTCCGTCGACAAAACCTGCCGGCACAGACATGGCTGGCACGCCCGCCAGATTGATCGCGATGGTGAAAATATCTTCCAGGTACATGGTGACCGGATCGTTGGTCTTCTCGCCCTGGACAAACGCCGGCGATGGCGAGGTCGGGCTCATCAGCACGTCCACTTCCTTGAAGGCATTGATAAAATCCTGCTGGATCAGACGACGGACTTTCTGGGCCTTCAGGTAGTAAGCATCAAAATAGCCAGCCGACAGCGCATAGGTGCCCACCAGAATCCGGCGCTTGACCTCGGTGCCGAAGCCTTCGGCGCGGGTGCGGGTGTACATGTCCATCAGGTCTTTCGGATCGTCGCAGCGGTAACCGTAACGCGCCCCGTCAAAGCGGGACAGGTTGGCGGACGCCTCGGCCGGTGCGATCACGTAGTAAGCGGCAATCGCCAGTTTGGCGTTGGGTAGCGATACCTCTTTAACCGTGGCACCCAGCTTCTCGTATTCCTTCACCGCATTGCGAACCTGCTCCTCCATCGCCGGGCTGAGCTGGTCGCTGAAGTACTCTTTTGGAAGGCCGATGCGCAGGCCTTTTAAAGGCTCGTTCAAAGTCGCAGTGTAATCGGGAGCGTCACGATCAATAGACGTGGAGTCCTTCGGATCAAAGCCGGCCATCACGTTCAGCATCAGCGCGTTGTCTTCGGCAGTTCTCGCCATGGTGCCACCCTGATCCAGGCTGGAGGCAAAGGCGATCATGCCGTAACGGGAAACCCGCCCGTAGGTCGGCTTCAGGCCGGTAATACCACACAGAGCCGCCGGCTGGCGGATGGAGCCGCCGGTATCCGTCGCCGTCGCTGCCGGCACCAGTCGAGCGGCAACCGCTGCAGCAGAGCCACCGGACGAACCACCGGGAACCCGCTTATCGCCCTGGCTCAGTCCCCAGGGGTTAGTGGTGGCGCCAAAGTAGCTCGACTCCGTGGAAGAGCCCATGGCGAACTCATCCATATTGGTCTTGCCCAAGCACACCGCGCCGGCCTTGCGGAAATTCTCTGTGACCGTGGCGTCATAGGGCGGAACAAAATTTGCCAGCATCTTCGAGCCGCAGGTGGTGCGAACGCCATTGGTGCAGAAAATATCCTTGTGTGCGAAGGGGACCCCGGTCCAGGGCGTCGCGTCTCCGGCAGCCCGCTGCTCGTCCGCCGCCTTCGCGTCCGCCAGAGCCTGCTCCTGGGTTACGGTAATAAAGCTGTTGAACCGACCGTCTTCCTGCTTGATACGGTCAAGAAACTGCTGAGTAAGCTCCACACTGGAAATCTCACCACGTTCCAGCTCGCGGGAGAGCTCTGCTACAGATTTGTTATGCATGATGCTTCCTGTTTACGTCGCTGTTCGTCCGATCACTCAATAACGCGGGGTACGAGATAGAGACCATCTTCAGTGGCTGGCGCTATAGCCTGGAACGCTTCCCGCTGATTGGTCTCGGTCACCTCATCTTTACGCAGCCGTTGAACGGCATCCAACGGGTGGGCGAGGGGCTCTACATTGGCGGTGTCTGCCGCACCCAGCTGATCGACCAGGTCCAGAATATTGCCCAGGTCTTTCTCAAGTGCCGAGACCTGCTCCTCGTCCACACGAATGCGGGCGAGCACAGCGACTTTCTCAATGTCCTTGCGGGAAATGGTCACATTGCCTCCCAGGGTAAGTGAAATTTCAGTAACTTAAGGTGCATGCTGCCTAAGGTATGGGAGCTGCCGGGGCTGTGCGTTCCGAAACTGTGGGGAGCCTGGTTGGGGGGACCCAACGCTTACATGCACTTATTTACCGCTTTTTTCGTAATGGTCATTCCCGGCAGCTCTTGCACCAACCGACAGAAATGAAGGTCGTATGGTAACAGATTCCGGCATTGGCGGGAGGGGGCCACTTTGTGTGGCAATCTTGTGGCAAAGTGTTAATGGACAGGCTCAGGGCCCGATCGTGCCTTGCCTGTGGGGGTGCTCGCTGCTAAAGTTGCCGCATCTTTTCTGCGACTGCAACTCTCAGGTTGAAACTACACGAATGTTGATTAAAAGACTCCGAGGTTTATTCTCAAGCGACCTGTCCATCGACCTGGGCACCGCGAACACCCTTATATACGTGCGCGAGCGCGGAATTGTGCTGAATGAGCCCTCCGTTGTGGCCATTCGCACCAGTAACTCCCAGAAAATGGTCGCAGCAGTTGGCTCCGAAGCTAAGCGGATGCTGGGTCGTACGCCCGGCAACATCACCGCCATTCGCCCCATGAAAGACGGCGTAATCGCAGACTTCGTGGTGACCGAAAAAATGCTGCAGCACTTCATCCACAAAGTGCATGAGAACAGCTTCATTACCCCCAGCCCGCGAGTGTTGGTCTGCGTGCCAAGCAAGTCCACCCAGGTTGAGCGTAAAGCGATCCGTGAATCCGCTCTCGGTGCGGGTGCCCGTGAAGTTTACCTGATCGAAGAACCCATGGCCGCGGCGATCGGTGCCGGTCTGCCGGTGGAAGAAGCCAGCGGCTCCATGATCGTCGACATCGGTGGCGGTACCACCGAGATTGCCATCATTTCCCTGAACGGCATCGTCTATGCAGAATCCGTCCGGGTGGGTGGTGATAAATTCGACGAAGCCATCGTTACCTATGTACGCCGCAACTACGGCAGCCTGATCGGCGACTCCACCGCCGAGCGCATCAAGCACGAAATTGGCTGCGCCTACGAGGGTCTGGACATCCGCGAAATCGACGTTCGCGGTCGTAACCTGGCCGAGGGCGTTCCCAGAGCCTTTACCCTGAACAGCGAGGAAATTCTGGACGCACTGCAGGAATCCCTGGCCCAGATTGTCCAAACCGTGAAAAGTGCGCTGGAACAGTCTCCTCCCGAGCTGGCATCGGACATCGCCGAGCGCGGCATCGTGTTGACAGGCGGTGGCGCCCTGCTGCGTGGGCTGGACAAGCTGATCAGTGAAGAGACCGGCCTGCCAGTGATCATTGCCGAAGACCCGCTCACCTGTGTGGCTCGTGGTGGCGGCAAGGCACTGGAAGTGATTGACCGGGGTGGAATCGGAATGTTCTCCCAGGAGGGGTAAAGCCGTGGTACTGGCATCACGCCTGACACCCTCGTATCCCCGACCGCCGCAAGTGGATGACCACTGCGGCGGTTGTCGTATATGCCCGGTATTTAATGGCGGGAGGATCAGCCATTAAGACCATCTTCGTGCAAGGCCCTGTTCCCGGCTTCAGACTATTGCTGGTGATTGTCATTTCAGCGGTCATGATCGTTGCAGACGCCCGCTTCGACAGACTGATGCCTGTCCGCAGCGTGATTGGCACCGGCCTCGCTCCTATTCACTGGCTGGGCAACGCGCCTTCCGAGATTGAGCACTGGATTGCTGGCCTGTTTACCACCCGGGAAGACCTTCAGGCTGAAAATGAAGATCTCAGGGCACGCCTGTTGATACTGGAACGCCGGGCCCTCAAGTACGCTGCTCTCGCGTCCGAAAACAATGAACTCCGCCGTCTGATGAACTCGTCGGAAGTACTGGACGACCGTGTCATCGTGGGCGAAATCGTCGGCGTATCTCCGGACCCGTTCTCCCACGAAGTCGTCATTAACAAGGGGAGTCGCGACGGTGTGACCGTCGGTCAGGCGATCCTCGATGCCCACGGTCTGCTGGGCCAGGTTCAGCAAACCAGCAGCTTCACTTCACGGGTCCTGCTGGTCTCCGACAGCAGCCACGCAGTACCGGTTGAAGTCGTGCGTAATGGCCTGCGGGCCATCCTGCTGGGCAACGGCGACATTAATGCCCTGGAACTGGTACACGTACCGGACACTGCAGACATCCGCGAAGGCGACCTGCTGGTCAGCTCGGGCCTGGGCGGGCGCTTCCCAGAAGGCTATCCAGTAGCCGAGGTGGCCAGCATTACCAAGGAATCGGGGGAACCCTTCGTGGATATTGAGGCAACGCCAAAGGCCCGCCTGAACCAGAGTCGATTGGTGTTGGTTGTCTTCCCGCCGGAAGGTGAAAAAGACGAGGACGGCAACGCACCTGGTCAGGGTGGCGCCACAGGGAATGTTGAACCTGGCGAGCGGGAGGAAGACTGATGTTATCCGTGATCAGTTACCCGGTATTTGCCATCAGCGTCGTCCTGTCACTGGTCCTGAGTATCTCCCTGTTCCCGGTGGGGTGGTTCGAGTTCCGTCCCGAGTGGCTGGGCCTGATGGTATTCTACTGGACCTTCCGTGCCCCGGCGCAATTCGGAATAGTGTTTGCCTGGTGTCTGGGCCTGTTGCTGGATGTTCTGGAGGCCACGCCTCTGGGCGTCAATGCACTGGGGATGGCGTTGATTGCGTTCCTGGTCCTGACCATTCATCAACGCTTGCGAATGTACCCTATACCGCAGCAGTGCCTGATGGTGTTTCTGTTGATTGGCATCAACCAGATGCTGGTGCACTTCATCAAGCAGATGCTGGGCGGCGAGGATCCAGGGTTCAGTTATCTCTGGCCAGCCCTGAGCAGCGCGATTGTCTGGCCGTTTGTCTGTGTGTTGCTGGATAATCTCAATCGCAAACTGGGATAGGGTGTTCCCATGCAGTCCATCATTCTGGCTTCGGCCTCCCCAAGACGCGCCGAGCTGTTAACGCAGATCGGCCTGCCTTTTCATACCCGGCCCGTGGATATTGATGAGACCCCGCAGGGGGATGAATCACCGTCCAACTATGTGGAGCGCCTGGCCAGGGAAAAAGCCGTTGCCGGGGTCTCGGATTCCGCTGAGATTGTTATCGGATCCGATACCTCAGTGGTGCTTGGCGGAGACATTCTGGGTAAACCCGTGAATGCCGCGGATGCGGAAGCAACGCTGAGCCGGCTGTCTGGTCATACTCATCAGGTCATGACGGCGGTTGCGCTGGCAACCGCTGGGCAGTGTTTTACCTGTGTAGTGATTACCGATGTGACCTTCCGGGAGCTTTGTACGGAGGAAATCCGTGCCTACATTGCAAGCGGTGAGCCGATGGATAAAGCTGGCAGTTATGGAATTCAGGGGCTTGGTGGTATTTTTGTGAAGGAAATACGAGGTAGTTACAGCGCAGTCGTGGGTTTGCCGCTGCAGGAAACTGCCACGCTGCTGGCGCAAGCCGGTTACCCGGTCTGGAAAGTCTGGCAACGTAGTCTGGAGAGCCACAATGAGTGAAGAAATACTGATCAACGTTACGCCGGTCGAGACAAGGGTGGCTCTTGTCGAAAACGGCATGCTGCAGGAAGCCTACATTGAGCGCACCAGCCGCAAAGGGATTGTCGGCAATATCTACAAGGGTAAGGTTGTCCGGGTGCTGCCTGGCATGGAAGCGGCGTTTGTCGATATCGGGCTGGAGCGGGCCGCTTTTATTCATGCTTCGGATGTGGTGAACGGACAGTCGTCCGACGATGGCAATGATTCCCCGAAAGTCGTTCCGGATATCCGTACGCTCCTGCGCGAGGGGCAATCCCTGGTGGTGCAGGTGACCAAAGACCCGATTGGCACCAAGGGAGCACGGCTTACGACCCAGTTGTCGATTCCTTCCCGCTACCTGGTGTTCATGCCCGGGATTTACCACGTTGGTATTTCCCAGCGTATTGAGGACGATGCCGAGCGCACGCGGTTGAAAACTCTGGTGGAAGAGGCGGCCGCTGACCAGAATGATGTACAGGGTGGGTACATCATTCGCACCGCCGCTGAGGCGGCTGCCCCGGACGACCTGATCGGCGACATGAAGTACCTGCATCGCCTCAGCCAGTCCATCCATGAACGCATTGCCCGGGTCCAGGCGCCGACGGTGGTGTATCAGGATCTGCCGCTGTTTATCCGTACCATTCGCGACCTGATCCGGCCTCAAACCGAAAAGGTCCGTATCGATAGCCGGGAAAGCCACCAGCGGGTGATGGAGTTTGTTGAAGAATTCGTGACCGAGTTCTCCGACAAAGTGGAGTATTATCCCGGCGAGCGCCCCATCTTCGATCTGTATTCCGTGGAAGATGAAATCCAGAAGGCGCTCAGTCGCAAGGTGCAGCTCAAGTCAGGCGGCTACGTGATCATCGACCAGACCGAGGCGATGACCACCATTGACATCAATACCGGGGCATTTGTCGGGCACCGGAACCTGGAAGAAACCATCTTCAAGACCAACCTGGAAGCGGCCCGCGCGATCAGTCGCCAGCTCCGCCTGCGAAACCTCGGTGGCATTATCATCATCGACTTTATCGATATGGAAGACACCGAGCACCAGCGGCAGGTTCACCGGATGCTCGAGAAAATGTTGGAGCGGGATCACGCCAAGACCAAGATTACCGGGGTGTCGGAGCTGGGGCTGGTTGAGATGACTCGCAAGCGAACCACGGAGAGCCTCGGCCAGATTCTCTGTGAGCCTTGTCCCATCTGCGATGGACGAGGCTTCCTGAAAACCAGCGAAACCGTATGCTATGAAGTGTTCCGGGAAATTCTCCGGGTCAACCGAGCGTACGATGCGGAAAGTTACCTGGTGATGGCTTCCCAGAGCGTGGTGGACCGCCTGCTGGATGAGGAATCCGATAACGTTGCCGATCTGGAAACCTTCATTGAAAAAACCATCCGGTTCCAGGTCGAGCCCTTTTACAGCCAGGAACAGTACGACGTGGTCCTGCTGTAGTCACCAGGTAAGCGATGTCACCCATGATCGACGACCAGGATCCGGAAAGCACACCGGTCCGGCTGGTTTCCCGGCTGGCCAGCCTGGTGTGGTGGCTAATACTGGTGGCGTTGGTTTTGCTGGCGTTGTTTGCAGGCATAGGGCGCCAACTCACCCAGAACATAGACAGCTTTCGGGACGATATCGAGGCACGTCTGTCGCAAAAGCTGGGGTACGAGATCTCCATTGGTTCCCTGAGTTCCGACTGGAACTGGCTGGACCCATCCCTTGACGCCCGCAACCTGGTTATCCTGAGCGAAGATGGCAGCGACGTAGCGGCCTCCCTGCAACAACTCCGTATTCGTCTGGATACCCTGTCCTCACTGTTTCGCCTTCGCATTGTCTTTGCCGATTTCGCCGCCGATGGTCTGGACGTGACTCTGAGTCAGACTCCCCGCGGGGAAGTCACTGTTGAGGGGGCGGACCTGCCGGAACCGGTGACCAACGACCTGAAGCTGTGGCTGGATCGCGCCGGCGCCTGGCTGTCCGAACCCAGGGTCAGAATAACCCGAGTGAACCTGGGCATCAGAGACAACAACGACCAGGTTCGATACCTCGACATTCCGCAGCTGGATATGGTCTACCGCCGTGGCCTGTTTATGGCTTCCGGACGGGCCATGCGGTCGGGCACTACTGTGCAACTGGCCAGCTTTAGCTTGCTGGGACAGCATTTCTTTCGGGGGGATTTCAACGGACAGCTCTATGTTGACGTGAATTCCGGGCGGCTTTTCGATGGTCTGATTGACGAGTACAGCTGGCGTGACATCCGCGTTGAAGGATTCGATCTAGGCGGCCACGCCTGGCTGACGTTTCGCGACGGGAGGCTGGAGCAGGTGACCGGCACGGTTGAAACCCCCTACCTGCAACTGGGTGTGGGCCGTGAGTCCCTGGCGCCGTTGGAGGATATTCGGGCCAGGTTCGGGTGGCGCCGCAGTGAGACCGGTCTCACTGAAGAGGAACCGCTCGATCTTGAAACCCTGGCGGGCGCCGGTGAATTTCACCTCAATGATCTGGAGTGGACCTGGAACGGTGACCAGGTGTCGCCCTTTGACTTGCGAGTAAGACAGCGTTCGGAAGGAACGGACATCATCGCGGACGCGGTGCCCTTGCGACCGCTACGGCGGGTAATATCCAGCGTTGGGCTGCTGCCGGAAGTGGCAAGCCGGGCCCTGGAGAATTATCGCCCTGGCGGAAAGCTCAATGACTTGCGGGTGCGGGTGCCCGGCCCTGGTGGCGAAGGCTTCGAGCTCTCTGGCGTACTGGATGACGTCAGTGTTGAGGCATTCCGCGGGGCTCCGGAGGTTCGGGGGCTGGATGGGCGTCTGGTGGTGGATCATCGTGGTGGCTATGTTGAAGCCGATAGCGAACAGCTGATCTTAGGCTTCCCGCTATTGTTCCGCGGTAGTTGGCCGATGTCATCACTCCGGACCCGGGTCGCGTGGCATCTGGATGGGCCCATCACCCGGGTATGGGCCGACGACATCCGCCTGGACTATGGAGAGCAGACCGAGCTGAGCGGGGCGTTTGATCTTCACCTGGATCGTGACGGCGAGGACAACCTCAGTTTGCGCGTGGGCGTCCGTAATGGTCGGGCCGACATGCTTGCTGATTTTGTGCCGGTGCGTGTGGTTGATCCGAAGCTGTACGACTGGCTGACCACGGCTATTACCGAAGCGGATATCACCGAGGGTGTCTACTTCGGCCACGGACTGATCAATCGGGGCGCTCCCAAGGGCTCGTTTGTATCGTCCATGCGATACAAGTTCGATAACGCCGCAGTGCAATACGATGAGCGCTGGCCAGAGGTGGAAAATGGACGCGGCGAAGTGTTCATCCACAATGGTTTGACCCGGGTCGAACTGGAGCAGGGCAACACCGGACAACTGGAACTTGAGCAGAGCGAGGTAAGAGTGAAACCGGTGGACGGCAGTGTCCGCCTGGCAGTGGATGCCTCTGCTTCGGGGCCGGGATCGGCGGTCGCCTACTGGATGGACAACAGCCCGCTGGGTGACATGGTTGGCACCGCTGGACGGAGTGTCAGGTTCGGCGGTGATTATCGCCTGGACCTCGGCCTGGAAATGCCCCTGAATGGTGATGGTGAACCCGCTGTGGAGGCCCGGGTTGCGACGGAAAACGGCCAGGTGGTATACCCGGAAGCTGACCTGGTCTGGGAGCAACTGTCCGGGCAGGTTGGGTTCAGTACGGCATCGGGATTTTCCGGCGAGCCGATAAAGGCTGTGTTCCTCAATGATCCAGTGACGGTGTTGCTGTCCCGTAGTACTAACGATAAGGGCATAACGATTCGGCAACGGGGGCAGGTCAGTTTGCCGCAGGTATTTGCCCGTGCTGGCCTGGATGGTGACATGGACCTGGGCATGAGTGGGGCGACGGATTACACCGCCACCCTGGATGTGTCCCCGGATACCACCTCGACCGTCACTATTCGCTCAAGCCTGAAAGGGGTGTTGGTCAATTGGCCCGAACCGCTGGCAAAAACGGCAGATGAAGAAACCGTTGTCAGCGCCACCATCGATCCAGCCAGGAAGGATGGGCTTGGTATCGATGTCACCTGGGAAAACCGTCTGTCATTCAGTTTGCTGAAAAGAGACAGTGGTTTTGATCTGGATATTGAACGCCTCTGGCTGGGACGCCAGTTGCTAACAGGCATTGCCGTTGTGGCCAGTGACCTGGGGGATCGGTGGGTACTCAGTACCCGGTCGGAGCGGGCAGTGGGTCGTGTGGTTTTGCCGGACAATGACGACGCGATCATCGCTGATTTTGAGAGCCTGCATCTGGTTCGTGAGGGTGAGAAAACGGATGACCAGAGGGCGTTGCTGACCGTAGACGAACAGCTCGAGGCATTTCGTGCCCTGGAGATCGGGGAATGGCCGGATATCGACATGAGCATTGCCCGGCTCCGGCTCAATGACGATGACGTGGGTCGCTGGTCCTTCCGCTTGCGGCCAAAGCCATTCCGCCTGCGGGTGGCGGAGATAGAAGGGCGCCTCAACTCCCTGAACCTGACTGGCGACATGACCTGGAGTATCGCCGGGGATCGGGAAACGACGCGCTTCGCGGGTGATATTGAAGGTGGCACCCTGGACGACCTCGGCAACCTCCTCGATGCCGATATCCCATTGCGGAATAAAGAAACCGCGATCCGGCTCGACCTTGACTGGCCTGGCCGTCCCAACGAGTTTGGGCTCAAGGCCTTAAGCGGTTCGGTGAGCTTGCGGCTGGATGATGGTGTCATCCTGGAGAGTAATAACTCCGCCCAGCTGTTCCGCGTATTCAACTTGCTGAATGCGGATACCTTGTGGCGTCGTCTGCAGCTGGATTTCTCTGATCTGTACGAAGCAGGGGTCGCGTTTGATGCCATTTCCGGCACTGCGGTGATTACCGACGGGCTGCTCAGTTGGGACCCTGAGTTGCAGGTGGTAGGGCCATCGGGAGCCTTCAAGCTGTCGGGCACCACCGATATGTCAGAAGAAATCCTGGATATGAGATTGGTGGTGGTGCTGCCCCTGACCCAGAATCTGCCATTGGCCGCATTGCTGATGGGCGCCGGTGCGCCGATTGGTGGGGCGCTGTTTGTGCTGGACAAGGTCCTCGGTGACCCATTGAGTAAACTGACCAGTGCGACCTATAGTGTAACCGGTAGCTGGGATAACCCGGAGGTAGACCTGCGGCGAGTTTTCGATACTGGAGAATGACCATGACCAACGTTTCGTCCCCCATCGTTGCTGCCATACAGATGGTAAGCACTCATGATATCGATGCGAACCTGCGCGAAGCTGAAGGGTTGCTGGTCGAAGCCGCCCGTGCAGGCGCCCGCGTGGCGGTGTTACCTGAAAACTTTGCGGTGCTGGCGACATCCCAGATGGTGGCCTGTGGTCAGCAGGAGGCATCGGACGCGCCCGTCATCCGTCAATTCCTGGCTGACCAGGCGCGCGGGCTCGGAATCTGGATTGTTGGCGGCTCGCTGCCCCTGTCCAAGCGCCCGGATGGCACTGATATTGAGGGGCGTGTACGGGCAACCGCTCTGGTGTATGACGATCAGGGCCATGAAGTCGGTCGCTATGACAAGATTCACCTGTTCGATGCCATGGTGGAAGACGCCCACGGTCAGTATAGGGAATCCGATACCTTTGAGCCGGGAGAGTCGGTCGTTACCCTGGAGACACCGGTCGGCCGGTTGGGAATGGCGATCTGTTATGACCTACGTTTTCCGGAGCTGTTCAGGGCGCTGCGCGAGAAAGGGGCGGACTGGGTCTGCCTGCCCAGTGCATTTACCTGGCAGACGGGTGATGCTCACTGGCATGCGCTGATTCGGGCCCGGGCCATCGAGAATCAGGTTTGGGTCGTGGCGCCGGGGCAGGGTGGCCAGAACAGCCAGCGGCGGCGTACCTACGGCCACAGTCTGATTTGCGACCCCTGGGGCAAGGTGGTGTCGGAGATAATAGAAGAGGGGCCCGGGGTGGTTACCGCAAGTCTGGATCCGGATATGTTGACCAACATCCGCACCCGCATGCCAGTCTGGGAACACAGACGTTTACCATAACTGTAGGTCGGATTAGCAAAGCGTAATCCGACACTGGACTCTGCGTTTTGCACCTAGGTAGCGGCTTACTCCACTTCGTCGATCGCTTCCCGAAGATACCGGAACAGTTTTCTCGCCTGCCCGGTGTTCTTCTGCTTTTCCACGTCCTTGCGGGCGTTGCGTGCCAGGTTGCGCAGGTGCTGTATATCCGCGTTCGGGCAGTAACTCACAAATTCACCCACCGCTGAATCGCCTTCGCTGATCATGCGGTCACGCCAGCGCTCCGCCAGATGGTGGCGCCGGGTGTGTTCCTCACTGCCGGCGTCGAACGCGTCAATCGCCCGCTTCAGGGCATCGGGATCGTCTTCCTGGCGGATGATCTTGCCGATGAACTGCAGGTGCCGGCGTTTAGCTTCATTCTGGCGAATGCGACGGGACTCCTCGATTGCAGCTCTCAGAGTGTCACTGATGGTCAGGGTATCGAGCTGGTCATTGCTCAGCTCCAGCATGCGCTTGCCGAGATCCTGGAGGGCGTGCATTTCCCGCTTGAGCTGGGATTTGCTGGGGCCAAGGTATTCCGGTGCGTCGTTATCTTGGTGATCGCTCATAATGTTGCCTGTTCGTCGGATTACGCTTCGCTAATCCGACCTACATAAAAAAGGAATCCACCGTAGGTCGGATTAGCGAAGCGTAATCCGACAAAGATCTACGCATAGAATATGGTGGCGAGGCCGAGAAAAGCCATGAACCCCACCACATCCGTGACGGTTGTCAGAATGACGCTACCCGCCAACGCCGGATCAATGTTACGGGATTTGAGAAACAGCGGCAGGACGGTGCCAACCAGGGCTGCGGCCACCAGGTTGATGATCAGTGCCGCGGCAATGATAGCGCCAATCAGGATGTCCTTGAACCAGAGAGTGGCGGCGGATGCCACCACCACGGCCCATAGCATCCCGTTAAGCATGCCCACCACAAACTCCCGGTTCAGCAGCCAGCGGACGTTAACCCCACTGATCTGGCCCACGGCCATACCGCGGATCACCAGGGTCAGAGTCTGACTGCCCGCGATGCCGCCCATACTGGCGACAATCGGCATCAGCACCGCCAGCGCAACCACCTTGGCAATGGTGTCCTCAAAAATGCCGATAACGGCGGACGCAATAAAAGCGGTGATCAGGTTGATACCCAGCCAGATGGCGCGGCGCCGAGTGGTTTTCAGGATCGGCGCGAAGGTGTCCTCGTCTTCGTCCAGACCTGCCATGCTCATCAGGGAGTGGTCCGCGTCTTCGCGGATTACGTCAACCACGTCATCGATGGTGATGCGCCCGAGCAAGCGGCCGCCTTCATCTACCACCGGTGCTGAGATCAGGTCGTAGCGTTCGAACAGGGTGGCGACCTTGGTGTCCGACAACAGCACCGGAATGGGGTCAATATCGGTATCCATCACTTCCCGCACGGTCGCCGCCGGATTGGAGACCAGCATCTTGGTAATCGGCAGCATACCGATGAACTCATCCCGACGGCTCACCACGATCAGGCTGTCGGTCATCGGAGGCAGGTTACGGTGCCGGCGCAGGTAGCGAAGAACCACGTCAATGCTGATGTCCGGGCGCACCGTGATGGTGTCGGTGTTCATCAGCCCGCCGGCGGTATCCTCCGGGTAGGACAGGACTTCCTCTACCCGCTGGCGATCCTGCTCGTCCATGGTATCCAGGACTTCCTGGATAACCGTATCCGGTAGTTGCTGCAGCAAGTCGGCCAGGTCATCCGACTCGAAATCTTCCAGGATGTCTGCCAGTTCCTGGGCATTCAACTGGCTGAGGAAATAGCCCCGGATGTCATCACCGAGGTACTGGAGGACTTCACCTTCCAGTTGCTTATCGACGAGGTTCCAAAGCAGGGCCCGCTGGCGGGGCGGGGACGACTCCAGCAGGTGGGCAATATCACTGGGACTCAGGCCGCCATTCAGGATGCGTGCAACCTGTTTTAGTGCGCCACTGTCGAGCGCTTCGCTGAGGGAGCGAAGGCGCTGGCGGGCCTGGCTTTTTTCCAGAATATCGGTCATGGTTCACCCACAGTCAGAAAACCCCCGTATTATAGCGGAGTTAGGCGGCACAGGTGACAAAGAGTTGTAGGTGATTGCCGCGGAATTTACTCGCCTTCGCCAAAATAATCATTGATTAGCTCAACCAGTGCGTTAATGGCTTGTTCTTCGTCCGCGCCTTCCGCAATCAGTTCTACGTCCGTTCCCTGGCTGGCGGCCAACATCATGACCTGCATGATGTTCTTCGCATCAACTTCACGGCCCTTGCCACAGATTTTTACTGAGCTTTCATAGGCCGAAGCAGTCGCAACCAGTTTTGCGGTGGCACGTGCGTGCAAACCGAGCTTGTTGATGATGGTAATGTTGCGTCGAATCACGGTCTGCTTACCCCTGATCCCGGGTTTGCAGGTGGGGCAATTCCGTGTGGCGGACCTGGACGTTGTTGTATTTCTGGCGGAAATAGTGGCCAACCTGTTCGCAGACATAGACAGAGCGATGTTGCCCGCCCGTGCAGCCGATGGATATGGTCATGTAGCTTCGGTTGCTGTCGGCGAACGACGGCAGCCAGTTGTCCAGAAACGCGATCAGGTCGTCGACCATCTTGCGACTGAGAGGCTCTTTCTCAAGAAAATCAATGACCGGTTGGTCAGTGCCGACATACTGGCGAAGACTTGTGTCCCAATATGGGTTGGGCAGGCAGCGCACATCGAAAACGTAGTCGGAGTCCAGGGGTACACCGTGTTTGAATCCGAACGACTGGACCAGCAGGGCCAATTCCTGCTCCTTGCGCCCGACAATCCGTTGTTTGACCATGTCCCGGAGCTCGTACATGGACATGCCCGTGGTATCGATGTAGAGGTCGGCCAGCTTCGACAGCGGCTCCAGTAGCTGTTTCTCATTGCCGATGGCTTCCCGGAGTGAGGTTCTGTCATCGCTCAGGGGGTGTTTGCGCCGTGTTGCGTGGAAACGTTGGAGCAGGGATTGTTCGTCTGCGTCCAGGTAGATGATCTCGAGCGTGACGCCGGTGCCCTGAAGCTGGCGGTAAATGGTTTCGAAGTTGGTGAGTTCACCGGCCAGGTTTCGGGCATCAATACTCACGGCCATTTTTCCCAGGCGACCGGGGGAATCGCTGTGATTGGCGGCTTCCGTCGTCAGCGGGAAGAGCAGGCCGATAGGCAGGTTATCAATGCAGTAAAAGCCAAGATCCTCCAGCACATGAAGCGCCGTACTTTTTCCCGAGCCTGATCTGCCACTGACAATAATCAGTTTCATCGCCTCTATGCCTCCGCTCAGAAATGATCAGCTGTTACCGTCCAACATGCGGCTGTAGAGCGACTGGGCGTCCGTACATTGCCGCAGCCGATCGCAAAATCCACGATCGTTGAACTTCTCCGCCAACTGGCTAAGCAGCTCCAGGTGTTCGCTGGTGGCTTCCCTGGGAACAATCAGCGCAAACACCAGGTCTACCGGCTGATTATCAATGGCATCGAAACCAACCCCTTCCTCCAGGGTCAGCAGCACACCAACCACCCGCTCGAGTCCGTCAAGACGGCAGTGGGGGATGGCGATGCCCTGGCCAATGCCGGTACTGCCAAGCCGCTCCCGGGAAATCAGGTTATTGAAGATCTGGGTTTCGCTGAGAGAGGCATCCTGTTGATTGATCTGCTCGGCAATGAATTCCAGAACCCGTTTCTTGCTGGATGCGGGGGCCCGACAGAGAGTCAGCTCCGGTGCAAGAATATTTTCGATTGTCAGGGATGTGTCGCTCATGAATCGACTGCAATTCCGTAAAAAAAAGGCTGCGGCACGTACGTGCCGCAGCTCGACTATTTTGAATGCATGGAAACCCGTGTCTTAACGGACACCGTTACCATGCATACGATCGACGTTCTTTTCTTTGTGTTTGAGAATCTGACGGTCCAGCTTGTCAATCAGCGAATCAATCGCTGCATACATGTCGTCGTTCTCAGCCTTTGCGTGAATCTCACCGCCGATCACGTGAAGGGTTGCCTCCGCCATTTGCCTCACTTTCTGCACCTGAAGCGTCACCTGGCAGTTGCTGATGTGGTCAAAGTGGCGCTCGAGCTTTTCAAACTTGCCTGATACGTAATCTTTCAGTGAGGGAGTCAGTTCTACGTGATGGCCTGAAATATTGAGTTGCATAGGCGTCTCCTGTCGTCATCATGCCGGTCCCTGTGAGGGGCCAACGGTGTGCCAGCGTTATTTCTGCCGGCGGATCCAGTCGGGTCAAACCAGCCGTTTACGCTCATTGGATGGCGGAATATGCATAGCCTCACGATATTTGGCTACGGTCCGCCTGGCTACCTTGATACCCTCTTCTCCTAGCATGGCTGCAATTTTGCTATCGCTCAATGGCTTTTTCGGAGTTTCTGCTGCGATCAGTTTCTTGATCATGGCACGGATCGCGGTGGACGAACACTCTCCGCCCTCATCGGTACTGACGTGGCTTGAAAAAAAGTACTTTAATTCAAAAATGCCACGGGGTGTATGCATATATTTTTGGGTGGTCACCCGGGAAATGGTGGATTCGTGCATTTCCACGGCCTGGGCAATGTCTGAGAGGATCAGCGGTTTCATGGCTTCTTCGCCATGATCCAGGAAGCCCTGCTGATGCTCGACAATACGTGTCGCCACCTTGAGCAGCGTTTCGTTACGGCTTTGCAGGCTCTTGATGAACCATTTAGCCTCCTGAAGCTGGTCCCTCAGGTAGGTGTTGTCGGCGCTGCTGTCCGCGCGCTTGATCAGGGAAGCGTAGCTGGCGTTGACGCGGATCCGGGGCGCAATGTCGGGATTGAGCTCGACCCGCCAGCGACCATTGTGTTTGCGGACCATCACGTCGGGAATGACATAGTCTGGTTCCGCCTGATCCACTGAATCGCCCGGGCGCGGGTTGAGGCTGGTGATCAGGGCCAGCACTTCCCGCAACTGGTCTTCCTTCAGTCGGCTGCGGCGCAGCAACTGTGCATAGTCCCGGTTACCCAACAGGTTGATGTAATGAGTGATGACCAGCCGCGCCTGGGCCAGCCAGGGAGTGTCCGGTGGCAGCTGGTTCAACTGGATCAACAGGCATTCCTGCAGGTCGCAAGCAAAGACACCGGGCGGATCAAAGTGCTGCAGGCGGTGCAGCACGGCTTCCACTTCATCCAGTTCCAGTGGGTCGTCTTCCGTTTCGTCTACCAGTCCGGAATGTATCTCCTCTATGGACGACGTCAGGTAACCGCGGTCATCCACCGCATCCATCAGAGCGTGGGCAATGGCCTGGTCCCGTTCGCTCAGGGGCGTCAGGTTCAGCTGCCATTCGAGATGATCCTGCAGGGTTTCCGTCGGTGAATTACGGGTTTCGAAGTCGCTGTCGTTCTCGTCGTCGTTGCGTGGTGCCGTCGCGGGCGCTGACTGGTAGATGTCATCCCAGGCGGTGTCTACCGGTAGGTCATCAGGGATGTTATCGGGAATGTCGTTCTCGGATGCCCAGTCGGGGCCGTTCTCCGATTCATCCCAGTCGGAGGTGGACTCGGTCGCTGAAGCTGTTTCCTCCGTCTTCTGAGACTCTTCGTTGTCCTGCTCGGACGCATTGGCGTCGGGGGTATCGTCGTCTTCCGACGTTTCCAGCATGGGGTTGGAGTCCAGTGCCTGCTGGATTTCCTGCTGAAGGTCCAGCGTGGAGAGTTGCAGGAGTTTGATCGCCTGCTGCAACTGAGGCGTCATGGTCAGGCTCTGACCCAGCTTTAACTGTAATGACGCTTTCATAACCATGGTTCAGGATCCGTCACTCAGTAACGAGTGATTGCAAAAAATTCGTTGTATGTTGGCAACTTGCCAGACCAAGCAAGTTCTCTGCCGAGTGTACTTGCTTGTCATCAACATGACAATTGGGCCATGGTAAAACCGGTCACGGAATATGACCCAGGTCAAAGCCGGAATTCATTGCCAAGGTAGACTTCTTTCACCTTCTGATTGGCCAGGATCTCCTCCGAATTGCCGGAAGCGATGATGTGGCCGCCCGAAACGATATACGCATTCTCGCAAATATCCAGGGTTTCACGCACGTTGTGGTCCGTGATCAGGACCCCGATGCCCTTGTCCCGCAAGTGCCGGATAATATGTTTGATGTCGCTGACCGAAATGGGGTCCACACCGGCAAAGGGTTCGTCCAGCAGGATGAACGCCGGTTCCATGGCGAGCGCCCGGGCAATCTCCACCCGCCGCCGTTCACCGCCGGAAAGGGCCATCCCCATGCTGTCGCGGATGTGCGTGATGTGGAACTCTTTCAGAAGCTCTTCCAGTTTGGCCTCGCGGTCCGCCCGTTTGAGTTCCTTGCGGGTCTCCAGAATCGCCATGATGTTATCCCGCACCGTCAGCTTGCGGAATACCGACGCTTCCTGCGGCAGATAGCCAATCCCTTTGCGGGCCCGGCCATGCATCGGCAGTGGTGTAATATCCTTGCTGTCGATGGTAATACGGCCGTTATCGGCAGGTACCAGGCCCACGATCATATAGAAGCAGGTGGTCTTGCCCGCCCCATTGGGGCCCAGCAGGCCAACGATTTCGCCACTGCGAATCTCCAGGGAGACATCAAGGACCACTTTCTTGTGCTTGTAGCTTTTTGCCAGATTACTGGCCCTGAGAACTGCCATCCGAATCCTGTCTGTTTTGGCTACTGCGTGGTTGGATAATCATTTCAACACGGCCGTTGCCGTTGTCCTCATTCGCCGACCCTTCGGCGGTGACCACGCGGTCGACGCTATCATAATGAATGATGTCGCCACGGAACAGGTTACCGTTCTGCTCAATGACGGCCTTCCGTTCGAAAGTCAGCCGGCTTTCCGGGGCCGAGTAGGTGATGTTGAGGGCGCGGGCATCGGTTTTCCCCTGGCCATCCCGGGCGGGCTGCTGGTAATGGGCCGGCTGACCGGTGGCCTCAATACGTCTCAGACCGTTTGCATCACGGTAGAGAATGACCTTGTCAGCGGTTAGCTCGGTGGCGCCCTGGGTGAGGTGGACGTTGCCGGTATAGGTGGCAATGCCTTTGCTGTCATCCAGTCGGGCGCTGTTGGCCTTGACGGTGATCGGAACGTCGGAATCCAGGCTAAAGGCAACGGCGGAGCCTGCAAACAAGAGTGCTGCCAGCGCTGCGGCAAAGTTACGGATTGGCTTGTTGGCCAGGCTCATAGCGTCCTTCCACCTGTGAGTTGAGTTCGAGAATGCGGTCATCAATCCAGGCCTTCATCCCGGTTGCCCGGGTCACACTGAACGAATCGGTCAGCTCCACTGGAGCGTCGGTGTAGACCGTACGACTGGTGTTATCCAGCGTCAGCCTGGACGTTGTCAGCGTGCCCTGGCGGTTGCCGGACCTGCGAATTACCTTAACGTTACCTTCCAGGTGAAGCAGGCCTTTTTCTTCCCGGTAGGTTCCGGACTCTGAGCTTAAATACCAGGGCTCTTCCTCACCCTCGCCGAACAATTCTGCCCTGGGTGATTCCATAATAGCCTTGTTGCCAGCTTCAAACTGTTCAATGCGCGGGCTTTCAAAGCGCACGCTGAGCTTGCCGGTTTCATCGTATGAAAGGTAACGGCCATTGACGACAAAGCCATCGGGCTCGGATTGTCCTCTCAGTGCTGCTGCGTCCACCGGTTCCTGAGGCTCGTCACTCTGCCACAACATCATGACCAGGGCCACAGCGGTAAAGCCCAGCGCCAGGGTTCTCAGCCAGGGCCGGTCGACCAGGAGCAAGGTGGGGAGCAGGTTGCCTCTCATCGCGACAGGGTCCTTTAATCAGCCTGGGTGTAGGCGGCCAGTGTGTTATCAAGCTGGCCGCAGGCAGTCAGCAGCAAATCGCAGGCCTCACGAACGGCGCCGCTGCCGCCGGGAACCGACGTGCAGACATCCGCCTGTTCCCGGACCAGCCAGTAACCGTTGGGGACGGTGATGCCCAGGCCAGCGAAGCGAATCGCGGGCAGGTCCGGCAGATCATCCCCCATATAGGCGATCTCTTCGGGGCTGACGTCCAGGGAGTCGACCAGTTCCTGCAGTGCCACTTTCTTGTCCTCGCGACCCTGCATCAGATGCGGGACGCCCAGGTCGCCCATACGCTTCTCGGTGAGCGGTGACGTGCGCCCGGTAATCACGGCAACGGTAATGCCAGCGGCCATCACCTGTTTCAGCCCCAGGCCATCCAGGATATTAAAACCCTTCATCTCATCACCGGTGGCGCTGAAAAACAGCTTGCCATCGGTCATGATGCCGTCCACATCCAGGGCAAGCAGGCGGATGCTGGCGGCTTTTTCGAGGATGCGGGCCGGCCATTGCGGACGCAAAGAATCAGTCATAGCGTGTTCCTCAGATGACGCCGGCGCGTAGCAGGTCGTGCATGTTGATGGCGCCGACCAAACGGCCGTTTTCATCGGTGACGGGCAGAGCGTTGATCTTCATCTCTTCCATGATATTCAGCGCCTCAGCTGCCAGGTGGTCGGCCTGAATCGTCTTGCCGTTTCGGGTCATGACCTGATGAATCGGTGTGGTGTGCACATCAATGGATTTGTCCAGCGTGCGACGCAGATCGCCATCGGTGAATACGCCGGTCATGTTGCCGTCTGCGTCTACTACAGTGGTCATGCCCAGCCCCTTGCGGGAAATTTCCAGCAACGCGCCGCTGAGGGTGGTATCGCCGGTGACGCGGGGAACGCGGTCGCCAGTGTGCATGATATCGGAAACCCGCAACAGCAGGCGTCGACCCAGGCTGCCCCCAGGATGGGAAAACGCAAAGTCTTCCGCACTGAAGCCCCGGGCTTCCAGCAATGCAACTGCCAGCGCATCCCCCATCACCAGAGTCGCGGTAGTGCTAGAGGTTGGCGCCAGGCCCAGGGGGCACGCTTCCAGTGAGACACTGACGTCGAGGTTGGCCACGGCCTCCTTCGCCAGGGTGGAGTCGGAATTGCCGGTCATGCTGATCAGTGGGGCGCCCATGCGGCGAATCAACGGAAGGATGGTGACCACTTCACTGGTGTTGCCGCTATTGGAGAGGGCGAGCACCACATCCTGGCCGGTGATCATGCCCAGGTCACCATGGCTGGCTTCGCCGGGATGTACAAAGAATGACGGAGTGCCGGTGCTGGCCAGGGTGGCGGCAATCTTGTTACCAATATGGCCTGATTTGCCCATGCCGGTTACCACCACGCGCCCCTTGCACGCCATGATGACCTCACAGGCACGGATGAAATGGTCGTCAATGCGATCCGAGAGCGCGGCAATGGCGTCTTTCTCGATTTCAATGGCCCGGAGGGCTGAGTCCCGGTAGGTCTGGTTGATATCGGCTATGGATTTGTTGCTGTCGCTCATGGTGTTTCCGGCTCGCACCTTGTCGTCATTGAGGCTCTGGATGAATTGGCGAGAGTATATCACTTCACAACGCTGCGGGGCCTTGTTCAGGGAAACTGATCATTGCCATCAGGACATTTTGTGATGGACGGATTGAGCTTCCAACCGGCTTCGCATACTGTATGCGCCTGATCGAGAGGGATGGCTTATGGCTTCGGAATCATACATAACATTGACGGATGTGGTCTTTTCACGCTCCGGCCGGCGTATATTCGACGGAGTGACCCTCGATATTCCCCGTGGCAAGATTACCGCCATCATGGGGCCGAGCGGAACCGGGAAGACCACTCTGTTGCGGCTGATCGGTGGTCAACTGAAGCCGGATGCCGGCACTATCATGGTGGCCGGCGAGAATGTGCCCAGGCTCAGGCGCAAAGCCCTGTATAGCCTGCGTGAAAAGATGGGCATGTTGTTTCAGAGTGGTGCCCTGTTTACCGATCTCAGTACATTCGAGAATGTTGCTTTTCCCCTGCGTGTCCATACCTCCCTGCCGGAAGACATGATCCGCGATATCGTGCTGATGAAGCTGGAAGCCGTCGGACTCCGGGGTGCCAGGGATCTGATGCCCTCGGAACTGTCCGGTGGTATGACTCGGCGCGTGGCTCTTGCCCGCAGCATTGCGCTGGATCCGGAACTGATCATGTACGATGAGCCCTTCGCAGGCCAGGATCCGATTGCCATGGGGGTGCTGGTCAAACTGATTCGTGACCTCAACAGCTCCATGGGATTGACCAGTGTGCTGGTGTCCCATGATGTGCCGGAATCCCTCAGTATCTGCCACTATGCCTGCATCATTGCCGATGGCCAGATTATTGGCGAAGGGACCCCGGAAGAACTGAGGCAGCATCCTTCCGAGCGGGTTCAACAGTTCCTGCAGGGCCAGCCGGATGGTCCCGTGCCTTTTCACTACCCGGCCGCGGATGCGGGGGCAGACTGGGGTCTCTCCGGAGGCGCACGATGATGGATCGGATTGCCGCACTCGGCAGGCTGGGGTTCGATATCGTGGCTACGGTTGGCCGTGCCGGTTATTTTCTTGGCGGTGCCCTGGCCGGGGTTCCGAAACCTGCAGTGGGATTTCCGTTACTGGTTCGGCAACTCTATTCGGTCGGGGTGCTGTCCCTGGCGATTGTGGTGGTGTCTGGCCTGTTTATCGGCATGGTGCTGGGGCTGCAGGGCTATACCATTCTCAGTGATTACGGCTCCGAAGCGGCGGTCGGTCAGATGATTGCTCTGACACTGGTGCGGGAACTGGGGCCGGTCGTGACGGCACTGTTGTTCGCGGGGCGGGCCGGCTCGGCCTTAACCGCTGAAATCGGTCTGATGAAGGCAACGGAACAGTTGTCCAGCATGGAAATGATGGGGGTGGATCCTCTCAGGCGGGTGATTGCCCCCAGGTTATGGGCCGGCTTCATCGCAATGCCAATCCTGGCGGTGATCTTCTCGGTGGTCGGTATATGGGGTGGCATGCTGGTGAGCGTCGACTGGCTGGGCGTTTTCGAGGGTGCATTCTGGGGTAATATGCAGTCATCGGTCAGCTTTGTGGACGATGTGCTGAACGGGGTGGTGAAAACCGTGGTATTCGGGTTTGTCTGCACCTGGATTGCCGTGTTTCAAGGTTACGATTGTGTGCCGACTTCTGCCGGCATCAGTTCCGCCACCACCAAAACCGTTGTGTATTCATCGTTGGCCGTTCTCGGCCTGGATTTTGTGCTTACTGCCGTCATGTTTGGGAATTTCTGACCCAGAGTTGCGGCGCGAATACAGCAGGATTGAACAGAACTTAATCGGGAGCCGGATATGGCACAGAGAACCACGGAAATCATCACCGGCCTGTTTATGATCGCAGGGCTCGCCGCACTATTGGTCCTGGCGTTGCAGGTGAGCGGATTGTCACCCAAAACCGCAGGGGACACGTACACCCTTTACGCGAACTTCAATGACGTTGGCGGCATTTCGCCCCGGGGCAAAGTCGCCATGGCAGGCGTCAAGGTGGGCACGATTCGCAGCGTGACCCTGGACAAGGAGACTTTCCAGGCCAGGGTGGAGCTTGCCATTGACGCTGACGTGGACAATATCCCGGCGGACAGCTCAGCGGTAATACGTACATCCGGCATACTTGGGGATCAGTACATTGATATTTCGATCGGTGGAGACATGGAATCCCTGAAACCCGGAGACAACTTTTATTCAACCCAGTCAGCCATGAATCTTGAGCGCCTGATTACCAACTTTGCATCGGGTAAATAGCGCGAGAGAAAAGGATCTGAAACGTTACAGGAGAAAGACATGGTATTGATCAGACGCGGCCTGCTTTTTATGGCATTCCTGATGGCAGCAGCCCTCGTGCTTCCGGCCCACGCAGGTCAGGAGGAAGACCTTGTAAAGTATGTGGATGAAAATACACAGCGCCTGGTGGACAAACTGAACGAAGAAAAGGGCCTGTACGAGAGCGACCCAGAAGCGTTTTACGTCAGCATGGACCAGGAACTGCGGGAATTCGTGGACTTTCGCCGCATTGCCGCTCGTGTCATGGGAAGGTATGCGCGCCAGACGTCCCCCGAACAGCGCGATGAATTCGTCGAAAAATTCAAGCGCAGCCTGTTTGACAGCTACGCCCAGGCTCTGGTCAGCGCGAACGACTTCGCTATTGAGGTCAAAGACGCGGAGATCAATCCCAATAACGCAGATCGCGCCTCCGTAATGATGGAGGTGCTGACCGCCAGTGGGAACCGGTACCCGGTCACTTACTCCATGTATAAAACGGATGAAGGTCGCTGGATGATGGAAAACGTCATCGTCGAAGGTATTAACATCGGCCTGGCATTCCGTGATCGCTTCGCCCAGGAAATGGAACAGAATCGCGGTAAAGTGCAGTCTGTTATCGATAGTTGGAATGGCGCTGTGGAAAGTCTCAACCTGGATGAGAAAGTGGATAACTCATGACCACGGGCGCCCGGGTTGAGCTCAGTGGCGACATCCTGAAAGTGAGCGGGTCAATAGATCCGCTCACGGTGTTGTCCACCAGGAAACAGGGCGAAGCGCTGATTCAGTCGGGTTCCGGGAACCTGACTGTCGACCTGAGTGCTATGGAAACCGCCCACAGTGTTGCGCTGTCGTTGCTGCTTTGCTGGCAGCGATGTGCTGAAGAGTTCGGCCGCTCACTGTTGTTCACTGGCGTCAGTGCCCGTCTCTATTCGTTGGCCGCTCTGAGTAACCTCGAAGAACAGTTGCCGGGTTTCCAGCGCGACAACGCCACCTGAAAAATCCCCGCCATTTTTCACTCTCTCCATTCTGTCATTCTCTGCTGGCTGACCCGGGCCGCGTAATTGGTTACAATCTCGCCCCTGATCTACAAACACCCGAGGAATGACTATGGAAGCCGCCGAAGTTACCGAACTGGTAAAACAGGCCCTGCCGGATTGCGAAGTGCAGGTTCAGGTCGATGGCAACCATTATATGGTTGTCGTGGTAGGGGAGGTTTTTGAAGGCCTGCCGACCATCAAACGGCAGCAAATGATCAATAAGGTGCTTTTCCAGCACGTAATGGACGGCACCATACACGCTCTGCACCCGAAAGCATTTACCCCGGCTGAATGGGCTGCCCGCCAATAACAGGAAGACTATTGTGGACAAACTTCTGATCAGAGGCCGTAAGCCCCTGAATGGTGAAATCCGGATTTCCGGTGCCAAAAACGCCGCACTGCCCATACTGGCCGCCACCCTGCTGGCGGATGAGCCGGTAACAGTGGGCAACTTGCCGCACCTGAACGACATCACCACCATGATCGAGCTGCTGGGCCGAATGGGCGTGGAGTTGCTGATTGATGAAAAAATGAGCGTGGAAGTACACGCCAATACCATCAAGCATTTCCATGCGCCTTACGAGCTGGTCAAAACCATGCGGGCGTCCATTCTGGTTCTGGGCCCACTGGTGGCTCATTTTGGCGAAGCGGAAGTGTCCCTTCCGGGCGGGTGTGCCATTGGTAGCCGTCCGGTAAACCTGCATATCCATGGTCTGGAGATGATGGGCGCGGAAGTGAAGGTGGAAAATGGTTACATCAAGGCCAAGACCAACGGTCGACTGAAGGGTGCCCACATCTTCCTGGACACCGTAACCGTTACCGGCACTGAGAACCTGATGATGGCCGCGGCCCTGGCGGATGGCAAAACCATTCTGGAAAACGCCGCCCGCGAACCGGAAGTGGTGGACCTGGCAGAATGCCTGATTGCCATGGGGGCTGACATCAAGGGCCAGGGTACCGCGACCATAGAAATCAATGGCGTGGAGCGCTTGCACGGTTGTCACTACGACGTGCTACCTGATCGAGTCGAAACCGGTACCTACCTGGTAGCGGCTGCCGCCACCGGTGGTCGGGTGAAACTGAAAGACACCCGTGAAGACCTGCTGGAAGCGGTACTGCTCAAGCTGGAAGAGGCCGGGGCGCACATAACCACCGGTAAAGACTGGATCGAACTGGACATGAAAGGTAACCGCCCGAAAGCGGTGAGCCTGCGTACGGCTCCTTACCCGGCGTTTCCCACGGACATGCAGGCCCAGTTCGCGGCTATGAACGCGGTTGCGGAAGGTACCGGTACCATCGTGGAGACGGTGTTTGAAAACCGTTTCATGCATCTTGATGAGCTGAGCCGAATGGGGGCCGATATCACACTTGAGGGCAACGCGGCCATTATCAAAGGCGTTGAGTACCTGACAGGAGCGCCGGTCATGGCGACCGACCTGCGGGCATCGGCCAGCTTGGTTATTGCCGGCCTGATGGCGGATGGCGACACCATTGTGGATCGCATCTACCACATTGACCGTGGCTACGAGTGTATTGAAGAGAAGCTGCAGTTGCTGGGCGCCAGTATTCGCCGGCTGCCAGCATGATCGAAACGGATCAGAAACCGGAAGGACACATGACCGACTCCATCACCATCGCATTGTCGAAGGGGCGAATCCTCGATGAAACCCTGCCCTTGCTTGCAGAAGCAGGCATCGAGCTGGTTGACGACATCAAGAAATCCCGCAAGCTGGTGTTCCCCACCACCGATCCCAGCGTGCGGGTATTGATTATTCGCGCTACGGACGTGCCGACCTACGTGCAATATGGCGGCGCGGACCTCGGGGTAACCGGCAAGGATGTCCTGATGGAGCACGGCGGCGATGGTCTATACGAGCCGCTGGACCTGAACATTTCCCGCTGCCGTCTGATGACCGCCGGCCCAAAGGATAAGCCGGCGCCAGCTGGACGAATCCGCGTGGCCACCAAGTTCGTTAACCTGGCCCGCCGCTATTACTCAGCGCAGGGACGGCAGGCGGATATCATCAAACTGTATGGTGCGATGGAACTGGCGCCGATCCTGAATCTGGCGGACGAGATTGTCGATATCGTTGATACCGGTAACACGCTCAAGGCCAACGGCCTGGAACCAAGGGACCTGATCGAACATATCAGCAGCCGTTTGGTGGTAAATCGCGCGTCCATGAAGATGAAACATGAGCGGATTAACCCCATAATCGAAAAAATGTCCGTTGCCGTGGACAAGCGTCGGCAGTCCTAAAAAGGCGAACTTGGGAGTACGAATCGGTCAGGTAGGGCTTTCCAAAACACGCTCCTTCGGCACATCCATGTGACGCTTGGGCTCCGCCATCCATGGCTCCGCACAGTTTTGGAAAACCCTACCTGACCGATTCCCCAAGCGCTGTATTGCCTTCAAGTTCTTTGGTGTATCCAGTTAGTTTTTATGCAACGGAGTAATCCTCCGAATACAGGAAAGGTGAAATGACCGACATCCGCATCACTAGATTAAACGCCTCCCAAAGTGACTTTGACAGTGCACTGGCCAAACTGCTGGCCTGGGACGACAGCGTGGATCATCAGGTGAATGAGTCGGTGCGTCATATCCTGCATGAAGTGAAAACCCGCGGTGACCAGGCGGTTCTGGAATTTACCGAGAAGTTTGATCGCCTGAAGGTTGGCAGCGTTTCCGAACTGGAAATGGATCAGAGCCGACTTCAAAAGGCGTTGGGCGCCATTCCTGAAGACCAGCGTGTGGCCCTGGAAAAGGCTGCCGAGCGGGTTCGCAGTTATCACGAACACCAGGACCAGAAATCCTGGCAGTATAAAGATGAAGACGGCACCGTGCTTGGCCAGAAGGTGACACCGCTTGATCGTGCAGGCTTATACGTTCCCGGAGGCAAGGCGGCGTACCCGTCCTCAGTGCTGATGAACGCTATCCCTGCGAAGGTTGCGGGTGTGGGCGAGGTGGTCATGGTGGTTCCGACACCGGACGGAGTGGTGAACGACATGGTGCTGGCTTCCGCAGCCATCGCCGGCGTTGACCGCGTCTTCACCGTTGGCGGCGCTCAGGCGGTAGCCGCGCTGGCCTACGGCACTGAAACCATCCCCGCCGTCGACAAGATCGTCGGCCCGGGTAACATTTTTGTGGCCACGGCCAAGCGCGAAGTCTTCGGCACCGTCGGCATCGACATGATCGCCGGCCCGTCGGAAATTCTCGTCATCTGCGATGGTAAAACCGATCCCGACTGGATCGCCATGGACCTGTTCTCCCAGGCGGAACACGATGAACAGGCCCAGTCCATCCTGATCAGCCCGGACGCAGCATTTCTCGACGCCGTCGAAGCCAGCATCAACAAACTGCTGCCGACCATGGAACGCGCAGACATCATTCGCACCTCCATGACCGACCGCGCAGCCCTGATCCAGGTTGCCGACCTCAGCGAGGCCGCAAAGGTCTCCAACCGGATTGCGCCGGAACACCTTGAGCTTTCTGTGGAAGACCCCGACGCTCTCGTGGAAGAAATCCGCCACGCCGGCGCCATCTTCATGGGCCGATACACCGCTGAAGCCCTCGGCGACTACTGCGCCGGCCCGAACCACGTATTGCCGACCAGCGCCACGGCCCGGTTCTCGTCGCCACTGGGGGTTTATGACTTCCAGAAGCGGTCCTCAATTATTGGTTTCAGTGCTGAGGGGGCTGATCGTATGGGGCGCGTGGCGTCGGTGTTGGCCCGCGGGGAAGGTTTGACTGCTCATGCGCGGTCGGCGGAATATCGGATCAAAGATTGAGTGGGTTTGTCGGGTTACGCTTTGCTAACCCGACCTACGTTTTGGAGTTATAGCCCAGTTTCGTAGGTCGGATTAGGCGAAGCCGTAATCCGACAATATGCTATCACCCAAGTTTGCGAGGGCGGCGGGAAGACCTCCCCGCCGCCCGTCTTCTCGGAGTAAAAACAGAAATGAGTAAATTCTGGAGCCCGCTGGTCAACGACCTGGTACCTTATGTGCCGGGCGAGCAACCGAAAATGGCCAACCTGGTGAAACTGAACACCAACGAAAACCCGTTTGGCCCATCCCCCAAGGTCATCGAAGCCATCCAGGCCGAACTGAACGACAGCCTGCGCCTCTACCCGGATCCGGAAGGCGAAAGCCTGCGCCAGACCATCGCCGGCTACCACAACGTCAAGCCTGAACAAGTCTTCCTCGGCAACGGCTCAGACGAAGTCCTGGCCCATATCTTCTACGGCCTGTTCCAGCACGGCGAACCCGTATTGTTCCCGGACATCACCTACAGCTTCTACCCGGTTTACTGCGGCCTCTACAACATCGAAGGCAAAACCGTCCCACTGACTGACGCCTTCGAAATCAACCCGGGCGACTACAAACAACCCAACGGCGGCGTCATCTTCCCGAATCCCAACGCACCGACGGGACGTTATCTCGGCCTGAAACACGTAGAAGAAATCCTGCAGGCTAACTCCGAACGGGTAGTGGTGGTAGACGAAGCCTACATCGACTTCGGCGGCGAGAGCGCGATTGCATTGGTCGACCAATACCCGAACCTGCTGGTCAGTCAGACGCTATCGAAAGCCCGCTCGCTGGCCGGTCTCAGGGTTGGTTTTGCAGTGGGGCACCCGGATCTGATCGAAGCCCTCAACCGCGTCAAAAACAGCTTCAACAGCTACCCGCTAGACCGCCTGGCACTGGCAGGCGCAAAAGCCGCCTACGAAGACGAAACCTGGTTCAGGAAATGCTGTGATGGTGTCGTTTCCGAGCGAGCGCGAGTGACCAAAGCGCTGGAAGATCTGGGTTTCGAGGTGCTGCCTTCAAAAGCCAACTTCATCTTCGCCCGCCACAAAACTGAGGCCGGAGAAGCCCTGGCTAAAGGCTTGAGAGAGCAAGGCATCATCGTCCGCCATTTCAACAAGCCCAGAATCAGCGATTTTCTGAGGATCACCATTGGTACTTCAGAGCAGAATGATGCTCTGATTGAAGGTATTAAAGCTTTGTAAACCCCAGATGCTGGATAGAGGCCGACAGGGAGGGGTGTTCCGGGAATGTCGGAGGCCATGGATGGCCGGAGATCAAGCGCACAGGGAAGTGCTTGTAGCGTTTCCCGGAACACCCCTCCCTGTTGGCCGATAACTCCAAAGTCTACAGACAGACGGAGAGTTCATGGCAAACCGAAACGACATCCTCAAAACCATCGAACAATGGCTCCAGCCTGAAAATTTTCAGGACTACTGCCCGAACGGCCTCCAGGTCGAAGGCAAAGACGACGTTAACACCATCGTCACCGGCGTCACCGCCTCGAAGGCCCTCATCGATGCTGCCATCCAGGCCAAGGCCGACATGATCCTCGTTCACCATGGCTACTTCTGGAAAGGCGAAGACCAGCGCATCCAGGGCATGAAACGGCAGCGAATCAAACAGCTCCTGGATCATGACATCAGCCTGGTCGCCTACCACCTGCCACTGGACGACCACCCCGAATACGGCAACAACCGCCAACTGGCTGATGTGTTGGGCATCGAAAACCCCCGTCCCCTTGGCGGCCTGGTTTGGGAAGGCGAGTTACCGCAAGCCCTCAGCCCCGAACAGTTTGGCCAACAGATCGCCGAAAAACTTCACCGCGAACCCCTGTGGGTCGGCGAAGGTAAACCAGAAATTAAACGGGTAGGGTGGTGCACCGGCGCAGCGCAGGGCTTTATCAACATCGCCCTCGAAGCAGGTCTGGATGCTTACATCAGCGGTGAAATCTCCGAACCGACCACCCATACTGCCCGGGAATGTGGCATTCACTATTATGCAGCCGGGCACCACGCCACGGAACGCTACGGGGTGAAGGCACTTGGTAAGGCGTTGGAGAGGGAGTTTGGAGTAAACCACCGGTTTATCGATTGCGATAATCCAGTTTAATAAGGCGTGTAGAAGTTAACGCAAGAGCTGGGGGACTGGTTGGGCCTATCTTTCCAAAACTGTGCGGAGCCATGGATGGCGGAGCCCAAGCGTCACATGGATGTGCTTGAGCGTGTTTTGGAAAGATAGGCCCAACCAGTCACTGCACCGAAAGATTCAGGCTGGGGACGGTACCAATGGTCAGGCCTTAGAGGTTGAGGGCTTGTTGCCCTTCTTAAGGCCAAAGTCCTCAGCCAGGGTACCCTTCTCCTCGGGTCCGGACTTCGGGGCATAATCCCGGGGCGGCTCCACGCCGTCCTCGCGAACATCCTCCAGACGAGCACGAGCCGTCTCACGCTCCAGCTCATCCATCCATTCTTCATCATTACACAGCCGGTTCGCACCCCGTGCCATGTGCAGATTTACATCGCGATACGCATCATTGAAACGGCGAAGCAAATGAGCAGACTCCATAAAGTGCTCATTCACCTGGGCCTGGTAGCGGGTGTATTCGCTACGCAGCTCCTCAATCTGTTGCTCGACACGGCGCTGACGCAGATTAGTGGTCTGCCCGGAGCGGCTGACCAGTACGCCGATGACAATGCCAATAACCAAAGCGGCAATCGCTGCCAGAATCAGGTTCGTCATAAAATGTGTCGTCCTTTTGCGTTTTAAGAGCTCGGCCCTTTGGGGGCAGTATAACGTCCCGAGCGCTCCGCGCCCATCCACAAAGCTTGAGCCAATCGTCGTATTGCGTCGTCAAAGTGCGTGCTGGCTGCAGAGCCCGGTGCCTGCTGGCAGTGCCAACGTGGCGAAAAATCCCAAAATCGGCCACAATACGCCGCCGTAAATGAACGACCACTCTTCGGGAACAGGCTTACATGACCGACCATATGACCCCCTGGCAACGCTACCAGCAGGATCTCGAACGACCGGACTTTCACCGTGATCCGGCACAGGAAGATGCTGTCCAGCGTTTGCAGTCACTGTACGATAAACTCGTGGAAGCCGAAAGCGAACGTCAGAAAGGTTTGGCAAAACTTCGCAGAAAACTGAAAAAGGGCAGGGAAGAGCCGGTCAAGGGACTGTATTTCTGGGGCGGGGTAGGTCGTGGGAAGACCTACCTGATGGACACCTTCTACGAATCGTTGCCGTTTGATCGCAAAATGCGGGTTCATTTCCACCGCTTCATGCAACGGGTACACAACGAACTCAAATCCCTGAAGGGGGAGAAAAACCCGCTGGACCTGGTGTCGAAAAAATTCGCCGACGAAACCCGGGTGATCTGCTTCGACGAATTCTTCGTTTCCGATATCGGCGACGCCATGATCCTGGCCACCCTGATGGGCGGCCTGTTCAGTCGTGGCGTGACGCTGGTCTGTACCTCCAACATCGTTCCCGACGGTCTGTACAAGGACGGCTTGCAACGCGCCCGATTCCTGCCGGCCATCGATCTTGTTAAAAAGCACACCGAAGTGGTGAATGTCGACGGTGGTGTGGACTATCGTCTGCGCACGCTTGAACAGGCGGAGCTATACCACTTTCCGCTGGACGACGAAGCCGACGTCAGCCTGCGCAAAAGTTACGATGCCCTGGCGGTCGAGGCCGCAAAACACAGTAAATCCATGGAAATCAACGGCCGCAAGATTCCCGCCATTGCCCACGCCGACGACGTGGTCTGGTTCGACTTCAAGGACGTGTGCGACGGTCCCCGCAGCCAGAACGACTACATCGAACTGGCGCGACAGTTCCACGCCATCATCATCAGCAACGTGCCGGTGCTGGGCGGCGAAAAGGACGACCAGGCTCGCCGTTTTATTAACATGATCGACGAATTTTACGACCGGAACGTCAAAGTCATTATCTCGGCAGCAGCGGCCATCACCGACTTGTACGCCGGCGGCCGCCTGGGCTTTGAGTTTGAACGGACCGAATCCCGATTGCTGGAGATGCAGTCCAGGGAGTATTTGGAAGCGGCGCATAAACCCTGAGAGAAGGTGTCGGATTACGCTTTGCTAATCCGACCTACGGTTAGGATGGCGAGCTTTGGGTTGTCGGATTACGGCTACGCCTAATCCGACCTACGGTGAAGCATGCAGCCGAGACTTTAGGTAGGTCGGATTAGCAAAGCGTAATCCGACACCCCGATTCAACCATGAGCAAAGAGTAGGTCGGATTAGACGCAGTCGTAATCCGACAAACCTACCAAACAACCAACAGAGAGATTCAGCTATGAGCACAGATAACGTAGTCATCGTGAGTGGCGTCCGTACCCCCATGGGCGGTTTCCAGGGCAGTCTCGCCGACGTCAGCGCCCCGGAACTGGGCGCGATCACCATCGCCGAAGCCGTGAAGCGAGCTGGCCTTCAGCCTGCGGATGTGCAGGAAGTGGTCATGGGCAACGTGCTGCCCGCCGGCCTCAAACAGGGCCCCGCCCGCCAGGCCATGCGCAAGGCCGGTCTGCCGGATCACACGGGTGCCACCACCATCAACAAACTGTGCGGCTCCGGTATGAAGGCGGCGATGTTCGCCCACGACATCATCAAGGCAGGCAGCAACGATATTCTGGTTGCGGGTGGGATGGAAAGCATGTCCAACGCACCTTACGTTCTCCAGGGTGTCCGCAAGGGCTATCGCATGGGGCCGGGCCAGGCGCCGCAGGATCACATGTTCCTCGATGGCCTGGAAGATGCCGAGACTGGCCGGCTGATGGGCGCCTTCGCCCAGGAAATGGCGGACCAGAAAGGCTACACCCGGGAAGAGATGGACGAGTACGCCATCACGTCTCTCACTCGGGCCAAGAAAGCCATCGACGAGGGCCTGCTGAAGGACGAGATCGTTCCGGTAACCGTCAAGACCCGCAAGGGCGACGTGGTTGTTGAAGACGATGAGCAGCCCCACAACGCCAACATCGAGAAGATCCCGAGTCTGCGCCCGGCGTTTGCCAAAGACGGCACCGTCACTGCGGCCAACGCTTCCTCTATCTCCGACGGTGCATCTGCGCTGGTTCTGATGCGTGAATCTGAAGCTGAGAAGCGCGGTCTCAAGCCGCTGGCCCGAATCGTTGGTCACAGCACTCAGTCACAGCATCCGTCTGAGTTTACCTGTGCGCCGGTGGGTGCGATCGAAACGCTGTTCGCCAAGACTGGCTGGAGCAAGGACGATGTGGATCTGTTCGAGATCAACGAAGCTTTCGCCATGGTTGCGATGATGCCTATCCGCGAGCTGGGTCTGGATCCGGAGAAGGTGAACATCCACGGCGGTGCCTGTGCCCAGGGCCACCCTGTCGGCTCCACCGGCTCCCGTCTGCTGGTCACCCTGATGTACGCCCTGCAGCGTTACGGCAAGAAGAAAGGCGTTGCAGCCCTGTGTATCGGCGGTGGTGAAGCGACTGCCATGGCCATTGAATTGCTTTGATAAGCTGACCCGGGGCAGGGAGGATCTTCGCGTTCTCCCTGCTTTCCTTTTTTGAATCACTCCTTTCTTTTTCCTTCCGAAGTTTTAGTGCATCCAATTCTTCACCCGTTCCGTACTACCCCGGTGGTTGCATCTGATTTTGTTGTCTATAGTGTTTTAGTGCGAAAGGACCGGGCGAGAAAGGCTGTTAGGTCAAAATCATACTTTTGACTGATCAAAGCGCCTCAAGGCGTTAGCTATAGTGCCACCATCACGAGCACTGTGCGTGAAGCCTCCAACATAGTAGACATCAATAATCAGAGCAGCGACTCAGAACAACAATGGAGTAGCCTTCCAATGACAAGAAAAACACAACAATGGCATCAGTGGGCCAAATTGCCGCTGGCCGTGGCAGTTGCAGCCGGTATGTCCGGTCAGGCAGCAGCCTATTCGTTCAACGTGGGGGATGTTGACGCTCAGTTCAACACCACGCTTTCCTACGGCGCAACCTTACGGACCGAGGAACGCGATCGACGTCTTATCGCACAAGGTAACCTGGGCCCCGAGTTTGCGCCTGGCGGCTCGATGGCAAACATCGGTGCTTCTACCAATAACTACGACGATGGCAACCTTAACTTTGAGAAGGGGGATGTGGTTTCTCACGTGGCCAAGGGCCGAAGTGAGCTTTTCCTGAATTATGACGTGATGGGCGACTACCTCGACCGTGTAGGGGCATTAGTCCGTGGGCGTTACTACTATGACTTCGAACTCAAAGATGGTGACCGTGCGGTTGATGACGTTGGTCAGCAACGCGAGTTGAACGATGAAGCCAAAGACAATGCGTCTGGCGGTGAGCTTCTGGACGCCTACGTGTTCTCTGACTGGTATCTCGGTAACGTGCCACTCAGCCTTCGCTATGGTCGGCAGGTTCTGAGCTGGGGTGAGAGTACCTTTATTCAGGGTGGTATCAACGTTATTAACCCGGTTGATGTGCCTGCTTTCCGCGCGCCGGGCTCTGAGCTGAAAGACGCGCTGCTGCCGGTCGAAATGTTCTACATGTCAGCGGGTGTCACCGAAAACATCACCGTGGAAACCTTTGTCCAGGCTGACTGGGAGCCGGTTCGCCCTGACGATTGCGGCACCTTCTTCTCCACCAATGACTTCGCGCCGGATGGATGTGGACCGGTGCTTCTGGCTGGTCAGTTGCCGGACTCCCAGGCACTTGCCCAAGGATTTGTCGCACCGCGTCTGGGCGATCAGGAAGCGGACTCAAAAGACCAGTTTGGTGTTGCGATGCGCTGGTATGTACCGGCCCTGAACGATTCCGAGCTTGGCTTTTACTACATCAAGTACAACAGCCGTCTTCCCTATGTCAGTGGCCTGGTGAATAACCCTGCGTCGCCGGAAGGTACCCAGACAAACGATCCGAGCAAACCGGCCGCGACATTCCCGAGCTACTTCATCGAGTATCCGGAAAATATCAACCTCTATGGTATCAGCATCAACACCACCATTCCGGGTGGTTACTCTCTGGGGGCAGAATACAGTTTCCGCGACAACGTCCCCCTTCAGTGGAACGCGTTTGAGCTGATTCTGGGTGGCTTGCAGGCCCGCACCGACGCCGATGGCAATCAGACACCGCTCAGTCTGCTGGAGCGTCAGCGTCTGGAAGAAGCCGGCGGAGCCAACCTTGCTGGCACTGAGGTTAAGGGGTACGACCGCTTCAAGGTCTCGCAAACGCAGTTCACCCTGATCAAATTCTTTGATCAGGTGATGGGCGCCAGCCGCATGTCGTTTATTACCGAGTTTGGCGCTACTTACATCCACGGACTACCCGATTACGACGAAGCACGGTACGGGCGCTCTGGCACCTTCGGGGTGGGTCAAATCCCTCTGGGTAGCAGAGATATTTGCTCCCTTGGCGCAAACATCAACACCAACTACTGTAACAACGAAGGGTTCACGACAGACTTCTCATGGGGTTACCGTGCGCGTCTGGTCTGGGATTACAACAACGTCTTTGCGGGTATCAACCTCTCGCCACAGCTAGCCTGGAGCCATGATGTGCAGGGTTACAGCCCTCAGCCAGGTGGCGCTTTTAACGAAGGTAGTAAAGCAATTGGTCTGTCCGTTCAGGGGGTCTATCAGAACAAGATCACCGGTAACATCGGCTATACGAATTTCTTCGGCGGTAAACCGTACAATGAGTTAACCGACCGTGATTTTGTCAGCGCGAGTGTTTCTTACTCCTTCTGAACAGATACGAATATGTTTGACGAGGTAATTTAAATGAAACTGAATAAAAAATTACTGGCCTCCGGTGTAATGGCAGCAACCCTGTTTGCTGGCAACGCGGTCGGCGCAGTATCCGCTGAAGAGGCTGCCAAACTGGGCAAAAGCCTGACCCCCATCGGTGCCGAAAAAGCCGGCAATGGAGATGAGATCCCTGCCTGGGACGGTGGTCTCAAGCAGGCTCCCGCAGGCTACAATGATGATGGCATCTACGTTAACCCGTTCCCGGATGACAAGGTGCTGTTTACCATTGATCAAAGTAATGTGGATCAGTACGCAGACAATTTGTCCGCAGGGCAGATAGCGATGATCAATCGGTACGATGATTATAAGATGCCGGTCTACAAAACGCGTCGTACGGCGACCTATCCGCAGTCGATAATGGATGAGACTGTCGAGAACGCGACCAGCGCGCAGTTGATCAAGGACGGTAACGGAATCGGGAATTATCAGAATGCTACGCCATTCCCGATTCCCAAGAATGGTGTTGAAGTGATCTGGAACCATATCACCCGTTATCGCGGCGGTTCTGTCCAGCGTAACGTGGGGCAGGTCACGCCAACCACAGACGGTGCCTTCAGTGTGGTCAAATTCCAGGATGAATTTACCTGGCGTACGAGCTTAGAGGATTTCGAGCCGGACAAAGATCCCAACGTCCTCTTCTACTTCAAGCAGGTTATTACCGCGCCGGCGCGCCTGGCGGGTAACGTTCTGCTGGTCCATGAAACCCTGGATCAGGTGAAAGAAGCCCGTCGCGCCTGGGTCTATAACGCGGGCCAACGCCGCGTACGTCGAGCGCCTCAGGTTGCCTACGACGGGCCGGGTACGGCGGCCGACGGTATGCGTACCACTGACAACTTCGATATGTATAACGGTGCACCCGATCGTTATAACTGGGAGCTCGTCGGCAAAAAGGAAATGTACATCCCCTACAACTCCTACAAGCTGGTCGACCGTAGCCTGGATTACGATCAGCTGATCAAGGCCGGACACATCAATCAGGACTATACCCGTTATGAACTCCACCGTGTGTGGCATGTTCGTGCGACCCTGAAAGAAGGTGATCGCCACATCTATGCACAGCGGGATTTTTACTTTGATGAAGACACTTGGCAGGCCAGCGTGATCGATCATTACGACGGTCGTGGCGAGCTATGGCGTGTGGCTGAAGCTCACGGCATGCAGTTCTACGATCACCAGGTTCCCTGGTATGCCATTGAGGTGCTGTACGATCTGCTGTCCGGTCGCTATCTGGCACTGGGTCTGACCAACGAGGAAAACGATCCCTACGATTTCGGAGTGGAGCGTAGTTCTCGGGAATACACGCCCGCGGCTTTGCGTCGCTCAGGCGTACGATAACGCATCGTCGATATCGTGAATAAAAGGCGGGCTTTCGGGCCCGCTTTTTTTATGGGTGTTTATTGTGCTTGTGAATGTGTTGAATTCTCGCCACTTTATTGACCATAGCGACGTCAAAGTTTTGCAGTCCAGGCCATGTTTGGTTTAACCTCTCCCCCATACTAAAGGCGTACCCGATGAAGGTACCCAGATAAACTGTGCAAACATTGCATATTCCGGAGACGTGGCGCTTTTTTTTGGTTGCCCGAGAGCCGGACTTGAGCGGGGCGAAGTGTGAAACCATTTGATGATGGCAGTGCCGCCAATGATGAATTCCAGTCGGTTTCCAACGGAACACATCGGGGCGAACTGGTCAGAGATCTGTTGCGGCAACGGGTACGGATTCCGTCCGCACCCTTAGATGGCCTCAAGCGGCCATTGCTGACAGGACGAATCCGGGAAGCTCTGGAGCCCGGAAGTGTCCTCTACCTGGAGGCTCCGTGTGGATACGGCAAGTCCCACGCCCTGGTGTCCGCCCTCCATGAATCCGAGCGTCCGCTTGAGACTATTAAATGGATATCCTTTTCTGCGCAGGATAATGACCCCGCTCGCTTGATGACGTTGCTGGGTATCGCTCTCAATCCCCAGCCTTCCCAGGACACGACTCTTGCACATGCCACGGCAAGCGATAGCGAGGCGTTGTCATTACTGCTGGCGCAGGATTATTGGCAAAGTCCGGAACGCAAAGCCGTGCTGGTGCTGGACAACCTGACATCGGTCAGTCACCCCGTGGTGATCGAGCTGCTGGAGCAGTTGATTGCCGAATTACCAAAAGGGTTGTCTCTGGCCCTGGTTTCCCGCAAACCCCTGCCGTTTGAGACCCACAAGTCGGAACTGGAAGGTCGGTTTACCCGCCTGGGGCCTGAATCCTTGGAGCTAAGCCGGCAGGAAACGTTCGAGTTCTATTCCGCAGCGTTGGACAGTAGCCAGTTGACCACGGTGGCTGTTGACCATCTGTATTCGCTGACCGAGGGGTGGATTACCCCTCTGGCACTGTATCAGCGGGAATTGTCTGCCCTGGCCGAATCGCGGTTACCGATTCAGGAGACGATCAGCGTAGAACGTTTCCTGCGGGACTCCGTGCTGTCACGATTGACGCAGCCCCAGCAACGGGCCTTGCGGATCATGGCCGAGATGGACGTGATTTCCGACGATCTGTTCAGTTGCCTGATGGATCAGTCCTGCGATACCGGTTTCAGGCCTTCCGCGGCGGCAGAAGCTGGCGTACCGCTGAGACCGCTTCCCGGCCGGGGCCGATGGTTCCGCCTTAACCCGCTATTACACGAGTGGCTGCGAAGTTCTGTCCTGGATGGCGCCGTCGATCGTGCGCTGGCTGCCAGCCGGTGGTTTTGCCAGCATCACCAGTTACCCGAAGCGCTACGTTACGCCTTGCTATCGGGCAATGCCGAAGAGGCTGTGAGAATTGCGTCCGAAGGGTCCGAGGCCCTGTTGATTGGTCAGGATACGGCGTCGCTTCTGCGTCTACGTCGATCTTTACCACCAGGCTTGTTGGAGCAGAGTGCCCGGTTGTGCCTGGTCTACAGCTGGGTGCATGCCATTGGGGGGCAGTTTTCTCAGGCCAAGGCGCTTCTGAATGATCTCCCCGATGACGAGCGCCAGTCCCTGGCCGGGCGAATCAGTGCGTTGAAAGCTTTTATCCTGAGGGGAGAGGGGTACGTTGAGGAAGCCCTGGAGGTGGCCGATCAGGCGCTCGCAGCCAAAGAATTGTCCTCCCAGGGGCGGTTGGTCACCCAGATGATCCGCGCCAGTGCGTTTTGTGCAGCCGGGCGATTCGCCGACGCGCGGGATGCCAATCGGGCGGCAGCCCGGCTGGCCCGGGAAGCGGGGGATTCCGGTTCGGAGCTCCTGGCCGTCTATACCCACGCGCGAATTGAGCTTGGGAAAGGAGCGCTGAAGCACGCGGAGCAGCTGCTGCGGACCGGGCTTGATACTGCCATGAACGAAACATCCCAGTCGACCCGGGTAGGCGAATCCCGGCTGCAGCTCAATCTGGTTCTGGTGTTATGGCATCAGGGCCGGGAGGCTGAGGCAGATCGTCTTCTGGTGACCTGTGGCCGTCATGCCGAGCAAGCTCGGGATCTGGGGCTGCTACTGGCCATGGCCCTGCGTGTGTTGATCTGTCGCACTCAGGGGCGGCTTGAAGATGCGTTCGTCTGGATTGGTCGTGCCGAGCGCACCATGCACGCCTGGCAGGTAGACGAATCCGTTTTTGCGCCGGTATTGGAAGCCCTGAAGGCAAGCTGCTGGCTGACCTCGGGGAATATCGAAAGCGCCACCCAGGCCCTGGAACGCCTGCAGCCATACCGGGAAACGGGTTGTGTGCCCGAGTTGATTCCAATGATGCCCGGTTTGCTGGACCTGCTTCAGGTCAGAATTGAACTGGCGCGGGGGGATGACGTTAAGGCCGCGGACACGCTTCGTCGTATTCGCCTGAAAAACAGTGAGATGATCCCGTTTGCCGTTGACCTGCATCTGAGGCTGGTGGAAAGCGTGCTGGCCTTCCGGGAGAAGGGCGTGTCGGCAGCACAGAAACTGCTGACCCAGGTGGTCAACCTCGCCGCGCAGGAGCATTTCATCAGCCCGTTCGCGGAGCTAAGGCTGGAAATGAGCGAGCTGATGGAAAAGGCATACCCGCATTTGCCGGAAGGGGACTTTACCCGGTCGATCGGTCAGCTGTTCGGTCTGTCGGTGGCCAAGGTCAATGCCGCGCCACTGGCGGAGCCTATCAGTGAGCGGGAGCAGGGGGTGTTGGAATTGATTGCCCGGGGGCTGTCCAACCAGGAGATAGCGGACCAGCTGCATATTTCCCTGCATACCGTGAAGACCCACGCCCGCCGTATTAACGCCAAGCTGGAGGTGAAGTCCCGAACCCAGGCGATTGTTCGCGCGCGGGAGCTCGGTTTACTGTGAACCCGGTTGTCGGGTTACGCTTCGCTAACCCGACCTACGTCTGCATGGTGTATTCCGTAGGTCGGATTAGCGCGAGCGTAATCCGACGTGAACTTCAAGCTCCTGTGTCGGGTTACGCTTCGCTAACCCGACCTACTTCTTCACTGGGTTCAGGGGTGGGGGCCTTCAGAGCCTCGATACGAGCGTCTTTCTCAGCCCAGATTTCACCGATCCACCTCTGGAAATCCACCCGGGTTTCCCGGTTTCCTTCGTAGTCCATGCCCAGGAAGCGCTCGGGAATTTCACGAACCCGAATGTCGATGATGATCCTGCGGGTGCGACCGCAGAGGAAGTCCCAGAATCCGGAGCGGCCGTTGGGGTAAACAATACTCACATCGAGCATGGTATGGAGCATTTCCCCCATGGCTCCAAGCACAAAGGCTGTGCCGCCCGCCCGGGGCTTTAACAGGTGTTTGTAAGGGGATTTCTGTGACGTGTGCTTGGCCGGGGTCAGGCGGGTGCCTTCCATGAAATTGAAGATCGTCACCGGCGTATAGCGGAATTTCTCGCAGGCCGCCTGGGTGGCAGCAACGTCCTTGCCTTTCAGTTCCGGCCGCTTGGCAATCTGTTCCTTGGTGTGGCGATGCATGAAGGGAAAGTCCAGAGCCCACCAGGCGATGCCCAGCAGTGGTACCCAGATGAGTTCTTTCTTGAGGAAGAACTTCAGCAGCGGAATGCGACTGTTCAGCACGTACTGAATGGCGGGAATATCCGCCCAGCTCTGGTGATTGCACGTCACGAAATACCAATGCTCGCGGCTGAGGTTCTCGGCGCCCCTGACATCCCACTCAATGCGGTGGAGCAGGTCCAGGAAACGGTTATTGAAACCAATCCAGAGGTGCGCAATGTTGTTAAGCGCGACGGTGCATCCCTTGCGAATTGGTGGGGCCGGAATGATCAGCTTGATCAGCGCAACCAGCATCAATACCGGAAACAGAATCAGGGTATTGAGCAAAATCAGCAGGGCCGCCAGGGTTCCCTTGAGCGGCGCAGGCAAAAAATCGAGCATTAGCGGATGTCCCCGGAATCTTGATCGTCTCCGGCATTGGGCAGGAGAGCATTTTCTTTGCTGGCAGAGGCCAGGTGTTGCAGTGAGCCGGTATTGGCACCATAGAAGGTGGCCCGGAATTCGGTATCAAAATACGCTAGGTTGTTGTGCCGGATCATGCTGCGGATCTCTTTTACATAATCCTCGCCGCGTTCTGAATAGCTAATCAGGCCTGCCGCCAGTGCGCTCCCGGAAGCCATCCTGTCGTCATTGCGGGCAGCCTGCCGTGCATCGCGCAGTTCCTGATAGGCCGGATGGCTGTTCAGGTTCTGAATGTAGGCCCGGATGGAGCGGTAGGGTGAGGAGAACCTGGCCACTTCGTGAGTAGCGCCTTCGACCCGTGCCTGAGGGACCAGGCCGCAGCCTTTGGAAAAACACCATTGACCAAACAGATTATTGCCCCGGGTGGCGAACCGTGACTGGCCCCATGCCGACTCATTAGCGGCCTGGGCCAGCACGAGGGAAGGGGAAATGACATCCAGACGCTTGCGCAATTGCTTGAACACAGCGGGGCTGCCAGCTTCTTCTTCAACCCGAAGTCTCTTTGCCTGGTTACTAAGCCAGGTGCGCTCGGATTTACTCAGTTCCTTTTTCCGTGACAGCGCTTCCAGGTAGTCCCGCTCAATCAGGATCCGGGAATTGGCCAGTGCAATCCGTGGATAGAGATAAGAGAAGAACGCAGCTTTACGCTCTGTGGTGTCGCGGAAGTTGCTGAAGTCCGGCAGTTTATTATTGGCCCAGGCCGGAAGTGACGGAAGGGATGACAGCACCAGGTCGTCATCGAACGACCCTTTACCCGGTGTGTGAAGACTGCCCCATAGTGCAAAAATCGCCAACGGAAAAACCAACAGAATCGCCCGGATACCAGCAGACATAAAACCTCTCGTTACAGTCGATATGACTGGAATTATAACAGGTTATACGTGGCTGTATCCTGACTGGGTTTCCCCCATGGCGAACCCTTGTCGGGTTACGCTGGCGCTAACCCGACCTACGTTGGGGAGATGCATGCCGTAGGTCGGATTAGCGCCAGCGTAATCCGACATTCAGTCCGGCAACCGTGTAGCGATCAACAGGCCCAGCCGTTGTTCTCCACCCTCGGTATGCTGCAGTTGCAGAAAAAACTGGTCCTGGTCGGGTGACACAAAACCAGTCAGCGTCAGATCTCCAGCCACAAAACTCACCTTGCCGCTGGTGCCCTGGGAATAGGTCAGCGCGACCTCGCCGCCGTCGATGGATACCGGTCCCGACACCGTTTCATTCGCCACCGAATGCACCACATCCAGGCTCCGTCGGGTCAATGTCGCGGTGGTGCCTGAATCAATGGTGAGCACGCCATTGTCGAAATGTCGCAGGCGGTTTTCGCCATCGGCGAGCCCCATGGCAAACCCTTGCAGGCGAAAGCGACCGCTCTGGGGAAGTTCACTGGTTTGCGCAGCCGCAATCAACAGCCCGTCTCCGGTGTCGGCGTTGTCCAGATTGAAGGCCAGTAGTGAGCCGTCGGGTGTGCTGGCGCCGATGCCCAAATCCGGCGTGGCAAACTGCCCCGATGGATTGCTGATGTCCAGGTTGAGACGGCCGATGTTACGGTCACCGACACTGAGCCGTGAGGGGCGGGTGCTGATGGTCCAGCCGACGTTGCGGTCGCCGGCTACAGGGCCGGTTACGGCGCCTGAGCCACCGTCCCGGCCAATGGTGGTCGTGGCCATCATCTGGTTAACATCGTTCCCGCTGACATCCCAACTGCCAACACCGCCTTCAATCCGCAGTGGTTCCGCGCCGTCAGCGAAGCGACTGGCGAGAAACGCCAAGTTGTATTGACGGCCATTCAGTTGATCAATGCTGAAGCCTGGTTGCCGTAGCAGGTTCATTTCCACCACGGACAGGAAGTGATCCTCCAATACCGCCTTGCGTTGCAGGGCATCCCCAGTGGCTTCCAGTTCGATGGCCTTGCCGGCACTGAAGTAGCCGCCCAGTACGCGATCAGGCGCTTCACCGGCCTCTTCCGTGGTGCTGACGAAGGCGTCCAGATAGTACGGGTTTCGGGTCCAGCCCATGGTCAGGGAACTGCCACGACCGGTCACGCTCTGGTACAGCGCCCGCCCGGCCAGCAGGCGGCTATTGTCCTGCAGGGTAGCGGCCCCCGGCGACGAAGCGTGAGTGTTCAGGTCCCAGTGGTCGGTTCCCCTGGGGTAGAAACCGTTGCCTGCCTGGTGAATCAGCGCCTCGCGGTTATACGGCACATCCGAAGCCAGTGACGTCACCCGGATGTTGAACGCATCGAAGCTGGTCAGGGTGAGGGCGGGGTAGACATAGCCGGTACCGTTGCTATCGGTAACACTCTCCTCCTGCGCGGTGCGCACGCCCCACTGACCCGAGCCGGTCAGGCTGGGTTCCCGGAACGTCTGGCCCAGTTCAACGCCGAGGAAGACGGAATTGTAGTCGGCGGCGCTGGCGCTGATCTTGCCCGAGGACTGCTCATCCAGAACGGCGTAATCGGCCATATTGCCAACGTAGCGGGCGAAGTCGCCGCGATTGTCCAGGTGGTCCAGAGCGGCTCCCAGGTCCGCACCGTCAGGAATATCGATCTCAAAGTCGTGGACCTGATCCGCCAGGGTCGACCAGACATACTTGTTTAGGCACAACTCGCCCGAAGCATCGTTGACGCAATCCATAATCTGGCTGAACTGGCTGGCGGAATAGCCGCTGATGGTGTTGCTCACCAGGTATTCGGAGAATGGGTTCACCTTGACGTCGCGATCCGAGTCCGCTGCCAGGGCCCGCATCCGCGTGTTGTCATAGACTGCTTCGATCACCACATCCGGTCCTAGCGGCAGGCCATTGCTGAACGCGATGACTTCCCGGCCACTGTCTTCAGTGCGGTGAGTGACGTCAACGGACCCGAGATTCCGTAAGCTCTGGTCTGTCCGGTAAACCTCAATCCGGTCCGGCGTCACGATGCGCAGGTTGCGGCGTGTGAGTTCGCCATCTGGCGCGAGGGCCGAGGGCACCTCTACAGTCACTCGGACTTCATTGGCTGCCAGTCCGTTGGTGTTATTGGAGTCGCCCGTGCTACCGGAGCTGAAATCGTCGCGGGCGTTTTTGGTCGGGGGAAAGCTGTTGTCCCGGGAACCGGCTTCTTCAACGGCGCTGTCACCGCCGCAACCGGACAGTACGAGAAGGGAAGCCAGTACCAGCCTGGGTAATGTTACCTTGGGGGCGAGCGGTGAATAGCGGTCGGTTGATCGGGTGATAAGTGCCATGCCAGGGACAATCCATTATCGGAACATGAGCCGGCAGTCTAGCAAGAGTGGTGGTGGCAAAGAGTGAGGCAGAACACGAAACAAAAACGGGCGCCCCGAAAGGCGCCCGTCTGTATCTTCCCGGAAGGGAGCAGGATCAGAAGTAGATTTTCATGCCTGCCATAACGCCTTCGTCCAGGTTGACGTCGCCACGGAAAGGCGCGTCCAGATCGGTGTTCAGGTAACGGTAGCCCGCGAACAGCTCGGCGTTACGGATCACACGGTAGCTGCCGCGCAGCTCAAGGCTGGTCATGTCATCGGAGTCGCCGAATGACAGGATGCTCGGCGCATAGTGAAGACTGCCGGTGACGGACAGGCCAGGTACATCAGGGATGTTGACGGTCGCGAAGCCACCCAGGCCGACGGCACCGCCGTCCAGATCATCGTCTTCCCAGCCAATACCGCGCAGGCCGATGCCAGCGGTGGTGGGCAGGTTGCCCAGGGCTGTGCGGCCCTGTGCGTGGAAATCCACGTTGCCAATGTGACGGCTGCCCTCATGGTAGGTGTAACCGGTGCCCAGTTGCAGCTCGGAATTGGTGTCGAAGAAGTTCACCTGGCCTTTAACTGACTCGTTGGTCAAGCTCAGGTCCAGGTCGGCTGCCAGTGCGGGGGCAGCGGCCAATGACAGGGCAAGAACGGAAATACGGGTTGCTTTCATTCTTTTACTACCTTTTTGGGTCCAATGAACGGAGTCCAATACCGGCGCCAGCCGATAGTGGCGAATGTTCAGATGAGCGCATGGTAACGGGCCGCTGCGGGCGGCTCAACTTAAAACGGGGTAAGGGCCTGTTAATACGGCATTAGTGCCGGGTGGTATCGTCCAGTTGGTCGAGGTCGTCCGGCGATACATTCTGTGCCGGAACCCGGTACTCTTCATTAGCCCAGGCGCCGAGATCAATCAGCTTGCAGCGTTCGCAGCAGAAGGGGCGGAACGGGTTGCTCTCGCTCCATTCGACGGATTTTTTGCAGTTGGGGCACTCTACTTTCATCATTTTCGGGGACAGCCTTCGATATTTTCATCCAGTGGGTCAGGAGGGCGCGGATGCCTGACAATATTGTTCCAGTACTGCCCTCAACATTTCAATATTGACAGGCTTGGCAACAAAAGAATCCATCCCTGCCTCGTGACACTTCTCTTCATCCTTCTCCATGGCACTGGCGGTCAGCGCGACCACCGGCACCGGTTCACGGCCGTGGTCGATTTCCCACTGGCGCAGGCGCCGGGTGGCTTCGAATCCGTCCACCCGGGGCATAACGCAATCCATGAACACCAGATCAAATGGATGCAACTGCCAGAGGCTCGCGGCTATCTCACCGTCGTTGGCGGTCATAACATCGCAGCCAAGTTTCTCCAGCAGGCGCCGGGTCAGCGTTCGGTTGACCGGATTATCTTCGACCAGCAACACTTTCATTCGGCTGCAGGGTAGCTCCTTGCGCCGCGATGGTTCGCTGACAGTCTGGAGCGAGAAGCGGGTAAGGAATCGGCGTTCGCCCCCAGCCCGGTCTGCGAACAGTTGGTGGAGAATCGGAATCAGACAGGATTCCCGCAGGGATTTACTCAGGAACGCGTCAGCCCCGGCCTGGCGAAAATGCTCGGCATCGCCCCGTTGGGGGTTGGAGGAAAGCAGCAGCAGTCGGGTGTCCTCCCACTGGGGATTACTGCGGATCTGCCGGCATAGCAAGTCACTATCCATATCCGGCACGAAGCCGTCGAGGACGATGGCATCGAACGGATGCTGATTGTCCGAGGCCAGCCGGACAGAGGTCAGTGCTTCGCCTGCCGATTTCACCGCTTCAATGTGCAGGTCGTGGCGTGACAGCATCTCCAGGGTGATCTTGCGGGATAATTCGTAGGAGTCCACCACCAGAATCCGTCGGCCCTTGACCATGCGGGTATCCGGTCGAATACGGGTGGAGCTTTCCGGCGCCACCGGCAGGGACAGCTCCGCCCAGAACGTCGTACCTTCGCCGGGGCGGCTTTCCACATCCAGGGAGCCATCCATCAGCCTGACCAGTTGACGGCAGATGGTCAGGCCCAGCCCGGCACCAGGGAGCTGCCGCTGGAAGCTCTGGCCAAGCTGGACATAGGGTTCATACACCAGCGGCAAGTCTTCCGGGTTGATGCCAACGCCGGTATCTTCGACTGCCAGGCGCAGGCGCACCAGGTTATCCCTGCGGCCAAGCACTTCCACGCTGATCAGGACATGCCCCGAATCGGTGAACTTGATGGCGTTGGAGGTCAGGTTCAGTAGAATCTGGCGCACCCGAATCGGATCGCCGCGAAGGGCCCACGGCAGGTCTTCGTCGACCCGCAGCTCCAGTGCCAGACCTTTCTCGCGGGCGCGGGTGCCGAGCATATGCACCAGATCGTTCAGGGTTTCCCGAAGATCGAATGGCAGGTCTTCCAGTACCAGTTTGCCGGCTTCCATGCTGGAAATGTCGAGCAGGTCATTAATAATGGCGGACAGGCTCTCGGAGGCACTCAGTAGAGTCTGAACAAACTCCCGTTGCTCCTGGTCCAGGGGGGTGTCCGTCAACAGGTTGGCGTAGCCAAGCACCGATTGCAGCGGAATGCGAAGTTCATGGCTGACGTTGGCCAGGAACTGGTTCTTGGCATGATTGGCGCGGACCGCCTCATCGCGCTCGCCCTGTGACTGAATGGTGGTCTGGCGCAGTGAACGGGTATCTTCCAGCAGCTGCAGCCGCATTTTATTCAGTGCCTGTTCAAGCTCGCTGAGCTCGTCACTGTACTTGGGTTGCTTGCGTCGAAGGTGCAGCGGTTCGATCAGGGCGTCCAGATTCAGGCGCGCGGCATAGTCTGCTATGGTTTCAAGGTGCCGTGAGATGGTCATCCTGACAATCAGCAGCAGCCCCAGGGAACCGAGCAGCAGAATCAGTGACTGGAACCCCAGGGTAATCAGGGCCCGGTCCATGAGTTCATTGTGAACCTGCTCCACCGAGGAAGTAATGGTGAGGGTGCCCAGATCCTCGGGAGCGTTAAAAGAAGAGCGATTAAAGACCAGCGGAAAAGACTGGGAAATCACCCGGCCTTCGGGGTAGGTGCCGGTGCTGAACTCCTCGCCGTCGGTGATTGCCACCTTGGCATGCTGGATCACCGGTATGGACCGCATGTCATCCAGGCTGTTGGCCACCTCGCTGAAATTCATCAGCCAGATGTTGTTGCTCATACTGCCGGAAATCAGCTCAGCCGCTTTCGTCTGGGTGTTGCGAAGCTCATCGGTACGGCGTTCGTACTCGCCAATCATCTGCAGGCCGGTGGCCGCCAGTGACAGCACAATGGCGAACAGCAGTACATACACCAGCAGCCTTGCAGCCAGTGGCCGTACACCCATTCGTTTGAATAACCGGATCAAAGGCAAGGCACGTATTCCCTGTGACTAATGAACTGGCGGTCTCTTTTTTTGTATCACTAGAAACGTTATAAACAGACAAACCGCCTCAAATTCTGTCGAGTTTAACAGACCGTCAGCACTTCGACACGTTCCCCGCCGGGATCATGGATAAAACGGAAACGTACATTCAGATCATACAGATGGGCGCCGTAAATCCGTTCCTCTTCGCGCCCTCGCCGAAAGGACGGACGGGGGTCATAACTCACCACATCTTCAATCAATGACCGCAGGTCGGGATAGGTGTTCGGGGGTAGGGCGGCCAGTTGAGTTTCCGCCTCGTCCAGAAAAACAACGGGCAAGCGCTCCGTCGGCGGCGAGTCTGCCCATCCCAGGCTGGCGTCGGGTACTGAGTCTGCAAATGGCAGGTAGGGTTTGATGTCGAGAATGGGTGTGCCGTCGATCAGGTCATGATCACTGATCCGCAGGATCAGCCGACCGTTTTCCCGCCGCAACCCTTCGTTGCGTACCACCGATAACCCCAGGCTGTTGGGCCTGAACGGCGATCGGCTGGCAAAGACACCCATCTTGCGATTGCCCCCAAGCCGGGGAGGGCGAACCACCGGACGCCAGTCCTCCCGCACTGCCTCGTGGAACTGGAAGGTTAGCCATAGGTGACTGGCGGTTTCCAGCCCCCGGAAAGCATCCTCCCGGTCAAACGGTGGGGCGATCACCAGTTCGGCATGGGCATAGCGGGTCAGCCCCGGCTGGCGGGGAACCCCGAACTTGTCCCTGAAACAGGAGCGGGCATGGGCTATGGGCGTTAACGTTAAAGCGTCTTGCGGTGTGTAGGTCATGATCGGTCAATGGTACCCGAGAAATACAGCTCGATCCGCAAAACCAGCGAGGCCCGGTCCTTGAAACTGTCTTCCCGCGGGAACTCGAGTGCCGGAATGATCTCTCCAAAGAGCCAGTCACTGTGCAGCCGGTAACGGTAGGTCAGGTCTGCAAAGACCGAGGTGTGTCGCCAGTTGGGCTTGCTCTCGCCCAGCACGCCAAGGCGTGGGCTGACAGTGGACCGATTGTTCAGGCGCTTGTGGAAATTGAACGTTTGCGCCATCTCGAACATGCGCATCTCGTGCACCCACTCAAGCTCGCTGGCGGCCAGGAAGCTCCAGCCCTTCCCAAGATCCCGGCCTGCCCCCAGCCAGCTCCTGGTGCCCCAGCCGTCCTGGTGGAAATAGTACAGCCGCTGTTCCGCTGTCAGGCTCCAGTTTTTGTCCAGTTGCCAGCGCTTGCCGGCTTTGAGTCGAACGAAAGCGTCCGTCGGAAATCGTAACCGGACACCCACGTCGGTACTAAGATTGATCGCATCTCCGACCTCCGACAGATAACGCAGTGCACCGGTCGCCTCGGTATCCGAGCGTTCGTCCTCGGTTAACTGCCGATCCCGCCGGCGTTCGGACAGGGGTATCAGCTCATCGCTTTCGCTTTCAATCACCACCCGGAGCTTTTCTTTAACCGTGGGAATATCCAGACGAAACTTCGCTTCCGGTTCCAGTTGCGCCGGATCGCCGTACTCAGACTCTGTGGCGAACCCGAGCCTGAAGTAACTCTCATTGTTGGGAAGGCCGGCATCGGCGCCGGACAGTGTCCGGTCAGCCCACTCGCCCAAGGCTTGAATGCGGGAACCCTGGGTGCGCTCCTGTCGCAGGACCCAGTTACTGGCGATTATCCAGTAGGTGTCCCGGGGTTCCAGCCAGTAATCCTCGGGAGAGAAATCGTAAAAATCGGGTGGCAGTGATTCCGGCGAGAGCACATCACGCACGGCGGGGTCTTTGATGATGAAAACGGGGTCGGCGGCGTGTGCGGGGACCAACATTCCTGATACAGCAATCAGTAGTCCCAATACTGCCAGAGCGTTCTTACCCAAAGGCCACCATAAACTTCTTGTGCAGCTCACCAACCTGTCTTTCCACGTCGCTCATCACCTCGGTATTATCCAGCACCTCATCTGCTTTTTGCAGGCGCTTTTCGCGTGGTATCTGGGCGGCGATGATACGCTCCACCTGTGCTTTATCGTTATCATCGCGGGCCATGGTACGTGACAGCTGAACCTCCACCGGCACATCCACCACCACCACTTTTTCCGCCAACTGGTGCTGGTCGGTTTCCAGCAACAGCGGTGATACCAGAAGTACATAGGGCAGGGAATAATCGGCTGGATGAAGCTGGCGAATCAACTCCTCCCGGATCACCGGATGCAGCAGCCCCTCGAGCCAGGCCCGCTCCTCCGGCTGCTCAAACACAATGGTCCGCAACCGGGCGCGATCCAGGGAGCCGTCCGCCTGGAGGATATCCGCCCCGAAATGCTCCGCAATGCGGGCCAGTGCCGGGGTGCCCGGTTCCACTACCTCACGGGCGACATCATCCGCATCCACCCAATGCACCCCCAGCGCGCCGAACATCCGCGCCACCGTAGACTTGCCGGAGCCAATGCCGCCAGTCAGCCCAATAACCGCCATTATACCTCCAACATCGAACTCACTGTCGGATTACGCTGCGCTAATCCGACCTACGCGGGTGTACTTCCAATTATGTGTGTCGGATTACGCTACGCTAATCCGACCTACGCGGGTGTGCTTCCAACATGTAGGTCGGATTAGGCCCAACGGGCCGTAATCCGACAACCCGGGCTACCCACCCAAATAACCAAACCACCAACTCTGAATTTCCGAACCAAACCACAAACACAGTAAACCGGCCGCCGCCAGATAAGGCCCGAACGGAATCGGCACCTCACGCCCGTGCTTGCGGAACACCATCAGGAATATCCCCACAACAGCCCCGACCACGGACGACAACAAAATCACCGCCGGCAACAATTGCCAACCCAGCCAGGCTCCCAGAGCGGCCAGAAGCTTGAAATCCCCATGGCCCATGCCTTCCTTGCCAGTAACCAGCTTGAACAGCCAGTACACCGACCACAGCGACAGATAGCCCGCCACTGCACCCCAGAACGCACTGTGAAAATCCGTCAGCACACCAAAGTAATTCAGCACCAGCCCCAGCCACATCAGCGGCAGGGTCATGCTGTCCGGCAGCAGCTGGGTATCGAAATCAATCATCGTCATCGCCACCAGCGACCACACCAGCAGCAAGGCCAGAAGCGACGATACGGATGGCCCCAGGATGGCAATGGTCACCACCGAGAAAACCGCCGTCAACGCCTCAATGATCGGATAACGGGGAGAGATCCGGGTCTTGCAGGACGAACACTTGCCGCCCAATACCAGGTAACTAACCACCGGAATGTTCTCCCAGGCCCGGATCCTGTGATCGCACGAAGGGCAGGTAGAGGCTGGGGATGACAGGGTAATGGCAGCTTCAGGCTTGCGCTGCCCCTCCGGCAACTCCAGAAACTCCTCACACTGACAGCGCCAGTCCTGGTGCATCATCTTCGGCAGCCGAAGAATCACCACATTCAGAAAACTGCCAATACACAGGGAAAGAAGTGCCACCGACAAATACAGCAGCCACGGCGTGGCCAGGAGGGAATCAAGAATAAACATGAAATATCCGAAAACCAGAAGCGGAAAGAAACGTAGGTCGGATTAGGCGAAGCCGTAATCCGACACAACTAACTGTTTTATGGAGCTTACACCACCTGACCCATCTGGAAGATCGGCAGATACATACCAATAATCAAACCACCAACCAGCACACCCAGAACCGCCATAATCATCGGTTCCATCAGCGCCGTCAGGTTATCAACCATGTCATCCACCACGCCCTCATAGTGGTCTGCGACTTTCTCCAGCATCTCATCCAGGTTGCCGGATTCTTCGCCTATGGCAGTCAATTGCACGGCCATAACTGGAAATACGCCGGTTTGTCTCATGGAAGCCTGCAGCTGCGTACCACTGGATACCTCGTCTTTGATTCGGCTCACAGCATCACGATACACGGCATTGCCGGTCGCACCGGAGACCGATTCAAGCGCGTCAACCAGTGGAACGCCGGCTGCGAAGGTGGTTGAAAGCACGCGGCCGAACTTAGCCACAGCAGATTTATCGAGAATCTCGCCTACTATCGGTAGCTTGAGTAGATACTTATCCACCAGATCCGAGAATTTCTGGGATCGTCGCTTCGCCTCCTTGAACAGGAAGATGAAGCCAACAATTCCTAACAGGACAATAAACCACCATTGCTGCATCCACTCTGAGATGCCAATGATGAATTGGGTAAATACAGGAAGGTCGGCACCAAAGCCCTGAAAGAGGCTTTCAAACTGCGGCACCACTTTGACCAGAAGAATAGCGGTAACAACAATGGCAACCACAACAACCGCAATAGGGTAGGTCATGGCCTTTTTCACTTTCTTCTTCAGTGTTTCAGTTTTTTCAAGATAGGTTGCGATGCGATCAAGCATCTGCTCAAGGGCACCGGCTTTTTCGCCCGAATCCACCAGGTTGCAATATAGGTCATCGAAATGCCTGGGGTGTCTGCGAAGGGCACCGGCAAAGCTGGTGCCCGAGGCAACGTCATTCCGGATGGCAGCTACCAGTTCCTTCAGGCCCTGATTTTCCAGCCCGTCCGTCACAATATCGAAACTCTGAACCAGAGGAACCCCGGCTTTCATCATGGTGGCCATCTGACGCGTAAACATGGCGATGTCGAATGGCGTAATTTTTTTGCTACCGCCGAACAGTGGCTTGGGCTTTTTCTTGACTTTATCTGGGTTTATTCCCTGCTTTCGCAACTGGGCCTTTACAAGCGCCAGATTAGTACCGGACACTTCGCCTTTGGTTTTGTTGCCTTTACGGTCTTTGCCTTCCCAGACAAATGCCTGAAGCTTTTGTGCTTTTTCTGCCATGGTTAATCCTTCGTCACGCGGTTGGCTTCCTCAAGGCTGGTCACACCCTCAATGACTTTCTTCAGGGCGGACTGGCGAAGATTCTGGAAGCCTTCGGCCTGAGCCTGCTTTGCAATTTTAATGGAGCTGGCTTCTTCCATAATCATGTTTGCCAGCTCGTCGGTAATCTTAACCACTTCGTATATACCGACGCGTCCCTTGTACCCTCCATTGCATTTATCACAGCCCTTGGGGCGGTACAACGTGAAGCCTGTATCAATTTGTTCCTGTGTGAACCCTTCCGCTATTAACACATCGTGGGGGATCTCCGCAGGCTTCTTGCAGCTATTGCACAGCCTTCTGCCCAGGCGCTGGGCAATTATCAGACTCACAGAGGTGGCAATGTTGAACGCGGGAACCCCCATGTTCATCATCCGTGTCAGCGTTTCCGCCGCGCTGTTGGTATGCAGGGTAGAAAGCACCAGGTGGCCTGTCTGGGCCGCTTTTATCGCGATATTCGCGGTTTCCAGGTCCCGGATCTCCCCCACCATGATGACATCCGGATCCTGCCGCAGGAACGCCCGCAGGGCCTCGGCAAACCCAAGGCCCACCTTGGTATTTACGTTTACCTGGTTAATGCCTTCCAGGTTAATCTCTGCCGGGTCTTCGGCTGTGGAAATGTTCAATTCCGGTGTGTTCAGAATATTCAGGCCGGTGTAGAGAGAGACTGTTTTACCGGAGCCGGTGGGGCCGGTCACCAGGATCATGCCCTGGGGTTGCTTCAGGGCATCCATATACAGCTTCTTCTGATCTTCTTCATACCCCAATACATCAATGCCCAACTTGGCCTGGCTGGGGTCCAGAATCCGCAGAACGATCTTTTCGCCCCACAGGGTCGGCAGTGTGTTGACCCGGAAATCGATCGCCTTCGTCTTGGAAAGCTTCATCTTGATCCGGCCATCCTGGGGAACCCGGCGCTCCGAAATATCCAACTGCGCCATGATTTTTACACGGGCCGAGATCTTTGGCGCCGGTTTAATAGAGGGGCGGGACATTTCCTTCAGAATGCCGTCTGTTCGATAGCGCACCCGGTAGACTTTCTCATAAGGCTCAAAATGGACGTCCGACGCGCCACCGCGGATAGCGTCCAGAAGCATTTTGTTTACATACTTAACAATCGGTGCATCATCAACTTCGCTGACACTAACTGCGCTTTCGTCTTCTTGCTCGCCACCTTCGGTCTCCACCCCTTCTAGGTCGGCATCCTCAAGGTCCCCCATTGTGGAGTCTTGGGATTCCAAGTATTTGTCGATGGCTTCATGGAGTTTTGCGTCATCAACCAATATGGCGTCTGTGCTCAGGCCTGTGTTGAACTTGATCTCATCCAACGCCTGGATGTTGGTGGGGTCAGAGACCGCGATAAACAGGCGATTCCCGCGCTTGTATAGAGGTAGGGCGTTGTGTTTCCGAATCAGCTTTTCATCAACCACCTTTTCCGGAAGCATCTCCGGAAGAAAAGCATTCAGGTCCAGAACGGACACACCAAATTCCATGGCGGCGGAAAAGGCCAGCCCGTTGCTATCAGCCAGTCGGTTCTGGACGAGATAGGTGATCAGCGGAATACGATTTTGGGAAGCCTGAATGAAAGCATCCTTCGCGGTTGCCTCATCGAGCAGCCCGTCCTCAACAAAGCGACGTGCGAGGCCAGTAAGCGTTACGTTGGATTTATTGGTAGCCATAAAGGATATAAAGAGTGCTGCCTAAGTTGCTGAAACTCTGCCAAGAGCGAATGATCTAGAGTTTAGATGGCTGGGCATGCTTTGGAAAGTCACGAACTGTAAAGCATGATCCAGCTCAAGGATAGGTAGGGTGTATGACCGAGTGGTGACGTCGAATGGGTGACCAAATTTGTCACTGACTGACGCTTATTGACATTGTTTTACATTTTGATCGTGTGTGACGTGGTTTACGAGGAGTCTGCATTGCACTGATGTCAGGGCATTTGATCGCTGAATCAGAAGGTTGGCACGCCACCTGCTTGGAAGCAATCAGGCTCAAACCGGTTGCGGGGCACAGCTCCACCGGCCCCGGAGCCGTCCCGAGTTCAAAAACCGACTAACACTGAGGTTTAATAATGAAAAACATGCAGATGAACCAGACGCAAAACGGTTTCACACTGATCGAGCTGATGATCGTTGTGGCGATTATCGGTATTCTGGCGGCTGTTGCTATTCCGGCTTATCAAGATTATACAATTCGTGCGAAAGTCACGGAGGCGATGTCCATCGCATCTCAGGCGAAGACTGCGGTTTCTGAGTACTATGTTTCGCAAGGGTCGATGCCTGCTGATCAAGGGCAAGCTGGCCTCGAAACCACTGTGACAAACTACGCAACAGACGTAGTAAAACAGATGGAATATACACGCACCGATGCCGATACAGGTGTGGTTGAGATGATGATCAAAGACTTGGGTGGCGATGCTGCTGATGGAAAGACCTTCACCCTGACTGCAACTGGCACGTCGACTGGCGTGCAGTGGGATTGTGCAGCTGGTGGAGCGGACGCGATTCCGACCAAATACCTGCCTTCTAACTGCCGTTAATCATCGGCTTACGCCCAAGCCTTTGAGGAAAGCGCCTGCGGGCGCTTTTTTAATATGTGGATACGAAACAACGTATATTTCCAGCTTCTAACTGCTTCCCTACTGACGATCGCAGCCTATGTGCTTGGGTTGTCAGGTGGCTTCTACTTTGATGATGAGTGGAACATTCTGAGGAATCAGGCTCTACAGCTTGATTCGTTGACAATCGAAGGGCTCTGGAATGCCGCGCTCTCCGGCACCGCTGGGCCTTTGGGGCGTCCGCTATCGATGTTGAGCTTTGCGCTCAATCATGTGTTTTTCGGATTTGATCCCTACTACTTCAAGCTCGTTAACCTGCTTATTCACCTGATGTGCGGCTGGGCGATGTATGCCCTGGTTCTTTCGCTTTGTGAATACCTTCCACGATTACCGGCTCAGCGGCGTCACCTGTTTGCTTTTTTGGTAATGCTGATGTGGTTACTGCATCCACTTAATCTGACGACGGTCTTGTATCCGGTGCAGCGAATGGCAGGGCTGAGCGCTTTTTTTTGCATGCTAGGAATGCTCGCTTATCTGCATGCAAGGCGGATTCAAACTTCTGGTTGGGCGGTTCGCACTGGGCTATATGCGCTTAGTTTTCTGGTCTTCTGGCCCCTGGCGTTGGCCAGCAAAGAAAATGCCGCATTATTTCCGGTTTATCTTTTTTTGCTGGAGTTGTTATTTTTGAAGTTCCGAAGTGCCGGGGAGAAGAAACTGAGTATTCCCCTGGTGCTCTGCTATGGCATATTTTTCATTTTTCCAGCCGTTGTTCTAGCATTTTATTATATTTTTTATTCCCCCGAATGGGTATTGAGTGGCTATACGAATAGGGATTTCACGCTCACTGAGCGGTTGTTTACTGAGTCACGCGTGTTGTTGTTCTATGTCAGTCAGATATTCATACCGGTAAACAGTTCGCTTGGCCTTTTTCATGATGACTTCAGTTTGTCAAGGTCTATCTTCTCTCCGTGGACGACATTTGCATCGATTTCCGCTGTGCTTTTACTCGTGATTGGAGCATTAGCGGGTATAAGAAAGTATCCCGTGATAGCTTTTGGAATACTATTCTTCTTCGCGGCACATTCACTTGAGTCTACTGTTTTTGCGCTTGAACTCGTGCATGAGCACCGTAACTACTTGGCTATGTTCTCAATATTGTTTGTTATCGCGTATTACTTCGTGGTTGGGGCAGAAAGTCTTACAAGGCTGAGAGCATTATTGGCAGTTTGTTTGGTGGTGTTCTTAGGTGCAACAACCATCACTCGCGCTGCTGTGTGGGGAGAGCCAGCTATTCATGTCATAAGTGAAGTCGAGAACCATCCTGAGTCACCTAGAGCAAACTATGGGATAGGGAAGCAGTATGCTGTTTATGCCAGTTCTCTTGAAAGCTCTGCCCAAAAGGCGGACGCAATAAAAAAAGCTACCGAGCATTTCCGAAAGAGTGCTGACCTCAGGTCATCGTATACAGATGGGCTGTTTGGACTTCTAATGCTAGAGGCGCTCGAAGGACATATGATGAGTGAAGAATATTTCCTTGCCCTGCTCGATAGGCTCGAAAACGCTCCGTTCTCAAACAATAATTACAACTATCTGAACAGCATTGTTAGTTGTTTGGAAAGGACGCACTGTGAAATTTCCAATGGGAAGATGGCAGAAATAATTAATGCTTGCAGTGATAACCCAGGATTTTCAGGGAAGAACCGCCGTTCGATATTGCGGCGTTATAGGAACCTGACTGAATGACCTCGAGATTAAATCGACGCTCCGTACTCTTGTTCGGTTTGGTTGAGACCGCTATTGTTACAGTAGTGGTCCTTTATTGGTTGAAAATCTGGTACCCCGACAACTATTTTCATCTATTCGGCGTTAATTATAAGCTATTGGGCTTGCTGGCTACCCTCACCGTTTTAGGTCCAGTTCTTGGTGTTTTTTTATATAAGCCTGATAATGAAGGTTATGCAAATGATCTTAGTGTAATTTTTGTTGTTAGGCTTTGTGTGTTGTTTCTTGCTTTGCAGCTCGCATATAGCCAGAGGCCGCTGCTGATTGTTTTTTCTGTTGATAGGTTTGTGGTTGTCCAAGCGCATCACGTTTCTCTGGAAAATGCGTCACCAGAAATCGTAAATATGATGATCGTTTCCGAAGTACCGGCTATGGTTGCGGCAAGAACGCTACCTGAGGACGATCTTTCCCAAATTCTGGAGGTGATGAGTGGTGGGATCGATATTGAATATCGACCTGCCCAGTACGAACGCTTTGAATATCAAAGAAAGAGGTTTTTTCAGCGATTTTGTCCTTCGGACTGGGATTATGATAAAACTGAGTATGATCGGACTTGCGAACTTATAAAAGTTCCTCTGGTTTATAAGGAAGATCATTACGCAACGGCTGCCTTTGATGGTGGAGACCTTAAAATTGATAGCATAATTTTAAGTGATCCTTGGTGACACGATTAACTTTTTATTTGGATGTTGGCTCAAGTATGAAAAGTTGCACCATAATTATACCAGCAAGAAATGAGGGTGACTCTTTAAAGTCATTGCTTCCAAAAGTCAAAGAGCAGTGCCCTGATGCTGATATTATTGTAGTAAATGACGGCTCAACTGATGACACCAGTGAGGTCTGCTATAAATTCAGTGTAACGGAAGTGGTGCATCGGTATTCCAGAGGGAATGGTGCAGCGATCAAAAGTGGCGTTCGCTTAGCTGAAGGCGAAGTGATTGTTTTCATGGATGGCGATGGCCAACATTCCCCTAGAGATATTCCGCGTTTATTGGAACGTCTGGAGGAAGGGGCTGATCTGGTTGTTGGGGCTCGTCAGAAGGGCTCTCAAGCTAGTGTGGGTCGAGGTTTTGCCAATAGGTTCTATAATCGCCTTGCCAGTTACATGACAGGGCAACCCGTTGAAGACCTTACTTCAGGGTTTCGCGCGGTTCGAGCTGATAAGTTTCGCCAATTCTTGTACCTGTTACCCAATGGTTTTTCGTACCCTACCACTTCTACCATGGCCTTTTTTAGGGCGGGTTATGAAGTGGCCTATATCCCGATTCATGCTGCGCGTAGGCAAGGGAGGAGTCATATAAGGCCTCTTAAAGATGGGCTCAGGTTTCTGTTGATAATATTTAAGATCGGAACCTTGTACTCACCTCTTAAGTTGTTTGTACCCGTATCTGTAGGAGTGTTTGGGCTGGGGCTTAGTTATTATGGTTACACATTCATTACCGCGAGCCGTTTCACGAACATGAGTGCATTGATGTTCACCACTTCATTGGTCATATTCATGGTTGGGCTGGTTTCTGAACAGATAACGGCATTGATGTACAAAGATAGTGAATAGTCCTTTCCGTGAGTTTAGTCGGCAGTTTCTTCTGATTGTTGAATAAAATGTTGGGCAGAAGCTGCTAAGTCACTCCAGCTCCAAGATGTATTTGGAGTGCTAAAGCTCGGTGTTGAGAGTTGCTGCACTAAGCCATCTTCAAATGACTTAGCACCACCGGCTTCATAGAGTTTTACGCCTAAACTCTCAAGCTCGAGCAGGGGAGTAATATCTGAAGCAACAATAGGCTTTCTGCAGGCGAGGTATTCGGCGAGCTTGCATGGGTTGCAGCTTTCTGAGAGTGCGGTCCTACGATATGGTGCAATGCACACGTCAGCCGATCTGATTACTTCTACAACTTTAAGTTGATCGAGTTCGCCCAAGCTAATCAACCAAGGCTCCTCTTGCCACGACTTGCTGTTGATCTTTCCCGCATGCACGAGTCTGATGGCAGGGTCCTGGTTGTGTAGCCTGTTGATAACGTATTTAACCAGTTGAGCGTCAAATCGGTTATCAATTGAACCAGTGAAAACAATAAGTTTTAGGTGGAGGTTGAGCCCTAACCGTTGGCGCGCCTGAGCCTTGTCATCAGGGTAAAAAACCGTGGGGTCATATCCATTTTGTGTAACATGAATATTTTTATTCCATGTTAGGCAAATGTCTCTCAGGCTCTTACTTGCGGCCAGAATACCATTAGCATTGCGACAAAAGTAAGGAAATAACCTTGACATTTGAGTCATGCGACTTAATCCGAAATATCTATAGTCGTCATAAACGTCATAAAACCAGCGCGCTTTTACTTTTCTTGCTATTCGATAACCGATGTGTGCTGTAATTATATCGCCACTTGATATAACGACATTAGGGTTAAAGGATTCCGATTTGCGTTTACAGTGAAAATAAGCGCCAATTAAACCCATAGGGAAAGGTAAGCAATCAACTGAAGAAAAACTGAGATTCTGGTGGCCAATATTTATGCTTGGGGCCTGGTGGTAATTGAGAGCGAGTACCATTACCTCATTTCTTTCCGACCAGAAGCGTGGAAGATGATATAGTCTACCAAATTTGTCTGCCAGTAGGTCTTTGTTGGTATAAAACCTTTTGCAGACAACGAGAATACGCATCGCCTTTGGCTCCTGAGATTAGATAGTAGCTACAGAATTGTGCACAACAGGAAGTGATCCAGGCACAACGATACCAGATTTTGGCATAGCGTGTTGTCGGTAGAATCTGAGTCCAAGTTGCCGGTAATCTGATCTGCTATAGGGGCATCACGGCTAGGTGGTTTTGCTCTGATTGATTTGAATTCCAGAGGAACAGAGATCTTGTTGGAGAGAAGTATAAGGCACGGTGAAGCTATTTTTAGGAGACGCTAATGGATCCTCACGTGAGTATCGTGATACCAGTGTATCAGGATCAGCCTGGGCTGAACCGCTGTCTGGAAGCGCTATCTAGTCAAGTAGAGATAGATCTTGCTGATGTAGAGGTTATTGTTGTTGATAATGGGCATACTCCAGAAATAGGTATCTCCCAAGACTTTCCTTTTTCAGTACAGTTACTGTGGTGCGACAAGAAAGGGGCATATGCTGCAAGAAATGTCGGGCGCCGAGCTGCAAAAGGGGATGTCCTGGTGTTTATTGATGCAGATTGCTGGCCAGATCGGCATTGGCTTCGTGCGGGGCTAGCTGCTTTGATGCCTATGGGAGAGCCAATTGTGGTTGGTGGTAACGTGCTGTTCCAAAGAAACCCAGTGCCAAGTGCGGTCGAGCTATATCAAATTCTAATGGGATTTGGCCAGGAGAGGTCCATTAAGGACCTGCATTTCTCTGCCACCGCAAATCTCTTCGTAGCTCGCGATCTATTTGAGAAAGTCGGCGACTTTAATGAAGAGCTTCTGTCGGGAGGAGATCGAGAGTGGTCCTGGAGGGCAATCAATTCCGGGGCTGAGATTCGATATGCACCTGATGCAATTATCTGGACATCGCCGCGCCGTACGCTGCGGAGCGCAATTATACAGGCTAGGAGAGTGGCTGGCGGTAGGCGGGTACTAGGTGATGATCAAGATATTGTTCGAAACGTGGGCTTAGAGCGAATTCAACCTAGCGGGACAATTTCAGGAAAACTAAAAAGCATCTTTCTGGGAAATGACATGTCGGTCTGGCAACGATGCCGTGTTTTCTGTGTGGCAATAGTTATTCGGCTAGTTCATGATCTAGAAGTCATTCGATTAAGAATGGGGGGCAAGCCAGAGCGGAGATAAAGGCCCGGGCGTTTTAATCTCCGTTTGCTTGTCTGGAGTGAATTGTTTCATTCAGTATCTGGCTGTAATTTTCTCCAACGTGTTGCCAAGAGAACTTAGTTTCGACGTGCCTTTTGAGGTCTTCCAAATCCTCTCTTGTAGGCGGCTGAGTCAACAATTGAATCAAGGCTTTCGAAAATTGGTGATGTTTTTTGGGGTCTCCTACGGACCAGGATTGGTGATCTTTTGGTATGACATCCTGGATTGCCGGAACGTTGCCAACCAAAACCGGACAACGAAAGCTGATCGCCTCAAGTGTAACCAACCCCAAACCTTCTACGTCCCCAGACTTGGCTTGCACGAATGGCGCACAGAAGACGCTGGCAGACTGGTAAAGTGCAGGAAGTTCCTCATGGGGAACAGGGCCCAAAAACTGCACTCTGTCTATAACTCCCAGTTCCTTTGCCTGACTTTCGAGGGCCTGTCGTTCTGGCCCGCCGCCTGCAATCGTGAGGTGGGCGGTGGGGCACGCCGCTATCACGTCAGGCATAATAGATAGCAGATGCGTTAGCCCTTTTTTCTCTACCAGCCTGCCGACAAAGAGAATTCTTCCTGAGGCTCTTCCCTCTGGAGGATTACGCAGGCTTGATGCCTCTGCAAAGCCAAAACCCATGGGTGCAACATGCAGAGAGTTTGGTTCTGCTCCCAACTGAATCGCTTCCTCTGTCATTGCTTTACTGACTACGGTGAGCGCAGAAGCAGTGTGGATGGCCTTGCGTTTTAATAAGCGTCCGATTTGGCCCTGAAGGCTGAATAGATCTGCTCCGTGAGATGTGATTACTATGGGCGGAAGGCGAATAAAAAGAGACAGAACCCATAGAACAAAGCCTTGTGGCACTATCCAATGACAATGTATGGCGTGAGGCTGGAATACTTTGACCTGTCTAATGGTTGCTATGATCATGCCCAGCATGAAAAACGGTACCAGTAACCATTTCCACGGGCTGCGCTTGAGGTTGGCCAGCATGCCTCCATCGAACACCAGGGTTTCAAGTTTGTAGGGAGCGTATCGGAAGCGGCAAGTGCTAACTCCTTCAAGTGTTTCCTTTTGACGAGCACCATAGCTATGGGGGCTTACCACACGAATATCGTAATGTTGGTTTAGCTGGGTACATAACGTGTGGACAAAGCTTGGTTCAGGGTCGCGTTTCCACCTCGGATAGGTTGAAGCTAAGACTAACACTCTGTATTTCTGCGTCGATTTTCTCAAGCTTATATCTCAATCTCTTTGAAGATCAGTGATGATATTGGCGAGGTGGTAAGCGCCGAATAGAGTTGTTCTTATTGTTTAGGTTCAGTCCTGATAATCGCAGAATCTTTCTGCCGCCCACAAAAATTCGGCCCAAAAACACCCAAACCTCCCCGCAATAATCTGGCATAGTACCACCCCATCCAGCACTGTGCCGGGTTACGAGGTTACATGGGCGAGCAAGACCAGCAGAAAATAATTCAGATCAACATCCCTGTCCTGAGGGAGCGCACCGGGTCGGCGATCCGGGGTGTGGGTAATTTCACGTCGATGACGTTGAAAGTGCCCCGCGCGTTCTGGCCGGTGGCCCGGTTGGCGGGCAACCTGGAGCCGATTGATCAGGCGCAGCTCCGCTCGGCGCTCGACGAGCTGTTTGACACGCTGTATGAGCACCCGCTGAATGTGCAGTCCCGCTCGCTGACCAAAGTGTTGCGCAAGTATCGCCTGATCCCCAATGAGGAAACCACCGAAGGACTGATCCGTTTTTTGGTGGGGCAGGTGGTTACCCGCAGTCCCATCGAAGTACCGGAGAGCGTCGTCGATGAATTCTGGAGCTTCTTCCACGAACTGCTGGATGCGCCGGAACTGAAGGGGCTGATCGAGCTCAACCTCGACATCATCCGCCTGGTGCTTCGTTCCTATGAGCCGCTGATTGTTGAACTGGTGAATCGCCTCAAGGATATTCGCAAGGCCAACCAGGAAGGGTTGGCGGATGTGGGGCGTAAGGTCAGTGTCCTGCGTCGGGATCTGGTGATTCTGCGTCGGCAGATCAAGGCGATTCGTCATATCAAGCCGTTCCTGCAGACAGACCCCAAGGATTTCTCCACCCAGGCGCAGATTGTCGCCCGCATGGTCCGGGAGTTCGGCCCTCTGTTTATCAAGATGGCCCAGGTGGCAGCGGCCAATGCCGACTTCCTGCCCGAGGAAATTGCCACAGAGCTGGCGGTGTTCCAGGAAGACGTCGATCCAATGACGCCAGACGAGGTCAATGAAGCCTTTATCGACTGCTTCGGCAAGTTGCCGGGGGAGATGTACGTCCAGTTTGATGTGAATAAGCCGCTGAAATCCGGTTCGATTGGCTCGGTCTACCTCACCAAGAAAGTCGTTCAGGACGACGGTGGACTGGAGCGCCTGCAGCCGGTGATCGTCAAGGTGGCCCGCCATAATCTGGAGCGGGAGTTCCAGATGGGCAACCTGGCCATTGAGCTGATGCTGGTGAGCAGCCAGTTCTGGGCGCCGCATTCCAAGCTGTTGCCGTTCCTCCATGCGCTGTCGGACCAGGTGAAGGAGTTCACCCGGGGCTTTGAGCAGGAACTGAATTTTGAGGACGAAGCGGCCATCCAACGCCGTTTCGCGGCACGGGCACGGGTGACCCGGGCATGGCATGTGCCGGATGTGTTCGTGGCCACCAGTCGCATACTGGAAATGGAGTATGTGGATGACGCCGTTTCCATCAAAAAAGCCATCGGCAGTCTGCAGGGATCGGAGCGCAAGCGCTTCCAGCGCACCCTGGGGGAGAACTTCCTGTTCACTCTGTTCGAGCACATCTTTGTGTACAACGAGCTCCACGGCGACCTGCACCCGGGCAACATCATGGTCTCGCCGGACGCGGAGCCCTACCTGATCGACTGGGGCAATGCGGTCCATATGGCCGGTAAGTGGAGCTTTGTGCGGGATTACATTATCAGCGTGCTACTGGCAGATACCGAGCGCCTGGGCGATATGCTGATCGAGATGAGTACTCACCCGGAGAAGAACCGCCTGCGCCGGGATGAAATCATCACCCGCCTGAGTGACACCCTCGAGCGTCGGGACGTCTCGCCGCTAACCGAGGATGCATTACGCACCTTGTGGCGGGAGGGAGCTGCGGGCCTTCATCGCCGCATGCAAACCGCATTGCAGTTGCTCTCCAACACCTATCAACTGGGCATTGTCATCCACAGCGATTACCTGCACCTGTCCCGCTCCCTGGTGGCCATGGCCGGTGCCTACATCAACATCTACGAAGGCCTGCCCCGCAGCCTGGTGGTGCGGGACACGGTCAAAAGTTTGGTGCTGTTTCCGCTCAACCTGGGGATGGCGCGGCTGAGTCATCGGGTGACTCGTTTGCAGGGTGGATTGTTGCCGGGGGTGGTTTGAGGTGTCGGATTCATGTCGGATTACGCTTCGCTAATCCGACCTACGATACTAATCCGACCTACGAAAAGCCCGTTGCATCCCGCGTAGGTCGGATTAGGCGCAGCCGTAATCCGACAAAGTTGCCCACCCCAGCAACGCGCCCGCTTCATCCCGCGTAGGTCGGATTAGCGAAGCGTAATCCGACAATGTTCCGAAGGTAGGCGGGTTTACATCGGAAATAATGGGCCATTGTCCTGTGAAGGCTCATTCCCGAACTGCTGCTGCGCCTGATGTACCTTTTCAGTGACGGTGCTAACCAGGTAGGGCCAGAAACCGTCCTGCCGGACCGTTCGGTTGAGTCGATCCGGTGGAATAAACCGGGACATTTCAAAAATAAAGTCCTTTTGTTGTTGCTCGTCGTTCGCCAGCAATTCCAGGCGCTCATCGGCGTGCTTAAGAAAAGTGTCTTCCGATTCTCCATGATCCGCCAGTTTGGGGGCTATCAACTCATACGCTGGCTCAATTACGCTCTGAGTTAACCATGCGATATCCCAGAGATCCCGGTGTTTCAGTCGCCCAGGTCTCATGGCGAAGGTCACCAGTTTATCGGCGAAGATTTCCTCTCGGGTCTGGGCATTGATGATAAGTGACTCGGTGCCGAGATTGATCCCGTAATGGTTTCGAATCGTCCTTGGTACTATCTGGTAGCTGGGTACCGCACAGATATCCAGATGGATTCTCTGTGCTGGCATGTCTGGTCGCTGCGGCTGAGTGTTCACGCGGAGTTTCCAGGTGTCTACATTCCCTTGCTTCTCTGTTTTTGGCTCCGTTACCGTGATTGGCACCTCATATTTTTCCCGGAGCCGGAATTCGAGTGTTTCCTTGAGATTCTCCAGCTGAGACTTTTTGAAGTTGGCTCCGCCAGTGAAATCCAGGTCCTCACTCAAGCGGTTGGAGCCGTAGCAGGCACGAAGGCAGGTTCCGCCAATAAAGGTGAGTTCCTGGAGCAAGTCCGCATGGCTCAGCTCACGCAGAATGTCATGGTGCAGGATTTCTTTCTCTACCACGGGGCGTAGTGCAGTCAGCTCCCCCTGGTTTCGTATGGCTTCGTCAACCAGCGTGTTAAACAGTCCCATCTTCAGGTTCCTGTACCAGGTCAATCGTCGATCGGTTGAAGCGTCGCATGTCTGCCAGCGCCAGCTTGGAGGAAGCCCGAAACAGGTGTCGGTCGGAATCGTAGCTCAACTGATCAATGACCTGAGACATGGCGCGTTCAGTATGCACGAACTCTATTGTTCCGAAGCGACCACAGTTGACCTTGGCGGACCGGCCGGTACTGACCACGGTAACCCAGGCCAAGGGCATTTGGGAGATCAGGCCCGCTTCGCTGAGTGCGGTTTCCAGGCTGATATAGTTGAAGTGTCGGGCACGTAGCAGGGCGGCTGCATGGAAAAGGATAAGACCACTGTCATCGGGTGCGCCCGCGTATTGATAGATCCCCTGGCAAACTCGCTCCAGCAGCCCCCTTTTTTCGGCACGGTGCAGTAACGCTCGGTACGCTCCCTGGCTCAGGTCCGGAAACAAGGATCGAAAGGCTGTAGCAGAATACAGGCGTCCGGTTCCGGATGAGTGGGAAGCGAGAAGCCACTGCTCCAGCCGCTGTATGGGTTGCATAGCTTTGCTCCGCGTTTTGTTATGGATAGTGTAATAAAGCGCGGAGTTAATGCAAGCAACCCAGTCAATCTCACCTCACCCGTAGGTCGGATTAGCAAAGCGTAATCCGACAATGTACCTAAACCTCCACCTCATCAAACAATTCCGGCACCTCTGCATCCCATCCGAACTTTTCGCGGATGCGCTTGCGCATCACATCGCTGGCCACCATCTCGCCATGGGTGACATACACCTTCTCCGGCTTTAGCTGCCCCTGTTCCAGCCAGCTCAGAATCTCCTGATAGTCGCCATGGGCGGAGAGGGAGTCCAGGTTATGGATGTCGGCTTTTACCGGCCAGTATTCGCCGTGGATCTTGACGGACTCTGCACCATTCACCAGGGCGTCCCCCCGCGTACCGGGGGCCTGGAAGCCGGCAAACACCACGCTGTTGCGCGGGTTGGGTAGCAGGGTTTTGAGGTGGTGCAGCACGCGACCGCCACTGGCCATGCCGCTCGCGGAGATGATCACACAAGGGTAGCGGGCCGAATCCAGTTCGATGGATTCCTCAACGGTGCGCACAAACGTTGTCTGGTTATCGATCTGCTCACACTGTGCGGCGCTTAACCGGTGCTCCTTGTGGTGGTGGCAGAAAATCTCCGTGGCTTTTATCGCCATCGGGCTGTTCAGGTATACCGGTAACTTGGGGATGCGTTGCTGTCCCATGATCTTTTGAATGACATACAGCAGCATTTGGGCCCGGCCCACGGCAAACGCGGGCATCAGCACAATGCCGCCCCGGCCGGCGGTTTTGGTGATGATCTCGGCGAGCTCCTCCTCGGGATCCCTCTCGGCGTGAAGGCGATCCCCGTAGGTGGATTCGCACACCAGAACATCGGCTTTCTGAAGGGGCTCCGGTGGTCGCATGATCACATCGTCCTGGCGACCGACATCCCCGCTGAACACCACCGTGCGCTGACTGCCTTTGTGATGCACGTGCACACAGGATGATCCCAGAATGTGGCCGGCGGGGGTGAAAGTCACCTCCATGCCTCGGACCGGCTCGAAGGTTTCGTGGTAGTGCAGGGACTCAAAATGCTTCAGGGATTCCCAGGCGTCCTTCTCGGTGAACAGCGGCTCCGGCTTTGCGTGTTTGGAGAACTTCTTGCGGAAGGCGTATTTGGCGTCTTCCTCCTGCAGAAATCCGGCGTCCGGCAGCAGAACCTTGCACAAGGCGTGGGTGGCCTTGGTGCAGTAGATCTTGCCCTTGAAGCCGTTTTTCACCAGCGCGGGCAGATAGCCGCTGTGGTCAATATGGGCATGGGTCAGAACCACCGCTTCGATCGTGGAGGGATCCACGGGAAACGGCGCCCAGTTCCGCTTACGCAGGGTCTTCACGCCCTGGTACATGCCGCAGTCAACCAGCAGCCGGTGCTTGTCATCCGAAAGCAGGTAACGCGAGCCGGTAACGGTGCCTGCGCCGCCGAGGAAGCGAAGTTTCATGGGGTGACTCCTTTCGGTGAATGCTGACTGTCAGCTTAGCGCAGAGTTGGTGATATGGATTTGATTTGTGTCGGGTTGGTGTTGGATTGGTGCAGTTGATGTCGGATTACGCCTTCGGCTAATCCGACCTACGGGTACTATGGTGCAGACTCAGGGTGTTACCTTTGTAGGTCGGATTAGCAAAGCGTAATCCGACAAGCCAGCCAGCGCTTCGGAGTATCCCCGGCCCTGTTTTCCTGAAACGTAGCGTCCCGGCAATTACTCGACCAACAGATCGTCCATATCTACCCCCAGCGTTTCCGCCAGTGATTTCAGGACCTTGGCGGAACCGGTCTTACTGCCAGCTTCAATCTGGCTGATGTAAGATTTTCCGACGCTCGCGGCGTTGCCCAAGGCTTCCTGGGTGAGCCCGCGATACTCCCGCCAGATCTTCAACGGATGTTCGTCACCGGTAATCAGGCGGCTGGCGATCTCGGCGGGTACCGTTTCGTCCTCACCGTTGGCCAATTCGCGCATCGCTTCTCGGGCGTCCGCTGTGTCTCGTGCGTCTTCCGCCAGCCCCAGTAGCTCCAGGTATTCGTTGTAAGGCAGCACCGCGTATTCCGGCTTGCCTTCCCGTTCAATAATTTGGGCATTCATTTGTAAACATCTCCTCTTGAACCAACCTTCAACACCAAAACCACCAGCTCGCCATCATCGATGCTGCATATTGCCCGGTAACTGCCTTGCCTTAGCCGCCAATACGGCTCGCCTTTCATGGGCTTCCAGTCTCCCTGATAGGCGTACGGGGCCTGGGCCATTAACTCCAGTTCGCGCTGGAGTTTTTGCGCCTGTGGTCTGGGTATCTTCCGAAGCGCTTTCAGCGCTGATTTTTTGTAGGTCAGCTTGTGCATGGATTTAGTTTACTATTTAAGTTTACTTATAGGCAACTGCCAGGGTGTCGGCAATTGCCCCAGCACTAACATCACCACCCACACTCCGTTAAACTGTCACCAAACCCGACAGCAGGATGCTCCCAATGCACTACAGCTCAATCCTTCCGGACGTCATTAAGATCGCCGATCAAGCCAGCGAGCGGGTGCTTCACATCTACCAGTCCGATTTCAAAGTGGACTACAAGGCCGACCAGTCCCCGATCACCGCCGCCGACCTGGCCAGCCATGAGGTGATTGTACAGGGGCTGCGAAACCTTACACCGGACACGCCCATTCTCTCGGAGGAGGGCGCCAGCATCCCCTGGGAAGAGCGGCAACAATGGCACCGCTTCTGGCTGATCGACCCGATTGATGGCACGCGGGACTTCACCCAGCGGACCGGCGAATTCACCGTTAACATCGCCCTGATTGAGGAGGGTGAGCCGGTGTTGGGCGTGGTTACCGCGCCAGCCCTGAAAGAAGCTTTCTGGGGTGCGAAAGGCGAGGGCGCTTATCGGCGGGACCGTACGGGCAAAGTATTGCCGATACGGGTGGCCGAGGCAAAGGCCGCCAAACGAGTCGTCGCCAGTAAAAACCACCTGAACGAAGAAACAAAAGCCTTCATCGAACAAGTGGGCGAGCATGAACTGGTCCAGGCTGGCAGTTCCCTCAAGTTCTGCCGTATAGCCGAAGGCCGCGCCGATCTGTATCCGCGCCTGGGGCCAACCTGCGAATGGGACACCGGCGCGGCGCATGCCGTTCTGGCAGCGGCCGGTGGCAAAGTGGAAACATTAGAGGGTGAGCCGTTACGATACGGCAAGGAAGACCTGCTGAACCCGTTTTTCATTGCAACAGGGAAGTAACGTCAATGACGTGGTACGCACTGCAACACAAACCCGCCCAAGGTGATCGCGCGGTGGAACACCTCCAGAATCAGGACATAACCTGCTTCTACCCCAAAATCACCGTGGAAAAAATCAAAGCTGGCAAGCGCTCCAAAAAGCTTGAGCCGCTCTTCCCCGGCTACCTGTTCGTCAACCTGGACCAGGCCGACCCCATGTGGTCCAAGCTCCGCTCCACTCGTGGCGTGCTGCGGGTGGTAGGGTTTGCTAATAAGCCGGCGCCAATAGGTGACGATGTCATCCAGCACATTAAGGACAGCCTGCATACCGTGGCCGAGCAGGGTGGTATCAAGCCAGGGCAGTCTGTGGCGCTCAGCGAAGGGCCATTCCAGGGGCTGGAGGCCATTTTTCAGGCCTATGATGGCGAAGAGAGAGCCATTGTTTTGGTCAGCTTTATGCAAAAACAGCAGGCCGTAAAGGTGCCGATTGCAGCGCTGGCCGGCAACCCCCGTAGGTCGGATTAGCCGCAGGCGTAATCCGACAAATAGATCCACCCCGGGGCTTGCACGGCCAGGATTTTTTGCATTGTTTAACGCCAGTGCAACATCAGTTGAGGCCAACATTACGGTTTGTCACTTGTCTGTAATCTTATCTTCGGTAGAATTGCGTCACAAATTTGATATACGTCACAAAAATCACCTGACAGGGATTTGGTCGGGGCAGCCTCTCGCCGTGCCTCTCGAAAACCTGTCACCAACAGACCAATTATATGACCTCAAAACACTGGACCCTGGTCGGTGGGGCGGTAGCGTGTCTGAAGCCGATTACCCTGGCTGGCATTGCCGGCGGACTTTCATTGGCCGTTGCGCAGGCCGCGCCACGTGATCTGGCGTTCCCGGGTTACAGTGGCTACCTCAATGTGCCTTCGGCCACCGTACTCGACCATGGCCAGGCAGATGTCATGTATTCGGATCAGGCTTTGGCTACTCGCCAGAAATCTGCGGGTGATATGTACGGCTATTTCAACAACATTGCCGGCACGTTCGGTGTCTTCCCCTTCGTGGAAGTAGGTGGGCGCCTTACCTGGGATAGAACTCAGGCGAATTGTTACAAGGAGCGATGTGGTATCCGCGATCTGTCAGCGAATATCAAAGTTCAGGCCCCGTTCATCCCGGAACACTGGTTCACCTTAGCGGCCGGTGTGCAGGATCTGGGGGGCGAAACGGATGATTTTGAGTCCGTTTATGTGGTTGCCGGCCGACAGTTCGGGCCCGTCGAGATTTCGGCAGGCTATGGTGACCCCAAAACCGCCGACCGCTACCTGGACGGTGCTTTTGGCGGCGTATCCTACCGCCCCGTCCCCTGGCTAAACGTCATGGCCGAGTACGACAGTCAGGATGTACGTCTGGGATTGGGAGCCGCATCGCCAGAAGGACTTTTACCTTATGGCATGCAGGTAAAGGGAAAAGTTCTCGCTTACGATGAAGGTGACACCGACAACGACCGCAACTTCTTCTCCCTGGGCCTGACCATTCCCTTCGGCAACAAACCCAGCAAACAGCGCCTGGAGCCAGTAGGTCGGATTAGGCAAAGCCGTAATCCGACAGATTCAGACCCAGTAGGTCGGATTAGGCCAAGCCGTAATCCGACAAGCCCAGAACAAGAGACAGACAGCAAACCCACTAACACCGGCACCCAGACCGCCCGCCGCCTCGGCCAAGACCTGGTCAGCGCCGGCTACGACCGTGTCTCCGTCGCCAGCGAAGGCGACAGCCTCTATATTCAGTGGGAAAACAACATCTACGTGCGTGACGAACGGGATTCCGTTCTCGACGTAGCGCGAAGGGCCAAGGCCGCAGCCGGTGCTCACAAGAACGCCCAGCTCACCCTGCTGAACCAGAATATCTCGGTGGTAGAGCGAACCGTTCCATTACAGGCGGCCCATCCGGATGGCAGCGACGAGCCTTACGCCATTGCCTCAGGCTTTTCCGACACTAGTCTGCTGAACCGGAACGAACGTGAGTGGGATTTCCAGGGCAGCTACGGCCCCACCTGGAAACCGCGCATCACCCTCAGCCCGACCATCAGTTCCGGTGTGGCGACCGAATTCGGCGTTTGGGATGCCTCCGTTGGCATCAGCGCCGAAGTGTCTGCCTCACTCTGGACCGGGGCACTAGCCTCCGCGACCTACAACACTGAGATATACCGAACCGAGGATTTTGAGCGGGGCGGTGTGTTTTATGAAGACCGGCAGCGCAACGCCTTGATTGAGGCGGAAGTCCAGCAGACCTTCAAGCTTCATCCCCAGCTGTACACCAGTTTCCACGGCGGTCGCTATGCCATCGACTGGAACGGTGGCCTCAACGAGACCATGATTCTTAGTGCAAATGGTCATCACAGTCTGAGTTATCTGGGGGGCACCTTCCGCCACAGAGATGACAGCGGCGTAAAGCGCAATCAGATGTTGGGCCAGTACAGTTATTACAACCCGGATCTGGATGCCCAGTTTGATGTCTATGGTGGACAGTTCTTCGCCGAGGATACCGGTTTTCGCCTGGATAGCCGTTTCTGGTTCGGGGACTATGCGATAACCCTGAGTTATAAAAGCACCGATGCGGATTTTGTCAGCCTGGGGTGGGTGATTCCGCTCTCGCCAGAGAAAACTCGCCAGTTCAAGTATGCACAGGTTCGAGGGGACGTTGACTGGAACTACAATGTTCAGTCCAGAATCAACGAAGACGTAAACTTTACCGCTTTTGGTGGTGCCGCCATTGTGCGCTCAGCCAACCCGATACAGTCCCTATATCTAAATCGTGGACGGCTCACCAATGACTGAGTGGGTCGGCCGTGTGGCCCGAAAAGCCATAAAATTCAATGCAAGAAGAAGCAAAGTGTGATTGCGTTTTAGCCTCACTTGCCTATAGTGGGAGCAAAACAGGCCTTCGGTGGCCAATAAACGTCAGGGCGCTGCAGCATAGGCGAAGCGCAGCCAACATCAAGAAGCAATAACCAAAACGTGCGAAAGCTCATTCAGGAGATTAAGAGGCTACTATGAGTCAATTTAAAAAAGGAAAGTTCTCACGCAACTTGGCCGCCACGGCAATTCTGGCGCCGACCATGGTAATCGTAGGGTGTTCGTCCAGCAGTGGCTCCTCGCCAGATAACGGCGGCGACGGTTCCACCGAAGGCTTCGCGTACGACGGCTACCTCAACAACGCCGTGGTATGTATCGATGAAAACCTCAACAAAGCGTGCGACCTTGGCGAGCCCAGCACAACCACTGGTGTCGGTGGTCGATTCACGCTGGATACCCTAACAGATGCGCAGCTGCAGCTGCCCCTGGTTCTGCAGACGACATCCGCTACTACTGATGAAGACGACAATGCGTCGGTCGACACCAATCTCAAATTCCTGGCACCGGCTGGCAGCGAGGCCATCAGTGGCTTCAGCACCATTGTCCAGTCTAAAATTGAAGAAGCCCTGGCGGGCGGGTCAACAGACAGTCTGGCGAGCCTCAAGGCGAGCGCTTCCGCTGAGCTGGCAGATGAACTCGGTGTTTCTGGTGTGGACCTCACCTCCTTTGACCCGATTGCCGCGAAGGCAGACGAAAGCTCGTCCGAGGATGATCAGACAAATGCTGCCAAGCTTCACCTGGTTAACCAGGTACTGAGCCAGCAAATTGCAACCCTGGCTCCACAGGCCAGCGCCAACGCCAATGGCAACGAAACCGCCGCCTTTGGTGCCCTGGTGAAAAAACTGAGCGCAACCAACGTAAAGCAGGCAGTTGACGATGATACCGTTGGTCTGCCTTTGGAGGCTATTAGAACAACTTTGGTTGACGCGATCGTAAGCGAAGTGCAGCCTTCCGTTCCGACTACCGAGGAAATCGAAGAGCAGGCTGATGCAGATGAAATCGTAAAAGAGATCATCGAAGAAGTGGTAGAGGAAGAAGAGCCCACAGGCGCGACTGGCGCGACCGGCAGCTAATTAACTGCGGTTAAAGCGCTACAAAGGGGCTGGCTTTGCCAGCCCCTTTGTTTGTTGTTTTGAATGAAACAGGCATTATTAGCCCTGTAACTAACAAGCGTCCCGGCATTACAACTATGGTATTGAGGATTTTGATTCCCTTGGCCTTGCTAATTCTGCAAGGTTGCGCTTTTGCCCCTGGCTCACACATCAGTGCCGGCGGCTGGACTTCCGATTATAAAAGCCAGCCAGAGGAAGACTTCAGTCATCTGGTGAAAGTGAGCCGCATTGGTCCAGCCAATCTGCGTGAGGCGATCGTCGCCGAAGTGCCCCTTCCACCTGAAGAATTGCTACTGAAAGATAGTGATTTCCAATACCGCATCGGTATTGGTGACGTACTGCAAATTACGGTTTGGGACCACCCGGAACTCACCATTCCCGCAGGTTCTGAGCGCAGCTCCCAGGAATCCGGGAACGTCGTTAACGAAAATGGCGATATTTATTACCCGTACATTGGTTACGTAAACGTCGCCGGAAAAACCACCCAGAAAGTGAGGGAAGAAGTAGCGGAACGCCTCTCTGCTTATCTGGAGTCCCCACAGGTTGATGTTTCCGTCGCTGCTTTCCGAAGCCAGCGCATCTACGTAAGCGGTGCAGTGGATGAGCCGGGTGTGTACCCTCTCACCAATGTGCCCACCCGCCTGGTCGACGCCATCAGCCAAGCTGGCGGTCTGGAAGAGAATGGCGATTGGCGCCATGTCATATTGACCCGGAATGGGCGTGACTACACACTGTCCCTGAAAGACGTGTTCGAAAAAGGCAACAAGCACCATAACGTGCTGCTTAAAAGCGGAGATGTCATTAACGTTCCACTGGGTAACGATCGTAAGGTCTTTGTCCTGGGGGAAGTCGCTAAAACCCAAACATTACCCATGGGCCGTAATGGACTCTCGCTGGCAGAAGCCATTTCCAACGTAGGTGGCCTGAACGAGCGCCAGTCGAGTGCTACTGGCGTGTTTGTAGTGCGCCGATCTGAAGAGGCAGGCCCCGACAGTGATACTCTGATCGATCTCTACCAGCTGAACCTGAAAGACGCCACCGCCATGGTGATGGCGGACAGCTTCACTTTGGAAAATCGAGACCTGGTGTACGTTACTGCCGCCCCTCTGGCCCGCTGGAACCGTGTGGTGTCTTTGCTGGTGCCGTCATTTACTGCACTGTTCCTGGGTGACCGGGCGTTTAACCTCGGGGAATAGGGCAAAGACCATGTTTAATCACATTCTGGTACTTTGCGTGGGTAACATCTGTCGAAGCCCTGTGGCCGAAGCCCTGCTAAAAGCCAACCTACCCGGCAAAACCATAGAATCCGCCGGGCTGGGCGCGCTGGTGGGCCACGAAGCCGACCCGACGGCCGCCGAATTGGCCCGTGAGGTGGGGCTAGACCTGACCGAGCACCGGGCGAAACAAGTCACCACCGAACAGCTCCGCCGCGCGGATCTGATTCTGGTGATGAGTGAAGGTCAACGCGCTCAGGTCAGGGTGCAAGATCCGGTCGCCGCCGGCAAAACCATGCTGCTGACCCATTGGTTACCCGGTAAACCGGACATCCCGGACCCTTATAAGAAAAGCCGCGAAGCCTTTGAACACGTGCACCAAATGCTCCAGGACTCCGCACAGACCTGGCTGCCCAAGCTAAAATAATGAGCAAGAGCAACAAATGAGCGAACCAAGTACCACCCCCTCCGGCAGCCAGATCCGCCAGAACGACGACGAAATCGACATCGGCTTTTTGCTTGGCAGCCTGTGGGATCACAAAATATTCATCGTCCTACTCACCTTGGTTCTCGCCATGGCGGGTCTTGTCTACGCGACACTGTCCACTCCTATCTACCAGGCTGATGCCCTGGTCCAGGTGGAGAAAAAGTCCGGAACTATGCCCGGCACTGACATGTCGGAGTTGCTTGGTAAGCAGGAGTCCAGCACCAGTACCGAAATCGAAATACTCCGCTCTCGGATGATTCTGGGCCAGGTCGTCGACCAGACGGATCTGGATATCGAAATACAGCCCGACAGTCTTCCTATTGTCGGCGACTGGCTCCGCCGTAAGGGTGTTGCTCGCCCGGGTTTTATGGAAGGGAAGGCCTCCGTATGGGCTGGCGAAACCCTGGAAATCAGTGAACTGGTCGCCAGCCACGAAAGCAGTACGCTGGATTTCACTCTCCAATCTTTGGGCAAGGGCCGCTATCTGCTGAAAGACGCTGAGGACAATCAATTGGGGCAGGGTAGCGTTGGCCAGAAACTGGTCGTTGACGAACCCTGGCTTGAACTCACGGTAGCCGAGCTGAAGGCCCCGGCCGGCGCCAGCTTCACCGTCATCAAGAAGAGCCGGCTGGCTGCCATAAATGGCTTGAAGAACCGTTTGAAAATAAGCCCACAGGGCAAGGACACAGGCATTCTTAGTCTGACCCTGCAGGGGGCAGACAAGCAGGAACTGGTTCGCAGCCTGAATACCACCAACCAGGTATTCCTCACCCAGAACATCGCACGGCAAGCGGCCGAGGCGGACAAGAGCCTGGAATTCCTGAAAGAACAGGCCCCGAAAATCCGAGAACAGCTTAACAAAGCGGAAAACCGCCTGAACGAATATCGGCTTCAGAGCGACAGCATAGACTTGAGCTTTGAAACACAGAACGCTCTCGATGGCCTGGTGCGCATCGAGGCCAGCCTGAACGAACTGGAACTGCAGGAATCGGAACTGGCTCGCCGCTTTACCCCCAATCACCCGGTGTACCGATCCTTGCTGGAAAAGAAAGACCAACTGCTGCGGGAAAAAGCCCGTCTGGAAGAGCGCACCGGCAACTTGCCGGAAACCCAGCAACAGGTGCTGCGCCTGAGCCGGGACGTAAAAGTCACCCAGGAAATCTACGTACAGTTGCTCAACCGCATGCAGGAGCTGCGACTGGTGCGTGCCGGCACAGTGGGGAACGTACGCATCCTGGACGATGCGGTTACCCAGGGCCAGGTGGCCCCCCGCCGTAACCTGATTGTGGCTGTGGCCGGCATGAGTGGTCTGCTACTGGCCATGGTGATCATACTGCTTCGGGCCGCCTTTAACCGAGGCATTGTGTCCCCGGAACAGCTTGAAGAACTGGACCTGCCGGTATATGCAACCATTCCGCTTTCCGAAGAAGAGAAGCGCCTGGCGAGCAAAAGTAAAGCGTCCGGCAAGCGCCGTCGTAAAGGCTCGGATCAAGAAGGACTCCTAGCGGTGCGCAATCCGGCGGATCTCTCCATTGAGGCTATCCGGGGACTGCGCACATCCCTGCATTTCGCCATGATGGAAGGCAGTGATAATCGCCTGGTGATCACTGGGCCGAGTCCTGGCATTGGTAAGAGTTTCGTGTCGGCCAACCTCGCCGCCACGTGCGCTCAGGCGGGACAGAAAGTGGTGGTGGTCGACGGCGATATGCGCAAAGGCCACGTCCATGAAGTGTTTAATCAGGAGGCTGCCAACGGTTTGTCCGATGTGCTCTCTGGCAAACTGGAGTACCAACAGGCCGTGCGCACTTCGTCAACAGAGGGGCTCAGTTGGGTAAGCCGCGGCAGCGCACCGCCCAATCCCTCCGAGCTGCTTATGCAGGCTCGGTTTAGTGAATTCCTGGATTATCTGAGCGAACACTTCGATCTGGTAGTCATCGACACCCCGCCTATCCTAGCGGTGACCGATGCGGCCATCATCGGCAAACAGTGCGGCACGTCCCTGATGGTAGCCAGGTTTGGCATGAACACGCCAAAAGAAATTCAGATTGCCGAGAACCGCTTGGCTACCGGTGGTGTAACGCTGAAGGGCACCATCCTGAACGCGATGGAAAAGAAAGCGGCAACAAGTTACGGCTATTACGGCTACTACAACTACGCCTATAAATCAGAGTAAATACAGACTCGATACCATGAAACTACTTGTTACTGGCGGCGCCGGCTTCATAGGCTCCGCCGTCATCCGCCACATCATCAACAACACCAACGATGAAGTGGTCAACCTGGACAAACTCACCTACGCCGGCAACCTGGAATCCCTGGCCGAAGTCAGCGACAGCCCTCGCTACAACTTCGAACAGGTCGACATCTGCAACCGTGCCGAAGTAGAACGCGTGCTGACCCAGCACCAGCCAGACGCCATCATGCATCTGGCGGCGGAAAGCCACGTAGACCGCTCCATAGACGGCCCGGCAGAATTCATCGAAACCAATATCGTAGGCACCTATACCCTGTTGGAAGCCACCCGCCAATACTGGCAAACCCTGGAAGAGAGCAGAAAAGCAAACTTCCGCTTCCACCACATAAGCACGGATGAAGTCTACGGCGACCTGCTGCACCCGAAGGAACTCCCCTCTCCCCTCGTGGGAGAGGGGCTGGGGGAGAGGGGGAGCCTGCCTCTTTTCACAGAACAAACCCCCTACGCCCCCAGCAGCCCCTACAGCGCCAGCAAAGCCAGCTCAGACCACTTGGTACGAGCCTGGCACCGCACCTACGGCTTGCCAGTACTAGTAACAAATTGCTCCAACAACTACGGCCCCTACCACTTCCCGGAAAAACTGATCCCGCTGATGATCCTGAATGCCATGGAAGGCAAGCCGCTCCCGGTCTACGGCAAAGGCGACCAAATCCGCGACTGGCTGTACGTAGAAGATCACGCCCGCGCCCTCTACAAAGCGGTCACCGAGGGCAAGACCGGCGAAACCTACAATATCGGCGGCCACAACGAAAAGCAGAACATCGAAGTCGTGCATACCATCTGCGACATCCTCCAGGACCTTCGGCCGCAGGAACGAAGCTACCGGAACCTGGTCATAAACGTAAAAGACCGTCCCGGCCACGATATGCGCTACGCAATAGACGCCAGTAAAATCCAGAAAGAACTCGGCTGGACCCCCGAAGAAACGTTCGAAACAGGCATTCGAAAAACCATCCAGTGGTACTTGGATAACCTAGACTGGTGCCAGCGCGTGCAAGATGGTAGCTACCAAAGAGAACGTTTGGGGTCGACAGTATGAAAGGAATAATCCTCGCAGGCGGCTCCGGCACCCGCCTGTATCCGATAACACTCGGCACCTCCAAACAACTCCTGCCGGTGTACGACAAGCCAATGATCTACTACCCGCTCTCCGTACTGATGCTCGCGGGTATTCGGGAGATCCTCATCATCACTACCCCGGAAGATCAGGCCGGCTTTAAACGGGCTCTGGGCACTGGCGAACAGTTCGGTATCAATCTCAGCTACGAAGTGCAGCCAAGCCCAGACGGTCTCGCCCAAGCATTCGTCATCGGCGAAAAATTCATCGGTGATGACAGCGTATGTCTGGTTTTGGGCGATAACATCTTCTATGGCCAGGGCTTCACCCCTAAACTGAGAAAAGCCGCCCAACGCACCCAAGGTGCCACCATATTCGGCTACCAAGTCAAAGACCCGGAACGCTTCGGCGTCGTCGAGTTCGATGAAAACAAATGCGCCATCTCTATAGAAGAAAAGCCCGAACACCCGAAATCCCACTACGCCGTAACCGGCCTCTACTTCTACGACAACAGCGTGGTCGACATCGCCAAACAAGTAAAACCGAGCCACCGGGGGGAATTGGAGATTACCTGTGTGAACCGGGCCTATCTGGAAAAAGGCAATCTGAGCGTAGAGCTGCTGGGCCGAGGATTCGCCTGGCTGGACACCGGTACCCACGAAAGCCTGCTGGAAGCGGCCCAGTTTGTAGAAACCATCGAAAAACGCCAGGGCTACAAAATCGCCTGCCTGGAGGAAATTGCGTTCAACCAAGGCTGGCTTACGGCTGAACAAATGAAAGCTCAAGCCAACCAGCTCAAGAAAAACGGCTACGGCGAATACCTGCAAGAACTTCTGGAAGACGCTAAATGATTCCGGTCACCAAACCTTATCTCCCTAACCGGGAAAAGCTCAAAAGTTACATAGACGGCATTTACGAACGCCAATGGCTAACTAACAACGGCCAACTGGTACAAGAGCTCACTCAAAGGCTGGAAAACTATCTGGGTGTTGAAAACCTGCTGCTGGTCTCTAACGGCACCCTGGCATTGCAGATCGCCTATCGCGCTCTGGGCGTGAGCGATGCGACCCCCGGCGTACAGCCGGAAGCCATCACCACCCCGTTTACCTTCATTGCCACCGCCAGCTCCCTGAAGTGGGATGGCGTGCAGCCCGTATTCGCAGACATAGACCCGAATACCTGGTGCCTGAACCCGGCCAACATCAGAGCGGTCATTACTCCGAGCACGCGGGCTATCGTGCCCGTGCATGTATTCGGCAACGCGTGCGATGTAGAGGCCATCGACGCCATCGCCCAAAAGCACAACCTGAAAGTCATCTACGATGCCTCCCACGCCTTCGGTGTAAACTACAAAGGCGAAAGCCTGCTCAAGCACGGCGATGCCGCCACCCTTAGCTTCCACGCCACCAAGCTGTTCCACTCAGGCGAGGGAGGGGCCATTATTTTCAAACGCAAGGAAGACATGGAGCGGGCGAAGAAAATGATCAACTTCGGCATCACCGGGCCGCAGAGCATTGAAGAGCTGGGTATCAACGCCAAGATGAACGAATTGCAGGCGGCGATGGGCTTGTGTGTGCTCGATGAAATGGAAGAAAACCTGACAGCCCGTGCCGCTGTGTGGCGCCGCTACCAACAAGCACTGGGCCAGACCCTGCAACTGCTAGCGAAACCGGAAGCACTGGATTACAACTACGCCTACTTCCCGGTGGTGTTTGAGAGTGAGGAACAGGCTGTGGGAGTAGCGGCCACGCTGAAGGAAAATGGCGTGCTGGCCAGGCGGTATTTTTACCCGTCGTTGGAATCGGTGGAGTGTTTGGGCGCAGTGGCAGACCAACCCGTATCCAATGACATAGCCAGCCGGATACTCTGCTTGCCCATCTATTCAGCCCTTTCCACTGAAAGCATTGATAAAATCACAGGCATCGTGACAGAGGTAACTAACGGATGAAAAAGGTTCTGTTCCTTGGGGGCGCGCCCACCCAAATTCCGCCCATCAAATACGCCCTTGAGCAGGGCCATGAAGTTATCACTCTGGATTACCTGCCGGAAAACCCTGGGCATAAATTGGCGCATCAGTACTACAATATGTCCACCACCGACAAAGAGGCGGTGCTTGAAGTTGCCCGTGTTGAAAAAATTGATGGAATAGTCGCGTACGCGTCAGACCCGGCAGCACCCACCGCCGCCTACGTGGCAGAACAAATGGGCCTGCCGGGCAATCCGTATGAATCTGTGGAGATTCTCGCTCGAAAAGACTTGTTCCGAAATTTTCTGGCCAAGCACAAGTTCAACGTGCCCCGTTCACATGCATTCTATAACGAGCAAGAAGCAAGGTTGTGGTTGGATGAAATTGGTGTGCCTGCCTTTGTAAAGCCCGTAGACTCATCGGGCAGCAAGGGTGTTACCCATTTGGAAAATGCTGAGGATTTTCGCGATGCATTTGAACACGCGCTGAAGTTCTCACGTGAAAAGAAAGTTGTTGTTGAAGAGAAAATCGTGCGACAGGGTTATCAGGTTGCGGGTGACGGCTTTGTACTGGATGGGGAACTCGTGTTCAGGTGCTGGGCGGACGAGCATTTTGACGAACTTTGCAATGGTCTGGTGCCAATCGGGCAAACATTTCCCACATCACACAATGAGGAACTGCTGAATGACGCCCATAGAGAAACCCAGCGACTTCTCACATTGCTGGAAATGAAAACGGGCGCACTGAACTTTGACTTCGTGTTCTCTGAAGATGGAAAGTTTTACTTCCTCGAGCTCGGCCCAAGGAATGGTGGCTGTCTGATTCCTGAGGTCATTCGGTACGCAACCGGCGTGGATCTCGTCAAATATACCGTGGATGCAGCGCTTGGTTTGTCCTGTACAGGGCTGACAATGAAGCCCACTAACGGCTTTTGGTCCAGTTACATGGTACATGCCATTGAAGACGGAAAGTTTAAAGAGTTGTCACTTTCCGAGAGAGCCAAAGAATACATCGTCGAACAAGATGTTCAGGTGAAGCCTGGAACGCAGGTAAATGTGTTCAGTGGCTCCCATGACACTTTGGGTACGATGATACTCAAGTACCCAAATCAAGAGGAAATGCTGGATATGATCGACAATATGGAGTGGGATATTCGTGTCATTGTTGATTGACACAGTAAGGCCCGAATTGAAGCGTTGAAGGTAGATTTTCTATGAAAAAGGTATTAGTTCTCGGTGCTTCCGGAAGCTTAGGTCGTGGCGTTATCGAGCAATTGAAAAAAAGTCACGACGTCACGGCCACCTACTCCAGTAATGAATTCTCGGAGCCCGGCGTCACAGTTCGCCATGCCGATATAACGAATCCGGAAAGTCTCGAAAATTCGGGGAGTGATTTTGATGCTGTCGTGATGATTGCGGGCGTGATGCCAGCCACTATGGCCGGTTATGAGCCCCAGCGATATATCGACACAAACATCACGGGCACCCTGAACGTTTTGGAGTACTGCAGGAAGTCAAATATAAAAAAGATCATTTATATTATGACCTTCTCAGACGTGTCCCATAAGTTTTATAACGGTATACCGATTGAGAGCGAAGATTCACGAGGCTTGACGCTTACCGGTGACCACGCAGTTTATGCAATTTCCAAGGTTGCAGCGTGTGACCTTATTGAACATTACCACCAGGAATACGGACTCCAAACCATCATTTTCCGGATTCCAACGGTTTACTGCGCCGATGACAATTTTAACTACTACGTAGATGGTGAGTTGAAGACCAAAGCTTATGTTCAGATGCTTAGGTCGATCGTGTCGGATGGGCGGGTAGAATTGTGGGGTGACCCCACCCACGCAAAGGACATGCCCTACATCAAGGATTTTGCGCGCTTGATAGAGCTTGGTTTGGAACACGCGACAGCTCAGGGTGTATTCAACGCGGGAACCGGGCAGCCAGTTAGCCTGAAAGAGTTAGTAGAGACGATGATAGAGGTTTTCTCTGCGGATCGCTCAGTGGAAGTCATAGCGAGGCCAGAAAAACCGTCGCAGCCAAACTTCACGTTTAACATGGCCAAGACCAAAGAAGTTTTTGGGTTCACACCCGAGTGGAGTGTGAAGGCAATGTTTGACGATATTCGGAATAAAATCGGTATCGAGGCGTTTAAAAAATGAGTACGCCCAAAGTACTTTTACATCTTGGCCTTCCGAAGACTGCGACAAGCTCACTTCAGCATAATGTACTTCAGAAGCTCCACGAAAATAAAAAAATCAACTTTCTGGGAAAGTGCCTAGATTACGATTACAAGACGGCAAAGCTTGAGGTTTTCAACTATTCCGGAAAGTTCATTCGGGATGCTGCGGAAGAAAAGTTGCCCATAGAGGAAGCCAGAAAGCAGCTTACTACAGTGCTGGACTCGGATGTCCTTAATGTATTCAGTGACGAGGGGCTGATGGTTGCCTATCCAGGTAACGAGAATCTACCGCTCAAAAAGAAGTTCGAAAACCTAAACGCCATTTTTCAAGACTATGACGTCCAGGTTGTCGTTACCCTGAGAGATCCTGTCGATTACCTGTACTCACTCTATGTTCAGCTTTACCCAGATTTTTGCTCAAGGGTTCAGGAGTTGAACTCCGTCCAAAAATATGTTGAACGTTTGTTGTCTGATCCAAGTGACGTTCTATTTGAGTCTTTCTTTTACTCTCAGTGGCTTCCAGAGCTACAAAATAGGTTTGATGTTGCTGTGTTTCAATACCAGGATCTGGCGGTTAAGGCTCCGTCGGCCTATCAGGGGTGGGCTGATGTATTGGAAGTTCCGGTGGATGAGTTCAGTATACTTTTCGATGCGAAAAGAGTTAACGAAAAGAAAAAATCAGGCAAAGAGGTTCAAAAGGTTAGAGACTTTAAAGGAATTGAAGGTGTGTTCCGCCGTTCTCTATCAAGAAGTCCTATAGTATTTTGGGTTGTCAAGTGGATCTATAATCGCACAAGCTTGAAAAACATTTTTAGTTATCGTTTTACTTCTTCAATGAAGCATCGATTCCCTGAAGGGAAACAGTATGAGCGTCTTAATGCTATTTTTGATAAGGGAGTATGAGACATTCACTAATGTATAAAAATATTATTCGACACTTTATAAAAATAACGAGACTGCTGCGACGAAAGGCAAGGCAAGAATCTTGTAAATTAAAGGCTCGTCGACGAAAAAAAGTCTTCGTTATTGGTCTTAATAAGACTGGTACAACAACGATGGCAAAAGCCCTACACGACCTCGGTTATATGTTGGCTAGTGAAAGAGAGGCGAAACCTCTGTTCCATGCATGGCTGAGACGGGACTTTAAACCCATCATTGAATATTGTAAAACTGCTCAGGCGTTTCAAGACTCACCATTTTCATTCCCGGAAACGTTTAAGTCGGTCGATCAAGCATTTCCTGGCAGCAAATTTATTCTTACAGTTCGAGACGATGAAGATCAATGGTATGGATCAATTACGAGGTTTCATTCAAAGCTGTGGGGTGACGGAGACGGAACGCCGCCTACACAAAGACAGTTGAAAGAGGCAGTAAACTCTTACAAAGGGCGCCCGTGGGATGTCAATCAGGCTTTATTCAAAACGCCAAGGAATGATCCTTATAATGAGGAAATTCTCAAAACGTTTTACCTTGATTATAACAAGAGTGTCATGGATTACTTTTCTGGAAGATCTGACGATTTTCTAGTTCTAAACGTTGCGGAAGCTGGTGCTTATAAAAGATTTGTCGATTTCTTAGGTGTGGAGTCTGACTCAAGCGAGTTCCCTTGGGAAAATCGTACGTGAATTCGGTTGCTACACTATGAAACACATGAACCGGAAAATCAGTGTTGGTGTTCTCTGGAACCTCGCAAGTCTATTTCTGACCCGAGGAGCGAGCACGATTTTTACGCTGTTTCTCGCCCGACTCTTGGCGCCAGAAGCGTTTGGTCTGGTTGCAATGGCCACGATTGTATTCGAACTTGCGTCCGTTTTAATCAGCTCGGGCCTGGGTACTGCATTGATACGGAGCAAAATGGTATCTGAGGCAGACCTTAATACGGTTTTTTACACCAACTTGGTTCTCAGCGTACTGGCGTATGTGGCTCTGTGTGTTGCTGCTTCTTTCGTGGCTAGTTTCTACAATCAGCCTGAATTAACTTCGTTAATACAGGTGATGGGACTAGTAGTGTTCATTAACGCGACCAAGGTTGTTCAGGGAGCGGTGTTAAGCCGTAAAATGGACTTCAAGTCCCAGATGAAGGCAAACACTCTTAGTGTCGCAGTGTCAGGGTGTTTGGCTGTAACCGCTGCGTGGAATGGGTGGGGTGTATGGAGCTTGGTGGTTCAGATGTTAAGCTCAGCCTTGGTTTCCGCGCTTGTTTTGTGGTCAGTTAGCACATGGCGACCTGCTCTTCAGTTCAGTATGGGTTCGTTCATAGTCCTGTTCCGCTTCGGTCGGAGTTTGTTGGCGGAAGGTTGGCTGAATGTGCTCTTTCGAAACTCTTACGTTTTGGTGATCGGCCGCTTTTTCAGTGCAGAAATGACCGGTTTGTATTTCTTGGCAAAGAAACTGAGCAATCTTGTATCCCTGCAATTGACGGATGCGGTTCAAGGAGCAACGTTTCCAGCATTGTCGACCCTTCAGGACGATAATGAAGCATTACTGCACAAATACCGACAGATCATGCAGCTAATGATGTTTATTATTGCGCCGATTATGGGGCTACTGGCCGGCCTTGCACCGGTGCTATTTGAGTTAATGTTTGACGAACGCTGGTCTGGGGCGGTGCCTTATTTACAGCTGCTTTGTGTTGTTGGTGTACTTTACCCCTTGCATGCGTTGAATATGAATCTTCTGAATGTAAAAGGCCGGTCGGACCTGATTTTTAAGGTGGGGTTGGTAAAAAAAGCGGTAAACCTTGCGATGCTGTTTATGGCGATACCATTTGGTGTTTTTGGGATTGTTGTAAGTCAGGTGATTGCGGGCTTTTTAGGGTTGATTCCCAACACATATTTTTCTGCACGACTGGTTGGGTATTCGCTCCTTGATCAGGTCAAGGATGTAGTAAAACCACTGGCTGCGGCCAGTGCAGCAGCTCTTACCTCATGGTGGACTGCCCAAACAGAGTTTTCGTTTTTGATTTTGACATTGATTTTATCGGGCATAGTAGGTGTGATTGTATACTTGGTTGTTAGTGTTGTGTTGAGAGCAGAAGGGGCACGGATAATCTGGCTTAAAGCCTCGGATCACCTGACGAAGAAATTTGGCCCGAAGGCATATGGAGATCAGTGAAGTTGGATGCAGGTCTGAGAGAGATTGAATCGCGAAAGGCTCGGATTATGAGTTTGGGGCCGGGGGAGCGCGTGCCTAAGCCGCCATCACCAAGGACTGAGGAAGAGGTCATGAGCGGGTGGCAAGGAGACCCTGATTCTCCTGTTGTAAGTGTCTGCTGTATTACCTATAACCACGGTGAGTATATTGAAGATGCACTGAATGGCATTCTTAGTCAAAAAACCGATTTTCCTTTTGAAATCCTGATCAATGATGACGCATCGACTGATGAAACCTCTGAAATACTTCGGAAGTATGAAGAAAAATATCCAAGAATCATTAAGCTGATTTGCCAGGCTGAGAATAAGTTCTCGCAAGGCCTGAGTCCTAACTTGACCTACAATTTCCCGAGAGCGCAGGGCCGGTTCATCGCTCTCTGCGAAGGGGATGATTTTTGGATTTCGGAAAATAAGTTAGAAAAGCAAGTTGCCGCGTTAACTGAGAACCCTGGATGCGTCTTATGTTTTCACGATGCTTACAAGGTCGACGAAAACCGAGAGGTGCTCGCGGAAATAGTTCCAGCCAACAATAAGTACTTGTCACCGAAAAAATTGGCTAGATCACCATTTACTCCTACGTTTACCAGAATGTTCCGCAATGTAGGCTTTCCTTGGGAAGGTGAGCGGAATCTCCCAACAGCAATGGATGTGTGTCTGGCTGCATACCTGAGTAAGTTCGGCGGAGCTGTATATCTTGGAGCGGAAGTTCTTTCTGCCTATCGGGTGCATGGGGGGGGCGTTTGGTCTTTAAAAAGTCAATGTCAGAAAACAAGAATGACCGTTGACTCCAAACTGTATATGGCTGGCCACTTCAAAGTTGACATAGATGATGCAGTCGCAAATGATGCTTTTGAATACCACATGACCACCGCAGCTACGACGATCTTGGATCAACTTGAGTTTTCTTCAGCCTTTCAAGCAACCATGAAATATCTGGTATTGAGGTGTTACAGACATATTCGGTGGGTGGCAGTGCATTTGATTTCACCTCTGAGAAACAAGCTTCGGAGCAGATGATGCCAGTTTCTGGTTTTTCAATAACGGTGGTAATACCCGCATACAACGTTCAGGATTACATCGAAGAAGCAGTTGATTCAGTTCTCAATCAGGCAATAACACCAGATGAGGTGATTATTGTTAATGATGGAAGTACTGATAAAACCCGTCAGGTGATCTCAAAGTATGAATCTAACCCAATTGTTCAGGTGATAGATACAGAGAATAGAGGGTTAGGGCCTGCACGCAACGCCGGCCTTGAAGCGGCGTCTTACGAGTATGTATATTTTTTTGACTCCGATGATGTAATGGCCCCGGCGTTTATGACGGTTATTGAAAAAGCCGTCGTCGAATATCAAGATCCTGACATGATTGTGTTTTCTGGTGAGTCTTTCGCAGACAAAGGGCAAAAGTTTGCGTTTAATCCTCCGAACTACAAAAGAAAAATAAACGCAGTATTCGATAACGGCCCTCAGATGTACCGTGAGCTTCAGAGAACTCAATCGCAGTTTTCCAGTGCTTGTCTGTATGTAACTAAGAGGTCAGTTTGGAATAATTCCGGGCTTCGGTTCAAACCAATCGTCCATGAAGATGAGGAAATCCTCCTTCCTTTGTTTTTTGCCATTAAAGAATGTTGCTCACTAACTGAGGTGTTGTTCCATCGGAGGGTGAGGGAGGGATCAATCATGGCAGGTGGTGTGACTCGGAGGAATGCCGCGGGCATGATGCAAGTATTAGAAACTCTTATGGCTCTTAAGCAGCAGGACCCCAAAATCGTTAATGAGCATGAGGATCTTTGGTTGTCGCGAACGCAAGGGATGCTGGTCGCTGCATCTAATCGTTCTATTCAATCGGGGGCACCTATTCCCAACATGTTGATGGTTAACGTGTTTTTTAGGGTTTTTTCGATAAAGCTTATGCTTCGGTTGGCAAAGCAGTACGCAGTCGCAATTGCCAAGCAATTTAGACGCAAAGTATCGAGGTAGTCTCTTCACCAGTCCCTATTCTCCGTCCACGCCGGCGAGTGCCTGGTAGGCTCACACATTGAGCAAAATCGTGACCCACCGCAGGCCCAAATACCGCGACAAGCTGCTCTCCTGCAGTTGATGGACGGTTAATCGGGAAAAGATCTGCCAGTCCTTAGCGGACTATTGGATGTTCGTGCTGCATACCCCCGCTGTTCGGTTTTCAGCTAAGTGAAATTGTCCAGCAGAAACCCAGGTCAGTATTGTAACCATCCCCTAAAATCGGTGAATGCGTGATTAGAGTTCTCCTTTGCCTCATTGTAGGCCGGAAAACTCTAATCAACGGTGCAACTAAAGCAGGGATGTTTACAAAACTATATCTGATTAGCATGGAGTTATTTAATGGGCATTGACATTTCTGTCGTTACCCCGGTTTACAATGGCGAAAAATATATAAGAGAGTGCATAGAGAGTGTCAAAGATCAACGTGGAGTTTCTATAGAACATATAGTTATAGATGATGGTTCCGGTGATGAAACCCAAAGCATTGTTGCTGAGTATCCTCATGTAAAATATCATCGACAACAGAATGCAGGAGCAAATGCCGCTAGGAACCATGGCTTATCTTTGGCGAAAGGGCGCTATATAAAATTCCTCGACGCTGATGATCTGCTAATATCTTCATCTTTACAGCGCCAATTCGAAATTGCAACGGGTTTAGGTGACAAAGATATTAGCTTCGGGTACTCAATTGCTTTGATTGAGGGGAAGGGGGAGTCAGTTAGACCTCCTTCTATTAAGGTGGGTGAGTCGCTAGATGTCTTAATTTTAAATAATATTGTTACGTCTTTATCTTTGTACCCCAAAAGTGCGCTCGATGCCGTAAAAGGATTTAGTCGCCACCTGCATGCTAGGCAGGAGTGGGATCTTAATCTAAGGTTGGTCGCTAACGGTTTCAGGTTTTTGTTTGGTGATGTGCTTGTTTATAAACAGCGGTTTCATGATAGTCCGGGAAGAATATCCAATCGGAAGCTTGATGGGTTCAAAGAGTTGTCTGCACTAGAAAAAGTCTATGATAATTTTCCCAAGCCAGTATCTCAGAAAGTGAAAGATGCGTGGGCTGCATACTTATGGGGTGTGGGTAGGCAACTTATATATCATGATAGCGCTCAAGATGCGCGGCTTGTGTTTGATAAAGCGTTAGAGCATTCGCCCCGTAACTTTGAGCATTACTTGGGTTGGAAGTATCGAGTGGTTAGAAAATTGATGGGTGATGTGTTGCCCGACATTCTCGCTGCTCGTATAAAGAAGTTTTTGGATAGAACAGCCTGAATTAAGAGGGAGTTACAGTGATGCCCCAGATTTTAGTGGTCTCTGGTTATTGGCCTACAAAGGGCAACCCCATCTCAGGCATTTTTGTAGTACAACAAGTCACTGCACTAGCGAACTTAGGGTACAAAGTCACGGTGCTTCTTAGTAAGGCAATTGGGCGTCCTTTAGAGCCGTTTCTGACTGTCCGGGAGTTAGGCTTGCCCGAACACCAAATTGAATTGGTATGTGTAGGCGTATTTCGGTTGCCGGAAGTGTTATCTTCATCGGTTCCTGCACTGGCGATTAATACTAGTTTATCTGGATTTATATACTCTAATAAAATCAAGGGCTTGACTAGAAGGCTGGGGCCGTTCAGCGGTTGTATTCTTCATGGTACTAGGTATGCGTTTCTGTCGTTGCCAAGATGGAGAAAGCACCTCTCCACGACTGTTGTGTCGGTTGTTCATGGTGTAGATCCGTTTCTAGAGCGGATTTCAGAAAAACCTGGTGGGGCGTCGATATTGAAGTCCGGGGCCATGGCGTCCAAATCTGTTGTATTGGTTGGAAGTCCATTAAAACCATATGTCATTAAGCTTGGTGTTCCCTTGGAAAAGCAAGTGGTAATTGCAAATGGCACCGATATCCCCAGTTTAGGCGGTAGTAAAGATTTTAAAGATAAAGCAACCCCAAAAGTACGTTTGATAAGTGTTTCAAACCTGGTGCGCTTGAAAGGTATAGACTGTAATATAAAAGCTTTGTCAATAATGGCAAAACGAAATCCTGAATTAGATTTTGAGTACTTGGTGATTGGAGATGGTCCTGAACGTGAGAATCTCGAGCGGCTCTCTAAGGAGCTTGGGCTTGAAAATCGAGTTAATTTCATGGGACGTATTGGTTATAATGAGACTATGGATGAAGTGTTTGCGTCAGATATATTTACCTTACCAAGTTGGGGAGAAGCATTTGGAATTGTTTATCTCGAAGCTATGGCGCGTGCCAAGCCAGTAATTGGGTGCTATGAAAATGGCGCGGAAGATATCTTTGAGCATGGAAAGCAAGGTTTTCTGATTAATCCTAAGGATGTGGACGGTCTGGCAGCTTCTCTGGAAGTTTTGATTTCTGACGAAAATCTTAGGAACAAGATGGGAGTGGAGGGCCGTAGATTGGCAGAGAATTATACGTGGGAGAATAATGCCCGCAATATCCTAAGCTTACTTTAATGTTTGAGATTTAATTTTTAAAATCTTTTTCGGCTCACCTTAGGGAAAAGTCTTGCAAATTAATATCGGTAACCGAAACTTCCTTTTTTCAGTAGGGGGACTCTTTGTCCCTTTACTTCTACGCCTAGCCTCCACCCCAACCGCAAACCTAAGCTTCCTCCTGTTAGCTGCATACGCCACCACCGGACGAGCCCAAGCTGTTCAAGCGCTATCAATGTCCTGGGTACTCACAATGATCAGCCCCGGCATAGCACCGCCCGCACCGTTGGGAAGCGTGGGCCGTTACGCCGTTTTCATGGGGGCATTTGTGGCGGTCATTGTCCGTAGCGGAATATTGTCTGGTCAGCTAAAGGTCCCAAAAATCGTATTGTCCACGATTGGGTTGGGCGTGTTTTTTGTAATCCACTCGTTGTTCATTAGCCCAATTCCTGATGTCTCCATTCTGAAAGCGGTTTCGTGGTTAATAGTTACCGCAACGCTGTTCTCGGCTTGGAACGGTCTGGCGGACGGGGAGAAGGAGAAGCTTTTCCGGCAGCTTTACTTGGGCTTGGTGGCCATTATGGTCGTCAGTATCCCGCTCTTTGTAGTGCCTCTCGGGTACTTGCGCAACGGTAGTGGTTTTCAGGGCATTCTTAATCATCCGCAGGCTTTTGGTCCAACCATGGCGATACTTGGCGCTATCGCGGCCAGCAAACTGTTTGCGGAGAAGAAACCTTCCTGGCAATACTTGGGCGTATTTGGCGTTTGCCTGGTGTTTATTATGGCAAGCCAAGCCCGTACTGCGGGGCTGGCACTGATCATTGGGCTCTGTTTGGCTATTGCGTCCGTGCCGGTGCTCTCGGGCCGGCGTGTACGCGCCGTTCTGCCTGGGCTGCGTAGCAGGCGTGTCTGGGGTATCGCAGGTGTCGTCTTATGTTTTGGTGTCATTTTCGCGCCGCAAATAGGGGATAAGGTTGGCCACTATATTTCGAAATCCGGGCGGGCAGGTTCGGTGGATAGTATTGCGGAAGCGTATGACAAGTCGCGCGGCGGTTTAATCGACAGACTGGTCGCCAACATATACGAAAACCCGTTGACCGGGATTGGTTTCGGTATTGGCTCGGAGCCTGAATTGATGGTTGTCGAGCGTGATCCTGTTCTCGGGCTACCGGTTAGTGCAGCTGTTGAAAAGGGCGTTTTGCCATTAGTGATTGTTGAGGAGTTGGGTATTCCGGGAGCGCTTCTGGTGTTTGTCTGGTTGTTTTGGATATTGCGAAAAGCAGCTGTTTCCGGTGTGACGGGTGTGGCGCTTATCGGCACGGCACTTTTGATCAACATGGGCGAGAGCACCTTCTTTTCTCCCGGCGGCTTGGGGTTGCTGATTCTTATTGGTGTTTGCTGGGCTGGTTCAGGCCGAAAGCTTGCTGACGTTAGGCATTAAAAGGCGATTTAACTGTAATGGATATTTGGTTTTGGCAACTGATAATAAGCCCTCACATGGCGAACCTTGCGAAATCCTTGACTGAACTAGGCCATCGCGTGACCTTCGTTGCCGAGCGGGAGATGTCGGCAGATCGGGCCGCTCAAGGGTGGATTGTGCCGGATGTCGGGGCCTCGAAAATTGTTCTGGCTCCAGATCAGGAGAGAGCGGTTTCGCTAGCCACGGCTGCTCTGCCGGAAGCGGTACACATTTGCCAGGGAGTGAGAGCAAATGGTGTAGTTGGCCCTGTACAACAGGTACTCAAAAACCTGGGCCGAAGGCAGTTTGTCAACATGGAAACAGTCGATGACAGCGGCTGGCAAGGCTTTATCAAAAGAGCGGTCTATAAGCGCCTTTTCCGTAAGCTTTCACCCTATCTCTCCGGGGTGCTGGCCAATGGTAAGAATACGCGGGACTGGCTAATTGAACGTGACGTGCCAGCGGCTAAGGTTTTTCCCTTTGCGTACTTTTTACCTGAAACGGCTGCGAGGCCTTCTATTAACCAAGCGGAAAGGTCCAATCGTTACCGCATACTTTTCGTCGGGCAGTTAATCGAACTAAAGCGTCTGGATTTGTTAATCAACGCAATTTCTCGGCTTGACTCGGAAAGCGTGGAGTTGGCAGTTGTAGGTTCGGGCCCGCTTGAGGAGCAGTTGAGACAGTTGGCCGAGGGCGCGTTGCCGGGGCGAGTTGAGTGGATTGGTAGTTTGCCGATGGACGATGTCCGGGTACAGATGGCTCAGGCGGACTGTTTGGTGCTGCCAAGTCGCCACGATGGTTGGGGTGCGGTTGTTTCTGAGGCGCTGATGAGTGGTACGCCCGCCATTTGTAGTGACACCTGCGGTTCGGCGGTTGTGGCCGAGGCTAGTGGGTATGGTGGGGTGTTTAAGTCTGGCAGTGTTGATGACTTGGTCGATCTTTTAACTGCAAAGATTCGTGAAGGCCGGTTGAGTGAGCGGCAGACTCAGGAGCTTGCGGAGTGGGCTCGTTGTCTCGGTGGGAATAAAGGGGCTCGGTACCTTACGGATATCATTAGGTCTACTGATGGGGTGACTGAACTACCTCAGCCTCCTTGGTTGAACGATAGCTTTGCGAATTGCAGGCATTAAGAGTTTTTGTCTTTAGCTTTTGAGAACGAAGGTTAGTGATAGCTCCCTTTAACCCCCCCCCATCCGAGACGCTGATTAGGCTTTCTAGATAATCCTTCAAACTGACTAAAGGTCAAAAGGTGGTATGAGATTAATTCATACGATGCCCGATATCGGGGCCGAGGCAGCAGGGCCGAGTTATTCTGTCGTTCGCCTATGCAAGGCGCTCAACACGTTGCAGCAAGAAACGACTCTGGCGCTGATAGGAAGTGCCGATAATGACCCCTTTATAGAGCCTTTTTCCCGCGGTTTTGGCCCACAACGTCTGGGCTGTTCTCCATCAATGCGCCGTTGGTTGAATCACCAGGTCGCATCTGGTTCCGTTGAGATTGTTCATAATCACAGTCTTTGGATGATGCCAAATGTCTATCCAGGGTGGGCTACGAAAGGCAAATCGGTTCCATACATTGTTTCGCCGCGGGGGACCTTATCGCAGTGGGCGATGGGCAGTGGCTCCAATGTTAAAAAAATTTTCTGGCCGCTCATCCAGAAGCCATCGATAAAACACGCTGCTTGTTTTCATGCCACTGCCTATTCTGAATATGAAGACATCCGGCGCATGGGCTTTAAGCAGCCCATTGCTCTTATTCCTAATGGCATAGATTTACCGCGCTACCATAAAGAGAATAGGGGATGGAGCGCTAATGGTGAGAGAACTTTACTGTTTTTAGGCCGGCTCCACCCAGTGAAAGGAATTGACTACCTTCTTGGATCTTGGAGAGACCTTCAGGATGAGTTCCAAGACTGGAGATTGAGGATAGTCGGACCGGAGGGAGATGGGCAGTATTTGAAGCATCTAAAAGCAACTACTGCCCACTATAAGCTTAAGCGGGTTGTGTTCGATGGGCCGCTTTATGGGGATGGTAAATTCGACGCCTATCGAGCCGCTGAATTGTACGTTTTGCCAACCCATTCCGAAAACTTCGGCATGACCGTGGCTGAAGCTCTGGCCAGTGGGACACCCGCAGTGGTGAGTCAGGGCGCTCCGTGGCAAGCCATGGAGCGGGAGTCTGCCGGGTGGTGGCCAGAAATTGGCGAAAAGCCTTTGACTGAAGCGCTCCGGAAAGCAATGGCGTCACCTCCTGAACACCTTCGCTCAATGGGTCAAAACGGAAGGGCGTGGATGGAAGAAGAATTCGCGTGGAGCGGGGTGGCCAAGAGCATGCTCGAGACCTATCAATGGCTTTTAGGGCGTGGTGACAGACCTGATAACGTCTTAATTGATTAAACTCAGTAGCTACAAGGCAAGACTTTAAACATGGAGTCAGTCAAGTCGAGATGGGAGCCGGGAAGCGCGCCGGTATCAGTGGTAATGATATCTCTGAATGAAGCGCATAATATGGAAGCTGTGCTTGAGAGCTTGAAAGGGTGGGCCCAAGAGGTTTTCCTTGTGGATAGCTGCAGTACAGATGCCACTGTGGATATTGCACTACGGTACGGTGTTCATGTTGTTCAGCGGCCATTTAAGGGATTTGGGGATCAGTGGAATTTTGCGCTTAAAGAGTTACCTATATGCGCTCCTTACACTATGAAGCTGGACCCTGACGAAAGATTGACTGATGAGCTTAAGGATTCATTACTGGAGTTAACCCAGAGCGAAGCAAGTCAGGGAATTGTGGTGAACCGTCGACTCTGGTTCATGGGTAAAATTTTACCGGTGAATCAAGAGATTCTTAGGTTATGGAAGACGGGCAGTTGCAAGTTTACGGATGTTGCTGTGAATGAGCATCCGCAAATCGAAGGCGAAACTGTTCTTGCCTCGGGGTTTCTGGAACACCATGACAGCCCGGACTTGGATCACTGGGTAGTCAAGCAAAACAGATACACCACTGCGGAAGCTGTTAGTCAGTCTATGCAGAAACCACTTGCGGTTGGTCCGGCTTTGTTCGGTAACGCGCTCCAAAGAAGAATGTGGCTAAAACGCAACTTTTGGAAATTCCCCGGTCGTTATCTCATTTTGTTTCTTTACCATCTTGTGGCCCTCGGTGGCTGGAGAGCTGGCAAGGTGGGCTGGATATGGTCACACCTGCGTACTGAGGTATATCGGCAGTGGGAGTACAAACGGTTTGAAATTGAGCAAACCGGGCGGCTACCGGCCAAAATTCCGTCCTATCCGGGCGCGCCGGATTCTCGAGTTCCATTTTACGAGTAGTGCCTCTCTCTAACCCGTCTTATCAACACAAATTGGATTTGGTCTATGTTCAATGGGCAAACTCTTCTCATCACCGGCGGCACCGGCTCATTCGGCAACGCCGTTCTCAACCGCTTCCTGGACACCGACATCGAAGAAATCCGCATCTTCAGCCGGGACGAAAAAAAACAGGATGACATGCGTAAGCGCTATGCCAATCCGAAACTCAAGTTCTACATTGGCGATGTGCGGGACTTTAATGGGATTCTGAATGCTACCCGGGGGGTGGATTACATTTTCCACGCGGCGGCGCTCAAGCAGGTGCCTTCCTGTGAGTTTCACCCTATGGAGGCGGTAAAAACCAATGTGATCGGCACTGAGAATGTGCTGGAAGCGGCCATTCAGAACGAAGTGAGACGGGTCGTTTGTTTGAGCACGGACAAGGCGGTATACCCCATCAATGCAATGGGGATTTCCAAGGCCATGATGGAAAAGGTGATGGTGGCCAAGTCTCGTAATGTCGATCCGGAGAAAACCGTGATCTGCGGCACGCGCTACGGCAATGTGATGGCGTCTCGCGGTTCGGTCATTCCGCTGTTTGCGGACCAGATACGAGCGGGGAAGGCATTAACGATAACCGATCCGAACATGACTCGTTTCATGATGACTCTGGAGGACGCGGTGGATCTGGTGTTGTATGCCTTTGAGCACGGTGCCAATGGTGATCTGTTCGTGCAGAAGGCTCCCGCCGCTACGATTGAGACTCTGGCGCGGGCACTCACCGACATGCTGGGGAAACCGGACCATCCGATTAACGTTATAGGCACCCGCCACGGTGAGAAGTTGTTTGAGGCACTGCTTAGCCGCGAGGAAATGGCCTGTGCTGAAGACCTGGGAGGATACTACCAGGTGCCACCGGATCTACGGGACTTGAACTACGGGAAGTTTGTGGAGCAGGGGGAGGAGAAAATTTCCCACACCGAGGATTACAACTCCCACAACACCGAACGCCTGGATGTCGCCGGCATGCAAACCTTATTGCGTAAACTGGATTTCATTCGTGCCCTGGAGCGGGGTGACTACCAGAGCCCGGAGGACTGATTGATGAAAGTACTGGTAACCGGAGCAAACGGTTTTATCGGCAAGAATCTGCAAATGCACCTGCAGGAGCGGGGCGGCTTTGACGTAGTGCCTTTCACCCGGGAACACAACGAGCGAGATCTGCCGGGTCTGCTGGAAGGGGTGGACTGGATTGTACATCTGGCCGGCATCAACCGTCCGCAGGACCCGGCAGAGTTCACCACCGGCAATGCCGGACTCACCCAGGCTTTGTGTCACGCGGTGCAGGCTTGTGGCCGGAAGATTCCCGTGATTTACAGCTCATCCATTCAGGCCGAGCGGGATAACGATTACGGCACCAGTAAGCGGGAAGCGGAAGAAGCCCTGCTGGCGCTACACCAGAATACCGGCAGCCCCGTGTACATTTATCGCCTACCCAATGTGTTCGGCAAGTGGGCGCGGCCTAATTACAACTCAGCGGTGGCCACCTTCTGCTATAACGTTGCCCGGGATATGCCGGTCAAGATTAACGACCCAGACGCCGTGATCAACCTGGTGTATGTGGACGACGTCGTGGCCAGCTTCCTGGCGCTGCTGGCTGGCGAACCATTGGCAGGCCCTTTTGTGAATGTGGAGCCGGTTTACCGGATTACCGTGGGCGAGCTTGCCGACCAACTGAATCGGTTCAAGGCCACCCGGGATAACCTGATTACCGAGCCGGTGGGTACCGGACTGGTGCGGGCGCTGTATTCCACCTACGTGAGCTACCTGCCGCCGGAGCGTTTCACCTACACGGTGCCCCAGCATGGCGACGAGCGTGGTGTGTTTGTGGAAATGCTGAAGACCCCAGATGCTGGGCAGTTCTCCTTCTTTACCGCCCACTCGGGCGTGACCCGTGGCGGCCATTACCATCACTCGAAAACCGAAAAGTTTCTGGTGATCAGGGGTAAAGCCTGTTTCCGCTTTCGCCACATGCTCACCGGTGAGTTCTACGAGCTGTTCACTGAAGGCACCACCCCGGAGATTGTAGAAACTGTACCGGGCTGGACCCACGACATCACCAATGTGGGGGAAGACGAATTGGTATGTATGCTCTGGGCCAATGAAATTTTTGACCGGGATAACCCCGATACCTTTGCGTGCCCGGTGGGTACCGAAGCCTGATCGATTTTGGAACTGCCATGAAAAAACTGAAAGTAATGACCGTGGTCGGGACCCGGCCCGAGATTATTCGCCTCTCCCGGGTAATGGCCAAGCTGGATGAACACTGCGAGCATATTCTGGTACACACCGGCCAGAACTACGATTTCGAGTTGAATGAAATCTTCTTTCAGGACCTGGGTATCCGCAAACCGGATTATTTCCTGAGTGCTGCCGGAGCCAGCGGTGCGGAAACCATCGGTAACGTGATTATTGCGGTTGATAAGGTGCTGGCTGAAGTGCAACCGGAAGCCCTGTTGGTGTTGGGTGACACCAACAGTTGCATGGCCGCTATTCCCGCCAAGCGTCGCAAGATCCCTACCTTCCATATGGAGGCCGGCAACCGCTGCTTCGACATGCGGGTACCCGAGGAGATTAATCGCCGTATTGTGGACCACACTGCGGATATCAATCTTACGTACAGCACCATTGCGAGGGATTACCTGTTACGTGAAGGACTGTTGCCAGACCGGGTGATCAAAACCGGCAGTCCCATGTACGAAGTGCTTAACCATTTCCGCGCAGGTATTGATGCATCCGACGTTCTGGAACGCCTGGGCCTGACGGAAGGGCAGTTCTTTGTGGTGAGCGCCCACCGGGAAGAGAACGTGGATTCGGACAAGAACTTCCTGGCCCTGGTAGACACCCTGAATGCGGTGGCGGAGCAGTATGGTTACCCGGTGATTGTCTCTACCCACCCCAGAACCCAGAAGCGGGTGGATATGATGGCTGTGAAGTTTCATAACAACGTGCGCCTGCTGAAGCCGCTGGGCTTCAAGGATTACAACAAGCTGCAGTTCAGCGCAAAGGCGGTGTTGTCTGACAGCGGTACCATCAATGAAGAAGCCTCGATCCTGAACTTTCCGGCCCTGAACATCCGTGAGGCCCATGAACGCCCGGAAGGCATGGAAGAAGCCGCTGCGATGATGGTGGGGCTAGGCAAGGAGCGGGTGCTGCAAGGCCTGGCGATTCTCGACAGTCAGGGCCGGGGCGATGAACGCACCCTGCGGTTGGTGGCGGATTACAGCATGCCGAATGTGGCGGACAAGGTGGTTCGGATAATTCACAGCTACACGGACTACGTAAACCGGGTTGTGTGGAAAAAATACTGATTCAGGGACGATCATGAACTTTGTGCTGATTGCGGATACCTTTCCTCCGTTGCGGACGTCCGGGGCTGTGCAGCTACGGGATCTGTCCCGTGAGTTTGTCCGGCAGGGGCATTCGCTGACTGTGATGCTACCGAGTGCCAGTCTTGATCAGGCGTGGGCGCTTGAGGAAATGGATGGCGTTCAGGTGTTGCGACTAAAAGCGCCACGAACCAAGGATATCGGTTACGTTCAGCGCACGCTGGGCGAGTTGATGATGCCGTTTTCCATGTTGAAGAATCTCCGCAAAAGCCCTTTGGCAGATACTCAATGGGACGGCGTGGTCTGGTATGCACCCAGCATCTTCTTCGGGCCTGTGGCCAGTGCCCTTAAAAAGGCCAGTGGGTGCCGAGGCTACCTTATCATTCGGGATATTTTTCCGGAGTGGGCGGTCGATATGGGATTAATGGGGCGCGGGTTGCCTTATCGTTTTTTTAAAGCGGTGGCTAACTACCAGTATTCGGTCGCTGATGTAATCGGTATTCAGACACCGGGAAACGCTGTTTATTTCGAAGACTGGAAACAGCGCCGGGCAGGGGAACTGGAGGTGCTACAGAATTGGCTGTCGGACGCTCCGACCGGGCACTGTTCCATTGATATCTCGAAAACATCCTTGGCCGGTAAAAAAGTGTTTGTTTATGCCGGAAACATGGGGGTAGCCCAGGGCATGGATATTCTGCTGGACCTAGCCGATGCGCTTCGCAGTCGCATCGATATAGGCTTCCTTTTTGTTGGTCGGGGGAGCGATGCGCAAAGGCTGGCAGAACAAGCCCGGAGTCGAAAGCTCGATAACGTGCTTTTCCAGGATGAGATCGATCCGGATGAGATACCTGGGCTTTATGCCCAGTGTGATATTGGTCTTGTGGCGCTCCACCCCAAACACAAAACCCATAATATTCCGGGTAAGTTCCTGACCTATATGCAGAGTGGATTGCCGGTGTTAGCCAATATCAACGAAGGCAATGATCTGGCTGAGGTGATTCGTCAGGAGCAAGTTGGCACTGTTGCAACGGACGGCGCGGTGGGGTCTCTGCAGAAAATGGCAGAAGCATTGATTGAGCAGTGCGAGCAGGATCAAGGCTTGCCTTCTCGTTGTAGAGGGCTTTATGAGCGGATTTTCTGTCCTGAGGCTGCGGTCAGGCAGGTTGTTCGCGCCCTGAAGAAGTGACAGTAAACGGCGGATAGCCATTTTAGTTCTGTGAGATCGGCTACCAATGCCTGAATTACCCCCTGGCAAATTAGTATCAGACTTATAACTTTTCTGGAAAGGATCTCATGAAGAAAATCGCAGTAATCGGCCTGGGTTACGTTGGCCTGCCATTGGCCGCCGCTTTTGGTGAAAAGCGCCCGGTGGTGGGTTTTGACATCAACACTAAGCGCATTAGTGAATTGCGGGATGGCGTCGACTTCACCCGGGAGGTCAGCCCCGAAGAGTTGGCGGCGGCCAGTCAGTTGTCTTTCTCCGATAAGCTGGAAGATCTTGCGGACTGTTCGGTCTTTATTGTGACGGTGCCGACTCCGATTGACGAGTTCAATACCCCGGACCTCACCCCATTGGTGAAGGCCAGTGAAACCGTCGGCAAGGTTTTGAAAGCCGGTGATATTGTGATTTATGAATCTACCGTCTATCCAGGCGCAACGGAGGAAGTGTGTGTGCCGGTGCTGGAAAGAGTTTCCGGCCTGGAGTTCAACAAAGACTTTTACGCTGGCTACAGCCCGGAGCGAATTAACCCGGGGGACAAAGAGCACCGGGTAACGACCATCATGAAGGTGACTTCCGGCTCGACCCCGGCCATTGCGGATGAGGTGGACGCGCTTTACGCGGATATCATTACGGCGGGCACCCATAAGGCCAGTTCCATCAAGGTGGCTGAGGCGGCCAAGGTTATTGAAAATACTCAGCGTGATCTGAATATCGCCTTGATGAACGAGTTGTCGATGATCTTTGCCCGTTTGGGGATTGATACCCACGAAGTTCTCGCCGCTGCGGGCACCAAGTGGAATTTTCTACCCTTCAAGCCCGGTCTGGTCGGAGGCCACTGCATTGGCGTGGACCCTTACTATCTCACCCATAAAGCCCAGGCCATCGGTTACCACCCGGATATTATCCTGGCCGGTCGCCGTGTGAATGATGGTATGGGGCCTTATGTGGCCGCTGAGCTGATTAAAACCATGATCAAGGCTGGCCAAACGGTGGCCAATGCCCGTGTGTTGGTTATGGGCTTCACTTTCAAGGAAAACTGCCCGGATTTGCGCAACACCCGGGTGATCGATGTGGTCAATGAACTGAAAGATTTCGGCTGCACAATAGATGTAACCGATTGCTGGGCTGATGGCGCCGAAGCGGAGCATGAGTATGGCATCAGCCTGATCCGCGAGCCTGCCCGGGATGCTTATGACGCAGTGCTTCTTGCCGTGCCACATCGCGAATATGCGGAGATGGCAGCGACGGAACTGCGTGCGTTCCTGAAAGATGACGGTGTGCTGTTCGATCTGAAAGGTGTGCTGCCCTTGGGCACTGCGGATCTGCGGTTGTAACTTGGAACAGCCGGTTTGGCCGTTTTAACCAAAGCTCAGGGAAAAGGTTTGGGTTGAAACGGTGTTTGGCATTATCCGACTTGCCAGAACAGGCCAATTGTAAAGAAGTGTTAAAATATTTTGTGATATTGATCACAATCTGTACTTATAAGGTAATCTGCCCGGGTGTTTTCCCGGCCCCAACCAAAAACAAGGAAGTCTATGGAATCTGCAGCTGCTCTTGGCCTTTCCTCCGGCCTCATCGCATTCTTTTCTTTGTTGCTTCTAAAGCCCTTCGCCGTTCGGGTCCGCCTGCTGGATCTGCCTGATCACCGCAAGGTGCATAAGGGTGCGGTGCCCCTGACCGGTGGGTTGAGCGCGTTTATCGGCTTGTTCGCAGCCTGGATGGTTTCCATGCCACTGATTGGAGGCTATGGGATATATTTGCTGGCGTCCCTGATGCTGGTGTTGCTGGGCGCCGTGGATGACGCCCGCGACGTACCCGCTCAGTTTCGATTGTGGGCTCAGGTCGCTCTGGGGGCGCTGCTGACCTATGGCTCTGGCGTGTCCCTGGTTCACTTTGGTGATCTTTTCGGGCTGGGAGTGATTGAACTTGGCTGGTTAGGGCCGCTGATTACTATTGCCGCAGTTATAGGCGCGACCAATGCTTTCAATATGATTGATGGTATAGATGGTCTGGCCGGCAGCATGAGCCTCGTTGCTTTGTTATCCCTATCCTTTCTTTTTCTGCAGGCTCCCGGTAACGGGTTGGAGCTGGCTTTGGCGTTCTCGATAGCCATTGCCCTGCTGCCATACTTGGCGGCCAATCTTCGAATGCCGCCTTTCAGGAAGAAAATATTCATGGGCGATGCCGGCTCCATGTTCATCGGATTTTCCATTGTCTGGTTGCTGGTGAAAGGCACTCAGCCTGAAACCCAGGCACTGCGGCCGGTGACGGCCCTGTGGCTCATCGCTCTTCCGCTGATGGATATGGTGGCCATTATGGTGCGCCGTGCCCGCAAGGGGCAGTCGGTGATGAAGCCTGACAGGGAGCACTTGCACCATATTTTCATGCGGGCCGGGTTCTCTGATCGGCAGGCTTTGGTGGTGATTACCGTGGTTGCGATTGCACTTGCAGGCGCTGGGCTGGCTGGAGAGTACTTCCGAGTGCCCGAGTGGTTGATGTTCACGTTGTTTGTAGGTGTGTTTGCCGCGTATGACTGGGCGTTGAGTCATGCCTGGCGGTTGTTGGTGTTGTTTCGGAAGAAGAAACTCCCAGCCTGATCGTCTTTCCTGCTCCTTGCGGGTTTCCTCGCTGTTTATCTCTCCTGTTTTCAGTGCCAGTGCCTCCCCTTGGGCTGGCACTCCTTGCGTGTATACTGCGCGCAAACTCTAGGCTTTATGGAATAAACTTATGCATAATTATGATGTCTTCAACGGGGATGCGGATGGCGTTTGTGCGCTGATTCAACTGCGCTTGGCCAATCCCGTTGACAGCACCCTGATTACCGGCGTAAAGCGGGACATCGAGCTGACGAAGCAGGTGCCTGTTACTGAGCCGGCCCAGGTGCACATCCTTGATATCAGCTTGGACAAGAACCGGGATGCGGTGGATGCGTTGCTGTCCGCCGGCAGTACTTTGTTCTATGTGGACCATCACTTTCCCGGGGATGCGTTGCCAGAGCATGATCGCTTTACGGCTCTGATTGATACCCAGCCGACGACGTGTACTAGTTTGTTGGTCGATCAGCATCTTGGCGGCCAGTTTCATAACTGGGCGATTGCGGCTGCCTTTGGGGATAACCTGAATGCCGTGGCCGAGGATCTTGCTGGTAAAGCCGGGTTGTCTGCGGAACAGGCGGCGTCCCTGAAAGCTCTGGGTGTCTGTATTAACTACAACGGCTATGGCGCCATGGTCGAGGACCTGCACTTCCACCCGGCGGATCTGTACCGGGAGTTTGTGAAGTTTGAGGACCCGCTGGAGTTGATTGCATCCCAGCCGCCTGCGTGGCAGAAGCTCCGGGACGGGTATGAGGCTGATATGGCCAGCGGTCTGGCGGCGCCAGTGCTGGCGGAGAATGCGTCATCCATGGTTGTACAGCTCCCGGACGAGCCTTGGGCTCGTCGGGTTAGCGGCGTGTTGGGCAATGAGCTGGCCAACCGTAATCCGGATAAAGCCTGTGCCATTGTGACGGCGAAAGCCGATGGTACGTATTTGGTGAGTATTCGGGCGCCATTGAACAATCGTTCCGGTGCGGACGAGCTGGCCCGGCAGTTCCCGACTGGTGGTGGTCGTAAGGCGGCAGCCGGTATCAATGAGTTGCCGGAAGAGCGGCTCAATGAGTTTTTGGAAGCGATTGCGGCTTTTTGGGCCTGAGGCAGTGGTTGTCGGATTACGAGGCGTTGCCTCTAATCCGACCTACAATTTATGCACCGTATTACCCGTAGGTCGGATTAGCGAAGCGTAATCCGACAACAAAACTTGGAAATAGCAATGACATTAACCCCTCCAAAGAAAACCCACCTCAAACAGCTTGAGGCGGAGTCTATTCAGATCATCCGCGAAGTCGCGGCCGAGTTCGATAACCCGGTCATGCTCTATTCCATCGGCAAGGATTCCGCCGTCATGTTGCATCTGGCCATGAAGGCCTTTGCTCCGGGCACGCCGCCGTTTCCATTGATGCATGTGGATACCACCTGGAAGTTCCGGGAAATGATCGAGTTCCGTGACAGGATGGCGGAGAAGCTTGGTCTGAAACTGATTGTGCACACCAATCAGGAAGGGGTGGAGCAGGGCGTCGGGCCGTTCACCCATGGTAGCGCCACGCACACTGATGTGATGAAAACCCAGGCACTGAAGCAGGCCCTGGACAAGTACGGTTTTGACGCCGCCTTTGGCGGTGCCCGCCGGGATGAAGAGAAATCCCGCGCCAAGGAGCGGGTGTACTCGTTCCGAGACAAGTTCCACCGCTGGGATCCGAAGAACCAGCGCCCGGAGTTGTGGAGCCTGTACAACGGCAAGGTGAACAAGGGCGAGAGCATCCGCGTTTTTCCGTTGTCCAACTGGACCGAGCTCGATATCTGGCAGTACATCTACCTGGAAAATATCGACATCGTACCGCTGTACTATGCCGCCGAGCGCCCGGTAGTGGAGCGGGACGGCACCCTGATCATGGTGGATGACGACCGCATGCCGCTGGAGCCCGGTGAAAAGCCGATGATGAAGAGCGTACGTTTCCGTACCCTTGGCTGTTATCCACTGACCGGTGCCGTTGAATCCGAAGCGGCGACCCTGCCAGAAATCATTCAGGAGATGCTGCTTACCACCACATCAGAGCGCCAGGGCCGGGTTATCGACCACGATTCAGCAGCTTCCATGGAACAGAAAAAACGCGAAGGGTATTTCTAATGTCACACGCCTCAGAATTAATTGAATCCGATATCCTGGCGTACCTGGATCAGCACGAAAACAAGGACCTGCTGCGTTTTTTGACCTGTGGCAGCGTCGATGACGGTAAATCCACTCTGATTGGCCGCTTGCTGTTCGACTCCAAGCTGATCTTTGAAGATCACTTGGCGGCCCTTCACAAAGACAGCGAACGCCAGGGCAATGCCGGCGAAGCGCTGGACCTGGCCCTGCTGGTGGATGGCCTGGCTTCCGAGCGGGAACAGGGTATCACCATTGATGTGGCTTACCGCTATTTCTCCACGGACAAGCGCAAGTTCATCATTGCCGACTGCCCGGGCCACGAGCAGTACACCCGTAACATGGCCACCGGTGCCTCTACCTGTGACCTGGCCGTGGTGATGATCGACGCCCGTAAAGGTGTGCTGACCCAGTCCCGCCGGCACAGCTTTATTGTCAGCCTGCTGGGGCTGAAGCACGTGGTGGTCGCCATCAACAAGATGGATCTGGTGGATTTCTCCGAGGATGTGTTCAATAACATTCGCGAAGAGTACGAAAAGCTGGCCGGCCAGTTGGGTCTGAAAGATGTGTATTACGTGCCCATCTCTGCACTGAACGGGGATAACGTGGTGAACCGCAGCGAGCAGACGCCCTGGTACCACGGTGAGACCCTGATGAACATTCTGGAGCAGGTGGAAGTTCTGGAAGACCAGAACGTGACCGATCTGCGCTTCCCGGTGCAGTATGTGAATCGCCCAAATCTGGACTTCCGTGGCTACTGCGGCACGCTCGCCAGCGGTGTGGTGCATAAGGGTGATGAAGTAGCGGTGCTGCCATCCGGAAAATCCTCCCGTGTGAAGGGCATTCATACCTACGACGGTGAAATCGACCGGGCGTGGCCCGGAGATGCGGTCACCCTGACTTTGGAAGATGAAGTGGATATCTCCCGGGGGGATCTGCTGGTGCACGCCAACAGCCGCCCGAAGATGGGGAGCCGCTTCGCCGCACACATCGTGTGGATGAACGAAAAGGACCTGCAGCCGGGGCGTGAGTACGGTATCAAGATCGGCACCAAGGTCACCAGCTGCTTTGTGAACTGTGTGATGGAAGAGGTGGATGTGAACACCCTGGCCCGCAATGCAGAGGTAGACGGTGGTCTGGGACTGAACGCCATCGGCCTGTGCGATGTGGAGCTGTCCGAGCAGGTCGTGGTAGAGGACTACCAGCGCCATCCGGGCACCGGGAGCTTTATTCTGATCGACCGGATGACCAATGTGACGGTTGCGGCGGGTATGGTTGAGCGTCAGCTTGACGATGCAGGCGGTGCCGTAACCCGGGATTACACCGAGGCCGAGCGCAACCTGAACAGGTTTATTCGCGAGAATTATCCGGAGTGGAACTGTAAGGCGGTTTGAAGGGAAGGGCCTTCCCCCTCTCCCCCGGCCCCTCTCCCGCGAGGGGAGAGGGGTGTTACATAGCGATACCCTCGCCATATGGGTTATAAGCTTCCCTCGCCCCTCGCGGGAGATGAGGGGCATAGCGATGCTCTCGCCATATGGGTTATAAGCTCCCCTCTCCCCTCGCGGGAGAGGGGCCGGGGGAAAGCGAAACGATATGAGAAAAGGAATAGAACCTTGGCCGACAATATTGTGTGGCACGACCACAAGATCACCCGGGCGGAACGCTCGGTAAACAAAAACCAGAAACCTTGCCTGTTGTGGTTTACGGGCTTGAGTGGCTCCGGCAAATCCACCATCGCAAACGCTCTGGATGTTGCCTTGCACAGCCGCGGTTACCATACGTTTTTGATGGATGGTGATAACGTTCGCCATGGCCTGTGCAAAGATCTGGGCTTCTCGGATGAGGACCGGGTAGAGAATATCCGGCGCATCGGCGAGGTGAGCAAGCTGTTTGCCGATGCTGGTTTGATTGTCCTCAGCGCGTTTATCTCCCCGTTTACCAGTGATCGTCGCATGGTCAGGAACCTGTTTCCGGCTGGCGAGTTCATTGAAGTGTTTATGGAGACGCCGCTGGATACTTGTGAGCAGCGGGACCCCAAAGGGCTTTATGAAAAAGCCAGGGCAGGGCAGATCAAAAACTTCACGGGTATAGATTCGCCCTATGAGGCGCCTGAGTATCCGGAGGTGCGGTTGGATACGTCCACCCTGTCAGTCGATCAGTGTGTTGAAACGCTGATTGGCTACCTACTTGAGCGTGAGCTGATTTCTCCGTTGCGATGATTGGATTAGAGAGAGGATTTCACTTGCGCGGGGAACACTAACACATGGCATGGGACGCAGTTTTTACCCTGGTCATCCTGGGAGCGGTGCTGAGTGCATTGATGCTCACGCGGGTGTCAGCGGATCTTGTGCTGATGGCGGCCCTGGCGCTTCTGCTGGTCACCGGTATTCTGGAGCCCGTGCAGGCGTTGGTTGGGTTTGGTAATCCGGGTGTCATAACCATCGCTACGCTATACGTGGTTGCCGCCGGCCTGAAAGAGACGGGCGCGGTTCAGTGGATTGCTCGCCGCATGTTGGGGCACCCGAAAACCGGTCGGGGTGCGCAGCTCAGAATGATTGCGCCGACTGGCATTTTGAGTGGCTTCATGAATAACACGGCCGTTGTTGCCATGTTTATTCCGGCGATTCAGGACTGGGCTCAGCGGCTTGGTATTTCCGCCTCCAAACTTCTCCTTCCATTGAGTTACGCAGCCATCCTGGGTGGAACCTGTACCCTGATTGGTACCAGTACCAACCTGGTGGTGGATGGCTTGTTGCAAAGCCAGGTGGGCATTCACCTTGGATTGTTTGAGCTCGCATGGGTTGGCGTACCCCTGCTGTTTGTCGGTGGCGCGTTTCTGGTGTTGTTTGCGGAACGGCTGTTGCCTGATCGTGGCGGCGTGACCGAGGAGCTGGAGCAGGTCCGTGAATACGGCGTGGAAGTGGAAGTTGTCAGCCCCGGCCCCCTGGTAGGACGGACCATCGCGCAGGCGGGGTTGCGGGCGTTGAACTATGGCTACCTTACCGAGATTGATCGGGGTGGCCGGCTGATCACGGCCGTTGAACCGGATCGGACGTTGCAGGCTGGCGATAAACTCTATTTTGTAGGGGCACCGGAGTGTGCCAGTGAGCTTCGACGCATCCAGGGCCTGAAACCGGCCAACGGCAGTGTGCATAAATTGGATGTGGCCAACCACCAGCGTTGCTTGGTGGAGGTGGTTCTGGGGCCGGAATTTCCTGCTCTGGGCAAAACCGTTCGTGATAGCCGCTTTCGTACCCGCTTTAATGCAGTGATCCTCTCGCTCTCCCGGGAAGGCAAGCGGGTGCCAGGCAAGCTTGGCGCCATCACCTTCAAGATGGGCGATACCTTGCTGCTGGAAGCCAGCCATCAGTTTGCCGAGCAATATCGATTCCGGCGTGACTTCCTGTTGGTGAGTGCCTTGAACGACTCAACGCCCCCGGATTTTCATAAGGCGCCTCGCGCCCTCGGGATTCTGTTGATGATGGTGGTGGCAAGCGCCTCCGGTCTGCTGAGTATTATGGAGGCGGCTTTTCTGGCGGCAGGCGCAATGATTGTTTCCGGCTGTCTGACAGCCAGCCGCGCCAGGCGTAGTGTGGATCTGCCGGTTTTGGTGGTGATTGCTGCGTCCTTCGCCCTGGGAAATGCGATGACAGAAACCGGGGCCGCGCAGTGGGTCGCGGGTGGTCTGCTAGGCTTTGGGGATTTGTCCCCCTGGGTGACGCTGGCTTTGATCTATCTGCTGACTGCGGCTTTCACTGAGATGATCACCAACAATGCGGCGGCAGTGCTGATGTTCCCCATTGCGTTGGCTGTGTCAGAGCAGTTAGGCGTGAATTTTCTGCCCTTTGCGGTTGCGGTGATGTTTGCCGCCTCGGCGTCTTTTATTACGCCCTTGGGGTACCAGACTAACCTGATGGTTTTCGGGCCCGGGCGGTATCAGTTCGTTGACTACATAAGGGTTGGTCTGCCTTTAAGCCTTGTGGTGGCCTCAGTCGCTATAGTGCTGATCCCGAATATTTGGCACTTTTAGGTCGCAGTGCTGCCTTATCTGGCGGCAATTCTCGGAATGCCACCGTTCGGGAATAGAATCTTCATGGGACCGGTTCCATGTTCATAAGCTTCTCTCTCGTATGGGGGCTTATGAAGGGACTCCAGTCAGAATCAGCTGCTTTGCGGTGAGTGGCGGCCTTGAAAGATCCCTTCCTTGCCTTCCTTTCTCAAGGTGGTTGCACGATCTACCCCGTCCCTTCCATAAAAATCACTTCAAATCGGTTGACAAGACTCGTTGCCGCCAATAGCCACCAGTGGTCTTTGCAGGGCTGTCTGGGCCATTACGAAGTCCCTCCAGGATACCAACAAGGATTAACTGAAAAATTGCGCCAGTTCCCGTAGAATTCGCAGATCTTTTCGTAGCACATAGCGAACAGGCCGGTTTTCTAGTCAAAACCGGCCGTGCCTGATGCACTAAATAGGGCTGGTGGGGCGGTAGCGTGCCTGAACCAAAAACTTAAGTAAGACTCGGACTTGACTAAATGAATAGTACTCCAGAACAGCGACCACAGTATGACAATGAGATCAGCCTGGTGGACTTGGCAACGATTCTTATAAGGCGCCGCCTGATTTTTTATGCGGTATTTGTGGTGATCACTTTAGGTGGCTTAGCTTACGCGTTGCTGGCAGAAGAAACGTATCGTTTCACCAGCTTGCTTCAGGTTGCAGAGAAAAATTCTGAAAAGTTCATAGAGGAGCCGTTAACGACAATTGCAACGCTAGAGAATCGTTGGCTCCCGGCACAAGAAGCGCTTTTCCGTGAGGAGGCAAACAAAAAGTTGCCTTTCGGCGTGTCGTTTTCGAATCCCGAAGAAACTGGATTAATTAGATTAGTCTCCGAAGCTGGCCTCGATGATAAAATGGCTGTAGAAAATATCCACCAAAACCTGATCGAGAACGTTCAGGAAAGGCAAAGGGCATTGCTTGCTAAAGAGAAGAACAGTATTCAGAGCCGACTTAAGTCTGTGGAGCAGGCTATTGAAACTTTAAAGGGCGGACAGGATACCGGAACAGCAATCGCAGAAGCGTTTGAACGTAAAGTAGAACTTGAAGGTGACCTCCAAGCGCTCAAGGAAGTTGAGGTACTGGCTGCTAGTCGACAAAGTGCGGATAGAACGGGACCAAACCGAGTGTTGATTTTGGCTCTCGCTCTCACCTTGGCAGGAATTTTGGGGATCATCGCTGCCTTTTTGGCACAATTTGGAAGCTTGGTCAGGTCTGCGTTAGATTCTGAAGCTTAATTTATTGGTTGAATTGAAGGAAATAGGTCCGTGAGTAAAAAATTTGCATTAATCGGCGCTGCCGGATACATAGCACCTCGTCACATGAAGGCGGTAAAAGACACTGGCAATGAGTTAGTTGCAGCGTTGGACAAAAATGATTCTGTGGGAATTATCGATAGTTTCTTTCCTGATGCTGATTTTTTCACCGAGTTTGAGCGATTTGATCGTTATATCGACAAACTACGCCGTGAAAATGATGGAAAAGCCGTGGATTACATCTCCATCTGTTCACCTAACTACCTACATGATTCTCATATGCGCTTTGCTCTGCGCTCCGGTGCGGATGCAATTTGCGAGAAGCCACTTGTCCTGAACCCCTGGAATATTGATGGCCTAGAACAGATTGAGAAAGACACTGGGCAGAAAGTGAACACGATTCTGCAACTGCGAGTCCACCCATCCATTATTGCGTTACGTGACAAAGTGCAGGGTGAGCAAAAGACTACCAAGCACGAGGTAGACCTGACTTATATTACCTCCCGCGGTCACTGGTATCTCCAATCATGGAAAGGTGATAACAAAAAGTCTGGTGGTATTGCGACCAATATAGGCGTTCATTTCTACGACATGCTGCACTTCATTTTTGGTGAGTTACAAGAAAATGTAGTGCATCACAGCGACGAAACCATGGCCGCCGGTTACCTCGAATATGAAAAAGCACGTGTTCGATGGTTCCTTTCAGTAGACTATAAGTATGTTCCTGAAAGCGCTAAGGCAGAGGGGCAGCGTACTTACCGTTCTATTACCGTGGACGGTGAAGAAATCGAGTTCTCCGGTGGGTTCACAGATCTCCACACCCGCAGCTATGAAGAGATTCTGGCAGGTCGTGGCTTTGGCCTGGGGGATAACCGGGTAGCAATTGAGACTGTCGCTGATATTCGCAATGCTAACCCTGTTGGTCTGACCGGCAACTTCCACCCCTTCCTGAAAAAGGTGTAACGAACAATCCGCTCTCCCTTGGCGTGAGAGGTTAGGTAGGGGAAAGCGAGCACCCCAAGCGAAAAGGAGCAACTATGTCCGTAACAATTCATCCCAGCGCCATCGTAGATGACGGCGCCCAGATTGGCGAGGGCTCCCGAGTTTGGCACTTCGTACATGTGTGCGGCGGTGCCACTGTTGGTAAGAATGTGTCCATGGGGCAGAACGTCTTCGTAGGAAACAAGGTCACTGTGGGTGACAATTGCAAGATCCAGAATAACGTATCGGTGTACGACAACGTTCACCTGGAAGAAGGCGTTTTCTGTGGGCCGAGTATGGTCTTCACCAACGTGTACAACCCGCGCTCGCTGATTGAGCGAAAGGATGAATACCGCGATACCTTGGTTAAGCGAGGGGCCACACTTGGTGCCAACTGCACTATTGTTTGCGGTGTGACCATTGGTGAGTTTGCATTTGTGGGCGCTGGTGCTGTGGTGAATAAAGATGTGCCTGCGTATGCGTTGATGGTGGGCGTGCCTGCCCGGCAGATTGGCTGGATGAGTGAGTTTGGTGAGCAACTGGATTTGCCAGTTTCGGGTGATGGGGAGGCACAATGCACCCATACCGGTGCCAAGTATTTGCTTAGTGATGGCCAGCTTTCGAAAAGCTGATGATATCAGTTTGTCAGTGGATTCTTTTAAAGGTTAATTCCGTATGCAATTTGTAGACTTGGCAGCCCAGCAATCCAGGATCAAGAATAAAATCGACGCTAACATTCAGAAGGTGTTGGCCCATGGGAAATATATCCTTGGTCCCGAAGTGGCGGAACTGGAAGAAAAACTGGCCGAATTTGCTGGTGTCAAGCACTGTATTTCAGTAGCCAACGGCACAGACGCACTTCAGATTGCTCAGATGGCGCTTGGGGTTGGGCCTGGTGATGAAGTTATTGTTCCAGGGTTTAGCTACATCGCCACGGCTGAAACTTCGGCGGTATTGGGTGCGAAGCCAGTGTACGTGGATATTGATCCCAACACCTACAATATGGATGCGGTAAAGCTGGAGGCGGCGATAACATCGCGCACAAAGGCGATTATCCCAGTCTCCCTTTATGGTCAGTGTGCGGATTTCGATGCCATTAACGAAGTTGCTGCTAGTCACAATTTGCCTGTAATTGAAGATGGCGCTCAAAGTTTCGGTGCCAGTTATAAAGGAAGAAAATCCTGCAACCTCAGTACGATCGGATGTACAAGCTTCTTCCCCTCCAAACCCTTGGGTTGCTACGGCGATGGCGGTGCAGTGTTTACCAACGATGACACGTTGGCTGTGATGCTTCGTCAGATCGCTCGCCATGGGCAAGACCGCCGGTATCACCATATTCGAGTGGGGGTGAACAGCCGTTTGGACACCCTTCAGGCAGCGATTTTGTTGCCCAAGCTTGAGATTCTGGCCGAGGAAACTGAGCTGCGAAATCAGGTGGCAGCGAAATATACACAGTTGCTGAACGATGCCGGTATTTCAAGTACACCCGTTATCGAAAACCACAACACTTCTGCTTGGGCGCAATATACGATTCGGGTGAAGGACCGCGAGGCGGTGCAAAAGCAATTGAAAGAGGCTGGAATTCCGACCGCGGTACATTATCCCATTCCGTTAAACAAACAACCGGCAGTTGCTGATGCTTCTGTTCATTTGCCAGTTGGAAACGAGGTAGCGGAGGAGGTTATGAGTTTGCCGATGCACCCTTACATTACGGAAGCTGAGTTAAAAGCCGTTGTTCAAGCGCTTTCTTCCTGTTCTGAGCATATTCAGTAAGGCTGAGGGATTTCTTTCGTTGACTAGTAAGCTTAGTTTGAAGTTCCTACTTGTATTGCTTTTGGCTGCCGTTGGCGTTCTCGTTTATTCATTGATTCCTAGGGCTATAGAGTTGAAAGTTTCCGACGATGGAAACTTTCTTTTTTATAATAATCCGGTTGCCCTGAAATATGATAATGGCTTTATTGTGGCTTACCTGACATCAAGGGGAAAGGTAAAACTCGACATCTGGTCGGACGAAAATAAGGTAAAGTCTCACACTATCCATAATTTTAGAGACCAAATAGATAGAAAAAGAGGCTGGGCAGACGATCATGCCGCTCCCGCTATATTCCATGATGAAAATAGACATGTTCTATATTTGGCGACAGCCTACCATGGGACAAATTTGTTTATATATGAATATTCATTGAAAAGCGGTGAGATAAAACAGATCTTAGTGGCGAAGGGGAGGTATACCTATCCCCGATTCTTTAAAGGAAACCAAGAGAATATTGGCCTGTTAGTAAGGCAGCAACCTGAAGTTGGTTTAAGAGGAGACTTAATAATGCGATCCTCTTCTGATGGTTTTATGAGTGAGTCTATAGTCGTTCCTTCTGAGGAAGGAACCGTCGTGTATGCAGGAACTCCCGTTTCAAATGAAAAAAGTCTCTATTTTTCATACTCGGTTCATCATTATTCGGAGAACCGTTTAATAGGGTTTCAGTTAGTGAAATTCGATCTTGAGTCAAAAGAACTGGTGGAAAGTTGTGATATAAGCAGCAATCTCCGAAGCGATTATATTTCAAACAGACCGACTGGTCTGGGCTTGGATGACGGTTATCTAATGGTTGGTTCGGCCCTTACATATACGTCCGATAGTGGCTTGGAAAGCGTAGAATCTTCCGGTAAGGGCAAGGGGCAGCGGGGTATTGAGTTGCAGTCGGTTTTGTTGGTGCGAGGAAGAGTTGAGGATTGTAACTCTTTTGATGTTGTTTTCGAAAAAAGCCAAGTAAATAAACCGTACTATCATACCAGCGTTGCCATCAATAACTCAGGCAACTATCTATTTTTTGACGACGACAATGTGATGACCAACTGGTCTCATCGGAACTGTTTCAGAAATGAAAAAATGATGTACCCTAATTTCATCGAAGACAGTGTCGTTCTTTATGCTTCAAAGAATGAAGAGTATTCTATTAGAAACTTTAACAGTTCTTTGTATGCCTGCATCAGACAATGACTAGCTCTGTGGTTTACCGTCCAGATATCCAGGGTTTAAGAGCCATTGCGGTAGTTGCTGTGATGGTTTTTCATCTCAATCCGGCCTTGCTTCCGGGTGGGTTTATTGGTGTTGATGTGTTTCTGGTGATCTCTGGGTTTCTGATCACCAGCATCTTATTGAAGAAAAAAGCCCAGACAGACTATTCTTTTCGGGCCGCGCTCAAATATTTTTATGTTAGCCGCTTTAAGCGTATTGCTCCCGCCTATTTTGTTATGCTGGTGCTCGTTGCCCTTATAGCGGCGATCTTCTTTATTCCGGAGGATTTCAGCACCTTTAGAGAGGGACTTCAGAAAGCTCTTTATTTTTATAGCAATGACTATTTTGCAGGATTTGGAGACTACTTCGCCCCCGCTAACCATGAACAACCGTTACTGCATACGTGGTCACTGGCAGTAGAAATTCAGTTCTATCTGTTGGCACCGTTGCTTGTTCTTTTGTTGCCTCGCCTTGTTTTGAAATGGGCTTTAGTTGTTTTTCTTTGCATTCTCACAGGTCTTGCTGAATATCGTATGCGTATGCTGGGTCTCGAGCAGGAGACCTACTATAGCCTATATGCGCGCCTTCCCGAGTTCTTTGCCGGTTGTTTGGTTGCTCTTCATATGGAGACATCCTTTTCACGGAAAACGACCTATCAATACCTTCCGGGTATTGGGTTGCTGCTTATTTTGATAGCGGCTATTGCACAGCCACGTTTGGGATACTTCCCAGGTGTTGCCGCTTTACTTCCCATTGTCGGCAGCATTTTGCTGTTGCTCACTGCCAACCAGAGTAACCTTAGTTGGTTGCTTTCAAGCAAAGGATTAGTGTGGGTAGGGACATTATCATACTCCCTTTATATATGGCACTGGCCCGTTCTTGCTTTTCTACGGTATTACAGTGGTGCAGAAGTTCTTGATGGACTCTACAGTTCATTATTCGTAGTTATGACAATTGTACTTTCGGTTGCGTCCTATTACTGGATCGAGCGTCCGTTTCGAATGAACGAAAAACAAAAATATAAGGTGTTCTTATATTTTTTATTAGCACTAGGTGTAGTTTCGACGTCGCAAAGCATGGAAGCCGTGAATAGGCACTATACGCCCGACGCACTTCCTGTTGAGTACCGGCGGTACGCCGACCCCGAGGTAATATGTCATGGCAGTATTGTCGGAAACTGTTTGAGAGGGGATTTGAGCAGTAGTCGTGAAGTGCTGGTTCTGGGAGATTCACATGCAGCGATGCTAAACCATTTCTTCGACTATCTAGGCAAAGAACTTAACTTCAAGGCGCGAATTATTACAGCAAGCAGCTGCGTGACTGTACCCGGATTTGATTACGAGAGGCTTCCCAAGTGGGCCTGGCAGTCGTGTATTAGTCAGATTGATGTGGCCAAGAGATATTTAGAAAGTGCTAAAACTATTTTTGTCGCAGGGATGTGGACCTATCAGTCGGAAAGCATTGTATTTAAAGAGGCCTTTCTTCGCTTTTCCGAAGCAATGGATGATAAAGATAAAAGGGTTATTGTTTTATCCCAAGTTCCTGAGTTGGATATGAATCCTTTGCGAACATATCGATTTAGATCTCTGGGATTTGATCCAGGAATGACGCAGGATCATACAGACGATGATGTCACCGCCGCTACGCGAAAATTATTGGCGGGAGTTGAAGGAATCGAATTTCTGGATCTTGGTGATTTGGCATTGTTTTCGAAACCACCACTTTATGGTCATGAGTTGATGTATTTCGATAATCATCACCTCAACGAAGTCGGGGCCAGGTATTATGCAGAGCATGCAATCTCTAAGTTCAGGGAAGTGATTGGGAGTGAAGTCGAATGATTCCGGAAATGAAATGTTAGGTTTAACGATTGGGCATAGGTTAAAGGAAAGTCGATTTTTTAGGGCCGTAGTAACACTGGCTTCCGCTAATGGCCTCGGCCAGCTGATAATGCTCGCCGCAATGCCATTTCTGACCAGACTTTATACTCCCGAAGCATTTGGTGTTCTTGCTGTATTCTCGTCAATAATGGGGGTAGTTCTAGTCGTGGCGAGTCTAAGGTATGAGCTTGCCATACCGTTACCAATGAGTGATAGGAGCTCAACCAGTATTATATTGATAGCAGGGGCTATCAACCTGCTAACAGTTTTAATCGTGGGAATATTTGTCGCGTTATTTCGCTACGATGTTGCACAGTGGACTCAAACTCCGCTTTTGGCATCGTATATGTGGTTGTTGCCTTTTGCGATTCTCACAGGGGGCATCTATAAGATCTTGAGTTACTGGGCCATCAGGAATAAAGATTATCGGAAGATAGCGGTTACCAAACTCACCCAGAGTATCTCAAATGTGTGCACTCAGATTCTTGGCGGCCTTGCAGGGTTTGGGGCGTTGGGTCTTATCTTGGGTCAGATTATTGGGCAGTCTGCGGGTATCTCACGTTTGGCAAAAGGAATCAGTTTTAAAGGGCATTTCACCGACTCTTCACGAAAGAGGTCCCGGGTGTTAATTGGGCGTTACAGTAAGTTTGCAAAATATGACACTCCCGCAGCCGCTATTAATGCTGCAAGCGCACAACTTCCGAACGTTGCAATGGCGCTGATCTTTGGTCCCGCGGCCGCTGGACTCTATTTTCTAGCGGATCGAATTTTGGCGGTGCCACTGAGCATGATTAGCCAAGCAGCTGGGCAGGTTTTATTCAGTCAGGCGAGAGAAGATATCCGGCTTGGTATGCTGACTCGGAGGATGGCGGTGCTATCACTGTGCTTATCAGTTGTCGTAATGCTTGTGGCTGTTCCTGTTTTCCTTTTCTCTGAGCCAGTTTTTGTTTTGATCTTTGGTGAAGAATGGCGAGAAGCAGGTGCTTTCGCCAGCTGGTTGATTATTGGATTGTCCGTTCAATTTGTTTTCAATCCGCTCTCTGTGATTTTGATGGCAACCGAAGGGCAGCTGGCAAACCTGATCGTGCATTTATTTATCTTTGCCGCTAAGTTGTTCGCGTTCTACCTCGCATTTCTAGGGGGTAACCAGTTAGAAGCGGTACAGTATCTGGTTGGTTCACTAGTTATTGGCTACGGTTTTGGTTTAGTTGTTGTTTTTGTCCGGGCGAATTCTTATAGCGGGTTTATTAATGCAAAAATTTGATTCTTCGGTACATAAACTCGTGTTTGTCGTCCTTCTGGTTTTATATCGCTTAGCGCTGGATCTTTGTTATTATTTTGCGATTGTTCCAAATTATGGCTATATGGGCTTCGAGTCTGACATTGTTTTTTCAAGTTACTTGGTGTCTTTATTAATTTATGTCATGGTATTGCCTTCATTATCTTTGACCATAACCCGGTTAAGCGATTTTTATCTGCTGTTTTTTGTGCTGAGTTTTATCGCACCTTTAAGTAGCTTCTATGGTTTGTCTGGAAGCCCTTTATACCCCTTGTTTTTATCAGTGATTGTGTTCCTTATATTCTACGTTTTGACCCGACGCTCGGTGTATCAGATATTTCCTGCTTTTCCGGTACTTATCGAAGGTAAAATCATTTCTGTGTTTGGGTCTTTTGTTCTAGTTGCATTTCTCATTTTTTGGTATTTCTATAGTGGTGCAACTAAATATTTGAACCTCGATATTTCCAAGGTTTATGAATTTAGAGAAGACTCAGCCGAACTGGCAAATATCGGATTTTTAGCTTATTTGAATAGCTGGATTTATCAGGTTATAAATCTATTCTTGATTTCGGTTTGCCTTCTTAAAAAACGATACTTTGTTTTTTTGATCCTTCTCTTAGTGCAAATATTCTTCTTTGCAGTTACAGGGCATAAGTCGCTATTGTTTTATCCTTTTTTAATATTTGGGGTGTTTTATTATTTCTCTGGGCGATCAGGGACTCCAATGATTGTGTTTTTGTTGCTTTCTTTGGTTGTTCTTTCCGCGTTGATATTTTTTGTGTTCGATAATATATGGCCTGTTTCCTTGTTGGTTAGGAGGGTTCTTTTTATTCCAAGCACATTAACATATGATTATTTCTCATTTTTCAGCGCTAATGAGATGTTATATTGGAGTAATTCGATTTTTTCATCGTTCTTCGAGTATCCTTACGATAAGAGCCTGCCAAAGCTTATAGGCGAATTCAATGGCACGGATTCTGGTGCGAATAATGGCTTTATATCAAGTGGCTATGCGCATGCTGGGTTTTTTGGTGTTATTTTTTATACATTTATTTTTTCCTTTGCAGTTTTGGCGCTTGAGAAATTTTCTTCAAAATTACCCCTCTGGTTCGCAATTGCCTTAACAGTTGTCCCTTTGCGTACTGCTATTATATCGTCCGACCTTTTCACAGTCCTTCTAACGCATGGTTTATTACTGACGCTAGTTCTCGTTTTCTTATATAGGCCGAGCTCCGTAAATAGAGCAAAGGTTGGTGCAGAGCGTAGGTTGTAAGTTATAGTTTTCAATAACTTATCGTCGTCCTTCGTTTTCTTTGAAATTATTTGGTTCCGTTTTTTTAAGTTCGTTATGGTGAGAGGTTAATGAATAAACCTTATATTAACGTGGTGCATCTTACGTCCGTCCATCCCCGGTTTGATACTCGAATTTTTTTAAAGGAGTGTGTCTCTTTAGTCGATAATGGCTACTCTGTAGCGCTTGTGGTCGCCGACGGGAAAGGAGATTGTCAGGAAAAAGGTATAAAAATTTACGATGTGGGTACCTCTAAGGGGCGCTTACATCGAATCCGAAAAATCCCCAATCGTCTGATGCAGAGAGCATTGGAGTTAGATGCGGATGTCTACCACCTGCACGATCCTGAATTGCTCCCTATTGCTCTGAAGCTCAAACATTATGGGAAAACTGTGATTTTCGATGCCCATGAGGATGTACCAAAGCAATTGATGGGGAAGCCTTACCTAAGTAAACCCGCTAAATGGTTGCTGTCCAGGTCGTTTGCGGTTTTTGAAAAATGGGCATGTCCCAGGCTCGACGTGATCGTTGCAGCAACGCCCTACATCCGTGACAAATTCGCTTCGATGGGCGTTAGATCAATCGATATTAACAATTTCCCACTATTGGGCGAGCTTTCCAGCGAAGAGGTGGATTGGTCTCACAAAAGCGCTGAGGTGAGTTATGTCGGTGGAATTAGCGAAATTCGTGGGATTCTCCAAGTCGTTCAAGCAATGGGCTTGGTAAAGTCTGGTGCACGGTTGGAGCTGGCGGGCGAGTTTGGACAATCCGAAGTTGAGCGTGCTGCGCAATCGGATCCCGGATGGCAGAATGTGGACGCTCTGGGTTTCGTTGGTCGTGAAGAGGTTCGTGATCTTTTGACTCGCTGTGTGGGGGGCTTGGTGACGTTTCTGCCTGCGCCAAATCATATCGATGCACAGCCTAACAAAATGTTTGAATACATGAGTGCGGGTGTGCCAGTTATTGGCTCTGACTTTGTTCTATGGAGAGATATCATCGAAGGTAACCGTTGTGGCCTTTGCGTCGACCCGCTCAACCCCCAAGCTATTGCGGACGCGATTGATTATTTGGTCACTCATCCTGCGGAAGCAGAGATCATGGGGCGTAACGGTCAACAGGCAGTGCATGAATCTTTCAACTGGGGCATCGAAGAAAAAAAGTTACTGGATCTATATGCATCCCTGCTTGAGCCTATCAAACATTAGAACTCATTGAATTCAATCAATGGCCATGTCTCGGCCAAAGTAATAGCAGCTTTTACGGCAAGCCTGCGATTGGATAGCGGGCGTTGTTGATATGGCTGCAGCTTTATCTATTATGACCTTTTAAATTATTATGCCTTAACTACTCATTGAGTAGGGGCCAGGAAAATCCCTGAAGGATGTATATGAAAGTTCTTACCATCATAGGCGCGCGACCACAGTTTATAAAGGCGAGTGTGGTTTCCCGGGCGATCCAGAATGTGGAAGGCATCGAGGAAATGTTGCTCCACACTGGACAACATTTCGACGCCAATATGTCAGACATCTTTTTCAATCAGCTAGCTATTCCAAGGCCGGATATCCAGCTAGACATTAACGGAGGCACTCATGGTGAAATGACCGGCCGTATGTTAGTGGATATTGAGAAAGAGCTGATTAAGCATAAGCCTGATCGCGTGCTTGTATATGGCGATACGAACTCTACTTTGGCGGGAGCTCTGGCAGCGGCCAAACTGCATATTCCTGTCGCACATGTGGAGGCAGGGCTTCGCAGCTTTAATATGCAAATGCCTGAGGAGGTCAATCGAATTCTGGCCGACCAGATAAGTGATCTGCTTTTCTGCCCAACCGATATGGCGGTTAAGAATCTCGAGAATGAAGGATTTGGACGTAAACCGGCTAAGGTGTTACAGGTGGGGGATGTGATGCAGGACGCTGCCCTGTTGTTTGCAAAAGAGGCAATCGCTCCTTTGGCTGGTAATATTCCTGAAAAATACATCCTGGCCACCCTTCACCGAGCTGAAAATACAGATAATCCTGTGCACCTTGCCAACATTGTTCAAGCGCTCAATCAAGTACATCGAGATGGTCTGCCGGTCGTTTTGCCCCTGCACCCGCGAACACGAATGCTCATTGAACAGCAAGGCCTTGAGCTGAATGTTCACCTGATTGATCCGGTAGGTTACTTTGAAATGGTTTGGCTACTGGACCATTCTGAGCTTGTTTTGACCGATAGTGGTGGTGTTCAGAAGGAGGCCTTTTTCTTTGGTAAGGCCTGCGTAACGATGCGTGATCAGACCGAGTGGGTGGAGTTGATTGAAGCCGGGGCCAATGAGCTTGTGGGCGCAAATACCCAGAAAATTATTGATGCGACGGCAAGGAACGTAGGGCGGCAGATCCAGGATACTCAACAGTTGTATGGGGGGGGGAAGGCATCGCAAAGGATTGTAGATGAGTTGTTGATGGCGGGCGTATGAATAAGACAATCTGGATCATCAATCAGTATGCCTCTACGCCCGATTATGGCTATGCCGGTAGACATTATTACTTGGGGCGTGAATTGGCCAAACGGGGTTTCAGGGTGTACCTGATCGCTTCCGCTGGGCATCACCTGTTTCGTGAAAAACCGCCGCTCGACGCCCCTTTTCGACTCGAAGAGCAGGTTGAAGGCTTTTCAGTGGCCTGGGTTAGGATGCCGGAATACAGCCAAGCCCATAGTAAAGGCCGTATTTTGGGTTGGTTCCTTTTTCCCTGGAGGATTCAGCGTCTGGCACGCGTGATTCCGGAAGCACCCGATGTAGTTGTGTGCTCTTCCCCCTCGTTACTTTCGTTTCTGGGTGCCAAAAGGCTTGCTCGGAAGTTCGCGGTAAAGTTAATTTTCGAGGTTCGGGATATCTGGCCACTGACATTGACTGATATTGGCGGGTATTCAAAGCGGCATCCATTCATTCGTTTGTTACAGAGAGTTGAGGATAAGGCCTATCGCGACTCAGATCGGGTAATATCCAATCTTAAGAATGCCGTGGAGCACATGGTCAGCCGAGGTATGCAAAGTGAAAAATTTGCTTGGATTCCTAATGGATTCTCCCTGAATGAGGTGAACATGGGAGTGCCGTTGAATAGGGGCTCTTTGGATCAGCTACCTAAAGGCAAATTTCTTGTTGGGTATACTGGAACTCTGGGGCTCGCAAATGCCCTTGATACCCTTATTAAAGCTGCTGGAAACCTGAAGGAATATAAGGATATTGCGTTTGTAATAGTGGGAAGAGGAAAGGAAAAGTTGCCATTGCAGGAATTGGCAGCCGAAAAAGGGGGGGGGAACGTGTACTTCGTTGATCCCATTCCAAAGGTAGAAATACCGGCTATGCTGGCAAAATTTGATGCTTGTTATATCGGCTGGCTTAATGACGAGCTCTACCGCTTTGGTATAGGCGCAAATAAGATTCCTGAATATTTATATTCCGGAAAGCCGGTAATCCACGCGTACTCAGGTGTGTCCGACCCAATCAATGAAGCTGATGCAGGTATCCAGGTGCCAGCTGAAGATGACGCAATGCTAGCCGATGCTGTTTTGAGTCTTTATCGAATGTCGCCGGAGCAGCGGGCTGTTATGGGGACTAATGGACGTAAAGCCGCACTGGAGCATTATGAATACGGGACGCTGGCGGAGAAGTTTTCACAGATTCTTTTTGAGGACTTGTGTCCTCCAAATCAGCGAACTAAATCACCTGAACTCTAATTAGATTGGTCTGCTTGTGAGAATACTCTTGACCGGTGCGACCGGTTTTATTGGTAGTCACCTGGCAAAATCTCTCGATGATTTGCCTGATATTGAGTTAACCTGCGCGGTAAGGAAGGTGCAGTCATCCAGTTTTGGGCGTGAGGTGGTCGTCGATGGCCTTGGCGCTAGAACAGACTGGTCTACGTTCTTGGAAGGCCAACAGGTGGTCATTCATGCGGCCGCTCGCGCACACCTGATGAAGAATGAGCTGTCTGACTCGCTTTTAGAGTGCAGGAAGGTTAACGTTGATGGCACGCTGAATCTTGCGCAGCAGGCCGCCAGTGCGGGCGTCAGGCGTTTCGTTTTCATCAGCTCTATCGGTGTGAATGGTCAGAACAGTTCTCATCCTTTCACCGAACTAAATGCTCCCAACCCTGTTGATGCATTATCAAAACTCAAACACGAGGCAGAAGTGGGATTATGGAAAGTGCAGGAGGATACGGGAATGGAGCTCGTTGTCATCAGGCCTGCACTGGTGTATGGGCCGGGAGCTCCTGGCAATTTCGGTGCGTTGGTTAACTGGGTAGCGAAAGGTTTTCCGCTGCCGCTCGGGGCTGTTCATAATCTGCGTTCCTTTATCGCACTGGATAACCTCATTGACTTGATCACCACTTGCATTGACCATCCGGCAGCCGCTGATCAAGTGTTCTTGGCGAGCGATGGAAACGATCTTTCCACTACAGATTTATTAAACGGGGTGGCAGAGGCAATGGGTAAGCATGCCCGCCTGATTCCCATTCCAACAAGTTTGCTAATGCTTGGAGCAAGAGCTATAGGGAAAGAGGCAATGGCTCAGCGCTTATTGGGTTCTCTCCAACTGGATATTTCTAAAGCTCGTGATGTGCTTGGCTGGGAACCACCTGTGTCGGTCAAGCAGGGGTTGGATCTGACGGTATCAGATCGATTGAGTTCGGCGCAACATATAGGGAAGACCGCGTAAAAAATCTAACGTGTTTCGATTGGGTGGTGCTTGTGATTCGATTTTGTGATTTTGTTTTATCGCTGTTTGGTTTGGTGGTCGGTTTCCCGGTGTTAGTCCTAATCACCCTGATAGGGTGGTTTGACACGGGCTCGCCTATTTTCCGCCAGGAGCGCGTAGGTCGTAACGGGACTCGGTTCATTCTGGTAAAGTTTCGCACGATGAAAAAGGACACCGCGTCCGTTGCCAGCCATTTAGCCAGTGCGGATGCCATCACGCCTTTCGGAAAGTTCCTGCGTCGTACGAAGCTGGATGAGTTGCCGCAGCTTTGGAATGTGCTTAAGGGCGAGATGAGTCTGGTGGGTCCGCGCCCGTGTCTTTCCAGCCAGGAAGAGCTTGTTTTGGCACGGGAAGCGTTGGGTGTATTGCGCGCGCGGCCAGGTATTACCGGTCTTGCTCAAATTAATGATATCGACATGTCTACGCCACGTTTGTTGGCGGAAACTGATGCTAAAATGTTGGCGGAGCTCACTCTCAAACAGTATTTTCGTTATATCGCCTTGACGGTGCTTGGAAAAGGCGCCGGAGATCGCGTAAAGGGCTGACAGTGATTAAAACCTTCTTAAATCTGCCTCGTTTCCAAAAGCGGATCATATCTGTTGCTTCTGATATGGTCGTTCTTTTTTTTGCGATTTGGGCTGCATTCGCGCTGAGACTTGAGCAGCACCTATGGCTTCCGAGTCGGGATCAGGCCATCGTTGCTGCTATAACGGTCGTTTTCACCATCGGCGTATTTATCCGCTTAGGCTTATACAGAGCCGTTATCCGGTTCCTTGGAGACAAGGCATTTCTTACGATCATCTATGGGGTTGTTCTCTCCAGCCTTTCACTTATTGTTTTGGGGTATCTACTCCAGGTGTTTATTCCCCGGTCAGTACCGATAATTTATGGTGCACTGGCGTTTTTGTTTGTCAGCGGTACGCGGCTGGGCGTTCGCATCATCGTGAATCATCCCCTTCATCGTGATAAAGAAGCGGTCGCCATTGTTGGTGCCGGTGAAACCGGCATGCAGTTGGCTTCCGCATTGAGTCAGGGTACTGAATACCGTCCCGTTTTATTTGTGACTTTCCAGCGTTCTAATCACAAAGCCATGATCAATGGCTTACCGGTTGTAAGTATTGAGCATATTGCCAAGCATGCTCACAAGCGTGGGGTGCGCCGGATTTTGCTGGCGCTGGATGCGGACTCCAAGGTAAACCGAAAAGATTTGCTTAAACGATTGGAGCCACTGACCATACCGGTCCAGACTGTGCCGTCTATGTCCGAATTGGTGGCCGGCCAGGCCCGGATCAATGATATCCGTGATTTGGAAATTGAGGATCTGCTGGGGCGCGACCCTGTTCGGCCGGATACCGCCCTGGTGGCGGACAGTCTCTATCAGAAGGCTGTAATGGTCACAGGGGCTGGTGGCTCTATTGGTTCTGAATTGTGCCGCCAGATTCTTCGGCACAAACCGAGATTGTTGGTGTTGTTTGAGCAGTCCGAATTTTCCCTGTACGCCATTGAGCGCGAACTGCAGTCCATCAACCGGGTTGAGGGGCTTAACGTAGAGCTCCACCCGCTGCTGGGCAGTGTGACCCACCGTCGCCGCTGTGAAGCGGTCATGAGGGCGTTTGGTATCCAGACGGTGTACCACGCAGCGGCTTATAAGCATGTGCCTCTGGTAGAGCATAATGTGATTGAAGGCGTTCAGAACAATGTGTTTGGCACCTGGCATGCAGCCGAAGCCGCGATCGCCTCGGGGGTTGAGCGCTTTGTGCTGATTTCCACGGATAAAGCGGTGCGGCCAACCAACGTGATGGGGGCAAGCAAGCGCTTGGCTGAACTGGTGCTGCAAGGGCTGGCGCTGCGGCAGAGCGATACAGTTTTTTCCATGGTACGTTTCGGAAACGTGCTGGGGTCATCCGGTTCTGTTGTGCCGTTGTTCCGGGATCAGATCCGCGACGGTGGGCCTGTTACGGTAACGCACCCGGATATTATCCGTTATTTCATGACCATTCCCGAGGCCAGCCAACTGGTGCTTCAGGCCGGTAGTATGGGCCGAGGTGGTGAGGTGTTTGTTCTGGATATGGGGGAGCCGGTCAAGATTGCCGATCTCGCTAGGAAGATGATTCACCTGATGGGCCTTGATGAGAAAACCGAGGATAACCCTGATGGGGATATAGAGGTGATGTTCTCGGGCTTGCGACCGGGTGAGAAGCTGTTTGAAGAGTTGCTGATTGGGGATGATCCCCAGGGTACTGCAAACCCCCGGATAATGATGGCCCGGGAAGTTTCTATGTCATGGGCGGAAGTGGAAGATACGCTGGATAAACTGATGCGGGCAAGCCAGAGCTTCGATTGTAAGGGAATGCTTGAGGTTCTTCGCACTGCGCCGACTGGGTATGCGCCGAACAGTGACTTGGCAGATCTTGTTTGGTGTAGTGGTGTGTTGCAAGAAGACGATGCAGTTTCCGGCACAAGGGAGAATGTGCGGCGTCTACCGGTTTAATATACCTTCAACATGGATGTTTCAATGATTGATATTCAACACCACGGCGCTACCACCGGCGTCACTGGCTCCTGCCATGAACTCGACGTTGGTTCCGCCGGCGTACTGATTGACTGCGGCCTCTTCCAGGGCCAGGAAGAAGGGCGCGGCGCTAACGCCACCAATCTCGCCATTGATTTTCCGGTTGACCACATCTGTGCGCTGATCGTTACTCATGTTCATATCGACCACGTCGGTCGCATTCCCTATTTGCTGGCTGCCGGGTTTGAAGGGCCGATTATCTGTTCGGAGCCTTCGGCCATCATGTTGCCGGAGATTCTGGAGGATGCCCTGAAGATTGGATTTACTCGGGACCGGGCATTGATCGAACGGGTGCTAGGTTTGATTCGTTCAAGGATTGTTGCGGTACCTTATGGGCAGTGGCATATGGTGTTTGATGAGGACTCGCGTGCCCTGAGGGTGAGGTTGCAGCGGGCCGGCCATATTCTGGGTTCGGCCTATGTGGAGTGCGATGCCCGTGATGGTGATATCCAGGAGCGCATTGTGTTTAGCGGCGACCTGGGGGCGCCCCATGCGCCGTTGCTTCCGGAGCCACAACCGCCTGAAAAGGCCGACCGGTTGGTGATCGAAAGTACCTATGGTGACAAGGATCACGAAGATCGGGAAACCCGACGGTATCGGTTGAAGGCGGTGCTGGAACATGCCTTGGAAGATGGCGGGACTGTGTTAGTGCCCGCGTTCAGCATCGGGCGGACGCAGGAACTGTTGTATGAAATTGAGAGTTTGATTGCCGAATTTGGGGAGGCTCCGATCGCGGCTGGGGTGTCGGATTACGCACCGCGGCGCGTCGCTAATCCGACCTACGATGAAGATCGCGCTCTCGTAGGTCGGATTAGGCGCAGCCGTAATCCGACACCCAGGCTTACCTGGAACAACCTCGAAATCGTCGTTGACTCCCCGCTGGCCGCAGAATTCACCAGAATCTACCGTGACCTCAAGCCCTTCTGGGATGCCGAGGCCACGGATCTGGTCCAGCAAGGCCGCCACCCGCTGTCTTTTGAGCAGCTAACGGTGATCAACGATCACAAGGACCACCTGGAAGCGGTCGAATACCTGGCCAAAACCCACCGCCCTTGTGTGGTGCTGGCGGGTTCGGGCATGTGCGCCGGAGGCCGAGTGGTGAATTACCTGAAGGCAATGCTGGGGGACAGTCGAAACGATGTACTGTTTGTGGGGTATCAGGCCGCAGGGACACCGGGGCGGGATATTTTGACCTATGGTCCCCGAGGCGGCTGGGTAGAGCTGGATGGTGAACGCTATCCTATCTATGCACGGGTTCACCAGGTCGGCGGGTATTCTGCGCATGCGGGGCAATCGGATCTTCTTCGGTTTGTTGATGGCATTCCGCAACCGCCTTCCGAGATTCGGATAGTGCACGGGGACCGGGGCGCGAAGGTGGCGTTGAAAAACAGGTTTCAAGGTTTGGGGCTAACAGGGATAATGATTCCCCAGTAGGCCCTAAAGATTTTGCATATATAAGGTTCTTTTGATCATGAAGAAAATTGCTGTTGTTGGCTTGGGATATGTCGGGTTGCCACTGGCTGCCGCATTTGGAGAAAAACGAGAGGTGGTTGGTTTTGATATCAATGCAAAACGTATTGCCGAGCTGAATGATGGCGTGGACTTCACCCGGGAGGTGTCTTCCGAAGAATTGGCGGCTTCAAGTGGTTTGTCATTTTCCGATTCTCTCGAAGACATCGATGATTGTCAGGTTTATATAGTTACGGTGCCAACGCCCATCGATGAGTATAAAACGCCTGATCTGACCCCTTTGGTTAAAGCCAGTGAAAGTGTGGGGCAGGTGCTTAAAAAGGGTGACATTGTAATTTACGAATCCACGGTGTTTCCCGGCGCGACCGAAGAGGTGTGTGTGCCGGTTCTGGAAAAAGTGTCTGGTTTAAAGTTCAACCAGGATTTCTTTGCCGGTTATAGCCCGGAGCGTATTAACCCTGGTGATAAGGAACACCGCGTAGCGACCATTATGAAAGTCACTTCCGGCTCCACGCCCGACATTGCTGATGAAGTGGACGCCCTTTATGCGGATATTATTACCGCCGGTACTCATAAAGCCAGTTCCATCAAGGTAGCCGAGGCTGCCAAGGTGATTGAAAATACTCAGCGTGATTTAAACATTGCGTTGATGAATGAGTTGTCGATGATCTTCTCCCGCCTGAAAATTGATACCCATGAAGTATTGGCTGCGGCAGGAACAAAGTGGAATTTCCTGCCATTTAAACCTGGATTGGTCGGCGGCCATTGTATCGGAGTGGATCCTTATTATCTGACCCATAAGGCTGAGTCCATTGGCTACCATCCCGACATTATTCTGGCAGGCCGTCGAGTGAATGATAATATGGGCCCGTACGCTGCGTCGGAACTGGTGAAGGCGATGATCAAAGCGGGTCATACCATTGCTACTGCCCGTGTGTTGATCATGGGCTTTACATTCAAAGAGAACTGTCCTGATTTGCGTAATACCCGTGTTATTGATGTGGTTAAAGAACTGCGTGAGTTTGGCTGTGGCGTGGATATCACAGATTGCTGGGCAGACGGTGATGAAGCCAAGCATGAATATGATGTTACCCTTATCGATAATCCCAATGCCGGTGATTATGACGCGGTATTGCTGGCAGTACCCCACCGGGAGTATGCGGCGCTTTCATCATCGGAACTTCGGGCTTACCTGAAAGACAATGGTATTTTGTTTGATCTGAAAGGGGTGTTGCCATTGGGTGAGGCGGATTTACGACTTTAAACCTTTTTTGGATCATTGAGCTTTGAAACCAGCCTTTTGGCTGGTTTTTTATTGATGATTGTTAAATAAATAACTTTGCCTTAAATGGTTAATTAAATTATTATTTGATTTGACTTCTCGTCATTAAACATAAGGGTTTTAATTCATGGCAAAGATTAACGACTATTACCAGAAAAAGCAGCTTATGGAAAAGCTCTCCGCCGAACTGGCTCAACTGGAGCAGGATCAGGCTCTGAAACACGAACTGGAATTTGAAAACAAGGTTCGTGATCTGATGAAGTCTTATGACAAAGCACCAAAAGACGTTCTGCAGATTCTGAGCGCTATTGATCCGTCAGTTGCAGGCGGCAAGGGCGATACAGCTGGCGGTTCCCGTCCCAAGCGCCCGATGAAGACTTACAAGAACCCGCACACCGGTGAAGTGGTCAAGACCCGTGGCGGCAATCACAAGACTCTGAATGAGTGGCGTGGTAAGTACGGTAAGGAAGCTGTGCAGAGCTGGCAGCAGGACTGAGGTACTTTCTTTTCCCCCTCTCCCCTGGCCCCTCTCCCGCGAGGGGAGAGGGGAATACAGCGCCGAAGTTTCGGAGTACTTAGCCCCTCTCCCCCGGCGGGAGAGGGGTTGGGGCGGTCCGACGCATCGGGAGGGGCGGGGAAACCAACCCCACCTGTGACCCACATCAAACTCCCACCCTCTTTACCCCTCCGTCATCCCCCTATGTGAACCCGCTCACTCTATTGGCTTTAACGCCTGGGCTATAGTGCGTTTGCGGCCAATAAGATACAAAACATTACAAACACAAAAGCATCAGAAGATAAAACATTATAAAGAGTGCCGCCTGTCCAAGCGGATACGAATCCTAATAACACTGCGGGCAGTGAGCCGGGCGTCGGAAATGCAGTAGCAGGCTCATAGACACTAATCAGAGACACAAAACAATGAAACAGGATGCGTATGGATACGCTGTCCTCGCACTGGTTTGCCTGGGTATTGCGCCCGTTGCCCAGGCGGAGCTCGAGCCCATTTCCGATGAGGAAATGAGCGAGGTGCAGGGGCAGGGCTTGATGACAATTGAGAACCTGGATGATGGAGCTCACCAGTTCACCCGTATGTCACTGAACATCGATGCCGAAACCCGGATCAATGCGGACAATGCGACGCTGGGGAGTATCGATGGCGGCGAGGATTTCCAGGCGACGGATGTGGCCCTCGGCCATATTTCCCGAGACGAGACCCGCATTCAGATTGATGGCAACACCTACCCGAAGAATGAGGTGGTGCCTTTTGTAGGGCTGAAGCCCTATATCGAATTGGCGGAAGTGGGTGACGAGCTGGCTGGTTTCCGTATGGGCTTCAAGCAGGCCCGGGGAACGCTTTCATCGGATATCACATCCTTCAGCGGCAATATTGGCCTTCAGATTGAAGATGCCGATGGTAATCCCACGACCGCGACGCTGTTTGATGCTAACACCACTGCCACCCATTACCGGGCAAGTCATTTCGGTATCGCTGACGATGCCACTGACTGCAGCGCTGGTCTGCAGTGTGCACCGCTGAGCTACCTCCGTTCCATGGATATTGGTGACGCTGGCGAGGGGGACGCAACGGAATTTACCAATGATTTCTTCCTGTCTTTTCAGCGAGAGGGGGTGAATTGGCAGAGCCCCGAGGGGGGCAATGTCATTGCGGCGGCTAAGGGGGTGTTCTTTAATCTGCCGACCAGTATAACGCTGGGTCAGCAGGTGTTTGAGAACGGCGTGCCCAGGGAGCGAACGCACTACGTGGATCGTGGTACCGGGATGTTTTGATGATTTGTCGGATTACGCTTCGCTAATCCGACCTACGCGGAGTGGTGCATTTGTATCGTAGGTCGGGTTAGCGAAGCGTAACCCGACACCAAACCCCGATTTTTCCTTCCATTTCCATTACACTACCCTGCGTTCGAACCAATAACGCAATGCAGGAGTCCTCTCGGTGATTCGTTCTTTCTACTGGCACGACTATGAAACCTTCGGCGTGGACCCGGTGCATGACAGGCCCTCGCAGTTTGCCGGTGTTCGCACGGATGCGGATCTGAACATCATCGAAGATCCATTGGTGATCTACTGCAAACCAACGGATGACTACCTGCCTTCCCCCGAAGCCTGCCTGATTACCGGCATAACGCCTCAGAAGGCGATGGAAGAGGGTTACCCGGAAACGGAATTCATTGCGCAGATAAATGAAGCCTTCAGCCAGCCGGGTACCTGTGTGGTGGGCTATAACAGCCTGCGTTTTGACGACGAGGTGACCCGCAACACCCTCTACCGGAACCTGCGCGATCCCTATGCCCGGGAGTGGCAGAACGGCAATTCCCGCTGGGACATCATCGACATGGTGCGGTTGACCTATGCCTTGCGACCGGAGGGTATCAACTGGCCCCGCAAGGAAGATGGCAGCCCCAGTTTCCGTCTGGAAGAGTTGACGGTCGCCAACGGCATCGCCCACGAAGCGGCCCACGATGCCATGTCCGATGTGGAAGCGACTATCGCGGTGGCGAAGCTGATCAAGGAAAAACAGCCCAGGCTGTTCGATTTTGTGCTGAACAACAAGGACAAGCACTCCGCCCGGGCGATGCTGGATACCGCCTCCATGAAACCGGTATTCCACATCTCCGCCAAGTTTCCCGCGTCACGGGGCTGCTGCGCCATGGTGGCCCCGGTGGCTGATCACCCCACCAACAAGAATCTGGTGATTGTCTATGACCTGCGGGAAGATCCCAGTGAGTTGATCAACGCCACAGCTGACCAGATTCGCGAGCGGGTGTTTACCTCACAAGCGGAGTTGGGGGAGGGCGTCAGCCGGTTTGCGCTAAAAGGCGTCCAACTGAACAAATGCCCGGTGCTTGCCCCCGCCAATATGCTGTCCACGCTCTCGCCAGAGCGCCTGGAGGAGCTGGCACTGGATGGCAATCAGCTACGGGCCAACCTGGCCTTGCTACGCCAGGCACCGGACCTGCCCGCCCGCATTGCCGAAGCCTTTAATCAGGATTTCGAGGGCAGTGACCTGACTGATCCGGATGAGCAACTCTATGCCGGGGGCTTTATCAGCAAAACCGACCGCGAGAAACTGAACTGGGTGTTGCAGCAACCAGTAGAGAATCTGGGTGAACTGGATGTGCGCTTCGAAGATGAGCGGCTGCAGGAAATGCTTTTCCGCTACCGTGCCAGGAATTACCCCAGTACTTTAACGGGTGAAGAAATGGAACGTTGGGAGACGTTTCGCAGTCAACGGCTGATGCAGCCCAAGAAGGGCTGGCGGTCCCTGGAGGCTTATGGACATGAGTTGCAGCGATTGGCCGCAGATCCCGAGTTGACGCCGAAGAAGCAGCAGATTCTGGAGGATTTGCATTTGTATGGGGAATCGTTAATTCCCTACCTTTGATAAGGGTGGCAGCTCTGGGGGAGCTGCCGCTTTTGTATACCCCCTCTCCCCTGGCCCCTCTCCCGCCAGGGGAGAGGGGAATGTACGCCGACATGGCTGGGATAACCCGCATACCCGTACCCATAAGCTCCCCTCTCCCCCCGCGGGAGAGGGGCCGGGGCGGTCCGACGTATCGGAGAGGGGGAATTTGAGAAAGGGCAGGAAGCCCTCAACCATTCAAGGAAGACTCATGGAACAAAGGACGTTCGCCAAACACCTCCGCCGCAACATGACCCATGCGGAAAATCACCTCTGGTACCACCTCAGAGCCTACCGGCTAAATGGAAAGCGTTTCAGGCGCCAGCAGCCCCTAGGGCCTTACGTCGTTGATTTTGTCCACTTCGGTTCGCAAGTAGTTGTCGAAGCGGATGGTGGGCAACACAATGATTCGGACGATGATAGAAAACGAGACGATTGGCTGCATTCGCAGGGCTACAAGGTTCTTAGATTCTGGAATCACGAGATTATGCAGCAGACAGAGGTGGTCTTGTCAGTGATATACGACACTGTGAAAGAGCGTGAGTGAAGCTGCGGAATCTGCTGTGGCAGAAGATTGGCTCAAGGAAGGGGAAGATGAGGCGTGGGATCATTTAAAAAAGGAAGTGTAGTACTTATCAGGTTTGAGGCTGAATCCCCCTCTCCCCTGGCCCCTCTCCCGCGAGGGGAGAGGGGAATGTACGCCGACATGGCTGGGATAACCCGCATACCTTTACCCATAAGCTCCCCTCTCCCCTTGCGGGAGAGGGGCCGGGGCGGTCCGACGTATCGGAGAGGGGGTGGAGTACTGCTCCCCAGCACCAAAATCACCGCCGCTTCACAAAATAAACACTCAAACCCTGCCCCATCAGACTCTGCACCTCACTTCCCAGCGCCTCAGCCTGAACTTGCTGCTGGACCGGTCCGGTAGCCAAAGAGTGGCCGTCAGTATCCCGGGCCTTCACCAGTTTCCACTTTACCTCGTTGCTGACCATGCCCATGAGTTCCTTGAGCTGGTGTACGTCCTGCGGCTGGAACCAGCGGTCGCGGCACCCGCCCAGGGAGTAGAAGTCGTCTTCCTTCAGCAGGGATTGCCAGGTGCTGTCCTGTTTGTTGGTCAGTACCATGCGGCGGAGCTGTCGCAGGGTGGTGCGGGTGGGCGCCAGTTTGTGGTGCCGGATCAGGTTACGGATGTGGCGATCGCCGTCTGTGTGTTCTTCCACGGCGGTGTGCAGGTGGATCACCGCGCCATTTTCAGTTGCCGAGGTGAGGAGGGCGGCGAGTGAGACGTCGCTCATGGCAGAGGAGGGCAGGCGGCCCACTTCCACCCAATGAACTTTGTGGCCGTCCGCCACGAAGCGCTGTGCGATGGACCAGGGCCAGAATACGATATTGTCGATGCCCATCTCGTCGGCCATGCGGGTAGCCTTGGCGATGTTGGCCAGGGATTCGTCCACGGCGATCACTTCTACATCGTCCAGGTAATGCGCCAGTTCCATCGCGCGCTGGCCGGACTGGGCACCGCAGACCATGATGCGCATGGTGGCGGGAAGATGGTCAACCGGCAGTTTCAGATCCTCTGCCATCAGCGCCTTCAGGCTACTTTCGGACCGGTAGGCGAGGGTGGACCAACTGGGCCAGGCCTGAGGCACATCGGTTTTGGCCAGGCACAGCTCTTCGGTTTTTTCATCGAAGTTCTGTTTGATGGCTTCTTCCGTGGCGCGATCATAGTAGCTGGCGGCCAGCACCGGCTGCAGGGCCAGCGGCCAATCCACCAGGTTCCATTGGCCCAGGTGTACCGCAAACTCCTGGTGGAACAGGGCGCCGTACATGGCGCTGAGCATCAGTGATGCCATCATGGCATCCTGAGGTTCGCCCATCACCAACTGCGCGCTGATGCTGTTGTTGATGGCGCTGATCAGTCGCTCTTCGTCTTCTTCCGCCGCCAGAGCATAGCCAGTGCGATCCACGTAGCGGGCGATGGCGAGGGTGAGTGGCTGAAGTTCGTCCCGCAGTTCCACGGTTTGCGCTACTTCGGCGGTAATCGCGCGGCGAAGCAGGGTGACCAGCTCTTCCACGGCGGGATTCGGCATCAGGGTTTTTTCCAGGGCCAGAATCAGCAGTCCGTCTTCGCTGGCGGCATCCAGGAATATCTGCGCCTGGGGGTTATCCAAGTCGTATTGCTGGTGGATGATGGCCCCCACGAAGCGGCCGATTTCCTGATGGGGCAGGCCATTCTTGCGCAGCAGGGCGATGGCATCCTGTGCCAGGGCAGAGTCTGCCTTCTGGACCTCCAGATGTTCAGCGCAGGTGAGCATACCGCTGTAGACCGAATCCCACTCGGCACCGGTTTCCAGAAGCTTGCGGTAGTGCAGGTAAGCCATATCAAACTGGCCCTGAAGGCGTTTGGCGTGGGCAACGCCACAGAATGCGGCGGCGGATTGCCGGTCAATATCCAGGGCTTGCAGGAAATACTGCTCCGCCAGAGCCGGGCGCTCACTCTTCATGGCCCAGTAACCCAGATTGCAGTACTGCTGCGCTTGGTCTGGCTGGTGGCTCAGGCTGGCGTTGAATAGTGCGTGGGCTTTTTCAAGTTGACCGTCGTCGAGTTCGACCCGCCCCAGCAGGCCCAGTGCACTCGCATTCTCCGGTTCCAGTTCCAGCGCTTCGGCGAGGTATTCCCGGCATTCTTGCCGTGCCTTCAGCCGCTGAACAAACGAACCCGACGGGCTGTTGGACTCACTGTAGGCAAGGTTGGCCTGTATTACCAGCCGGGCAACGTGGGCCTGCCGGGAATCCGAAACCTGAATGTGATGCTGTGCGTGCATGGGACACCTCGTAAGACCTGCCACGGCAGTTGTTTTGATATTTAGCGTGCGCTCAATTGGCCGTAGGTCGGATTAGCCAAAGGCGTAATCCGACACCCGTATTGCTACCCCGTTACCCCTGCAGCAACTGCAGTACCTGCTGCGGACGTGCGTTAGCCTGCGCCAGAACCGAAAGGCCGGCCTGTTGCAGTACCTGGGTGCGGGCCAGTTCGGCGGATTCCGCCGCAAAATCAGCATCGCGAATCCGGCTGTTCGAGGCCGACAGGTTCTCGGATGTTGTGCTGAGGTTGGCGATGGTGGACTCGAACCGGTTCTGGACCGCACCGAGTTCGGCACGGATGCCATTGATGCTGTCGATGGCAAAATCGCTCAGGATCATGGCCAGGTCAGCGCCATCCTGTGTAGAGATGTCGGTATCGTTCAGAGTGACTGTGTCTGTTGCCGGATCCGGATCAATGTCTTGGTCGTCACCGCCATCCACGGCAAAGTTTACTGCGTAGTCCACGCCAAACTGGGACGAAAACATCAGTTCGTCGTTGGTGCGGTTCATGTTGACTTCAATACCAGTCGTTTGAGTCTGGGCGTTGATCTGTCCCAGCGCATCCTGCAATGAGCGTGCATCAGCTATATTAACGACGGTATCGACGCCATCCGCATCGGTCAGGGTGACGGTGAAATCCGCAGTGCCGCCAGCCGCGAAGATGTCTTCGAGAGTATCGGTGCCGTCAGTCAGTTGCAGCAGGCCTGTTGATTGGCCGATCACGGAGCCCAGCTGGCTGCCGCGGGTATCGAATCCGCTCACGCTGATGGTGTCACCGGTGTTGGCACCGACCTGGAAGGTTTGGGTTAGCAGGCTGCCATCCAGCACCTTCAGGCCGTTGAATGAGGTTTGGCCGGCAATCCGGTTGACCTCGGCAATGCGTTGCTGGACTTCCGCGTTGAGGGCTTCGCGATCTGAGTTGCTGTTTGACCCATTGGCGGATTGCACCGCTAGTTCACGGATCCTTTGCAGGTTCGCGGTGATTTCATCCAGAGCACCCTCAGCGGTCTGGGCCAGGGAGATGCCATCATTGGCATTCCGCTGGGCCATGTTCAAACCGGTGATCTGAGATTGGAACCTTTCCGAAATGGCGAGACCAGCGGCATCGTCTTTGGCGGAGTTGATCCGCAGTCCGGAGGACAGGCGCTCGAGAGCGGTATTCGCATCACTCTGGGACGCATTCAGGTTGCGCTGGGCATTTAACGAAGCAATGTTGGTATTAATGATCTGTGGCATGTTTTTCTCCCTACTAAGAGGTGCCGGTAACCCCGTGCCCGATCATATTGGGACGCATTGCCGGCGGACATTCATGGAATTGCCGTTTTAGGAGAGGTTTAGCGAAAGCTGTGCCACTTTTCTTGGCGTGTTTTTAACCTTCTGAAAATAAAGAATAATAAATAGTCTTGTAGAAGGAGGTTTTATCTGTTGCCAGGATGTTGGCGTTTTTCATCGGAAGCGTATTGCCGCTTTTGTAGCCTTTTTACAATCCTTAACAAAATCCCGGCGTTTTTTTCTAAAGGATTGGCGGGGAGGGTCGTTAAGTGGAGTAACAGGGCGGCGCTTCAAACCAAAAACGGGCGCCACACCTTTTCCATGAAATAACGACTTTCGTCGAAGGAGAAGCAATATGGCTCTCGGTATCAACACTAACGTAGCTTCACTCAACGCTCAGAACCAACTGAGTAAGTCCCAGTCCATGAATGGAGAGGCTCTTGAGCGCTTGTCCTCTGGTTTGCGCATCAACTCTGCCAAAGACGATGCTGCCGGTCTGGCGATTTCTTCCCGTTTTGACGCCCAGGTTCGTGGTCTGACCGTAGCTCAGCGTAACGCTAATGATGGCATCTCAATGATGCAGACTGCCGAAGGCGCTCTGGATGAGGTGGTGAACAACCTGCAACGGATGAGGGAGCTTGCCGTTCAAGCGAACAACGGCAGTAACAGCGCGTCTGATCTGGATGCATTGAATGCTGAATTTGCGGAGCGTGCGGATGAAATCGGGCGAATTGCTGGAGATACGCAATTTAACGGCATCAAGCTTTTGGACGGTACCACCACGGACGTGAGCTTGCAGGTTGGCGCAAATGTTGATGAGCAGTTGACTGTTTCATTCGCTGATATGCAGGATACGACGCTCGGTGTCGATAGTGGCACCTTGAGCATTGCTTTTGACACCGATGCCGCCACTACCGAAACAAACATCGAGGCCGCTATTACTGCTATCGACGGCGCTTTGGATACGGTAAACAGCACCCGTGCAGACTTCGGTGCTAAGCAGAATCGCCTGGAAAGCACCATCGCGAACATCAGTACCGCAATCGAAAACCAGAGCGCGGCCAACAGCCGAATCCTGGACGCCGACTTCGCCTCGGAATCCGCAAAACTGGCTAAGTCCAACGTTCTCCAGCAGGCAGGCATCTCGGTACTGGCCCAGGCCAACGCCCGCCCGAACCAGGTTCTGTCCCTCCTGCAGTAATTGGGGCATCGTGACGGCAGCCACCCTTTCAAATGAAGGGGTGGCTCTTCGCCGTTAGAGGATAGCGAGGTAAGCTATGAATGACGTGAACCTGAACAGCCCGGATCTGAAGCTGGTTCGCTCCAGTGAGCAAACTCCGGCTCGGGCAAACGCGTCACCTCAGAACGAAGGCAGCAATGTCTCCGCTCAGTTTGCCGCCCCATCTACTGGCCGCTCTGTGTCAGTTCAGAGTCCTCAGCTCCAGGAAGCGTCAAAAGCTGAAAAGCTTGTGGCGAGAAGTGTGGATCAGAGGGAGCAATTGGACGACGCAGTGACTAAACTGAATGATTATGTTCAGACGGTACAGCGGGATCTTCAGTTTGAAGTGAATAACGATCTTGGTCAGACCATCGTGCGTGTGGTGGATCAGGAAACCCAGGAGGTTATTCGCCAGGTTCCGGATGAGGTTGCGTTGAGGTTGGCAGAAAACTTGCAGCAGGATGAACCGCTGACGTTATTTAACACCAAGGTTTAAAACCTTGCCGGTTTCGGCACAAGTTAGATAACGGTCTTTCAGCACCGCCGCACCCGTATGGGGCCGGCGGTTTTCCCGTTTGTGTAATGCGGGACACTTACGGTCTGTAACAAAGTTTTCGGAATTTGAGGCAAAGTTTTGCCGCTTCCGGCCGTTAAATGAATTAGAACGTAGTTATTAAGCCTTTCAGGAGGCAGGGTCATGGCATCAATTACATCGTTAGGCGCGGGATCCGGGATCTTCAGCAATGACCTGGTCAATCAGTTGGTCAATGCGGAGCGGGCTCCGACAGAGCAGCGCCTTAATCAGAGGCAGTCGCTGACTGAAGCAAAAATCTCTGCCTACGGCAACATCCGTAGTGCAATTGAAGCCCTGCGCACTCCGATGGAAAAGTTGAGCACCTCGGAAGGCTTGAGAGCGTTCACTGCGACTTCTTCCAACGAAGCCGTGGCCGGTGTCTCTATTGATGCCTCCAGTGCTAACCGTGGCTCATACAGTCTGGAAGTAAAACAGCTTGCTCAGGCTCAGTCTCTTGCTTCCGCAGGGACGTTCGCGGACAAGGATACGACCACCGTTGGTACCGGCACCCTCACTTTGACTGTTGGTGGCGTTGCGACTGACATCACCGTGGATGGCAGCAATAACACTCTGGAAGGCATGGCTGCTTCTATCAATGAGGCCAATGCTGGAGTCTCCGCCAGTGTCGTGGACACCGGCTCCGGTTTCCGCTTGGTGATGTCAGCGGAGGACACTGGTGAGGCCAACGCAATTCAGGTTTCGGTGACCGACGATGACGGCAACAGCACCGACGGAGGCGGCCTGTCCCAGTTCGTGTTTGACGGTACAACATCAAACATGGAAGAGACGGTTCAGGCCAAAGACGCGATTGTTGATGTGAACGGTATCGAGATCACCCGCGCTTCAAACACCGTGGAAGGGGTGATCGAGGGCGTTACCTTCGATGCAAAATCCGTGGGTACATCTACCGTCAAGATAGACCAGGACCCCGAGGCTGTATCCGGGCGGGTTCAGGAATTCGTTGATAAGTTTAATGCCTTGCAGGATGTCATTCAGAAGTTTTCTGGTTTCAACGAATCATCAGGTCGGGGTGGTGTGCTCAGCGGTGATTCCGCGATTCGAGGAATTCAGGGTGAGCTACGCAGAATGCTCACGACCATTCCCGAGGGGCTGGAAGATTCGCCGATTCGAATGCTGGCGGATGTTGGAATCAAGACGGATCCCAGCACCGGTAAACTGGAATTTGACGAGGTAAAATTTCAGGATCAGCTTCAGGAGAATCCAGAAGCCATGACCGCGCTGTTCGCCGAAAAGGATGGTGTTGAAGGTATTGCCGAGCGCATGGTCAATGCGGTGACTGATTTTGTCGCGAGTGACGGGGCCTTGGCCAACCGGACAGAGGGGCTGAATAGCACTCTGGAAGACATTCGGGACCAACGTGATCGGCTTGACCTGAGAATTGCCTCCTATGAGGAGCGGTTGATCAGGGAGTTTTCGGCCGCCGATTCGCTTATTTCACAGATTCAGAGTAGTGGAAATTTTGTTGCCCAGCAATTGGCAGCGCTTGCTCCACAGACTAACCAGAACCAGGGTTAAATCCAGCTATCGCTGACATCCCACGAGGTCAGATTATGAACGGTCTTCAGCAATACCAGCGTATCAATACCCAGACCAGCATTACGGATGCTGATCCCCACAAGCTGATTCAGCTGCTTTACAACGGTGCGCTTGAGCGTATCAATATGGCCAAGGCGCGGATGCAGGCAAAGGATTTCGAGGGTAAGGGAAGGCTGATCTCAAAAGCCATTGAGATCATAGGTGGGCTGAGAAGTTTCCTGGACTTTGATCAGGGTGGTGAGTTGGCGATTCAGCTTGAATCTCTCTACGACTACATGGAGCGGACTCTGCTTGAGGCCAGTGCCAGAAATAGCGTTGAGAAGCTGGACGAAGTGGCCCGCTTGCTCCGCTCGGTCAAAGACGGCTGGGATGGTATTCGTGAAGAGGTGGTTGGCCAGCAGGCTCAGGCTGTTGGTTGAAGAAGCTACCCCCCCCCTCTCCCCCGGCCCCTCTCCCGCGAGGGGAGAGGGGAGTTCATCCGCCGAGGTGAGCGGGTATCTCTATTTAGCCCCTCTCCCCTGGCGGGAGAGGGGTTGGGGAGAGGGGGTAGCTAAACCTTCCTTCCAATAGCCATTCCCCCCGCTCTCCCGTACAATACTGCCCTTATTTTCAATACATCCATTCTGTTCAGTCTGGAGCAAGGGCATGTCTGATATTAAAAAGGTGGTGCTGGCCTATTCCGGTGGCCTGGATACTTCCGTTATTGTGCGGTGGTTGCAGGATACCTATAACTGTGAGGTGGTGACCTTCACCGCCGACATCGGCCAGGGCGAGGAAGTGGAACCGGCGCGTGAGAAAGCAAAAGCGCTGGGCGTGAAGGAAATCTACATCGAGGACCTGCGCGAAGAGTTTGTGCGCGATTACGTGTTCCCGATGTTCCGCGCCAATACCATCTATGAAGGTGAGTACCTGCTGGGTACCTCTATTGCCCGCCCGCTGATTTCCCGTCGTCTGATCGAGATCGCCAATGAAACCGGCGCCGATGCCATTTCCCATGGCGCTACCGGTAAGGGTAACGACCAGGTGCGTTTCGAGCTGGGTGCTTACGCGCTGAAGCCGGGTGTGAAGGTAATTGCTCCCTGGCGTGAATGGGATCTGAATTCCCGCGAGAAGCTGCTGGCCTACTGCGACGAGCGCAATATTCCGGTGGAGAAGAAGAAGGGCAAGTCGCCTTACTCCATGGATGCAAACCTGCTGCACATCTCCTACGAAGGCATCAACCTGGAAGATCCCTGGGCGGAAGCCGAGGAAGACATGTGGCGTTGGAGTGTGTCGCCGGAGGCGGCCCCGGACACCCCAACATACGTTGAGCTGACCTACAAGCAGGGCGATATCGTTGCCATCGACGGTCAGGACATGAAGCCCCACGTGGTGCTGGAAACCCTGAACAAGATGGCGGGCGAGAACGGCATTGGGCGTCTGGACATCGTTGAGAACCGCTACGTGGGCATGAAGTCCCGTGGTTGTTACGAGACTCCGGGCGGCACCATCATGCTGCGTGCGCACCGGGCGATTGAGTCCATCACCCTGGACCGGGAAGTGGCCCATCTGAAGGACAGCGTCATGCCGCGTTATGCGGAAGTGATCTACAACGGTTACTGGTGGTCACCGGAGCGTGAGGCGCTGCAGGCGCTGATCGACCAGACTCAGGCCTACGTTAACGGCACCGTGCGCTTGAAACTGTACAAGGGCAATGTGGATGTGGTTGGCCGTAAGTCCGATGACTCGCTGTTTGACGAGAAGATCGCGACCTTCGAGGAAGATCAGGGCGCGTATGACCAGAAGGACGCGGAAGGCTTTATCAAGCTGAATGCGTTGCGGTTGCGTATTGCTGCGGGGAAGGGGCGGAAGCTTTAAAAAGCCTGCCCCCTCTCCCCCGACCCCTCCCCCTCGAGGGGGGGAGGGGAGCTTATGGGTTAAGATAAGCGGGTATCACTATGTAGCCCCTCTCCCCCTGCGGGAGAGGGGTTGGGGAGAGGGGGAGATCTATCCGACGCCCGGAACTCTCCGGGCGCTTTTGTTATTTCCATAAAAAAAGCCAGCTCATACGAACTGGCTTCAAAGCATAACTTAAGGAAAGAACGAAAGTGCCTGAAAAACTCGTTAATTCGAGGGATTCTTCTCCCATACTGCGGCGGAGGTACTACCCGGCTCCTCCGCCATGGGGGATACTGCTTGAATCCACAATTTCATAATAGGGCTTTCGAGCTCTCAGGTCTGTTGGTGATGTGTGATGCCGTGTTACCGAGTGTGATGTCGGATTACGCTTTGCTAATCCGACCTACTAATACCCAATGCTCCTACGTAGCCCCGTAGGTCGGATTAGCGAAGCGTAATCCGACAACATTGTGCTCAGGCCTTCTCCATCACCTCCGGCGCTGTTTCCGTAAACCGCCGGGTCTCATACGCGTCCACCAATCCGTGCACCGCTGCCTGTTCGACCTCCGGCACAGAGGGCGTGCCGTTCTGCGCATCAGACTTGCACAACACCATGCCGGCTTCCACGGAGATATACCCGGCCGTGGTTTTCAGGGCTTTGTGGTTGATGCCATCGAACACTCGTCGGAACGTCGTGGTGGTGCAGTTCTCGCTGCGAGGGAAGTAGGCCACGATGGCGTACTGGTTGTCGCCTACACGGCATAGAGCGTCCATTGGGCGAATCAGGTGGCTCAGGCGGCGGGCAATGCCAATGGCCAGTTCACTCATCACCGACGGCGGGTGGTTGCGCTTGAGCTCCTGCCAGTTACGGATGCCGCACAGTACATAGGCGGTTGAGCCATTGCGGGCTTCGGTATGGCGCAAGGTTTTGGCCAACCGCCCACGAGCGTATTTGTTGTTACACAGCCCGGTTTCCAGGTCGATGATGTTGGTTTCTTCCAGCTCGCGATTATTCTCGATCAGCAAGGAATTGGCCCGTAACAGGGTATTCTGCCGGTCCGCCAGGCGATCTGCGGCAAAGACACGGGGAATCAGCTGCTTGGTCATGTCCGATTTGTAGATGAAGTCGTCCACGCCCCGGTCGAAAGCTTCGGACAGGGCATCAACACTTTCACGGGCAGTGAGCAGGATCACGTAGGTGTAGTGGTTGTTCTGCTCGTCCTGCTGGCGAACCTGATCCGTCAGTTCCAGACCATCCATTTCCGGCATCAGCCAGTCGGCAATCAGCAAGCTGACCGGGCGTTGTTCCATCAGTTCAAGCGCCGCCGGCGCATTGTTGGCGACACGTACGTCGCGATAACCGGCATTTCGCAACGTGCGCCCAACCACCATACTGCTGAACTTTGCGTCGTCTACTACGAGGATGGGGAGATCCAGATTTGGCATTGTCGTCTACTTCTTGTCAGTCCATTGTCAGATGCGGTGACGGGCGGGTCTTGCTATGCTCTGCCCTTATTTACGTGGTTAGAGTATACCCATTACGTTTTGCGGAGAATAACGACCATGCCCTCTTTTGACATTGTTTCTGAAATTGATATGCACGAAGTCACCAACGCCGTGGACCAGGCCAAACGGGAGCTGGGCAACCGTTGGGATTTCAAGAACGTGGAAGCGGATATCGAGCACGATGATAAGGGCATTACCATCAGTGCCGAACAGGAGTTCCAGCTGGAGCAACTGCTGGACATGCTGAGGATGGCCTTCGCTAAACGCAATATCGATAGCCGCGCCCTGTCCGAGGACGGCGAAAGCAAAGCTGGCAAGCTGGTCAAACAACACCTGCTGCTGAAGCAGGGCATTGAAACCGATATGGCGAAGAAAATCGTCAAGATGATCAAGGATGCCAAGCTCAAGGTGCAGGCCAGTATCCAGGGTGACAAGGTCCGGGTGACAGGCAAGAAGCGGGATGACCTGCAATCCGCCATCGCCATGCTGAAAGAAGCCGAGCTGGATATTCCCCTGCAGTTCAACAATTTCCGCGACTGACCCGGAGGCCGCGCCATCTTATCCGGTACCCGCCTGGCATTGCTCAGGGATACGCTCTACACCTACACCCGTTGGCAGGTCATTGCTCTGTTGTTTCTGGGTTTTTCGGCTGGCCTGCCGTTCCTGCTGGTGTTTTCCACGCTGAACGCGCGGCTGGCGGATGTGGGCGTGGAAACCGCCACCATCGGTTTCTTCAGTTGGCTGGGTATCACCTATTCCATCAAGGTGTTCTGGGCACCGGTGGTGGACCGCTTGAAGCTGCCGTTGCTGGATCGGTTGCTGGGCAAGCGCCGTAGCTGGATCCTGCTGGCCCAGTCCGGCATTGCCACAGGGCTATACCTGATGGCCCATGTGGATGCCATCGCCGCCCCCGAAATGATGGCGCTGTGTGGTCTGCTGGTGGCGTTTTCTTCCGCCACCCAGGATGTGGCCATCGATGCCTACCGCATCGAGATTGCCGAAGAACGGCTGCAGGCGGCCCTGGCGGCTACCTATATCTTTGGTTACCGGTTGGCCTTGCTGGTGGCCGGTGCCGGGGCATTGTATCTGGCCGAGTTCTGGTCCTGGCAGGTGTCCTACGAAGTTATGGCACTGTTGGTGGGCGTTGGCGCGGTTACGGTGCTGATCGTCCGCGAGCCCAGGGTGAACCATTTTGCCGCGGCCCAGGACATTGCCCACAAGATCGAGGAGGAAGCCAGCAAGCGTGCCCACCTGAATCCCCGAGTGGCCCGCCTGGTGGGCTGGTTCTACGCCGCTGTGGCCGGGCCATTCCTCGACTTCTTCCACCGCTATAAAGAGCTGGCCCTGCTGATTTTGCTGATGGTGGCGGTGTATCGCATATCCGACATCGCCATGGGAGTGATGGCCAATCCCTTCTACCTGGATTTCATGGGTTTCTCTAAAACCCAGGTGGCGGATGTCACCAAGATATTTGGCTTCTTCATGACCATCACCGGCTCGCTGGTCGGCGGTGTCATGGTGGTGCGCTACGGCGTACGCCGTATTCTGTTGCTGGGGGCGGTGATGACCGCAGCCACCAATCTGCTGTTTGTGCTGCTGGCCCAGTACCCGCCCGATATCGTCACCCTCGCTGTGGTGGTCAGTGCCGATAACCTGAGCGGCGGCATCGCCAATGTGGCACTCATTGCCTGGCTGTCCAGCATGACCAGCGCCTCGTTTACCGCTACCCAGTACGCTTTGTTCAGCTCCCTGATGACCCTGCCGGGCAAATTCATCGGTGGCTTCTCCGGCATTGTGGTGGCGGACTTCGGCTACGCCCAGTTCTTCCTGGTCGCGGGTTTCATGGGCGTCCCCGCTATCCTCCTGGCCATCTACATGATCCGCCAAGGGGCTCGGCTTGATGCTTTGGCGCCTCGCAATGAGGAGGCCCAGGTGGTGCCCGAGCCCTGGTGAATTTTGGGGGCTGGTCAGTGTGGCTGGCTTAACTGTGGTTGTCGGATTACGCTTTGCTAATCCGACCTACCTGGAGATTTAGCGGGTCTCCGTAGGTCGGATTAGGCCCAACGGGCCGTAATCCGACAAAATTTGCCGGTACACCTCAGAGATAAAACCATGCCCGAACCAACCAAAGAGCAAAAAATCTGGCAGGTCGTGGCTTCAATACCACCGGGCTATGTCGCCAGCTACGGCCAGGTCGCCGACATGGCCGGACTTGGGCGCCAGGCCCGTTTCGTGGGACGCGCCCTGGGCAAGTTACCGGCCGGCCATTCCATCCCCTGGTATCGAGTCATCCGCAGTTCCGGCCAGATAGCCTTCCCCCAGGGCTCCGAAGCGTACGAAACTCAGGCTTTTCACTTGCGTGAAGAAGGTGTGGAGGTGCTCAACGGACGGGTAGCCATGCGACGATTTCAGTGGTGGCCATGAGGTTTGTGTTTTGGGGCGGGTGTGGCAATGTTCGCGTTTGCCGGGCATATTTGTCGGATTACGCTGCGCTAATCCGACCTACTTGTTGTCAGCAAATCTCCACGTAGGTCGGATTAGGCGAAGCCGTAATCCGACACAGAAAAATCACCCAACCATACAAGGACGTATGATGAACTACAGAAGGAACCGCATACAGGGCGGCACCTATTTCTTCACGGTCGTTACCGCTGGCCGCACCCCCATTTTTCAATCTGCAGCAGCTGTTTCATGTTTGAGAGAATCCTTTCGCTCGGTCCAACGGCGTTATCCATTTTCCATTGATGCCATAGTGGTTCTCCCAGATCACATTCACTGTATCTGGTCACTACCCGATGACGACGCTGAATACTCGCGGCGGTGGCGGTTGATCAAGGCAGGCGTCACCAAAGGTGTTCAGGAGATTCCAGGATGGGCTGGGCAGGTTTCGGGGTCAATTTGGCAGAAACGGTTCTGGGAGCATACGGTTCGGGACGATCTGGATTTCGAGAGGCATGTTGATTACATCCACTTTAATCCGGTGAAGCACGGCTATGTCTCGCGTGCCTTGGATTGGCCGTATTCGAGTTTTCATCATTATGTGCGGGATGGAGTGTTGCCAGCGGATTGGGCGGTGAGTGAGGAGGCGTTGGAGGGAGTTGGCAGGGAATAGTTTGTTGGATTACGGCTTCGCCTAATCCAACCTACGATTGGCTATGGTGGTATTTGGGTTCGATGATTGTCGGATTACGGCCTTTGGGGCCTAATCCGACCTACGGTGTGGCCGCGCTTTCTCGTAGGTCGGGTTAGCGAAGCGTAACCCGACAATGAGTCCCGGCTCTCACAACGGTACGAATCGGTCTCGGGGTGGGGATACCTTTTCCGCCGGAATAACGGTGTCTGAGCGTAGCGAGTTCGTTTTCCAGAGGAAAAGGTATCCCCACCTCGGGACCAGCCCCCACAAATTGAGAGCCAGTCCTTTCAGTTAGCAGGTCAGCAGATCAGAGCCGCAAAGCCCCATCCACCTCGATCATCCGGCCGGACATGTAATCATTCTCAAAGATAAACGCCGCAGCCGAGGCAATCTCCTCCGGCTTGCCCATGCGCTTGAGCGGGATACCGGCGGTCATTTTCTCCAGGGCTTCCGGCTTCATGGACCCCGTCATCTCGGTCTCGATGAAACCCGGGGCAATGCCCATGCAGCGAATGCCGTAGCGGGCCAGCTCTTTCGCCCAGACCGGCACCAGCGCAGACACGCCGGCCTTGGCCGCGGAGTAGTTGCTCTGGCCCATGTTGCCAGCGCGAGAGATGGACGCGATATTGATGATCGCGCCCTGGTCGCCGCTCTTGATCATCTGGGTTGCGGCTTCACGGCCACACAGGAAAACACCGGTGAGGTTCACATCGATAACGGCCTGCCACTGGGACAGCTCCATGCGCTTGGTGATTTCGCCGTCTTTGGCTTTGACCATCAGGCCATCACGGAGGATGCCGGCGTTGTTGATCAGGCCGTTCAATTGGCCGAAGTCAGAGACGATGGTCTCGAAGGTCTTCTCCACCTCGTCTTCTTTGGCGACGTTGCACACATAGACTTTGGCATCACCGCCCGCTTGCTTGCAGGCTTCGGCAGCTTCTTCCAGTTTTTCCGGCATCAGGTCGATCAGCGCGAGTTTGGCGCCTCTGGCTGCCAGGTATTCTGCCATGGCGCGGCCAAGCCCCTGGCCACCGCCGGTAATTGCAATCACGGAATCTTGAAGTTTCATGTTTTGCCCTAACTAAGTTCTACAGTGGTTTACGTTTTCTGTGTGTCCGGATGGTTTTTGTTGGTGCGCGGAGTATATCAGAGTGTGATTTGCGTGGACGCCGTGTCATGTCGGATTACGCTTCGCTAATCCGACCTACGGTGAAGCGTCCGAGAAAACTGTAGGTCGGGTTAGCGAAGCGTAACCCGACAGGAGCCGATACTGAGGAGGCCCTTTTGTCCGTGTTTCTGTTTCTTTTTATCGTCATGCCCATTGCCGAGATGGCGGTGCTGATCAAGGTCGGCGGCATGATCGGCGTATTGAATACCATAGGGCTGGTCCTGCTGACAGCGGTAGTGGGTGCCTGGTTGTTGCGTCAGCAGGGGTTGGCGACGTTATTGCGGGCGAACCAGCGGCTGAACAGCGGTGAACTGCCGGCAAAGGAAGTGGCCGAGGGGCTGGTGCTGGCGGTGGGTGGTGCGCTGCTGCTGACCCCGGGCTTTATTACTGACACGATCGGGTTTCTCTGTCTGATTCCCGGTACCCGGCACTGGTTTGTCGCGCAGGTTCTGAAACGGCTGGTGGTGTCCGGTCAGACCCGCAGTTTTCATTTCCAGGCCGGTGGTGGGCAGGGGCCCTTCGGCAACCGTGAAAACCCCTTTGGTCAGCAGCGTCCGTTCGATCGTGACGCCAATGGTGACATCATCGACGGTGAGTATCGCGACGAAACCAAGCGTGATAACGACCGCATCGAAAAAAAGTAAAAAAATTTCTATCGCGGGTGTTGAAAATACCTACCGGCTACCCCAAATAGAAGACACAAGTTCGCTGCGGGCTGATAACAGTTGGAATACAGCTAGTTAATGGCCGGGCAATTTGTCGGATTACGCTTCGCTAATCCGACCTACAACAGCAAATGTCATTGCCACATTAATCTGACTATTGGAGAAGCCGAGCAATGAAAATTCGTCCGCTACACGATCGTGTTGTCGTGCGCCGTAAGGAAGAAGAAGAGAAAACCGCAGGTGGCATCGTGCTGCCGGGTAATGCCAAAGAAAAGCCGTCCCAGGGTGAAGTGATTGCCGTGGGTAATGGCCGGGTCCTTGATAATGGCGAAACCCGTGCTCTGGCGGTACAGGTGGGTGACACCGTGGTTTTCGGTCAGTACGCCGGTAACACCGTAAAGGTTGACGGTGAAGAGCTCCTGATCATGAGCGAGAACGATATCTACGGCGTGCTTGAGTGATCGCGAAAGCGACCGGCACGAACCCTCATTATTCCGATTGACTCAATAACTTCGGTTTAACGAACAGGAATAGAAGACATGGCAGCAAAAGACGTTAGATTCGGTGATAGCGCCCGCAAACGCATGGTTGAAGGCGTTAATATCCTGGCGGACGCGGTCAAGGTAACCCTGGGCCCGAAAGGCCGTAACGTGGTTCTGGAAAAATCCTTTGGCGCGCCGACCGTCACCAAAGACGGTGTGTCCGTAGCCAAGGAAATCGAACTGAGCGACAAGTTCGAGAACATGGGTGCCCAGATGGTCAAGGAAGTCGCTTCCCAGACCAATGATAACGCCGGTGACGGTACCACCACTGCGACCGTTCTGGCTCAGGCTATTGTTCGCGAAGGTATCAAGGCGGTCTCTGCGGGCATGAACCCGATGGACCTGAAGCGTGGTATCGACAAGGCCACCATCGCTGCCGTCCAGGCGATTCGTGATCTGGCCAAGCCGTGTGATGACAATCGCAACATCGCCCAGGTAGGCACTATCTCCGCCAACGGTGACGAGAGCATCGGCAAGATCATCGCCGACGCCATGGAGCGCGTGGGCAAAGAAGGTGTTATTACCGTTGAGGAAGGCCGTGGTCTGGAAGACGAGCTGGACGTGGTTGAAGGTATGCAGTTCGATCGTGGCTACCTGTCCCCGTACTTCATCAACAACCAGGACAACATGTCCGTAGAGCTGGAAGACCCTTACATCCTGCTGGTTGACAAGAAAGTTTCCAATATCCGTGAGCTGCTTCCGGTGCTGGAAGCCGTTGCCAAGGCTGGCAAGCCGCTGATGATCATCGCCGAGGACATCGAAGGCGAAGCGCTGGCTACCCTGGTGGTCAACAACATGCGCGGTATCGTCAAGGTTGCTGCTGTGAAGGCACCTGGCTTTGGTGATCGTCGTAAGGAAATGCTGCAGGATATCGCCATCCTGACCGGCGGTACTGTGATTTCCGAAGAAGTGGGCCTGACCCTGGAGAACACCACTCTGGACGACCTGGGTACTGCCAAGCGCATCAACATCACCAAGGAAAGCACGACGGTGATCAACGGTGCCGGCGCTGAGTCCGACATTGAAGCGCGCGTTGAGCAGATCCGCAAGCAGATCGAAGACAGCTCTTCTGATTACGATAAAGAGAAGCTGCAGGAGCGTGTAGCCAAGCTGGCTGGCGGTGTTGCCGTGGTCAAGATTGGCGCCGGCTCTGAAGTGGAGATGAAAGAGAAGAAGGCCCGCGTTGAAGACGCGCTGCACTCTACCCGTGCTGCGGTGGAAGAAGGCGTTGTTGCCGGTGGTGGTGTAACCCTGATCCGTGCCATTGCCGCACTGGACAAGGTTGATGCTATCAACGAGGAGCAGAAGGCGGGCGTTAACATCCTGCGTCGTGCCATGGAAGCGCCGTTGCGCCAGATCGTACAGAACGCCGGTGGCGAACCGTCTGTTGTCGTCAACAACATCCGTGCGGGTGAAGGCAGCTACGGCTATAACGCCGCTTCTGAAGAGTATGGCGACATGCTGGAGATGGGTATCCTGGATCCTGCCAAGGTAACCCGTTCGGCGCTGCAGGCTGCTTCTTCCGTTGCTTCCCTGATCATCACTACCGAAGCCATGGTGGCGGATGAGCCGGAAGACGAGAAAGCCGGCGGTGGTGGTATGCCGGACATGGGCGGCATGGGCGGAATGGGAGGCATGGGTGGCATGATGTAGTGCGACGAGAGTCGCAAGGTTGCTAGCCTCGCGGAGCTACGTCCTCAAGTGGGTGGAAGATCACCCACTTGTATTCCGCAAAATTAGCGTTAAACCAACCCGGTGGCGGGCACTCTGTCCGGCATCGGGATCCTCTCTGAGGAACCCATTGCTGGCCATGTTTGCTGGCTCAGTCGCCACGGATCTGCAATTGCTGTCCGTGGCCTCTGACTTAACTGGATGACTACTTGGGATCTTTCGGGTCTCAGTTAAAAGTCTTCAACCCCGTGGTTTCGTCATTGGAATCACACACCAACCCGATGAGTGTTTCCGGCACGCTGCCGGATGCTTCTCATTGCGCCAACCTCTGGTTTCGCTAAGGTTAGTCCTTCGGCGTAAGCCATTTCTATCATTGTCTCACCCTCTCTACTCTGGAGTCGGTATCGAGACCTGTTGTTCAGCCAACAGTAGCCTAGGGATAGTGCCTCACTGGTAACGGTGTTGTGCGAAGCTTCCTGACAATGTAGCCCCCGAAAGGGTGGGGTTCGTCCGTGAGGACAACCTCAGAGTCCGCTAGCAACATGCGGATGAGGCGCTAGGCTGGTCGGTATGGTCAACTAATGTGAACTGCTGATAAACACCGTCAACCGCAATGAGCCAAAGTTGCTGTCAGGCTCTGACCAAAAGGTATGTGGCTGGATACCCCTTTTACATCTGGGGGTACGCTGACGCACAGCCACCGGTGGATAGGCAGGACCTAACCCGTCCGTGTGATAGATCTGGAACTCGGTAAGCCCGTATCCCCGCCGCAAGGCAGGCCAACCGCAAGGGACGCTGTTGGGGGTGCGTGGTAGAGGAGGTCAGAAAAAGCGAATGTTCGGCTGTAATGGTCGGAATAGGGGTTCGAACTTTGCCCTGACCGGAAACGGTGCTGACTTCTGACTGGTCTTTGATCGCGTTAAGGCTTGTAAAGCCATCAAGATCGGTCTGAGTCTCGATGGCTCAGACTATAAATGATTCCCTCGTGGGGTGTTTGTTAACCCCGCGAGGGGTTAGTGCGCACTTCCGCCCGAGGGATAACTCTGGAGGACAGCAAGATGCGTACTTCTACCGAAGTACCTGCGTGCTCCCACCCCGCCAATGGATGGCACTCAATTGACTGGAACATTTGTCATCGAAGGGTGCGAGGGCTACAGGTACGAATCGCGAAGGCGGCAAAATCTCAGCAGTGGCGCAAGGTGTCTTCCTTGCAACGCTTGCTGACGCGCTCCTTTTCGGCAAAAGCAATCGCCGTGAAGCGAGTAACCGAAAACCGGGGAAGGAACACCCCGGGTGTCGATGGCCAAACTTGGGGCACTCCCAGTTGTAAGTGGGGGGCGATTAGTCAGTTGGAGCGCCGTGGTTACAAACCTCGTCCGCTCAAACGGGTCTACATTCCGAAGTCGAACGGTAAACGCCGACCGCTAGGAATACCAACGATGCTGGACCGTGCCATGCAGGCTCTATACCTGCTGGCATTGGAGCCGGTGTCGGAGACTACGGCTGACCGCAACTCGTATGGATTTCGGCCTCACCGTTCAACCGCAGACGCGATTGAACAGCTGTTTGTGAATCTGGGGCGCCGTAACTCGGCAACCTGGGTTCTGGAGGGCGATATAAAAGGGTGTTTCGATAACATCAGCCACGACTGGCTCATTGCTCACGTCCCATTGGACAGGGCGGTTGTCAGGAAATGGCTGAAGGCAGGATACATGGAGTCCGGCCTACTGAATCCGACTGAGGCGGGTACCCCGCAAGGGGGAATTATCTCGCCGGTATTGGCCAATCTGGCTCTTGATGGACTGGAAAAGGTGTTGGAAACCCATTTTGGGAAGAAAAACACCAAAGCCAGTTACAAGACCAAGGTCAACTATGTGCGCTATGCGGATGACTTCGTCATCACTGGTATCTCGAAAGAGTTGCTGGAAGAGGAGGTTCTGCCCCTTGTTAAAGCCTTTATGGCTGAGAGAGGCTTGGAGCTTTCGGCGGAGAAAACCGTTGTTACGCACATTAATGTTGGATTCGACTTTTTAGGGCAGAACATCAGGAAATACGGGGATAAGCTGCTCATAAAGCCGTCCCACGACAACCTGAGAAGCCTCCTTAAAAAGGTAGGGGACGTGGTAAAAGGTAACAAAACGGTTCCGGCGTGGATGCTGGTGGACATGCTCAACCCGATCATTCGGGGCTGGGCGAACTATCACAGACACGTTGTGGCGAAGAAAACCTTCAACTACGTGGACTATCGTATCTGGAAGTTGCTGTGGCAATGGTGCAAGCGGCGGCATTTAAACCGTCGTAAGCGTTGGGTGCGGGAGAAATACTTCAAGCGCGCTGGGAAGCGAAGCTGGGTATTTTCCGACGTATACCCCGGTGGCAAGATCGCCGCATTGCTTTATGCAAACGACACGAAGATTCAGCGGCACACGAAGATCAAGGCTGAAGCCAATCCGTATGACCCGATGGATGAACAGTATTTCGAGAAACGCATGGACTACGCGTGGAAAATCTCGGAGTACGGCAAACGGAGAGTGCACCAGCTTTGGGTTCGTCAGTTCAAGCGATGCCCGATGTGCAATCAGCACATAACGTTTGAGACGGGGTGGGATACCCACCACGTTCTCGAGCGACATATGGGCGGCGACGACAAACTGGCAAATCTGCTGCTGCTTCACCCAAACTGCCACAGGCAGTTGCATAACCAAAGCCGCCGGCTCGCTCCATGGAGTGAGCTTTCAAGGGCTTGAGCCGTATGCGGGGAAACCCGCACGTACGGTTCTTAGGGGAGGGGTGGCCAGCAATGGCCACTCCTTACCCGACAGCCCCCATAATCTCTCTCCGCAAGTCGGAGCCCCTGAAAACCCGCGCAGGCGTTATCCTGCGCGGGTTTTTTGTTAAAAATCTTCGCCTTTATGCATTTGTTTCATGACCCGCCATATTCCCTTTGCTAGACTCGGCAACCGGTTCATTTTAAACGTGTCGCCGAATGACTGAATCCGCATCCACATCTTTTATCCGCCCCGGCAAGGTCCTGTTACTTTTGCTGGTTGGGCTGCTTGTCTACCTGGTGGCCTTGGTAGTCTGGGTGCCGGCCGGATGGATTTGGCACCAGGCATCGTCTTACATCACTCTTCCTCCCCAGGTGCAGGTACAACGGGTTTCCGGTACGGTCTGGCAGGGCAATGCAACGGCGGTCATTGCCGGCTATCCCGCTCGCGCCGGTTGGGAACTTGGCTGGCCGTCGGTTTCTGCCCGGCAATGGCCGGTGTCGATCTCACTTATCTCATCCCAATCGCGATTGGCTGGGGACGTCACTGTCGGCTGGCCAGGGACCGTGCAGCTGGATGCGCAAGGGCGAATTGCCGTGTCGGAGTTCGAGGATCTGATCCGCCAGAGCGGCGGTGCGATGATTGAAGGTGATGTCTCCATTGACCGCTTGCAGGTTGCCTGGAAAGACAATCGCCTTGCGGACGCCCGCGGGTATGGTAGCTGGGCCGGTGGACTGGTGACCTGGCCGATGGGTAACCAGACGGGGCGGGCGGATTTTCCGCCGATGGAGGCGAACCTGGATACGACTGACAACGGTATAGGCCTGACCGTGCAGGAACAGGGAGGGGCGGGGCCGGCCGCCGACGCCAATATCCAGTGGAACGGAATGATGGAGTTGCGCGTGTACAAGCGCATGGTTGATCTGGCAGATCAGCCATGGTCGGGGTCTGCCCAGCCCGATGATGTGGTGTTCAGTGTCCGGCAGCCGTTGCTGCCCGGAGGCTTCTGATGGCGACGCTCTCGTTTGATCGGCGGGCACGTCTCGCGAGGTTGTTGGCCAACTTGGTCCTGTTGGCTCTGGTGGTGTATCTCGCTATCACGCTGGCGAGGGTCACCTGGCTGGTCCTGTGGGACGAACAGCCGGTGGTTGCCAGTGCCGGGGTTGACGGCATGGGGCACAATGGTCGTCAGTCGTCTCTGAATGCGTCTGTGTCCAGCTACGAACTATTCGGGCGCGCCCAGGGAGAGAACCGGGTGGCTGAGGTGATTCGCCGCTCTGCGCCTGAAACCGGACTGAAATTACGCCTTGAAGGGGTGTTGCTGGCGGAGCGCCCGGAAGACTCAGGTGCTATAGTTGCTGGAAGCAACGGAAAAACCGAACACTACCGGGTAGGGGATGCGCTCCCGGGTAACGCCGAATTGGCGGAAGTGGAAACCGGACGTATCCTGATCCGTCGAAATGGGCAGTATGAATCCCTGGCCTTCGAAGAGCAGGGCAGTGGTGATTCGCTGGTTGCGGAGGAGCCACTGGAACCGGCAGAATCATCTCCCGACGAGTTTATTGCCAGCGCGCGGGATCAGCTGGAAACTCAGGGCGCGGCGGCACTGGCTGCCTATGGGCTGTCACCGGCGGATGAAACCGGCGCGGGGGGCTATGTTTATGATGGCTCTAATGCCATGCTCAATGCCGTCAACCTGCGCGCCGGGGATGTAATAACGGCCATCAACGGACAGCGCCTGGGTGACATTGAACAGGACAAATCGTTGTTGGAAAGCTGGCGCACGGAGCCCCAGCTGGAAATTGAAATTGTACGGGACGGCTCCACCCTGACCGTAAGCTATGCCATACCCGAGCAGTGGCGCTGACCGGGTTCATCGATCACAGGACGAAATCGCCAGATGTATAACCATAAGACGAATCTGTTTCGGGCCATCGTACTGGTCCTCCTGATGCCCCTGATGTCTCTCGCCCATGCACAGGAAGAGACCTGGCGACTGAACCTCAAAGACGCGGATATCCGGGCCTTTGTGACCCAGGTGGCAGACATCACAGGCTACAGTTTTGTGGTGGACCCCAGGGTCAAGGGCAAGGTGACGGTACTGTCCAGCGCGCCCATGAACAAGAACGAAATCTACGACCTGTTCCTCGCGGTACTGCAGGTTCATGGCTTCACGGCAATTCCGGGGCAAGAGGTGATCAAGGTGGTCCAGCAGGTGGACGCCAAGCAATCGGCCGAGTCCCTCGAGCGCTTTACGGAAACTCCCTCCGAACAACTGATCACCCGCGTCATTCAGATTGATAACGCCAACGCCCTGGAGCTGGTGCCCATCCTGCGACCGCTGGTCGCCAAATATGGCCACCTGGCGGGCGTGGCGGCGGCCAATGCCCTGATTGTGAGTGACCACTCGGCAAACATCCGTCGTATTGAGCAGATTGTGCGGGAGCTCGACAGCCCGTCCAAGTACGAAGTGGAAGTCATACAACTGGAAGAAGCCTGGGTGGGAGATCTGGTAAAACTGCTCCAGGAATTGGCGCCTGATGAACTGGGACAGGGCGGTAATGAGCGTGGCGCCCGTAAATACAGTGTCACCGCCGATGAACGCAGTAACCGCCTCATTCTCCGGGGTGATGAGTCATTCCGGGACAAGATGCGGGGGCTGATTCGCAAGCTGGACCAGCCCTCTGCTACGGGCGGAACCACCAAAGTGATACGCCTGAAGCATGCCGATGCCAAAAACCTGAGTGAGCTGCTTCAAGGTGTCATGGGCGAACTTGCCCAGGAGGCATCCGGCGGTGGATCAGGTGGTTCGGGATCAACGGGTCGTCGTAGCACCAGCTTTTCCGTGTTTGCCGATGAGGGGCTGAATGCCCTGGTCGTCAGGGGCGAACCTTCCATGATGCAGGAAGCGGAACAGATTGTGGCGCAGTTGGATGTGCGCCGGGCCCAGGTCATGATTGAGGCGGCTATTGTCGAAATCAGTGACGAGTTGGGTCAGGATCTCGGCGTACAGGTTGCCGTGGGTGATGAATCTGGCGAGTCCACGCCGGTTGCCGGCACCAACTTTGGCAATGTGGGCCGGAGCCTCGGCGATGTGCTGGGCGCGATCGTTAACGATTCTATTATTGCGCCCGCCACCGGCGGTATTACCGTGGGAGCGGGCGAACGGGACGAAAACGGATTGAGCTGGGGGGTACTGCTGCAGGCGTTGTCGACCTCCGCCGCAGCGAACCTGTTGTCTACGCCCAGTATCATCACCCTGGACAATCAGGAATCAGAAATTATTGTCGGCCAGAATGTGCCCTTCCGTACCGGTCAATCCACTGTTACTGGTGATGGCACCACCAATCCCTTCACCACCATTGAGCGCCGCGACATTGGTTTGACACTGAAAGTCACGCCGACCATCAGTGCTGATGGCCTGGTTCGCCTGGTGGTGGAACAGACCACCGAAGATATTGCGGAAAGTGTTGAAGATGCCTCGGACATTGTTACCAGCAAGCGTGAGATCAAAACCACGGTGTTGGCGGATGACGGTGAAACCATCGTGCTAGGTGGTCTGATGAAGGATGATCTGCAAATCAATCGGAGCAAGGTGCCTCTGCTGGGTGATATTCCCTTGCTTGGCCGGTTGTTCTCCTCGGAGTCAGAGCGCCGTATCAAACGCAATCTGCTGGTGTTCCTGCGCCCGAAGATTCTGTTGGACAAGGCTGACTCGGTGGCGATGACGTCCGAGAAGTATAACGGCTTGTGGGAAGTTAACCTGGGTGTGCGGAAGAAGCTGGGTTTGCCTGACCCTGGAGAGCGTCCTGAGATCGATACCCTGTTCAATCCTGGCCCGGATCGTATCCAGTAACCGGGTCAGGCCGGCAGTGGCGGCATCGGACAATCCAGCTGATCCGCCACCAGCCTCATCATTTCATATTCCCTCACGTCTACCCGGCCATCGTGGGTCACACAGTGGCCGGCGGCATCAATGATGGCCGGCTTCAGCAGGGGAGAGAGCTGGTTCAGGGTGGTCAGTGCCTGCTGAAGCTCTTTCAGTGATACCCGTGCTTGCAGGGGGCCCGCCTCCTTGTCGCTGGCAAAGCCTGCCATGGCTTCCCGGTACAGGTTTTCCGCTTCCTCCCCGACGTTGACACCAGCTCTGGCCTGCAGGCTCATAAGGCACCTCAGAGCTGGTAGCACGGCTTTATAGCTGCGGTATTTCACTGGCACCACCCGGGCGGACTCTGGCATCAGATGGCGCTTGAGGAAGCTGCTCATCGCCAGTTCGAACAGGGTGACCTTCCGGTCCGCGCCAATCAACTGCCGTACAGCGGTATGCAGTCCATCCCTTTCTTCCGGATCCAGTTTCCGTAATGCCGGCATGGCCAGTTCCAATGCGGGAAAGCGGATGGCCGGCCCCAGGTTTTCGATCGCAGGAAGAAGCTTGTCCAGTAGATCCCGCTGGGGGCTGAGAAGCGGGTGCCGGGGAATCAGTGCCAGGGCGCTCTCCTGCTCCTTGCGGGGCAGGGTGTGGATCAGCAACGCGTAGCAGAGCTGTACCGCACCGGCGCGGGTATAGAGCAGGCTGCGGAAGGTCTGGGGGATTTGTGTGAGCAGAGCGATGGCATAGTTTTCTCCGGCTTCGCTGACGGTGCCCACGCTTCCGGAGAATCCGGCTTTTGGTTTCTCGGTACTCCGGTGCACACCACCGGCAAAGCCGGAGGTATTGGCGGCGTTGGGAGTCCTTTGCCCCCCGGACAGCTCCAGTGACGCCTCGGTATCCCTGAAGCGACTGCGCAGTCGAGCCAGCATGCCGGGCTGGATGGCCTGAATGCGGTCCTCCACCGGAGGGTGCGACGCCAGCAGGGATGACAGTTTCATGCGAGCGCTCTCGCCAAAACACATGTGGTTCATATCACTGGCATGACTGGTTGTGTCCAGATAGCCACCTTTTAGGCCGATCTTGAAAAGCGCGCCGGCAATGCCCTCCGGGTTACGGGTAAACTGGACCGCAGAGGCGTCGGCGAGGGTTTCCCGTTGGCGGGACACCGCGGCCTGGATCAGTCGTCCAAAGAACACCCCTATGTAACCGATCACCATCAGGGCGAGGCCGATCAGGCCCATGGCAGCCTGCCCGCGCCCATCCCGTGACCGCGAGGAATATCTCGAACGGTGGAACGAGGCGCGGGCGAGGAAACCACCGATCTGCCCCAGCATCAGGATGCCAGCCAGTACGGCGATCAGTCGCACGTTCAGGCGCATGTCGCCGTTGAGTATGTGGCTGAACTCATGCCCCACCACGCCCTGGAGCTCGTCCCGAGTAAGCTGGGTCAGTGTGCCGTGGGTCACCACCATGACCGCTTCCCCCGGCGTGTAACCGGCGACGAAGGCATTGATGCCCGTTTCATGGTCCATCACGTATAAGCGGGGCACGTTCACCCCACTGGCGATGGCCATTTCCTCGACAATGTTCCGCAGTTTGCGCTCACCCGCGTCCCGGGTGTCCGGATCAAGTTCGCGAGCGCCGACCATTTTAGCCACCCGCTCGCCACCACCCGCCAGATCCACCCATCGTACCAGTGAACCGAGGACAATGAGGGTGACCACGGTGGCGGTCGTCATGGCACCATGACGGCTGAGTAGCCAATGCTGGAAGGCCAGCCCGGACGATTCGCCACGGGTAACAAAGTAGCCCACAAGGCAGACCGCCAGGGTGATCAGAATCACGGCGACCAGGAACAGGAACACAAGCAGTGTCGTATTGCGCCGGGCGTTGGCCTGGCGCTGGAAAAAACCGGAATGAGCCATGGTCAGCGGCCTCAGAAGGCCACTTTGGGTGCCTGGCGGGCGGCGGGCGACTCGAGTTCTAATTGCGCTGTGGGCTTGAAGGCGAACATGCCGGCAATCACGTTGTTGGGGAATTGTTCCCGGAAGATGTTGTAACCCATGACGCCGTCATTGTACGCCTGACGGGCAAACGCCACCCGGTTTTCCGTGCTGGAGAGCTCCTCCATGAGTTGCTGGACGGTTTCGTTGGCTTTCAGTTCCGGGTAGTTCTCGGAGACGGCATAGAAGTTGGCCAGGGCTTTCGTCAGCAGGTTCTCTGCCGATCCCAAACGTTGCATGCGGGTGCTTTCACCCGGGTCGCTGGCAGCGTCTTTCTGGGCGCTGACGGCATTGTTGCGAGCTTCCATCACGGCCGTGAGCGTGTTGCTCTCGTGTGCCATGTAGGCTTTGGTGGATTCTACCAGGTTGGGAATCAGGTCGTGGCGACGCTGAAGCTGGACGTCAATCTGGGCAAACCCGTTTTTGAACTGGTTTCGAAGAGAGACCAACTGGTTGTAGATGTACACCAGATAGAATACGACAATCGCAATAACGATTAATCCAATGATGGTGGTTCCCATGGCAACTCCTTGAAGCGGGTGGGGGCAATTCGGACCTCTGGGTCTGGTGGTCAGGCGTTATTTTCAACTATTTTCTGGTGAAAGCCAGCCACGAAGGTCTCAAAATCGTCAGGTAGCAGTGGTTTGCTGAAGAAATATCCCTGCGCCAGCTTGCAGCCGCGCTGGGTCAGGTAGAATTCCTGCTCGGCGGTTTCGACCCCTTCTGCCACTACTGAAAGATTCAGGCTCCGGCCCAGATCAATAATGGTGTTGGCAATGCGGGTGTCTTCCTCGTTCACCAGCAGATCCCGAATAAACTGTTTGTCGATTTTCAGGTGCTGCACCGGCATGCGCTTGAGGTAGGTCAGAGAAGAATACCCCGTACCAAAGTCGTCCACGGCAATACCGATGCCGGCCTGGTGGAGCCGGTGCAGTTTCTCAACTGCATCTTCAAGGTTGGTCATGAAACTGGTTTCCGTGACCTCAAGCTCCAGGCGGCTTGCGGGAACGCTGTGTCGTTCCAGGGTGTCGAGAATGTCGTCAACGATGGTGTCGCGGCGTAATTGCACCGCTGACAGGTTGATAGCAATACGCAGGTGCATGCCTTGGGCCGCCCACTGTGCGGATTGCCAGCACGCCTGGTCCAGAACCCACTGACCGATCTCGACAATACTGCCGTTGACCTCGGCAACTGGAATAAAGTGATCCGGTGGTACCTGCCCCCTGACCGGGTGGTCCCAGCGAATAAGGGCTTCCGCGCCAATGACTCGACGATTGTCCAGATTGATTTGGGGTTGGTATACCAAGTGGAATTCGTGGTTTGCCAGTGCCTTTGAAAGGTCCTTCTCCAGCTGTTTTCGCTCACGGATTTCCCGGTCAATACTGGCCACGTAGAACTGGAAGTGGCTGACACCACTCTGTTTGGCCAGGGCCATGGTCTGCTCCGCGCATTGCAACAACCGGTCAGCCTTGGTGGCGTCATTGGGAAACATGGCAATGCCGAGGGTTGCGGTTATGGTGACCGTCTGGTCATCAAAGCTCATCGGCCGGTTTATGCAGTCCAGGATATGTTCGGCGGTGTCCGCTGCCTGGTATCCGTCCCGAAGGCCTTTTTCGACAATAACAAACTGGTCGCTTCCCAGGCGCGAGATGGTAAAACGGTGGCTGCCAAGACGTTGCATCAAGCGATCCGCAAGGGTCTGCAGGATAAGATCCCCGGTTCGGAATCCGCATTGTTCGTTGATGGACTTGAAGTCATCAATACCGCAGACCATCAGGGACAGTGAGTTTTTTCTGGTCTCCGATTCTTCAATATCTGCCTTCAGCAAATCCATAAACGTTTCGCGACTGGGCAGACCGGTCAGCTGATCATAGTGGGACAAGCGGGTGACGCGATCTTCCGCTTCACGGTGGCGTTTCTGCGTGTCGCCGATGGAAACCAGCAGGTTGTTGGTCGCGTTGACCCAAAGGCCAAGCTCATCGGTTTGATGACCCTGAGGGAGTTCCAGTAGACGGTCATCGGGATGTTCGGGATTGACCTGTTTTAATGAGTGAACAATTCGGAGTAGCGGGCGAGTCAGCAGAAGGTGAAATACCACGTACAAGCCCATCCCAAGAATGATTGCCGTCGCGATAACGGAAATAAACGTGACGGAGGCACGTTCAAGCCAGGTCTGCGCTGCGTGGGCTGTGTCGTAGTGAATCTCCAGATAACCGTAGGTGGTATCGGGATTGCTGGGGCGTGACAGTGCTTGTCTGTATTCCCGTTGCGGGCTAAAGATGAGGTCGGTCATCGGTCGGGACAGGTTTTGTTGCAGAGGTCGATTGCCAGAGCCTAGCGGCTCACCGTCGGGGTGGGTAATGCTGGCCTGATGAACCGCTTCCTGCTCAAACAGGCCATCCACGACTTGTTGGGCCAGTTCCGGATCGATACTGAAAACGGCCTGGGTGGCCGCATCGTGAACGAGGGCGATGGTTTGCGCCGCGTGCTCGTCGAGTGAGCGGGATACGCGGCTAACATCCAGGGCGACCTGAATGGCGCTGATAATGATGCCACTGATCAGTGCAACACCTAATACCCATCGTAGGACCCGGTAACTCAGGCGATGTTCTACCTCAAAGCTGTTTTGCATGAAGGCTCGTTATCATCCGTTACGTCAGGATCAGCTCCCGTTTCGTCGGTGGGGCGCCGGATCGACTGCGGTTTGTTATTGTTCAGTATGGTTCATATTTGTGCCACTGCATCCAGTATCGGTGATTTTTGCAAAGTTTTCAGGGGGGCGCTGTGTCAATTTGTAAGGTTTTTGTAGGGCTCAAAAAAACGCCCGCTGAAGTAGCGGGCGTTTTCCTGTGCAGTGCAGAATCTGCACGATTTCAGAGCTGTATTACGCCAGGTTTTCGTTAACGAAATCCCAGTTTACCAGCTTCCAGAATGCTTCCAGGTAGTTCGGACGGGAGTTGCGGTAATCGATGTAGTACGCGTGCTCCCAGACGTCTACGGTCAGAACCGGCTTGTCGGCACCGGTCAGCGGGGTTTCCGCGTTGCTGGTGTTAACGATGGCAACGCTGCCGTCAGCCTTTTTCACCAGCCAGGTCCAGCCGGAACCGAAGTTGTTGGCTGCCTTGTCATTGAGCTCTTTCTTGAAGTCGTCGAAAGAGCCGAATGCCTTGTTGATGGCATCTGCTGCGGCGCCTGTCGGCTCACCACCGCCGTTCGGGCTCATGCAGTGCCAGTAGAAGGTGTGGTTCCACACCTGGGCGGCGTTGTTGAACAGCGGGCCGCTGGCACTCTTGATAATATCTTCAAGAGACTTGTTGGCGTTGTCCGTACCTTCAACCAGGCCGTTCAGCTTGGTTACGTAGGTGTTGTGGTGCTTGCCGTAATGGTATTCGAGTGTTTCCTGAGAGATGTGCGGTTCCAGTGCGTTCTTTTCGTACGGTAGTGCGGGAAGTTCAAATGCCATGAGGTCGTTCTCCCTGGTTCTCTCTGTTTATGTGAATGACACTTATGTGAATATAGGGCTGCTTTGAGTTATATCAACCCTTTGGTGTTAAAGAACTTTTAAACTCGGGGCTGCCGGGCAGGAACTGTGCGCAGTTCTTGACCCGCCATACCAGCTCTTCGTAACTGTCCGCCAGGATGTTGACGTGCCCTAGCTTCCGGCCCGGGCGTTCACCTTTATTATAGAGGTGCACATGAGCGTAGGGCAGTTCCAGAATACGTTCAATGTCTCCATGCTCGCCGATGATGTTGATCATGCAGCTTATGCCCCGGGGGGCGACGTTGCCCAGCGGATGCCCGCTGACCGCCCGGATGTGGTTTTCAAACTGGCTGGTCATGGCGCCTTCAATGGTCCAGTGGCCGGAATTGTGAACCCTGGGAGCCATTTCGTTGGCGACCAGGCCGGTGGCGGTTTCAAACAGTTCCAGGGTCAGTACGCCGACGTAGTCCAGTTCGTTCAGTAGTGCCTTGATGTAACGTTCGGCATCGTCCTGGATGTGTTTCTCCAGTCCGGGAGCCGGGGCGATGGAGTAGCGCAGAATGCCTTCATGGTGTGTATTCTCGGCGATGGGGTAGAAGGCAAGCTCGCCGCCTTCACCACGCACGGCAATGATGGAGACTTCCCGGTGGAAGTCGACAAACTTTTCCACGATCAGGCGCGGGTGTCCGATGGACTCCCAGGCTGCTGCGGCTTCTTCCGGGCTTTTGAGCACCGCCTGGCCTTTGCCGTCATACCCTTCGGTATTGGACTTGGCAACGACGGGGCAGCCGAGTTCTTCGGCGGCGGCTTGCAGGGATTCGGCGCTGTCTGCGATTTTCCATTCCGGCGTGGGGATGCCCAACTGACCGAAGAGTGTTTTTTCGGCTTCGCGATTCTGGCACACCTGGAGTGCGCGCGGGCAGGGGTGTACCGGCTTGTGGGCGGCGATTTTTTCGGCCACTTCAACGGGCAGGTGTTCAAATTCGTAGGTGACTCGGTCGACGCGGGAGAGGAAGTCGTCCAGGTACTCGCCTTCGCGGTCGATGATGACTTCGCCCAGTCCGGCGCTGGGGCTGCCGGACATGTCGTAGAATACAAACGTCTTGGCCAGTGGGTAACCGGCCAGGGCCAGCATGCGTCCCAGTTGGCCGGCGCCTAGTACACCAATTCTCATCTGTGTTCTCCTGGCATCATTTGGCCATTTGTCTTGGTGGTGGAGCGGGGGGGGGGGGGGGGGGTTTGAAAAAAACCAGGTAAAAAAGGTTTGGGGTAAAAGGCGGGGGTTTTTTCCCACACCCCCCCCCCCACCCCGCTCAATGAACATTTGAGTCCGTTGGTCCGGATTGTTGGATTACGGCTTTGCCTAATCCAACCTACATCAAGGCAGCAACCCGTAGGTCGGATTAGCCGCAGGCGTAATCCGACAGCGCCCACCCCGAGTGCTCACCCGTAGGTCGGATTAGGCGAAGCCGTAATCCGACACAATACTTCGATTCACTGCTCCCGGGGATCGGGATTATCCAGGACCGTCTGTGTCTGATTCTTGCGGAATTCATCGACGGCTTTACGTACGTCATCATTGAACGTGCCGACAATCTGCGCCGCCAGCAGGCCCGCATTGGTGGCGCCTGCCTTGCCAATTGCCAGTGTACCAACGGCGATGCCGCCCGGCATCTGGACGATGGACAGCAGTGAATCCAGGCCGTTAAGGGCTTTGGACTGAACGGGAACCCCCAGTACCGGCAGTGAGGTCTGGGATGCAACCATGCCGGGCAGGTGAGCCGCGCCACCGGCGCCGGCGATGATGACCTTCAGGCCGCGTTCGGACGCTGTCTTGGCGTAGTCGAACAGCAGATCCGGCGTGCGGTGGGCCGAGACAACCCGGGTTTCATAGGCGACGCCGAGCTTGTCGAGCATGCTGGCGGCGTGTTCCATGGTGGGCCAGTCCGATTTGGAGCCCATGATGAGACCTACAAGCGGCTGCATATGCAACAGTCCTGTGTATGTTGGAAAGCCGGCCATTGTATGTTTTGACTAATTGCCATGCAAACCAAGCTTTGTTTATGGGCTGTCATTTTAATGAATCCGTCAGTGCGGGTATTATCAGGCCTTATTATCCGAACCGTCCATTTTCCGGGAGTTGTAATGGAACCAATCCGTCCAGATGACGATGAACTGAGAGCTGATCCCCCCATTGGCAGTGCGCCGAGGAGGTCGGAACCTGCCGGTAAATCGAAAGCCTCCAGCAGTAACGGGCCAGGTGGCGGAAAGGGCGGCGCGGGTGTGCCCAAAGCTCCGAGGTCGAACGGCGGCGGCAGCGGTGGTGGCGGTCGAGCCGGGTTGTGGATTGCTCTGGTCGTGCTGGCCCTTGTCGCAGGCGGTGGCTGGTTCAGTCAGGCGCAGCAGATCGAGGCTTTGGAAAATCAGTTGGAAGAGGCCGATTACTGGGCCCGGCAAAGCAAGCTGGCGTTGGCGCGGTTTGAGGGGGATTTGTCCGAAACCGGCGAAAACCTCGAGGAGAAAGGCCGGTCCATTGAGCAGACATTGACGGATCAGGAGGACCGTCTGGATGCGGCCGACAGCGAAATTCGCAAGCTCTGGGTCATTGCCAATGAGCGTAACAAGCAGCGACTGGATGAGCATGAGGATCGTCTGGACTCGCTGGCCGGCGATATGGAGGAAGAGGTGTCTGCCCGCGAGCAGCTGGCTGCGTCAGTGAATGATCTGGAGTCGTCTGTGACCGGCGAGCTTGCCGCCCTGCGCAAGGAGTTTGGGCAACAGCTTGTCAGCCTGAAGGAGTCTACCGAGCAAGCCGATAAACGGCTGACGGAGCTGAATTCCGCCCTGGAGGGTGTTGATCAGTTAGTGGATCGCCGTATACAGCGGTTTGAGCGGGAGCAGAAGCTGGGAATCGATGGTCTGGAAGGTCGCATCAGAGCCTTGGAAAAGAATATGGAAGCCAGTGCCAATGGTAGTGATGTGAGAGCTCTCCGTGCCGAGTTGGGTTCTCTGAAGCGAACGGTCAACGCCATTGATTCTTCGCGGTCCCAGTTGACGGCCAGGCTGGTACGTCTGTCTGAACAGGTGGATGAGCTGCGGAGCCAGACCTTGCGGTAGCTCTCAGTTCTGCTTCTTTGCGGTTGCTATGATCGGGACACTCGCAAAGGACGAAGAGTGAATAACAATGAAAACCCGATTTCCTATGATGCTTTTGTCAATGCTGGTACTGGTTTCCGGCTGTACCGTGTATCAGTCCATCGGCAAGAGCGTCGGATCCTTTTTGCACCCGGTGTCCGGGCATGATTTTGTCCATATCGGGAACGATCAGTGGAATCAGAACAACGCGCTGATCTATTTCTATCGCACCCATTCCCAGTGGGCTGCAGACGAAATTGAGGCGCCCAGCGTCTATATCGATGACACGCACTACTTCAATATCCGCAATGACAGCTTTACCTGGCTGGAAGTCAGTCCCGGGGAGCGTCATATTGCCATGCGGCGGCCTTTGCTTGGGCTGGAGGGGCTGAACTCATTCAGTCTCAGCCTGATTGCCGATGCCACCCTGAACGTGGAGTCGGGGCGCATATACTACCTGCGATACAACGAACTGTCGGAACCTGAACGACCGCACCCGGATCTGGATCCTGCGCATCCGTTGGCGCAGGGCGATTTGCAGTTGGTGCCACGGGGGTATGCCATGCAGGCAACGGAGCTGGTGTCCACCCGATTCCTTAACAGTGACCTGCTGGCCCCGAACCACGCCGCAACGTCCATAGTGGAGACCACCGAGGAGGTTAACTATGAACGCCGGATGGTGCTGCTTGAAGAGGAGCGTGAGCTTGAAATCGAGCGCCTGAAGGAAGCGGGGCAGTACAATGCAACGTCCTGGTTCTGGCCTTTTGGGGGTGGCCCCACGGTGCCGCTGGAAAGCGACCGCAAGATCCGCAAGCTTGAGCAGGAGTATGCCGCACTGAAGGACGAGCGGCGGCAAAAAGAACGTGCGGAGTCATCCGGAGGTTGGTGGATCTTCTGACGAGTCTGGGTTGGCCAAAAACGACATAAAGTGTGAGCAGTTTCACAATTGTAGAACCCCGGGGGTATTACTACACTTACGGTTAGTTAAATGCATGGGGTAAAGGGATATGTCATTGAAGGATTCGCTGCTGCACGGTGTGAGCCGGGTTTCCAACGAGCTGGTACCTGCGGCTGTTCGAGCCGCAGGGGAGAAAGTCGAAGAGTTCAGGCAGCGCCTGGATCACCTTAATCGCACGTTAGCGGAGCGGGCCCTGCCCGGTGATCGCAAGGGGCGGGTCAGTGAGTTGTCGCTGCAGAGAAAGGCCAGGGACGCGGGCCAGAAAGAGCCGGCTCTCAAGGTTGTCGATGGTGAGAAGAACCGCAAGCGGCCACAGTAACTTCTGATCAAAAAATGCCCGATTTTTAATGGCTTGCCACTTTTTTTGAAAAATTCCCGGAAAATATTTGACACCGCTGAGCAAATGCTTAAAATGCGCGTCTCACTTGGTTGAGACAGCAACGCTGACTTAACAAATCGCGAAAGCGGCAAGTGAGCGGTTGATGAAAGTTGGGTGGTTAGCTCAGCTGGGAGAGCATCGCCCTTACAAGGCGAGGGTCACTGGTTCGATCCCAGTACCACCCACCATCTTTCATTCAGCATCACCGGACCACCCCGTCCGGTTTCAGGTTTCACCTTTACAGGTCGTAGGGCCGAAAGGCTGGAATCGATGCGGAGCGGTAGTTCAGCTGGTTAGAATACCGGCCTGTCACGCCGGGGGTCGCGGGTTCGAGTCCCGTCCGCTCCGCCATTTTTATTCCCGGGTGGTTAGCTCAGCTGGGAGAGCATCGCCCTTACAAGGCGAGGGTCACTGGTTCGATCCCAGTACCACCCACCATTTTCTCCCCTTGAATACGCATATGAACCGGGCCTGTTGGCTAGCGGTGTTTTTGCGTGTCTATACGGTTGACTTGTTGGATTACGGCTTCGCCTAATCCAACCTACATCAAAGCCAGCACCCCGTAGGTCGGATTAGGCGAAGCCGTAATCCGACAAAGCAGCAGAGCGGCACCCCCCGTAGGTCGGATTAGGCCCAGAGGGCCGTAATCCGACACCACGCATGTTGGCGTTACTTGCCAATCAACGATTGTCCACACACCCGCACAACGTTTCCGTTCACGCCGCTTGAGCCTGGGTTGCAATACCATGCGATCGCCTCAGCCACGTCCACTGGCTGGCCGCCCTGGGACAGGCTGTTCATGCGCCGGCCTGCTTCACGGATGGTCAGGGGCATGGCCGCTGTCATTTGCGTCTCGATGAAGCCAGGCGCGATGGCGTTGATGGTGATGCCATTCTTCAGCTGTTTAGCCATGGCTTCGACATAGCCGATAACGCCGGACTTGGCGGTGGAGTAGTTGGTCTGGCCGAAGTTGCCGGCGATACCGCTGATGGAGGAGATGCATACGATGCGGCCGTTTTCACGGAGCAGTTCCCGGTGCATCAGTTCCTCGTCGATCAGCTCTTCCGCACTCAGGTTAACGGCGATGGTCATATCCCAGAAGTGTTCCGGCATATTGCCGAGCGTCTTGTCGCGGGTGATACCGGCATTGTGGATCACCAGGTCGATGCCGCCAAAGTGTTCTTCCGCAAAGTCGGCAATCAGTTTTGGCGCGCCGGCATCGGTGATGTCGCAGGCCAGGGCCTTACCCTTGATGGCGTCGGTGACTTTCTGGAGTTCTTCCATGGCTGGCGGAATATCCAGACCGATCACTGTTGCGCCGTCCCGTGCCAGGGTTTCAGCAATAGAGGCACCGATGCCGCGGGAGGCGCCAGTTACCAGGGCAACTTTGCCGGACAGGGGAGCCACGGGGTTGGTGGCCGCTGTTTCAGTGCGCTTGCCAATGCGGGCCACCTGCCCAGAGACATAGGCCGAGCGTGGTGACAGGAAGAAGCGGATGCTGGAATCCAACTGCTTGTCTGCACTCGGAGCCATCCACAACAGGTTGGCGGTAGCACCTTTCTTGCCGATTTCTTTGCCAACAGCGCGGACAAAACCTTCCAGCGCCTGTTGTGCGGCTGCCTGGGCCGGTTTGCGGCAGGTGGCTGGGTCCTGACCAATGACCAGCACGCGGGCGTTACCGCCGAGTTTCTTGATGGTCGGATGGTAGAAATCATACACCGCACGCAGATCCTCTGGAGACTTCATGCCGGTCGCATCGAATACCAGCGCGGAAAACTTCTCGCCAATGTCACTGCTGATGTCCAGGGGCTGGGCTTTGTTGCCAGCATTTGCAGAATCCTTCAGAGTATCTTTTCCATCTGCATGATGTACTTTGGCGGCGCTGGCTCCCAGTACGCTGCCAATGGCGCCGATGGCCTTGGCGCCGGCGGCCGCCCCGACCAGGACATTGCCCTCGATGAATGGCTGGTCACTGCGCTTCCAGCGATTGAGGGGCACCGGGGATGGCAGGCCGAGGGATTGGGCAGCCGTTTTGCCCACTGGGGTATTGACGATTTTAAGGTAGAGGTCAGACATACGAGCTTCCTTAGTATGTGTTCAACGGTGGCGAGGTCATCTTACGCACCGTATTGATGGTTTTCAGTCGATGTACAGGTTAAGGATTCAGGCGGCATTTGGATTGACTCAATGCCCTGACCGGATTGTCAGGCATGCCAATGAGCCAGACCCCGTTAGCGCTAGACTGCTTCGCAATGGATACACTCGTTGTTAATACAGGATCACATCATGGCACAGGCACAGAAAACCACACAGAAGAAAACCACGTCGACCACCCGGAAACCAAGGGCCAAGGCGCCGGCCGGCATCCGCCGCGTTGCCGTTATCGGTGGTAACCGGATTCCGTTTGCCCGTTCCAACACGGCCTACAGCAAAATCAGTAACCAGGAACTGCTGACTTCGGCGTTGCGGGGACTGGTGGACCGTTATGGCCTTCAGGGCCAGCGTATGGGTGAGGTGGTAGCCGGTGCGGTGATCAAGCATTCCCGCGATTTCAACCTGACTCGCGAATCTGTTCTCAGTTCCGGCCTGGCACCGGAAACGTCCGCCTATGATATTCAGCAGGCCTGCGGCACCGGTCTGGAGGCCGCCATCCTGGTGGCTAACAAGATTGCCCTGGGGCAGATTGAGTGTGGTATTGCTGGTGGCACTGATACCACCTCCGATGCTCCGATTGGTGTGGGTGAAGGTCTGCGAGAGATTCTTCTCGACCTCAACCGTGCTAAAACCAACAAGGACCGTCTGAAGATTCTGGGTCGCTTCCGTCCGGGTCATCTGGTGCCGGAAATTCCGGAGAATGGCGAGCCTCGCACAGGCATGTCCATGGGCGATCACTGCCAGGTGACGGCCCATGAGTGGAGTATTCCCCGCGATGAGCAGGATCAGCTCGCCTTTGAAAGCCATCAGAAGCTGGCCAAGGCCTACGAAGAGGGTTTCTTCGATGACCTGATCACCCCGCTGGCGGGACTCGACAAGGACAACATCCTGCGTCCGGACACCACGCTGGAGAAGCTGGCGAGCCTCAAGCCTTGCTTCGACCGCGAGAACGGTACCATGACCGCTGCCAACAGCACCGCGCTGACCGATGGCGCCTCCTGCGTGTTGCTGGCCAGTGAAGAGTGGGCCAAAGCCAATAACCTGGAAGTGCAGGCTTACCTGACCTTCTCCGAAGTGGCGGCCGTGGATTTCGTGGACAAGAAAGAAGGCCTGCTGATGGCGCCGGCCTACGCCGTGCCGCGGATGCTGGAGAAAGCTGGGCTGACCCTGCAGGATTTCGACTTCTACGAAATTCACGAGGCGTTTGCCGCGCAGGTGCTGTCCACCCTGAAAGCCTGGGAAGACCCCGCTTTCTGTAAGGATCGTCTGGGCCTGGACAAGCCGCTGGGCAGCGTTGATCGCAGCAAGATGAACATCAAGGGCAGCAGCCTGGCTACTGGCCACCCGTTCGCTGCTACCGGTGGTCGTATTGTGGCGACCCTGGCGAAACTGTTGGAGCAAAAGGGCAGTGGCCGTGGCTTGATTTCCATCTGTGCTGCAGGTGGTCAGGGCGTTACCGCGATCCTTGAGCGATAAGTTTCGGGACTCTTTAGAAAAAACTGAACTTTCCCTTTGACAGACGCGGGTGCGGCCCTTATCATGCGCACCTCGTTGATCGGGGGTTCCCCGGACAACAACCAGTTTGATGCGGGGTGGAGCAGTCTGGTAGCTCGTCGGGCTCATAACCCGAAGGTCGTTGGTTCGAATCCAGCCCCCGCTACCATATAAAAAAAGGCAGATCAGTCATTTACTGATCTGCCTTTTTTGTTTTCTGAGCCTGAATTTTCCACCGGCTCGCTTGACAGCAATTCGAACACATGGCCCGGCAATTTCTGGTTAAGTTCATCCCGGGCCCGCTGTTGCAATAAACCGGGTTCGGCAGCGGATATCTTCACCGGCCAGCGTTTCTTCGCCATCACAGTCTCCTGGTACTGCAGCATCAGCTCGTAGGAGCCACGCAACCAGAACCAGCTCTGCTGTTCACTGACCGGCGCCAGATCGGCAAACCCGCGTAGTACATAGTCTGACTGCGCCACAGTCTTCACGCCAAGCCTGGTCAGGGCACGCTGTAGCTCTGCTTTCACTGATGGGTCATCGGCCTGAACCGTGATCGGCAGGGTGCCCAACGCATTGCGAATCAGGGTGTCCACGGCCGCCTGGTCGTACTGACCGGTAACGCCCTGGCCGTCGGCTACAATCATCAAATTCTCGTTGAGCTGATCTCGCTGAATCTGGGCGCTGCGGGCACGTTTCAAGGCGTTGAGGGCGGATATCGGATTGTTAGCGGTAACGCTGGCGTAGCGAATCAGATCCTTGACCTCGCGGTCAGAAGTCAATATGGACTGGCGGAAGCGGCTGGCTGCAGGTTGTTTGGCCAGCACAGCCAGGGCGTGAACCCGTCCTGGATTGTTGTTATCGTCCCAGTATTCAACAACCCGCGCTCCTTGCAGCACCTGTTGGGTCTCAGTGCTCACTGCGCGGGTAACCCTTTGTTCGTTAGTAATCTGCAACTGCCCGGGCCCGGCATTCATCTGAGCACTGCTAAAGTCTGTCGAGCGTTCCTGGACGCTTACTTCAAATATCTTGGCCAGGTTGCTGATAGCCCGATCTGATGCCCTTTGCCGGTCATCGGCTGATCCCGTCGCCGAAAGATGCGTGGCCGCCGGATAGGCCGATTCAGGGTTATTCAGCCACTCCGGTCTATCAGGTGTAGAGCTACAGGCAGTAATAGCCAGAACACTCAACACAACCAGTAAACCGGCCAGGGTCTTTGGCTGAATCAAAGATGAACTGAATGCAGGTTTATTGTTCATTAGGCTGTCCTTCGATAGATTCCACGCCCTCATAGGGCGGATAACTGAGCAGGCGATTATTCAGACTGGTTACCAACACGACACCGTAATGGCGTGAGCCAAGCTTGTTCAGCGCTGGCAACTCGACGTTCTTGGCTACAATCCCGACCGAGGCATCCAGAGGCGTTACCAGCCGCGCCAACTGGATAGACGAGGGCAGCATATTCCAGCTACGCACATCGGCCTGCTCTGAAAGCAAGCCGGCAATATTGGCGAGGAAACCGCCAAGTTCCCCACTTTCTCTCGCTTTCCTGACCATCTGGTATTTGGTAACTGCCCGAACTGTCGCCGCCGCCATGGTTTTTGCACTCTGATCCGCAAGGTCTTCACGCGCCCGTTGTTCGATCATTTCTATCACTTCGGTATTTCTGAGGTCTCCGGCTTTGATCGAAAGATGCCGGGCCTGGTAACGCGATGGCGGATAATGGGGCATGACGATGCTGATCTGCGCCTCCAGATTCGAATCAAACACCAAAAGGCGGGTTTCGGTCTTATTGGTAACCACACCATCGTGGTAAAACACAATCCATTCGCCTTCATGAGCCCCGGGCAATGAGGCCTCGCGGCCAAACTCACTTACGTATCGTTGATACTCTTCATCGTTACGGTTTTCATTGTTTCGGCGCAGGCTGACATTCAACAGGCTGGTAGCCAGGGCCTCAGGAACCTTTTCTTTACGAGCCCTGATGATCTGATGCGCCCGGCGATAGCTGATCATGGCGTCATCCAGTTCACCGTTCATTTCGTAAATCAGCCCTGCTAAAAAGCGCACGCTTGCCAGTTGCCCGCTGACAGACTCCGTGTCTCCCAGCTGACTCATGGTGACATCCGCCTGCAGCATTTCGACCCGCGCGCCGTCTCTGTCGCCACTGAACAGATAACCCATGGCCAGCATGGCATGCACCAGCACCTGTTCACTTGGCGTTCCGCCATAGCTGCGAAGCGTCTCGTTAGTGGTCAGGGCACCAAAGTTTTCGGAAAGACTGACGGCCTTCAGGGACATCATGATCGCCTTGGCCTGCTCAAGATCCTGTCGGCTACCGGCCAGGTCTCCGGTGTAGAACTTCAGCAGGCCCCGATTCAGCAGATACTGGCTTCTGTCACGGTCTGGCGGATCAATGTCTTCCAGTTTTTCCAGGGTCTTTTCAGGGCCCACCGTCGGCAGCTCTGCCGAAAGCTGATTGATTTGCCAGGAGGTGCATCCCTGCAGATGCAACAAGCACAGCACCACCATTGGAGCCGCCAGAAACCGGAACAAATGCATCTCGCCAATCACGGTCTATCTGTCATCCCGCTACCTGTTATCCCAAAGCAGACTAATAGCGGATGGACGGGTTTTTAATCAGCTTCTTGATTTTCTTCTGACCCAGCCAGACCTTGCGGTTATCGGCCATGCTGATCAGAGTAAGGTCGACCTGATAGAAACGAACCTGTTGTTTGCCCTCGGCATCAATGATGGTGTTGATCTGTCCGGTCAGCATGAAATCCGCGCCCAGTTCCTGACCTGCGGCGTTACGGGTATCATCCCGGGCATTCAGATCCTGATCGAGGCGCTCATCACGTATTTCGCCACGCTCATCTTTCGACGCGACAAAATCCACGCGCCCGGAATTGACCAATTCACGCTCCATATCGGCGACAAAGGTTTTCAGGTTGATGTGTTCATGGCTCAGGTTACGAACCGTGCCCACAATCACCGCAGGCCGCTCACCGGTTCGGGTAGTAAAATCAGTGATCCAGGGTCGGGACAGGGCATCCTGAATCATCTCCTGGGCCACCAGCCGTGAATCGCTGTCATTCCAGGCGCCGCTCAGATCAATCGTGCTGTCACTGTCTACCCGCTCAACTGATGTACCGCAGCCGCTGAACAGCAGGACTGCAAAAATAACTACCCAGATTTTCATTACTCTTGTCCTTGCACGAATCGTTCGAAGTTGGCGTTGGCCTTGCCAGAATAAAACGCCTTGAAATTATCAGACAGTTTGCTGGCCGTCTGGATAGAGTCGTCCAGCGCCTCCATATCCATTTCCGCGAAGGAATAGACATTGCCAGTGTTGCTGTCTTTCCAGCGCGCCTTGATTCTGACGCCGTTCAGGGCCGTTCTGGTTGAACTGATCAGGGTCTGTTCGATACTGCTGACGGCCGTATCTCCTGTGCTGGACGAGTAGTCGCTCAGGGTGCTGTCGACATAGCTGGAGACTACCCGCGCAACTTCTGCTCGGGCCCTGCTGTCAGCCGTAGAGGTCTGCAACGACTGATCGTTCAGGGGCGGTGCATAGGCAACCCCCTGAATATAGCGGCCGTCGTCGTCATCAACAGCCTGGGTGCCTTCATTAACCCAGTCAGGGGCACCTGATACTCCCATATCGCTTTCAAGGGTTTCTCTGCTGCTGCAAGCAGCCAGGCCGGCCAGAACGGTCAGGATCATGGCAGCCGATAGTGAACGCTTCAACATAGGTGTTTTACTCCTGGCGCTTGTGCCGTAAATACTTGATATCGAGAATAACCTAAGTTCTGGTTTCAATCATCAAAGCTAGCGATATCCCAAAAAAGAAGCACACTGTGCCAACTAAGTGTTCATGTCCAGAAGCAGACAATATAGCCCAGAATTCAAACGTGAAGTTATTGCGCTGACTGGTCATCCCGCCACCAGTCAGGGCAGAGGCCCATCAGACTATGCTGACTCGCATACGAGAGCCGTTCGTGTGCGCGGTTCTCGATGTTTTCAGCAGGTTGGTTGTGGGATGGTTGATGCTCCATCACCAGTGACGATTACCAACGCTTCCTCGACAGCAATCGTGTGGTAAGCAGCATGAGTGATGTTGGACAATGCGGTCTGCAAGGGGTTCTTCGGAATACTCAAGCAAGAGCGTGTTCGTCACCGGCGCTATCGAGCCATAGATGATTTGGTGGATTTCGATCGGCTCTGGGACTGGGTTAAAAAGTGGGAATCTACTGATTTAATAGAAATAAGCATCCGAGACTCATTGGTTGCCGTATAAGTATCGGTATGGAGGTGATTTGGTTGTTGTCCAGGCGGCTGATTGCTGCAATTGCCGATGTGATCGACGATAGTATGCTCCTGCCGTTCAGGTGAGTCACAAGACCAACAAAAATCAAGACGTATGGATTTACAACGCAAACCGGCTGCCAATGGCGCACATCATTGTAATCTTCGGCAATTGGTCATCCTTTGCCTGCTGTGCGTAGTTTTCGCGAGAGTAATCGTGCCTCAGGGCTATATGCCCGCGCCACTTTCCTCCGGAACTTTCCCGTCGATATTTGTGCTCTGTGGCGGAGATGCCCAGTCGCTTCAATTGATTGAGGCGTGGCAGGGTAGCGCTGAGACAGGGCACTCTCCATCAGATCATGCAGTGAGTCTCGGATTTGAGTTGTGCGAGTTTGATGCGCTCTCGCTAACCCTTGCTGATCTGTCAGTCAGTGCGTTCTCACCTGTCATCGGGACAGTCGAGCTTAACGGCCTCCCAGTTCTGCTTGTTGCCGTTTTAAGGCCGATGCGCCGCAATAATCCCCCTAGAGCGCCGCCGTTCTTTGTTTCCATCAGTCACGCAGTCTGAAACGAAACTCAATGTTCCCATTCCGCTTAGATAACGGTGGATGGGGAACACGCGGAGAATTATATGTTGATTTCAGTAAGATCGGCTGGCACGGCCTTGGTATTTCTGAGTGCTACACTTTTTTCAAGCCTCTCGTCAGCTCACGAGTCCGGTCCAATCCCTGACAGCCACGCGCCAATGGGCGTGATGGGTGATCACACCCATAAGGCGGGCGAGTGGATGTTTTCATACCGCTTTATGAACATGTCCATGAAAGGCAACAAGGAAGGCAATGACAGCATTTCTCCAGAGGAGATTGTGACGACCATCAAGAACCCGTTTTCGGGTCAGCCCATGCAGCCGCCAACGTTAAGAGTGGTGCCGTTGGAGATGACGACGCAAATGCACATGTTTGGTCTGATGTATGCGCCCAGCGACCGGGTGACGTTGATGCTGATGGCTAACTACATCGAAAAAGAAATGGATCACCTGACGTTTCAGGGTGGCGCTGGCACCACGCGCCTGGGTAAGTTCACTACGAAAAATCGGGGATGGGGAGATACCAAAGTCGGTGCGTTGATCCCGCTGCTTGAGCAGGGCGACCACCGCATTCATCTTAATGCCGGCATTAGTCTGCCAACCGGGTCAATCGATGAAGAGGACGCCGTGCTGACGCCAATGAATTCGCGCCCGACCTTGCGCATGCCCTATGCCATGCAGCTGGGCTCCGGCACCTATGATCTTGAGCCCGGAGTAACCTATAACGGTCGCGACGGTCTGCTGAGCTGGGGCGGTCAGTACAAAGCCGTCGTGCGCCTTGGAGAGAATGATGAGGACTACACTCTTGGCGACAAGCATGAGCTGACAGGTTGGGGGGCTTACCGTGTCCTGCCGTGGATGAGCACGTCGCTTCGGCTCACCGCTCGCACGGAAGATGCCATCGACGGGAATGATTCCCGTATTCGGGCGCCGATTCAGACCGCTAACCCGGAGAACTATGGCGGGGACTTTGCAGAGGTAGCCGTTGGTGCCAATCTGGTAGGCCAAAGGGGAGCAATTCGCGGTCAGCGCTTGGGAGCGGAGTTGTCGCTGCCTGTCCATCAAGACTATAACGGCGTTCAAATGGAGATGGACTGGATGTTCGTCCTCGCGTACCAGTACAGTTGGTGATCTGATAAGCAGCGTCGGCTGTCGATGATAACAAAGTCTTCAGATTGCAGTCTGAGCCGGTCTTTGACCGGCTTTTTTTGTTCTAGATAAGGTGGTTATCCCATTGAAGATTGTGATGGGTGATCTCGCGGTTTGAGCCCGGCGAGGGCGGAACAAAAGTAACCTGGCCCGTCCCTGAGGTAATCATGAAGGTCCCCTCACGGAGAGCTTTCGCGCCGGCGCAGTCAGGGATGTCCACTTCTCTGAGCACATGACCGTCTGCACCATCCAATACAATGGTGACGCCCCCTCGGGGAGCCGTAATCGCGACTTGCCCGGTGACGGGGGACACAGCAACACTGGCCGTGTAGTTGGCCATACGTCGTCTCAATACCCCTGGCAGTTGAATTTCCCGGTAGTTCTCGCCGTCTAGGTGACCAATAAGAGGTGGCGCCTGATAGTCCGGTCCCTGGTATTGGTAACCCACCCAGACCTGTCCATCCGGACTCACATCAAGATGGCGGCAACTGAGTTGGTGATTGGAGGGTTGATAGCGGCCGGTTATCTGGCCGGTGTGGCGATCCAGCAATACCAGGGCCGGCGACATGGAAGCCAGGTTCTGCTTCAGGCGAGGGTAGTCGGGGTGGGTCTGTATACCGCCCAGGGCAACCACCAGGGTCCGGCCATCCGGATGCAAGCGGATTTCGTGGGGGCCGATGCCATTCAGCAATAAGCTGTCTACCCGGCGATATCCGCTGGCCACGTCGAAAACGGCGATGATTCCCTCACCGGTTTCGTAACGGTTGACCGTAGCGTAGAGTCTGCGCCCATCCTGGCTGAAAACACCGTGACCGTAGAAATGCTCTTCGGCGGCGGCCTTTACTTCGTGAAGTATAGCCCCGGTTCGTAGCTCCAGAACGTAAAAGCGCCAGCCTGGCCGGCGTTCAAAGACCACCGTATGGTCGGAGTCTGGCCGGCTGCAACCGCCGTGGCAACGTGCTTTCACCGTTTGCTGCCAAAGAACCTGTCCATCGCCTGTGACTCCTTGCAGGCCATAGCTTCCATCCGCAACCCGGGTGGCACCGACGTGAATGTCTGAGGAATCCCCGCTGGATATCAGCCACTGGCAGCCCGCCGTCTGGCTGGCAACCAGGGTGCCGGCCACAGCGGCGAGCAAACGGCGTCGGGCAGGGTTCACCGGAGCGGCGGTTGTACTGTCAGTCGCCATCGCTTGAATTGAAACCTCGTATCACGCCCAGGGAGGTGGCCGCCTGATCGTTCAGCAGTTGCTGTAACTGGCTAAGAGACACGTGAAGTCCCTGAAGGCGAGAGAAAGATTCATCCCGGAGTAACGGCGCCATGGCATCCGGCAGTTCGTCGAGTCGCGTCACAACCTCGGACCATTGATCTTCAATCCGTTGTGCCAATGCCTGTTCATTGGTTTCATCCATCCAGAGGGTAAAACCGGGCAGGAAATAATGGTGGAGTCCCTTCACGCTGGCCCTAATGGCCGCCAGGGAATGCCCGCTGCGCCAGGCGTCCGCCGGATAGATCGAACGTTTGCCGTTGCCGCGCAAGCCCATGGGCTCTGCCAGTCGGCGTTCAACCAGTATTTCCAGGGCAGTCATGGCCGCCTTCATTGAAGTGGACCGGTAGGAATCGCGGTTCAGGTAGTGTGGCCTGAAAGTTTGCCACTGCCGGTGAAGGTTCATGGTATTGGTGTGCAGGTGGGTGCTCACGGCTTGCAGCAACAAGCAGGCCGGTTCCGCGGGCAGGGCCTGGGCCGATTCATTGAGGCGGTCATCGAACAGCAGATACTCCACCACGGGGAATCCCTGGACGGCGACACCTCCATCGGACACTCGTTGAGCCATCGATATGTCCGCTGCTGGTGACTTCAGGAGCTGGCCAGCTTTGCGTGCCACCAGGTTTTTCGGGTCGGGCCAGAACTGGAACTGCCAGGCCAGGTTGTTTTGTTCCACCGGACCGAAATCAACAAAGCGAACCGCCTGCCAGGCTTCAAATGCCGTGCGCCATTGCGCGGAGAGCTGGCTCCTGGTTTCTTGAGCAGGGGACTCGCAATAGGACTTTGCTTTGTTCTCCAGGTTGCCTGTCTCGGATGCAAGCCTGGCGTAACCGGCGTCAATAAGGCTGTGCCACTGAGACAGCGGATCCGCACTGGCAGAGCTGGCGGCCATGAGCAATGCCAGCATGAGAGGCGCCGTTACTAGACGGGGGGCATGTGAAAACGGAAAAAGTCGAAAAAAGCTCATCATCTCTCGCTCTCAGGAAGTAGGTGCTTAGAGTGATTCCAGAAACTTCAGCAAAGCGTCTCTTTGATCCTTCGGCAATGCCTTGAAGCGGTTCTTGGCTGTCACAGCTTCACCGCCATGCCATAGCAGGGCCTCTTCGAGTGTTCTCGCCCTTCCGTCGTGGAGAAAACCTGCCAGCGGATTAACGGTCTGCGCCAGGCCAATGCCCCACAGTGGCGGCGTACGCCATTCATGGCTGTTGGCCAGGAATTCATCTCGGCCATCGGCCAGGGCTTCGCCCATATCGTGCAATAGCAGGTCGGTATAGGGCCAGATGGCCTGGTTGCTCAGGTCCGGCCGGTCCTTGATGGTGCCGGTTGTGTAATGAGGGGTATGGCAGCCTGCACACCCGATGTCGTTGAACAGGTGCGCACCTTTCTGGACCTCTGGGCTTTCCAGGTTTCGTCGTGCGGGCACGGCCAGGCTGCTGGCGTAAAAGGTGACGAAGTTGGCCACCTTGTCGCTGACTTCCGGTTCTCCACCGTGGGGGAGCTGGTTGCATTTTTGTTCCGGGGTGCAATCTGTCGATGATTTTATGCTGGAGGTCAGACCCATGTCGCCGGCAAATGCGCCCATGCTTTGTTGGTGAATGTTGGGCTCGGCCGCCTTCCAGCCAAAACGTCCTACCACGGTCTGTTGTGCGACCGCGTCCCAGACACGGTTTACCTTGCCGGAGATGCCGTCGCTGTCCTGATCGTCAGGGTCTGCCAGGGCGAGCAGGGTGGACTCCGGAATAGCCTGCAGCAGACCGAGGCCAATCATGGGTGGTGCGACACGGGGAGACGTCAGCAGATCCTCCGGCAGCGGACCGTAGTTCGGATTGCGGATGCTGTAGGCCGGCTTTCGCAGTTCCACCTTGCTGCCGTCATCGTAGGTTTCTGTCACGGTTTCCCATTCCAGAACCATGTCTGCTTCGGGTTTCATGCCCGATATCGCCGCTGTCTGTAGCTGGCTGCCATAAACCGGCGCGGGTTTGAAACCATGGATTCGCAGCAGTTCGGCATCGGCTTCCGGGTCGGCAGGTACCGCCAGGCGCAGGAACAGGGACACCGAAGGCGCGTCTTCGCTGGGCGGATGGCCGCGACCATCCTTGATGTGGCAGCCCTGGCAGGAGTTGGTGTTGAACAGCGGCCCCAGCCCATCCCGGGCATCGGTGCTGGCGGGGGCTTCCACCCAGGGATTGCGGAAAAAACTGTTGCCCACACTGAAGTCCAGCCGCTTGGTCATAGACAGGTTGGCCTGTGGCTGGGAGTAGGCATTGTGATCAAACTGCGTCACCGTACCGTCACCCCCGGAAAGAGCTGTGTCCTGCACTGGAGGCGACGACGTGGCGGCCATTACGGCCGCCACGGTGCTGAGCAGACTGGCGGCAAGCGCCAGAAAGAACATGTTTCGGGACATAGGTGTGATCAGAAGCTATGCCCGGCGTCATCCGACGCCAGCGAGTCGATACCAAGCTCGTTTGCTGCCTGTTCAATGGAACCGGTCTGTTGTACCAGTGCCATGATGGCACCGTTGACGATCTCGGCACCGCGTTTGTTGGCTGGGGCAATCATCATGTCGAACTTGAACGGATCGGCCTCGGCCTCGGCGGCGGACTTCAGGGCCCCCAGGGCGTCCATGGAGTTGGTGAGTTGCGTTCGCAGGGTTTCATCCAGAGTCGGGTTGAGCTCAGCGACCAGATCCGCAAGGGCAGGGCCGGAAACCTTGGTACCATCTACACGGGTATAGCTGCCAGTGTAGACATTGGCAACGCCCTGGCCGTTGTAGTAATGGCTGTTATGGGTGTTATCGCTGAAGCAGTCATGCTCATCCTCGTAGGAATTGGCCTCCAGGGCCACCTTCATACGCTCGCCGGCCAGTTCCCCCAGAGACAGGGAGCCCATACCGAACAGCATCTTCTGGATAACGGCTTCGGGGGCATCGGCCAGCAATTGCGCCCGGTAGTTATCATCCTGACCAGGTGCCCACTGGGCCACCATCCACTCCAGATCACTCACCAGAAGATCGGTGGTAGCGTCCAGATAGGCGGCGCGGCGGTCGCAGTTGCCATGGGTGCAATCGCCACCCCGAGCATAGTCGGTGACCGGACGCTCACCCGCGCCGGCTTCAAAGCCATTCAGGTCCTGGCCCCAGAGCAGAAATTCGATGGCGTGATAGCCGGTGGCGACGTTTGCTTCCGAACCGCCGATTTCGTTCAGATCCGCCAGCAGTTCCGGTGTCAGGTTGGTCACATCAACCGTATTGCCGCCGATATTAATCTCGTTGTTGGCGATGATGTTGGCGGTGGCACCTTCGTTACCCAGTTCGTACTGGTACTCGTCTGACACGACGTAGTCAATCAGGCCCTCATCCAGCGGCCAGGCATTGAGCTGGCCCTCCCAGTCATCGACGATGGCGTTGCCAAAGCGAAACACCTCAGTCTGCTGGTACGGTACCCGTGCCGCCAGCCAGGCCTGCTTTGCGGCCTCGAGGTTTGCCTCCGTAGGCTCCGCCAGAAATGTATCCACGGTGGTGTCCAGTGTTCTGGCAGTGGTCAATGCGTCCTGGAACTTGGCATGAGCCAGTTCAGTGTAATGCTCGACAACATCTGTCCGGTTAACGGTTGGCTGTGCCGCTGCCTGGGCAGTGGTGGAGTCAGTGTCGGTTTCATTGTGATTGCTGCAGCCTGCCAGCAGTGCAGTCGAGATGGCTATTACCAGCGCAGTACGCGGTGCGGATACGTTCATTGCGGAGTCCTTGCACTTGGTTGTTAAATAGAACTGATTATCGTTTGCCTATGTTAGGGGCGACAGGAATATCATGCAAACAAAAATCATTCAGGGAGCCAAATGCTGACGCACAGGCCGGGCTGACCGTCCTGGCGATTCAACAGATCGAGCTTGCCTCCATGTAACTCCGCAATTCTTCGGGCAATTGCCAGCCCCAGGCCGGCTCCGGAGCCCTGCCGCTGATCCAGTCTGGAAAAGCGCCCAAGAGCATTCTCACGGCTGGCTTCGGGTATCCCTGGCCCCTGGTCACAGACCAGGATCCGGTATCCGTTTTCAAGACGCTGAAGGCGAGTGTCCACAAAGGTGCCCGCCGGACTGTACTGGATGGCATTGGCCAGCACGGATCGCATCAGCGTATTGATCAACGCTGCCTGACAACGGATGGTGGCGTGTCCGGTTTGATCGTCCAGCGATGGCTCTATCTGCTTTTGCAGGGCCAGCGGGGACACATCGGCGATGCTCTGCGTGACGATGTCAGACAGATCATGGTTGTCGGGATTGAAGCCTGCGCCAGAGTCGATCCGGCTCAGCAACAACAACTGCTCGACAAGATGGACCATCCGATCCACTGCCGTCGTCAGTTCGCTGAACTCGCCGGGGTATTTTTCGTCGATTTTCTCCAGATTAAGACGCAGTGCCGTCAGAGGCGTACGCAGCTCGTGAGCGGCATCGGCGGAGAATCTCCGTTCCCGTTCCAGTGCTTCATCAAGTCGCTTCAGCAAACCATTGACCGCTCCAACCAGGCCGGTAACCTCTTTTGGCGCATGCTGGGTATCCAGAGGATGTATGCTCTCAGGCGCCATATGACGAATCGGTTGCTCCAGTTTGCGCAGGGGGCGGAAGCCAACCTGGATCGCAAAGGCCACGGTAATGAAGAGCAGTGGCAGTGTGACCAGCAATGGCAGGATATTACTCAGGGCAAGTTCCTGGCTGAGTTCCTGGCGAATATCTTCACGCTGGGCGGTGCGTATCCAGTAGCCCGTTTTGGGATCCTGAAGGGTAAAGGTACGCCACTGAAAACCGGTGGCTTCAGACCAGGCGTATCCGGGGGTCAGAGTCTGGTCGTCATTGGCGGATAGGGTGTCCAGGACAGGCTTTCCCTCGGCGGTCCAGACCTCAAACGCCAGCTTCTTCTCGTATTTGTGGCCAGTACCGCCGGGAAGGATTTCGTCATAGTCTCCCTCCTCAAGCGCCCCGTCCGGCAACTGCAGGGTTTCGCTGAGTATGCCGGCCAGCGCTTTTGATGACTGGGTGGTGGCGAGGTGCTGCACCAGCCCCTGAACCACGCGGGTACTCTGGGCAATTTCCGCGTCGAACAGCTCTTCGAGTTCGTGATTACTTTCTATATAGCTCCAGACAGCGGCAATCGAAGCAATCAGCGTGACGGTGGATGCTACCAGCAGTATCAGGGTGCGGGTCAGGGACATTCCGAAGCTCCGCAGGTGGTCGCTTGTTGGCTGTCCAGCATATAGCCCACACCGCGTATGGTGCGGATCACGGTTTTGCCCAGGCGCCGCCGCAGGTGATGGATATGAACCTCAAGTGCATTGCTTTCCGCGCCATGGTCCCAGCCATACAGCTGCTCTTCCAGTCGGCGCCTCGTGGCTACCTGATCCGGATGGCGCATCAGATAGTGAAGTATCTGCAGTTCACTCCTGGGAAGACTGAGGGTCTGCTCACCAAGAGTCAGTTGGCCTGACTCCGGGTTCAGGGTGATGCCTCCGACCGACAAGCCGACGGTGTCCACAGATGTACCCCGGCGGGTAATGGCCCGGATTCGGGCCTTGAGCTCAGCCATTGCAAACGGTTTGGTCAGGTAATCGTCGGCACCAGCATCCAGCCCCCTAAGCTTATCATCCAGCTCTGACCGGGCCGTCAGGATAATGATCGGAGTTCGTATGCCTTTTTTGCGGGAGCGCTCTAGCACTTCGAGGCCATCTAGCCGGGGCAGTGTGAGGTCGAGTATGGCCAGGTCAAAGTGCTCCCCCGACAGCGCATTGAACGCCTGCTGGCCGTCATCCAGCCAGTCCACCGTATGCTGCTCATCCCGCAGCATGGTGAGCATGGTGTTGGCCAGCATGTGATCGTCTTCCACTAGCAGAATACGCATCCGCTTTTTCTCTGTCGTTGTCTGATACCGCGACATTCTGGCACAGAAACCTTAACGCGGGCTTAAGAAAAATCCCTCCGCGGGTTAAGCCAGTCTTAAGTATTGCCCCTTAGTCTGATTACCAGTCAGGGAGGTAACTTATGACCGAATTATTAACCATGCCCGCGAGTCTGGATCTCACGTCCGCCGATGTGAAACCGGTGGTGTATTGTGGCCGTCGCTACCTGTGTGAGTTACGCCCGGGAAGCGCTTCAGAGCAACTGGCGGCCGATTTCATTCGAAGGCGTTTTAATCAGGCCTACGGTGCCAGGCCGACACTGCACATGCCGCCTTTGCTGGCGCTTATCTCCGAGCACGGTACGTTGCTGGCTGCCGTTGGCGTTCGTTGCGCCGCTGCCGAGTCCTTGTTCTTGGAACACTATCTGGATCAGCCGGTTCAGAATTGTGTACCGGAGTGCAACGCCGGGCGGAAGTCGGTTGTGGAAATTGCCCATCTTGCGGGTGTCGAGACTGGTATCAGCCGTCCGCTATTTGCAGCGCTGGCCGTTTGGCTGCAACGGGCAGGTCTGCAGTGGGTGGCGTGCACCGGTACGACCCAGTTGAGAAATGGTTTCGGTCATATCGGAATTCAGGTGTCAGACCTTGGTGCAGCCGATCCTGGTCGTTTGGACGGTGCGGGTCTGGACTGGGGCACCTACTACGACAATCAACCAAGAGTGCTGGTCATCAATGTCAACCAGGGCGTTGAGAGTCTGAAGGCCTGTGGCCTGCTCCGTCATGTCCGGTTCATTGAGTCCGGAGTGGCGGCAATGCTGGAACCCTGTCGGACTGAGGGAGATGGCTATGGCAAACTTGCCTGATCTGTTTCGCGACGTCGTTGTGAGCCGCCCTGATGCCACTGCGCTGGTATCCGGCTCCCTCCGTTATTCCTTTCATTCCCTGTTCGCGGCAGTGGACAAAGTTGCTGAGCGGCTGCGACACCATGGAGTCTCACGTGTCGGGTTGTGCGGCGATAATACAGCGGCGTGGGTAATAGCGGATCTGGCGTGCCTGGAGGCCGGTGTGGTCTGTGTACCCGTGCCGACCTTTTTCTCCTCGCAGCAGCGGAAACACCTGATTCGGCAGGCGGGTCTCCAGGCATTGTTGTGGTCGCAAGAGACGGCAGGGCAGGAATTGCTTGGCCATGGGGTCGGTATAACCAGGCTGAGTGTGACTACAGATCCTGTTGATTTGCCTGAAAACACAGCAAAAATCACCTTCACATCAGGCAGTACCGGCACCCCGAAAGGCGTGTGCCTGTCTCAGGCTCACCTGTCAGCAACGGTGCTTGCACTCAAACAGAGGCTGGAAGCAAACGTCGGCCAATATCACCTGTGTATCCTGCCGCTGGCGACCTTGCTGGAAAACGTAGCGGGGCTTTACCTGCCGCTGCTGATGGGGTCCGTGGTGCGTGTTGAGCCGCTGTCCTCACTGGGCATGGCCGGTAGCAGCGGGGTAGACGCCCAGCGCCTGGCAGCAGCGTTGAATCGCTGGCAGCCCGAGTCACTGATTCTGGTGCCGGAGCTGGCCAGACTGTTTGCCGGACTGGCTGAACATGGTGTGATCGCCACGGGCGGTTTTCGCTTCCTGGCGGTTGGCGGCGGGAAAGTCGCGCCCGATTTGCTCGACCGGGCGCGGGCACTTCGTTTGCCTCTGTTTGAGGGGTATGGTCTTTCCGAATGTGGCTCCGTCGTCGCATTGAATACCCCGGACAATGATCGGTCGGGCACGGTTGGTCTTTCCCTGAATCATATTGGGGTTCGTGTTGATTCACAGCGCCGCATTCTGGTTCGCGGCAACACCCATCTTGGCTATCTTGGTGAGCCCTGCCCGCAGGATGAATGGCTGGATACCGGTGATCTGGGAAGTATTTCTGCGGACGGATTCCTGTCGGTAGACGGCCGCTCGAAAAATGTTCTGATTACCAGTTTCGGTCGTAACATCAGTCCTGAGTGGCTCGAAAGTGAATTGGTCGAAGCCCTGGGGGTGCAGCAGGCCGTGGTGGTTGGCGACGGCGACGCCCAGCCCAGTGCGTTGATTGTTGCGTCCTCAGGGCAATCATCGGAACAGATAGCGGTAGCGTGTCGCGAGTTGAATGACCGCCTGCCGGACTACGCCCGTTTGTCATCTCTTTTTCGGCTCCATTCCCCATTGTCCGCCGGCAACGGTCATCTGACCACGAACGGCAGGCTGATCAGGCATCACATTCAATCCGACTTACCCCATCTGATCGTCAACAGCGACTTGATCGAACTAACCCAGCCAGGAGGACGTACCATGGCATTTTTTGACCGGCTTCAGACCGAAACCGCACAAGCGCGCACCCACGTAACCAGCGCCCCTGTTATTCAGGCGGTTCAGCAAGGACGGATGACCCTTGAAGGCTATACCTGGTTCCTGACCCAGGCCTTCCACCACGTAAAGCACACGGTTCCTCTGATGATGGCCTGCGGTGGCCGACTGCCAGAGCGACTGGAAGACGTTCGCAAGGCCCTGGTGGAATACATTGATGAGGAGTACGGCCACCACGAATGGATCCTCAACGATCTAGAGGCCTGCGGAGAGGACCGCGAAGAGCGCCGCGCCAGTCAGGCGGATCTTTCCATTGAACTCATGGTGGCTTATCTCTATCACCAGATTGACCGGGGCAATCCGGCCGCCTTTTTCGGCATGGTCCAGGTGCTCGAAGGCACCTCCATCGAGCTGGCAACACCGTTGGCACGCCAGATCCAGGAACAACTGCAGCTACCGGATCAGGCGTTCAGTTACCTGTACTCCCACGGCGAACTGGATCAGGACCATTTCGAATTCTTCCGCGATCTGATGAATGGCATCAGCGACCCCGCCGATCAGCAGGCAATCATCGACTCTGCACGGGTCGTTTATCGATTGTACGGGGATATGTTGCACGGTATTCCGTTGTCTTCTGCGACTACGACACGGCAGGAGGCGTCCGATCATGCAATTGCGTAACCGTCGCTTCCTGTTGCTGGGTGGAACCGGGGGCATTGGCCAGTCGCTGATGCAGGCCTTGCTGGCGGAAGGCGCCGTGTTGTTGGTGGCATCTCGACAGCCTGAGAGCTTGCAACTGCCGGAAGGTGCATCCGGTGTGAAGCTGGATCTGGCGGCAGAGGATCTGGATCAGCAGCTTCAGGCTATTACCGACACCTGGTCAGATATCTACGGCGTTATCCATTGCGCGGGACAGAACCAGTTTGCCGGTCTCTCCCGGACGCCGGTGTCTGCCATTGATGGCCAACTGGCGGTCAATCTGCGTAGCCCTATGCTGGTGGCGCGTCATTTTGCGCCCCGCTTTGCGGCAGCGGGTGCAACGGGCGAAGGTGCTCTGGTGTTTGTTGGCTCGACCTTTGGCAGCATCGGCTTCCCCGGTTATACCGCCTACTGCGCGACCAAGTTCGGTCTGCGGGGATTCACCGAAGCTTTGCGGAGGGAGTTGGCGGACACATCCGTACAGGTGGTCTACGTCGCCCCCCGCGCCACTGCTACAGCGATGAACCCGCAGGTAGTCAATCAGCTCAACCAGGCCCTTGGTAACGCCGTGGATTCCCCGGAAAGGGTCGCCCAGCGCATCGTGAAGGCCATGACCCGTGACCAGCGTCGCTGCTTTATGGGGTGGCCGGAAAGGTTGTTCGTGGTGATCAACGGTGTGCTGCCGCGACTGGTGGACAGGGCGCTTTTCAAACAACTGCCGGTGATCCGGCGATTTCTTGAGTCAGGAGTATCGTAATGAGAACTATCAGTCTGTTACTGGCCCTGGTGCTGGCGATGCCGGTATGGGCGGGAAGCCTGGAGTCTGACCTTGTCCGAGTTCAGCAGCGCTGGGCCGAGATTCAGTATCAGGTGTCCGGGGACGATAAAGCCGACGCTTTCGAAGCGTTGGCGAAAGAGACGGAAGTGTTCGTGGGTGACTACCCGGATCGTGCCGAACCGCACATCTGGCGAGCCATTGTGTTGAGTACCTGGGCCGGAGAAAAGGGCGGTTTTGGTGCGCTGAGGCTGGTCAAAGATGCCCGAAGCCAGCTTGAGAAAGCACTTGAGATCGACGACGCTGCGCTGAATGGATCAGCCTATACCTCGCTGGGTTCACTGTATTATCAGGTGCCGGGATGGCCGCTGGCCTTTGGGGATGATGACAAGGCACGTCGTTATCTGCAGAAAGCATTATCACTCAATCCCGATGGGATCGATCCAAACTTTTTCTTTGGTGACTACCTGCTGGAGCAGGGGGAAAAGGCCCGCGCCCGGCAATACCTGGAACGGGCCCTGGCTGCTCCGGCCCGTGTCGGGCGGGAGCTCGCAGATCAAGGCCGCAGGGAGGAAATCCGGGACCGATTGGCGCGCCTGTCGAACTCCTGATTGCAGTGCAGCCAACTATGTTGGTCAGAATCCCGGTGGCGGGCTAAAACCCGCCAGCCCCTCTTTTTCCAGCAGTTCCGCAAAGCGGATAGTAGTCAGATCTTTCCCGGGGGCACCAATCACCTGCACATTAAAAGGTAGTCCGTCTTTACTGCGCCCAACGGGAACCGATGTGGCAGGCAGGCCGAGCAGCGTGGCAAAGGCAATCCAGCAGAACTGGTCCATGTAAGCCCTGGGCTTGCCGGCGACGGCAATGCGGCGCTTGAATACCGGATGACTGTGGTCGTGGGGAATCGCGGTGGTCGGTGTGATGGGGGTGAGCAGCACATCGAATTCTTCGAACAGCCCATCAATTTCAGTCCGCATTTTTTCCCGCGTTTCACTCACGGCAATCCACTGGTGTATCGGTTGGTTCACACCGCGTCCGTATTCACCAATAAAGGGCGTGAGTGGGCCCAGTAATTTCAGCCACCTTTCCAGTCGGGCCACCCAGAGCATTTGCCGTCTTTGAGACGGCTTCAAGGATGTGCTCAGCAAGCTTCCCAGCAAATTGAAGTAGGGCGGCAGGATATGTTCCAGGTTAAGTAACGGGTGTCTGGCTTCGGCGACCAGAGCGCCCCGCTTTTCCAGTTCCCGGCCAAGGTTGCGGTAACCGTTGGTCAGCTCTTCCTCAACCGGGCAGAGAGGGTCTTCCAGCCAGAGTCCCACGCGAGCCTGATCCAGTGCTGTAAGCGTCGAGGGTGCCATTTCTGCCGACCAGCTACGGGCTTCCAGGGGGGTAGGGCCGGCGATCACGTTCAACAGCAGAGTCAGGTCCCGGGCGGTGCGGGCCAGCGGCCCACCTTCGGCCAGATCCGGGCGGGATTGTGTACCGGGCGGTCCAGGAATATGGCCACGGAAGGACACCAGCGCTCTGGTCGGCTTGTGGCCGAATACGCCACAAAAATGGGCCGGTGTGCGAATGGAGCCCGCCAGGTCGCTACCCACTTCAAGCGGTGTCATGCCCGCGGCCAGTGCTGCTGCCGCACCGCCGGACGAACCGCCGGGGGTGTGATCGCTGTTGTAGGGGTTGTTGGTCACACCAAACAGTTTGTTGTAGCTCTGCAGGTCGGTGGCATAGATCGGCACGTTGGTCTTGCCGAGGAAAATGGCGCCGGCGTCTTCCAGACGCTGGATCACATCGGCATGGTGCTGCGGTCGATGATCCCTGAGTGCCGGGGCGCCCGCGGTGCAGGTCATGCCCGCCACTTCCCAGGTGTCCTTCACGGTCAAAGGCAGTCCGTGCAGAGGGCCAAGAGGGGAGCCGGAGGCGCGTTTTTCGTCCGCCGCCCGGGCCTTCTTGAGCGCTTGCACTTCGTCTAGGGTCACCACGGCATTGATGGTGTCATTGTGGTCCCGGATCTGATTCAGGAAGTGTTGTGTCACGGCTTCACTGGTGAGCGTGCCGTTGCTGAGTTCCTGTACAAGTTCGTGGGCTGGCCGGTAGTGCAGGGCCTGTTGTTCTGTTGGCATGGATCTCGACTCTTTTTCTGTTGTTATGGCAATTCTTCGCGCCAGTGTTTGACTCGTACCTGGGCCTTGACCGCATCCAGAATTTCCAGGATCAGGTTGATCAGTGCTTCGTTCGCGGTGGACTGTGCCCGTGCGTCGGCAGGATCAGGCATGAATACGTTAATGATGTCTTCAATGAAGGCGTGATTGGACGCGGATGCGAGGTCCTCCAGGATCTGGTGGATGACGTTGGCGACGATATCGCCAACCGCTTCCTCCAGGGTTTCCTGAATGGTGGGGCCGACCACCGGCAGATATTTCAGTCGGGACAGCTCAAGGTTCTGCTTGAGCGCGCTGTCCACCCGGTCCTCAAGATAACTCCGCAGGGCTCCCCGGTTGGGCACATAACCTTCCTGCGCGGCCTGGGCCACACGCTGTGAAATCCAGTCCGTCAGCATGTCCTTGCGTGGATAGACGATGTCATGCTGGATGCGTTCAAACAGGGGGGAGCCTCGTTTAACCTCCTGTTGCACGCCAGACAGTACTTTTAGCACGATACGGTCCGACAGCTCTTCCATGAAGGCTTCATAGTAGAAATTGACGAACTGATAGGCGCGCATGCTGGTGACGTCGATGATCTTGTACTGGTGTAACCGGTAAATAATGGAGATCACCCGCAGAACCCGCAGGAAACGGAAGCTTCCCACCGGGATACAGCCCACCAGGTCGTACCAGTGGATGAAGGGGTAGAAGTACCAGCGGTCGTAGACGCTGGCCTTCACGGCGTATCCCCAGCGAAGGAAGAATTCGGTGAGGAAGATGCTCACGAAGACCAGGTCGTAGAACAGGAAGTTTTCATGGATGGGTTCGTAAAGACCATGAAACCCTGGCGTATGTTCCGCGAAGAAGCCTTCGATGGCGCTGAAGGCGTACACGGAATCAAATATGATCAGGGCCAGGTTGGCGATAAGCAGGCCCAGCATCAGGAAGTCGATGATGAGCCAGATCGTCTGATGACTGGACTTGAGGTTTTCGCGGTTGATTTTCAGCATTCAGGTGCCTGAATTCCTGTGAATTTTCCCACAGGTTAGCTTATTTCAACTCAGCGGACGACTTCCCGAGCAACCGGCGGGCGATGATCAGCAACTGAATTTGCTGGGTGCCCTCGAAAATGTCGAGAATTTTCGAGTCGCGGGCCCATTTCTCAAGCAACTCCGTTTCCCCATAGCCCAGACTTCCGCACAGTTCCACGCAGCGCAGGGTAATGGCATTGCCGACACGTCCGGCCTTGGCCTTTGCGATCGAAGCCTCCTTTGAATTAGGCAGGCCGTTATCGGCCATCCAGGCGGCTCGCAAGGTGAGTAGCCGAGCGGCTTCCAGCTCCGCTTCGAGCAGGTGAAGTTCGCGGGTGACGGCAGGCTGGGTCCAGGTCTGGGAGCGGTAGCTGAGGTCGATCCCCGCCCGTTCCACAATGTCACGGGTGCGTTCAAGCGCGGCACTGGCGACGCCGATCGCCATGCCAGCGACCACCGGGCGGGTGTTGTCAAAGGTCTGCATGGCGCCGGCAAATCCCTTGCTGACGCTGACTTCCGGGTCCCCCAGCAGATTTTCCTTGGGTACACGACAGTTCTCGAAGCGGATCGCGGCGGTATCGGACGCGCGGATGCCCAGCTTCTTTTCCAGGCGCTCCACCGTCATACCGGGTGTGCCTTTTTCCACCACAAAGGACTTGATGGCGGCACGCCCCTTGTTGCGGTCAAGGCTGGCCCAGACCACGACGGCGTTCGCCCGTTCACCGGCCGTCACGTAGATTTTTTCGCCATTGATAATGTAGTGGTCGCCGCTCTCGGTTGCCGTGGTGCGAATGGCGGCAGAATCTGAGCCTGCCCCTGGCTCAGTGATAGCCATAGCGGCCCAGGAGTCGCCCAGTCGGGCCAGTTGCTCTTCGTTGGCAACGGCGGCAATGGCGGAGTTGCCCAGTCCCTGGCGGGGAATGGACAGGGCCAGGCCCACATCGCCCCAACACAGCTCGGTCAGCCCCAGCACGGTTTTCATGTTGGTGCCGTTGCGGTTACCGTCTTTGCCGTTGCCATCGGAGCGCGCCAGCTTGCCGGCACCAGCACCGCCATCCGGAGCGCCTTCGTTCATGCCGTCCATGATGGAGGCAAACATGTCCAGTTCCTTGGGATAAGCGTGCTCCGCCCGGTCGTATTTGCGGGAAATGGGGCGGAAGACTTCCTGGGCGACCTGACGGGCCTGGTGAACAATCGGGGAGAATTTCTTGGGTATTTCCAGGTTCATAGTGGTACTCCAGTGTTGTTCGGACTCAGGCGTGGACGCCGCCGGTGTGGGTGGCGACAGAGCGCAGGTCGCGATACCAACGCTCAACCGGGTGTTCTTTCACGAAGCCGTGGCCACCAAGCAGTTGGACACCGTTAGTGCCGATTTCCATGGCTTTCTCGCTACACAGGAGTCTGGCCAGACTGGCTTCCCGCTGGAATGTCTGCTCGGTCTCCGCGCGGCTGGCCGCGCGCCAGGCAAGCATGCGCATGCTGTCGGTTTCGATGGCCAGGTTGCTGATCATGAATGCTACGGATTGGCGGTTACTGATCGGTTCACCGAACGCGACCCGCTCGTTGCAGTAGGGAATGACGTAATCCAGCACGGCCTGGGAGGTACCGATGGCCAGACCGCAGCGCAGCAGGGCGCCGAGGTCAAGGAACGCCTGGTAATCGAAGTCGTCGTCGCCCAGCAGGGCATCAGCGGATACCTCAACATTATTCAGGGTCAGGGTGACCGGTTCCGCGGCCCGTAATCCCATGGTGGGATCGGCTGCGTGTTCCATGCCTGCGGTGCCGGCCTCGACAATAAACAGGCGCGGCTGGCCTTTCAGGGCCGCAGCGATCAGCAGCAGATCACTCTGGGCGCCCAGGACGACACCGTTCTTTATTCCATTCAGCCGATAACCGTTGGCAGTGGGTTCAGCGATGGTATTCAGGTTAAGGGGGTCAAACAATGCCCTGGGTTCATCTATGGCAATGGTAGCGACCGGTGGGCGCTCATCGCAGAAAGCTGGCAGGTACCGGGATTGTTGTTCCCCCGTGCCCCAGCTGGTGATGGCCTGGGCAACGCTGAAAGGCGCGAGCAGGGCGATCGCCAGCCCCATGTCGCCCCACGCCAATTGTTCGGCAATCAGTACGCTGGTGACCGGGGAGCGGGTTTCCGCCACACCGCCAAACTCCGCTGGCACCGCGTAGAGGGTTAATCCCAACTCTGACGTGGCGTCGAAAACATCGGCTGGCAGCGCCCCTGCCTCATCGGCCTCCGCTGCGGCTGGTCTCAGGGTGTCGCGGGCCAAACGATGCAGGCTGTCCACGATCATCTGCTGGTCGTCATCCAGCGTAAGGTCAAAGAGTGCTGGTGCAGTTTTTCCTGGCAGGCGTTTTTTGGGCAACCAGTTGGTTACCCGTTTGAATTCGCGTCCTGCCAGGGCGATGGTCCGAAAGCCAACGCGGGTACCATGGTAGGCGGTTCTTTCGGTCGCTGTGCGCAGGCCAAAACGGTCCAGTAGCGGGTTCGCTGCGAGGCGGTTCATCATGGACAGGGCAAGTCCAATGGGATCCCTGGTCATCGTCAGTCTCCTTTGGAGGCGCGCGGGAATACGGCGCTCCTGTTACTATCAGATAGTTGTTATTGGTTAGAGTCTGGCCTGATCATGGGCGCGTCGGCTCCGGTAGCCATTGGCAAAAGGCGCGTTGCTGGTGGTCGGTCTGGTCAATCCACTAGACTCGGTACCTTCTTTACTTCATCAAAAAGACGATTCATAAACGGATGTTCTCACTTTCCAGACAGTTTCGATTTCCAGGCGCCCTGTTGGGGTGTTTGATGTGGGCATTGCCGGGGCATGCCAGTCAGGTAGTGGTGAATGTCGAGGGCGACTATTCAGCCCTGGAGGACAATGCAGCAATCTTTATTGGTGACGTTGAGGGACGAAGCGCCGACAACCTGCGCCGTTACGTCAGTACTGCGAAAGAACAGGTTCAGGAGGCCCTGAGGGCCCTTGGATACTACAGTCCCGTTATTGAGTGGGAGGTAGCGGAAAGAGAGGGGGAAGACGGACTTGCTCAACTGACGTTAACGGTGATCCCCGGCGAGCCGGTCCGTATTGCCTCGCGGGAGGTCGTAATTGAAGGCCCGGCGGCAGAAGACGACGGTTTTCAGGCTGCCATACCAAGCTCCCCTTCAAAGGGGGACGTGCTCAATCATGGTGAATACACCACTCTCAGACAATCCATTCAGAATCGGGCTCGTGTATTGGGTTATTTTGATGGTGAGTTTGTCAGCCGAACATTGAAAGTGGATCCAGACAAAAGAACCGCGGCCATTTCTATTCGCTTCCGCAGCGGAGAGCGTTATCGTCTGGGGGACGTGGATTTTCCGGAAGGTCATGGTTTCGAAACCAGCCTGCTGGATAAGTTCGTGACCTTTGAACCCGGTCAGCCCTATCACGCCGATGAAATTGCCAGGCTCAGTCAGGATCTGTCCAACAGTGGCTATTTTTCCGGGGTGGATATTGACGCATCGCCTGGCAGTGCCCGGGATCGGGTAATCCCGGTGACGGTTAACCTGACGACGCGCCCGCCCCGATCCGTTGCGGGCGGTGTGGGGTTCTCCACGGATGTTGGTCCGCGTTTGCGCGGCAACTGGCGCGAACACTGGATCAACCCCATGGGCCATCGGAGGGGTGTGGAAACCGAATTGTCTGGCCCGCGTCAGAACCTCAGTACCTGGTATGAGCTGCCACTGGACCCTCCGATGACCGACTCCATACGTCTTGGTGCCGGGTACCAGCGCGAGGATATTGAGGATGTGGAATCCGAACGCCTCACGCTTGGCCAGCAGTGGCAGCACCAGCTGGATTCGGGGTGGATGCAGGTGGCCTCCCTGAGGTGGGAAGGTGAACGTTTCCGTATTGGTGATGACGAACGGGGAAAGAGCAGCCTGTTGCTTCCAGGGGTGAGTTATTCGAAGTTGAATGCCAACTCGCCACTGGACCCTTCCAGGGGGTATCGGGTCCAGTTCGATGTTAAGGGAGCGCATCGTGAAGTCTTATCGGACGCCGATATTCTCCACGTGAATTTTCTGGTCCGTGGTCTTTACACTCTGGCCGATAACCACCGCTTTCTAGCACGTTTTCAGGCAGGGGGCGTGGCGACAAACCGGTTTGAAGACGTGCCGCCATCGTTGCGTTTCTTTGCCGGTGGTGACCAGAGTGTTCGAGGTTATGGTTATGAAACTTTGTCGCCGAAAAATGAGGAAGGGGTGGCCGTTGGTGGACGTTTCCTGATGGTAGGCAGTGTCGAATACCAGTACGAGTTCATCCAGAACTGGCGGGTGGCGGCCTTTTTGGATGAGGGTAACGCGATCGACGATGTGTTTGATCCGTTGGCCACGGGGGCGGGCGTGGGCATACGCTGGGTGAGTCCGGTTGGGCCCTTGCGCCTGGATATTGCCAAGGGGCTGGATGACGAATTCGGTGGTGAATGGCGTGTTCACTTTTCCATGGGGCCCGAACTGTGACGGACGTGAAGCGAAAGCGGCGCAGCTGGCGTTTCTGGCTATTGCTGGCGCTGGGTATTCTGGTATTGCTGCCCCTTGTGCTGGTCGCCGTCCTGCTACTGATCCTGCGTTCGGAGACGGGGACCGAATGGGTCATCGACCAGATTCCGGGCTTGCAGACGGACGGGGATAAGGGCTCCCTGTTCGGCTACTGGCGAGCCGACGCCTTACGGTGGCAGGGCTATGGTGTTGGGCTCAACATTGAGGCCGTGGTGGTGGACTGGTCTCCCAGGTGCCTGCTGGGCAAGGAACTGTGCCTGGATACTCTTCATGCCGACGCCATTGATCTTCAATTGCAACCGTCCGATGAGCCCGAGGAACCCCGAGGGGATATCAGCCTGCCCCTGGTCAACCTGCCGGTTGGCCTGAAAGTGAGCGATGTCCGCCTGGGCCAGTTCACCGTTAACGATGGCAGGATCTGGGATCTCCTGGAAGTGAAGGCGGGAGGTTCCGGAACTGACTGGGTTATAGACCGGGCAAATTACCGGCTGGATGATATTACCGTGAACGCCTCAGGGCGTTTGGGGACCCGGGGTGACTGGCCGCTTGACCTGGACGTGGATGTCTCTCTGCCTCCTCCCTATGGTGACGATTGGCGACTGGCCCTGAACCTGACGGGGAGTGCAAAGAATCTCAGGTTGTCCGGTCGCAGCAGTGGGTACCTCAGTGCTGAGCTGGAAGGGCGGGGGGCGCCACTGGACAGGCGCTTGCCGCTTCGCCTGTCCCTGCGGTCGGAATCGTTTCTGCCGTTAGATACCCTTCCATCAACCCTGACTCTGACGAACTGGCAGCTTTCTCTCGACGGTAGCCTGGAGAGGGGCTTTGCTACCCGCTCCACGCTGACGTTGCCGGGCACCCAAGGCGGGATAGATACGTCGCTCCAGGGGATGCTGACCACCGTCGGCGCATCGGACCTGGTGTTGGCGATGGCTGGCCCCGGGGACGACGGAGGGCAGGGCACCCTCAAGGTTGAGGGGGATGTGAAGTGGGACGACGTCCTGACTGCAACCGCCGAGATCGGGTTGGAGGCATTCCCCTGGTACAGCCTGATTCCCGAATTTGACCCACCGCCGGTTTCCCTGCGGCGTTTGAATGGCGAGGTGTCTTACCGTGATAACAGTTACAACGCCCGGCTGGAAGCCGCTGTTTCCGGTCCCCTGGGGGATGCAGAGCTGCAAACGGCCCTCGAAGGCAACCTGGAAACGGTGTCGCTGAGCGATCTGGTCGTCAGCACCGGCGCGGGATTCCTACGCGGCAACGCGGATGTTGATTTCGCGGGGCAGCTGGCGTGGGAAGCCGGCCTGACCCTTGATCAGTTCAACCCGGGTTTTTGGGTGCCGGTTCTCCAGGCCAGCCTGAACGGTGATCTGAACAGCCAGGGGCAACTGGCGGACGATGGGTTGCCGGATATGACGGCTGACTGGGACATTTCCGGCACCTGGCAGCAGGAGCCTGCTCTGACCAAAGGGGAGTTGCAAGCCTCTTCCGGCACTTGGGTGGTATCCGATCTGAACCTCGAGGTGGGTGCGAACCGTATCAATGGCAGCGGTCGCTGGGGTTCCGAGATTGCCGGTAATCTCGACATCCGCGTGCCTGAGCCGGATATTCTACTGCCCGGGTTGGCGGGAAAACTGGTCGCGTCACTGGCTTTGCGGGGTACTCCAACGGATCCCCAGGGCGACCTGACGGTGACCGCAAACGATCTGGTCTGGCAGGACGAAGTGATGATTGCTGTGGCCGAGCTCGAAGCCAGTCTGCGCAGTGGTTTCGCTTTAAACGCCAGTGCGTCGGCGGAAGATATCCGTTCCGGGGGGCAGCGCCTGGAGCAGCTGGAGCTAGACCTGTCAGGGACACAGCAGGCGCACCGGCTGACGGTCCGGGCGCTCCACGACGAAGCCGATCTTGCCCTTGCCTTGGCGGGAAGAGCCGGTGATGCCTGGGACAGCTGGCGTGGCTCTCTAGACAGTGGAGAAATCAAGCTGCCGGGACCGTCCCAGGTCTGGACCCTGGACCAGCCTGCGAAACTTGATTACGGCAGCGGCGGTACGCTGACCTTCGGAGCCCACTGCTGGCGATGGCAGGAGAGTTCCATCTGTGCCGGGGATCAGACCCTGATGCCAAGCCCACAGCTTGCCTACCAGGTGGACAATTTCCCCTCGAAAGCGCTGGCGTCATTGCTGCCTGAAACCCTCCGCTGGGATGCGCGGATCAACGCAGACGTTAAACTGGCGATGACCGATAAAGGCCCCGATGGCACTGTTTCCCTGGATGCGGGGGCGGGGGAATTTGAGGTGCTGGTTCAGGAAGACTGGGAGACGCTGCGTCACGATAGCCTGACCGTGAGCGTTGATATGAAGCCTCAGATGGCCGACGTTGCTGTCCGGCTGGCGGGGCCGGAATTGGGAGATTTTGCCTTGGATCTGTCGGTTGACCCAACCGCAGAGGAGCGAACGGTATCCGGCGATTTCAAGCTGGAGGGGCTGGATATTGCGTTGGCTGGCGTGGTGGCCGGCCTGGATGAGGTGCAGGGTGAGGTGAATGGACAGGGACAGTTATCCGGCCCCCTGATGAGACCGGAGGTACAAGGCGAGATCGCCCTGACAGGGGGGCGGTTTGTCGATCCCTCCCTGCCTATCCCGCTGGAAGACGTGGTGGTGGCGTTGAAATTGAACGGCTACTCCGCCGATCTGAGTGGGCGGTGGAAGAGTAATGATCGCAGTGAGGGGAAACTGGCCGGTGAACTGGAGTGGGAGGGCAAGCCTGCCGTGGAAGTCACTGTCACCGGAAAACGCCTTCCTGTTACCTACGATCCCTACGCCCGGGTAGAGGTGGCACCGGACATTACCCTGTCATTCCGCGACGGAGCCTTGTCGGTAACAGGGCGGGTCGATGTGCCTCGAGGCGCGATTGAAGTGCGCACGTTGCCGGAGCAGGCAGTGTCGGTTTCCGAGGATGAAGTTATTGTTGGGGTGGAGCAGGAGGAGCCCGCTGTCCGGTCACTGAATATGGATGTCACTGTGGTGGTGGGGGAAGACGAGGTTACCTTTGCGGCCTTCGGTGTGAACGGGGAGCTCAAGGGTACGTTGCGGATCGGCAATGACATGGACACTCGTGGCGCCCTCCAGTTGGAGAACGGTCAATATGAAGCCTATGGGCAGGAGCTGGAGCTGCGTCGGGCGCGAATTGTCTTTGTGGGGCCACTGACCGAGCCGTATCTGGATATCGAGGCAGTACGACGTGTTGATGCTGTCGTCGCCGGAATCCGCCTCAGCGGTCCGGTCAGCGCGCCGGAAACGGAAGTGTTCTCTGAGCCGTCAATGCCCCAGAGCGACGCCTTGTCCTATGTGATATTGGGGCGTGCGCCCCAAAGTCGCGGGGATGAAGGGCAAATGAGTCGGGCGGCGCTGTCCCTGGGGCTAACCCAGGCCAGCAAGGTCACACAGGGTTTAGGCGATGAACTTGGTATCACCAACCTGACTCTGGAGGCGGAAGGAACGGGGGATCAGGCGTCTGTGGTCGCCAGTGGTTACATTACCGATGAGCTGAGCCTGCGTTACGGCGTGGGCATCTTCGAGCCGATTACCACCGTGGCGCTGCGCTACGACCTGGGGCGCTACTTTTATCTGGAAGCAGCCAGTGGCCTGGCTGCTTCCCTCGATATTTTCTATACGCGGGATTTCTAGTCGAGTTCGAAGGTTGCGCTGACGCTCGCCTGTAACTCCCGGGCCCCGACACTGGATACCACATCCGCTCCGGATTTGGCTTCCGCCATCATCATTGGCATGGGACGGTGGCCGCCATTGACGCTGATCTTAACCACGTCACCGCACGACTGCTCCAGTTGACGGGCAACAAACTCGCAGCGGGATTTGGCATCGGCAATTGCCCGGGCCAGGGCCTCTTTTTCCAGTCCCGGCTCATCGGAGTGATAAAAGCTACCAGCACCGAGATGGTAATCCAGTCCGAGCTTCTGGGCCTGTTCCAGCAAGGGGTTAAGCAGTGACAGGTCATCAATTGAAAAGCTCACGGTTTGCGAGGCCACCGCCATTTTCTGTGGTTCCTGGCCCCGTTCCTGGACTGGCAGTGTGCGGGTGTATAGGTTGACATTGGCGTCGCTGTAATCGTCGAGCTGGTCGCGGTAAGCGCTGATGTTCTCGCGCCACTGGGCCATTATTTCATTGACCTTGTTCGATGCCCTGGCCGGCAGATTGTGCTCGGCGCTGGCCGTAAATTGCAGGCGGGCGCTGTCAGGTGTGTACTTTACCGCGCCTTCGCCGCTCAGGCTGACTTCGCCTGCGTGGGCCGCCAGTGGGATCAGGGTTGCGGCCAGGCCGGGTAGCAGGTGTTTTTTCATCGTGTTTAGCATGCTCAGATCTCCGTTCTGTTTGAAGTGCTATATACAGCGCTATGAGTTGGGTGTCGGGGCGTTGACTTCCGCCTCTTCCAGTCGCATCAGCTTACGTGCCCGGGCGGCATGGACAAAGTGGCTGAAGATACGGCGGTGCCCGCCGTGATAAAGCAGATATTCCGGGTGCCACTGGACGCCCATTAACCACTGGTCACCGGTGTTCTCGATGGCCTGGACAAACTGGTCGTTGTCCAGTGCGACCACTCTCAGATCGCGTCCAAGACGTTTAATCGCCTGGCTGTGAATGCGGTTGGCGCCAATCACCGTGCTGTGCATGAGGCGGCCGAGCCGGGTGTTTTTCACCAGCCTTACGGTTTGCATGGGGAGCAGCAGCGGACGGTGCCGGGTATGCACCCGGAGCGGGGTGACGTTCTGGCACAGGGACCCTCCGTGGAACACGTTAATGAACTGGGCGCCCCGACAAATGCCCAGAACCGGAATGTTCAGTTGTTCGGCCCGTGTCAGCAACTGCTGGTCGGTCTGATCCCGCCGGTGGTCATAGCGGGCGGTGACGGTTGGTTGCTGGCCGTACAGCTCCGGGTGAACGTGGGTGCCCCCCGAAAGCACCAGTCCATCAAGAAGCGCTACGTCTACCTTGGTGCCGGGGCGGATGTAGTGCGTCCTTGCCCCATGGATGCGTAGCGCAAGACTGATCAAACGGTGTGCCGTGCTGCGTCGCGCGGGACCACTGATACCGATGGTCAGTCCCGGCAATTCGGGTGCTTGCAGAATAGTGTCAGACATAGTGCCTGTTACGCAGCCACTGCTCGCAGGTATCAAGCCAGCTCTGTGTAAGGTTGCGAAGGCTCAGCTTGCGGCTCATGCGGAACTGCTCCCTGAGCTCCGCCAGATCTTCAGCATTGTTGGCAATCTGTTCCAGCACCACCCAGTCGTTCCAGACCGAGGAGAAGTGCCATCCGGGATTGTCGATGTCGCAATCCGGGAGGCGGTAGTGCAGGGTGGGGCGGCTCTTGATGCGTTCATCCACCACGTATTCTGCCAGTACAGATTGATCCAGGTGGGCAAACAGCGGCAATAGGTCCAGCGCCTTGTTGCGAGTGGGATTGTACCTGAGATAGTCGCGCATCAACTGTTCGGTATCCGGCGCGTAATTATCGGTCACCAGCAGGTCGATGTAGGGGCTGTTCCATGGCTCGATATAACTGGTGAATTTGCGGCTGATGTCAATCTGATGCCGTGATTTGAGCCAGTCATACAGCACTGCGAAGGCCTGAAGATAGCGAACCAGGGTGTCTGCCCTGAGGTCGGGGAGCTCAGGGTTTAGTTGCAGTCCAAACGCATAATAGAGCGCCTCGCGGCTGCCAAGAGCGCCCGCCTTGCGCAGCTCATCGCAGAGAACCTCAATGCACTCAAGAGAGGAAAAAGGCATTGGCGGGCTGATGATCTCAAGGGGGACAATCTTCTCGGCGGCGGCATCAATCACATCCATTGCCTGTCCACCAAGTTCCCGCATGGACTCCGGGACGGTTTCCCCCTTCAGATCCAGATCCTTGATGGGGGCCGAATCCAGTTCAATGGTGAAAAGTCCGAATTCGGTTTCCATTTCCGCCACATAGCGGGAAGCTTCGCGCGACTGCCCGGACAGTAGCTTCTCGGTCAGCTGCACCAGCGCGCCGTAACTCAGACCCGACAGCTCAATCTCAACACCGACGCGACGTTCTTCTCCGGATGCGGTCCTGAGGATATCCGGCATCCTGCACGCCTTGGTTTCGCTCATTCCTGTGCCTCCTCAATGGGTTGGATTTACCATATCACAGACCGTCCCCGACGGACCCTGAGGTAATCTGACAAAAAATACAGGAAGTGGGCTTTACACTGGATAAAACACTGTATATAGTCAAATCACTGTATATAAAACCAGGATTAGTGGGGCAACCGCATGAAGCTGACAGCAAGGCAAACCCAGGTACTGGATATCATCCGGCGCTACGTGGATGAAACCGGGTACCCACCAACCCGGGCGGAAATTGCAGCGGAGCTGGGCTTCCGTTCCGCCAATGCTGCAGAGGAACATCTCCGGGCGCTGGCGCGCAAGGGTGCTATTGAGATGGTGCCGGGCGCGAGCCGGGGTATTCGTTTGCCGGAAGTTGAGGAAGATCTCGGTTTGCCGGTGATTGGTCAGGTGGCGGCGGGCAGCCCAATTCTGGCCCAGGAGCATATCGAGGATCATTGCACCCTGAAACCGGATTTTTTCTCGCCATCTGCAGATTATCTGCTGCGGGTGCGCGGAATGAGTATGAAGGACATCGGTATTCTCGACGGCGACCTGCTGGCGGTCCATCGTACCCAGGATGTTCATAATGGTCAGGTCGTGGTGGCCCGGGTGGGGGAGGAAGTCACGGTCAAGCGGTTCCGCAGGGAGGGCGCAAAAGTGCAACTGATTGCGGAGAATGAGGAATTTTCCCCTATTGAAGTGGATCTCACGGAAGAGGAACTGTTCATTGAAGGGCTTGGTGTCGGTGTCATCCGGCGTTCGGATATGCATTGATCCGGAACGGTCAACTTGAAGGCGAGGCGTATCATGGAACAACTCAGCTTTAACCAGAATCTGGCCTATTCACAGGCAGCCATGGGCTACCAGACTCCCGCAAGGTATTCAGGGGGAGCGTCAGTTGTTCGCAGCGGGCCTGCAAGATCCAGGCGAGCTGATCCTGCAACAGCGCCGGTGACTGGTAATGTGACTGAAATTATCCTGCCGGAAGGTCAGGTTGAGAACTTTCAGCTATTGCTGCCAATGTTGACTCAGTTAAACCAGGAAAAGCGATGGCTTGCGTGGATCGACCCGCCTCAGGCGCTGGTGAGCAAGTGGCAAAAAATGCACGGCATCGTTGCGGGTGAGCTATTGGTATTGAGGTCCACTCAGGATTATCCGGCCCGCCAGCTGGCTGAGCGTGCGCTCAGTGCCGGGACCTGCCACGCAGTGGTGATGTGGACACGGAAGCTCAGCCGTGAGGCTCTGGAAACGCTGCAAAAAGCATCCGCCCAGGGAAACAGTCACGGAGTGGTATTGCGCCAGCGCTGATGATGCGCTGGCCAGGATGTTTTCAGTGAAGCGTGTAGGAAGGTTGGACGTCTTGGGTTTCCAGTTCATCCTCTTCCCAGTCGATATCATGGGCGACATTTCCGACCGCTTCGATGCCTGCAGCAATCATCGCCTTGGCAACGGCCATATCACGGTCTTCCATCATCTCGCGAGCTTCTGAAGAAAACGAAATACGTACCAGCGGTGCTGCATCGTCATCAATACGACGCAGGGCGTAATCGCCATCACTCAACTGTACGATTTCAAAAAAAGATGATGACATTCAAATAACCTTTCTGTTGATTCCTACCCTGTTGTGCCATGCGGTTTACCACTCGCTGTGGCGGTCTTCCAGGGTATCAGCGAATTGTTTGAGCGCGTCGAGCAATGCGTTAAGCGCCGGCGTCGATCGATCCGGGCCTGATTCCGCGGAGATCGCAATAATGTTCTCCGCACTGACCGTCTTCCTGGCTACCGGTGGCGTGCTCTGGGACGTCTCCAGCTGATCCAGTTGATTCCACCAGCTACCTGGCTGTTGTGCCATAGCGAGCAATTCAGCGACTTCCGGTAGCTCGGTGCCCAGCAGTGCTGACAGAGCGGTCAGTGACTCAGGTTCTTCATTTTTCTGCTGGTACAACCGCGCAATCATCACCAGCAGCAAATTCCGCGCACGCAGTGATAGCTCAATGGCGCCCTGAATGGCTGCTTCCCGCTGTAATGCGCGATACGAGTCAGCTTCCGCGTTGGTATCGCTATCAGCCTGTCGCAGCAGAGTCCTGGCCATAAACAACTTTTGTGATACCAGTGAATGCCACTGTGATGCCATGGTTACCTGCCAAACGGGTGTCGGTGGAGACAAGTGAGATCAACAAAGAGTGCGCTCCAGACTAATTTGGCAGTTTACCATTTCCAGGAATGAATTTCCTCCCCGTGTTGTTACCTATGGGCTTAACAAGAAAACACAAACAATGTATTGAAACGGTCGTTTGAATTTGGCAAAAAGGGCCACCGGTCGAGCGACATGTTCCCGATTCGCAGGTTCGACCGGGTAACGAGGTGTCCTGTGGATGGCCGCAGGGTGGTAACCGATATAAGGGGAGGTAAGTTAGGGATGCGTAAGCAATGGGTCACAGCTGTTGCCGTCATGGTGTTGTCTGTATCCGGTAGTGTGGCCGCGGCTGTCAGTGTGCCGAAGGCACAGAAGCTGAACAGCGTACTTACCCCGGTCGGTGCTACAAAACAGGCTAACGGCTCGGGAAGTATCCCCGAGTGGACCGGTGGTCTGTCACAACCACCCGCGAACTGGGAGCCGGGCGAGATCGAGGTAAATCCGTTTCCGGAGGATGCTCCCCTGTTCTTCATAACCCGGGACAACCTGGATCTCTATCGGGATAAATTGACTGAAGGTCATATCCGGATGCTTGAGCAATATGGCCCTGATTTTTTCATGCCGGTCTACCAGAGTCGGCGGACCGCAGCGTTCCCGGAACACGTATACGACAAGTTCAGGGAGAACGCAGTCTCCGCAGAGTTGCTGGATAACGGCAACGGCGTAAAGGATACCATTATGACCAGCCCGTTCCCGATTCCGAAAACGGGCCTGGAGGTTATCTGGAACCATATCCTGCGATATCGTGGGGAGGAAATCTCGTTTCGTAGTGCCTCCGCGACGCCGCAGGTGAGCGGGTCATTCAACCAGGTGGTCAATGAATACGATTATTTTTTCGCCTACAGCCGTCTGAATGCGGATCTGGCCAACATTGATAACAAGATCTTCTACCTGAAGACCGATACCATCGCACCGTCTAATCTGGCAGGCACGATCACCCTTGTTCACGAAACCCTCGACCAGGTCCGTTCACCCCGGTTGGCCTGGCGCTATGATGCTGGCTCCCGCCGCTTGCGTCGTTCTCCCAACCTGGCGTATGAGACCGATCTGCCGAATTCGTCCTCGCTGCGGTCCGTCGATCAGAAGGATATGTATAACGGTGCCCCGAATCAGTACAACTGGACGCTGAAAGGTAAGAGGGAAATTTTTGTACCCTACAATGCCTACAAGTTACATGATGCGGGCGTCCGCCCCGAGGACGTGATTCGGCCGGGTCATATTAACCAGGAATTGACCCGTTACGAATTGCATCGGGTGTGGGTGGTTGAGGCCACGCTGCGTACGGGTATCAGCCACATATACGCTCGCAGGATGTTCTACCTGGATGAAGACAGCTGGCAGATACTGGCTTCCGAGGAATATGACGCGGAGGGTAATCTCTGGCGGGTTTCTGAAGCCCACAACATCAGCTATTACAGCGAGCCGGTATTCTGGACTACTATGGAGATGACGTACGATCTCAAATCCGAACGCTATTACATCGACGGCCTCGACGACGGATTTCCGGCATACGACTTTAATCCGGGTTTTCGTGGCAACCAGTTCACCGCCTCTGCTGCTCGCCGCGCCGCGCGCCGGTAATGGTAAATGGGGCCGCTGTGACGACAGGAGAAGGATTGATGACAGAGGCCCTGAACGATCTCCAGCCCCTTGACCAGTTGCTCGAAAACCTCGATCAGGCATTGAGCGACAAAGACTGGGACAGACTGTCCGAACTGAACCAGCAGGTGAAAACGACGGTTGCTCCTGTCATGGCGCGACTGGAAGCCGGAGATCTTCCCGTTGAGCCTGTCAGGGAGCGTCTCGAGCGTCTCCAGGCCTTTTGTAATGTGGCCAGCGCGGGAGCGACAGAGGCCCGCAGAGAAGCCGAGCAGGCGCTCAAAGGTGTGAACCGTAACCGAAATGCCGCTCGTGCGTATCAAAACGTTTCAGGAAACCGTCCCAAGTAGCGTCATAAAATTGACTCCTGCGCTATTACAGTCTTAAATACCGCACAAATCCTTCCAAGAGATTTACGTGGATGCCCAAAAATAACAAGGTGCTGGTGCTGAGCGAGGACGAGTCCCGCCGCCGTGACATAGTGACCATTCTGGAGTTCATTGGCGAAGAGCAGGTTCTGGCGGGCGAAGAGGCGAAGGCGATTCTGGCAGACGGTGACGAAGAGGCGTTGGCTTCTGTCACAGTCGCGGTGTTGAACGGTGAGGGCAATGGTATCGCCGACGTCCTGTCCGACTTATGCCAAAAAACCAGCGGCGTGCCCATTCTGATGGTAGGCGACCCGGCTCTGAAGGCGGTGTCTGAGGACTGTCGGGCACGTATCATTGCGCGGATGTCCTGGCCTTTGAACTACACAAAGTTCGTGGATTCCCTATACCGCGCGCAGATCTATCGTGATCAGTTTGCTCATTCGCAGGAACGTGGCCAGCAGCGCGGTCTGCAGCTTTTCCGCAGCCTTGTCGGCACCAGCAGGAAAGTCCAGTCGGTACGCCAGTTGATGCAACAAGTGGCCGACAAGGACGTCAGCGTGCTGATTACCGGCGAGTCCGGTACCGGGAAAGAAGTCGTCGCACGAAACCTGCATTACCATTCCGAGCGTCGGGAAAAGCCCTTTGTACCGGTGAACTGCGGTGCGATCCCGGCAGAGTTGCTGGAAAGCGAACTCTTCGGCCACGAGAAAGGGGCTTTCACCGGCGCCATTACCTCACGGGTCGGACGCTTTGAAATGGCCGAAGGGGGCACCTTGTTCCTGGACGAAATTGGCGACATGCCCCTGAACATGCAGGTAAAAATCCTGCGTGTCCTGCAGGAGCGCACGTTCGAACGGGTCGGTAGCAACCGCACCCTGTCAGCCGACGTCCGGGTCATCGCCGCTACCCACAAGAATCTCGAGGACATGATCGAAACCGGAGACTTCCGGGAAGATCTGTATTACCGCCTGAACGTTTTCCCGATTGAGATGCCGTCGCTGCGGGAGCGTGTCGAAGACATCCCCCTGCTGATCAACGAACTGATCTCCCGCATGGAAAAAGAAAAGCGCGGCTCCCTACGACTGAACTCGGCAGCGATCATGAGCCTGTGCCGACATGACTGGCCCGGTAACGTTCGCGAGTTGGCCAACCTGGTGGAGCGCCTGGCGATTATGCACCCCTATGGCGTCATTGGCGTCCAGGAGCTGCCCAAGAAGTTCCGCTACGTGGACGACTACGACGAAAACCGGCCAGTCGAGGATTCAGGCATGCCGTCCGGCGTACCGGGGTTGGTGGGCCTTGATGCTCCAGCCTTGTTGCCGGTCAATGGCATCGACCTGAAGGACTACCTGTCGAACCTGGAAAAACAGCTCATCCAGCAGGCGTTGGACGAAGCCAGTGGCGTGGTTGCCCGTGCGGCGGAGAAACTGCGGATTCGGCGGACGACCCTGGTGGAGAAGGTTCGCAAATATGGTCTTCGGGAGGAGGAGTCCGAGGACACCTGATCATGATTGTCTTGCTCAGCGGAGGCCGGGGTGGTGGGGTATGTTTTTAAAAACCGCCTTACAACTCGCTTTGCTCAGACAAGCGGCGCTTTTTAAAAACATACCCCACCACCCCGGCTTGTACCTTGTGCAAACCCGCCGCGAGTATGACGATTCGAAAGGCAGGCCCGTCTGAAGTCCGGTGAGGGGTAGGGGGGAGGTCTTTTTTTAAATCGCCGCTTGTTTGAGCGCAGCGAGTTGTAAGGCGATTTCAAAAAAGACCTCCCCCCTGGCCCTCTACTCCCAGCCAAACCACCAAAAAAGCATGAAACAACGGCGTCAAAGGTTTGTAAGCCGAAGCACTGTAGTCATTTCAGGCCGACGTAAAACCGTCGTTTCCCATATCGCGAGTTTTCTTTCCTGCTGAATTATAAACAAAAATCTAAGTTGGCATGATGCTGGCTTAGTTCCCCGAAAACAAACCATCCGTAGAGTTTGACCCGGTGTTCGGGTGAGTCAGGGGACGAGTTTATGAGTCAGCTACAGTTTGTTGTGAAGTCTTCCGCAGAACAGGCGCAAGCCAATGCGGCGGCGGATGCCAACGACAAGGTTACCGCCCTGTTTCCGGAGCAGGACGACGAAGCTGTGGGATCGGCGCTGGAACTGTTTAACCAGATGTCGCGGCAAATTACCGATTCCTACCGCACCCTCGAGTCCCGGGTAAATCAATTATCCGGGGAACTGACAGCGGAATCTCTCCAGCGCCAACAAGAGCTGGAAGAAAAAGAAAAGCTGGCGGATCGACTGTCGACACTGTTGACCGCCTTACCGGCTGGTGTTGTCGTGCTGGACAGCCAGGGTGTGGTGACCCAGACCAACCCGGCGGCGATCAGCCTGTTGGGTGAGCCGCTGGATGGCGAGCGCTGGGTGGATGTGATTCGCCGCTGCTTTGCGCCGCGCCGGGATGACGGCCACGAAGTGTCCCTGAAAGACGGTCGGCGGGTCAGTATCGAGATCCGGACCATGGAAAACCAGCCGGGGCAGTTGATACTGCTGACGGACCTGACGGAAACCCGTCATCTGCAGTCGCAGCTTGCTCATGCCCAGCGCTTGTCGGCCATGGGCAAGATGGTCGCCTCTCTTGCACACCAGATTCGCACGCCGCTGTCCGCTGCCATTCTCTATGGTGGCCACCTCAGCCAGGAAGACCTGGACGAGGAGATGCGTCAGCGTTGTGCCTCCCGTTTGATGTCGCGCCTGACTCATCTCGAGCAGCAGGTTCGTGACATGCTGATCTTTGCCCGTGGGGAAACCCGGTTGGCCGAGGAGTTGTCCGCGGAGACGCTGGTCAGTGCCCTGGGTTCTGCTCTGGATGGATTGAAATTGACTGCAGGAGTGGAAGTGCATCTGGACAGCCAGGTCGAGGATTGTCGTGTCATGTGCAATCGGGATGCCCTGGTGGGTGCCTGTACCAATCTCGTGAACAACAGTGTCGAAGCGGGCGCAACTCGTGTGACGGTTCAGCTCGCTCCTGTTGCTGGCGAACTGGTGATTCGAGTGGTGGATAACGGCCCGGGATTTGAAGCGGGGCAGGCGGGACAGCTGATGGAAGCGTTCTATACCACCAAATCCCATGGTACGGGGCTCGGGTTGGCGGTTGTTCAGGCGGTGGTGAAAGCCCATCAGGGGCGGTTTGCCATGCAATCCCCGGAGACGGGTGGTGCAGTGGCGACACTGACCCTTCCGCTTGTTGGTCAATAAAGAAGAGTTTTCGGAGGCAACCATGCCCAAGGCCCAGATTTTGATCGTTGAAGATGACCACGACCTGCGGGAAGCATTGGTCACGACCCTCGAACTGGCAAAGTTTCGTGTGCGTGAGGCGGCTAACGCCGAGAAGGCGCTGGCGTGCCTGGCAGAGTCTCCCGTCGATATGGTGGTCAGTGACGTCAATATGCCCGGCATGTCGGGTCATGACCTTCTGGGAGAGGTTCAGCGGCTGTATCCCGGGCTGCCAATGATGCTGATCACAGCCTATGGCCAGATCAGTCATGCGGTGTCCGCTATGCAGTCAGGCGCTATCGATTATCTGGTAAAGCCCTTTGAGCCAAAGGTTCTGGTAGACGCTGTCACCAAAGTGGTGGGCGGGGCGCGGGCGAAACCCGCTGGTGATCAGCCCGTGGCTGAGGACCCGATCAGTAAACGTATGTTCCAGTTGGCAGCAAAGGTCGCGGCCAGTGAATCGACGGTGATGATTTCCGGGGAGAGCGGTACCGGTAAAGAGGTGCTGGCTCGGTATATTCACCAGCAATCGCCCCGTGCTGACCAACCTTTTGTGGCTATCAATTGTGCGGCGATTCCTGAAAATATGCTCGAAGCCATCCTGTTCGGCCATGAAAAAGGGGCATTTACCGGCGCGGTTGCCTCTTCGCCTGGCAAATTCGAGCAGGCCAATGGCGGCACCATTCTTCTCGACGAGATTTCGGAAATGGATCTGGGGCTGCAATCAAAGCTTTTGCGGGTATTGCAGGAGCGTGAGGTTGAACGGGTCGGCGGTCGCAAACCCATTGCCCTGGATGTGCGGGTAGTGGCTACCACCAACCGCGATCTGGGGGAGTATGTCCGTGAGGGCAAGTTCCGGGAAGATCTTTACTATCGGCTGACGGTATTCCCGATGCACTGGCAACCGCTGCGTGACCGTGCACTGGATATCATGCCCCTTGCCAGCGCGTTGCTGAAGAAACATTGCCGCAAGATGAAGTTGACGGGCATCAGTTTCGCCAGTGATGCGCAGCAGGCGCTGGTGCAGCATCCGTGGCCGGGTAATGTCCGGGAACTGGATAATGCGATTCAGCGGGCACTGGTGCTCCACCAGGGTAATGTTATCCATGCTGCGGACCTGTGCCTGGAGCTCGGTATTACCGGTCGTGTCGACGGCAGCGCACCGGTTGCGGAACGGGCCCCGGCGAGAGAGCCAGAGTTGCCCTCAGTACCGTTTGGGAATGAAGCTGTCGCTGAACACGATACCCATTATTTGACGGAGGCCTCGGAAAAAAGTGGTCCTGTTGCCCTGGGGGATGATCTGCGTCAGCGCGAGTTCCGTATTATTATTGACACGCTGAAAAAAGAGCGAGGCCGTCGCAATCGGGCGGCCGAGCAACTGGGTATCAGCCCTCGGACCCTTCGATACAAGCTGGCCCAGATGCGTGATGCAGGCATCGACCTGGATTCGGAGCTGGCCATGGCCTGATCCGGATAGTTTCCACTCCTTTTTGAGGGCTCCTTCGGGGGCCCTTTTTTTCTGTCAAATCCCCGTCGTTCTGCCGATTCATGTCGCGATCGGTATCCTTAAAATTATGAAAAATAAGAAATAAATGTTGTTGGCCTGTGGTTTGCTTTAACCCAAATAACAGAATCAGAGTTCAATGGGTTGTTGCCGAAGCAGCCAATCCGGGGAGTGAGTTATGGTCGAACGTGCAGATATCAACAATGTGCTGTCGGAAATCCGTAACATGCGTTCGCAGATGATGCAGAACCAGCGTGTTGAGCAGGACAATGATGTTCGTGGCCGTATTGATAGCCCGCAACGGGTTGAGCAGGGCCGCGAAACACAAAGCTTCGGGGATATGCTCAGTCGTGCGGTGGGCAGTGTGAACGAGCTGCAGCAGACGTCGGGTGAGCTCAAGACAGCTTATGAAATGGGCGATCCCAATGTAGACATTACCCGCGTGATGATCGCCTCCGAGAAAGCCTCAGTTTCCTTCGAAGCACTGACCCAGGTTCGTAACCGGGTTGTGAAGGCTTACGAAGATATCATGAACATGCCGGTATAATAGCGGAGCACAGCCATGGCCAGCGTACCTGCAGAAACCTCCAGCGCCAATGTACCGGCAGCGTCGGATACTGATAAACCGGAGAGCCGCAGCGACCTGCTGTTTGGTTTTAACCGATTGAACCTGTTGCGGCAGATTGGCCTGATGGTGGGTCTGGCCGCCAGCGTCGCTCTGGGTGTTGCCGTGGTGCTTTGGGCCCAGGAGCCGAACTACCAGCCGGTGGTTGGTGATATGTCCGGCTACAATCCCCAGGATATAACATCGATCCTTGATCAGAGCGGCATCAACTACCGCATGGATCCGCGCACTGGCGCCCTGCTGGTACCCTCCGATGAGGTCTACAACGCCCGCCTGAAACTGGCTGCCGAAGGCGTGACCGATGAGCAGACCATGGGTTATGAGTTACTGGATCAGGACCGTGGTTTAGGCACCTCGCAGTTTATGGAAACCATCAGTTTCCGTCGGGGGCTGGAAGGCGAGCTCGCTCGCACGATCGCTGCTATGCGCGGTGTGCGTTCCGCCCGGGTGCATCTGGCCATTCCGGAGCGGTCCGTTTTTGTCAGAGATGCCCGCACCCCGACGGCTTCTGTTTTCCTGGATGTGTTCGCCGGCCGCAAACCGGAACAGGAACACATCGCAGCCATTGTGAACCTCGTGGCCGGCAGCATCCCCGAGATGAACAAGGATAACGTCACTGTCGTCGACCAGAACGGCAACCTGCTGACGGGACGTGAAGTTGACAGTGACAGTCAGCAGATCAAGGACCAGTACGACTACACAACTCGCGTGGAGGAACGCCTGACCCGCCGGGTGGCGTCGCTGGTGGGGCCGATTGTCGGCGATGGCCGGTACCGTGCGGAAGTCACCGCTGACCTGGATTTTTCGTCAGTGGAGCAGGCGGAAGAACTGTTTAACCCGGAGCAGAAAGCTGTTCGCAGTGAGCGGGAAATGAGTGAGCAGCGCACCAATGGTGGTGTCGGTGGTGTACCGGGTGCATTGTCTAACCAGCCCCCTGCGGAGGCTCAGGTGCCGGAGCAGGCAGGGCAGGGTGAAGCCGGTGAAGATGGCGAACCCGCACCCCAGCCGGTCAATGTTCGTCAGGAGTCCACCCGTAACTACGAGATGGATCGTACCGTCAGTTATATCCGTCAGGAACTGGGCCGGGTCAAACGGCTGACCGTGGCCCTGGCCGTTGATGACATGAAGGTGGTCGATCCGCAAACCGGTGAGGTCAGTTACGAACCGTGGCCAGAACAGGAGTTGCAGCGCCTGAATATGCTGGTTCGCGATGCAGTAGGTTATTCCGCGGCCCGGGGCGACAGTGTCACCGTTATGAATACCGCCTTTGCGGCGGAGGAGCAGGTGCAGTTTGAGGCGCCCGGGTTCTGGGAGCAGCCCTGGTTCTGGGATCTGATGAAGCAGGTTCTGGCGGGTCTGGTTATTCTTGTGCTGGTCCTGGGCCTGTTGCGACCGACGCTCAAGAGTCTTTCCGGTGCGGGCAAGAGTGAGCGTGAGGGGGACTCCGGGGGCGGATATGGCGATCTTGAAGGTATAGAGGGCGGCGATGAGCTGCGGCAAGCCATGTCCTCACAGAATGATCTGCTTTTGCCGGGTGCCACGGACAGTTATGATAGACAATTGAATGCACTGAAAGGCTTGATCTCAGAGGACCCGGCCAGGGTTGCCCAGGTGATGCGCCAGTGGGTGAATGTCGATGACTGAAGAAACCAACCGTCAGGTAGAGGGTGCGCAACAGGCGCCCCAGAAGCCACAGCGCAAAATTCCCCGTGTCGAGCAGGCCGCCATTCTGCTGATGTCCCTGGGTGAGGCCGATGCCGCGGAAGTGCTTAAACACATGGGCCCCAAGGAAGTCCAGCGGGTTGGTGTGGCTATGGCGCAGATGAAGGACGTCAGCAAGGACGACGTAACCTTCGTACTGAATCAGTTTGTCGATGCCGTCGGTGGTCAGACCGGTCTTGGCGTCGGCAACGATGATTACATTCGTACCATGCTCACCCAGGCATTGGGGGATGACAAAGCGTCCAGCCTGATCGACCGTATCCTGATCGGCGGCAATACTACGGGTCTGGATACCCTGAAATGGATGGAGCCCAGAGCGGTTGGCGATATCATCCGATACGAACACCCTCAGATTCAGGCCATCGTAATTTCCTATCTGGACCCGGACCAGGCAGCCGAGATTCTCGGTACACTGGATGACAAGGTAAGGCTGGACGTGATGATGCGCGTGGCGTCTCTGGAAAGTATCCAGCCGCAGGCCTTGCAGGAGTTGAACAATATCCTCGAGAAGCAGTTCTCCGGTGGTTCCGCCGCCCAGACCTCCCGCATAGGCGGCGTCAAACGGGCAGCCGATATCATGAACTTCATGGACCGCAGTGTTGAGGGCAACCTGATGGATTCCATCAAGGACATGGACCCGGACCTGGCCTCTACCATCGAGGATTTGATGTTTGTCTTTGATAACCTGAAGGATATCGAAGATCGTGGTATTCAGGCGCTGCTGCGCGAAGTGTCGTCCGAAGTGCTGGTCGTCGCGCTGAAAGGTGCCGATGACGCCGTACAGGACAAAATATTCAAGAACATGTCGAAACGGGCTGCCGAACTGCTTCAGGACGATCTGGAAGCCAAGGGCCCGGTTCGTGTCAGTGAAGTGGAGGCCGCCCAGAAAGACATCATTACCATTGCCCGTCGTATGGCTGAAGCCGGTGAAATCACCCTGGGTGGCGCCGGTGAAGAAATGATGTGATGAAAGATTCCGAGAAAAGCCTTAATCGCATTCCCAAGGAGCAACTCACAGCCTACGAACGCTGGGAGTTGCCCCTGCTTGATGCGAAGGGTAATGAGGTGGCCCGGGAAGAGGAACGGGATGTCAAACCCTTGACGGCGGCTGACATCGAGGAGATCCGCCAGGCTGCCCGGGAAGACGGCTATGCAGAGGGGCGTGATTCGGGCTACCAGTCTGGCCTCAATGAAGGGCGGGAGCAGGGACATAAGGAAGGTTACGAGGCCGGGTTTGTTGAAGGCAAGGAGCAGGGGGCAGAGCAGGGCCTGGAAGAGACCCGCAAGGAAATGGAATCCCGAATTGACCGGCTTGAGCACATACTGGGAGAGCTGCTGATTCCGATTCGTCGCCACGAGGACGAGCTGGAGACCGCGCTGGTTAACCTGACCACTATTCTCGCCCGTACCGTGGTGTACCGCGAACTGTCCATCGATTCCTCCCAGATCCAGCAGGTGGTCCGTCGGGCCATGGCTTCTCTGCCATCCACCACCGACAACGTACGTATTCTGGTGAATCCGGAGGATGCTGATTGGGTCAGACAGGTGGCGGAGCGTTTTGAGGCGACCAGTTCGGTGGTGGAGGACGACAGCATCCTGCGCGGTGGCTGCAAAGTGGAAACCCGTCACAGCCTGGTGGACTTCACGGTGGAGAAGCGTTTCCAGAAAGCCGTTCAGGGCATGCTGGAACAACAGCTCGGTAACGACGAGGCGGGTGAAAGCGAAGAGCTGGATACCATGATGGGTGACCTGACCGATTTCCACCGGGATGTGCTGGACTCCGACAGTGACGACGGCAACGGGAGCGAGGACGATGACCGGGAACCTGGCTGACCGTTTGAAGCGACTTCAGGGGAGCGTTGACCGGGAGTCGGCCCCGGAGCTGTCCGGACGTCTCACCCGCATGGTGGGATTGACGCTGGAGTGCGTCGGTTGTCCCATGGTGGTGGGTGATCGTTGCGTAATTCAGGGGCAGGGATCCGGCAGTGTTGAGGCCGAAGTCGTCGGCTTTGAGGATGACCGGGTCTACCTTATGCCGTTGACGGCCATCGAAGGTCTGCGTCCCGGTGCCAGGGTAGTGCCGCTGGCGGCGGCAAGCCGCGTGCCGGTTGGCCCGGAAATGCTGGGCAGAGTGGTGGGCGGAAGCGGTGAGCCCCTGGATGGCAAGGGGCCCCTGCAGGTTGAATCCAGAGTTTCTCTGACTGGTGACATCATCAATCCGCTGGACCGGGCGCCAGTACGTGAAGCGATGGATGTCGGCATCCGTGCGATCAATTCGTTGCTGACGGTGGGGCAGGGCCAGCGTCTTGGCCTGTTTGCAGGTAGTGGCGTGGGTAAAAGCATGTTGCTGGGCATGATGACCCGCTTTACTGATGCGGACATCACGGTCGTTGGGCTGATTGGCGAGCGGGGACGCGAGGTCAAGGAGTTCATTGAAGACATTCTGGGAGAAGAGGGTCTGGCCCGTTCCGTGGTTGTGGCGTCCCCTGCGGACGACTCACCGCTGATGCGGTTGCGGGCAGCCATGCTGACCACGCGAATTGCGGAATACTACCGTGACAAGGGCAAGCGGGTGCTGCTGCTGATGGATTCCCTGACCCGATATGCCCAAGCGCAGCGTGAAATTGCGTTGGCGGTGGGCGAACCACCGGCCACCAAGGGGTATCCGCCATCGGTCTTTGCCAAACTGCCGCAACTGGTGGAGCGGACCGGCAACGGACGCCAGGGCGGAGGTTCTATTACTGCCTTCTATACCGTGTTGACCGAAGGGGACGACCAGCAGGACCCTATTGCCGATGCTGCCAGGGCTATTCTGGATGGCCATATTGTGCTTTCCCGCCGGTTGGCCGAGGAAGGGCATTATCCCGCCATCGACGTGGAAGCGTCCATCAGCCGGGTAATGCCCCAGGTAACCGAAGAAGAACACTTTTCCAGGGCGCAACGCTTCAAGCAGGTGTATTCCCGCTATCAGCAGGCCAGAGATCTGATCAGTGTCGGCGCCTACGTCAAGGGCTCCGATTCGGAAACCGATTTCGCCATTCAGCACATTGGCAACATGACCCAGTTTCTAAAGCAGGGGTTGAATGAGAGCGCGCCGCTGCAGGATAGCATTGAACAGTTGTTGGCGGTGGTTCCGGAACGGCGGTCACCGGAGCGAAGAAAAGCCGGTGCGCCGGTGCCGGCAAGAGGGACTGAGTGATGCTTCGGTCCCGACGTCTGGCCGTGGTCCTGACTATGGAAAAGCGCAAGGAACAGGAAGCCCTGGAAAAGATGGGCGAGGTTCGCAAGCAATTCGATGCTCAACAGGCACAGATTGATAACCTGAACCGGTACCAGCAGGAGTACCGGGACCAGATTCGCAGCAATCAACAGGGTGTCGTTTCCGTGGCCCGCCTTCAGGCTTGGCAGGCCTTTATAGCCCAACTGGACGAGGTTCTGCGACAGCAGCAAAAACAGCTCGATATCCTTGAAGGGCGCCTGGAAGAGTGCCGTCGGCAGTGGCAGCAGGCCTGGGAGCGCCGCCGAGGTATAGAGAAGTATATCGAGACCTGCCGTCGGCAGGAGCAGCGGGAGCAAGACATGAAAGAGCAAAAACTTGCGGATGAAGCAGCAGGCCGCGCTTTTGCCCGGCGCCGACAGTAGGTCTACAGGGGAGTGCGGATGTTGTGGATGCAAAACAGCCCGACTGCGCTATCCTTACCTTTGTAACACCTTTTCGGAGAACTCCCTCGGAGGACCAGGAATGCCTATTCATACGCGTCGCAGCGAGGATGGTCAGACCCTGATCATAAAGATTGACGGCCGGTTTGACTTCAGCACACATCAGGCCTTCCGTGACGCCTATGAGCATGGTGACAAGGACATAAAGGGCTACGTGGTGGACCTGTCCGATACAACATACCTGGACAGCTCTGCTCTCGGAATGCTGTTATTGCTCCGTGATTACGCCGGGGGTGACAGTGCCGCTATCAGTATTGAGAACTGTAACAGCGATGTCCGTCGCATCCTGGCCATCTCTAATTTCGAGCAGCTGTTTGCGATTCGCTGACGGAGGAATGGTAAACCCTTCGGGAGGTCCGATGTGGATGACTCACAAACTGGTAATCGCTCGCTCCTGATATTGATCGCTGACGATAGTGACAGTGACCGGCTCATCCTGAAAACCCTCCTGCGTCGCCTTGGTCATGATGTACTGGAGGCGGCCAATGGCGTGGAGGCAGTCGACATTTTCCGTCAGGCCTCACCCCAGCTTGTCCTGCTAGATGCCATGATGCCGCAGATGGATGGAATGGAAGCGGCCAGGAAGATCAAGGCCCTGGCGGGTGAGCGGCTGGTGCCACTCATTTTTCTGACGTCCCTTACTAATGCCGATGCATTGGCTCGTTGCCTGGAAGCTGGCGGTGACGACTTCCTGACCAAGCCCTATAACCGGGTCATTATTGAGGCGAAGATCAACGCGTTTAACCGCATGCGGCTGATGCACGAGACGATCAGCCAGCATCGGGACCTGATCCACGAACACAATCGCAAGCTGACAGAAGAACAGCATACTGCCAAGCGAGTCTTTGAAAATATAGCCCATACCGGCTGCCTGGATGCCGACAGTATTCGCTACCATGCCTCGCCTCTGTCTATTTTCAATGGCGATATCCTGTTTGCCTGTCCGAGTCCCGCCGGTGGAATCCAGATATTGATCGGTGACTTTACCGGGCACGGATTGCCCGCCGCGGTGGGTGCCATGCCGGTGGCCGAGATTTTTTATGGTATGACTGCCAAAGGTTTCAATGGCAGTGATGTACTTAAGGAAATAAACCAGAAACTCAAACGCATCCTGCCCTCGGGCATGTTCTGCTGTGCGGCCATGATTCAGGCGGATTTCGCACTCAACCGGGTACAGGTCTGGAATGGCGGATTGCCTGACGGCTGGTTGGTCCGTCAGGATGGCAGCCGGCGGTCGCTGCCTTCTTCTCATCTGCCACTGGGAGTGCTTGATGCTACCCGCTTCGACGCCTCTATGACCGTTATCCAGGCCCACCCGGGGGATACCCTGATGTTCATGACCGACGGAGTGCTGGAAACAGAGAGTGTTCAGGGAGAGATGTTTGGCGACCGGGGTGTGGTCAGTGCCCTGAATGGGTTGAATAGCGAAGTTCATCCTTTCGACGCTGTCATTGATAGGGTTAGGGAATTTTCCGGCGGCCTTCTTGATCAGGATGATCTGACTCTGGTCACACTGGATATGGCTGAAAGTGGAGCGCTTGGCGACCTGTCGGATGAGGTGCCATTGTCTGCCCTTGAAGGCCCCGCGGAATGGCATTGCGTCTATGAACTCAGGGACAGAACCCTGGGGCAGTTCAGTCCACTGCCTTTGTTGCTTCATATTTGCATGGAGGTGCCGGCACTGCGGCGCCGAAGTGGCGAGATCTACACCCTTTTGTCGGAGCTGTATACCAATGCCCTGGAGCATGGGATTCTCGGCCTGCCATCGGAATGGAAGAGAACCGCCGACGGTTTTGGCCGTTATTATGCTGAAAGGGAGCGACGATTGAGCAATATCAGCGAACATTACATCACGTTTCGTTTGACCCACTCGATGACGGATGAGGGTGGGCGGCTGGTCATAGTGTGCGAGGATAGCGGGCGCGGGTTCGACTACCACAACCATCCGGGTACGACTGGATCCGAGCGTGGTTATGCCGGTCGTGGCCTGATGCTGTTGCAAAGGCTGGCCGGCTCGCTGACTTTCAGGGAGCGGGGCAATCACGTTGAAATCGTATATGATTGGCACTTTTCCGAGGCTGGCCCCAGAGAGGAGGCCGCCGTCACTCAACACGGGGGGGCGTCATGAACGACAAGCCGCACCTTGATGAAGAAGCTCTGGCGGAGCTAAAGGATGTGATGGAGGATGAATTTGAAGTTCTGATTCATACCTACATCGGCGATTCCGTCGACCGATTGGCATCCATACGGGAGGCGCTTGAAGCAGGTGATGCCGACGCGCTGGTAAAAGCGGCGCACAGTTTCAAGGGCAGCAGTATCAATATTGGTGCTCCGCGTCTCGGCGTTTTGTGCCTTGAGGTGGAAAATGCCGGGCGGGAAGAACGACTGGCGGACGTACTTCCATTCGTGGAACAGATTGATCTGGAGTTTCAGCAGGTGCGAAGCATGCTGGAGCGAATTCTCAAGGAGTAATTTTTCAGTTCCTGCAAACGATGGCATTGCTTTTGCTGTGATTCGGGTAACAAAGAAATATTGAACTCAAACCCCGATTGAGCGGCAAGAGGTTGCCATGTCCCAGATGGTTCTACCACAAACCCCGGCCCCAGGTGGGCAATCCGATACCGGTAGCAAGAACACACCGGTGGGCCACGAAAAATCCGGCGATAGCCAGTTTGATTCTGTGTCCCGCGCAGAGCAAAAGCGGTTGGACCGCAAGCAGGCGGATCAGCGTGAAGAGGCGCAGCGTCGTCGGGAGGCTCGGACCAATCCCGAAGACCGAAAGGACGCCCCGGTGGATAGCGCGAGCCGGACGGAAGGTGCTCGCGGCAAGCGCACGGAAGACAGCGCAGGCGGGCAGTCCTCTGGTGCCGACAGCAAGGCTTCAGTATCGGGAGAACCTGTGTCGTCAGAGGTACAGCAGGTTGAGGCTGACATGCAGGAGGAATTGGTAATCCCGACATTTGCCAACCTGCAAGCAATGCTGACGCCCGCTGGGGTTGCTTCCGGTGGTGCGGCAACGCTGCCGGGAGCGGCCACCGGCCGGGCGTCTGCGATGCAGGGGATGACCGGCATCATGGGGAAGCTGCCCGGCATGTCGGGTGTCAAGCCTGGGGAAATGGCAGCTTCGGGGCAAGGGGGAAACTCCGGCTTTCAGTTAGCCGAGGCGCTGACAGCGATAACACCGGAGTCGGGCCGGGTCCAGGACAGCACGACATTGTTGGCTACCGGCAGGCTGCAAACGCAGGCCGATCTTTCCGGTCAACAACTTGCTAATGCTATTGCCAGGCAGCCAGCTGAGGCCGCCGGCCTCAAAGGATATGCCACTTCGGTGGACGTGCCGGTAGGGCATGCTGAATGGGGCGACAAGCTGGTGGGAAAGCTGACCTGGTTGACTGCCAATAAATTGTCCGTTGCCGAAATCCATTTAACGCCGCCAGATATGGGGCCGATGGAGGTGCGGGTTCAGGTGCAGCAGGAGCAGGCAAATATCACGGTGCACTCCGCCAATCCGGTAGTCCGCGACCAGTTGGAGCTTCACAGTCACCGCTTGCGGGAGATGCTCAACGAGCAGGGGTTGTCTCTGGAGCAATTCGACGTCGCCGATTCCTCCAGGCAACAAGCTGAGGGGCAGGAGGCCAGTACTGAAGGAGGCAACTCCAACAGTCAGTCCGATCACGATCTGGCCTCTTCTGATGACGCCGAGCAACAGACCGGCGATCTGGATCTGACCTGGAAAGGCGAAGTCGATATCTTTGCCTGATGTGTTCCGCGGGGCCCCCGGGCCCCACTCCTGAATCTCCTTTGCCCATCCTATCCCACAACGCTAAACTGCTGGTCTGAATCGAGGCGATGAGGCTTTTGGCCCGACCTTTGCTTCATTACTGTGTAAGTACCAATAAACTATCCGGATGACGGATTCTTGGCGATTGGAAGGTTATGGCTGAAAACAACACACCCGCGGCTCCACCGGCCAAAAAGGGCAAGTTGAAGCTCATTATATTGTTGTCGCTGGTGATCGTCCTCGCCGTGGGGCTGTCCGTGGTCGGCACCCTATGGTTCCTGGGTGGGGGGGTGCCAGGAATGAGCGATGACGGAACATCCGGGGAGGAAGAGGCTGTCAGCGCGTTCGAACCCAGTGTGTACCTGGATATTGAGAAAGCGTTGGTGACAACGGTCCAAGCGCAGGGTGGCCGTCAGCGATACGCCCAGGTCTTCCTTTCCCTGGAGGCCGACAGCGAACAGGCACTCGCCGCTGCTGAGCTGCATCGACCGCTGATTCGCAGTCAGCTGGTGTCTCTGCTGGGGAGCAGCGACTTCATGGAATTGCAAACCCCGGAAGGTCGAGCCGCACTGGCTGATAAGATGCTGACGACCGTCAATCAGGTACTGGAAGCGGAGGGGGAAGCGCCTCTGAAACGGGTACTGTTCAGGAACTTTGTGGTGCAATAGGCCCCGGTAACGGGTGGCTTGTCAGGGCAGGAAAACGTATGCAGGACCTACTGTCACAGGATGAAATCGATGCCCTTCTCCACGGTGTGGACGATGGGGATATTGATACCTATGAGGAAACCGATGAAGCCGGTATAAAGTCCTATGACCTTGCCAGCCAGGACCGGATCGTCCGTGGGCGGATGCCCACCCTCGAAATGATTAACGAACGTTTCGCACGTTATACCCGGATCAGTCTGTTCAATCTTCTGCGCCGGAATGCCGACGTTTCGACCGGGGGCGTCCAGATCATGAAATTCGGGGAGTACATACACACCCTGTATGTGCCCACCAGTCTCAATCTGTGCAAGATCCGCCCACTGCGAGGGACGTCATTGTTTGTTCTGGACGCCAAGCTGGTGTTCAAGCTGGTGGATAACTTCTTTGGTGGTGAAGGCCGGCACGCCAAGATTGAAGGCCGCGAGTTCACACCGACCGAAACCCGTATAGTGCAGATGGTGCTGGATCAGGTTTTCCATGATATGAGAGAAGCCTGGCATGCCGTACTGAAAGTGGATTTTGAGTACCTCAGCTCTGAGGTGAATCCAGCCATGGCAAACATTGTCAGCCCCAGCGAAGTGGTGGTTGTGAGCACATTCCACATTGAGTTGGACGGGGGTGGCGGTGAGCTGCACATGGCACTGCCGTACTCCATGATCGAGCCCATTCGGGATGTGCTGGATGCGGGGGTTCAGAGTGATATCGACGATGTGGACGAACGTTGGGTTAACGCCCTGCAGGAAGATATCAAGGACGTCAATGTGCCGGTTAACTCCACGGTGTGTCGCCGGCGGATATCCCTGCGTGACATTGCGAAGATGAAGGCAGGTGACATCATTCCGGTGGAAGTTCCCGATTTTCTGACGGTCACTGCCAATGGTATCCCGATCTACAAGGCCACCATGGGAACCCGTGACGGAAAACTGGCGCTGAGAATCCACGAACGGGCAACGCTGCCCAGGGTCAAGAAACAACTGAAGGTGGGACGCAATGGCTGACGACGACAAAAAAGACAATCAGGAGCTCAGCGAAGACGAAAAGCTCGCAGCTGAGTGGGAATCCGCTATGGAAGAGTCCGGTGACGACGGTGACTCCCGCGAGGATGAGTGGGCTGCGGCCATGGCCGAAGCAGAACCTTCCAAGGAGGCCGAGGGCAATGATGACAATGTCCGTGCCGCGCCCATGGAAGAGTTCGACGAAACTACCGGCGTGTCGCAGGGCAGTGGGCCGGCACCGGATATGGACGTCATTCTGGACATTCCAGTCACTATCTCGATGGAAGTGGGCAATACCCAGATCCCGATTCGCAACCTGCTGCAGTTGAACCAGGGCTCCGTTATTGAGTTGGATCGCCTGGCGGGCGAACCGCTGGACGTGCTGGTTAACGGCACCCTGATCGCCCACGGCGAAGTGGTCATGGTTAATGAAAAATTTGGTATCCGACTCACCGACGTCATCAGCCCCGGCGAACGAATCAAGCGGTTGCAGAAGTAACATGAGGCAGTTGAGCGGATTCTTCAGTAGGCGCTGGCGCGGCTATGGCATGATTGCCCTGGTCGGATTACTGCCAGTTTTGGCGCTGGCAGAGGAAGCGCCCGTGCCGGAAGAAAGCAATAGGGCCCCGGATACCCTGATCACGATGTTGAGCCTGGGTGGTGGGCTGCTTGCGGTCATTGCGATCATATACGGCTGCGCCTGGATCATTCGTCGCATGAATGGTATGACCGGCATGAACAATCAGGCCATCAAGGTGGTTTCCGTCATGGCATTGGGCGCCCGGGAACGTATCGCCCTGATCGACGTGGGTGGTACACAGATACTGGTGGGCATCACCCCTTCCGCCATCCGCACCCTGCACGTGTTTGACGAGCCGGTCGTTACCCCTGGCCAGGGCTCCTCCAGTGACTTTGCCCGCCGCCTTCAGGGCATGATTGGCAAGTCCTGGAACGCTCCATCGTCGAAGGAAGGCTGACCCGATGATCCCGGTTTACCTGAAGCGATGCCTTTCCCTGGTACCCCTGATTCTTTTGGCGGGCTGGAGTCCGGCGGTATTCGCGGACCTTCCCGGCATTCCCGCGTTTACCATGACTCCGGGCGAGGAGCAGGGTGTGCAGGAGTATTCCGTCACCCTGCAGATCCTGGCGCTGATGACGGCGCTGACCTTCCTGCCGGCCATGTTGATGATGATGACCTCGTTCACCCGCATCATCGTGGTGTTTGCCATCCTGCGTCAGGCGTTGGGGTTGCAAGCGACACCGTCCAACCAGATTCTTCTGGGGCTGGCCCTGTTCCTCAGTATCTTCATCATGAAACCGGTTCTGGAAGAGGCAAACCGGGTTGGCCTGCAACCCTATATGACCGAAGAAATCACCTCGCTGGAAGCGGTTGAACGCGCCAGCATGCCGTTCCGCGAATTCATGCTGGGCCAGACTCGGGAAAGCGACCTCGGACTGTTCATGCGCATTGCGGACGAACAATATGACTCGCCTGAAGATGTGTCCTTCTGGGTGTTGTTGCCCGCGTTTGTCACCAGCGAGCTGAAAACCGCCTTCCAGATTGGCTTCATACTGTTTATTCCCTTCCTGATCATCGACATGGTCGTGGCCAGCGTGCTGATGGCCATGGGTATGATGATGCTGTCACCGATCATTATCTCACTGCCATTCAAGATCATGCTCTTCGTACTAGTGGACGGCTGGGCGCTGATCATGGGTACACTGGCCGCCAGTTACGGGATATAGGAGCCGCATATGACCCCGGAAACCGTCATAGACATCGTCCGTGAAGCGCTGTGGATGATCGTGCTGCTGGCAGGCGTCATCATCGGCCCCGGCCTGGTAATTGGTCTGGTGGTCAGTACCTTTCAGGCCGCGACACAGATCAACGAACAGACCCTCAGTTTCCTGCCGCGACTGATGGTCACCCTGATCGTCATCATCGCCGCGGGTCCGTGGATGCTGACCAAACTGCTTGACCACGCGGAAGGCTTGATAACCAGCATTCCCTACCTGATTGGCTGATTGATGATACCGACCGAAATCAGTGCTGACCTGATCGGCCAGTGGGTCGGACAGCACCTTTGGCCATTGTTCCGAATTGCCAGCTTCCTGATGGTCGTCCCTATCTTCGGCACCCAACTGGTACCAGCCAGAGCGCGCCTGGGTCTGGCCCTGCTCATCACCGTTCTCATCGTGCCGCTGCTCCCGCCGGCACCGCAGGTGGAAGCCTTCAGTGCCGACGCAGTGGTGATCACCCTGCAGCAGATCCTCATCGGCGTTGGCATGGGATTCGCCATGACCGCTTTGTGGCAACTCTTCGTCGTCGCCGGCCAGATGATCGCCATGCAAATGGGCCTGGGCTTCGCCTCCATGGTCGATCCGGCCAATGGCGTCAACGTTCCGGTGCTGTCCCAGATCTACACCATCACCATCACTCTGCTGTTCCTCGCCATGAACGGCCATCTGGTGATGTTCGAAGTTTTCATCGAAAGCTTCCGGACACTGCCCGTCGGCTTCGAGGGCCTGGGCCAGGTCGGGGTCTGGGAACTGGCTCACCGAATCAGCTGGATGTTCGTCTCTGCCATGCTGTTGGCGCTACCGGCCGTCTCCGCCGTGCTGATCGTCAGCATTGCGTTCGGCGTAATGACCCGCGCCGCACCTCAGATGAATATTTTCGCCCTGGGCTTTCCAATTGGCCTGATTTTTGGACTGTTCTCCATATGGGTGCTGCACGCCAATTTTCTGCCGCACTTTGAGCAGTACACGAGAGAGACGTTTGAGTTTATGCGGAACCTCCAGGGGCAGCCCTGAGCTCTGCATTTGCATCGAAGCGGACCGACACTCCGAAATTAAAGATCAGAAGGCATGGCTGAAGAAAACGACAACAGTCAGGAAAAAACGGAAGAGGCTACCCCCCGACGGCTCGAAAAGGCCAAGGAGGATGGCCAGACCGCGCGCTCCAAGGAACTGGCCACCATGGCCGTTCTCATGGCGGGAGCAGGCGGCCTGCTGATGTTCGGCACCAGCCTGGGCGCCTCCCTCGAAGGCATCATGCGGGACAGCTTCGTCCTGGAACGCTCTGCCATCTTCGACACCCGCCACATGAGCGTGCAGCTCCTGGCCTCCGCCAAAGAAGCGGCACTGGCCCTGTCGCCCATCCTGATCCTGCTGCTGATCGCGGCTATCGCCGGTTCCATCGGTATCGGCGGCCTGCTGATCAGCGGCAAGGCTGTCGCACCCAAACTCAACCGCATGGACCCGATCAAGGGCCTGAAACGCATGTTCTCCCTGCGGTCCCTGATCGAACTGGTCAAAGCCATCCTGAAAGTGGGACTGGTACTCGCGCTAGCCATCCTGATCCTTAACCTGAGGACCGACGATCTGCTGAGCATTGCCGAGGAACCCGCCATCCCGGCCATGGAGCACGTACTCTGGACCCTCGGCTGGACCTTCTTCTTCCTGTCTGCCGCGACCATCATCATCGCCGCCATCGATGTGCCGTTCCAGATCTTCGACCACCAGAAGAAACTGCGCATGACCAAGCAGGAGGTCAAAGACGAGTTCAAGGACACCGAAGGTAAGCCGGAAGTGAAGGGCCGTATCCGCCAGCTCCAGCGCGAGATGGCCCAGCGCCGGATGATGCAGGACGTGCCGGGGGCCGATGTGGTCATCACCAACCCGACCCATTATGCGGTGGCCCTGAAGTACGATCAGAAATCCATGGCGGCACCAATCGTGGTGGCCAAGGGCGCCGATGAGATGGCGTTCAAGATCATGGAGATAGCCCGCGAGAACAAGGTCGAGCTTTTGAGAACGCCGCCGCTGACCCGGGCGGTGTATCACAACACCGAGGTCGGGGGAGAGATTCCCGATGGCCTCTACATGGCCATTGCCCAGGTGCTGGCCTACGTCTTCCAGTTGCGGCAGTTCCGCAAGGGGCGCGGTGACCGGCCCGGTATGCCGGACTTTCCGATTCCGCCGGATATGCGGCGGGATGTTTGAGCCTATTTGTAGCCTGATGGTTGTGGGGGAGGGTGGTTGTGGTTGCCCCCTCCCAAAAACCGCTACGAGCACATCCATGTGCGCTTCTCTCCGGCCGTCCATGGCCTCCGAAATTTTTGGGAGGGGGCAACCACAACCACCCCAGGCCCATCGATATCTCAACAGCCATGTCCACATGTAGGTCGGATTAGCGAAGCGTAATCCGACATCGTGCCCCCACACCCCTTACCTGTAATATTTGTCGGGTTACGCTTTGCTAATCCGACCTACGAATCGTTCAATCGATAACTTGGGCAGGCGGCCGGACTCCTGTTGATATATCCGAAAGCTAGCGGGGCGTTTGTTGGTGGCTCTGCCAAAAAATTTCGGAGGCCATGGACGGCCGGAGAGAAGCGCACACGGACGTGCTTGTAGCGGTTTTTTGGCAGAGCCACCAACAAACGCCTTTCACCGAAGCTAACAGGCTAGGAGACCAAAAAGCCCAAACTCAGACCTTAGCACCAATAACCCGAACCATAGGATCATGCCGGCTTTCAGGAATGGGCAATAAACCGTAAAACTGGCGGGGATTGTGGACGCGAACTGAAGGAAACCCGCAGGCTTGGAAATGGTCAAGGGCCCGTTGGTCATCCTCGAAGTGGAAGCTGACTTGGCTGCGGGTCATGGTGCCCAGGAGGCCGCCGAGGGTTTTCAGGGAGTTTCTTAGTAGCGGTTGCTGTGGCATCAGGTAACTTTCGGAGAGGTACACCGAACCGGGGCGGTCAGCCAGGATCTTGGCCAGGCGTTGCCAGAATTCGGAGATGACTTCCAGGGAGAAATAGCTGGTCAGGCCCTCGGTGACGACCACGATGGGTTTGGTGTTGTCGAAGGCTCGGGCGACTACGGCTTCCAGGGTGTTCTCGCCGCTGTCGGCCAGGATATCGATGGGGGTGACCTGGTGTTGCTCGCCGAGGTGACCTGCCGCCAAGAGGCGGGCCGCTTTGCGGGTGGCCATGTCGGGCAGGTCGGCTTCGACCATTTTGATGCCCGGGTGCTTCTCCCGCAATCGGATACCTCTGGGTGACATGCCGCAGGCGATTTCCAGTACCTGGTTGACGCCGTCGTCTTGGACAGCCTGGTCGATCAAATGGTCGATGATTAGATGGCGCTGCAGCAGGAAGGTGCGGATGTTGCCGCCGATGGCCGCCTTGCTGGCGGTTTCGAAGGGGCTCATCAGATGATAGAGCCAACGGCCCTGTTCGGTGGTCAGGACGTCATCGGACAGCCCGTTCCGGTGCCAGACGGCACCAGTGTAGAGGGCGGTAAAGCTGATGCCGGTACTGTCAGTCGGCTTTTTGCTCATAAATGGCCTTTCCCCAGGCTTCCCGTGTGCCCGGCAGTAGGAGGTTGAGGAAAATGGCGACCACCGCGCTCAGGGCGATGCCCTCGAACTGGCCGATCGCCATGCCACCGATGCCGAACACCAGGGTGATGGCAACGATCACCAGGTTTCGCGACTGGGACAGGTCGACCTGGTGGCGGATCAGGGTGTTCAGGCCGACCACCGCAATGGAGCCGAACAGCAGGCAGAGGATGCCGCCCATAACCGGTACCGGGATGGTCTGCAGGGCCGCGCCGAATTTGCCGACAAAGGCCAGAGTAATGGCAATGATTGCGGCCCACCACATCACTTTCGGGTTGAAATTACGGGTCAGAACCACAGCGCCTGTGACTTCCGAGTAGGTGGTGTTGGGAGGTCCTCCAAGCAGTGAGGCAGTGCTGGTGGCCAGGCCGTCACCCAGAAGGGTACGGTGCAGACCGGGCTTTTCCAGGTAGTTCTTGCGGGTCACGTTGCCGATGGCGAGTATGTCGCCAATATGCTCAATGGCCGGTGCTATGGCTACCGGGATCATGAACAGGATGGCACTCCAACTGAATGCGGGTGCAACAAAATCTGGAACGGCGAACCAGGGGGCCTCACGGACGGGCGTCAAATCCACGACGCCGGCAAAAGCGGAGAGGGTATAGCCGACGATCACGCCAAACATGATGGGAATCAGGCGGAAAATTCCCTTTGCCCACACCGACATGACGACGGTCACCACCAGGGAAATCATGGCAATCCAGATGGCGGTGTCATAGGGCACCAGCTCAGCAGCACCATCGCCGCTGCGGCCTGAAGCCATGTGCACAGCGACCGGTGCCAGTCCCAAACCGATCACCATGATCACCGGCCCGATCACCACCGGCGGCAATAGCCGCGTGATAAATCCGGTTCCGCGGAGCCTGACGGCACCGCTGAGGACGATATAGAGGATACCGGCAGCCATCAGACCGCCCATGGTTTCCTCCAGACCAAAACGGCCCTTGGCGGCAATCACCGGAGCAATAAAGGCGAAGGAAGATGCCAGGAAGATGGGGATCTTGCCGCCGGTGACGATGTGGAAGATCAGCGTGCCGAGGCCGGCGGTAAAGAGGGCGACGTTGGGATCGAGGCCGGTGATCAGTGGCATCAGCACCAGCGCGCCAAAGGCCACCAGCAGCATTTGCGAGCCCGCTATAGCCTGCTTCCAGATCGGGTCGTTGCTGTGATCCTGCATGTTCAGACGTCCTTCTGCTTGGTGCCGAAAATTTTGTCGCCGGCATCACCAAGTCCGGGCAGGATATAGCCTTTTTCGTTCAGGCGCTCGTCAATTGAGGCCGTATAAATGGACACGTCCGGGTGCTTTTCCAGGACTTTCTGAACGCCTTCTGGTGCGGCCACCAGAATCAGTGCACGAATCTCGGTGCTACCAGCCTTCTTCAGCAGATCGATAGTGGAGATCAGGGAGCCACCGGTGGCCAGCATGGGGTCGATAATCATGGCCATACGCTGATCCAGTTCACCCACCAGTTTTTCCAGGTAAGTGCTGGCCTCCAGGGTTTCTTCGTCACGGATCTGGCCGACGACGCTGACACGGGCACCTGGAATCAGGCTGAGGACACCGTCCAGCATACCCATGCCGGCGCGGAGAATCGGTACGATGGTGACTTTCTTACCCTGGATCTGTTCAATTTTGACCGGGCCTGCCCAACCCTCGATGGTTTTCTCCTGCAGGGAGAAATCCTGGGTGGCTTCATAGGTCAGCAGGGCGCCAATTTCCTGTGCCAGTTCACGAAAATTCTTGGTGCTGATGTCCGCGCGGCGCATTAAGCCGAGTTTGTGGCGGATCAGGGGGTGCTTAACCTCGTGGATTGGCATGGGGTCACCTTTCTCTTTGTGTCGTTTGCCGGCGTCGGCTGTGTCGGAGTAAATGGCGCAAGGATACCGTATCTGGAAGGGCGCGTCAGGCACTGGAAAGTGAAATCCCGTAAGGGGTGGTACGGATCTTGCGATACTTCTGCAAAAGACGCATGGGCGTCATATTTTCGACCCATTGAACACCTGCAGGCACAGCCACGTGGAGAGCTTCCGGGCATGGACAGAGCTTTAGTCCTCAACAACGTCAAAACCCTGACGCGGGGAAATCTTGGCATACCCATCATGCTGATGGGCTTGCTGGGGATGATGATACTGCCGATGCCGGCGTTCATGCTGGACGTTTTCTTCACGTTCAACATCACCTTGTCGATTGTGATTCTGCTGGTGTGTGTTTACGCCTTGCGGCCGATGGAGTTTGCGTCCTTCCCGACAGTGCTGCTGGTGGCGACGCTGTTGCGTCTGGCGCTTAACGTGGCCTCCACGAGGATTGTATTGCTCAATGGCCATGAGGGTGGGGACGCAGCCGGTAAGGTGATTGAGTCTTTTGGTGCGGTCCTGATTGGCGGCAACTATGCGGTTGGCCTGGTGGTGTTTGCCATCCTGATGATCATCAACTTCCTGGTGGTCACCAAGGGTGCCGGCCGGGTATCCGAGGTCAGCGCGCGCTTTACCCTTGATGCCATGCCCGGCAAGCAAATGGCCATTGATGCCGACCTGAACGCCGGCCTGATCAATCAGGAAGATGCCAAGCATCGCCGTTCCGAGGTGGCGCAGGAGGCGGATTTCTACGGCTCCATGGACGGTGCCAGCAAGTTCGTCAAAGGGGATGCGGTTGCCGGTCTGTTGATTCTGGCTATAAACCTGATTGGCGGTATTGCCATCGGTATGTTGCAGCATGGTCTGGATTTTGGGACCGCCACGCAGAACTACGCCTTGCTGACCATCGGTGATGGTCTTGTCGCGCAGATTCCTTCGCTGCTGCTGTCCACCTCGGCTGCCATTATGGTGACACGGGTAACGTCCAGCCAGGACATGGGCGGGCAGATCCTGCAACAGATGTTCAGCGCACCCAAGGCGCTGTCCATTGCTGCGGGTATCCTGATTATTCTCGGCCTTATACCGGGAATGCCGCATGTGGCATTTCTTGGTCTGGGAATCATTGCCGCAGTGGCCGCCTACCTGATCTGGAAGCGGGAGCGCCAGACGGTTGAAGAGGAGGGGGTTTTCCCTGCTCGTGGTGGCGCGCAGCCTGCGGGGCGGGACCTGCCGCCTGGTGGGGATGGTGGTGATCAGGGACAGGCCTTGCCTGCACCAGGTGAAACCCGTGAGTTGGGCTGGGATGACGTTGCCACCGTTGACATTGTGGGTCTGGAAGTGGGGTATCGTCTGATTCCGCTGGTGGACAAGTCCCAGGGTGGCCAGCTACTGAGCCGTATCAAGGGGGTGCGCAAGAAACTGTCACAAGACCTCGGCTTCCTGATGCCGTCGGTGCACATACGTGACAACCTGGATCTGATGCCCAACGTCTATCGCATTACCCTGATGGGGGTGACACTCGCCGAGGCGGAAATTCATCCGGACCGAGAACTGGCCATCGACCCTGGCCAGGTGTTCGGCAAGATCGAAGGGATTGCTGGTAAGGACCCGGCCTTTGGCCTGGACGCCAGCTGGATTGAGCCGGAAAAAAAGGACCAGGCCCAGACCCTTGGCTATACCGTGGTGGATGCGAGTACCGTGGTGGCCACCCACCTAAACCAGGTGCTGCAGAAGCACGCCCATGAACTGCTCGGTCATGAAGAAACCCAGAAGTGGCTGGACCAGCTGGAGAAGGTGTCTCCCAAGCTGGCGGAAGAGCTGGTGCCGACCACCATTTCCATCAGTCTGTTGTTGAAAGTGCTGCAGAACCTGCTCAAGGAAGAGGTCCCGATTCGTGACATGCGCTCGATTGCCGAGTCTATTGTCAACGTTCATCCCAAGAGTCAGGACCCGAAAGTGCTGACCACGGTGGCTCGCCAGGCCCTGCGTCGAATGATCGTTCAAAGCATTTGTGGCAACGAGCAGGAGATCCCGGTAATTACTCTGGATCCAGACCTGGAACAGTTATTGCTGAAGTCAGTTCAACAGAGTCAACAATCCGGCGGTCAGGAAGACATCGGGCTGGTGCTGGAGCCAAACATGGTGGAAAAACTGCAGCGATCCCTGCAGGAAAGCGTCCAGCGCCAGGAGATGCTTGGCAAGCCAGCGATCCTGCTGGTTTCAGGGCCATTGCGACCGGTGCTGGCGAAGTTTGCCAGCTATGGCGTGGAACGATTGCACGTACTGTCTTACCAGGAAATTCCGGATAACAAACAGATCACCATTGTGGCGTCCGTCGGGCAGTAACAACGGCGGATGACAAAGCGGACAGCGCAGGCACAGCGTTGCCGGTGGAGGATGAGGCATCATGAAGGTAAAACGGTTTTTTGCTCAGAGCATGGCAGAGGCATTGAAGCAGGTGCGGGAACAGATGGGTCCGGACGCCGTGATTCTCTCCAATCGCCGGGTGGACGGTGGCGTCGAAATTGTGACGGCACTGGACTACGACGAAAACATGGCGCGTCAGCGGCTGGGCGACAAGGCCCGGGAAGCCACCAATGGATCCCGTTTGGCGGAAATGCAGGCGGAACAACATCGCCACCTGGAAGATGAGTTGGGGCGTTCCCGGGATCGTATCCGTGAAGTTCGTGAAAAGCGGGCGAACATTGGCACCGGTTATGCCAACAGTTCAGCCTTCATTGAGGACTCGGATCTGGGGCTTGAGACTGCGGCGGCGGAATCGGCTGCCCCGGCGGCGATTGCAGGCCGCGCTGTGGAAGGTTATTCCGACGAGCTGGCCCAGATGCGTGCAGAGATCAGCTCTTTACGGGACCTGATGGGCACCCGCAGTCAGGAGCCGAAAAATCCGGCGACTAACGCGGTCCAGCAACGGCTTGCCGAACGCCTGCAGGAATTTGGGCTGGGTTTTGAACTGGCCAACTCCCTGTCCCGCCGACACAATGGCGGGCGCCTGGAAGATGGCTGGAAACAGTCACTGAAAATGCTGGCCACCGGCGTGAAAACGTCCCGCACCGAATGGCTGGATCAGGGCGGTGTTTTCGCGCTGGTAGGACCCACCGGGTCTGGCAAAACCACCACCATTGGCAAGCTGGCCGCGCGCCATGTGCTCCGCCATGGCGCCGACTCCCTGGCCCTGGTGACCACCGACCGCTACCGGGTAGCAGCTCACGAGCAGTTGTTCGTGTTTGGCCGCATCCTCAATGTGCCGGTCAGGGTGGTTGATGAGAGCCACTCCCTTGACGATATTCTGGACGAATTGTCTGATCGTCATCTTGTGCTGATTGATACCGCCGGTCTCACCAGCTCTGACAAGGGCTACGAGCAGCAATTGTCAGAACTGGCCCGAAGCCATCACAAGATTCGGACCCATCTGGTTGTATCGGCTACCAGCCAGCCTCGTATCATGAAATCCGTTTGGCATTGCTATAAGATGGCTAACCTTGCGGGCTGTGTGATGACTAAAATAGATGAAGCCCTTACCCTGGGTGAGTCTTTGGGGTTTGTCATGGAGTCTGGTTTGCCCGTGGCCTATTACACGGACGGCCAGAAGATTCCCGAAGATTTGCATCACGCCGAAGCCGTGCCTCTGGTTCGGCTGGCGGTGGAGCGGCTGAAAGCGCTGCAGCAACAACAGGCGGTGGCAGAGGGGGCCTGAGCATCATCCCCGGCCCTACCGGATGACGGAGTATCCGGCGTGCAACAGGCGCCGTTGAATGACAACTGAGCCTTCGGTTAAACGTGGCGAGAGACAAAACCAAGTATGAGTAAACCACATCCGGTACAGGTGATTGCAGTTTCCGGCGGAAAGGGCGGCGTTGGCAAAAGCAACGTTTCAGTCAATCTGGGAATTGCCCTTGCGCAGAAGGGGCGTCGTGTCGTGTTGCTGGACGCCGACCTCGGTCTGGCCAATATTGATGTACTACTGGGCATTACCGCCAATCGAAATCTTTCCGATGTGCTGGCAGGCGATTGTGACCTGAGGGAAGTGCTGGTCGATGGCCCCGGCGGAATCAAGATCGTTCCGGCCTCTTCGGGCACCCAGCGCATGACCCAACTCACCGCCATGGAACACGCTGGCTTGATAAACGCCTTCAGCGAACTCGGAGACCAGATCGATGTGCTCATCGTGGATACCGCGGCGGGTATCTCTGAGTCGGTCGTCAGTTTCCTGAGGGCGTCGCAGGAACTGCTGCTGGTGGTTTGTGATGAACCGACGTCCATTACTGACGCTTACGCTCTGATCAAGTTGATGAACCGCGATTATGGAACGAACCGTTTCCGCATTCTTGCCAACCAGGTGCGAAACGAGCAGGAAGGAAAGCATCTTTTCGAAAAACTGACCAGAGTCACTGAGCGGTTTCTTGATGTGGCATTACAATATGTGGGTATCGTGCCTTACGACGAGGCCGTCAAGAAAGCGGTGCAGCGGCAGAAAGCGGTTCTGGATGTGTACCCCAGGGCTAAGGCATCACTGGCGATCAGGGCGCTGGCTGATAAAGTTGATAACTGGCCGTTGCCATCATCGCCCCGCGGACACCTGGAGTTTTTTGTGGAGCGGCTCGTCGAAGTCTGAATTTGATCCTGTCACTATACAACCGGATACATGACATTGGCGAAACACCTGGGAATCTATCAGAAAACCGGCGTCAAGGGTGCTTCCCAGCTCGTAGAAGAGCATGCCCCGCTGGTCAAGAAAATTGCGCTGCACCTGATGGCCCGTTTGCCGGCATCGGTTCAGCTTGAGGACCTTATGCAGGCCGGCATGATCGGGCTGCTTGAGGCCGCCCAGAGGTATAGCTCGACCAAAGGCGCTACCTTTGAAACCTATGCCGGTATCCGCATCCGCGGCGCCATGGTGGATGAAATCCGCAAGGGCGACTGGGTGCCCCGATCTGTTCACCGCAATGCCCGTCGTATTTCCCAGGCCATCAAGGCTGTTGAAGACCGTTTCGGTCGCGAAGCTCAGGATCAGGAAGTCGCAGACGAGCTGGGAATGGAACTTGCCGAGTACCATGCCAGTCTGAGTGATGCCAACAGTGGCAGACTTTTTAGTCTCGATGAGCTCAATGAATCCGGAGAGCTGCCGTTAGAAGAAGCAGAGGCTAGTGATAATCCCCTGGATGACATTACCTCCGATGCGTTCAAGAAAAGCTTGGCGCAAGCCATTGAAGAACTGCCCGAGCGGGAGAAACTGGTGCTCAGCCTGTACTATCAGGAGGAGCTTAACCTCAAGGAAATCGGCGCTGTTCTCGGAGTGAGCGAAAGCCGCGTCAGCCAGATACACAGTCAGGCCGCGCTGAGGCTCAGAGGCCGATTAACCGGCTGGCATCGGGCGGCGACCGAGTAACGGGCTGCGATGGGGCTGCCCAACGTGTATTGAGGTTGGCCATCTGTAGCTTTTGGTAACCGATGCTTTACAACGGGGGCAATCCCCACACAATAAGCGGTGATACCGCCGGCCTGCCAGATTATTGGCAGAAAGATATAACGTATTCCGGGTGTTACTAACTGGAGGTCCCTTTGGACAAGAACATGAAAATCCTCATTGTGGACGACTTTTCCACAATGCGACGGATCATCAAGAACCTTCTGCGTGATCTGGGATTCACCAATACCGATGAAGCAGATGACGGCAACACTGCGCTGCCCATGCTGAAGAGCGGAAAGTATGACTTCCTGGTGACCGACTGGAACATGCCGGGCATGTCCGGGTTTGACCTTCTGAAGGCCGTTCGTGCCGATGAAGAGCTGAAAACGCTTCCGATTCTTATGGTCACGGCAGAAGCTAAGCGGGATCAGATTGTGGCCGCCGCGCAAGCGGGGGTGAATGGCTATGTGGTGAAGCCGTTTACCGCAGCCGTACTCAAGGAGAAGATTGAGAAAATCTTCGAGCGAATCCAGTAACCCAAGGTCGGATGGGCTCTCATGAGTGATAGCAACAATAAGAACCCGCAAGGCCTTGATCCGGAGGTGACGGAAAAGCTCCGCGCACAGGCTAACGCGTTGGTTGAGCACGTCAATGCCGGTGACTATGCCCAGGCGATGACTCTGATCAATGATCTCAGCGAGGTACGGGATCAGAGCCTGTACCGGGAAGTCGGGCGGCTCACTCGTAGCCTCCACGAGGCAATCCGCAACTTTCAGATCGACCCGCGTAATGCCGAACAGCAGGAAGCCCTGTCGAAAATGACCGATGCTTCCGACCGGCTGGAATACGTTGTAAAGATGACCGGCCAGGCGGCCAATCGCACCATGGATCTGGTCGAAGAAACCATGCCGAAGGCACACGTCATCCGGGATGAGGCCGCCGCCCTGCGGGACGAATGGCTACGGTTACGTCGCCGGGAAATGCAGCCTGCGGAGTTTCGTGATCTCTATGGCCGTATAGACCAGTTCTTCGTCACGCTGACCAGCGATGCCGACACTATCTACAACAACCTGTCGGAAATTCTGTTGGCGCAGGACTTCCAGGACCTTACCGGCCAGGTGATCCAGAAGGTCACCAATCTGGTGAAGGAAGTGGAGGAACACCTGCTGAGTCTGGTGGTCATGGCTAGCCATGTCGATCAGTTGACAGGCACCGTGCATGAAATTGAATCGGCTGACGTGTCCGCCGAGCAGGGCGTCGGTCCGCAGATGAACGCCGATAAGCGAGAAGATGTCGTGTCGGGGCAGGACGATGTTGACGATCTTTTGTCCAGTCTCGGTTTCTGAATGAAGAGGGTAGCCCATGGCGTTTGATGCCGACGAAGAGATCCTGCAGGACTTCCTGGTTGAAGCAGGGGAGATACTCGAAAAGCTCTCCGAGCAGTTGGTGGATCTTGAGCAGAATCCGGATGACAGTGATCTCCTCAACGCCATATTCCGCGGATTTCATACCGTAAAGGGTGGCGCGGGCTTCCTTCAGCTCGAAGCTCTGGTGAACTGCTGCCACTCTGCCGAGAACGTCTTCGACATCCTCCGTAATCACAAGCGGAAGGTGGATTCGGAGTTAATGGACGTGGTGCTGGAAGCGCTGGATCACGTCAATGCGATGTTCGAACAGGTGCGCAATCATGAAGAACTGACGCCAGCGCCCGATGCATTGATTGCAGCGCTGGATGCCCTGGCGGAACCTGATGGTGGGGCTCCGGCAGCTCAGCGGTCGGAGCAGACCGACGCTGGGCACGGTGAGGACCATGGCGATATCACCGACGACGAGTTCGAGCAGCTTCTGGATGCGCTGGGCGACAATAACGCGGAATCGGGTTCGGTCGCCGACCAGGGAGCGGGCGCTGCAACACCGGAGGACGACAGTGCCTCCGGGGATGAGATTACCGATGATGAATTTGAAGCCCTGTTGGATCAACTCCATGGCAAGGGCCAGTTCGCGGGTGCGCCAGCGGAGGAAGATGCTGTTGAGGCGCCTGCGGATGCCGGCGAACAGTCAGAAAAAGGCCGTGATGATTTGATCACGGATGATGAGTTTGAAAAGCTCCTGGACGACCTTCATGGCAAGGGTGGGAGTCCTACCGCCGACGACAGTCAGAAGCCAGCGGCCAGCGAACCGGAGCCCAGCCCCGAGGCACCGAAGCCTGCGGCTAAACCTGAGCAGCCCGGGAAAACCGAAGCAAAAGCACCACCGGCACCTGCAAAAGAACAGGGGCCTGCCGCTGAAACCACCGTTCGCGTTGATACCAAGCGCCTGGATGACATCATGAACATGGTGGGGGAGCTGGTGCTGGTGCGTAACCGCTTACAACGTCTCGGTGCGCAGAGCGACGATGAGCACATGCACAAGGCGGTTTCCAACCTGGATGTGGTTACCACCGACCTGCAGTCAGCGGTTATGCAGACGCGGATGCAACCAATCAAAAAAGTCTTCGGTCGTTTCCCCAGGGTGGTGCGGGATCTCGCCCGTAGTCTCAAGAAGGAAGTCAGCCTGGTGATGCACGGGGAAGACACCGATCTGGACAAGAATCTGGTGGAAGCGCTCTCCGACCCGTTGGTTCACTTGGTCCGTAACTCGGTGGATCACGGTATTGAAGCGCCGGATATTCGTGAGAAAGCGGGTAAACCCCGTGCCGGGACGGTCACCCTGAATGCCGAGCAGGAAGGGGATCATATCCTGTTGTCTATCGAGGATGACGGTGCTGGTATGGACCCCGAGGTGCTGCGTCGAAAGGCTGTCGAGAAAGGGATCTACGATCAGGACGCGGCGGACAGGTTGACGGAAAACGAGTGCTACAACCTGATCTTTGCTGCTGGCTTTTCTACCAAGGATCAGATCTCGGATGTGTCTGGTCGTGGTGTGGGCATGGATGTGGTGAAGACCAAGATCGGCCAGCTGAATGGTCAGCTCAATGTGGAATCAGAGCTCGGAAAGGGCTCACGAATTGTCATCAAGGTACCGCTGACCCTGGCCATTATGCCGACGTTGATGATCATGCTGGGGGACCAGTCATTTGCGCTGCCTCTGGTCAATGTTGTGGAAATATTCCACCTGGATCTCTCCAAAACCAACATTGTGGATGGTCGTGAATGCATTGTGGTGCGGGACAAGGTCTTCCCTCTGTTCCACATCAAACGCTGGCTGGTGAATGGGGCCAGTGAATCTGAACCGGGCAATGCCCACGTCGTGATTGTCGCGATGGGAACCAGGCAGGTTGGTTTCGTGGTGGACCAGCTCATTGGTCAGGAAGAAGTCGTTATCAAGCCTCTGGGACGTGCACTTCAGGGGACGCCAGGTATGGCGGGCGCCACCATTACCGGTGACGGGCGAATTGCCCTGATCATTGACGTTCCCAGCCTGCTTCAACAATACGGTTGAGGTCTACGGACAGCCTCGGTTTAGGAGAATTGGATGACAGTTTCTGTCCTGGTTGTTGATGATTCAGGGTTTTTCCGCAAGCGACTGACGGAAATCCTGACTGCATCCGGTCAGATCAACGTTGTTGGTGTGGCCACCAACGGACGGGAAGGGGTAGAACTGGCTGAAAAGCTCCGCCCCGACGTTATCACCATGGACTACGAAATGCCGGTAATGGACGGCATTTCCGCCGTGCGGGAAATCATGAAGCGCCACCCGGTGCCCGTTTTGATGTTCTCGTCACTGACCTACGAAGGTGCCCGGGTGACCCTCGATGCACTGGAAGCCGGCGCCGTCGACTTCCTGCCCAAGAACTTTGAGGAAATCGCCCGGGACTCCAGCCAGCTTCAGAAAATTCTGGTTGAACGGGTTCTGGATGTCGCCGGCAGCCATCCGAAGGCCAAACCTGTAACAGCGACACGTCCGGAATCGTCGCCAACAGCGAAACCCGCTCCGCGTCCGGAGCGACCGTCACCGCCAGCCCGCTCCCGCTCAGATGTTCCGCCGGCGTCGTCAACGCGTCGCTCTCCGGTTGAGCCAGCGCCTGAGGCGGCAGCTCCCCGACCGCCATCCCGTCGGTCGCCAGCCAGACATTTCAGTGTGGTGGCGATCGGCACGTCCACTGGCGGGCCGGTTGCGCTGCAGCGGGTGCTCACAGCGTTACCGGCCAATTTTCCCGCGCCAATCGTGCTGGTTCAGCATATGCCCGCCAGTTTCACGCCCGCATTTGCCGAGCGCCTGAACAGGCTATGCCGTATTGAAGTGCGCCAGGCCGAGGAAGGGGACATACTGCGGCCCGGGCAAGCACTGTTGGCGCCGGGAGGGCAACAGATGATGATCGAGAATCGCAGTGGCCAGGCCCGCGTGCGAATTCTGCCGGGAGATGACCGTCTTAATTACAAGCCGTGTGTGGACGTAACCTTCGGCTCCCTGGCGCGCAGTTTTCCTGGCAAAACCCTGGGCATTATTCTCACGGGCATGGGGTCGGATGGTAAGGAAGGATGCCGTCTGATGAAGCAGAGTGGATCTGTGATCTGGTCCCAGGACGAAAAGACATCCGTGATCTATGGCATGCCGATGGCGGTCGCCAAGGCAGGGCTACCGGATGAAGTTTTGCCACTTAATGACATTGGTCCCCGGTTGATCGAGGGTGTGAGCTGATGGATATTCTCAGCCTGCTGGGTATCATCCTGGCTTTTGCCGCCATTCTGGGGGGGAATCTGCTGGAAGGCGGTGCCCTCAGTTCATTGTTCAATGGGCCGGCGGCCCTGATTGTTGTTGGTGGCACCTTGGCAGCGACCATCCTGCAGACGTCCTGGCCTCTGTTAAAAAGGGCCTTCAGCCAGGTTCGCTGGGTGTTCCTGCCACCCTATGTCAATCTTGAAGATGGCATTGGAAAGGTTATCGACTGGAGCGTCAAGGCCCGTAAGCAGGGCCTTCTTGGGCTTGAGGGGCTGGCGGAGAGAGAGCCGGAACGATTTGCCCGAAAAGGGCTCCAGTTATTGGTCGATGGTGCCGAAACCGAAACAATCCGCAGCATTATGGAAGTGGACCTGGAATCACGTGAACAGCGTGACCTGGAGTCGGCACGGGTGTATGAAGCCATGGGGGGGTACTCGCCAACGATCGGTATCATTGGGGCGGTGATGGGGCTGATTCAGGTGATGACCAATCTGGAGGATCCTCAGTCGCTCGGTAGCGGTATTGCGACAGCCTTCGTTGCCACCATCTATGGTGTGGCACTGGCGAACCTGCTGTTTTTCCCGGTTGCCAACAAGTTGCGTGGTATTGTCCGGGAACGGACCCGATACGAAGATATGATGATCGACGGCATCATCGCCGTCGCCGAAGGGGAGAATCCCAAATCCATTGAATTACGGCTGCGGGGCTTCCTGCAGTGATGGTCAGGCGGTTATATGCGGCGTCGTAGGCAACCTCAGGACGACCTCCATAACAAGGAACGCTGGCTCGTTTCCTATGCCGACTTCATTACCCTGTTGTTCGCTTTTTTTGTGGTGATGTACTCGGTGTCTTCAGTCAATGAAGGCAAATACAAGGTGCTGTCGGAAACCCTGACCGGTGTGTTCAACGCCCCGCAACGTTCCTTCCAGCCGATTGAGGTCGGCGACCAGCCCCAGCGGTCTTCAGCAGCGCCGTCCGACGACGTTATTGAGCCAGTCGTTACCGAAGCACCCCGCAACCCGGAAATCAGCGAAGAAGGCTGAACCGAGGCTCTGCAGGCTATGGCTGACCAGTTGGCGCTGGAGTTTGACGAACTGATCAACCAGGGGGTTGTCACGCTGGAGAGTAACGAGCACTGGCTGGAACTGAACCTTCCCAACAGTCTGTTATTCAGCAGTGGTTCTGCAGAACCTCATTACGATGGTTTTGCTGTGGTGGAAAAGATTGCCGTAGTTCTGCGAGACCGTGATAACGCCGTTAAGGTTGAAGGTTTCACCGATAACCGCCCGATCCGGACCAATGCCTTTCCTTCCAACTGGGAATTGTCGGCTGCCAGAGCTGCGGCGATGGTGCGTATGCTCACTATGGAAGGTGTGGAGCCTGAGCGCCTGGCCGCGGTAGGTTACGGGTCGCACCAGCCTGTTGCCCGCAACGATACCGAGGAAGGCCGGCGCCGGAACCGTCGTGTGGTGCTTCTGATTTCCCGGGATGCGAGTATTCGCGGTGCGATGAGGTGATCGATGACGTTCAAGTTAAGCGGTTCGCTGCCGATAACATTTGATGTGGTATCGGAATTCTGGGGATAAACAAGTGGAGAGCATAACGTGCGAATCTGGGCCGTAGCCAATCAAAAAGGCGGTGTCGGAAAAACCACCTCGGTGGTGACACTGGCCGGGCTGTTGGCCGAGCGTGGTAAGCGGGTTCTCGTAGTGGATCTTGACCCTCATGGGTCGCTGACCAGTTGGTTCGGCTATGATCCCGATACCATCGCCCTAAGCGTCTTCAACCTTTTTCAGCATCAGGGCAAGGTTCCGGATGGCCTCGCCGCCCAGCTGATCACAGAAACCAGCTGCCAAGGCGTTTCGTTACTACCCGCTAGCACAGCACTGGCCACGCTGGAGCGCCGCATGGTTGGCGTGGAGGGCATGGGGCTGATTATTTCCAGGGCGTTGGCACAGCTCTGGGATGATTTTGATTACGTCATTCTCGACAATACCCCGTCCCTGGGAGTATTGATGGTGAACGCACTGGCGGCTGCCCAGCACCTGATTATTCCGGTGCAAACAGAGTTCCTGGCGATCAAGGGGCTTGAGCGAATGCTGCATACCCTGAAAATGATCATGAAATCCCAGAAAAACGAACTGGCCTATACCATCGTTCCGACAATGTTTGATCGGCGTACCCAGGCGTCCACCAAGAGTCTTAATCTTTTGCGCAAAACCTATCCGGATACGCTCTGGCGGTTTGCCATTCCCGTCGACACCAAGTTCCGGGATGCCAGTCAGGGTGGGGTGGTGCCGTCCTCCCTGGATTCGGGTACCCACGGTGTCAGGGCGTACACACACCTGTTGGATGACCTGATGGCGCGCACCGGTGCGGATCGGGAGCGGAAACATGGCTGACGAAAAATTGACAAAGCTGGCGGACCCCTCCAGCGCGATTGCCAGTTACCTTGACGATCTTTTGCATACGGCGACGGATACCGCGCAGAAGGAAGAAGTGGCTGTTGTCGAGGCAAATCCCCAGCCGCAACCGGAACCTGAGCCGATCGTCGAGCGTCAACCGGCACCCGACCCGGAACCCGAAGCGAAGCCCGTTGTCAGGAATCCGGCGCCGAAGGTTGAGGTAAACCAACCCGAACCAGAGCCTGAGCCCGTATCGCCGCCATCCCGCCCGGAATGGTCCGAGGAGCCATTCGAGTGCCTGATTTTTACCGTGGCTGGCCTGCAACTGGCGGTTCCATTGATATTGCTGGGTGCGATACACAGGATTGAGGAGAGCATAAAGCCTATCCCTGGCAGTCCGCGCTGGTACATGGGGATTCGCGTGGAGCGCGATCACAACCTGCGGGTGGTGGATACTGCGGAGTGGATCATGGCCGGGCGAGCGCCTGCCGATGCCCGTGACAACTACCGCTTTGTCATTCGGTTGGATAACAGTGACTGGGGGCTGGCTTGTGATGACGTTGCCCAGTCGTTCACGCTCAAGCCGGATGAAGTGCGTTGGCGTACGGCTCGCAGCAAACGCCCCTGGTTGGCGGGGACAGTGGTTAACCATATGTGCGCTCTGATCGATGTGCGCACGATGGCCAATCTCTTGGTCCGGGCAGAACGCGAGCATCATCTGGACCTGAGTTAATACGCGGTTACTGAATGACACCGTGCTGTACTGGCACGGTTTGTGCCCTTAACTATAGTATTGGGCACTGATGATGAATTTTTGACGATCAGGTTGCCCGCCGGGCAGCCCAAGAGGAGATTCAACGCTATGGCATCCCCGAGCGGACAGCAAAATCAGGCCCACGACGATCAGGTACTCCAGTACGTGACCTTCCGGCTGGATGACGAGACTTACGGTCTGAATGTTATGCAGATCCAGGAAGTGTTGAGATACACCGAAATTGCTCCGGTTCCCGGAGCGCCGGATTACGTGCTCGGTATCATTAACCTGAGGGGTAACGTGGTTACGGTGATCGACACCCGCCGCCGCTTCGGGCTGGCGGATTCGGAGGTGACCGACGCGACACGGATCGTAGTGATGGAGTCGGCTAACCAGGTGATGGGTATCCTGGTGGACTCGGTTGCTGAGGTGGTGTACCTGAAAGCCAGCGAAATTGAAACCGCACCGAACGTGGGTAACGAGGAAAGTGCCAAGTTTATCCAGGGCGTGTGCAATAAGGATGGCGAGCTGATCATATTGGTCGAGTTCGACAAGATGTTGTCTGACCACGAGTGGGCAGAAATCGCGTCACTGTAATGCCGGGCAGGGTTTACGGCGTAAGCTGACATGATGGACGCCCCGATGGTTTAACTGAGCTGAGGACGTTCATCATGTTTGCAGAATACTCTTCCCTGATCCCATGGATGCTGACGGCAGTCGGTTTTGGTTTGGTAGCTGTATATGCTGTTGTACAGGATCGCGAGATCCGCCAACTGCGTACCCGGCTCAAAGAACGGTGTGACACCCTCGGACGGGAACTTCATGCCACCGCCAGCGGCAGCATGGGCGTTGGTCAGCGTCTCGTAACGTGCGAACGTCAGTTGCACGAGCTTCGTAGTACCCTGGACGAGATGCGTCAGAACGATCCCCTGCGAATTTCTTACGATGAGGCCTCAAGACTGGTTGATCTCGGTGCGGATATCGACGATCTTATGAACACGTGTGGCATTTCCCGTCCTGAAGCCGAACTGGTTTCCGCATTGAAAAAACGGCAGGCCGCGTAATCCTGTGATGCTATGGATGCTGTTGCATGAAGTATGTCTACCAGAGGGCCCGTGAGGCCCTCGCAGCTGTTCCCCGCCACGAATTTGTAGCCGGTGCCGACCTAGTTCATTCCATTACCGGCCATTCCATTCCCAGAGAAGAGACGGTTCGCCACATCCTGGCGCTGATTCCCGAAGTAGAACCCGATCAGCGGGTCATGCATGTTGGGGGTGGTTCCGGGTATCTGACCGCAGTGTTTGCGAAGCTGGCCCATCAGGTCATCTACGTGGACAAGTATGTGCCAGTCGCGGACGCTGCCAGAGACCGTTTTCAGCACCTGGGTTTGCACAACATTGAGGTGATCGCATCGCCACTGGAGGGTGAATTTGAGCTGGATACCCCATGCGACACCATCGTTTGCACCACGTTCACGGTAAACCGGGACAGTGTTGGGCAGTATCTGGTGGAGGGAGGCCACCTGATCTGCCTGGAGGGCCGTGCAGGCCCGGTGCCAAGCCTGGCCATGTTTGTACTCAAGGCAGGCAAGCTCGAACGTCAGCGGACACTGGGTTGGGTCGACTTCAATCGTAACTCCGAGCAGGTGCTCATCGATCTCGGGATGGTGGATGAGAAGACCCTGGCATCAGCCAAGATTGAAGCTGCCGCAGAGAACCGCCGACTGTTGGATGTGCTGAGACAGAAGCTGAACCTGGAGGAGACCGAACTGTACCGGTCTCTGGCGAAGCAACGGGGGATGACACTGATTGATGCGGATCAGTTGCTGCCGAAGCTTGAGCCGCAACTGTTCCGACGCTTCTCCCGTACCTTCCTGGACCTGTCCCGACTGATCCCTGTCGCGTCCCACGACGGAGTTTTGACTCTCGTGACCGACGATCCGGATGCCCGTACCGATCAGCTCGAACGTATGAGTCCTGACCAGGAGATCGAATGTCTGCTGGCGACGCCGACGGATTTTCGTCGTCTCTGGTCGTCTCTGGATCTGACCGCCAAAGGGAGCCGCTTCGTCGCGGACCACGCCCCTGCGGAAGCGGGATCTCACTCGAATGATGGCCGTGCGCGGAACGATGTTCTGGGAAAAGGGGATGACTCTATCAGTCCCTATCTCGTCTCCGTCTACGAAGCTATTCTGCTGGATGCCGTTAGTGAGAGAGCCAGTGACATCCATATCGAGCAATACGGTGATCGGGTCCGCATTCGCTTGAGGGTCGATGGCGATCTTCACGAACTGCCTCAATACCAGCTTTCCCCGCGGGAGATTAAGGGCGTTATAAACGTCATCAAGCTGCGGGCTGAGCTTAATATCGCCGAGCATCGTTTGCCTCAAGGGGGGCGCTCCCGTTTACAGCTCGGGAAGGTCAAGTACGATCTGCGAATCCAGACCCAGCCATCTCTCCATGGTGAGCATGCGATCATTCGTTTGCTGCCGCAGACAGGGAGAGCGATGTCTATCACGGACCTGGGAATATCCCAGATCATCGGCGCCCGTTATCAGCGCTTGCTGAACAACCCGGCGGGATTGCTTCTGGTGGTCGGGCCAACGGGGTCGGGCAAGTCCACAACGCTGTATGCAGGGCTGCAAAACCTGGCCGACGATGGCCGGCGCAAAGTGATTACCGTTGAAGATCCCATTGAGTACGCCATAGATAATGTCCAGCAAACCCGGGTGCGATCAGAGATCGGTTTTGGTTTTGCGGATGCCATGCGGGCGTTTGTGAGGGAAGATCCGGACGTCATCCTGGTCGGTGAGATCCGCGACCATGAGACCGCACTGGAGGCGATTCGGGCCTCCCAAACAGGACATGTGGTGCTTTCGACCCTGCACTGTAACGACGCAGTGGACTCACTTCAGCGTCTGTACGATCTGGGGGTGCATCCGAATTCCATCGCGGGTGAACTGATGGCGGTGATTGCCCAGCGCCTGGCCAAACGCATCTGCACCCATTGCCGCCAGCCTTCAGAGCCGGATCCGACCATTCTCGCGGAGCTGTTTCCAGAGGGGGCGCCGGTGAACTTCCGCTGTTATGAGGGGCAGGGTTGTGACAATTGCAATGGCAGCGGCACCCATGGTCGGGTGGCCGTTGTTGAGTACATGGAGGTGGATGCGGATATCCGCAATGCCATTTCCAGCCAGCCCCCCATCGGCGAGTTACGCTGGCGGGCGCTGGATGCCGGGTTGATTACCATGCGTGACAGTGCTCTGGACCATGTTATCGAGGGTATTATCCCCTTATCGGAAGTGCCCCGTATTTTGCCCCGTGAACGCATGGCTCCGGAAATCCGGGGCGGCAGGAGGAGCGTCTGATGGCTGAACGTCCGCAATCGACCCGTGGAGCCCAACGGGATCCGGCCGAGGTCAGTTATGCCGATGAACTGAATCGGTTGATAGGGCAGGATCGTGGCCCCGTGCCGCCGGGCTGGCGAATGTCCCCCCGAGCCGTGGAAGCGTTTGTGCTTGGGGACGAATCGCTGGGTATTGAACGTAAGTTTGTGGCCGATCGGGCCCTTGTCCGACGAATCGTGGTTTCATTGTGCACTGATCGCGGTTGCCTCCTGGTGGGAGAGCCGGGTACGGCCAAATCCTGGTTGTCCGAGCTGATTGCGGCGGCGGCCTCCGGTAGCTCGACCCTGACACTGCAGGGTGGCGCCGTGAATCAGGTGGGGCAGCTACTGTACAGCTGGAATGAGGCCATCCTGCGGAGTGAAGGCCCCTGTATCAAAGCCTTGGTGCCCAGTCCGTTGTTGCGGGGCATGATGGAGGGGCGGCTGGTTCGCTTTGAGGAAATCGCCCGGTGTCCACAGGGATTGCAGGATGCATTGCTGTCCGTGCTGTCGGACCGTGTGGTGGTCATTCCGGAACTGGACGGCGAAGAGGGCGTAGTGTTCGCCCGCGAGGGCTTTAACGTTCTGGCCACCTCAAACAGCGTTGACGAGGGTGTTCACGTGATGAGTGCCGCCCTGAAAAGGCGTATGGACTTTGAAGAGATCCGGCCCATCCGTCGTGTCGAGGATGAAATGGAGGTGGTGCTGCGGCAAGTTCAGAAACACAACCTCAAGGCCGGCATCACGGTTGACGTGGACAGTCGGGTGATCGAAGTTCTGGTGACCATGTTCCATGAGCTGCGCAACGGGCAATCGGTGGACGGGCGCAGCACTGATCGCCTTGCCGGCTCAGCCCTGTCCACGGCGGAGGCCGTCTCGGTCGCTCATGCGGCCAGTCTGAATGCCTGGTACTTCGGTGGTGGCACCATAACGATGGAACACCTGATGCACCATATTGTCGGTTCAGCACTCAAGGATCAGCCGGACGACCGACGGCGCCTGCGCCATTACTTTGAAACCGCTGTGTCACCGCGAGAAGGGGAAAACTGGCGGGAAGCCTGGTCGCTCCGGTCCCTGATTCAGGAGTAAGGGGTGTCCTGACCTCTCGTGCCTGGTTTTCCGGCATCTTCGGGGGTTTTGCCTTGCAGGTTGAAGGCGAAGGCGAGGATTTCCGCGATGATCTGATAGAGCGTTTCCGGAATTTCCTCGTTCAGCTCCAGTCGTGCCAGTATGCTGGCCAGCTCCGGGTTCTCGTAGAGCGGAACCTTATGCTCCCTGGCAATACGGATGATTTCTTCGGCCAGCTCATGGGTGCCCGTTGCCGCGATGGTGGGAGCGGTTTTGCCATCGTATTTCAATGCCACCGCGGCTGGAGATGAATGTTGATCGCCCTGTTTCATGCCTTGGTATCCACCAGTCGATGTTCCAGTCGTGTGGTTGAGCCCTGGGGGCTGCCACGACGACAGTCCAGGTCGGTCACCTCAAGCCCCAGCTCGGACAGGCTCTGACGCAACGTAGGTAGCTCCTGTTGAACCTGTTTGAGTGTGCTTTGCTTTTCCGCCCAGACTCGCGCGGACACCTGTTCCTGTCGCAGGGCCACGTCAAAGTGCACCGGGCCGGCGTCATCCAGATCCATCGCCAGCGAAAGCCGCCACTCGGCGATTCCTGCGGCCCTTTTTTTGCCGGCAGGGTCGCCTTCGGGGTTCTCATGTTCGATGCGTAGCTGGGCAATCCTGGGTTCGTTCTGTGGCGTCACCCAGGGCAACTCCAGGAGTAGGGTGGAGACCGGCGCCGGGGTGTCTGCCGTGGTGCGAGTCGACAGCACCTGACTGTGAAGCTGATTGACGGTAATCCGGTTCAGCATTCCCGCCAGCAGTCGTAGCATCTGGCCCACGGTGGGAGGTTCCGCAGAGCTCTGTGGTGCCGGCGGCGTTAATATGTTGGGAAATTGCAGAGGGGCCTGAACCAACTCCGGCGTGGCCAACGGGGTCAGGCGGTTGAATTGTTCCGGGCCAGCGTTTTGCTCTTTCAACAGGGCGGTTATGATGCGCCCGAGGGCCAGTTTCAGGTCGGGTAGCGCCGGTTCCCGGCTCTGGGCGAGCCGCGCTTCGGCGAACAGACCGCTTTCAGCAATCCACTGCCGGATCTGTTGACCTGCCTCTGTCGCGCTGCCCGGGGCGGCAAGGCTGGTACTGCCTGGCAGGCGATTAACCAGCTGTTCGATTGCCTGGCGCACCGACGGAGCTAATGGCTGAGACGACTGTGTGGAGGGTAATGCCGTCCCAGTCGGTTCCGGTCGAGCGCCCTGGCTCAGGCCGGAGAGGACCCGTGCCAGGCCGCCCTCGATGCTTTGTTGCCATGGCAGCCGCTGGGCAAGTGCCCGGGCGATGCCGGCCTCCTGGGCGGGGGCCAGTTTTCCCATCAGTTGCAGCTCATTGCCAGCACGCATGACCTTGACCCAGTCCCCGGTCTCCAGGGCGGTGTCTCCTATGGCAGCCTGAACGGTGAGGCTCCGTCCCCGTACTTCCAGCAATAATTGCTGCCCGGCAGCCTGTTGCCGGCTAACGACCTCCGCGACACGGGCCAGGGCCGTTTCCCGGTTGGCGATCTGTAACTGGTCCAGTTGCTGGCGGGCCGAGACGGCGGCAGAAGCCTGCAATCGCGGGTCCATGGCGGTCCCGCTTGCGGGCTGTCTGGTTTGCTCGCCGGAAGGCGGTGGTGTCGGGTTACCGTTTGGTAATTTCATCGGTGCTGATTTGATTCTCGGCAAGAGTAATCATGACACGGTTTCGTTATAATACGCCGCGCTGGTAACTATTGCCTGTCTGAAATGTCTGAACCCCCGTTAATTCTATCGACCTGATGGGGGCAGAGTTGAATGTTCTCAACGCCGGTATGACCCCCGCGTTGTTCCAGATCTGGGGCCCTGATGTCTGAGCCGTTACTACAGGCTGTCAATCTGCAGTGTGAACGCGACGACCGGATGCTGTTCCGGGATCTCTCTTTTTCCATACTGCCCGGTACTCTGACCCGTGTCGAGGGGCCCAATGGCTCCGGTAAGACGACGCTGCTCCGGATCCTGGCTGGCCTGAACGATGCGTGGTCCGGCGACCTTTTGTGGTTAGGGCAATCCCGCTCATACCAGCGTGAAGAATTCGTGCGCAATATGCTGTACATCGGCCATCGACCCGGGATCAAACCCCTGCTGACGCCAATGGAGAATCTGCGCGCCCTGATGGCGGGCAGGAAGACGGTGAGCGACGACGCGCTGGGGCAGGCTTTGGCCGGCACGGGGCTGGCCGGATTCGAGGATGTGCCCTGTCGCCGTCTGTCGGCGGGCCAACAGCGTCGGGTGGCGTTGGCGCGATTGCTGATCGCTGATGAGCCCTTGTGGATTCTGGATGAAGTGTTCACCGCGATCGACATTGATGGTGTGGCAGCGTTGGAAGCCCTGTTGGTTCAGAGGGCCCGGGATGGCGGAGCGATAGTGGTGACGACACACCATGATTTGCAGCTACCGTCCATGCAGCGAATCACCCTGGGAGCTGGCGATGACCTCTGATTCCAGCGCCGGGTGGCGTCCGGTCACCGAAGCCGTCGGCAGTGTTCGTGCCATGAAAGCGGTTTTCATGAGGGATCTTAAAGCCGCGTTCCGGCAGCGGCAGGATCTGCTCAACCCGCTGCTGTTTTTCATCATGGTGGTGACTCTGTTCCCCCTCGGTGTTAGTCCGGAAGTGTCATTTCTGCAGCAGGCGGGTAGCGGTATCCTGTGGGTAGCGGCGTTGCTGTCCGTATTGTTGTCCCTGGACCATCTGTTTCGTCATGACTACGACGACGGCACCCTGGAACAATTGGTGCTTCAGCCCCAACCGCTGTTCCTGTTGGTGCTGGCGAAAGTAGCGGCCCACTGGGTGCTGACAGGGTTGCCCCTGGTTCTGCTGGCACCGGTTTTGGGCATAATGGTGCATCTGGACGGGAACTCTATTGGGGTTTTGTGTCTAACGCTGCTAATTGGAACGCCGGTGCTCAGTTTGATCGGTGCCATTGGTGCAGCGCTGACCCTGGGGCTTAGGTCGGCGGGTGTGTTGTTGTCGCTGTTGATTATCCCGCTGTACATTCCCGTGCTGATTTTTGGCACTGGTACAGTGGCGGCTGCGGGGGACGGTGCCCCTGTGGGTGGGTATGTGGCGTTGATGGGCGCATTTCTGGTGCTGGCGGTGACACTGGCACCGTTTGCGTCAGCAGCGGCATTGAGAATCAGCCTGTCAAACGCTTAACAACATGAAAAGCAAAGGTAAAAGGTAGCATCCTGATGTGGCAATTTTTTCATAAGCTGGGGTCGCCGAAATGGTTCTTCGGCATAGCCAACCGGCTGATGCCCTGGCTGTTGTGGGGCGGTGCAGTTCTGCTATTCGCCGGCCTGATCTGGGGGCTGGCGTTTGCCCCGCAGGACTACCTCCAGGGCAACAGTTACCGGATCATATTTATTCATGTGCCGTCGGCGTTCCTGGCTCAGTCCGTATATATCATGATGGCCGTGGCAGCGGTGGTTACCTTGGTCTGGCGCATGAAACTGGCGGATGTCTTCGTTAAATCAGTGGCCCCGGTGGGGGCGGTGCTTACCTTCCTGGCCCTGTTTACCGGTGCAGTGTGGGGCAAACCCACCTGGGGAACCTGGTGGATATGGGATGCTCGCCTGACGTCCATGCTGATTCTGCTGTTCCTGTATTTTGGTGTCATTGCCCTGGGCGCCTCCATCTCTGATGAAAAGTCTTCAGCCCGGGCCGTGGCCGTGTTGGTGCTGGTTGGGGTGGTGAATATACCTATCATCAAATACTCAGTGGAATGGTGGAATACGCTGCACCAGCCCGCCACCTTCAAGCTCACGGAAAAGCCTTCGATGCCCGTGGAAATGTGGGTGCCTTTATTGTTGTCGGTGCTGGGGCTTTATCTGATCTTTGGCTGGTTCGCATGTTTGCGCATGCAGACGGAAATCCTGATTCGTGAACGCCGCACCCGCTGGGTAAAAGACCTGGTGCTGGCAGGAAGGAGCTGACGACATGGCATTTGATTCATTGGCCGCATTTATTGCCATGGAGGGGCATGGCCCCTATGTCTGGACCTGTTATGGAGTGTTCGTTCTTTTCCTGGGCGGTCTGGTGTACTGGTCACTTCGCCAGCGTCGCCAGGTGATTGCTGCGCAGCGTAGGGAACTGACCCGGACCACCGACAGCGGCATGGCCGCGAGCCGGAATGCTCAGGCAGCCAGCTTTACCCGTGTGAAAGTTTCTCAAGATTGAATGGCAGGATAACGATGCACCCGACACGAAAAAAACGACTGACCATAGTGCTCTTTTTGCTGGCAGGGATTGCCATTGCCGTTGGGCTGACCACCTATGCGCTGCGTCAGAACATTAACCTGTTTTACGACCCCAGCCAGATTGCCGCCGGTGATGCCCCGCAGGATGTGAGAATAAGGGCCGGTGGGATGGTAGAGGAAGGTTCTGTTCAGCGGGATCCGGAAAGCCTGAAGGTAGAGTTCAGGGTGACCGACTTCAACTCGTCAGTGCTGGTTGAGTACACCGGCATCCTGCCGGACCTGTTTGCCGAAGGGCAGGGCGTGGTTGCCATGGGGCGACTGAATGGGAATGGGCGCTTCGTGGCGGACCAGGTGTTGGCCAAGCACGATGAGAATTACATGCCGCCGGAAGTGGCCGAGGCCCTTGAGAAGGCATCCGCCGGAGCACATAAAGCGGGTGATAGCACCGGCTCTGAATCGGCGTACTGACACGACGACACATTTTTGAAGTTTGGAGAGGTCTGATGTATCCGGAACTCGGACAGTTTGCACTGATACTGGCGCTGTTACTTGCAGTGCTCCTTTCCGTGGTCCCGCTGGTGGGCTCGGTAACCGGTCGTGACACCTTGCAGGCATATGCTCGCCCATTGTCCGCCGGACTGTTCGTGTTCATCGCCATTGCGTTTGGGATACTCACCCATGCCTTTGTGACCGATGACTTTTCCGTGGCGTACGTCGCCAATAACAGCAATAGCATGCTGCCCTGGTATTACAAGTTCAGCGCTGTCTGGGGTGGTCATGAAGGATCATTGCTGCTGTGGATCCTGATGCTGGCGGGGTGGACACTGGCGGTTGCAATTTTCAGCCGCCGCCTGCCATCGGTGATGATCGCCCAGGTACTGTCGGTCATGGGTATTGTCTGCGTGGGCTTCCTGTTGTTTATCATCATGACGTCGAATCCGTTTGAGCGGATGTTGCCGAATGTGCCGGCGGATGGGGCGGATCTGAACCCATTGTTGCAGGATTTTGGTCTGATCATTCATCCGCCCATGCTGTACATGGGGTATGTGGGTTTCTCGGTGGCGTTCGCCTTTGCTATCGCCGCGCTGATCAACGGCCGCCTGGATGCGGCATGGGCGCGCTGGTCGCGTCCGTGGACCACCGTTGCCTGGGCCTTCCTGTCGCTGGGCATCGCCCTGGGGAGCTGGTGGGCCTATTACGAACTTGGCTGGGGCGGCTGGTGGTTTTGGGACCCGGTAGAGAATGCGTCGCTGTTACCCTGGTTGTCCGGCACAGCGCTGATGCATTCGCTGGCGGTGACCGAAAAGCGGGGCGTGTTCAAGAGCTGGACGGTACTGCTGGCCATTGTCACCTTCTCTCTCAGTCTGCTGGGCACTTTCCTGGTTCGCTCTGGTGTTTTGACGTCGGTCCACGCCTTTGCTTCCGATCCTGAACGGGGCACTTTTCTGCTGGCGCTTTTGGCTATCACTATTGTTTCCAGCCTGGCCCTGTACGCCTTCCGTGCACCAGTAGTGCACGTGCGAGCTCGTTACGGTTCCCTGTCACGCGAGATTTTCCTGCTTCTCAACAATGTGTTGCTGGTGGCCGCAACGTTGCTGGTTATGGTGGGCACGCTGTACCCGCTGGTGCTGGATTATCTCGATATGGGGCGCCTGTCCATTGGCGAACCATTCTTTAATCTGACCTTCAGCCCGCTGGCCCTGGCTGCCGGTTTGTTGTTGGGCGCCGGCATCTTCTCGCGCTGGAAGAAAACCGATGGTGGCTGGCTCGGGCGCAAGTTGCTGTGGCCATTGGCTATCAGCGTTGTGGCTACAGCGGCGGTGATGGTGACTTACGGTGCATTCAAGCCCTGGGCGTTTGCTGGCTGTTTTGTCGCTATTTGGGTGACGGTTGCCACGTTCTGGGACCTGTGGGACAAGTCCTCGTCCAGAAAGGGGCGATTGCAGGGTCTGAAGCGTCAGTCACGCAGCTACTACGGCATGGTGCTTGGGCACCTCGGCCTCGCCATTACGATGGCTGGTGCCACTGTCGCCTCCAATTACGGTATTGAACGGGATGTGAGAATGGTTCCGGGGGATACCGCGATCGTTGGGGATTATCAGGTTCTGTTCACGGATATTGGTGAGCGTCGTGGTCAGAACTTTACGGCGCAGTACGGTTCGTTTGACGTGTCTCTCGATGGTCAATATGTGGCAACACTGCATCCTGAGAAGCGTCAATACCAGGTTCAGCGGAACGTAATGACCGAAGCGGCCATAGATGCGGGCCTGTTCCGGGATGTCTTTGTCGCGATTGGAGAGCGTATCACCGATGACGCCTGGGCCATTCGTATTCAGTACAAGCCGCTGGTGCGCTGGTTGTGGTTAGGAGCGTTGTTCATGGCCGCCGGTGGTTTCCTCGCCATTGCCGATCGCCGTTACCGTATTCGTGAACGGGCATCTGACCGGCAGGGCGTAGAATCGGGCCGTCGTGGTGATGTAGCAGAGGCGATGTCATGAGACGTGTTTTTCTGTTTGTTCCATTAATTCTGGTTGTTGTTCTTGGCATCGTTTTGTTTGCGGGGATCGGGAAGGATCCGACCCGGCTGGAGTCAGCCCTGATCGGTAAACCGGTCCCGGCGTTCACTCTGGATCAGTTGGAGGCGCCCGGGAAACAACTGGATGCCGGGTTATTCCGGGGGCAGGTCTCGCTGCTGAATGTCTGGGCTACCTGGTGCCCGGCCTGTCGGGATGAGCACGATGACCTGCTGTGGCTGGCACAGGAGCAGGGTGTCCGCCTTATCGGCCTGAACTATAAGGACAACCGCGACGATGCACTGGTTTGGCTGGACCGTCTTGGCGACCCATACCAACTGACCATCTATGACCCGAAAGGCACCCTGGGGTTTGACCTTGGGGTATACGGAGCTCCGGAAACTTATGTCATTGATACAGAAGGGGTGGTTCGTTACCGGCATGTGGGCGTGGTCAATGAGAAAGTCTGGAAGGAGGATCTGGAGCCTCTGGTTAACCGGTATCGAGAGGATGCATCATGATGCGGCTGGTTGTTCTGATACTGCTCGCGGCGTTGCTTCCATTGCAAGTGAGCGCTGATGAAGCCAATGCTCAAGGCTTTGATTCGCTTCAGGAAGAGCAGCGGTACCGGGATCTTACGGCAGAATTGCGTTGTCCAAAATGCCAGAACCAGAATATTGCGGATTCCAACGCCCCCATAGCAAAAGATATGCGCGACCGGGTATACCGGATGATGCAGGATGGCGCCTCCAATGAAGACATTGTTGGTGCTCTGGTCGATCGCTTTGGCGAGTTTGTCCGATACAAGCCCGAGGTTGATCGCCGTACCATACTGCTTTGGGCAACGCCCGCAATTGCGGTGGGGGTTGGTTTGCTGGCAGTTGCCGGTATTGTTATCCGGTCGCGTCGCCGCAATGGCCAGAAGACTACCTTGACTGCTGAAGAGCAAGCCCGGGCCGACAGGCTGCTTTCCGACAAAGACCGGGAATAGATTCTCCTGAACTGATTCTCCCACTCCCCATGGAAACACCACGATCATCTTATGACTGACACTTTTTGGATTATCGCCGCCGCCCTTATCATCCTGGCCCTGGCGTTTATCATCTGGCCATTGTTTTCCCATCGGGCGGAAAGGCGGCAGCAGACCGACCTGAGAAACCAGAACCTGATGGCTTATCGGTCCCGGATGGCGGAACTGGAGAATGAGTACCAGGCCGGTATCCTCGATCGGGAGAATTACCAGCAACTGAGGAACGAGCTGGCGGGCAGCATGCTTGACGATGTGCCCGACGCTACTCAGCAGGAGGGGAAACCCGCCACCGGAGCGCGGGGGCGCAAAAGTTCCATAGCGATTGCCGTTATTAGTATCGCCCTGATTCCAGCCGCAGCAGTTTTCCTGTATCAGCAGTGGGGAGCGATGGACGACCTGGAGCAATACCTTGCGATGCAGGAAATGATTGCTTCCGACGGGGACCGTGTCCAGCAAATGAATCAACTGACCGCCCAGTTACGGGAGCGCCTGGAAGCCAATCCGGACAACGCCGATGGATGGGCCATGCTGGGTCGCAGCTATATGCGCCTGGAACGTTATAAAGACGCGGCATGGGCGTTTGAACGGCTGGCGGAACAGGTTAAGGATGATGATCGGGCCCAAGCTACTGCATGGGGGCTGGCTGCTCAGGCCCTGTTCTTTAACAGTCAGGGAGCCCTGGACGCCGGGGTAACGCGGGCAATAGAAAAGGCGCGGGCGCTGAACCCTGATGAAGTGAACGCCCTGGGCCTGTTGGGCATATCCTCATTCAGCCAGGGAAGCTATGAAGATGCGATTCGTTACTGGGAGCGCATTGTTGAGGCGGCCCCGGATCACCCGCAGCTTGGTTCCATTCGTCAGGGCATCAGCGAGGCCTATCAGCGTCTCGGTCGGGAAGTGCCGGAGAGTGCGACAGCGGCTGTATCCGGCGCAGGAGTAACCGTGCGGGTTGAATTGTCGGAGGCTTTTGCGGATGCGGTACCCGGGGATACAACCCTGTTTGTGTTTGCCCGTAAAGCAGGCAGTCAGGGCTCTGCGCCCCTGGCGGTTGCACGGTTGAGCGCTGGCGATTTGCCCGCTGAAATTCGGCTCGATGACCGTAACGTCATGTCACCGGACAACCGCTTGTCCGATGCTTCGGAAGTATTGCTGGTGGCGCGGCTGTCCCGCTCCGGTAACGCCATGCCCCAGGCGGGCGACTGGCAGGGTGAACTGAATAACCCGGTGGCTGTGAGCGACGATCAGGCCGTGGCGGCGACTCTGGTTATTGATCACCAGTTGCGTAATTGAAAAAGGCCCCGGTTGGGGCCTTTCCTGTCACTGGCTGGCCAGTCCCTTGGGGTAAAGAGGGGGCAAGCCATCCTGTACCTTGTGGCGGGTTTCCCTCCCCCTCAACGCCTGCAGGGCTGCGACCAGCGCGTGCCCATCCCAGTCGTCAGTATTATAGTCGCGCTTGCCAAATAGCCGTCTCTGTAAGGCCTCCAGTCCACGGCTCAGCGACTCATCCGCTGCATATCGGCAGACATCAGCAACGCTGTCGAAATGCTGGCCGTGGAAATAATGTGAGGCCCACCGGGGCAATAGCTCCAGAGTGCGCGCTTCGCCTTTCTCCGCAGCCTGGCACAGGTCCCGGAACAACGCTTTTTCGCCGTTATCCTGAGCTCGATGTTCACTGGGTTGAGCCTGACGTTTCCTGCTAAACCACCAGGCAGCGACTGTCGTCAGCCAACCAAAGGCCAGTATCAGGCTCACCATCGGCCAGAACCAGGAAGTGGATGTCCGCCCGGTATTGCTTTCTGTTTTGACCTGGGCTGCTGCGTCCATGTCTTTTTCCGATGTACGGGTGGTTTGTCCGGACGTGGTCGTCAGTCTCGGCGATGGACTAACGGACAAGGTTCTGGCCGGTATCACGGCGATCTTTTCTTCATCCGCTCTGGTGTCCCACCAGGGAATCCGGATTTCGGGTAACTCCAGATTGCCGGGCTCGACAGGAACCAGGGCTGTGGTTTGCGTGAGGGAGGATGTGAGTCCATCCCGGTCGCTACTGGCTGAGCGTTCGGGTTGCTCAGGGTAGGTGCGCATACCGGGAACAGTTTGCTCAGGAAACGGGGGCAGAGCTTCCGCCGGTAGTCCCTGAACGTTCAGTGCGAGGGTTCGGGTCAGGTTCTGACCCGTGGAGAGGCTTTGACTGTCAGACAGTCCGGACTCAGACAGCTCCAGATCCCCGGCGGGCAGCCAGGTATCGCCGGTAAAGCTGGCAGGAATGCCCTTGACCGGGATATCAAACAGTTTCTCGTTGTCGCGCAGGAACTTCAACTGTCCCTCAGGAGTCCGGGCACGACCCTCGAAGACAATGGTGTTCAGGCTGAATTCTCCCGGTTGCTGGGGGTAGATGGCGTAGCGCCGCTCAACCACCCGGAAACGGACACCGTTACGGTAACGGCTGTATTCCCTCTGTTTGCCAAGGTTCTCGATGATGGCATTGGGGTGTTCGGGTTCCGATAACTCCCCGCGGATCAGGTTGCCTTTGAAGAACAGCTTGATGGTCAGAACCAGCTGCTCCTGGACATAGACTTCGTCCTTGTCGGTGGACAGCTCGATAAAGCTGTCCCGGGATTTCTGCGCCTGATCCGGTGAGGTACCCCCCGCCATAACGTTTATCTTAACTGGTTCAGAGCTGGCATCCTGGAAGGTCAGCGGAGGAATGGTCAGCTTACCGGTCTTCGTGGGGGCCAACTGATATGTCCAGGTGATTTCACCCACCATTTCGTTGTTGACGGTACGGATGCTGTAACGCTGGTTACGACCGATGATCTCGAAATCATTCTCGAGTTTGCTGACATCAGGTGAGGGCAGGCTGGAGACGTCCAGGTCAAACAGGTTGCCGAGGTTGATGTCAATCTTCATGCTGCCTCTGACCGTCAGTGTCAGCACTTCACCTTCGTAGAGGCTGGTACGGTCTGGCTCGACCGTCAACTCGCTTTCGGCGTGTGCTGGCCACGCCAGGGTGACGAACATGGTGATCAGAATAAAGGGAATGGTGAGCCGCTTTACCATGGCGTGTCGCCCTCGTCGGGTTGGGTGTCTCGTTGCTGGTACTGTTGTAGAAACTTGCGTCTTAACAGGCCACCAGGGTCATCCGGAATGCGTCTCAGCCACTGTTCCTGACCCTGGGTAAGCGGCTGTTCCGAGATTTCGGCCGGCGCCTCCCGGTTGTGTTCGGCTTTCTCGTCTGAACCGTCGGCCTGGTTGCTGCCTTGTTGTTGCTGCTCTTGTTGTGTGGGTTGTTCCTGGTCCTGGTCACCGCTTTGTTCGCCTTGCTGGCGCTCCTGGTTGTCTTGCTTATCTCCAGATCGTTCACTCTGCGGATTGTCCTGGCTTTGCTTGCCAGAGCCGCCATCGGATTCCTGTTGTTGCTGTTGGTCCTGTTGTTCACTGTTCTGCTGGCTGGAATCGTTTTGCTGCTGTTGTTCCAGTAATTGCTGGACGATGTCGCGGTTAACCTGGGCATCCTCCATGTCCGGTCGAGCCGCCAGGGCTTGATCGTAAGCATCGATCGCTTCTTTCAGTTTACCCGCTCTGGCCAGTGCATTGCCCCGGTTGTAGTGGGCGCGGGGGCTATTACTCGTGGCAAAGGAATCCACAGCGGCATCATAGTTGCCGGCGCGGTATTGCGCGCTGCCCCGCCATTGTGGGTCCTGGAGTTTGCTGGCGGCTGTTTCAGCATCCCTGGCGATCATTTCAGGTGCCCGCTGATCCTCCCGTAACCAGAGTTCGGACCACTCCAGCGCCATGGCGGGACGCGGTGTGAGGGGCAGCAGTGTAAGCAGGACCAGTGCGAGTGCTCCCCGTCGCCAGCCAATGAGAATCAAGGGTAGCGCGAGCCAGAGTAGCCAGTAGCCGTCATCCTGCCAACGATCCACTGTCAGGTCACGGTCGCTTTCCTGCCAGTCTTCCGCGTCTTCGGCAAGCAGCCCGAGGTTGTTGATATCGGTATCATCGATGGTCAGATGCTCGCTTCTGCCACCATTACTCTGGGCTAGCTGTTGCAGGGCCGAGGGGCTAGCCTTGGCCATGACGATCTCACCGTTGTCACGGATGAAGCCCCTTTTGGGAAGCGGAATCGGTCCACCTTCTGCGGTGCCGACGACCAGGGTATTCAGTGCAAATCGACTGCCCCGCAGTTCGCGGGTGATACGATCCTGATAGCGATCACTGACATCATCGGTAATCAGCAGCATCCTGCCCTTTCCGGGCGCGCCCTGTTCGAGCAGTTCCGTGCCTCGCATGACTCCAAGGTCGGCGCGATTGCCTGTCGCCGGCATAATCACCGGATCCAACACCTCCAGCATACCGGTAATGGTATTACGGTCATCGGTCAGGGGGCTGACTGAGTGGGCGTCGGCGGCATAGACCACGAGCCCTGTCAGGCTGCCTTCCCGTTGCCTGAGAATATCGCGAATTTTGCGCTTTGCCAGGGTCAGGCGATCCGGCTCCACATCGGTCGCCAGCATGGACAGCGACAGGTCCAGAATGATCACCAGGCTATCATTCTGCTGTTGCAGTGGTGTCGGTGCCTGGCGCCAGGCAGGACCGGCCAGCGCAATTGAGAGAAGCAGTACCGCCATGGTCGCTGGCAATAAGGGTGAGCGGGTCCGGGTGCCCGATTGGCCAAGCCGGCTGATGACAGGGCGCAGCAGGGGCTCCGGAATGATGCGGGCCCAGCCGCTGTCGTTGTTACGTGCCTTGCGGTAGAGCAGGGGCATGATCGGGATGGCAAGCACCAGTAGCAGCCACAACGGGCGGAGGAAATGAAAATCACCCATGGTGGTTCCTCCGTTTTCGGGTCGTGGAGTTCAACAGTTTGAACAGTTGCAGTACCAGCCACAGCAGGACAGCCAATGCCGCCGGCCACACATACAGATCGGTAACAGGGCGGTAGTGCCTGCCCTCGAGTTCAATAGGCTCCAGCTGATCAATGTTTTCATAGATCAGCTCCAGTTCCGGCAGGCTACGGGCACGGAAATATTTACCTCCGGTCGCCTCCGCCATCCGCTGTAGCAGGGCTTCGTCCAGGTCCCGGGAGGGATTGACCTGCCGCGAGCCCAGTAAACCACGCTGGATCATCGATTCTGCGCCGATGCCAATGGTATAGATGCGAACGCCGGTGGCCTTGGCAATTTCCGTGGCCTTGTCGGGCGTGATCTCGCCTGCGGTATTGGCACCATCGGTTAACAGGATAACCACGCGTTGCTCCTGCGGACGGTCCCTCAGGCGTTTAACGGCCAGCCCGATGGCATCCCCGATGGCGGTGGCGCGACCGGCCATGCCAATACCGGATTCGTGCAGTAATGTTCTCACGGTCGCCAGATCAAAAGTCAGAGGGGCCTGAATATAAGGCTCGGTACCAAAGAGCAGAAGCCCCAGGCGATCCCCCTCGCGGCGCCGAATAAAGTCATCCACGACCCGCTTGACCGCCTGAAGGCGATTGATGCCGCGCCCCTGGATGATCATGTCCTGTTCATCCATGCTGGGGGAGATATCCACCGCCAGCAGCAGATCCCGGCCGCTGATCGGCAGCTGTACGGGCTCGCCCACATGTTGGGGTCTGGCGGCCGCAATGACCAGCAACACCCACATGACCATCAGCATCACCAGCTGCCACCATGGCAAGCGGTTACCGCTCCGGCTGACACCGGGAAGATCGGACAACCAGTGGCCAACGGGAAGGACCGGCGCTTCGACAGACTGACCGGTCCGTTGCCCGAGCCGCACCAGCAACGGTACAAGGACCAGTATCAATACCCAGGGGTAAGCAAGGCTCAGCATTTCTGCCCCTCCAGCCAGGAGCGGGCGAACTTCAGCACCTGTTTAGGACTGGCGCTCGCTTCCGGTTGCCAGCTGCTGTTAACCATGGCTTCAACAATAGAGCGTGACGCCAGTTGGTCGCCCGGGCTGGTCTTCAGCAGGAAGTCCGCCCATCTCGAGCCGCTCATCGCCTCGGGGCGTTCCTCCGGATAGCGTTCCCGGGCGCATTGTTTCAGCAGGGTGTTGAGTTGTGCAAACCATGCTGGTTTCGGTGAGGCATGCTGGGCCAGCTGGTTCAGCTCCCTGCGAGCGATTGTCAGCCAGCGGTTTTTCCTCTGTTTACGATGGATGAACACAGCAATAGCGACCAACAATGCGAGAATCAGTGCAAAGAGAATCCACCACCCCGGTGCCGGTGGCCAGAAACCGCCGGTTTGGGGTAAGTGAATGTCTCTGAGCTGGCTTAGCGGGTCCTGTTCCATCATCCGATTCGCCCCCGAGGCCCCAATTGGGACTGAAGAACAACGGCAGGCTCGTCATTCGTCATCACCGTCGCGGGCACAATGCCGGATGTACGAAAGCAATCAGCCAGTTCGGTCTCGTGGCGTTCCACCTTCTCGTGCCAGGCTTGCTGGAATCTTGGGTTGCCGGCATCGAACCACACCGGGCCATCCTCGCCGGCGACGGCAAAGCGCCCGCTTTCCGGTAAATGGAGTTCCAGAGGGTCCGCAATCCGTAGCGCACTGACGGAATTGTGTCTGGCAAGGGCGCCGAGCAGGCGCGAGGTTTCCGGACTGATGGAGAGAAAATCACTGAGCACGAAAATCCGGCTACCGGTATGGGCAACCCGCCGGGCTTCCCGCAGAGCGGTATCGAGATTGGCGGTCAATGAAGAAACCTGAAGATCCCGGAGGGCAGCCGTTTCAGGTGTTTTCTGCAGTTTCGCCAGGGTGTCGAGCAGTTGAAGCACCGATTTCTTGCGTCGGGCGGGGCGCAGCACGGTCAGTTCCCGGCCGTTGAATACAATGCCGCCCACCTGGTCGCCTGACCAGAGAGCCAGCCATGAGAGGATGCCGGCAAGCTGGGCGCAACGCACCTGCTTGTAGGCGCCGGTGCTGGCAAAGAACAGGCTTGGTCCCAGATCGCACAACAGCAGGACTGGGCGTTCTCGCTCTTCCTCGTAGAGCTTGGTGTGCGGAGATTGTCGCCGCGCGGTAACCCGCCAGTCGATACTGCGAATGTCGTCGCCGGGTTGGTATTGCCGGACCTCGGCAAACGCCATGCCTCTGCCCCGCCTGGGTGACCGTTGCAATCCGGCCTGTTTGCTCCGCACAGGTCGGGCAGCCGGCAGCTTCAGGGCCCGGGCATCGGCCTGGAGACGAATCAGGCCGGGAAGGTCGATATGGGTGGCGTCTTGCGGTTGGTTCATGGGCTGTGATCAAGCAATAACAGGGACATGATCGATCAGTCTTTGAATCACGGCATCGGCGGTCATGCCTTCGGCTTCCGCCTCGAACGTCAGCAGAATCCGGTGGCGGAGTACATCGAATGCGATGTTGCGAACATCGTCAGGACTGACATAGTCCCGGCCCTCAAGCCATGCCAGGGCCCGGGCGCAGCGATCCAGGGCGATGGTGCCCCGCGGGCTGGCACCGAAGGCGGTCCAGCGTGCAAGCTCCGGATCCAGCTGTTTGGGGTCACGGGTGGCAAGGACCAGGGCCAGTAAATACTGTTCTACGGGGTCCGCCATGTATATATCCGCGATATCGCGACGCGCCTGGAATACCTGATCCGCACTCAGGCGGATGGCAGCGGCCGGCTGGCCCTGACGGTAATCGTTGCGGGCCAGATGGAGGATGGCTTTTTCGGCTTCGGCGGACGGGTAGTCAATCACCACATGCATCAGAAAACGGTCGAGCTGGGCTTCCGGAAGCGGATAGGTGCCTTCCTGCTCAATGGGATTCTGGGTGGCCATCACCATGAACAACGGATCGAGTGGGAAGGTGCGCATACCCACACTGACCTGCCGCTCGCCCATCGCCTCCAGCAGGGCGGATTGCACTTTGGCGGGTGCACGGTTGATTTCATCGGCAAGCACGAGGTTGTGAAAGATCGGACCGTGCTGGAATTCAAACTGACCGGTTTCGGCGCGATAGATCTCGCTGCCGGTGACATCCGATGGCAGCAGGTCCGGAGTGAACTGGATGCGATGAAAGTCTCCTTCAAGGTGGTCCGCCAGGGCCTTGATGGCAGTGGTCTTGGCAAGACCGGGGGCACCTTCAACGAGCAAGTGCCCGTCAGCCAACAAGGCAATCAGTAACCGATCCACCAGCTTTTCCTGGCCTATGATCCTTTTCGCTAACTGAGACCGGAGTTCTCCGAACGTATGCTGTAGTGACATGAGCGGTGATTGTTCCTGTTTAACGGCTCTTAACCTAGATATTTGCCGCAGTTTTCGCATCTGGGCGGCAAAAATCAAGGGCTTGACTATGCTTATGTGACGATACCCTGATTACGTTTATTTCACACTAATTGAGGTCGACTATGAATGCGCTGACGATTGCCAGCAAGGAGCAGTTTTTTGAGCAGCTGGCTGATGCTTTCACTCAGAAGATCGCGAAGACGGAAGCAAAAAGAATCAGTGAGTTTGCCAGGCAGCACTATGCTCATATTCCTCTTGAAGAGCTGGTGAGTCGAAGATTCTCGGACACGTACGGTGCCATCCTGGCAGCCTGGCAGTTCCTGCAGAAACGCAGCGCCGACGAAACACCGGTCTCGGTTTTCAACCCGGACCTTGAGAGTGATGGCTGGCAGTCGACCCACACTGTCATATTCATTTTGCACCCGAATATGCCATTTCTGATTGATTCTCTTCGTATTGCTATCAACCAACGGGAAATCGGCACTCACTCCATTCAGCATTCCATTCTTCGGGTTGACCGGGATGACGGTGGCAAGCTCAAGAAGCTGCATTCCACCAAAAAATCGGGTGCCGGTGTCGACTACGAGGCATTCATTGTTCTGGAAATTGATCGTCACAGTGATCCGGTCGATCTTCGGGAGCTGGAAAATGTTCTCCAGACCATTCTCCATGAAGTCAGGATTGCGGTGGAAGATTTTCCGCTGGTCACCGGTAAGGTAAATGAGAGTATCTCCGAGCTTGATGCCACCACTGCCGGGATCAGTGCCGAGGACAAAGAGGAGGCGCAGCGGTTCCTCAAATGGCTACTATCAGACCGGTTCACGTTTCTCGGATACGATGAGTACGACTTTGTCAAAGAAAAGAGCGGGATGAAGGTTTGTCGTGTCGAGAACTCGGAACTCGGGATTCTTCGGGTCAATAACGAGCGTCCCGACAAGGTGCGATTGAATGAGTTGCCACAGCGGACGCGTCACGAGATGACACGGACCGATGATGTTTTCATTTTCGCCAAGTCGGCGCAGCGCTCCAGGGTCCATCGACCGGCTTACCCTGACTATATTGCCGTCAAGAAATTCAACAAAAAGGGCGAAGTCGTAGGCGAGCATCGTTTTCTGGGGCTCTACACAGCCAGGGCCTACAACGAGCGCCCGGACGAGATCCCGCTGTTGCGCCAAAAATTCCATACCGTGATGAAGCGATCCGGTTTTCTTCAGGACGACTACGCGGGCAAGGAGCTGGAGCAGATCCTGACACTCTATCCGCGGGATGAGCTGTTTCAGATCGAGCCCCAGGAGTTGCTCAGTGTTGCCAAGAACATCCTCTACATACAGGAGCGTCGACGGATCGAGCTGTTCATGCGGGAAGACGTTTACGGCCAGTTCGTGACCTGCCTGGCATTTTTCCCGAGGGATATCTATAACACCGAGTTGCGCCTCAAGGTGGAACAGGTGCTGCTGGACAGGCTGGATGCCGAGGACATCGAGTTTGTGACGCATTTTTCCGAATCTGTTCTGGCGCGGGTGCAGTTCACCATTCGCGTTCCCCAGGTGGAGAATCGTCAGCTTCCCATTAGCGAGATCCGCGAGAAGGTGATCGAACTTGCCCAGTCCTGGCGAGACGGCTTGGCGGAAGCGCTCAGTGAAGTCTACGGCGAAGAGCAGGGCAATGATCTGTACCGTTTATACTCAAGTGGCTTCCCGCCAAGCTACACCGACATGTTTTCACCCCGGCGCGCTGCGATCGACCTCGAGCACATAACGGGCGCGGCCTCTGGCCAGTTGACCATGAGTTTTTACCGGGCCCTGGAAGAGGAAGAGAATACCCTGCACTTCAAGCTGTTCCAGGCTGATGAACCGCTTCCCCTTTCGGACGTTATGCCGATTTTCGATAACCTTGGTTTTCGCGTACTCGGTGAGCACCCATTCGAGGTGACCGACCGTAATGGCAGGGTTGTCTGGATTCACGACTTTACACTGCAGGCCTACAGCGGCAACGTCGTGGATATTCATCGCATTCGCCCGATCTTCGAAGACCTGTTCCGTCGCGTCTGGTATGGCGATGCTGAGAATGATTCCTTCAACCGGCTGCTTCTGGCGTCTTACATGAGCTGGCGACAGATTGCGTTGTTGCGGACTTTTGCCCGTTATATGCGGCAGATCCGGTTCTCCAATAGTCAGACCTTCATTTCCAATACCCTGGTCAACCACGTGGAGCTGGCTCAGGCGTTGCTGGAGTTCTTTGAAGTTCGCTTCAATCCTGACCGTTATCAGAGCATTGGAAAAAGCAAGGCGGCCCAACAAAAACTGGAAATTGAGTTCAACGCCGGACTGGACGCCGTCGAGAATCTCAGTGAAGACCGTGTGTTGAGATTGTACCTGGAGCTGATGCAGGCGACATTGCGTACTAACTATTTCCAACATGACGGTGATGGCACGAACAAGCCCTACATCAGCGTCAAGTTTGATCCCAGCAAGATTCCTGATGTGCCGTTGCCGTTGCCGATGTTTGAGATTTTCGTGTATTCCCCAAGGGTGGAAGGTGTCCACTTGCGGGGTGGCAAGGTGGCTCGCGGCGGGCTGCGATGGTCTGACCGATTCGAGGATTATCGCACGGAGATCCTGGGTCTGGTGAAAGCCCAGCAGGTCAAAAATGCAGTGATCGTTCCAGTGGGGGCGAAAGGTGGATTTGTCGCCAAGCGCCTGCCGGATCCGTCTGATCGCGAAGCTTTCCAGGCGGAAGGTGTCCAGGCCTACAAAACCTTTATCCGGGGCTTGCTGGATATTACCGACAACCTGGTGGAGGGCGAGATCCATTCACCGGATCGCGTCATTCGTCATGATGAGGACGATCACTACCTGGTGGTGGCCGCGGACAAGGGTACGGCGACATTCTCCGATATCGCCAACGAGTTGTCCGCAGAATATGGCTTCTGGATGGGGGATGCGTTTGCCTCCGGTGGCAGCAATGGTTATGACCACAAGAAGATGGGGATTACCGCTCGCGGTGCCTGGGTATCTGTTGAGCGTCACTTCCGTGAAATGGGTATTAATCCGGCATTGGACGAATTTACTGCCATTGGTATTGGCGATATGGGGGGCGACGTATTCGGGAACGGGCTGCTCTGTTCGGAGAAAACCCGATTGGTCGCTGCCTTCAACCACGTGCATATCTTCATCGATCCGACACCGGATGCAGAGAAGAGCTATCAGGAACGCAAGCGACTGTTTGCGTTGTCTCGTTCCGCATGGACGGACTACGACGCCAAACTGATATCGAAGGGGGGTGGGGTGTTCAGTCGCAGCGCCAAATCCATCCCCGTGAGCCCTGAAATGAAGAAATTGCTGGGTATCAAATCCGACCGGGTTCCGCCCAACATGCTGATTACCCATATCCTCAAATCACAGGCGGACCTGCTATGGATTGGCGGCATTGGCACCTATGTGAAAGGGAAGAGCGAATCGCATGGTGACGTGGGAGATAAGGCCAACGATGGCTTACGGATTAACGGCACTGAGTTGCGCTGCAAAGTCGTGGGCGAAGGCGGTAACCTGGGAATGACCCAGCTTGGCCGTATTGAGTTTGCTCTTAATGGGGGGCGCCTCAATACGGATTTCATCGACAACTCGGGTGGTGTCGATTGCTCCGACCACGAAGTAAACATGAAAATTCTGCTCAACCAAGCCGTGGCTATGGGAGATCTCACCTCCAAGCAGCGCAATGTCATGTTGGAGGATATGACAGAAGACGTGTCTGCCCTTGTGCTGAAGAATAACTACCGTCAGACCCAGGCCATCAGTATCGCCAGCGAAGAAGCCAGCACCCGGATGGAAGAATACCGTCGACTGATGAATACTCTGGAGAGTGAAGGCAAGCTCAATCGCTCTCTGGAGTTCCTTCCGGACGATGAAGTCCTGTCCGAGCGGAAGCTCGATAAGAAAGGGCTGACCCGGCCAGAGTTGTCGGTGCTGATTTCCTACGTCAAGGGGGATCTGAAACAGACATTGATTGATAGCACCCTGCCGGATGAGCCATTGCTGGCGGGCGAGATGTACAAGGTGTTCCCTCAGGCGATGACCCGAAAATTCTCAAAGGAGTTGGGTGAGCACCAACTGAGGCGGGAAATCATAGCCACCCAGATTGCCAACGACATGGTCAACCACATGGGCATCACATTTGTGGAGCGCCTGTCGCAATCAACTGGCGCCGACCCTGCGTCCATTGCCTTGGCATGGATTATTGCGCGGGACGTGTTTCGTCTGGATACCTGGTGGGACAAGATTGAATCGCTTGATTTCCATATTCCCGCGTCGTTGCAGATGGATTTGATGAATGATCTGATGCGTTTGATTCGACGGTCGGTGCGTTGGTTGCTGCGAAATCGTCGTGCTGAGCTCAGTATTCAGAGTCATATGGAACGATTTGCCGACAGTGTCTGGAAGATTACCTCTGACCTGCCGGACTACCTGGGCGAACAGGCTCGCGCGAATTGGGATAAGCGTTTCAATCAGCTGAAGGACGCTGGGTTACCGAAGGAGCTGGCATCGGTGTTGGCTGGCACCAGTTACCTGTACTCCTCGTTGGGTATTATTGAGGCCCGAGAGGCGACAGGCATGCCGCTGAAGGCTGTGGCCAACCTCTACTATGATCTTGGCGAGAAACTGGATTTGAACTGGTTTGCCAATGCCATTGCCTCACTGGTTCCGGTATCTCACTGGCAGGCCCTGGCTCGGGAGAGCTTCCGGGAGGATCTGGACTGGCAGCAACGCGCATTGACGACCGGTGTGCTCAAGTTGGCCGGTAAACCGGAGGAAATACCTGTCTGTGTAGAAAACTGGATGGCTCATCATGACGCCATGATCAGCCGTTGGAAGACCATGCTGACAGAGCTCAAGGGGGTCCGTGAACCGGAATACGCCATGTTCTCCGTAGCTCTGCGGGAGTTGTTGGATCTGGCGCAGGCGACCATGCACAGTTCTCATGGAGAGGGTGACGTTGCGACAATCTGAGGGTTTGATTGCGGGTCCGTTACGATCTGGTTGCCAGGGAATATGACCCGAAAACTGTCAATTTGTGTCAAAAAATCGTGATGGGGGTCACTTGTTGACCCTCGTTGTCATCACAGATACTCTCCTGGTGATTCGGTACACTTGTACCGTAGTCAGTCAGGAGGTGAGCAATGCGAGAATTGATGCAAAAAGCTCTGAATGCATTGAACCAGCGCAAAGGCGCTGAGGGTTCTGTCGAACATAGTCGCAGGAGCAGCCAACCCCGCCAGCCCAATCAACGGGAAGACTGGGGAATGTCCCCGGAAGATGCCCTGCGGGTTGGTACTGTCGCCCGGTACAAGTAGGGGCAGCCCTTTCGCACAGTCCTGGCTGCGGAGTCTGTGAACCGAGACTCCGAGCCAGATTCCGGTTAGAGTATCCCGCCTGTCTACCGGTTCGGGATGTTTCAAACCAATGTCTGCACTACCCAACGCCCATGAGGCTCTGCTTAGAAATCGTGACCTGATCAAGGGGCGCCTGGCCCTGATTGGCCTCTCCGACGCCGCCGTGTTATCCCAATTGCCCTGTGGTGGCATAGCGATGACTGAACACGCTGGTGTGTTTTCCCGCATGCCCGTAATAAAGGGCTGGCAACCTGCTTATGGCTACGGTGACCAAGTCCTGGAAGCTGGCTGTGCCGATACCCTGGTGATTTTCCTGCCGAAGGCTCGTGCAGAACTGACGTTCAGGCTGGAGCTGGCACGTTGGCTGGCTGCCGATGGCGCAAGGTTGGTGTTGATAGGAGAGAAGCGCGAAGGTATTGCCGGGGCGGTCAAGCAGTTAAAGAATGCGGCTCCAGCGGCAGCGAAGGTCGATAGCGCCCGTCATTGTCAGGTTTGGCTGGCGGAGTCGTTCGAGCCGGTGCCCACCTTTGATCTTGAATCCTGGATGCAATGGCACACCGTAGAGTGCGCGGGGGTACAGGTAGAGGTGGCCGGCTTGCCCGGAGTGTTCAGCGACGGGCAGCTGGACGACGGCACGGCGATGTTGCTTCAAAGCCTCGCAGAGCAGGCCCTTCCCCGTGGGTATGCGTTGGACTTTGCCTGTGGTGCCGGTGTGATCGGCAGCTGGCTTCAGTGCTGGCAGCGGGCTCAGGGCGTCGAACCTTCTCCGGTTGATGCGGTGGACGTCCAGTCCCAGGCGGTAACTTGTGCCGAGGCGACCTATGGTCGAGCCCGGGCGCTGGGGGACGTAATGGCGTCCGATGGTTTGACGGGGGTTACCCGGAAGTATCGTGCCATTGTGACCAACCCTCCCTTTCACAACGGGGTGCGAACAGACACCTCAATGACGGAGCGATTCCTGCAGCAGGTGGCTGCTCATCTGCAGCCCGGAGGGGAGTTGCGGCTGGTGGCTAACAGCTTCCTGCCCTATGAGGCACTGATGGCCAAGTGTATTGGTCCGGTGACACGGTTGCAGTCCGACAAGCGCTTTACCGTGTATTCCGCCAAGCGGCGGTAACCGACAGTACTTTTCTCCAGACGAAAAAAAGCCCCTGGGGTGAGGGGCAAAAAGGCTGTTTCCAAAAGAAAGGGAGACAACCTGAAATCGATCGTTCGGAAACTTACTTCTGCTCGTCGCTTTCGCGGCTCGGTGTCAGCTCGCGCACTTGTTCGATCAGGCGACGGGCCTCCGTTTCGGCACGGTTACGGGCTTCGGTCAGCTTGGGCTTGACCTCTGCTTCGTAGGTTTTGCCAGCCTTGTCGGTGAAGTAGGCGGTCATCATGTTGGCGTCCCACCACAGCTTTTTGCGCAGGTCGTAAGTAGCAACGTCGAGGCGCAGTGTCAGTTCGCGGAAGGTTGGGTTCTTGCTGCGAATCTGGCTGACCACTTCAGACAGGCTGCGCGGCTCTGATACGTCAGCACCCATGTTGGCCAGAACCTTTCTCAGTTCGGCGGACGCCTTGTCGAGCTGGGGGCGAAGCTGATCTTCAAAGCGCTTTCCTGCGGCCTGAACGGACTCAAAGCGGCTCTTGATGGAATCGCGAATCATATTGGGTCTCTCATCTGGATCGGTTTCAATTCAAGTTGGGAAGTACTTTAGGGTTAATTTCTAGAGTAATCAGCCTAGAATAGTGCCGTTTTGTAATTCGCCTGACTTGGTGCCCGAAATGACAAGTGACATCCTGCAAACGCCTGAGGGCGTACTGACCCTGAAGCGTCCCGGCAACACGGATCGCAACCTGAGAGCTTGGGATGCCGCCGATGAGTACTTGCTGGAGCAGGTTTTTGCCCTTATGCCCGAGGGCGCAGAGGCGAGAGTATTGGTCGTGGACGACCAGTTTGGCGCGCTGACCCTGGGCCTCCGTCGATTCGAGCCTGTCACGCTTGCGGACAGTGTCAGCCTGGCAGTGGCCCTGACTCTGAACGGGACTGCCAACGGGGTGAGTCATGCGGCACTCCCGGAGAGCTGGCTGACGCCGCCTCAGGGACCCTTTGATGTCATTGTCATGCGCATTCCCCGCCAACTGGATTACCTGAGCTGGCTGCTGCGCTGGTCAAACGAAGTATTGGCTTCGGATGGTGTGCTGGTTGCCGGCGGTATGATCAAGCACCTGCCAGACCGGAGCGTTGAGGTGTTCAATGACCTGGTCCGGACTAAGCAGGTCTGTCCTGCCCGCAAGAAGGCCCGAGTGGTGGTGTGCCAGCCGGGTGATCAGGGGCTGGATGGCTGGCAGGGGCAATGGAAGGGGTACTCGCTGGGTGATGGTGACCGCCTTGTCAGTGGTCTCCCGGCTGTATTTGCGCGGGAGCGACTGGATATCGGAACCCGGTTGCTGCTGCCGGACGTTCGCCGGGCAGCTGCCGCACTGCCGCCTGGAGCAAGGGTGCTCGATCTGGCCTGCGGTAATGGGGTGCTGGGAATGGAAGCGCTGGGCGCGCAGCCGGCACTTAGCGTGGTATTCAGTGATGTGTCCAGTCAGGCGGTTGTCAGCTCAAAACACAATGTTGAGAGTGCATTTTCGGACGTAGATGTCGATTTCTGTCATGAGGACGGTGTTTCCGAGAGTGCAGGAAAATTTGATCTTATCCTGCTTAATCCGCCATTCCATGAGGGCGGCGTGGTAGGTGACCACGTAGCCCTGCGTTTATTTCAACAGGCGGCCCGGCATCTGGCAGTCAATGGGCAACTGCTGATGGTTGGTAACCGGCATCTTGGTTACCACCGTAGCCTGAAACGGTACTTTCCGGTGGTTACCCAACTGCAGGCCGACCCCCGGTTCGTGGTGTTTTCCGCCCGTCATCAGTCCCTGGGGGCGGGGCGGTCGTAGCCCAGCCTGGCGAGGGTATCCACAATGGTCTGGGTCTGGCTGTCGATCTCGATATTGACCACATCACCTTCCTTAATATCCCCGAATGTGGTGGCTCTCAGGGTCTCCGGGATCAGATGGACGTTAAAGCGGTTGCCGGTAACCTCGCCAATGGTCAGGCTGGCGCCGTTGATGGCAATGTAGCCTTTCGGAAAAATGTACCTGGCCCAAGCCTCAGGCACCTCAAACTCAATCGTGACGTTATTCTCGGGCCGTTCGATGGACGTCACAGTTGCGGTGGTGTGGACATGGCCTGACAGCAAGTGGCCACCGATCTCATCGCCAATACGCGCTGCCCGTTCGAAGTTCACTTTGTCGCCCTGGCTCAGCTTGCCCAGCGTGGTCAACCTCAGGGTTTCCTGCATGGCATCGAAGTACAGACAGTCACCGTCCTGGCGGGTGACGGTAAGGCAAGCTCCGTTAATGGAGACGGAAGCGCCAATCGCCACGCCTTCAAGCCGCTCCGCCGGGAGCCGGATAGCGTAAGTGTTGAGGCCGGGGGCCGTGGACACTTCCTGAATGGTGGCAACACCTTGAACAATGCCTGTGAACATGGACTACCCTCATAGTGGGGCCGGCCAAGTCTGGGCCGGCGAAATACCGGGAAAGCATAGCGACCTGTTGTTGTGATGCCAAGGGGTTAAAGTTCACGAGAGTCGGTCGATACACAGGTAATGGATGACCCCACGAGGCCTGCTTGGCAGGCTGCAGGCTCACGATGTCTTTGGTAGAGGGCACATGGCGGAAAACAGACCAACAGCGCAGGCGGAAGGGAATCTGGCACCCGGCGAGCCGGTATTGCGGCAGGGGCGCGCGGCCGACCCCGTTCCCGCCGCCGGAGCCACGAATGTCCCCGCCCGGGCAGCCGCTCCGACTCAGGCGGTCGGACAGCGTGTACCCGGCCCAGAAAGCCGTGGAGCTGGCGCCACTCCCCAATCGGACCTCCAGGCAGACAACGCTGCTTCTCCTACTGCTGAGGAATCCCCCGACAATGAGGCGCCGGAGGCAGAAAGCTCAGAAGCTGTTGACCAGGCCAGGGCGGAATCTCTTCAGCGGAAATTACGGTTGATGCTCAAGCAGTGTGATCGTGTTCTGTTGATGGATTTCGACATCCTCGCAATGTCCGGCTGGCCGGATAATTACTCCGTGACGAGGGCCAGACGCAACCGTGACCTTTGGCTGTTCAGTGCCCTGATAGCGGCGGTAATTTTTCTCAGCGGTCTCACAGGCTTTATCCCTGCCTGGATTGCGGGCGGTGGTTTTGGCGCATTTGTGATCATTCTGATGTTGGGAGTGCCCGTCATTCGCCGTATCTATACCTCGAGCCCTTCCTATCTTGACCTCATTGTCAGGCGGCAGCAGTTGCTGCGGGATGCCCGAAAGCATATTGAGCACCTGGAAGGGAAAGAGGGGCTGGTCTGGCAATGCGCTCGCATGGCGGAATTCAATCCAGCGCTACGTGCGCCCCGATTCAGTGAGTTGCTGGCCCTGTCGGAACATCGGACCCTGGCGCGGAGCATGACTCGCCGTGATTACGTCCGCTTGTACCTTATCTATCTGCTGGAGGCGGAAAAAGGGTACGAGCGGGCCCAGAAGGCATTTCTGGAGGGCAATCAGATGGCTCTTGACCGAGGGTGGGCCTCAGTGGCGGCTTCTCCCGAGCAGAGAGCTTGACATGCCAGTGCCTCAAACGTATGTTTCAAACAGACGTTTGCTAGAGGCACTGATAACAATATGGCTCAGTCTGATACCGTTGACCGCATTCTGGATGCCGCTGAGGAATTGTTTGCAGATCGGGGGTTCTCCGAAACTTCGCTGCGGATGATTACCAGTAAGGCTAAAGTAAATCTTGCCGCAGTCAATTACCATTTTGGCTCAAAGAATGCTTTGATTCATGCCGTGTTTGCCCGGTTTCTGACACCGTTTTCCGCTACCCTGGAAACCGCGTTTGACGAACTGGAGGAGCGCTGCGAGGGGAACCCGCCCACACTGAATCAGACCTTGTGGGCGCTGACCGAAAGTGCCGTGCGTATGCCTCAGCGCACTGACAAGGGTATTTCCATTTTCATGCGATTGCTTGGGCTTGCCTATACTCAGTCTCAGGGTCATTTGCGCAAGTTTCTGGAGCAGGAATACAGCGAACCTTTCAGTCGCTTTATGAGGTTGTTGAAAGAAGCTACTCCGCAATTGTCAGCAGTGGATCGGTACTGGCGGATACAGTTCATGCTCGGGGCTACCGCGTTCACCATGTCCAGTAGCGATGCGTTGCGGGATATTCTGGAGAATAAGCTCGGCGTGGAAACCTCGGTCCAGGAAATTGCGGCACGCCTGGTGCCGTTCCTCGCGGCAGGCATGCAAGCGGAGGACACCATGTTGATGCCATCCTTTGGTCAGGCCCCAGTTGCCTGAATTGTCCTCTCTCGGTTAGGCTTCCGAACTGGTATCGCCAGTTGGGAGCTTAACTGCAGATGAACTCGCCAGAAGGGGGCTCTCCCCGTCTCCACATCAGTATCGCATCCCAGTCACTGACGCTGATTGACGCTGGCGGAACACCCCTGCTTCGATGCCCGGTATCTACGGCCCTGAATGGTCCGGGAGAACAAAACGGCAGCGGTTGCACTCCTCGCGGGCGGCATTATGTCCGTGCCATGGTGGGTGATGGGCAGCCGCAAGGCACAGTGTTTGTTGCCCGGCGTCCGACCGGTGAAATCTACACCCAGGAACTCGCGGCCCGCTACCCTGAGCGGGACTGGATTCTCTCCCGGATACTCTGGCTGTGTGGTTGTGAATCGGGTATAAACCGAGGCCCCGGGGTCGATAGTTTCCGTCGCTTCATATACATTCACGGCACGCCGGATAGTGAGCCCATGGGAGAGCCCAGATCCCATGGTTGTATTCGTATGCGCAATACTGACGTGATCAGGCTTTTTGACCAGGTCTCTCCGGGCATGGCCGTTACCATTGATGAATTCTGAACGTCGCGCCTGGTTGCGATACAACTGGCATTGATTAATTACCATTGAGGACGTCCATGATCAGGGAATTGCAAGCCATCGTTGATGGTTGGATCGAGAATTGGGAGTTACTTTCCGAAAGCTGGCGGGTGGGTATCGTTGTTTTTGCCCTGGTGTTCGGGACCGCTGCCGTTGCCTATATTGCCAGTCATATTGTGGTTGCACTGGAAAAGCGGCTGAGTAAAACCCGGAACCTTTGGGACGATGCTCTTCTTCATGCCGCACGCAAGCCTGTGGTGGCATTTGTCTGGATTCAGGGGGTTTATTGGGCGGCGGAAGTTGCCTATCACTACTCTGACGCCGAAATCTTCTCGCTCAACGAACACCTGCTAAGAATCGGTTTCGTGTGGGTGCTGGTCTGGGCCATTCTTCGCTTCGTGAAGGAATGCGAGAGCATTCTTACTTCTCCAATGAAGATGAAGAAGCCGATGGACTACACCACGGTGAATGCGATCAGCAAGCTTGCCCGTGCAGTGGTGATCATAACCGCGGTGCTGATTATCATGCAGTCTCTGGGCTACAGTCTTTCCGGTGTGTTGGCGTTCGGTGGGGTGGGCGGCATTGCCGTTGGTTTTGCCGCCAAGGATTTGCTCGCCAACTTCTTCGGTGGCGTGATCATTCATCTGGACCGGCCATTCAAGGTGGGTGACTGGGTGCGTTCGCCGGATCGCAACATTGAGGGTACGGTCGTCCATATCGGTTGGAGGCTGACGACCATCCGGACGTTCGATAAACGCCCGCTCTACGTGCCAAACGCGGCCTTTACCACCATTGCGGTGGAAAACCCTTCCCGCATGAGCCATCGCCGAATCTCGGAAACCATCGGGATCCGTTACGCGGATGTCCGCGAAATGGCCGTTATCGTTTCTGAAATTCGCACCATGCTGGAAACTCACGATGAGATAGCGAACGAAGAGACCCTGATTGTGAATTTCCTGGCATTCAACGCATCCTCTCTCGACATCATGGTGTACACCTTTACCAAGACCACCCAGTGGGTGAAGTTTCATGAGGTGAAGCAGGATGTATTGTTGAAAATCAGTCAGATCATCGAAAATCACGGTGCTGAGGTTGCCTTCCCGACACGCACCTTGCACGTCGCTGACAGCCTGCGACTGGAAAGATCAAGATCAATGGCTCCGAACGATGAAGACCGCGGTCCTATCGAGAATGACGATCAGGGTTCTGGCAAGTCGCGCGCGGCCCAGCGTACACAATCCGGTTCTGCTGCAGAGGCGACCGGCGGATCGGAGGGTTCTTCGTGAATCAGAAAAATACATCGGCACCGGTGGGCATCATCGGTGGAACAGGGCTGACGACTCTGTCAGGCCTTGAAATCACCGGGCAACGTGACGTGGATACTCCCTGGGGTGAACCTTCTGCAGCACTGGTTGACGGACGCCTGGGCGAGCAGCCGGTGATCTTCCTGTCCCGTCACGGCAATCCTCACCGGATTCCACCTCACCAGGTAAACTACCGTGCAAACCTATGGGCACTGCATCAGGCTGGCGTCAAGACTGTGGTTGGCGTTAATGCAGTAGGAGGGATTCAAGAGGCGATGGGGCCGGCCCACATCGTTATCCCCGATCAGATTATTGATTACACCTGGGGGCGGGGAAGCACGTTTTTCGAGGGCGACCTTGAGGAAGTGACCCACATAGATTTCACGTACCCCTATGCGGAAGAAGCGAGATCGGTGATGATCGCTGCAGCGCAATCCCTGGGTCTGTCGTTCTCTGATTTCGGCATCTATGGTGCAACGCAGGGCCCCCGCCTGGAAACAGCTGCGGAGATTGCTCGCCTGGAGCGGGATGGCTGTGATCTGGTGGGAATGACAGGCATGCCGGAAGCCGCCCTGGCCGCAGAGCTCAAACTGAATTACGTGTGCCTGGGGCTGGTGGTTAACTGGGCGGCCGGGAAGTCCGATCACATCATCACGATGGACGAAATCGAAGCCGCCATAGCGCAGGGGATGTCTGGCGTAAAACGGATTCTTGAGAAATCCGTGGGCCCCCTGGGGGCACTCAGCCCTCCACCCGCCTGAAGAACACCAATACACCAATGGTGGGAGAGTCGAGGAAATGGATTTCCTCGCTGCGCATCCGCCGGGTTTCCCGAATCCAGGTAAGAAGCTCAGCACTGGCTCTTGTGCTGGCGGATTGCAGCTCGTTGCCGGTGGTGTCGCCCTGGACCGGATAAGGGGAGGAGCTGCCAGGTGTCCAGTGGTTGAGGTGCACACCCACATGGAGGTAACGCTGGCGGTCGATGGTGATGTGGCCCTCGACCTCGCGGTGGCCGGCGTCTGCGAGCCAGTCGCCAACGGCAACCTGCATTGGTTCACCGTCATAGTTGGGCGGGAATGACTGGTACCAGCCGGCGGTCATCAGTACCCGATAACGCCCGCTGTTTTCAAGTCGTTGCGCGACGGAGCGCAACCTCAAGTCAGTCTCAGGTGCCAGTCTGAGTGACGTCCCAACACTGCCATCGCTACGAATCACTTTCATCTGTTTGGCCATGTTGCCGACAGGCTCGGGCATCCGGTTGGCCATGCGCTCCTCGACGTTCTGGGGATCGACAAGGCGCTCAATGATGACGATTTCCGCGCGGTAGAGGTTGTCCCGATCTTCCTGGGCGCTGGCAAACAAAGGGGCCATTGCCAGCAGGGCTGCGGTGCAGATGATCAGTGCCTTTTCGGGCAGGGCAATAGCGGGCGTTCGCAAGGGCTGTACTCCACAATGTCTGTTGCTGTCGTTTGGCGGACAGTGCCCGATTTTCAGGGGGTCAACTGCCCGAGCATGTCGGAAATGCCGTCGAGTTTACCACTGGTTGAGTCATCCTTCAGCCGGAACCGAAAGCTATTGGCCCCTTCGAGCCGGTACTGATCAGGAGCAGATTGCACTTTCTTAACCAGCACGAGAGGATCGACCGGCGTTGAGGCACCAAACTCCAGCCTGGTCCATTCCTTGCCGGCGTCGACTTTCACGATGCCGAGAGCCTCTGCCTTGAGCCTCAGCTCTGTCTGGCGCATCAGATTTTTGGCCGAATCCGGTAATAATCCGAAGCGATCAATCATCTCAACCTGAAGTTCTTTTAATTCGTCTTTCTTGCTGACACTGGCAATCCGTTTGTACAACATCAGCCGGTTGTGCACATCCGGCAGGTAGTCATCCGGGATCAGTGCGGGGATGCGCAGGTTCATCTCCGTGCCATGACTCAGGGGCAGCTCGGCGTTCGGGGTACGTCCTTCGCGAATGGCGGTCACCGCCTCATCCAGCAACTGCATGTACAGGCTGAAACCGATGGTTTCGATCTGGCCACTTTGTTCCTCGCCCAGCAATTCGCCGGCCCCCCGAATTTCCAGGTCGTGGGTAGCCAGCATGAACCCGGCGCCCAAGTCCTGGGCTTCGGAAATGGCCTCCAGCCGTTTTTTCGCATCGCTGGTGATGGAGCGGGGCGGCGGCGTCAGCAGGTAGGCATAGGCCTGGTGATGCGATCGGCCGACACGGCCCCGTAGCTGATGCAGCTGGGCCAGACCAAATTTGTCGGCACGTTCGATGATGATGGTGTTGGCACTGGGAATATCGATGCCGGTTTCCACGATGGTGGTGCACACCAGCACATTGAAGCGCTTGTGGTAGAAATCCGACATGATCTGTTCCAGTTCCCGCTCCCGCATCTGACCATGGGCGACGCCCACCCGCGCTTCCGGAATCAATGTTCGCAGGTCTTCTGCGGTTTTCTGGATGGTGGCGACATCGTTGTGGAGGAAGTACACCTGACCGCCCCGCAGGATTTCCCGCAGGATGGCTTCCTTGACCATGGCGTCGTCGCGCTGACGCACAAAGGTTTTCACCGACAGGCGCCGCGCCGGAGGCGTGGCGATGATGGACAGGTCCCGCAGATGGCCCATGGCCATGTTCAGGGTGCGGGGAATGGGCGTGGCGGTGAGTGTCAGCATGTCCACTTCCGCCCGCAGCGCCTTGAATTTCTCCTTCTGCTGAACGCCGAAACGGTGTTCCTCGTCGATGATCACCAGTCCCAGGTTCTTGAACTTCATGTCGCCCTGAAGCAGTTTGTGGGTGCCGATCACGATATCTGCCTTGCCGCTTTCAATCGCTGCCATGGCCTTGCTGGTCTGGGTGCCGCTGCGGAAACGGCTGAGCAGTTCCACGTTGACGGCGGTGTCCGAGAAGCGGTCGCGGAAAGACTCGTAATGTTGCTGTGCCAGCAGGGTGGTGGGTACCAGAACGGCTACCTGCTTGCCGGAATACGTCGCCATGAACGCGGCTCGCATGGCCACTTCGGTTTTACCGAATCCGACATCACCACAAACCAGTCGGTCCATCGGCCGTTCGCCGGTCATGTCCTCGAAGACGGACTCAATGGCCATCTGCTGATCCGGGGTTTCCTCGAATGGGAAACCGGCGGCGAATGCGCGATAGGCTTCCTTGGGGTCTTCGAAGGAAAAGCCCTTGCGGGCCTCGCGACGGGCGTAGACATCGAGTAGCTCCGCGGCGGTGTCGCGGATCTTTTCCAGGGCTTTCTGCTTGGCATTGCTCCAGCGCTCGGTGCCCAGTTTGTGGAGAGGTGCGTGTTCAGTATCCGAACCGGTGTAGCGGGAAATCAGGTGGAGGCTGGAAACCGGGACATACAGTTTTGAGCCTCCGGCGTATTCAAGCATCAGGAATTCGCTGGCGTCACCTTCGACGGTGATGGTTTCCAGGCCCTGGTAGCGACCAACGCCTTGGTCAATGTGAACCACGGGCGCGCCGATGCGGAGCTCGGACAGGTCGCGATAACCGGAATCGTCGACTTCCGTGGGTTTTTCCCGGCGCCGCCGCTGCAATACCCGCTCGCCGAACAGGGCGGTCTCGGTGATCAGTGCCAGGTGCTCTTCCGGCAGGACCAGTCCCTGCTCCATGGGTGCAATGGTAATGCCCAGAGTGCAGTCCCGGTCCTCGAGGAATGCCTGCCAGCTGTCCAGGGTGGTCGGTTTCACGTTGTGATCGGCAAGATTGTCGATCAGCGCTTCCCGGCGACCGGAGGATTCAGCGCACAGCAGGACGCGCCCGCCAAATTCATGGGCAAATCGTTTCAGGCGGGCGGCGGGATCTGCCGCACGACCGTCCATGGCGACATCGGGCAGTTCGTCGGTACCGCAGTTTTCAGCGCCGGCGTTGCTTGCGGTGCTGGCTGTGATGGTGACCCGCGGAAAGCGCTTGAGCTGCCCGAACAGTTCGTCCTGTTGCAGGAACAGTTCTGTCGGCGGCAGGATTGGGCGCAGACGGTCGTGGCGCCGGTCCTCGTGCCGCGTCCGGGTCTCCGAATCAAAATGGGCGATGGAATCGTTCAGCCCGTCGGCGGTGAAGACATGGGTGCCTTCGGGCAGGTAGTCGAACAGGGTCGCTGTTTCATCAAAGAACAGCGGGAGGTAGTACTCGATGCCCGGAGGCGTAATACCATGGCTGACGTCCTGGTATATCGGTGCGTCCTTGTCGGCGTTGGGGAAGTGCTCAAACCAGCGGTTGCGAAATCCTGAGCGCGCCTCCTTGTTCCATGGAAATTCATTGGCCGGCAGTAGTTCGATCTTGTCGATTCGGTCGATGGAGCGCTGGGTTTCCGGGTCGAAGGTGCGCAGGGTTTCGATTTCGTCATCGAAAAGGTCGATCCGGTACGGTTGCGTTGCGCCCATCGGAAAAATATCCAGAATGGCACCGCGAACGGCGTATTCACCGTGTTCGTAGACATTTTCCGTGTGGCGGTAGCCGGCGGATTCCAGTTGCAGGCGCCAGTCGTCAATGTCCAGTGATTGTCCAACCTCAAGCAGCAGAGTGTTGCCCTGCAGGTAATGAGCCGGGGGCAGGCGATGCATCAGGGTGCGTGCCGGGACGACCAGTACCCCGTGCCGGGTCGAAGGCAAGCGGTGCAGGGTGCGGATCCGACGGGAGGTAATATCCTGGTGCGGGGAAAACAGGTCATACGGGAGTGTTTCCCAGTCCGGCAGCGATAACAGCTCAAGCCCGCTGCTGGTAACGGTGGTGCCGTCTTCTTCTGCGGGCAGGCCCAGGTAAAAGCGCATGGACTGTTCCAGGCGAATGGCCTCGTCAGTGCTGCGGGTAATAACCAGTGTCAGGCCCCGATGCCGGTTCGCGCTCTCACAAATGGCCAGCGCATCGCTGCTGCCGTGTAATTGGCCCCATGTGCGATGGTCGGCGGCCTTCACCGGAAATTCGGGCGCCACCAGGGCAGGGCGGGAGCGTAGTGAGGATGCACCGTCAGTCATGGGTGTTTGTCTTCTCCTGCAGTTGAAGTCCGGGGCGGCGAGGCGCGTATTCTACCGGTCGCAAGGGTGGCTGTCATGGTGGGGTTGTCGGCAGTATTTGCGGTCTGGCCTTTTAAATTGGATAATATGCGCCCAACTTTTCCAAGTGCCAACTGCAGAGGTTCAAGCGTGAGTCACGAACAGATCAACCAACACCTGTCTAACTGGACCGAAAGAGAATCCACTGCGGAAGCCATGATTCCGCTGATCGGCCGTCTGTACCGCAAGAATAATGTGGTCACCTCCGTATACGGTCGCGCCATCATCAATCAGTCAGTTATCGGAATTATTCGTGCTCACCGCTTTGTCCGTCAGGTGGAGGACAGCGAGCTGTCCGTACACGATACCCTGCCAATCCTGCAGGCCATGGACAAGATGGATCTGGGGCGTGCCCACGTGGATATTGGCAAGCTCGCGGTTAAATTCAAAGCCGAGGGCGGTTCCCTGGAGGATTTCCTCAATCGCGAGATTGGCCCGGTTGTGGGTCAGTACGCCGCTCAGTCCGAGGAAGATGCCGGGAACGGCACCAAGGACGTGGTTCTGTATGGCTTCGGCCGCATCGGCCGTCTGCTGGCCCGTATCCTGATCGAGAAAGCCGGTGGTGGTAACAACCTGCGCCTGCGTGCGATTGTGGTCCGCCAGGGCGGTGCCGAACACGATCTCGAGAAGCGGGCCAGCCTGTTGCGTCGCGATTCTGTTCATGGTCCCTTTGACGGCACCATCACTGTCGACGAAAAAGAGTCTGCCCTGATTGCCAACGGTAACTACATCAAGGTGATCTACTCGGATGGACCGGACAAGGTGGACTACACCCAATACGGCATCAACAACGCCATCGTTGTGGATAACACCGGCAAGTGGCGCGATGAGGAAGGTCTGGGTCTGCACCTGAAATCCAAGGGTGTGAGTCGTGTCATTCTGACTGCGCCAGGTAAGGGTGATATCAAGAATATCGTTTACGGCATCAACAGCGACTGGATTTCCGACGAGGACAAGATCCTGTCAGCGGCTTCCTGTACAACCAATGCCATTACCCCGGTTCTGAAAGCGATCAACGATGAGTTCGGTATCGAGGACGGTCACGTTGAGACGGTCCACTCGTACACCAACGACCAGAACCTGATCGATAACTATCACAAGGGCAGTCGTCGTGGTCGCAGTGCGGCACTGAACATGGTTATCACCGAAACCGGTGCTGCCAAGGCGGTTGCCAAGGCATTGCCGGAGCTGAAAGGCAAGCTGAGCGGGAACGCTATCCGTGTCCCGACGCCGAACGTGTCCATGGCTATTCTGAATCTCAATCTGAAGAGCGATGTGAGCGTAGACAGCGTTAACGATTATCTGCGTGAGATGGCGCTGCACTCCGAGCTGCAGAAGCAGATCGATTTCGTGAATTCTCCTGAGGTGGTGTCCACAGACTTCGTAGGGTCGCGTCACGCTGGTATTGTTGACGCTCAGGCAACGATTGCCGGTGGCAAGCGTGTGATTCTGTACGTGTGGTATGACAACGAGTTTGGCTACAGCGCCCAGGTGGTTCGCTGCGTCAACCAGATGGCAGGCGTGACTTACCCGATCTTCCCGAAGCGTGCCCGCGACTAATACCTTGGTCGCAGATGGCCGCTTATTGCTAAGCGCCTGACGCTGCTCACGCTGTGTCGCCAAGGTCAGAAACCCCGCCAGCTTTTGCTGCCGGGGTTTCTTTTTGGCCCGAATTCCACCATGGTTGTGTTACGTTCGAGCACAAACTCCGCCGGGTTTCTGGTGGAAATAAGATTACATAATCTCTATAATTGGCGCGATTTTGGGTACGTCTGGCACCCGTTTCTCATCTTTCCCTTTTGTCGAAAGCATGGTGATTTTCACTCTCTGGGCTTTCGCTGCGTCGGTGCAGCCATCCTGGTGCAACCTGAGAAGGGAATCTGGGCCATAGGGACCGACGTTGCAAATCCATCGAATAGTTTCTGATGATTGGATAAGGCTAATGATTAAGATCAAAAAAGGCCTGGATCTTCCCATCAGCGGCACTCCTGAGCAGACCATTACTGACGGCAAACCCGTTCGCCACGTGGCATTGATCGGTTTTGACTACAACGGCATGAAGCCGACGATGGCTGTGAAAGAGGGAGACCGTGTCAAGCGCGGTACGCTGCTGTTCACGGACAAGAAGACCGAAGGCGTTCGTTATACCTCCCCGGCAGCCGGTGTGGTAAAAGAAATCAACCGTGGTGAGCGTCGTGTGTTCCAGTCGATCGTTATCGAGATTGATGGCGATGATGCTGAAACCTTTGCCCGCTACAATGAAGCGGATCTGGCTGGTCTTGAGCGCCAGCAGGTTGTCGATAACCTGGTAGAGTCCGGTTTGTGGACTACGTTGAAGACGCGTCCTTACAGCAAGGTACCGGCCATCGACACGGCTCCCCACTCCATCTTTGTTTCCGTGATGGACACCAACCCTCTGGCTGCTGATCCCACGGTTATCATTCGCGAAAACGGTGCTGCGTTTGAAAAAGGCCTGAAAATCCTGAGCAAGCTGACCACTGGCAAGGTTTTTGTCTCTGGCAAGCCTGGCTCGGATGTTCCCGTTCCCAAGTCCGATAGCGTGGAAGTACACCAGTTCGATGGTGTTCACCCGGCCGGTAACGTGGGCACGCACATCCACTACCTGGATCCGATCGCTGGCCACAAGGTGGTCTGGTCAATCGGCTATCAGGATGTCATCGACATTGCCAAACTGTTCGAGACCGGTGAACTGCCTGTGGAGCGAGTGGTTGCGGTTGGTGGTCCCAAGGCCCTGAAGCCGCGCCTGATCCGCACCCGTGTCGGCGTCAATCTGAACGAATTGCTGCAAGACGAAGTAGCCACCGACTGCGATGTTCGCATGATCTCCGGCTCTGTGTTTGGTGGTCGCCGTGGTGACGGCCCCTGTGCCTACCTCGGTCGCTTCGCGAATCAGATCTCTGTTCTGGAAGAGGGCTATAAGCGAGAGTTCATGGGCTGGTTGTCTCCGGGCCCGAACAAGTTCTCGGTGCTCAACATCTACCTGTCCAAGCTGGTCAGCGGCAAGTTGTTCAACTTCACCACCACCACCAACGGTAGTGAGCGCGCCATGGTGCCGGTGGGCACGTACGAAGAAATCATGCCCCTGGATATCCTGCCGACTCAGCTGTTGCGCTCGCTGATTGTTGGCGACACGGAAACGGCACAGAAGCTGGGTGCACTGGAACTGGATGAAGAGGATCTGGCGCTGTGTACCTTCGTGTGCCCGGGTAAATATGAATACGGTCCGATTCTCCGCGAGAACCTGACCCGAATCGAGATCGAGGGCTAATACGATGGCAATCCGACAGTTTCTCGATGGCATCGAGCATCACTTTGAAAAGGGTGGCAAGTATGAGCGCTGGTACGCGCTTTACGAAGCCGTCGATACCATTTTCTACACGCCGGGCAGTGTAACCTCCACCACGGCTCACGTTCGTGATGGCGTTGACCTGAAGCGCATCATGATCACTGTGTGGTTGTGTACCTTCCCGGCCATGTTCTTCGGTATGTGGAACATCGGCTTCCAGGCCAACAGCTTCCTGGCTGAAAATCCGGACGCCCTGATGGGTGACGGCGGTCTGCGTACAGCGTTTATCAGTGCGCTGGCGGGTAACAACGCCGCCAGTATCTGGGATAATTTCGTCTACGGCATGGCCTACTTCCTGCCCATTTACCTCGTGACTTTTGTCGTCGGTGGCTTTTGGGAAGTGTTGTTCGCCACCGTTCGCCGCCACGAAGTCAACGAAGGTTTCTTCGTCACCTCCGTGTTGTTTGCCCTGATCTGCCCACCGGATCTTCCGCTCTGGCAGGTGGCTTTGGGTATTACCTTCGGTGTGGTAATCGGTAAGGAAGTATTTGGCGGTACCGGCAAAAACTTCCTTAACCCGGCCCTTACCGGCCGAGCGTTCCTTTACTTCGCGTATCCGGCGCAGATCTCCGGTGATACCGTCTGGACCGCTGTGGATGGCTTTAGCGGCGCTACGGCGTTGAGCTGGGCTGCCAGTGGCGGTTTGGAAGCTCTTGAGGCACAGATTGGCTGGATGTCAGCGTTCATGGGCACCATTCAGGGCTCCGTGGGTGAAACCTCCACGCTGGCAATTCTGATCGGCGGTCTTATCCTGCTGGTGATGAAAATTGCGTCATACCGGATTGTGGGGGGCGTCATGATCGGCATGATCGCTATGACCCTGCTGCTGAACCTTATCGGTTCCGACACCAATCCGATGTTTAATGTGCCGGCACACTGGCATCTGGTCATGGGCGGTTTTGCCTTTGGTATGATGTTCATGGCAACCGATCCGGTGTCTGCCGCCATGACCAACACGGGGCGCTGGTGTTTCGGCATCCTGGTGGGCGTGATGACGGTACTGATTCGTGTCGTTAACCCGGCGTTTCCGGAAGGCATTATGCTTGCCATCCTGTTCGCCAACCTGTTCGCACCGCTGATGGATCACTATGTGGTTCAGGCCAACATCAAACGGAGGCTTGCTCGTGGCTAAAGCTAAAGAAACCGTCTCCAGAACGCTGATTGTTGCCCTGGTACTGAGTATTGTCTTCTCGGTGGTGGTTTCCACTGCCGCGGTGTCGCTCAGACCTGCTCAAATCAAGAACCAGAATCTGGATATTAAGACCAACATCCTGGCGGCTGCCGGCATGTTGCAGGAAGGTGCGAGCGCCGACGAAATTGAGGAGGAGTTCTCCCGTTTTGACGTGCGCCTGCTGGATCTGGACAGTGGGGATTACGTCGAGCCATCCCAGGTCGGCGTAGAGGATCCGATGAAGTACGATATGTACAAAGCGGCCTCTGATCCTGCCATGTCCATTGACATTCCGTCGTCGGAAGACAAGGCGGGTATCAAGCGCCGTCCGAACGTGGCCAAGATTTACACGCTCTCCGAAAATGGTGAACTGGAGCGTGTGGTCCTGCCTGTGCACGGTTACGGCCTCTGGTCTACCCTTTACGGCTTTGTCTCCTTGAAGGGTGATGCCAACACCATCGAAGGGCTCGGTTTCTACGCTCACGCAGAGACTCCCGGTCTTGGCGGCGAAGTGGATAACCCCCGCTGGAAAAGTCAGTGGGTCGGTAAGGAAGTCTACGGCGACACGATGGAAGAGCCCCAGATTCGCCTGGTTAAAGGTGGCGTAAGCGCCGATGCTGCCAATAGGGAGCATAAGGTCGACGCGCTCTCCGGTGCGACCCTGACGAGCCGCGGTGTGGAACAGCTGGTTAATTATTGGATGAGTGACCGTGGCTATGCGCCGTTCCTGAAAAAACTTCGTGAAGGGGAGGTCTGATCATGGCAGACGCTTCAGCCAAACAGGTTCTCTTCGAACCGATTTTTAGTAACAACCCGATCGCGTTGCAGATTCTTGGTATCTGTTCCGCGCTGGCAGTAACGACCAGCATGAGCGTAACGCTGGTTATGTGTATGGCGGTTATCGCGGTAACAGCCTGTTCCAACCTGGCGGTTTCCCTTGTGCGTGCCCAGATTCCGGGCAGCATCCGGATCATCGTTCAGATGACGATTATTGCCTCACTGGTTATCGTGGTTGACCAGATTCTCAAGGCCTTTGCCTATGAGATCTCCAAGCAACTCTCGGTATTTGTGGGTCTGATCATCACCAACTGTATCGTCATGGGGCGTGCGGAAGGCTTCGCCATGAAGAACGGCCCCTGGCTGAGTTTCCTGGATGGCGTTGGTAACGGTCTGGGCTACTCGGTGCTGCTGATTTTCGTTGCCTTCTTCCGTGAACTTCTGGGCGCGGGGTCGCTGTTTGGTGTCTCGCTGATGCCGGTGGTGAACGAAGGCGGCTGGTATGTACCCAACGGTCTGTTGCTGCTGCCTCCGAGCGCGTTCTTCATCATCGGTCTGGCGATCTGGGGCCTACGTACCTGGAAACCTGAGCAGGTGGAAGAGCCCGATTACAAGATGTCTCGCCATACCGCTAAGGAGGCCTTCTGATGGAACATTATATCAGCTTGATTCTGAAGGCCGTTTTCGTTGAGAACATGGCGCTGGCCTTCTTCTTGGGGATGTGTACCTTCCTGGCGATCTCCAAGAAGATTGAGGCGGCTGTTGGTCTCGGTATTGCCGTGGTAGTCGTGCTCACCGTAACCGTGCCGGTGAACAACCTGCTGTACAACAGCATTCTCCGTGAAGGCGCGCTTGAGTGGGCCGGTCTGCCCAACGTTGACCTCAGCTTCCTCGGGTTGTTGACCTACATCGGTGTTATCGCCGCTATCGTGCAGATCATGGAAATGGTCCTGGACAAATACATACCCGCGCTTTACGCCGCGTTGGGTGTGTTCCTGCCACTGATTACGGTGAACTGCGCCATCCTCGGTGCGTCGCTGTTCATGGTTGAGCGGGACTACACCTTTGGTGAGAGTGTGGTATACGGCTTTGGTGCCGGTTTGGGCTGGGCGCTGGCCATTGTTGCCCTGGCTGGCATCCGTGAGAAACTGAAGTACAGTGACGTGCCGGACGGTTTGCGTGGGCTGGGTATCACCTTCATTACTGTTGGTCTGATGTCCCTGGGCTTCATGTCATTCTCCGGTATTTCACTGTAATCAACCCGGTGATTCGGTTTAACGAAAAGGCGAGACCATGAGTACAGAAATTATTCTCGGCGTGGTCATGTTCACCGTTATCGTACTGGCGTTGGTCGCGATCATCCTCGCGGCCCGTTCCAAGCTGGTAAGCACCGGTGATGTGACTATCGAAATCAATGACGACCCGGAACACACCCTGACCACCGAAGCGGGTGGTAAGCTCCTGGGTACGTTGGCAAACAGCGGCATTTTCCTGTCATCTGCCTGTGGCGGTGGCGGTACCTGTGCCCAGTGTAAGTGTAAGGTTCTGGAAGGCGGCGGCGCGATGCTGCCAACGGAGAAGACCCATTTCACCAATCGTGAAGAGAAAGAAGGCTGGCGCCTGTCCTGCCAGGTTCCTGTGAAGCAGGACATGAAGGTCGAAGTGCCGGAAGAATTCTTCGGCGTCAAGAAGTGGGAATGCGAGGTCATCTCCAACCACAACGTGGCGACCTTCATCAAGGAACTGGTATTGAAGCTGCCTGAAGGCGAGGAAGTGGACTTCCGCGCCGGTGGTTATGTCCAGTTGGAGTGCCCTCCCTACGAGATCGATTTCAAGGACTTCGATATCGAGGAAGAGTTCCACGAAGACTGGGACAAGCACAATATCTGGCGCTACAAGGCGGTTAACAAGGAAGAAACCATCCGTGCCTATTCGATGGCGAACTATCCGGAAGAGAAGGGTGTACTGAAGTTCAACATCCGGATCGCCACGCCACCTCCTGGAACGGATTATCCGCCGGGCATCATGTCGAGCTACGTGTTCGACCTGAAGCCGGGTGACAAGGTGACCGTGATGGGGCCGTTCGGTGAATTCTTTGCCAAGAAGACCGATGCCGAAATGGTGTTCATCGGTGGTGGTGCGGGCATGGCGCCAATGCGCTCCCACATCTTTGACCAGCTCAAGCGCCTGAATTCCAAGCGCAAGATCAGCTTCTGGTACGGTGCCCGTAGCGTCCGCGAGATGTTCTACGTGGAAGACTTTGACGGTCTGGCCGAAGAGAATGAAAATTTCGAGTGGCACGTGGCTTTGTCGGATGCGCTGCCTGAAGACAACTGGGAAGGCCCCACCGGGTTTATCCACAATGTGTTGTACGACAACTATCTGAAGGACCACCCGGCACCTGAAGACTGTGAATACTACATGTGTGGGCCCCCCATCATGAACGCGTCCGTGATCAAGATGCTGAAGGATCTTGGTGTTGAGGACGAGAACATCATGCTGGATGACTTTGGAGGGTAATACACTCGCATGACATCCCGCATGTTTCGGCCCGTCAGGGTGGCAATGGTCAGCGTCTTCTGGGCGCTGGCCGTTGCCGCCCTGGCGGGTTGTTCGTTTGAGCCTGAGGAAAAAGTCTGGGAAATTGCCGGCCCGGTGTTCGGTACCCAGTATCATATCAATGTCGTATTGACGGAAAATGAGTCCCACCTTGAGAATCTGGGCACAGGTATAGAACAGGTTCTGGAAGACGTGGACGCTTCCATGTCAACCTGGCGTGAGGATTCGGAGCTCTCCCGCCTCAACCGTCGGGAGGATCAATCGGCATGGATTGAACTCTCGGAGCCTCTCCATGAAGTACTTGCCACGGCGGCCCGGGTTTCCAACCTGACCGACGGCGCTTTTGATGTCACCATTGGTCCGGTGGTAAATCTCTGGGGATTCGGGCCCGAGGCCCGGCCGGATGAGGTCCCCGAAGAAAGTAAACTCCAGGCAAAACTGGACGCCACCGGATACGAGAATATTGAGCTCCGTCCCGATCCGCCTGCGCTGAGAGCCCGGAAACCGCAATACATTGACTTGTCGGCGATTGCCAAGGGCTATGCGGTGGACGCCGTCGCCCGCTATCTTGATAATGCCGGTGTGGAAGCGTATCTCGTGGAAATCGGTGGTGAGGTTCGTGTCAACGGACGCAAGCCCAATGGCGATGCCTGGCGGCTGGCGATAGAGGAGCCGGTGTCGGAGCGCCGCCAGATTAATCGCGTAGTGGCGCTGGATAGCCAGGCTATGGCAACCTCCGGGGATTATCGTAACTATTACGAATCGGACGGTCGCCGTTATTCACATACAATTGACCCCGAGACTGGTAAACCGATCCGGCACAATCTGGCTTCCGTGACCGTGATCGCCGACAACTGCATGCTGGCGGACGCACTGGCAACCGGTTTCAACGTCATGGGGTATGAGCGGGCGCAGGCTCTGGCGACCCGTGAAAACGTAGCGGCTTATTTCATTGTACGAAGTGATAACGGGTTTGAGGTTCATTACACGCCGGCTTTCACTGCGTACGTTACAGACTAGGGGAGGACTTATGGGTACCTTTCTGTTGGTTTTACTGATTGTTTCCGTCCTGGTGGCGGCCATGTCGATCGGTGTTATTTTCGGCCGCAAGCCGATCAGTGGCACCTGCGGCGGTATTGGCGCTCTGGGTATCAGCAAGTCCTGTGATATTTGTGGCGGTAACACGCAGAAGTGTGAAGAAGAAAATGAGCGGCTGGCCAACGAAGGTAAGTCTGCTGAAGCGTTGAGCTACGATGCCAGCAGGGTTGGGGATCGTTAACTTCGTTTCTATAACTATAAACTCAGTTGTACGGCGTACATAAGGAGTCACTGCACGCATGGCAGAACATCATTACGACGTCGTCGTTATCGGCGCTGGTCCTTCCGGAGAAGGCGCAGCGATGAATGCGACGAAACACGGCAAACGTGTCGCGATCATCGAAGACAAGCCCACGGTTGGTGGTAACTGCACCCACTGGGGGACCATTCCTTCCAAGGCGCTGCGCCACTCCGTCAAACAGATCATCACCTTTAATACCAACCAGATGTTCCGGGATATTGGCGAACCCCGCTGGTTTTCATTTCCCCGCGTTCTGCAGAACGCCCAGAAGGTGATCGACAAGCAGGTAAAGCTGAGAACCCAGTTTTATGCCCGTAACCGGGTCGACCTGATCAGCGGCCACGCCTCCTTCCTGGACGAGCACCGTATTGAAGTTCGCGGCAGCAAATCCGTTGAGACGTTGCACTTCAAGCAGGCGATTGTTGCCACTGGTTCCAGGCCTTATCTGCCGCCGGATGTGAACTTCCGTCACCACAGGATTTACAACTCCGATACCATCCTGAACCTGTCCCATACCCCTCGTACGCTGATTATCTATGGTGCCGGGGTGATTGGGTCGGAATATGCCTCCATTTTTGCCGGTCTGGGTGTGAAGGTTGACCTGATCAACCCCGGTAGCCGCCTGCTGACGTTCCTGGATGATGAGATTTCAGACGCCCTTAGCTACCATCTGCGCAATAATGGTGTGCTGGTCCGTCACAACGAGGAATACGAGTCGGTTGATGGCGATGATCATGGGGTGGTGCTATCGCTGAAGTCTGGCAAGAAAATTCGGGCCGATGCGTTCCTGTGGTGCAATGGGCGTAGCGGTAATACGGAGAAGCTGGGCCTCGACAACGTCGGGTTGGTGCCCAACGGCCGTGGACAGCTGGCGGTGGACGAACACTACCGTACGGAAGTGGATACCATCTACGCCGCTGGCGATGTGATCGGCTGGCCAAGCCTGGCGAGTGCTGCTTACGACCAGGGCCGCTCGGCGTCCTCCGATATCCTGCACGACGAATACTTCCGCTTTGTGTCGGACGTGCCGACCGGGATCTACACGATTCCCGAGATCAGCTCCGTGGGTAAGACCGAGCGTGAGCTGACCGAAGCCAAGGTGCCGTACGAAGTAGGTCAGGCATTCTTCAAGGATCTGGCTCGCGCCCAGATCACACGGGAAGCCGTGGGAATGCTGAAAATCCTGTTCCACCGGGAAACCCGCGAGATTCTGGGTATCCATTGCTTCGGTGACCAGGCGGCCGAGATCGTCCACATCGGACAGGCCATCATGAATCAGGAAGGCGAAGCCAATTCCCTGAACTACTTCATCAATACCACCTTTAACTACCCGACCATGGCAGAGGCCTACCGGGTTGCGGCATTGAACGGGCTGAACCGGATTTTTTAATCCGTGGATACAGCGGTGTCTTCAGTCGCGCTCTGGAGCGTTTCGCTGTTGGGCAGGCTGAGGACCGAGTTCGCGCGGTTATCGAAATACATGCGGGTACTGGTGGGGAAGTCGGAGATGATGCTATCCACGCCAAGCTTCTCCAGTTCCAGCATGTCGTGAATGCGGTTCACGGTCCACGCCGATACCTGCATGCCCCGGCGATGGGCGTCGTCCACGACAGCTTTCGAGCAGATTTTCCAGTTCACGCAGAGGAACTGGCAATGAAGTCGTGAGGCCACATTGACTGGCCTGGGAAACTTGCGCTCGGCGACCAGGCCAATGCGAATGTTCTTGTCCCGTCTCCGAATCTGCTGCAGAAACCACACATCCGACGAGGTCACGGTGACCCGGAAGTGCAGTTCCCGGCGTTGAATGATTTCCGTCAGGCGGTTACAAAGGACGTTCAACCGTTGTCGATTGTCCTTCTTGACCTCCAGCTGCAGGTGTTCGAGATCAGTAAACTCGTCCAGCAGCGTTTCCAGGCTGGGTATTCCGGCTTTTCTTGACCAGGGCGTCGCGTTCTTCCGTGCGTCCATTGCTGCCAGTTCGTCGGCGGTATAGTTGGCGACAGCGCCTTTCTTGTCGGTGGTACGATCCACCGAAAGGTCATGGATGATCACCGGCTTGCCATCTTTTGACAGCACCAGGTCCAGTTCGAAGTGGCGAATGCCGTGCCGGTACGCATGGGTAAATCCGGCGAGTGTATTTTCCGGGGCTTCTCCCTTGGCCCCACGGTGTCCGTAGACAATCATTCTGTTGCAGATTCCTTTAGGCGTTGGTAAATGGACTGGCGTTTCTTCCAGGTGTCGTGGCACAAACGGATATCTTCGAGGTAAGCGGGTAATTCGTTCATCAGCAGCGCTTGTGGACCATCCACCAGGGCTTTCTCCGGTTTCGGATGGAAGTCCACCAGTACCATGTTGGCGCCGGCAATCACACCCTGGGCGGTGGCGTGCATAACATCGAGAATGCCGTCGGGAGATTTCTCCCGGCTGCCCACCGAATGGGACGGATCCACACATACCGGCATACGGGTCAGACGCTTCACCGCCGGTACATGGGCAAAATCCACCATGTTGCGATGTGGCTGGCCGGCCTCGGTTTTCATGCCCCGCAGGCAGAAAATGACATTGGCGTTGCCTTCGCTGGCCAGGTATTCGGCGGCATTCAGAGATTCGTTCAGGGTAATACCGAAGCCCCGTTTCAGCAGTACCGGGTAGGTACTCTGGCGACCAATGGCTTTCAGCAGCTCAAAGTTCTGAGTGTTGCGGGTACCCACCTGAAGCATTACGCCGGTGGGTCGCCCCAGTTTCTCCAGGCAGGTGTCGATTTCCTCAATATGGCTCTCGTGGGTGATCTCCATGGCGATCACCTTGATGCCATGTTTGCCCGCCTTTTCGAAAACCCAGGGCAGGCAGCCCTTGCCGTGCCCCTGAAAGGAGTAGGGGTTGGTGCGCGGCTTGTACGCGCCCATACGGGTGCAGACCTCGCCATGATCCTCCAGGGCCTGCATCATCATTTCCACGTGTTCGGGCACGTCGACGGCGCACAGTCCGGCAAATATGTTCAGGTTGGACTGGCTGAAATCCACACCGTTGTAGGTAAAGCCGCTCTGGCGCTTGTCATCCCGGTGGCGACCCAGAATGCGATAGTCATCGGAGATGCGGATGGCCCGCTCCACCGCCGGCAGGGCTTCAATCTCCTCCTTGTCGAGCGATTTGGTATCACCCAGCAGGTAGATTTCTGTCAACCGCTGGCTGGCACCCTGAACCTCATGGACCCGAACCGAGACGCCCGGCAGGTTTTCCAGGAAATGCATGGTTTGCCGGTAGGCGTCACTGTCCAGTCGTGTATCGGGGTGGAGAATGGCTAGCATGTTGGCTCCTTTAACAATCAGTCCGCGCCTTCCGCACGATGGCGAGCCTGCATGTATTCGCGATGATTAAGATGCAGCAAATCGGCCATGCGGCGAATCAGGTGTTCCTCGTATTTGTCGATGCGGCCATCGGCAAACGCCACTCGCCAGATGCTCTCCAGCAGGGTCTGCTTGGCGTCCTGGTCCAGTTGTTCATTGATCTGGCCAGTAAATTCGTACAGAGATGTCGCATCATCCGCGTGGCTGAGGGCGTCCTCAAGGATCTCACCGGCTTCTTCCCGGGTGACCTCGTGGGCCTTTACGGCGCAATCCACGATGGTTTGCAGTTCTCGCTCATCCTCGTTGTTATCAATGCGCGAGAGCTGAACCATCAGCGCGGTGGCGGCCACCGCCAGTGAGTGCCGATCCGGCTCTTCCCGGGTTTCCTCAGTAGGGGCAAATAACTGCTTCAGACGTTCGATCATAACCTGAAGAATACTCCTCTTAATGCACGCCTGTTACGCGGCTTTGGCCAGTTGCCTGACCCGGCCTTCCAGCTCGATCTGGTCGGCGGCGAAGCGGCGAATGCCTTCCGCCAGCTTTTCGGTGGCCATGGCGTCTTCGTTGGACTCCCAGCGGAAAAGGCGTTCATCCATAGTGCCGAACCCATCGGAACTGCTGGCGGTCGCTGGTGACAATTGGCGCTTCAGCGGCGCAGTATCATCTTTCAGCTCCTGCAACAGGGCAGGGCTGATGGTCAGGCGGTCACAGCCGGCCAGCGTCTCGATCTCACCGAGGTTGCGGAAACTGGCGCCCATCACCACGGTCTTGAAACCGTTGGCCTTGTAGTAATTATAGATGCGAGACACAGATTGGACGCCCGGATCTTCCGCCGCCGGGAAGCTGTCCCGGTCGCTGTGGGCCAGGTGCCAGTCGAGGATGCGGCCGACGAACGGCGAGATCAGGAAAGCGCCGGCATCGGCACAGGCGGCCGCCTGCACGAACGAGAACAGCAGAGTCAGGTTGCAATGAATGCCTTCTTTTTCCAGCTGCTCTGCCGCGCGGATGCCTTCCCAGGTAGAGGCAACCTTGATCAACACCCGGCTGGTATCCACGCCTTGCTGTCGGTACAGGTCAATCAGCCTGCGAGCGCGAGCCAGTGTGGCGTCGGTATCGAAAGACAAGCGTGCATCCACCTCAGTGGAGACCACGCCGGGAATCAGCTCCAGAATCTCGCGCCCGGCCAGTACCGCCAGTGCATCCGTGGCGTAGGCCAACTGTTCGGCATCAGAGCCGCCATGCTGGCTGGCCATGGAAACGGCCTTGTCCAGCATGGGGCGATAGGCGTCTGACGCTGCGGCTTTCAGCAGCAGGGAAGGATTGGTGGTGGCATCCTCGGGGCGCCACTGGGCGATGGCATCCAGATCACCGGTATCAGCTACTACCGTGGTCATGGATTTCAGTTGTTCAAGCTTGCTGGTCATTCGTTGTCCTGTCGTCGTGTCTCAGTTGTTTTCCCTACAATAACGGGCTGCTCTGACAGGAACAAGACAACAAAACGTATAGATCTGATTAAGCAGGCGCGATTACTGGTTCCGCAGGTTCCCGAACCCTTGCCAGGGCGTCCTCGATAACCTCCAGTCCCGCCCCGGGTTTATGGGCATTCTCGCTGATGTAGCGGCGGAACTGACGGCCCCCCGGTTGTCCATGGAACAATCCCAACAGGTGACGTGACATGTGTGTAAGGAACACGCCCCGTTCCAGTTCGCGCTGAATAAACGGCAGCGTCGCTCGCAACGCCTCATGGCGGCTCTGTACCGGTGCGGACTGCCCGAAGAACAGCGGATCGACCCCCGCAAGCAGCCAGGGATTGTGGTAGGCCTCGCGTCCCAGCATCACACCGTCCGTGTGTTCCAGATGTTGATGGCATTCCTCAAAGGTCTTGATGCCGCCGTTGATGATGATCTCCAGCTCCGGGTATTTGGTCTTCAGGCGATACACCCAGTCGTATTTCAGCGGTGGAATGTCCCGGTTCTCCTTGGGGCTCAGGCCCTCAAGAATGGCAATGCGGGCATGGACAATAAACGTTCGGCAACCGGCGTCAGCGACTTTCTCAATAAATTCACACAGATCGTCCCAGGACTCCCGCCCGTCAATGCCAATGCGGTGCTTGACCGTCACCGGCAGGCCGGTTGCGTCGATCATCGCCCGTACACCTTCAGCGACCTTGTCCGGATGCCCCATCAGGCAGGCGCCGATCATGTTGTTCTGCACCCGGTCACTGGGGCAGCCCACGTTCAGGTTCACTTCATCAAACCCGTACTGTTCGGCCAGCTTCGCGCAATGGGCCAGTTCACCGGCATCGCTGCCGCCCAGCTGCAGCGCCAGCGGGTACTCCGCCTCGTCATGACGAAGAAAGCGGGCGGTATCACCATGAATCAGCGCACCGGTGGTCACCATTTCCGTGTAGAGGAGTGTGTGCCGGCTGAGCTGACGTGCCAGGTAGCGGTAATGAGTGGTGGTCCAGTCCATCATCGGGGCCACGCAGAACTTCCGGGAGGGTCCGGAGCCGGTTCTCGCGTTCTGTTCCAGTGAAAGGTCCACGTTGTCTGTTGTGCTGTTTACCGTCATTGACTGCTCAATCCGAATCTATTCGTCATCTGCCGTAGTGAGGTACGGAGCAAGTGAAATCAGGGGTTATTGTATCAGGAAGGCGACGTCGATGGCCGTACGGCTTTTGCGAAATGTTAGTGGCAGCATTGGGCTGCCTGGTGGCCACTGCGATGGGCAGCGGACTAGCGTTCTGGCTGCGAATTATTGCGCCGCCACTGGTGCGGAGCCATTCCCGTCCAGTTCTTGAAAGCTCGGGTAAAGTTCGCAGGGTCTGTAAAGCCAAGCAATTCACTCACAGTCTGGATCTCCATCTCAGAGTTTGCCAACAAATGGCAACTGTCACGAAGGCGAACATCGTCCAACATCTGCCTATAACTTTGGCCCTGTTCATGTAATCGTCTGCGCAATGTCCTGGGTGTCAGGCACAGATTGACGGCCAGTTGCTCGGGGGAGGGGTAGCCATTCTTGCCCAGCACCAAATGGGCACGGACCTGGCGGGCAATGTCGTTGTCCGTCTCTGTGAGAGCGCTTTCCTGTTCACATTGCGTCAGCGCCTGGGCCAACCCTTCCGGGTTGGCGGTTGGCAATGGTTCATTCAGCCAGGAACTGTCACCGCCCAGCACCACGCCAGCACGGGGCATGTTGAACCTGACACGGGGCACCTGCTGCTGTCGGTTACGATAGCCCTCTGGTTCTGGTCCGCATAACCAGATGTCTCGTTCATTGGGTAGCATGGGCAACACGAACTCCATGCCGCGAATCATGCTGGTCAGAATGGAACTGAACATCATCTCTCTGAGGGGCGCCGGGATGGGAACTTCCGGCTCGATCTCAAAGAACAGCTCGTGCTCGGACTCTTTCACTGTCATCAGTGTTCCGCGCCCGCGCAAGTGCCAGAAGCGCTCCAGAATAGAGATGGCATCACGCGGGGTAGGCGCGCACATCAGTGCGTATCCCAGGTTGCCGTGGGCGGTCAGCGGCAAGCGCAAGCCGGTATCGAAGCCCAGTGCGGTGTCGCCAATCGCGGCGTGAACCGCCTCGAAAAGCTGTAGGGTTTGCAGATAAGAGATTCGCCCCGCCGGATCATCCAGAATCTCCGCCGAGATGCCTGCGCGCTGCAAGATCCCGCTTCGGCTTGCGCCACGTGCCACCGCCGACGCGACAAACACGCGGGGATAGGTGACGGGTTGGTTAGGCTGTCGCGTCCAGTTCGGCAGCCCGGAGTGCAAGATTGTATGAAGTGATTCGTTGAGCATTGGCCACCAATGACAAGTGCTTTGTCCGCCAAACATCTCACGGAGGTAGCCATCTGACCAGTACTCTGTGGGCCATATTACAAGAATACCCGTAGACCGGAGGCTGCCCAAGGCTTTCGGCGTTAACCTCAATGCGATCCGTTCAACGAACCAGTAAGGGGCAATGCCCGATTAAAACCGATAAAAAGGAAGGATAGATGACCGCTTATACTGCAGTATTGCTTTATGCCGGATGGATGTTGATCCTGGCGCTGATTTACGCCGTTCCCCGTGTGCCCCAGGCATTGACGGGCGCAAAACCGATCGACAGTTGGGAGCGTAACAAGCAGCCGACTGATGCACCGATCCTACAGCGCGCCAAGGCTGCGCACCTGAACTGTATCGAGAATTTCGCGGTGTTTGCGTCGGTTGTGGTTGTTGCCGGCTTGATGGACCGCCTGGATGTGGTCAATACGCTGGCAGCGTTCGTTCTTTATGCGCGAATTGCTCAAAGTCTGGTGCATATCAGCGGCCTATCGTTTGTGCAGATACTGCTGAGGGCGACTTTCTATCTTATCCAGATCGTGTTGGTGTTGATGATGGTCTACGGTCTGCTGTTCAACTGAAGTCGTCCCCCGCCTTGATCTCGGACAAGGTATCCGGATGCCATACCCGATACTCTGACGATAACGACGCGTTCAGGTGGAGGGGCTTGTCCATGTCGGATCAAAAGGGGGACTCCGCTGGGTTCGAACCATTCCCATGGGATCAGAATTTCGAGACCGGAATTGGGGTGATTGACCAGCAACACCAGGTGTTGGTCGATATTCTGAATCGGCTCGCCCAGCACTTTGTCTCAAGTGGTGCCGGCGTGGATTGCAGTCAGATTCTTGATGAACTGCTGTCCTACGCGGCGTTTCATTTCAAATCGGAAGAAGCTATCTGGCGTGAAGGGCTGGAGGCCGAAGAGGCTGTCCGCAATCACCACGACAGCCATCAGCTCTTTTTCGCCCAGATTCAGATTTTCAGGGGCAGCCAGGCCCCTCAAGAGCGGGTACTTGCGGACATTTACGACTACCTTGCCCGTTGGCTGGCTTTCCACATTCTTGAGTCTGATCGTCGTATGGCACTGACAGTGCAGGAGTTGAAGCGCGGCAGCACTCTGGACGAGGCGAGGCGCGCGGTGGACGATCAATTGAGTGGCCAGGTGTCGGTCACCGTGTCTGCATTGTTGGAAAAGTACGCCATTCTGTCTGCCCGTGTTGTCCGGTCAATCAGCGATACCCGCCGCGATTGGCCCTGATGGACAGCCACGGAACGGCCTTATTCCTGAGATCATCCCGATCTGACAAATACTAACCCCAAGGATTCCCCGTGAAAGAATGTATTTTTATTACCGGTGCCGCCGCTGGCATCGGCCGCGAAACCGCGCTTCTATTTGCTTCCAAAGGGTGGTTTGTTGGTGCTGCGGACAGGGATGACGCGGCGCTGGCAGCGCTTCAGAAAGAACTGGGTGAAGACAGCTGCAGTATCCATGTAATGGATGTGGTGGATGAGGTGTCGGTGAAAAAAGGGCTGGCGGAGTTCGCCGAGCGTACCGGTGGCCAACTGCGATTGTTGCACAACAATGCGGGCATTCTGAAAGTGGGGCCGTTTGAGGAGATCAGCCTGATGGCCCATCGTGCTGTGGTTGAAGTCAACGTGATCGGACTGATGACGGTGTTGCATGCCGCGTTCCCGTACCTGAAAGCGACGCCCAACGCCCAGGTGGTGAACATGAGTTCGGCATCTGCCGCCTATGGGATTCCGGATTTTGCGTCCTACTCCGCCAGTAAGCATGCGGTAAGGGCAATGACAGAGGCGCTGGATATTGAGTGGGAGCCCCACGGTATCCGTGTGGGTGATCTGATGCCGCCATTTGTGAATACCGGGATGGTGCAGCAGAATGAGCAGGGCTCGCGGCTGTTTGAGCGTCTCGGCGTGAATCTGACACCGGATGTGGTGGCTTCCCAGGTGTGGGCTCAGGTGGAACAGCCGCGCCTGCACCGGCCGATCTCCATGCAGTTCAAAGCCTTGTGGCCCATCGCCAAATCGGCGCCTGCTTCCGTTACCCGTGGTGTGTTGAGAAAGCTGTGGCGCCAATAGGAGGCGTCGGGTCAAGACGCTAGCCTGCTAACTTTGTTATCCTTTCCGGCCTTGTGTGAGTGGGGTTCGGGAGTAAGTCGACATGCCGGTGATGGTCCAGGCGCTGGTGCCTGTGTTTGCACTGATTGTAATGGGGCACCTGTTCAGGCGCTGGGACTTCCCCGGTGAAGGCTTCTGGATGCAGGCGGAGCGTTTTACCTACTACGCGCTGTTTCCCGCCATGCTGATCTACAAACTGGGCCAGGCGCGCCTGCCGGCCTCTGCCTATGGCGACATCCTGCTGTTGATAGTAGCCATGCTGCTGGTGATGACCCTGGTGCTGGCGTTGCTGCAGTGGATCTGGCGTTGGCCCGGGCCGGTGTTTTCTTCTGTTTATCAGGGTGGTATCCGTTTCAATTCCTACGTGGGCCTTGCGGCAGCCGGCATGCTTTTGGGTGACGAGGGGTTGTCGTTGATTGCCATTGCGGTGGCGGTCAAGGTGCCTCTGCTTAACCTGCTTTGCATCCTGATGTTTTCGCTGGCGGCGGGGCAGGGGCCGCTCCGGATTCGACCGGTTTTGAAGGCCATCGTCACCAACCCGCTGATTGTTGGATCGGTCATTGGTGTGATCTGGAGCTATTTCCAGATCGGATTCCATCCTTTGATTGCCGGTATTCTGGAACCGCTGAGCGATCTGGCGTTGCCCATGGGGCTGATGACGGTGGGGGCTGGCTTGCAGTTGAAGGCGTTGCGGGGTGCCTCGACGCCATTCCTGGTATCGTCGGTAGCCAAGCTGGTGGCGTTTCCGCTGATTACCGCCGGACTGGCGCTGTTGTTGGGGCTGGATGGCATGCTGGTGCAGGTGGCGGTGTTGTTGGCGGCGCTGCCCACCGCGACCTCGTCCTACATACTGGCGCGCCAGCTCGGTGGTGACGCGCCCCTGATGGCCGGCATTATCAGTGGCCAGACGTTGCTGGCCATGATTTCGATTCCATTGTTACTGGGCATTCTCTGGTAAACACGTCAGCGCGTCATCGGCAATGCCCCGAAGAAAGTTCACGTAGCCGTCCCGGTCGGATTCAATGTCCGTAGCCAGCGGGTCCCAGGTGCTGAAGGTGATGTCCAGCCCCTCGGTGATGGAGCGCCACCACTGACGGTTGAACTGGGGTTCGGTCAGCAGGCAGGGTTGATTGGCTTTGCGCAGTTTGTCCTGAACCTCGGCGATGTGCCGCGCCCCCGGGGACAGTTCGGGGTTCAAAGTAAGAATACCGTCCAGCTTCAGATTGAAGTGCCCCGCGTAACGCGTAAAGGCGTCGTGATAGGCGAACAGGCTGATGTTGGCCAGTGGCTCAAGGCGGTGTTGAATGTCTTCCTCAGCCTCCACAAGCGTCTTCTCAAATCGAGCCAGGTTGGTGTCCAGAGCCTGTGTGTCAGCGCCTTCCAGTCGTGACAGCGCCTGGTGGATGTCTTTCGCCATCTCCAGGGCCAGTACCGGATCCAGCCAGATGTGAGGGTCCTCGCCTGCGCCATGGTCATGGCCGTGTGCGTCGTGGCCAGGTTCATCGTGGTCGCCGTGGTCGCCGTGATCGTCTCCGTGATCATCATGGTGCAGGTCGGTGTCGTCGGCCCGGGGTACGTCATCGCCATGCATCAGCGACACTGTGCGTTCCCTGAACTCCTCACCGCCCAGCAGACGAGACAGGAAGGTTTCCATTTCCGGGCCTACCCAGAAAATCACGTCTGAGTTCTCCAGTGCCCTGCGCTGTGACGGTCGCATGGTGTAGTTGTGGGGGCTGGAGCCTGAAGGAACCAGGCTGGTGACGTCGACATCGTCCGGTGCGACGGCTTTGACCAGAAGTTCCACCGGTTTGATGGAGGTGACGACGTTGGTGGCGGCCAGTGCTGAAAGCGGGCTAAGCAGCGCCGCCAGTCCCAGCATGGCAATGCTGGCTTGTGATGTGTTGGGCATGGTGATGTCGTGCTCTGAAACAGGATTGAAATGTTATAATATAACAAGCGAGTCCCCGATTAAAGGCAGCGTTGGTCCACAATCATGCGAAATTCGTTCTGGGCCGTTATAATGCGTGGCTTTCCAGTCGGCCACTTATCTATCAGGACCGTTACATGACCGTACGTACCCGAATTGCTCCGTCACCCACCGGTGATCCACACGTTGGCACCGCCTTCGTGGCCCTGTTCAACCTGTGCTTTGCCCGTCAGCACGGCGGCCAGTTCATCTTGCGTATTGAGGACACCGACCAGGCTCGCAGCACCGCTGAGTCCGAGCAAGACATCCTGCGTGCGCTGCGCTGGTTGGGTCTGGAATGGGATGAGGGCCCCGATGTCGGCGGGCCACACGGGCCGTATCGTCAGTCCGAGCGTAAGGATTCTTACCGCCAGTACGCGCTGGATCTGGTTACCGCCGGCCATGCCTTTTACTGTTTTCGCACTCCGGAAGAGCTGGAAGCCATTCGCGAAGAGCGCAAAGCCCAGGGCCTGAACCCGGGCATCAAAGGCGACCTGGAGTTACCCGAGGAAGAAGTGAAGCGTCGCCTGGACGCGGGCGATCCCTATGTGATCCGCATGAAAGTGCCAGATGAGGGGGTGTGCGAAATCCGCGACATGTTGCGTGGCACTATCGAGATCGACTGGTCTCAGGTGGATTGCCAGATCCTGCTGAAATCCGATGGCATGCCCACCTACCACCTCGCCAACGTGGTGGACGATCACCTGATGGGCATTACCCACGTATTGCGCGGTGAGGAGTGGATCAATTCCGCGCCCAAGCACAAGCTGTTGTACCAGTACTTCGGCTGGGACATGCCGGAGCTGTGCCACCTGCCGCTGCTTCGCAATCCGGACAAGAGCAAGCTGTCCAAGCGCAAGAACCCCACCAGTATCAATTTTTACGAGCGTATGGGTTTCCTGCCGGAGGCAGTGACCAACTACCTGGGCCGTATGGGGTGGTCCATGCCTGATGAGCGGGAAAAGTTCACCCTGGACGAGATGGTCGAGAATTTCGACATCCAGCGGGTGTCCCTGGGTGGCCCGGTGTTCGATGTGGAAAAACTGCGCTGGCTGAACGGTCTGTGGCTGCGAGAGGACCTGAGCGACGACCAGTTTGTGGAGAAAATGCGTGAATGGTGGTTTAACGAAGACTCGCTGCGTGCCTTGATCCCGCACATCAAGGGCAGGGCGGAAGTGTTCTCCGACGTGGCTCCCATGGCGGCGTTCATGTTTTCCGGCATGCTCAACCTCAAGCCGGAGGACTTTGCCCACAACAAACTGGAAGAAGCCCAGATCAAGCGGGTGCTGCAGTTCACCCTGTGGAAGCTGGAGGCGCAACGCCATTGGAGCAAGGACAACATCTTTGCTGACATCAAGACCCTGGCCAAAGCCATGGAACTGAAAATGGGGGACTTCATGTTTTCCATCTTCGTGGCCATTGCCGGTACCCCCAATTCCTGGTCGGTCATGGACTCCATGGCACTGCTTGGGCCAGACATGACCCGTTCGCGGTTGCGCCATGCCCTGGAAGTTTTGGGTGGCTTCTCCAAGAAAGAAACCAAGCGAGTGGAAAAAGAGTACGCCGCGTTGCTCGCGGAATAACCGCTTTGGTGAAGAAGTGAACGGAATGGACAGGGATGTTCAAAAAACTGAAAAAATTGAAGAAAAGAGGTTGACGCCCATAGGGCGGATCCTTAATATACGCAGCCGTTGAGGGGCCATAGCTCAGCTGGGAGAGCGCAACACTGGCAGTGTTGAGGTCAGCGGTTCGATCCCGCTTGGCTCCACCAATTTCTAGTCCCCTTCGTCTAGTGGCCTAGGACTCCGCCCTTTCACGGCGGCAACAGGGGTTCGAACCCCCTAGGGGACGCCAATACGGCTTGACGGTTTAGTCCACCGGAAAGCCATCAAAAAAACCGCCTTCGGGCGGTTTTTTTGTGTCTGAAGAAAAGCTAGTGCCAAAACCTGACGGCGAGCAGGTTTCCTGTTCGCCAGCCCCCTTGGTAGCGGGCTGATGAGGAGGGGGTCAACGCAACGCGATGGCTCCCTTGCCAACCCCCTCATAAGCCTTCACCCGAATAGCGTCCGCCGGAAACTCCGCCTTGAGTTGATCCGCCATATGCGCCGCAATCAATTCCACCGTGGTGTCCGTCTCCATCATGTACACCCTACGCTCAGGCAACGTCAACGAGAACTCGCCCTGATTGGCCTCATACTCGAAGGTTACATAGGCAACGCCTTTCTCATCCACCCAGCGCTGAGAGACGTCTTCTTCAGAGCCCACATAGATATCCTGCCATAACGTCGCCCAGCGCTTTTCCAGTTCGTAATCCCGATGATCATTGCGATCAATGCGGATAGGGGAGCGATGGCCATGGGCAATGCGCTGGCAGTTTCCCAGATGCTTCTTCAGGCCGTGGACATAATGGTAATAGGCACCTTCAATCACCTCTTCGCGGAGGTGGACCTCAACATCAGTGACGTTGCCCGGCAATACGGCCATCAACTCCCGCTCAAGCAGGGCGGCCACGGCAGATGGAACCACGCGCTCGGCGGAGAGCCAGGCCACCGCTTCATCCGGTGATCGGTGCACGATCCGGGAGCCATCGGTCAACGTCCAGGTGAAGGTGTCGGGCTCTTCCTCGGCCCAGGCCAGGCCTTCATAGCCACGGGGAACCACCAGTCGGTGATCCACGCGCTCGTCGATCACTCGTTTGATGGTGCGTTTTACATTACTGAAGTCGAACACCATGCCCTGTTCATCCAGCTCACCACCGAGGACCACATCGGCGATCCAGCTTTCCCCCACCAGGCCGCGTTTCGGGTCCAGGTAGGCGAAATCAATAACAGTGAGGTTGTCCACAAACAGGTGATTCATCGGGAAGTCCGAACAGGATGAGGTTGATTGATGTGCGAATTCTAGCAAAAATCCCCGCTAGCTAGCAGTCTGATAATGTGGCAGACGGCAATTCGTATTGGCGAGAGGGGAAAACACCATAAAGAATTCAAATAACAGCTTCCATGAGCAATTCCCCGCACTGGTGCTGGCGGCGGGGGCGTCCAGCCGGATGGGGCGCCCGAAAGCCTTATTGGAAACCGGGCACGGCACTTTGTTGGACCGGGCGATTCTGCAGGCCAGACATCTCAGTGCTTCGGTGACGGTTGCAACCGGTGCCTGGTATCCGCTGGTCCGGTTTCGCGGTCGCGTGCAGCCTTCCCGGTGGTTGCCGGTCGACGATTGGATGGAGGGGATGTCCGCCTCGCTTAGGGCAGGACTCCTGAGCTTGGGGCCGGAAGCCAAGGGCGTCTTCGTGTTGCTGGCGGACCAGCCGCTGCTGGATGCCAACGCGCTGGTCGCGATGGGAGCGGCAGCCCGGTGTGTGCCGGATCACGCGGTCGCTGCGGACTATGGCAATCGTCCCGGCGTGCCAGCCTATCTGCCGCGGTGGCTCTGGCCGCGAGTAATGGAGCTGGAAGGGGATCGTGGAGCAGCTGCAGTTCTCCGGTGGGCGGGGGCCACCCGAGTGGGCATCACTGGTGTGTTCGATGATATAGATACACCAAAGGACTGGCAGGCCGTCCGAAAGCGCCTCAACCAAACAGGCCAGACAACCAGGCAATCCCGACCGTAAATACGCTGAGGCTGATGGTCAGACCGACAGCGTAGAATTTTGCGGTGGATGAACGCTGTCTGGCCAGGTACAGGTCAACCGTGCGGTGGGCGATGTCTTCCGCTGTTTGCCGGGAAATTTCGTGAGCCTGCTGGATGGCCTCGGATTGCAGGGTTTGCCAAAACTCCGTATCAATAGTCTGGACGCTAGTGATGTGATCTTTCAGGTCGGCCATGTGTTCACTGGTGAAGCCGTTGCTCTGTGTCAGGGTCTGGCGTAAATCAGCCATTTCCCTACTCAGATGGAGATTGACCTCTGCGGCCACGTCATCCCGCAGGTTGCGGGTCTGCTCCCGAACATGCTGCTCCAATGCCTCAAGCTTTTCCTCAATTCTGGCTTCCTGTTTTCGCGTGGAGTCGTCCAGTGCACGCTTGAGGTGATCGAACTGTTCATCAAAGAGGTCGCTCAGGAGCTCGTGCAGGCGGTTATTGATGTGGGTTTTCACCGCCGAACGGGCAATCTGTTCGATCTGTCCGTCTTGTTCTGAGATCTGAGGAGTGCCATTCAGTAACTCGGGTGGCTCGGGCAGGGCCCCTTCGGATGCGTCGCTTGTGAGTCGGTCCAGGACGTCGCTGAGTCCTTCAGTCTGGGGTGGTTTGGTGAGGATCGTGTAGACACCGAAATTCTCTGCCTCTTCCATGAAAGAGGGCGACTTTTTGGATGTGCACATGATGATGGGAATGCTGGCCGTCTCAGGATTGTCTTTGATGGCTTTGGTCGCTTCCACCCCGTTCATGCCCGGCATCAGGTGGTCCATAAAGATCACGTCCGGTCTTCGGTGGCTGCTAAGAAAATCCAGTGCCTCTTCCGCGGAGCCGGCCATGTTGACTTCCATTTCGTGGTTTTCCAGCAGTTTGCTCAGGGTGAATCTCGCCACCTTTGAGTCGTCTACCAGAAGTGCGCTCTTGATTGCCATGTCACAACCTCAACCTGTTACAGCTATGTATTCGTTATCGGACTGATGAATTACCAGCCTTCCAGTTGCGGGCACTGAGTGGCCCGGTAACTCTTGTCCCGATAACAAACACCGGGTTCCGTGGTGCGGGCGGTGAAGACCTCGCCGGCCGCGGTTGTCAGACGAACCTGTCCGTAGGGTTCGCCGTGTTTGAAGGTGGCCTCAATGGAGCTGCCATTGGGATTGCGTAGTAAGCCCTTGCCGTGGAATTTTCCGTCAATATACCCACCTTCATACTTCTTCCCGTCGGCAAACACTTCGGCGCCGGAGCCGTGGAAGTCACCGTTGGAAAATTCACCTTCGTAGTGGCGGCCATCGGGGTAGGTCAGGCTGCCTCGACCGTGAAATTTGCCATCGCGGAAGCCGCCAACGTAGAGCATTCCGTCTGCCGTGGTCAGGGAACCATGGCCACTCAGTCGCCCTTGTGACCACTCACCTGTCAGGATGTCGCCATTGGCCCGCGTTAGTGTTCCCTGGCCGTGGAATTCCCCATCGACAAAGTGGCCTTCGTAACGCAACCCTTTCCCGTTCCGGTAGGTGCCATCGCCGTTTTTCAGGCCCCCGATCCACGTTCCGTTACGGAAGTTCACTGTGGTATAAGCCTTCAGCCTGCCGACAAGGGTCATTTCCTGCCCGGCTTTCATATCGATCGTCCGATCCCAAGGTTTGAATCCGTTCTTGCTGATGGTGATGTCGTATTGGCCCGGATCCAACTCCAGATCAAGACGTGTGGCGCCATAGTCGCGGCCGTTGATGGTGACGGTATCGCCCCTGACGTTGGAGCGCAGGACCAGCGTAGCGGTTGTCGGCTCCGGTTCTGCGGCGGCAGGCGCGGGTTCGGCGTCTGTTTGAGGTTCCATTGCAGTGGGTGGTTCGGCCAGTGCTACCGTGTCGGGGGATTCGGGTATGGGGGAGATGGTGAAAGGCTCCACCTCCGGATGATTACGAGCCGCGGCCTCGGAGGCAGGTGAAGCAATGCTCACTGTCTCGACGTGTGGGAGCTCAGGTGCTGGATGGGAGGTGTCAGCAATGTCGCCTTTTGGCGCTACCGGTTTCGCAGTAACGTCATCTACCGACGAAGCATCCTGATGAATGGAGGCAAACCCCGCCGTGACCATTAGCATCAGGGCCAGCGCATTGACGAACAGCAGTGGTCTGGCGTCGACCATGGGAAACCTCGCATTCCTGCATTCCGGACAGCTCCATCTTAATCAGGGAATGCGAGGTTATGTAACAGAAAGTATCTGAATTTAACGAGAATGTCGGACGAATCACACTTTGTCCGGAAGTTGGTCATGGTTGAGCTGTTCCCATGACCGCATATACACATCTGCTTCGTATTCATAGGGTGAACGGAAGGGGGTGAGCACGAAGTCGAACACCAGGAAAAAGAACCCCACGGACACCCAGGCAATGGCGAGGGTGCTGATGGTGGTGGCCTGAACTTCCGGATTAGAGTCCACAAAACTCTGGAGCACGGGGATCAGATCGGTTGCCATAACGACCGGGTTGAAGCTCGATAGTACAAAGGGCACCCAGAAAGCGAGGAAGATGGGGAAAAAACCGAATGACCAGAGGATGCGCCGCAGCAAGTATATACCGGCTTCTCGCCAGTATCGTTGTCGGACCTCTGGTTCCTTGCGTATCCGCTCAATATAGCGGCGGCGCTCGGCCCAGTAAGCCGCGACTTCCGGCGCCTGGATGGAGCCAGTGCCCGACCTGGCGGTTACATCAGTGTGTGCGGGTTCAGTCTGACCAGTTGAGTCACTGGAGGCTGGAGCCTGGCTGGTGTGGTTCGCGGTTTCTGTGGTCATGGATTCAGGTACTACCTTAATTGGCTACAGGGCTTATGATTGGCTAGGGGACTGATGCATGATAATAGATAGTACGTGTTACCCTACAAGTCTAAAATCGTTAAAGACAGGATAGATTGAATGGCTGCAGTGATCGACAACGCAACCCATCCGGCTTTTGAGAAGCTTCGCAGTCACCGGATTGGCACTCTGAACCTGACGGTTGAAGAGTATCGTCATCGCAAGACCGGCGCGCGGCATCTGCACATGGCTGCTGATAACGACGAAAACGTGTTCTTTGTGGCCCTGCGCACGTTCCCGATGGACTCCACCGGTGTGGCCCATGTTCTGGAGCATACCGCTTTGTGCGGTAGTGAGCGTTATCCGGTGCGGGATCCCTTTTTCATGATGATCCGGCGCTCTCTGAATACCTTCATGAACGCGTTCACCAGCAGCGACTGGACTGCCTATCCGTTTGCCAGCATGAACCGCAAGGATTTCGATAACCTGCTTTCGGTTTACCTGGACTCGGTGTTCTTTTCCAAACTGGATCCTTTGGATTTCGCCCAGGAAGGGCATCGCCTGGAGTTCGACAAGCCGGAGGATCCCAGCACGGACCTCGTCTATCGCGGTGTGGTGTACAACGAAATGAAGGGGGCCATGAGCTCGCCAACTTCCCAGTTGTGGCAGAACCTGTCCAGCCATCTGTTTCAGACCACTACTTATCACTACAACAGTGGTGGCGAGCCGGACCATATTGTTGACCTGAGTTACGACGATCTGGTGAAGTTCTACCGGCACCACTATCACCCAAGCAACGCGATTTTCGCCACCTACGGCAATATTCCGGCCCATGAGCATCATGAGCGTTTCGAGAGTCTGGCGCTGAATCGGTTTGACCGTCAGGACATTGAACTGCCGGTCAGGGATGAGAAGCGAATGTTTGCGCCGGTTCGGGTCGAGCAGGGGTACGCCATAAGCGAAGGGGAAGATACTGACAACAAGACCCATATTGTCATGGGGTGGTTGCTGGGCCACAGCTTTGACCTGCAGGAGAACCTGGAAGGTCAGCTGCTGTCAGCAGTGTTGTTGGAGAATAGCGCCTCGCCACTGATGCGGGCCCTGGAAACCACCGATATTGGTCACGCGCCATCCCCCATGTGTGGGCTGGAGGACTCCAACCGTGAAATGACCTTTGTCTGCGGCATTGAGGGCACGGAACCGGAGCAGCAACAGGCGTTGGAGGAACTGATCGAAGGGACTCTGTGCAAAGTGGCGGAAGAGGGCGTCAGTGAAGAACGCCTTGAGGCCATCCTCCACCAGCTCGAGCTGCATCAACGTGAGATTGCTGGTGATCAGTTCCCCTATGGATTGCAGCTGATCATGCAAGCCATTTCCCCCATGGTTCATGGTGGTGACCCGGTGGAACTGTTGGACCTGGAGCCGGTACTGGCGGATATGCGTGAGAAAATCCGTAATCCACAGTATGTGCCGAACCTGATCCGCAGGAAGTTGCTGGACAACCCGCATCGCGTGACGCTGACCCTGCGCCCGGATGACAAGCTGGATAGCCGCCGTCAGCAGGCCATCCGTGAAGCGCTGGCACGTCGCAAGGCCTCGCTGACTGATGAAGAGGTCAAGCAGATTGTGGATCGTGCCCAGGCACTGGAAGAGCGCCAGCAGCGCAAGGATGACGATTCCATTCTGCCGAAAGTGGATCTGTCCGACGTGCCCCTGCAGATGCCGGAGCCGGAAAGTCGGTATGAAGGTGGTGTTGGTGCGACGGTGTATGCCCGTGGCACTAACGGTCTGGTTTACGAGCAGGTTGTCTTGCCGGTACCTGACTTGACCGAGGACGAGTTGTTGCTGCTGCCGTACTACACCACCCTGATCCCTGAGGTAGGGTGTGGTGAGCTGGATTATCTGCAAATGCAGGATCGTATTTCGGCGGAATCCGGCGGTATCGGTGTGTCATTCTCCGCGAAGGGCCGCATTGACGATGTCCAGGACTTGTCCGGCTATCTGATCTTCAACGGTAAGGCCCTGGCTCGCAATCGGGCCGAACTGACCCGCTTGCTGAGCGATGTGTTCCATGGTGCCCGCTTTGACGAGACTGAGCGGGTGCGCGAGTTGATTGCCCAGATCCGTGCCCGTCGTGAGCAGGCGGTGACCGGCAGTGGTCACGCTCTCGCCATGGGGGCGGCTTCCCAGGGAATGAGTCCGGGCGCCTGGCTGTCGTTCCGTATAGGCGGTCTGGAGGCGATACGTGGCACGAAGACCTTGGATAAAGCCCTGAACGATCCAGACGAACTGAAAGCGTTCTGCGACAGGTTGGCGGCATTGCACCGCAAGGTCCAGCAGCAGTCGCGACAGTTTTTGGTGATTGGTGAAGATGAGCAGCTCAGTCCGATGCTGGACGATCTGAAGGCATGCTGGCAGACGGTCGAGTCGGCGGACACCGGCGGCTGGAAGATGGCTCCGGTCAACTACACCACTCGCCAGGCCTGGCTCACTTCCACCCAGGTAAACTTCTGCGCCAAGGCGTACAGCACGGTGGCTTTGGATCACGAAGATGCCCCGGCGCTGACAGTGCTTGGAGGCTTCCTGCGTAACGGGTATCTGCACCGGGCGATCCGGGAAAAAGGCGGAGCCTACGGTGGTGGCGCCGGGCAGGACAGCGTCAACGGTACCTTCCGGTTCTTCTCCTATCGCGATCCGCGGCTGGCCGAGACCCTGGCGGATTTTGACAGCGCTCTGACCTGGCTGCAGGAAGCGGACCATGATCCCCAGGAGTTGGAAGAATCGATCCTCGGGGTGATTGGTCAGCTGGATCGCCCCCGTTCACCGGCGGGTGCGGCAAGGCATGCGTTCCATAACCAGTTGTTTGGCCGCAACCCAGAGCAGCGCGCCAGATTCCGGGAGCGTGTGCTGGCAGTGACGCTGGAGGATCTGAAGCGGGTGGCACGCCAGTGGCTGGTGCCCGAGAACGCCAGTACCGCCGTGGTGACCAGCCCGGAAAACCGCCAGATGGCGGAGGAGCTGGCGCTGGAAATCCAGGAGTTATAAGGCGTGGGAACCGGGGCAGTGCTCGTCAGGGCGCTGTCCCGGTGATTGCTCCCCTGATCGGGGCATCAGCGGTTTCGCTTAAGCCCAGTGGCAACCATGATTCGGGTGGAAATTTCTTCAACAGAGTAAGCCGTGGTATTCAGGTAAGAAATCCGTTCCCTCCGGTACATCAACTCAATCTCTTCGATTTCGTGCATGCACTGCTTCAATGATGAGTAGCGGGAATTCGGGCGCCGTTCGTTGCGTATGGTGGCCAGTCTCTCCGGCTCGATGGTGAGCCCGAAAATCTTTTCCTTATAAGGCTTCAGCGCCGACGGCATCAACTGATCGTCCAGGTCTTCTTCAGTGATCGGGTAGTTCGCGGCTTTGACGCCGTATTGCAGGGCCAGGTAGAGGCAGGTTGGCGTTTTGCCACTGCGGGAGGCGCCCACCAGGATCAGGTCAGCCTCATCGTAATAGCGTGTGCGAGCTCCGTCATCGTTGTCGAGGGCAAAGTTAACCGCCTCGATGCGACGTTCGTAATTGCCCGCGTTGTTAATGGAGTGGGATTTGCCCACTGTGTAGGAGGAGGAAGATTGTAATTCCTGCTCCAGAGGGTTCAGGAAGGTGCCAAAGATGTCTACCATGAAGCCGTCCGCATCCGAGATGATCCCACGGATGTCGCCGTTAACGATGGTGTCGAACACCAGCGGTCGGCTCTGATCGGTTTCTGAGGCCTTGTTGATGCGTTTGACCATATCCCGGGCCTTGTCCGCATCGTCAATGTAGGGCACGGTTACTTTTTCAAAATCAATTTTTTCAAATTGGGCCAGAAGGCTGTTGCCGAGGGCTTCGGCGGTCAGGCCGGTACCGTCGGAAATAAAGAAAGCAGTTCGTTTCATGGTGTGTAATCCTACTCCGGATTCGACGGGTTCCCTAGGTAATTGCCGCAGGTTACAGTATCATACACGCCCAGTTCGAGACTGCGCAGCGCAGAATGCTCTAATGAATCAAGGGAGACGTGCTTTGGAAGATTACATTATCTGGTTTGATCACCTGGGAATGTCCGATGTTGACCGGGTAGGGGGAAAGAATGCCTCTCTCGGAGAAATGATCAGTAATCTTGCCAATGCAGGTGTCACCGTTCCGGGTGGCTTTGCAACCACGGCCCATGCTTACCGTGAATTCCTGGCGACCGACGGACTGAAGGACAAGATCGACAAGGCCCTTGATGAGCTGGATATCAACGATGTGAACGAACTGGCCAGGGTGGGTTCCCGTATTCGCCAGTGGGTGATCGACACACCGTTTCCGGAAGTGCTCGATAACGCCCTGAAAGAGGCCTATGCCAAACTGCAGGATGGCAATGACAAGATGGCTGTCGCCGTTCGATCCTCCGCCACCGCGGAAGATCTTCCGGATGCGTCGTTTGCCGGCCAGCAGGAGACTTTCCTGAATGTGGTGGGTCTGGAACAGGTACGTACCTCCGTCAAGGAAGTGTTTGCGTCGCTGTTTAATGACCGCGCCATTTCCTATCGGGTTCACCACGGGTTCGATCACAAGTTGGTGGCATTGTCCGCCGGCATCCAGAAGATGGTTCGCAGTGAAACTGCCGCCAGTGGTGTGATGTTCACCCTGGACACGGAATCCGGCTTCCGCGATGTGGTGTTTGTCACCGCTTCCTATGGCCTGGGCGAAACCGTGGTTCAAGGGGCCGTCAACCCCGACGAATTCTATGTTCACAAGCCGACCCTTCAGGCTGGTCGTCCGGCGGTTCTGCGTCGCAACCTGGGTAGCAAGGCCATTAAGATGGTCTACCATACCAGTCCCGGCGAAGGCGAGTTTGTCGAGACCGTGAAGGTAGAGCAGGAAGATCGCAACCGCTTCTGTATTAACGACGCGGAAGTGGAAGAATTGGCCAAACAGGCCATGATCATCGAAAAGCATTACCAGCGCCCGATGGATATCGAGTGGGCCAAGGACGGTGACGACGGCCGGATCTACATCGTTCAGGCCCGTCCTGAAACCGTCAAGAGCCGCGCTGCCGCCAACGTCATGGAGCGCTACCTGCTGAACGAGACCGGCAAAGTGCTGGTGGAAGGCCGTAGTATCGGTCACAAGATTGGTAGCGGCCCGGTCAAGATTGTCGAAAGTATCAATGAAATGGATCGGGTCCAGCCGGGTGATGTTCTGGTTACGGATATGACCGATCCGGACTGGGAGCCGGTAATGAAGCGCGCCTCCGCCATCGTCACTGACCGTGGCGGCCGGACTTGTCACGCTGCCATTATCGCTCGTGAGCTGGGTATTCCAGCGGTGGTTGGTTGTGGCGATGCCACGGAACTGCTGAAAGATGGCCAGGAAGTGACGGTTTCCTGTGCTGAGGGCGATACCGGCATGATCTATGAGGGCGCCCTGGACTTTGAGCTGCGGGAGAATACCGTGGACTCGATGCCTAATATTCCGTTCAAGATCATGATGAACGTGGGCAATCCGGATCGTGCGTTTGATTTCCAGGCGCTGCCGAACGAAGGGGTTGGCCTGGCTCGTCTGGAGTTCATTATTAACCGGATGATCGGCGTTCACCCCAAGGCGTTGCTCAATTTCGACGGCCTGCCACGTGACATCAAGCAAACCGTTGAGAAGCGCATTTCCGGCTATCCGTCTCCGGTCGATTTCTACATCGACAAACTGGTTGAGGGTATCTCGACTCTGGCGGCGGCGTTTGCGCCCAAGAAGGTTATCGTGCGTCTTTCGGACTTCAAGTCCAACGAATACGCCAACCTGATCGGCGGCACGCTGTATGAGCCGGATGAAGAAAACCCGATGCTGGGCTTCCGCGGTGCCTCCCGCTACATTTCCGAGACTTTCCGGGACTGTTTTGAGCTGGAATGCCGCGCCCTCCAGAAAGTACGGAATGACATGGGACTGACCAACGTTGAGGTCATGGTGCCGTTTGTTCGTACCGTTGGGGAAGCGGAGCAGGTAGTGAGCCTACTGGCAGAGAACGGCCTGAAGCGCGGCGAAAATGGCCTGCGGGTGATCATGATGTGCGAGCTCCCGGCCAACGCGATTCTGGCGGAGCAGTTCCTGGAGCATTTCGATGGCTTCTCTATCGGCTCCAATGACCTGACCCAGCTTACCCTGGGGCTGGACCGGGATTCCGGCATCATTGCGCACCTGTTCGACGAGCGGAACGAAGCCGTTAAGGCACTGCTGTCCAACGCGATACAGGCCTGCAAGAAAGCCGACAAGTACATTGGCATTTGCGGTCAGGGCCCGTCTGATCACCCGGATCTGGCCAAGTGGCTGATGGATCAGGGGATTGATACCGTGTCCCTGAACCCGGATTCGGTACTGGATACCTGGTTCTTCCTGGCCGACGAAAAGATCGACTGAATTCATTTCCAGGATAAGGAGAGCGACAACGTGGCAAACATTATTACCCCTGACCTGTGTGACGAGTTTCCGGAAGTGAAGGTTGCGGAACCTGGCTTCAATAACTACGGAGGCATCAAGGCCTTTGGCGGTGAGATCGTGACCGTTAAGTGCTTCGAGGATAACTCGGTTGTAAAGGAACAGGTTGGGCTGCCCGGTGAGGGCCGGGTGATGGTTGTCGATGGTGGCGGTTCAAAGCGTCATGCTTTGCTGGGTGATATGCTGGCGGAGAAAGCCGCGAGCAACGGCTGGGCGGGCCTGATTATCTATGGCTGTGTCCGTGACGTGGATGAGATCGGCAACACCGATTTGGGTGTCCAGGCCCTGGATACCTATCCCCGCAAGAGCGAGAAGCGCGGCCTGGGCGACCTGAATGTACCGGTGACCTTTCACGGGGTGACCTTCCAACCGGGGCAATTCGTTTATGCCGATAACAACGGCATCATCGTATCGGAGAAGCCGCTGGTCTGACCTTCGGTTTTCCCGGTACGAATAAAAACGGCGGCCACTGGCCGCCGTTTTTTGGTTTCAGCGAGTGACTTCGCTGATGTTTGCCCCCAAGAGGAAGCCGTCCCCCTCGGGCTCGCACCGGACTACTTCGCACACGGTTTCCAGGGGAGGGAACTGGTCGCTGGAAGGGTGGAGAATGGTGTGAAGCTCTTCCCCAACCACAACGGCTCTATCAACATACAGTTGCATGCCGGCGGCGCTCAGGTCACGGCATATGCCAGTGAATATCTCGCCGTTGCTGTCTGTAATCTTGATCTCTGAGTTCACCTGCATGCGATGGAAATCGCGCTTTTCCGAGTAGTCCTTCATAGGGTTACGCCCAGTTATCTGTTTTTCTTGTGGGTTTAAGCATCGGAATAATGAGGGCCAGAAGGACGCCGCCCAGTACCAGTGCCGCTCCGAGCAGCATGAAGTCGGACTCTTTGCTGGCCTCCAGACGTTCGTTCTCGGCCGTCAACACTTCCAGGTCGTTGCGGAGTTTCTGATTCTCCTCCCGCAGTTCACGATTACGCCGTTGGATGTTGAGTGCATCGGCAGACACTTCCTTGACCCTTCTGAGTTCCTGTTCAAGCTCTTCAGAACGGCTTGAAAGCGAGGACTCGGCACCGCGAAGCTCGTCGCGTTCAGCGGTGACCGTGCTGAGTTGCTCTTTGGTTTCATTCAGTTCGCTGCGAGCGGCTTCCAGCTGTCGGGTAGCGCGCTCCAGTAGGTCGCGGGCGATGGGGGTATCGCTCAGGTACTGTTTGGATACCCACCCTTCATTGCCTTTGGGTGTCCTTACCTTGGTAAAGTTCTCGTTCGAGGTGTCGAGCACTTCCAGGGGGGTGCCACTGGGCAGGGCATTTTCAATGATTCGGTACTGGGTGCCAGGGCCGGAGCGAACGGGCAGGTATAGCTGGTCGTCCACATACGCGGTTCTCGCCTGGGCTACCGCCACAGAGGACACGACAATAAGAATACTGAGAATAAAGCGGATGAACGTCACTGGTTATATTTCCTGAGTTTGCGATGGTCGGACAGTCAGCGATTAAAGACGCAATTTTGTCACAGCTTCCCCGGTGTTCAAGCAACGTATTATTACAATACGCTCATGGACCCCTGTCGCGGTTCAGGGCAGGACGGCCTTGAACGGCTTGACGGTGACTTTCTGGTAAACACCCGCATCGACATACGGGTCTGCGTCAGCCCAGGTCTTTGCAGCCTCCAGGGAGTCGAACTCGGCGATCACAAGGCTGCCGGTAAAGCCGGCTTCGCCGGGTTCCGGGGTGTCCAGGGTAGGGTGAGGGCCAGCTACCAACAGCCGACCTTCGGCCTTGAGCGCCTGAAGACGTTCAATGTGTGCGGGGCGGGCGGTTTGCCGCAGTGGCAGGCTGTTCTCGACGTCCTCGCTGATGATGGCGTAGTACATTAAAGTCTCCGGAACATTGTGTGATACAGGCAATGGCTTGACTGGTACACTGCCTGTCAGTATTTCATATAAGCTTCAGGAATTTTTGTGACTATACCCCAAGAATCCACGTTCTGCATTGACCTGCACTGCCATAGTACCGCATCGGACGGAGCCCTGGCGCCGACTGAGCTTGTGCACAGGGCCGTCGAAAAGGGGGTCACCCACCTGGCATTAACCGACCATGACACCATTGAAGGTTTGCCGGAAGCGCAAACTGCGGCGGATGCCTCCGGGATAACGCTGATCAGCGGCACTGAGTTGTCCTGTCTATGGAAAGCCCAGACAATTCATGTGGTTGGCCTGGATTTCGATCGTGACAGTCCAGTCTTTGTGGAGGCGCTTGCGCGTCAGCATGAAAACCGCTGGGCCCGGGCGCGGATGATTGATGAGCGCCTTGGAAAAGTCGGAGTTACTGATTTGCTGGCTAAAGCGACGGACAAGGCAGCCGGTGATGTACCCGGGCGGCCTCACTTTGCGCGGGTGTTGGTGGAAGAAGGGAAAGTGAAGGACTCAGCGCAGGCGTTCAAGCGTTATCTGGGAGCTGGCAAGCCTGGGGATGTAAAGGCTTTTTGGCCGGAGCTGTCGGAAGTTGTCCAATGGATTACTGATGCGGGTGGTGTTGCGGTACTGGCACATCCGCGAAAATACCGCATGACGGCCACTAAACTGCGCAATCTGGTTCACGATTTCATCAGGGCCGGGGGGCGTTCGATTGAAGTATCAACCTCCGGTCAGTCCAGCGGTGACCTGGGGTTTCTGGCGGAACTTTGCCGCCGGCAGGAATTGCTGGCCTCCCAGGGAAGCGATTTCCATTTTCCGGGGGCACCCTGGTGTGAGCTGGGCAATATCATGAAAATGCCAGACGGGCTGGAGCCGGTCTGGCATCATTTCAGGCAGCCTGCAGGACACGCTTAGCTTAATCGGGCGCGTGAAAGAGCAGGTAAAGGTCGGTCAGTGAGTCCGGAATAGCATCCGCCATCTGCCGCGACAGCTTGTCGCTGTTACGGACATTCTGGAAGTCTTCGTCGTCAAACAGGCCGGACAATGTCAGCATTGGCACCAGGAGGTCGGCGGTTTCATCTTCGCCCCCTGCCTGCAGCCATTCATCCTCGCGCTCCAGAAAGGTATCCACGAAGCCGGCGCACCAGTTTTCCAGTGCGTTCATGGGGTCGCCGTCCTCTGGCTCGGGAAGCTCGAGCGGCTGGCCCATGTCCAGGGAATGGGCCATGTCCCGGGTCAGTTGGCTGACGCAGTGGCTGAAAATCTCCGGCACCTGACCGTCGGGAAGCTGGTCGCTTCCCGTGGCCAGGCGAAAGATATCCTCCGCCGACAGTTCAACCGGTCCGACAACGCTGGCGCAAACCACTCCGTGAAGCCCGAAGAAATCCAGGGCGTCGTCGCCCCAGGGTTCCGCGAACAGAATATCTTCCAGTGCTTCAATATCCGAATTGGATAGCATTCCTTAGTTACTCCCGGCCTTTTTGGCATCTTCCGCAGCTCGCTGACGTTTGCGAACTTCTCTCGGATCATTGTAGGCACGTCCGGGTGTTACCGGTACTTCCGGTGCCTTTTCGGCACTCGGTTGTTCGGCTGCTTTCTCCGGCTGCTTTGTCTCTGGCTCAGGCTGTTTGGCTTCTGGCTCGGACTGTTTTGTCTCAGGCGCGGGCTGCTTGGCTTCTGGCTTGGGTTGTTTTTCGGCCTCTGCCGGCTGTTCTGCCTTGGGCGTCGGCTGCTCCTTAACAGTCTCAGCTTGTGGCTCGGACTGTTTAGTCTCGGCGGACGGTGCCTCTGGCTTGGCGGTCTCTGCTTTTGGTGCCTGCGCTTCGGTTTCAGCTGGCTGCTTGTCCTGGTCGGCCGGCTTTGCAACGGCTTCCGGCGTTTCCGGGGCTTTCGGAGCCTCGCTGCTGGTTGCCGGCTTGCTGTCAGCCTTGCTTTCGGTCTTGGGCGCTTCCGCAGCCTTGTCCGTCTTGTCGGACTTATCTGCGGCTGCCGCTACCGGCGTTTCGGACTGCGATGGCGCAGCTTTGTTCTCTGCGTTGTCCTCAGCTTTTTTCTCACGCTGCTTGCGTGGGGGTTTGCTCTCGGATTTGGCTTCGGCTTTTGCGTCAGCGGGTTGCTCTGGTGCGCCCTGAGTCTTCTCCGCAGGCTTTGACTCGTCCTTCTGTTCAGGCTTTTGAGGCTTTTTCTCTGCCTTGGTCGGGGCCTGGGTGTCAGCCTTGGTGGCTTTTTCAGAAGGCTTGTTTTCGGTCTTCGGCGCCTGGGCTTCCGCAGCCTTGGGCTTGGCGTCGGCCTTCACCTCCGGTTTGGAGGTATCCTGGCGTTCTTCCGGCTGAGTGTCCTTCTGGTGACGCTCGCTGCGAGACGCTTTGCGCTCTGCTGGCGTGGATGCCGGAGTTTCGGACGGGGAGCCATCACGGTTGCGGGCGCGGCGAGGCTTGCGACGCTTCTCATCGCTACCACCTTTTTCAGGAGCGCCCTTCGGGGTGCTGTCCTGTTGCTCGCGGTTGTCCTTCTGATCTTTTTGATCGCGCTGATCTTTCTGGTCCCGCTGTGGACGGTTGCGGCCCTGACCGCGGCCCTGACCGCCGCGACGGTTGTCGCCACCTTTGCCGTCAGCACCCTGGCGACCCTGCTGGCCACCACGGGCCTGGTCGTCACCGCGGTTACGGTTACGATTACGGTTGTCGTCGCCGCGAGTCTGCTGGCCGCCTTGCCTGCGATCGGCACCGCTGCGGTTGCCCTGGCGGCCATCATCCCTTGCTACACGGGATTTACGGCGATCCTGGCGGCCTTGTGTGCGACGATCTTCCCGCACTGTGCGTGGGGTTTGTTGCGGTTCTTTGTCGGTCGTGGTGCTTTCACCCCGGAAGAAGCAAGCAATCTTGCGACCCAGTTTACGGAACAGGCCTTCTTCCTGATCGTTTGCTGCTGTGGTCGCTGCCTTTGCCGGCGTTGGGGCCGGGGCGGTGGGGCGGATGGCCTTCACTGCCGCCTGTTCGCGAACCGGTTGTTGTGCAGCGGGAGCCTCAAACACTTCTTCCTCACGCTGGCTGTACTCCTCGGCAACCTGATAGCTGGAGACATGCTCGGGGCCGGCTTCGTCATCGCGCATACGGACGATTTCGAAATGCGGTGTCTCCATATGCGGCGCAGGTACGACAACGAGACTGACTTCCTGGCGCGCTTCAATGTCGGCAAGCTGCTTGCGCTTCTCGTTGAGCAGGAAGGTGGCGACGGCGACAGGCACGATGGCCCGCACTTCGCCGGTCTTCTCTTTGGAAGACTCTTCGTAAATCAGACGCATGATGCTCAGGGCGAGGGATTCAATCCCGCGTATGGTGCCTTGCCCCTCACAACGTGGGCAGACTTCACTGCGGGTTTCGCCCAGGGACGGGCGCAGGCGCTGTCGGGACATCTCCAACAGTCCAAAGCGGGAGATTTTGCCGACCTGAACCCGTGCGCGGTCGATTTCCAGGGCTTCGCGCATCTTTTGTTCGACTTCGCGCTGGTGTTTTGCGGGCGTCATGTCGATGAAATCGATCACGATCAGGCCGCCCATGTCGCGCAGCCGCAGCTGACGGGCGATCTCTTCCGCAGCTTCCAGGTTGGTCTGCAGCGCGGTTTCCTCAATGTCATGGCCCTTGGTGGCACGAGAGGAGTTGATGTCGATGGACACCAGCGCCTCGGTCGGGTCGATGACGATGGAGCCGCCCGAGGGCAGCTTCACTTCGCGTTGGAACGCGGTTTCGATCTGACCTTCGATCTGGTAGCGGCTGAACAGCGGAATTTCATCCTTGTACAGCTTGATCTTGTTTTCGAAGGTGGGCATGACCGCGCGCACAAAGTTCAGTACGTCTTCGTACACGGTCGGGGCATCGATCAGTACTTCGCCGATGTCCTGGCGGAGGTAGTCGCGTACAGCCCGAATGATGACATTGCTTTCCTGATGAATCAGGAACGGCGCCTTGCGCTCGCTGGCGGCCTGGGTAATGGCTTCCCAGAACTGCACCAGGTAGTCGAGGTCCCACTGAAGCTCCTCCGTGGTACGGCCGATACCGGCGGTACGCACGATGATGCCCATGGATTTTGGCACCTGAACGTCGTTCATGGCTTCTTTAAGCTGTGCGCGTTCTTCCCCTTCGATGCGGCGGGAAATACCGCCTGCCCGGGGGTTGTTGGGCATCAGGACCAGGTAGCGGCCGGCGAGAGAAATGAAGGTGGTCAGGGCTGCACCCTTGTTGCCACGCTCTTCCTTGTCAACCTGAATAATGACTTCCTGGCCTTCGGAGACCACGTCCTTGATGTTGATCTTGCCTTCGATTTGTCCCGGGGACTTCTTGAAGTACTCCTTGGAGATTTCCTTCAGGGGCAGAAAGCCGTGCCGGTCCGCGCCGAAATCCACAAAGGCGGCTTCAAGGCTGGGCTCTACGCGGGTAATGCGACCCTTGTAGATGTTGGCTTTTTTCTGCTCACGGGAGCTGGATTCGATATCAAGATCAAATAGACGCTGGCCGTCAACGAGGGCGACGCGCAACTCTTCAGGATGAGTTGCATTGATTAGCATTCTTTTCATGGAAAGAAAGGTTTCCTGTCGTTTGGTTTTGACAGAAAACCGGGGGAGATTCATCTGCGAAGCAGAACGTGCGTGCCGCGGGCTTCCTACTGCTGAAGCGAACCGGCGGCCAGACGGATCAGGCCCTTAGGGGGTAATGTCCCGTAAGCCTGAGACCACCGCCGACGGTCCGTCTGCCATAGGGCAGGGAGAAGTCGTGTAAGGTAATTGTCTGTTGACGCATGTTATCCGTTTTCAGGTTCACACTGGTGCCTGGGTCTCACGTCGTATTCGTATGCTGGACGGCCCGGCCCTGCGTGCTGGTAATGATTCTTCGCGATGTCGCCCGACGGTTTTCCGTACGGTTGTTTCCACTCTCCCGGGATCCGGTCAGGGGCCTTCATGCGGCTTGCCGTGATGGCCGGGGAGCATTTTAATCGCCGAACCCGGTAATGATTGGGCTTGCGGCGTTCAAACTCTCAAATAGTGTCGGTATACTTCTGCCGCTCCGGCTTCTGACTCATTGGGTCAGGCCGTAGACAAACGGCAAAGCACGCCGGAATATAACAGTATTCTTTCGGGCCTTCAATCCCGCAATTGCATCACCGATAAGGTATTCATGTCCAAAGCTCCCAGAAACAGGCAGGCACGGCGTTCCGGTCCCCGGCAGGGAAAGCCTGCCCAGTATCAGAAGCCGAGAACGGGAGGTCGGGCGCAGCAGGCGTCTGCGCCAGCAGAGGCCAAATCCGGCGAGGTTCGCCAGGGCGTCCGTCGGGTCGCCGTGGATGAGGATAATGAGGGTCAACGGTTGGATAACTTTCTGTTGGCGCAACTCCGCGGTGTTCCCAAGAGCATCATTTATCGCGTTATTCGCAAAGGCGAAGTCAGGGTTAACAAGGGCAGGGTAAAACCGGATACCCGGCTCAAAGCCGGCGATGAGGTGCGCATTCCGCCAGTGACGCGCAAGGAGAAACCGGAGCAGGTGGCACCGGGATCTCGGGTGCAGGGGGTGATGGAGAATGCCATTGTGTTCGAAAATGAACACATGCTGGTAGTGAACAAGCCTGCCGGCATTGCCGTACATGGCGGGAGCGGGCTGAGTTTCGGGCTGATTGAGGTGCTTCGTTCCGCCCGCCCGGAAGCCCGCTTCCTCGAGTTGGTGCATCGGCTGGATCGGGATACCTCGGGGCTGGTGATGGTGGCCAAGAAGCGGTCGGCGCTGCGTTACCTGCAGGAGGAGCTCCGCCAGAAGCGCATACGCAAGCACTATCACGCCCTGGTGGCGGGCGACTGGCCAGATGGGTTGAGAAGGGTGGAGCAGCCGCTGTTGCGTTATGAGATGCCAAATGGTGAACGCCGGGTCAGGGTGGATGACGCGGGCAAAGCCTCGCTGACCACGTTCAGGTGTCTCTCGGCATTTGGTGGTTACAGCCTGGTTGAGGCTTCACCAGTAACCGGTCGAACCCACCAGATTCGCGTGCATGCGTTATGGGCGGGGCATCCAATTGCCGGTGATGATAAGTATATGGATGATGTCAGCCTGAAAGCGTTCCGTGCGGCTGGTGGGCAGAGGCTGATGCTGCACGCTCGCGCGCTGGAGTTTTCCCTGCCCGTGAGTGGCGAGCCGGTGCGCCTGGAGGCAGCTTATGACGATGCGTTTCAGCAATTTCTCGACAGGTTGGCGTTACGTCGCAATTCAAACCGGTAATCCCGGCCTTTCGTGCCAGATTATCGGGAGAGCAGGAACAGGTTTATGAACGTTAAAGTCGTAATTTTTGACTGGGATGGCACTCTGGTGGATTCCGTGGAGCATATTGCGGACAGTTTGCATCAGGCGGCCACCGACTTGGGCTATCCGGCGCTTGAGCGAGAGGCTTATCGGGATATCATCGGGCTGGGTATGGTGGAGGCGTTGGATAAGCTCTACCCGGGTATCACTCGTGAAGAAATGAGTGCGATCCGGGAAGGTTACGCCCGATACTTTTTTTCCAAGGTGACCACGCCCCAGAATGTGTTTGAGGGCATGGCGGATGTGGTTACCGATATTCGTGCGGTTGGTCGCGGTTGCTCTGTGGCGACCGGGAAAAGCCGTCGAGGCCTGGAAGGTGCACTGGAGTCGAGTGGGCTGGGGCCTCATTTTGATATCACCCGGTGTGCTGACGAGACCCGTTCCAAGCCGGATCCGGCCATGTTGAAGGAAATCATTACCTTTTACGGTATTGAGCCCTCGGAGGCAGTAATGATCGGTGACACCCGCTACGACCTGGAAATGGCGCAGCGTATCGGGATGCCCTCAATTGGGGTCGAGTGGGGTGTCCACAAGCGGGATGTTCTCGGGCAGTATAAGCCCCGTGCCGTTGTCGATTCCGTGCAGGATTTGCGGGAAGTGCTGGGTTTGTGAGCAGTGTCAGTAACTAAGGAAGCTGTGTATGAGTGATTGGGATTCAGACAACAAACCCGAATGGGGGGATGCTCCCGTGGAGAATCAGTCGCCAAAGGGCGGTAAGAAGCCGAGCCTGCCGCCTGAAAGTGGTCGCGACTGGAAGCTGATTGAAAAGCTGGTGCTTTCGCTTCAGTCCGAGCAGCGGAAAAGTCGCCGTTGGGGGATCTTTTTCAAGCTGCTGACGTTTTCCTACCTGTTTGCCTTGCTGTTTATTATCAAGTTTCCATTGGGTGGCAGTCTGGATGCGGCCACTGGTTCGCATACAGCCCTGATTGAAATTAACGGAATGATTGCCGCTGACGAGCTGGCCAGTGCGGACAACATTGTCGGTTCCCTGCGTGAAGCCTTCGAGGCGGACAATTCCGTTGCCGTTGTGTTGCGTATTAACAGTGGGGGTGGCAGTCCGGTTCAGTCCGGCTATGTCTACGATGAGATCCAGCGTCTCCGTGGCGAGCATCCGGACAAGAAGGTCTATGCTGTCATTTCCGATGTCGGTGCCTCCGGGGCTTACTACATTGCCGCTGCTGCGGATGAGATATATGCCGATAAGGCCAGTCTGGTGGGCTCCATCGGCGTAGTGGCCGGTGGTTTCGGGTTTACCGGGGTGATGGATAAGGTCGGGATTGAGCGCCGGCTATACACTGCGGGCGAAAACAAGGCTTTCCTGGACCCGTTCTCTCCGGAAAATGAAGAGGAAGTTGCTTTCTGGCAGGGTGTGCTGGAAACCACCCATAACCAGTTCATTGAAAAGGTCCGGGAAGGGCGAGGTGATCGTCTGGCGGATGACGAGCGGCTGTTTTCGGGACTGGTCTGGAGTGGAGAGCAGGCGCTGGAGCTGGGGTTGATCGATGGTCTGGGGAGTGCCTCTCACGTTGCCCGTCAGGTGATTGGCGAGGAAGACCTGGTTGACTACAGTCGTCGCAAGTCACCGTTCCAGGATATCGTTGATCAGTTTGGGGTGTCTGTCGGTAATGCCCTGGCCAATCGCATGATGGAAGCGCGTTTTGAGCTTCGCTAGCAGAAGGCTTGGTGCGCTTTGGTGAAAGTTTGTTGGATTACGCTTCGCTAATCCAACCTACGAGGGGGCTCGAATGTGCGTGAGGCGGCCTGAATGTAGGTCGGATTAGGCGAAGCCGTAATCCGACGCGCAGCCTAGCGCAGCAAAGGGTTCAGGCCCCAGGCGCGCAACATGTCGATCAGGGCAATCAGGGGCAGGCCGACCAGGCTGTTCGGGTCCCGGCCTTCCAGGGAGTCGAACAGCGCTATGCCCAGCCCTTCCATCTTGAAGCTACCGGCGCAGTCATAAGGCTGCTCCCGGTGTAGGTAATGTTCGATTTCCGTTGCTTCCAGGGTTCGGAATTGCACCTGAAATCGCTCGCAATGGGTCTCGGTGGCGCCTGTGTCGGCGTCAGTCAGGGCAAGCCCCGTCAGGAAGGAAACACGCTGGCCGCTGCTTCTGGTGAGTTGGCGAACGGCCTCTTCGTGGTTGCCTGGTTTGTTGAGGATGCTGCCGTCGGGAAGGCAGGCAACTTGGTCCGAGCCGATAATCCAGTGCCCGGGGTAGTCGGATACCAGTGCGCGGGCCTTTTGTTCGGCCAGCCTGACTGCCAGATCTTCCGCGGTTTCACCGGGCTGGCTGGACTCGTCGATATCCGGGCTGGCGCTGGTAAACGGCAAGCCGAGTCGCTGAAGCAGCTCCTTGCGGTAGGGCGACGATGAGGCGAGCAGTAATGATTGCGACTTCATGAAGTTGCCTGTTTTGTTCCTGTCCTGTGGGGAATTGTCGTAGAATACACCTATTCATACCGGAACCGCTGTGTAAAAGGCAATGAAGTCTTTGACAGCGGCCGGTCGGGTCCCTAAAATTGCGCGCCTATGTCAAAAGCGTCAAACGCCGAGTTGCCCAGATCTGTCGATCCCTATCGGTTGGCGGAGCAGAACACCGTATTGGAGGGAGAGATTCCTCTGATCGGATTATCTCGTTTCTGTGAATCGATACAGGGTTTTGAAGAGGGCGCGGTGTGTCGGGTTCGTCTGTCATTCACCATGGACAGTCAGCGTCGCCGCATCGTTTCGGGTGAGTTGCAGGCTCCGGTCGATCTGGAATGTCAGCGTTGCATGAATGCCATGCACCAGACCCTGGATTCAGAATTTACGCTGGGGCTCGTTACCAGTGATGAACAGGCGCAGCAGTTGCCGAAGGAGCTTGAGCCGTTCCTGACGGACGAGTTCAGCGCGGACCTCTGGTCCATGTGTGAAGACGAACTGCTGTTGGTGCTGCCACCATTCCCGCTTCACGACCGGAACGACTGTCCGGCCCGGGAAGATCTGGAAGCATACGAGCCTGATGGTGAGCCGGCCAGGCCGGAGAAATCATCAGGTGAGAACCCGTTCAGTGTGCTGGCGGATCTCAAGACAAAGAAGCATTAACCGGGCGCGGTGTCCTGCGGGAAGCCGGCGCGATACTAACGAACACACGTTACTGTTTTAGTTCACGTTAACAGGTCAGGAGCATAATCATGGCTGTACAGAAAAACCGAAAGACCCGCTCAAAGCGTGGCATGCGCCGTTCACACGACGCCCTGAGCGCTACAACTCTGTCCACTGACACGACCACCGGCGAAGTTCATCGTCGTCACCACGTGTCTCCGGATGGCTTTTACCGTGGTAAGCAGGTAATCGAAGCGCGCGACGAGTAATTCGTTGCAGTCAGGCCGCGATCCAGTGCCGGATGCAAAAAGGGTGACTGAAGTTACCGTTGCGATCGATGCCATGAGCGGTGATCGCGGAGCAGAAGTCGTTGTCTCCGCGGCACTGGAAGCGGTGCGCGAAAATGAAGCCTTGAGTCTTGTTCTGGTGGGTATCCGGAGCGAGCTCGAGGCTTTTTTGGATCCTGGGCACTCCCGGATTCGCATCGTCGAAGCGGCGGATGTGGTTCGAATGAACGAGCGTCCGTCCCACGCGCTCAGGCACAAACGCAACTCCTCCATGGCGGTCGCTCTTGGTCTGGTGCGCGACGGCGAAGCGCAGGGTTGTGTCAGTGCGGGTAATACCGGCGCACTGATGGCGTTCGGTCGGTCCATTATTCGTATGTACCCGGGTATTGAACGCCCGGCGATTTCCAAGCTTATTCCCTCCCTGCGCGGTCGGTGTCATGTGCTGGACCTCGGCGCCAATGTTGATTCCACCGCTGAAAATCTCTACCAGTACGCCCTTATGGGGTCGCTGATGGCGTCCGCCATTTGTGCACAGCCCGAGCCCCGGGTGGCGTTGCTTAACGTGGGTGAGGAAGAGATCAAGGGTAATGAGCAGGTGCGCCTCGCCTCTCATATGCTGGCCCAGTGCGACACAATCAACTATATCGGGTACGTGGAAGGCAGTGATCTGTTTCGTGATGTGGCCGATGTTGTGGTTTGCGATGGATTTGTCGGCAATATTGCCCTTAAAACTGGAGAGGGTGTGGCAGGCCTGCTGATTGAATTGATGGAGCAGACCTTTACCCGCACCCTGTACGGGCGGTTCGTGGGAATGCTGGCGCGCCCCGTTATTGGTCGATTGCTGCGGTTGATGGACCCCTCCCGTCACAATGGCGCCAGCCTGCTGGGTCTGCAGGGCGTGGTAATTAAAAGTCACGGTAACGCCAATGAGCGAGCCATGCTCTCGGCCATTCGTCAGGCGGTCAAGGAGGTTGAGCTGGAGGTGCCCCAGCGTATCAATGAGCGCCTGGATGATTTGATGATTTGACCTGCCTGAGACTAAAGTCTGTCCTTCGGAACCGGTACATTGGTCCGATCATGCCTTAAATTGTACTATTGGCTAATCTCCCGCAACCCTCCAATGACGGTAAGATTCCAATTATGAAATCAGCCTTTATTTTTCCCGGACAGGGCGCGCAGTCGGTAGGTATGCTGGCAACAGCTGCCGAGCACTGGCCCATTATCGAGCAGACCTTTTCAGAAGCGTCTCAACATCTTGGTTACGATCTGTGGCAGCTGTGTCAGAAGGGCCCCGCAGATGAGCTTAACCAAACCATGGTAACCCAACCCGCCTTGTTGACGGCAAGTGTTGCGCTGTGGCGGCAGTGGTTTGTTGCTGGCGGCAAGCGGCCCGGCTTTCTGGCCGGGCACAGCCTGGGTGAGTACAGTGCGCTGGTGGCGGCGGAAAGTCTGGACTTTCTGGATGCCATCGAGCTTGTGCGCCTGCGCGGCGAGTTGATGCAAAATGCCGTCCCGGCCGGTGAGGGCAAAATGGCGGCTATTCTCGGGCTCGAGGATGCTGACGTGGTTGCTGCCTGCGAAGAGGCGGCCAACGGCGACGTGGTTTCCGCTGTTAATTTCAACGCGCCGGGCCAGGTGGTTATTGCCGGTTCTGCTGCGGCAGTGGAGCGCGCGATCGAAGCCTGCAAGGCGAAAGGGGCTCGAAAAGCTATGCCACTACCGGTGAGTGTGCCCTCCCACTGTGCGCTGATGAAAGGCGCAGCAGAGGAATTGGCCACCGCGCTGGATGAAGTCAGCTTTAATGATGCTGTCATCCCCGTTATACAGAATGTTAACGCCTCGGCGGAGACCGATTCCGATACACTGAAGGCCAATCTGGTCAAGCAGTTGTATTCGCCGGTGCTCTGGGCGGACTCAGTACGTGCGCTGGTAGCCATTGACGTGCAGGTTGCCGTTGAGTGTGGGGCGGGCAAGGTTCTTGCGGGTCTGATCAAGCGCATCGATCGCAATTTGTCGGTGAATGGAATTGAAGAGCCGGATGCGCTCACGAAAGCAATGGACGCATTCGGGCAGTCCTAAACAGAAGGGAGCGAACCATGTCTCTGGAAGGCAAAACCGCACTGGTTACCGGTGCAACCCGCGGTATAGGAAAAGCCATTGCGAGGGCGTTGGCGGAGCAGGGTGCTGAAGTGGTTGGCACCGCTACCTCTGCCGAAGGTGCCGAATCCATTTCTGCCGCATTGAAAGAGGCAGGTCTGAAGGGCTACGGCATCGTGATGAACGTTGCAGACCCTGAGAGCATTGAGGCTGGTCTCAAGGCGATGACTGAGAAATCCGGCGCCCCGGTGATTCTGGTCAACAACGCCGGCATCACCCGTGATAACCTCCTGATGCGCCTGAAAGATGATGACTGGACGTCGGTGCTCGAAACCAACCTGTCCAGCGTATACCGCACCAGCAAGGCGGTGCTTCGAGGCATGGCAAAGGCCCGTTGGGGCCGGATCATCAATATTAGCTCCGTGGTCGCCGGTATGGGTAACCCCGGGCAGGGTAATTATTGCGCTGCCAAAGCCGGTGTGGAAGGCTTTACCCGAAGCCTGGCCAAAGAAATGTCGAATCGTGGTATCACGGCTAACTGCGTGGCGCCCGGATTTATAGACACGGATATGACCCGAAAACTGGACGATAAGCAACGTGAGGCTATGCTGGAAGTCATACCCGCGGGTCGTCTGGGTGAGCCGGAGGAAGTAGCGGCGGTTGTTGCCTTCCTGGCGTCAGAACCGGCTGCTTACGTAACGGGTGAGACCATTCACGTAAACGGCGGCATGTACATGGGATAAGCCCTGTATCAGGGTGTGTGCGCAACTCCTTGTCGCACAACATGTTTAACAGAATCCCTGCTTGTTTGCAGGTAGGGTTTAAACTAAACTGGCAGCACTTAAGTTGCTTGGTTGACACAAAAGTGAGGACATTATGAGTACAGTTGAAGAGCGCGTGAAGAAGATCGTTTGTGAACAGTTGGGCGTTAAAGAGTCCGAGGTTCAGAACTCATCTTCTTTTGTAGAGGATCTTGGCGCTGACTCACTGGACACCGTTGAGCTGGTTATGGCTTTGGAAGAGGAATTTGAAACCGAGATTCCTGATGAAGAGGCCGAAAAGCTGGCAAGTGTTCAGGACGCGATCGACTACATTGTCGCGCACACCTGATACTCTGCACGTTTTTTAAGCCAGGCCAGAAGCCGTCCTAGTGTAAAATCTAAGGACGGCTTTTTTATTGGCTGATACTAATTTTAATTCGGATTTCGGTGTCACACGGTTCAAATCAGGTAAGAGGTTATGACTAAACGACGTGTTGTGATTACAGGCATGGGCATGCTGTCGCCACTGGGTAACAGTGTCGAGACCTCGTGGGAAGGAATCCTGGCGGGGCGGAGCGGAATAGGGACGATCGATCGCTTTGATGCTTCCGGCTACAACACCCGGATAGGCGGTGCCATCAAAGATCTGGACATCGAACCCTACCTGTCCGCCAAGGATGCCCGCAAGCTGGATGCTTTTATCCATTATGGCCTGATTGCCGCACAGCAGGCTGTTGAGGCGAGTGGCCTGGAAGATTACACCGATCTTGATAGCGAGCGCGTTGGTGTTGCCATCGGCTCTGGTATCGGTGGGCTGGAGTTTATCGAGAAAAGTGTTCTGGCTATGGATAAGTCCGGTCCGCGTAAGGTGTCTCCGTTCTTTGTGCCAGCGTCTGTTATCAACATGATTTCCGGAAATGTGGCGATTCGCTTTGGTTATCGTGGTCCCAATATTGCCATTACCACGGCCTGTACAACCGGTACCCACAACATCGGCTACGCGGCACGAACGATTGCCTACGGCGACGCCGATGTGATGCTGGCCGGTGGCTCTGAAATGGCCACCACCCGCACCGGCGTGGCGGCGTTCTCGGCTGCCCGTGCACTGTCCACCCGTAATGACGAGCCGGAGAAGGCGAGCCGCCCCTGGGACAAGGAGCGGGACGGTTTTGTACTGAGTGACGGTGCCGGGGTACTGGTGCTGGAGGATCTGGAGCATGCCCAGCGCCGTGGTGCCACGATTTACGGTGAAGTGATCGGTTTTGGCATGAGTGATGATGCCCACCATATCACCGCTCCCCCGGAGTCTGGTGAAGGGGCGGCGCGTTCCATGAAAAACGCCATTCGGGATGCGGGTATTGAACCGTCCGAGATCGGTTATATTAATGCCCATGGTACCTCGACCCAAGTGGGCGACGTGGCTGAAGTGGCTGCGGTGAAAGGTGTTTTTGACGATCACGCCAATCAGCTTGCCATGAGCAGTACCAAGTCCATGACGGGCCATTTGTTGGGGGCTGCCGGAGCGGTTGAGGCCATTTTCTCTGTTTTGGCGATTCGCGATGGGGTCTTGCCGCCCACGATTAATCTGGACAATCCGGACGATGGTTGCGATCTGGACTTCGTCGCCAACCAGAGCCGGAAAGCGGACATTCGTGTTGCCCTGTCCAATTCCTTCGGTTTTGGTGGCACCAACGGCACGTTGATTTTCCGCCGCTACGAGGGCTAACCCGGTTTGTTGAACGTGATTTCGGCAGACAGTAACAGCGTCCCGGCAACCGATCGCGGCCTGTCATACGGCGACGGACTGTTTGAAACCATTCGTATGGAAGGTCGCGGGGCAGTACTGCTTTCCCGGCATATCCAGCGAATGGTGACGGACGCGGCGGTGCTGGGTATCGCCGTCACCGAAACGGCGCTACGTGATGCCGTGCGTGATGCTGTCGAGACGCACGCGGATGCCTTTGGCTCCGGAGGCTGGGTGCTCAAGCTGGTGCTTACCCGTGGAAGCGGTGGACGTGGGTACCGGCCTGCGGACAAGAGCGTGCCAAGTCTGATTGTGTCCGCCAGTGCCATGCCACCGCTCCCCGCTCCTCAAGGGGTTGCAGCAGGTCTTTCAGGTTTTCCATTGACGGTTAACCCAAGTCTCGCCGGGATCAAGACGCTCAATCGCCTGGAACAGGTGATGGCGAGCCGTGAGCTGACCGATGAGCTTTACGAGGTGGTGATGTGTGACTCCGACGGCCAATTGGTGGAGGGCACACGCACCAACGTGTTGATGAAAGCCCGTGATCATTGGATCACACCGCCCCGCGAACAGCTGGCGGTTGCGGGAATCATGCGTGGCTATGTAATGGATTGCCTGGAAAGGCAGGGCGAAAAAGTTGACTATTCGACAATCTCCCTGTCGATGCTCAAAGGGCCTGACTGTCAGGGCCTCTACCTGATGAACAGCGTGATTGGTATAGTTCCGGTTCGCAGATTTGACGGACTGGATTTGCCTGTACATGACGCTCTTGCGACAATCCTCAACCCTCTTGATTTAGTGGAATCCTAGTTTGCTCCGGAAGTTACTGATAGCCGTTGTTTGTGTCCTGATCCTGGCCGGTTCTGGTGGGGCGCTTTGGGTATGGCAGGGCATGAAAACCCTGGATATTCCGGTGGCCCTGGAAGAGCCGGTTCTTTTCAATGTGCCCTTGGGCACAGGATTCGGTCAGGTTGCTCGGAGGCTGGAAGCCGAAGGGTTTCTGGCGGATTCCCTGTGGATGCGACTTCATGGCCGACTCAATCCTGAGGTGATCCAGGTGAAAGCCGGGGAGTATGAAATCACCTCTGGCATGAGCCCCCGGCAGATCCTGTCGAAGATGGTGGCTGGCGAGACCAAGCAGTGGTCGATTCAGTTCATAGAAGGCTGGACGTTCCAGGACATGCGGCAGGCGTTGGCGAGTAGCGAGCACCTCACCAGGGAAACCACCGGCTGGAGTGACGACGACATCATGAAGGCGGTCGGGGCTCAAGGCGAGCATCCCGAGGGGCGGTTTTTCCCTGATACTTATGCCTTTACCCGTGGTGAAACAGATCTGGATTTGCTGCGCCGGTCTTTTGAGCGTATGGAGCAGGTTTTGGCCGAGGAGTGGGAGAGCCGTGCGGAAGACCTGCCGTACGATTCTCCCTATGAAGCCCTAATTATGGCATCCATCGTAGAAAGGGAGACCGGAGCCCCTGCCGAGCGTGGCGAGGTGGCCGGTGTCTTTGTGCGACGGTTGCAGAAGGGCATGCGGCTACAGACAGATCCCACGGTGATCTACGGCATGGGTGACCGCTATGCAGGCCGAATTACCCGCAAGGATCTGCAGCGCCATACGCCTTACAACACCTACCGAATCGACGGCCTGCCGCCCACACCTATTGCCCTGCCGGGCAGGGAGGCGATTCATGCGGCACTGAACCCGGAAGAGGGCGATGCTCTCTACTTTGTTGCCCGAGGGGACGGCACTCACAAGTTTTCCAGGACCCTGAGCGAACACCAGAAGGCCGTCAGGGAGTTCCAGTTGAATCGCCGTTCGGACTACCGGTCATCCCCGGCTCCCGCAGTTAACGAGGAAGCGCCATGACACAGCGTGGCCGGTTCATTACCTTTGAAGGTACCGAGGGAGTGGGAAAATCCACCCAGTTGCGGACTGCGGCGGATACGCTGGCGGCGCTCGGTGTGGATTTCATTGTCACCCGGGAGCCCGGTGGTACACCGATGGCAGAAGCCATTCGCGAGTTGTTGCTGGCGCCACGGGACGAGCCGGTTAACGACACCACAGAACTCCTGCTGATGTTTGCAGCCCGTGCTCAACACCTGAATACTCGTATTCTGCCGGAACTGAAGGCGGGGCGGTGGGTGCTGTGTGACCGCTTTACCGATGCCACGTTTGCCTATCAGGGCGGTGGTCGTGGTGTGCCGGCCGAGCGCATTGCGTTACTGGAAGAGCTGGTTCAGGGGAATGTCCGGCCGGATCAGGTGATCCTGTTGGATGCGCCGGTCGAAACCGGAATGACCCGTGCCCGCCATCGCGGAGATCTGGACCGATTTGAACAGGAGGCGCTGGCCTTTTTTGAGCGCATCCGCGCGACCTATCTCCAGCGTGCCTCGGCAGATCCGGAGCGCTATCAGATCGTGGATGCCGCCAGACCACTGGAGGTGGTCACTGAGGACGTGGTAAGTCGTATTACGGCAATGGTCGAAGAGGCATCCTGATGGCTCCGCTGCCGGTATAATGTCGACGTTTCGGTCAATTTCGTGCAAGTTTTGAGCTGATCTGCTTTAATTGAGTTACATTCTCAAAAGAAGTCCGGAAACCGGGTATGTTAAACGCGCGCTTGTTGAAACTCCCCATAGCGTCACACCAGCACCGCCATGAGCATCATCAGATCGTGGTGGGTGTGAGGGGAGAGGCAGACCTGAGCGTGGACGGCACCGGTTCCCACCTTGATACCTGGCGTGCCTGCCTGGTGCCCACGGAAGCCCGTCACGACTATTGCGGTGATAATCAGAACCATGTTCTGGTCATCAATCTTGATCCTTACATGCCCGCCATGAACACTCCCGCTCACGCAGAATACGAGCGGCTGGCTCCCCTGTTTGAACGACCAAGAACCCTGGATATGGATAATAAACTGCAGGGGCTGGTGCAGTTCGCCGCCGGCGAGTTTGACCGGGCACCGGAAAACGACAGCCTCAAGCAGCACCTGGCGGCCAGTATCCTGCATTGCATGGCGGAGCGCCTGAGCGATGGGCGGCCAGTACAGGCCAATCGTCATACCATCCGGCCGGACACCATTCGCCGGTATATCATGGAAAACCTGCATCGGAAGATCACGGTCACCGATCTGGCGGGCGTGGCCTGCCTGAGTGTCAGCCGGTTCCATGAAATGTTCCGGGAAGTCACCGGCATTACCCCACATCAGTTTCTGTTGCAGACTCGCCTTGATCAGGCGGCACAACTCCTCCTTTCCAGCGGGCTATCAGTGTCGGAAGTCAGTTACCGGACCGGATTTTCATCCCAGGGTGCCCTTACCAATGCCCTGAGAAAATATAAGGGCACTACTCCTACCAAGTTACGATTCGGTGAAAAAGTCGCCTGATTTCACAAAAAATCAGCAGATTCGGACAAATTTATAAAAGAATCGTAGGATTTTGTAAGCCTGAAATCCGTAGTAATACTAACTTACAGGTTCAGTTGACTATCGTCAGGACGCTGCCAGGACCAGGTGCCTGTTTCCTGACCTGAAAGCATCATGTTGGATACTGGAGCACAGTTCCCGGTGTCTGTAAGGGGTATGCCAATGTTCAGTGCAAGCAAGGTTCTTGAGCCGGCATTTCAGGAGCAGTCGCGATCCTGTTTCTGGGAGAGCATTACCGGAAATTATGCAGTTGATGAAACCCGCTACCTGAACGAACTGATTCCTCTGGCCCAGAGTGATGCGGCTGAACAGCGCGCTGTTACCGAAATGGCCACCACCCTTATAAAGAAAGTGCGTGAGCAGGATGATGCTGTCCACATGGTGGATGCATTGCTTCAGGAATACAGCCTGGATACCGAGGAAGGCATCCTGTTGATGTGTCTGGCCGAAGCGCTGATGCGAATCCCGGACAAGTACACTGCGGATGCCCTGATTGAAGACAAGATGTCGGTGGCGGACTGGCAGAAACATGTGGGTCGCAGCGAATCCACGCTGGTCAATGCCTCGACTTGGGGGCTGCTGCTCACCGGTCACGTGGTCAAGATGGATAAGCGACTGGATGGCTCTCCGTCCAGTGTCTGGAAGCGGCTGGTCAAGCGCAGCGGCGAACCGGTCATCCGAAGTGCCATGTACCGCGCCATGGCGATTATGGGCAAGCAATTTGTGCTGGGGCGGGATATCGACGAAGCACTGAAAAATGCCCGTGAATACCGCGACATGGGCTATACCTATTCTTTCGACATGCTCGGCGAAGCGGCCTTGACCAGGGACGATGCCGAGCGCTATTTGCAGGATTATCTGCGTGCTATTGAGTCTGTAGGCAACGATGCCTACCCCGGCGGTGGCGCACCGGCGCCGTCCATTTCCATCAAACTGTCTGCCCTGCATCCACGGTACGAAGTGGCCCAGGAGGAGCGGGTTCTGAAGGAGCTGGCCGAGACCGTTGGTGGGCTATTAAGGCTGGCGCGGGAAAAGGGTGTGTCCATCACCATCGATGCTGAGGAAATGGACCGTCTTGAGCTCTCCCTCAAGCTTTTTGAGAAAGTTTACAGGTCACAGATCACGCAGGGCTGGGGTGGGTTGGGGCTGGTTATTCAGGCCTATTCCAAACGTGCATTGCCTGTGCTGTGTTGGCTGACCAGGCTGGCAAAAGAGCAGGGCGACGAGATTCCGATTCGTCTGGTCAAGGGTGCCTATTGGGATACCGAGATTAAAATTTGCCAACAGCTGGGCCTCGACAGTTATCCGGTCTTCACTCGTAAGGAAGCCACGGACACCTCCTATCTGGCTTGCCTGCGCTACCTGCTGAGCGACTACACCGACGGCGCCCTGTATCCCCAGTTGGCCAGCCATAATGCCCATACCGTGGCTTCGGTACTGGCGATGGCTAAGAATAAAGACCGCAAGATCGAATTCCAGCGCCTGCATGGCATGGGGGATGCGCTTTACAGCAGCATTCTTCAGGAGCACGACATTCCGGTTCGTATCTACGCCCCGGTTGGTGCCCACAAGGATCTGCTTCCCTACTTGGTGCGTCGCTTGCTGGAAAATGGTGCGAACTCCTCTTTCGTACATCGCCTGGTGGATGCAGCCACGCCAATCGAAGCCCTGGTGCAGGATCCGGTCCAGGAGTTGCAGAAGTATGATTCCCTGCCGAACGACCGCATCCCCCTGCCGAAAGACATATACGGCGGGGAGCGCAAGAACTCAAAAGGCTTGAACACCCACATCGCTGCCCACCTGGAGCCGCTGGTCAATCACTTGGCTGAGTGGCGTAAGGCCAGTTGGGACGCCGGTCCGGTCATTAATGGTACTCGCCGCAGGGATGGAGAGCGATGTGAGGTTCGCTCGCCGTACGATCAGACACAGCCTGTCGGGCATGTGGTGTGGGCCAGTGAAACTCATGCGGCGGAAGCTTTGGATGTCGCCGTTGCCGGCTTCCGGACCTGGAGCGAGCGGCCGGTAGAGGATCGTGCACGCTGTCTCGAAAAGTATGCCGATCTGATGGAAGCCCATATGGAAGAGCTCATGGCTATCTGTTGCCTTGAAGCGGGAAAAACCATGCAGGATGGCATTGACGAAGTCCGGGAAGCCGTGGACTTCTGTCGCTATTACGCCATCCAGGGGCGTGCCCGTTTTGGCAAGGCTGTCGCGTTGCCGGGACCGACCGGTGAGAGCAACGAGCTTTATATGGAAGGGCGGGGCGTATTTCTCTGCATCAGCCCCTGGAACTTTCCCCTGGCTATTTTTACCGGCCAGATCATGGCGGCGCTGGTTTCCGGCAACACGGTAATTGCCAAGCCAGCGGAGCAAGCCAGCATAGTGGCCCATCGGGCAATGGAACTGATGCTGGAAGCTGGATTCCCGCCGGACGTTATTCAACTGTTACCCGGTGATGGCGGAACGATTGGCGGCAAACTGACCCCGGACCCCAGGATTGCCGGCATCGCCTTCACCGGGTCTACCCTGGTTGCCCACATTCTCAACCGCACTCTGGCCCTGCGAGAGGGACCTATCGTGCCCCTGATCGCGGAAACCGGCGGCCAGAACGCGATGATTGTGGACAGCAGTGCCTTGCCAGAGCAAGTGGTACAGGACGTGCTTCAGTCAGCTTTTGCCAGCGCCGGTCAACGGTGTTCAGCGCTTCGGGTGCTGTATCTGCAGCAAGACGTGGCGGAGCGAATGGAGACGTTACTGGCAGGGGCCATGCAGGAATTATCGGTTGGTAACCCCGAGCTATACAGCACCGACGTCGGCCCGGTTATTGATGAAGAGGCACAAGCCGCTCTGCAACGACATCTGCAGGAACTGGAAAGCAGTGCCAGATTCATTGCCAGGGCACCTGTCCCGCCTGCTTGTCAGGCTGGCTGTTTTATCGCCCCTTCGGCTTACGGCATTTCCAGCATCCATGAGCTGAAGGCGGAGCATTTTGGTCCTATTCTTCATGTTGTGCGTTACGAAGCAGAGAAGCTCGACGAGGTCATTGATGAGATCATCAGCGCCGGTTACGGCCTGACGCTGGGCATTCACAGTCGCAGTGAAGGCACTGCGGCCTATATTGAACAACGGGTAAAAGTGGGCAACTGCTACATCAACCGCAACCAGATCGGTGCTGTGGTTGGTGTGCAGCCGTTTGGCGGTCGTGGCCTTTCCGGTACCGGCCCGAAGGCGGGAGGCCCGCACTACCTGCTGAGGTTCGCCACCGAGCGTACCCGCACCATTAATACCACGGCGGTGGGCGGTAACGCGTCGTTGCTGTCGCTTGGTATTGAGAAAGTCGAGGAGAAATGAGAACAACGACAGGGATGTCGTAACACCCAATAACGAACCCAGATAGCGCACGGGGAGAAAACTAAAATGATAGGAAACAGCGTAGGGGTGAGTATAACCTTTATTTTCTACATCTTATTGATGTTGGGAGTAGGTTACGTCGCCTGGAAACGAACCACGAATCTTTCAGACTATATACTCGGTGGCCGGAGTCTGGGGCCACTGCCATCTGCACTGAGTGCTGGTGCTTCGGACATGAGTGGCTGGCTGCTGCTGGGCCTGCCGGGCTACGCCTATGCAGCCGGTTACGAAGCTATCTGGATTGCCATTGGCCTGCTGGCCGGTACCTGGCTGAACTGGCTGTTCGTTGCCCGTCGTCTGCGTACCTATTCCCTGGCAGCCGGTGACTCATTGACCCTGCCTTCCTACTTCGAAAACCGTTTCAACGACACCAGTCGTATCCTGCGCGTGGTGTGTGCGTTCTTCATCCTGCTGTTCTTCCTGTTCTATACCAGCTCTGGCCTGGTTGCAGGCGGTAAGCTGTTTGAAACCGTATTTGGCATCGATTACACCACGGCTGTCGTGATCGGCACCGTTGCGGTGGTTTCCTACACCTTCTTTGGTGGTTTCCTTGCGGTTTCCTGGACGGACGTGATCCAGGGGCTGCTGATGTTTGCTGCACTGCTTCTGGTACCGATCATGGCCATGAACGCCGCCGGAGGCTGGGGAGCAACGGAGATGGCAATGGAGGCGAAGAACCCTGAGTTCCTCAATGCCCTGACGGGAACTGATGGCAATGCCTTGAGTGCTATTGCCATCATCTCGCTACTGGCCTGGGGGCTGGGCTATTTTGGTCAGCCTCATATCCTGGCGCGTTTCAAGGCGATTCGTTCCGAGGATGATGTGCCCGCCGCACGCCGTATTGCCGTAATCTGGAGTGGTCTGGGTCTGCTGGGTGCGCTGCTGGTTGGTTTCTCGGCCATTGGTTATTTCGAAACGCCGCTGGATGATGGTGAGCGGGCCTTCATGTTGCTGGTAGACGCCATGTTCCATCCGGTCATTGCCGGTATCCTGCTGGCGGCCATCCTGGCTGCGATCATGAGTACCGCCGATTCCCAGCTGCTGGTGTCTTCTTCCGCCCTGGCTGAAGACTTCTACAAGGCGCTATTCCGCAAGGAAGCCTCCCAGACAGAGCTGGTCTGGGTTGGCCGTTTTGCGGTGGTAGGCATAGCGATCATCGCCTTGCTATTGGGGCTGGACCCGGACAGCAAGGTGCTGGAGCTGGTCTCTTACGCCTGGGCAGGCTTCGGTGCCGCCTTCGGTCCGGCGCTGATCCTGTCGCTGTTCTGGAACAAGATGAACCGTGCAGGCGCCATCGCCGGTATCGTGGTTGGTGGTGTGACCGTGGTTGTCTGGGGCAACATCTCCGGGGGCATTTATGACCTCTATGAGATCGTACCGGGATTTGTGTTTGCGACCATCGCCATTCTGGTTGTTTCCAAGCTCTCTGGTGAGCCTCACCAGACTATCCTGGATCAGTTCCAGCGCGCTATGGGTCGCGGAGCACGTGATCTGCCGTAAACGGTCTCTGGACTGTTAGAGAGGGGCTCCTGCGGGAGCCCTTTTCTTTGTGCCATAAAAAACGCCAGCCCTCGGGCTGGCGTTTTCATGGAGCTAAACCTTGAAGGTCAGGTCTTAAGCAACGTTGGCTTCAGACGCCTTCTTGGTGTAGTTCTCCATCTGGTCGAAGTTGAGATACTTGTAGATCTCTTTCGACATGCTGTTCAGGTCCTTGGCGTACTCCATGTACTCCGCCGGGGAGGGGAGTTTGCCCAGTACCGCACCCACAGCCGCCAGTTCCGCGGAGGTCAGGTACACGTTGGCACCATCACCCAGACGGTTCGGGAAGTTACGGGTGGAGGTAGACAGAACCGTGGACTTGGCAGCCACACGTGCCTGGTTACCCATGCACAGGGAGCAACCCGGCATCTCGGTGCGAACACCGGCGGTGCCATAGGTGTTGAAGTAGCCTTCTTCCATCAGCTGCTCCTGGTCCATCTTGGTGGGAGGAGACATCCACAGACGGGTTTTCAGGGGCTCTTTGTTCTGCTCAAGCAGCTTGCCGGCAGCGCGGAAGTGACCAATGTTGGTCATGCAGGAACCGATGAACACTTCGTCCACCTTGTCGCCAGCAACTTCGGACAGGAACTTGGCGTCGTCCGGATCGTTCGGGCAGCAGACGATCGGCTCCTTGATATCGGCCAGATCGATTTCCACCACGTGGGCGTACTCTGCGTCTTTGTCGGCACGCATCAGCTTCGGATCGGCAATCCACTCTTCCATCTGCTTGGCGCGACGCTCCAGGGTACGCGGATCGCCATAACCTTCGGCAATCATCCAGCGCAGCATGGTGATGTTGGAGCGCAGGTACTCGGCCACGGACTCTTCAGACAGGTTGATGGTACAACCGGCTGCAGAGCGCTCGGCGGAAGCGTCGGACAGCTCGAACGCCTGCTCAACGGTCAGGTGCTCAAGGCCTTCGATTTCCAGGATGCGACCGGAGAATTCGTTGATCTTGCCTTTCTTCTCAACGGTCAGCATACCGTTCTTGATGCCGTACAGCGGAATTGCGTGTACCAGGTCACGCAGGGTGATGCCCGGCTGCATTTCGCCTTTGAAGCGAACCAGAACGGATTCCGGCATATCCAGTGGCATAACGCCGGTAGCGGCAGCAAACGCGACCAGACCGGAACCGGCCGGGAAGGAGATGCCCATCGGGAAACGGGTGTGGGAGTCACCACCGGTACCGACGGTGTCCGGCAGCAGCATGCGGTTCAGCCAGGAGTGGATGATGCCGTCGCCCGGACGCAGGGCAACACCGCCACGGGTCTGGATGAAGTCTGGCATGGTGTGCTGCATCTCAACGTCAACCGGCTTCGGATACGCGGCGGTGTGACAGAAAGACTGCATCACCAGGTCAGCCTGGAAGCCCAGACACGCCAGGTCTTTCAGCTCGTCACGGGTCATCGGACCGGTGGTGTCCTGGGAGCCGACGGTCGTCATGTGCGGCTCACAGTAGGTGCCAGGACGAACGCCTTTGCCTTCTTCCAGGCCGCAAGCCTTGCCAACCATCTTCTGACCCAGGGTGAAGCCCTTGGTGCCGGCTTCCGGGTCCGTCGGCAGACGGAAGATGTCGGTAGCGCCCAGGCCCAGAGCGGCGCGCGCCTTGGCGGTCAGGCCACGACCGATGATCAGCGGAATACGACCGCCTGCCTGAACTTCGTCCAGGATCACGTCGGACTTGAAACCGAACTCGGAGAGGGTTTCGCCGGCTTCGTTCAGGATCTTGCCGTCGTACGGACGAATCTCGATGACGTCGCCCATGTTCAGGTCATCTACCGGTGCTTCGAATACCAGGGCGCCAGCGTCTTCCATGGTGTTGAAGAAGATCGGGGCAACCTTGTTACCAATACAGACACCGCCGGCACGCTTGTTAGGTACACCCGGGATGTCTTCACCGAAGAACCACAGGACGGAGTTGGTGGCAGATTTACGTGAAGAACCGGTACCGACAACGTCACCCACGAAGGCCACGGGCAGGCCCTTGGACTTGATTTCGTCGATCTGGCTCATCGGGCCAGTAACGCCGGGCTCTTCCGGATTCAGGCCATCACGCTCCATCTTATAGGCGGCGCGGGCATGCAGCGGGATGTCCGGACGGGACCAGGCATCCGGAGCCGGAGACAGGTCGTCGGTGTTGGTTTCGCCGGTAACCTTGAACACGACCATCTTGGTGCTCTCGGGAACCTTCTTCTTGTTGGTGAACCACTCGGCGTTGGCCCAGGATTCAACCACAGCCTTGGCAACGGCGTTGCCGGCGTCCATCTTTTCCTTGACGTCGTTGAACGCGTCAAACATCAGCAGGGTGCGCTTGAGCTGCTCACCGGCCAGTTCGGCCAACTCGGAATTGTCCAGCAGGTCAACCAGAGTGGCAATGTTGTAGCCGCCCTGCATCATACCCAGCAGTTTGACAGCCTTTTCCTTGTCCAGCAGGGGAGAGCTGGCTTCGCCTTTAACAATGGCAGTCAGGAAAGCGGCTTTTACATAAGCGGCTTCGTCGACACCCGGCGGAATACGGTTTTCCAGAAGATACACGAGAGTTTCTTCTTCACCGGCAGGAGGATTTTTCAGGAGCTCGACCAGCGCGGCGGTCTGCTCTGCATTCAGAGGCTTTGGGGGAATACCCAGAGCTTCACGTTCTGCAACGTGTTCACGATAGGCTTCTAACACGATATGGACCCTCATCAGTTGGAATGTCCCGCGCTGTCGGCGTCATTGCCCGGCGGAAGTTTTATACGGAAAAGGTTTTAAACTGGCGCTGCATTCTATAGGAAACCCCTTACAAAGTTAAGATGGACAGAGGTCGGAGTGCTCTGTTATGTCGTGTATACTTTCCGGCCCGTTATTCCGACCCGACATTTGCCATGACTGAAGCCCTGCAAGACATTCATGATTTTCTGCCCTGTCGCACCCCCAGGCGCTGGATTGAAAACGCACTGGCCAATCAGAACCTGATGCTGATTGATCATGCCCATTGTGAAAAAAAGGCCGCGTCGACCGCGTTGAGCCTGATGTACCGGTATGTGGACAACACCGACCTGCTGAACAGGATGTCACGCCTGGCGCGGGAAGAGTTGCGCCATTTCGAGCAGGTGCTGGCCATCATGAAGAAGCGGGGAGTGGAATACGGCCACCTGAGCCCGGCCCGGTATGCCGCCGGATTAAGGCAGGAAGTGCGGACCGAAGATCCCGGTCGGCTCGTGGATGTGCTGATTGTCGGCGCCATTATCGAGGCACGCTCCTGTGAGCGCTTTGCCGCACTGGCGCCGCATCTCGATGAGAAGTTGGCCGATTTCTACACCAGCCTTTTGAAGTCTGAAGCCCGCCATTATCAGGATTACCTGACTCTGGCAGAACGGGCCAATGGTGGCCCGGTGGATGATCGGGTGGCTGTGTTTCTGGCCCTTGAACAAAAACTGATTGAAGAGCCGGACCAGGAGTTCCGATTTCACAGCGGTCCGGTAACGGACTGATACCCGATTACAACTGCCGGCACAGTTCCATCCAGGCGTCGATGCCGGCACTCCGGTATTTCTGTTTGTGCAGGATGAAATAGAACTGCCGGTCGAAATGTCGATACTCCGGAACCTTCAATGGCACCAGACTGCCTCGCTTAAAGGCATCCGCCAGGCAGACCTGTGACAGGCAGCCAATACCCAGTCCGGCTTCCACGGCCCGTTTGATGGCTTCGGTGTGTTCCAGTTCCAACAGGATATTCAGATCCGGCAGCAGGCCGTGCATACCCCTTTCAAAACTTTGACGAGTACCTGAACCCGGCTCCCGCATGACCCAGGTGGCGTTCCGAAGGTCGTTGTCATCCAGGCTCTTCTTCCCGGCCAGCGGGTGGTCAGGGGAGCAGAACACCACCAGTTCGTCCCCCCGCCAGGGAATCACTTCCAGCTCCGGTGATTGTAGTTCCCCCTCTATTAATCCGATATCCAGCTCGAAGTCACTGACCCGCCTGGCAATGGTGCGGGTATTGGCCACCTCCAGCGACACCCTGGGGTGAGTAGGGGTATTCATGTATTGGGCCATAACACCGACGGCCAGATAGTTACCAATAGTAAGGGTGGCGCCGACCTTGAGCGCGCCAACTTCTGTGTGCTTGCTGAACGCCTGTTCCAGTTCTCCGGCCTGGGCCAGCAGGGCTTCCACTTTTGGACGGTATAGGCGCCCCAGTTCGTTCAGCTGAAGACGCTTTCCGACACGGTCGAAGAGCTGGATATCAAACTGGTTCTCCAGCTCTTTCAGCGCGCTGCTGGCCGCCGATTGCGACATGGCAAGCGACTCCGCCGCACGGGTAATGTTCTGGAAATGCGCAGCAGCCAGGAAAACTTCCAGCTGGCGAAAACTGTATTTCATAAGTTTGTCACCATAATCGATAATTCCGAATAAGGTTATGAAAATATCCCATTTTGTCGATAGGTTAGCTGCGGGTTAGAATTTATTCAATTCGGATCTTCAACTTATTGCGTTCGAGCAAACAGAACAGGCGAGAGTTAATCATGAGCAACCTGATCAAAGAGAAAGTCACCAGCGTACGCCACTGGAACGACACCCTGTTCAGCTTCACTACCAGCCGTGATCCCGGGTTTCGTTTCAAGAATGGCCATTTCACCATGATTGGTCTGGAAACCGATGGTAAGCCCCTGATGCGCGCCTACAGTATTGCCAGCGCGAACTACGAGGAAGAGCTGGAGTTCTTCTCCATCAAGGTTCAGGACGGCCCTCTGACGTCGCGCTTGCAGAAAATTCAGGTTGGAGACGAGATTCTGGTCAGCCGCAAGCCGACCGGCACCTTGATCATGGACAACCTGTTGCCCGGCAAGAACCTGTGGCTGATCAGCACCGGCACTGGTCTGGCACCGTTCATTAGCATCATCAAGGATCCCGAGGTCTACGAAGCCTATGACAAGGTAATCGTGACTCACGGTGTTCGTTACGTCTCTGAGTTGGCCTACCAGCAGGAGATTGAAGCGCTGCCGGAAAATGAATTTTTCGGCGAGATGGTGGATGGCAAGCTTCTGTATTATCCCACCGTGACTCGTGAAGACTTCCGCAATCAGGGTCGCCTGACGGATGCGATGGAAAGTGGCAAGATCACCCGCGAACTGGGCCTGCCGGACTTCGATCTTGAGAATGACCGTTTCATGATCTGCGGTAGCCCAAGCATGCTCAAGGATACCTGCAGCATCCTCAACAAAATGGGCTTCAAGGAGGCCCGTGGCGGCGATTTGGGCCACTACGTGATTGAACGGGCGTTTGTGGAGCAGTAACAACCCGCCCGCACCGCTGGCAAGGCCTGCCAAACAAAGACCCCGGAGTGAGAGCTTCGGGGTTTTTTATTGTACCTGGTCTTTCGTGGAACCCAACTTGTGATACAACAAGGGTTGAACTGGAAGGACCTGAGGTGGGTATTTGAAGAAATTCACGGCTATTCTGGGTGCGGCGTTGTTGTTGGCAGTGCTTGCCAGCTACGCATCCCGACCGGTGCCGATTGAGCAGAAGCTTGTATCCATTCAGGCTCAAGAGGTGTTGCCGGGCTTCGACCGTCTCGGTGACGAGCCCATCGAGGTTCAGGCAGCTATTCTCGACCTTGGGGGCGATCCGCTGCTGCTACTGAAAGCCCAGGCTGCACTGCTGGCGTATCCCGACATGGCACGAAAGATTCTACCCCTGTATGCCGCGGAGTCGGAATTCCAGGAAGTATTGCGCACCTATGGCGAGCACGCCTTGCCCCCCATCGACTTTTTCCTGGGTGAACCGGTCAAGTCTATTGAATGGATGAATTCAGCCGCCCGTCAGTATCAGCGGGCAAAGGATTACTTTGCTGAACTTCGCGGAAGCTCCGTTGATACACCTGCCAAACCGGAAAGGCATGATGCGCTGACGCCTGAAGAGCGGGGCTGGTATGCAGTGAATTTCATTCGTGATGAGGGGCACGATTTCCTGGGTCAGTTTGTTGTGGATCCGAATGGGGAGACCCAGTGGGTTCAGACTGAGCGGGTGACCGAGGGCATTGCCCGGTTCTTTACCAGCGGGATCCGGCAGCTGGAGACGAACTACCGGACCGGAGATAATATTTCAGTCAGTGATATCGGTTGGGCGTCCGTAGATGTCCTGGTGTTCGCCAGCGCGGTCAAGGTGGTCCGGGCCGGGCGCACTGTGGCCAGAACCACGCAGGGCGCCAGGTTTTCAACCCGGTCGGCTGCATTGGCGGCCCGCATAAAGGGCGGCGGCCGCCTGGTGCTCAACAGTGCCCGCTACGCGAAATGGCCGGTCATCATCGGGGTAGGTTACCTGGTGGTGCGCCACCCCAGCGTGATCAATGATTTTTTTGCCGGGGTGGCCAATGTGTTGGGTGTTTCACCTCTGGCCATCCAGGTCGTCGGCTGGTTGATCATATTGATCCCTGCCATGTATATCACCAGCTGGTTGGTGCGGCCTGCGATCGTCCTGCTTCGATCGACTCAGGGACGGCATACATACCAGTAATTCTGGAAGTCATGCGCCAGTTCATGCACCTCAATGTTCCGGAAGCCCGCGGCACGAAAGTATTCCAGGGCTTTCTCCTTACCCCACATAGCTCCTAATCCCTCTCCATCCTGGGCCAGGGAAACGGTCATGCAATGCATGCAGGAGATGGTGTAAAGCAGCGGGCCGATTGGATGGTCCCGGTCACTGTGGTGATGACTTGACCCCTTGATGTCCTGGGCCAGATAAACACCGTCGTCAGACAGCGCTTTGCGGATACCCCGCAACACAGTAAGGGGGTCTCTCTGGTCGTGCACCGCATCAAATGTACTGATCAGGTCGTAGGGGCCAGGGCGTTCGCTGTGCTCAAGGTCACTGACGTCAAATATCTCGAAGGTTACGTTCTCGTTCCCGAGTGCCCGGGCCTCCTGGCCGGCGTACCGGATGGCATCCTCGGATATGTCGTAGCCGGTAAACCGACTGTTCGGGAATAACCTGGCGAGCTTATTCAGCGCCCGCCCCCGGCCACAACCAATGTCGAGGACCTGAATGCCTTTTTCCAGTCGCTCAATAAGGCCAGGCACGAGCGGCAGAATATCCGTTTCCAGGGCAGGAACGACAGACTGGCCGCTGTCCTCCGCCATGACGTCGTGGAATCGCTCGAAGCGTTCGTACGGTACGCCGCCTCCACGGCGAAAGCAGTGAACAATGTCATTCTCCACGGAGCCGAGCAGCGGGATATACTGGGCGAACACCGCTATGTTGTCAGTCGGTGACTCGCGGCACAGGCTGGCAGCGTGCTCAGGGGGCAGGTAGTAAGTTCCTCTTTCGGGATTATTCTCCACAATGTCGCCGACGGTCATTGCTCCGAGCCATTCTCTGACGTAACGCTCCTCCAGGCCTGCCTTGTCGGCAATCTCGGCGCTGGTTGCAGCGGGCATGTCTGCCATGGCGTCGAACAGTCCGGTTCGATGGCCGACCGAGATCATCAGTGCCAACGCACCCGAGTTCAGAGTATCTACCATGCGGTCGCCGAATGCGTCTGTCGCCGCCTGATCTGTTTCAGTGGTGTGATAACTGAGAGTCTCTGCGTTGCCTGTCATAATGCTATCCTCCTTATTAGCGTTCACTGGTTGTTTCCAGCTACAACCAGCATGTGCCAGGAAGCGATCTGCAACCAGAGAGCACATGGTATGGTTTTACCTGAAAGTTAATGGTTCTTTTTAAAACAATGGGATACGGTGCCTTGGGAGCACGCTCGGGCACTGGCGGTTAGAATCCCCGCAAGGAAAACCATACCCGGGGTATGGTTCACCGGAGGTGGCAGATGGAGAAGGGACAGGTTACCCGTGAGCGGTTGTTGGACATAACTGAAAAATCAGTGCTCAGGAAGGGCTTTGGTGCAACCTCGATTGAAGAGGTGATTGCCGAGGCAGGCATTACCAAAAGTGGTTTCCTGTACCATTTTTCCAACAAGAACGCGTTGGCCCGCTCGTTATTGTTGCGCTACATGGCGCGGGAGGACTCTCTGCTGGAGGATGTGTTTGCCCGTGGCCGGGAATTGACCGATGACCCGTTGCAGGGGTTCCTGGTGGGGCTCAAGTTGTTGGCAGAGATTATGGAGGATTTGCCGCAGGAATATCCGGGCTGCCTGGTGGCGACATACTGCTACCAGGAGAGCCTTTTTGATAGCGATGTGCGGGAATTGAATCGGCGCATTGTCCTGAACTGGCGTGAGCGGTTTCGCACGTTGCTGGCCTCGATCCTCGAGCATTACGAACCCCGGGATGTCATTGATCCGGATGTGCTGGCGGATATGGTTTCAACGGTCATTGAAGGAGGTCTTGTCCTTGGATGGGCCACGGGAGAGCGCACCATCCTGCCAAACCAGCTCATGTTGCTTCGCAGCTATATCAAACTGTTGTTCGAGCCTGACACTTTGCGGTAACGGGACGTTGTTCATCCAGTAGAAGGAACGGAAAAAAGAATGAAAAAGCCTGTTGAATGGATTCGGGGGGTGGGTGCTTTCCTGCTGGCTCTGGTGGTTGGCATAGTGGCTGGCAGTCTCGTTCAGACCCAGTTTAACCTGCTGGCTTTGCAGAACCTGGGCGTTGAGATCGGCATCGGCACGCGCCTAAAAACAAGCGTTGAAGACCTGGTGAATTTTGTTCCGGTCTACGCGGTCATATTTGGAGCCAGTTTCCTGTTGTCACAACTGGTGACGAGCTTGTGCATTCGGCTGCTGGATCTGCGTTGGCGGACGCTTTATCTGTCACTGGGTGCTGCCATTGGGCTTTGGATTACATTCAAACTGGTCGATTCTCTGGCTCCCATGCCCACACTGATTGCGGCCACCCGGAGTGCCGGGGGAATGGCGGCCATGCTGGCGACCGCGGGGCTGTCCAGTTGGTTGTTTGCGCATTTTTCCCGACGACGAGTCGGGTTTCCTGGTCATTTCGCCGTCGCCGCGATCATCACCGTCGGATGGATGGCGCCACCGGCACCGGTCCAGGCCGATGCAAGCTCGGGCTATCGCCTGGAAACCCTGGCCATAGGGTTGGAGCACCCATGGTCCCTGGCGTTTCTGCCTGATGGCAGGGCGCTGGTAACCGAGCGGCCCGGTCGCTTGCGGATACTCTCCGCTGATGGGCAGCAGGTGTCTGAACCTCTGGCAGGGGTGCCGAAAGTATTCGCTTCCGGCCAGGCGGGATTGTTTGATGTCCTGATCGCACCGGACTTCGATGAGAGCCGCCGGATTTATCTGGCCTATGCCTGTGGCGCGTGGAGGGCTAATCACACCTGTGTTTCCCGTGGAAAGCTGATGTCTGGGAGCCTGGAAGACGTTCAGGAGATATTCCGCAGCCTGCCAGCAAAAACAGGGGATGCCCACTATGGTGGGCGCATGGAGTGGCTGCCAGACGCTACTCTCATCCTGACGCTGGGAGACGGTTTCGATTACCGTGAGGAAGCCCAGAAACTGACAAGCCACATCGGGACCATTGTCAGGATAAACCGCGATGGTTCAGCGCCAGCGGACAACCCGTTTATTACCGACCCCAATGCTCTCCCTGAGATATACAGTTATGGGCATCGCAATGTTCAGGGCGTGGTGTTCGACTGGCGCACTAACCGCCTGATCATTCATGAACACGGGCCTCGAGGCGGTGATGAGATCAACGTTATCGAAGCTGGTAAAAACTATGGTTGGCCAGTGGCTACGTTGGGGCTGGACTACACGGGGGCGCGGGTGTCCCCTTACACGGAATATGACGGCATGGAGTCTCCCGCGCTGCACTGGACGCCCTCCATCGCGCCGTCGGGCATGACGCTCTATGACGGTGACCTGTTCCCGGAATGGCAGGGCAGTCTGTTGGTGGGTGCGCTCGCTGAGAGACGTGTGCATCGCGTTGTGCTCAGCAACGATGGCGCTGTGGATATGGAAACCCTGTTTGGCGAGTTGGGCGAACGCATCCGGGATGTACTCACTGGTCCGGATGGCGCGGTGTTCCTGCTCACAGACAGTCCGGACGGTAGGGTAATACGGGTAACCCCGTGGTAAGGTACGCCGCCACAATCATCGTCTAGACTGTTGTATCTCAGGAAGTCATGTCTGATCTTGCACTCTACCAATACGCCCTTATTGCCGTGATTTTTATCTGGAGCGGCTTTGTCCGCTCCGGGTTGGGATTTGGCGGCGCGGTACTATCCTTGCCTTTCCTGCTGCTGGTGCTCGACGAGCCTCTGGTGTTTCTGCCGATCATCTCGGTTCATCTGCTGTTCTTTTCGTCTCTGACCATCTGGATGAACAATCGTAAATCGGGCAGGGAAAAGCGCGGTATCGATGAGGGTGTCGCTGCAGAGGGTACAGTGGACTGGCGTTATCTGTGGAAAATACTGGGGATCATGATCGTACCCAAGCTGATCGGCGTGGTGGGGCTGATTACCATGCCGGCTCATATCCTCAGCGCCATTATCTTCGTTATTGTCTCGTTGTACTCGGTCTCCTACATTCTCAACAAGCCTTTCCGCAGTGGCAGCCGGACTGTGGATACGGTTTTCCTGATGGCGGGTGGTTATATCAGCGGCACCTCGCTGATCGGTGCGCCTTTGATTATCGCCGTTGCTGCCCAGCATCTGCCGAAAGAAAAGCTGAGGGACACCCTGTTTGCCCTGTGGTTCATTCTGGTTACGATCAAAATGGCGGCCTTTGTCTACGCCGGTGTGGACTTGCAACTGATTCACCATCTCTGGCTATTGCCAGCCGCAGCTGTTGGCCACGTTATCGGCCTGAAGGTCCATAACCAGATGCTGCGCGCCGAGACACCGGTATTTTTCCGGGTCCTGGGGACGGTATTGCTGGTGGTGAGTACCCTGGGTATGGTCAGCGTCCTGCTGTAACCGGGGGTTACATTCACCCTCGCGATGACCTGGACAACGTCGGCTTGCAGCCCTTGCCATGCAGGACATCCGTGTGGGCATGGAGGTACCAGCGTATACCTGCGTTTGCAAACTGGTCATACGGAAAAACGACCGTGGTATAGATGGTGCTGTTCTCCTTCACTGTGTTGTCCTGACTGCGGTAAGTGCAGTAGACACCCAGCGAAGTCCGCGAGTTGGCCGGTAACTCGATAAACCCGTCGGGTCGCGTTGCTGGTGGTTTACCGTTAACGGAGTGAACTGTCAGGCAGGGACCAAAATGCACACGTTTCAGATCTTCAATGTAATCGGTCAGGCAATGTTCGCGTTTCAGGAACACCACATCCTTGGCATTGCCCTCATCGCTTGATGGCAGTGACTGACAACCGGTCAGGGCGATTGCGAAGCACAACATGAGTATGGGGTTCATGGCGTTCTCTTGGCCTGTCATCAGAGAGTTTTGCAATTCCGGATAATTGGAATGACAGCCAGCCTCAGATGAGGTTCATTTGTTCCCCGCCCGGGCGGCGAAACAGATCGGTGCGCAGTGGGGCTGTCTCGTACTGATCCATGCCCAGACTCCGGATTTTTCGGTTGAAGCGCTGGCGGATCAACTCGGCGTATGGGCCGGTGCCGGTCATCCGCTTTCCGTAACGGGAGTCATAACTCCTGCCGCCCCGTAAATCACGGATACGGTTCATGACGTGATCCGCACGTTGTGGAAAATGCCTTTGTAACCAGTCGCCGAACAGTTCGTCCAGCTCCAGCGGCAACCTCAGCATGATCCAGCTTGCCCGCTGGGCGCCGGCTTCAAAAGCAGCTTCCAGCATGGCTTCCAGTTCCTGATCGTTGATAAACGGGATGACCGGTGCTGCCAGAATACCCGTCGGCACGCCGGCCGCCGATAGCTCGCGGATAATCTTCAAGCGTGTGGCCGGGGCGGCGGTGCGGGGCTCCATGACCCGTTTCAGGCTATTGTCCAGCGTGGTGAGACTGACCCGAACCGAACAGAGCCCCTGGGCAGCAAGGTCAGACAGCAAATCCAAGTCGCGGAGAATCAGCGCACCCTTGGTAATAATCGACACCGGGTGGCGGTATTCAGCCAGCACTTCGAGAATTTCCCGCGTGATTCGCCGCTGTTTTTCGATGGGTTGGTAGGCGTCGGTATTCACCCCCAGCGCGATGGTGGTGGCTTTGTACCCGGGTTTGTCGAGTTCTCTGCGAAGCTGTCGGGCGGCATTCGGTTTGGCAATCAGCCGGGTTTCAAAGTCCAGGCCCGGGGACAGGTCCCAGTAGGCATGGGTTGGTCTGGCAAAGCAGTAGATACAGGCGTGCTCGCACCCTCGATAAGGGTTGATTGATTGATCAAACGGCAGGTCGGGGGACTGGTTGCGGCTGATAATGGTCCGCACCTGATCATCTGTTACCTCGGTGGCGAGCGAGTCCGGGTTCAGTTCATCGTCCGGGTCCTGGTACCAGTCGCCGTCTGCCTGTCGATCAGTGGCAATGGGCTGGAACCGGTTGTGAGGGTTCAGTGCGGTGCCGCGGGTTTTCATGGTCAACCTCTGATACTGTTTGGATATACAGTATGTGCCATGATACGTCTTGTATTTGAAGGTGTCGACCCCATTTCAGAGGCAATTGTGGTAACGTCCTGACGTTACTCATTCTGGATTCACAGACGCTCAAGGAACGGATACATCATGGTGAACAGTCCTGCCATCACGCAGCGCCACAATGGTCTGCAGCTTACAGTTCTTGCCCTGTTGGCACTTATGCTGACGGGGTGCGGTATCAACAACATTCCAACCTATGACGAGCAGGTAAAATCCGCTTGGTCCCAGGTTCAGAACCAGTATCAGCGTCGAGCCGACCTGGTCCCCAATCTGGTGGAGACTGTGAAGGGGTTTGCGACCCAGGAACGGGAGACTCTGACGGCGGTCATTGAAGCCCGCTCGCGGGCGACCTCGATTCAGGTGGATGAGAGTATCCTCAACGATCCGAAGAGGTTGCAGCAATTTCAGCAGGCACAGGGGGAGTTGAGCAGTGCCCTGAGCCGACTGATGGCGGTGTCTGAGCGGTACCCGGACCTGAAATCCAGTCAGAACTTCCTGGCACTGCAATCCCAGCTTGAGGGCACGGAAAACCGAATTGCCGTGGCGCGGCGGGATTTCATACAGGCCGTGGAACGGTACAACACGGAAATCCGCACCTTCCCTGGTAGGCTCTGGCACAGTTTCCTGTACAGCGATATGGAGCTGCGTGCCAACTTTGAAGCCACGACGCCCGATGCAGAGGAAGCGCCGCAGGTGGAATTCTGATGACTATTCGCAGTTACCGGATGCTCGTCTTTGCCGCGTTGGCGGTACTACTGCCTCTCCATGCACTGGCGCAGTCCGGCCCTGATTTTCCCGAGCTGACGGGGCGGGTAGTGGACAACGCCGACATGTTGCCGGACCCGGTGGAATCACGTCTGGGTCGTATGCTGGAAGCCCACGAACAGGCGACCAGCGAGCAGGTTGTGGTGGTTACCCTGCCGAATCTTCAGGGGTATCCGATCGAGGATTACGGCTACCAGCTTGGTCGCCATTGGGGCATTGGTCAGAAGGGTGAGGATAATGGCGCCCTGTTGATCGTGGCGGAAGACGAACGTCGCATCCGTATTGAGGTGGGTTATGGCCTTGAGGGGCGTCTGACGGATGCCACCTCCGCCACCATCATCAACCAGATCATTACGCCAGCCTTCCGTGCCGGGGATTTCCCCACGGGTATCGCCAACGGAGCCGAAGCCATGATTCAGGTGCTTGGAGGCGAGCCGCTGGCAGTGCCGCAATCCCGACCGGCGAGTCAGGATGATCGTCCCCATCCTGCGCTGGGTATCCTGTTCTTCATTATTGTGGCCCTGTCGTTCTTTGGTGGCATGGGTGGTCGTCGTGGCCGTGGCGCACTCCTGGGCGGTCTGGTTGCCGGCTCCATGATGGGCGGTCGCGGCGGCGGAGGCTTTGGCGGTGGTGGCTTCAGTGGCGGCGGTGGCGGATTTGGAGGCGGTGGTGCCTCCGGCGGCTGGTAAAACCACTCCATGATTCAATGAGATTGATATAACCATGACACTATTGAGTAAAAGCGAGCAGAAACAGGTAGCCACGGCCATAACCGAGGTAGAGCAGGAGACCGACGCCGAGTTGGTGACGGTTCTGGCAGGTAGTTCCGATGACTATACCTATATCCCGTTGCTGTGGGCGGGCATCCTGGCGTTGTTGGTACCCGGCGTCGTCAGTTACCTCACCGGCTGGTTTGGTGTAAACGGGCTATTGATGGCCCAGTGGAGCACGTTCATCGTGTTATGCCTGCTATTTCGGTTTTCGGGAGCTGGCCACTGGCTGGTGCCCAGGCCAGTGCGATTCTGGCGCGCGTCCAATATGGCCCGGCGCCAGTTTCTGGAGCAGAACCTGCACCATACCGCCGGCGGCACGGGCATGCTGATTTTCGTGTCGGAAGCCGAGCATTATGTTGAAATTCTGGTGGATCAGGGTATCTCCGGCGAGATCGACAATCAGGTATGGGAAGGGATTGTCGCTGACTTCACCAGCAAGGTGCGACAGGGCAGGACGCTGGATGGATTTGTTGATTGCATCCGGGCTTGCGGCTCCCACCTGAAGGAAAATATTCCGGCCACTCGCGAGAAGAATGAGTTGCCCAATCACCTGATCATTCTCGAATAATCTGAGCCAGACTGTGGCCAGCTTCGACTACCGGTCCGATCTGGTCAGCCCCTGGATATCCGGTACAGTGCGGACATGGAGGTCGCGCTGCGGGAAGGGAATCTCGATGCCGGCCTCCCGTAGCGCCTTGGTGACCGAGGCGTGAATTTCATGTGAAAGTGGCATGATGTCCAGCAGATCCTTGACGAAAACCCGTACCTCGAAATCAATGCTGCTGTCGCCGAGCCCCACGCAGAACACGGCCGGCGCGGGATCGTCAACCACGCGCTCGTTGTCATCGGCAACGTCCATCAGGATTTGTTGTACCGTATCCACATTGGACCCGTAAGCCACGCCCACCCGAAGTATGACCCGTGTAATCGGATCGGAAAGTGTCCAGTTGGTGAGGTCCTGGGTGACAAAGGTCTTGTTGGGGATGATTTGTTCCTTGCGGTCCCAGTCAACCAGCGTCGTCGCACGGATGCGAATACGTGAAACTGTGCCGGTAATGCCGCCAATGGTCACGGTGTCACCGACGCGGATCGGGCGCTCGAAAAGCAGGATAATACCCGAGACGAAATTGGCTACAATCTCCTGCAGCCCGAACCCGAGCCCAACCCCCAAAGCGGCCACCAGCCATTGCAGCTTTGACCACTGAACACCCACCACACCGAGGCATATGATGACGCCGAAGATAACGATCAAATACGTGGCGATGGTGGTGATTGCGTAACCGGATCCCGGTTGCAGGTGCATCCGGCTCAGAACCATTACCTCCAGGGTTCCGGGCAGGTTTTTGACGGCCAGCACCGTGCCCGCCCCGACCAGCAGGGCCAGCATCAGGTCCCCCAGGGTTATTGGCAGTGGATCTCCACCCTCAAGGTCGGTGGCGATGGTCCACAGGGTAATGTTGTCAAACAGTTGCAGGGCGGGGATGACGTTGGCCCAGAGTACCCAAAGCCCCGAAATGGCCAACACGGCGACCAGAATCTTCAACAGCGACGTGCTTTGTTGGTTAATGTCCTTGAGGTCCATTTCCGGCATATCCAGTGCCGGAGGCATTCCTTCACCTGAGGATTCGGCGGATTCCCTTGTTTCTGCCATCTTACGCTCTGCGGCTCGTTGCTCCAGCAGACGTTCCAGTGTTAACCGGCGTTCACGGACCGCGAGAGCGCGTAAACCGAGATAGAACAGCAGCGCGTTGAACGCCAGCCAGCAAATGCTTATGAACAGGTTACGTTCCAGCTCCAGCGCGGTGTAGTGGTACCCCAGTAAGGAGGCCACGGCCAGCAACGGGGGCGTGGCAACGGCAAGCAAATGCAGCACACGCAGAAATCGACCGTCCGGTTTACCCACGCGTACGGCGCTCATGATGCGTTGGGCGAAAATCGCCAGGGCCACCGATACCAATATGAACAGGAGCCGTCCCAGACTTTCTTCAAATTCGGAGCCACTGGGCGTTGCTGTCGTGGCGGACAGAATCGTAATGGGGATGACTGCGGCCAGCAGGATTGGAATTTCCCTGCGAATGGCTTTCAGGGAGTGCTTGTTCCAATGAAAATGCCTGTCTCCGAGACCGTCTTTGAGCGCAACCTTGTGAATGAAGTTTAACAGGAGGGTGATAAAGGCGGCGGCGGTGAACCCATCGGAGAGTGCGGAAAAGAATTCATTGCCTTCCATCAATAGCAGTGCGCCCGCCGCCAGCGCGAGTACACCAGGGAGAGTCAACAGTACACTGTTGAACAGGGCAAACTGAGTTAACGCAATACGGTCGTGGCCCACATTGCCGACATACTCACCATTGGACTTGAGGTTTGACTTGATTGAGCGGCGTTTGAACAGCAGTAGTGCGAATGTCAAAGCAAGCACGCCAAGGCGGACGGATCGTTCTTCAAAAGATGCTTTGATTGCCTGGCTGAAGGGTGCCAGCCTGAACTCGTCGGCAAGCCAGCCGAACGATTCCAGAAGGTCCGAGAAGGTATCGGGGCCAGCCGGTGATGCGTTGGGTAGCCAGAATAATCGTTGTTGCAGCAGTGTCTGGTAGTCCTGCACCTGTTCCTGCAATGCGGTTACGGTAGTGTAGTAATCATTGAGAACATCAATGTGTTGCGTGACTGCCGCATGGAGCTCGCGAATCAGTCTGGCTCGTTCAATGCGCAATTGACCACGGGCATCATCTTCAGGGTCCACGATCGCTTCATACTCTTCCAGCCTGAGCTGTTCTTCGCGGGCCGTAGACAGTTGGTCTTGAATGCCCTTGATCAGTTCACTGGCAATGGTCTGTCGCCGAAGACGTTCCAGTCTTTGTTTCAAGAGGCCGGCATAGTCACCTGTCAGATTGAGTCCGGCTGTCTCCAGCCTGAGTTCGAAGCTTTTGTATTCGTCTTTCAAGCGATTGAGGATGGATTCCGCGTAGTCAAGACGCTCGACACTGGATTCGACCCCAGTCAGACGCTGGTTCAGAGACGCCCTAAGGGCCTTTATTTGCTGCCGGATGTCCGCATTCATGGACTCCTGAAGCTCAATTTTCGGGGGCTTTTCCGTTTCGGCTTTGAGCTCGGGTTGTACTGCTGGTACCGGGGCTTTTGCGTCTGTCTCGTCCTGGCTGTGGACTGGCATAGCCATTGAGCAGAGCAGAACCAGGAGGATGACCCACCAGTTCATCAAAGTTGTACGGGATGCTCTGCGATAGCCTCTCATGGATGATTTATCCCTGCCCTGGTCGTTGATGTTTCATTTTTTTGTCGGAATCACGTGAGTTTACCTCATATGGAAGGCGCTGCGCCGCTCACTGCAACCAGTTGCGGAGTTTGGTCGCGAGCAGCTCGGCATCGGACAGGGCGGCCCGTTCCTGCAACAGTTCCGAGAGTACATCGGGGCGTTCAGTGATGATGTTATCGACGCCCATGTCTACGAATCTCGACATAGCTGCCCGGTGATTCACTGTCCATACATGAAGTTCGTTGTTGTCCCGATGGGCTCGGGCCGCGGCGGCCGGAGTCGCGCGGTTACTTCGCAACCCCAGGATGTCGTAGTTGTCTTCCCACAGCGGGCCAACAACGAACTGTGCCAGCAGGGCAGTTTTCAGCTCCGGTTCCAACTGCTTCACCTCCCGCAGAGTTGTCCAGTCAGCAGCGGCGATCACAGTACCTTCCACGAGATTTTTGCGCTGCAACCGCTCAACAACCGCCTGAGCCAGGTTGGGCGTGTTACGATCCGGCTTCGGATCCAGAAACAGGTCTGCTCTTCCGCGCACCGTCTCAATAGCCTGGGAGAGAGTGGCGATCCGCTCTTCTGCAAAGTCCTCGTTAAACCAGCGGCCAGCATCGCGATGGCGGATGTCCTCGTAGGAGACTTCGCTGATCCGTTCCTTCAGCCCGAAAATGCGGTTCATGTCGGCGTCGTGCCAGAGCACCGGAACGCCATCGGCGGTTATCTGTACATCGACCTCAATATAGTCGTCACCCTCGCGGATTGCCTGTTCTATGGCGCTCAGTATGTTTTCCGGCGCGAACGACCAGTAACCAGCCAAAGGCCAGCAGTCAGGTAAACAGAAAACGGCGATCGGGCAGAGCCGCGTGTAATCTCATCAGGGCTGACGTCCTGTGCAAAGTGTCTGCATACAGCATGCGTCTGCGATCAGGGGGGGCAACTCATTACCCGACCAGATGCGTCTCTGTGTAGGAGAATTAATCTTGGGGAAAGGGGTTCGATGGTTAAATGTGCGTTTTGGTATCAGGATTGCGGGGTGGAGGCGCGGAGCAATGCGAGCGATCGTTGTGGGTTTGTTGTCAGGGTTTGCAATTCTGTTGCTGGTGGCCGAATACACCGGGCAGGAGAGTGGCCCCCAATGGCATCTCAGTGAAGAAGAGCTTGAGTGGATCGGCCACCGGGTCTTCTTGAACGAATGCTCGGGTCGTCGGGAGTGCCTGGTGCACTGGAACGAAGGCGAAGCGTTTCCTTCCCTGGGGATTGGTCATTTTATCTGGTATCCCGAGGGGGTAAATGGGCGTTTTGTTGAAAGTTTTCCAGCGCTTATCGCTTATATGGAAGAGCGGGCGGTCGACCCTCCGGAATGGCTTGGGGTGGGCGATATCCCATCAGCACCCTGGCCGGACAGGGAGGCTTTCCTGAGGGTCTCAGACAGCTCCCGGGTCGCAGGGTTGCGCCAGTTTCTCGCCGACACCAAGGGCCTCCAGGTTGCCTTCATCTTCGAGCGGGCGCAATCCTCCCTTGCGGCTATTGTCGCCGCGGCACCGGATGAAGAGCGGTCACTGATCCGCAGGCGGCTGGCGGCGTTAACCGCTACGCCGGGTGGTGCATACGCACTGATCGATTATGTGAATTTCAAGGGGGAGGGGTTGTCCCCCGGAGAGGCCTATCACGGAGAGGGATGGGGGCTGTTGCAGGTATTGCGTGCGATGTCCGGGCCAGTGCAAGGGCCAGTGCTGGCACAGTTTCGTGAGGCGGCTGCAGAGGTGCTGACACGGCGGGCTAACAATGCCAGCAACCCTATCGAAAAAGAGCGCTGGCTACCTGGCTGGCTCAAGCGGCTCAATACCTACCGGGAGCCGCCGGAGTCCTTGCTATGATCGCCCCTCTCAGAGCGGCTGTTTGTCCAGCACAGGTTCCTTTCCAGGTTCAACAGTAAGCCACCAGACATGCTTGTCCCAGTCGCCCAGTACAATGCGGCGGGCTGGCTTGCCATTGGCTTCCAGCTGATGCTCGGCAGGACGGTGAGTGTGGCCATGGATCAGTCGTTGGACGCCATGCTCTTCCATGACTTTGACCACTTCTTCCGGGGTCACGTCCATGATGAATTCTTCCTTGCCCTGGTTTTTCGCCATGCTGATCTCCCGTAACTGGCGGGCCATCTGCTGGCGGTCTTCCAGCGGGCGTTGGAGGATCATCTGCTGCCACTGCGGGTTGCGCATGTTCTCCCGGAACTTCTGGTACTCCACGTCGGCGGTACACAGGCTGTCACCATGCATCAGCAGGGTAGGGGTGCCGTAAAGGTCCACCGCCGTGGGATCGTCCAGCAGTTTGGCTCCGGCGCGAGCGCAAAAGTCCTCACCAATCAGGAAGTCACGGTTGCCGTGCATCAGGAAAATGGCGGTGCCGCTGTCGCTGAGAGCTTTTAGCGCCTGGGCAACCTGCTCCTGCAGAGGGGTGCGTTCATCGTCCCCGATCCAGGCTTCAAAGAAATCCCCCAGAATGTAGAGTTGCTCCACACCCCGGGCACGATTTTTCAGAAACCCAAGAAACGCGTCGGTGATGTCCGGTCTCGACTCTTCCAGGTGAAGATCGGAAATGAACAGCGTGGTCACGCCGCGCCTCCGTCTTCGACTACCTCCGCCTTTTCAATTACCACGTCTTCGGCGGGAACGTCCTGATGGCCGGCGCGCATGGTGGTGCGTACGGCGCGTATGGCATTGACCGTGTCCATGCCCTCAACAACTTTGCCAAACACACAGTAGCCCCAACCTTCAGCATTCTTGGCGGTGTGGTCCAGAAAACCGTTGTTTTCGACGTTGATAAAAAACTGGGCCGTCGCGGAGTGCGGGTCCATAGTGCGGGCCATGGCCACGGAACCTTGCATGTTGCTGAGCCCGTTGTCGGCTTCGTTCTGGATCGGTTCACGGGTCTTGCGTGGTGTCATGCCCGACTCGAATCCGCCGCCCTGTACCATGAAGTTGCTGATAACACGATGAAAAATCAGCCCGTCATAAAAGCCGTCACGCACATACTGCTCGAAATTCTTGGCGGTTTCCGGGGCTTTTTCGTAGTCCAGTTCCAGTGTGATGTCACCGTGGGAAGTTTTCAGCAGAATCATCAGGGTTTCCTGTTCAGAAGGTTGAAAATCGATACGGAGCTTATTGTACTGAAGAGTTTCTGCGTGTGCATGAGTTAGGGCAGTATTTGTGAGTATAATACGCGGTTTCAGATCCACTCCCTTTTAACTAGAGAACCTATGAGCGCCGAGTCGAAGAAAGCCCATAACTTTATTCAGAGCCTGATCGAAGACGCGATTGCCAAAGGCGAGCACACCGGCCAGGTAGTGACGCGGTTCCCGCCAGAGCCCAATGGCTACCTGCACGTTGGGCACGCCAAGTCCATTTGCCTGAACTTTGGTATTGCCGAGACTTTTGGTGGTGAGTGCAACCTGCGTTTTGATGACACCAATCCCGAGAAGGAATCCCAGGAGTACATCGATGCCATCAAGCAGGACGTGGAGTGGCTGGGCTACACCTGGGGCGGCGACGTCCGTTACGCCTCCGATTACTTCGATGCCATCTATGACTTCGCCGAAGAGCTGATTACAAAGGGGAAGGCCTATGTCTGCGCACTGACTGCGGACCAGATGGCGGAATTCCGTGGTTCCCTGAAGACACCGGGCAGGGATAGCCCTTATCGGGACCGCCCGATTGAAGAAAGTCTCCAGCTGTTCCGTGATATGCGTGATGGCAAATACCAGAACGGTGAGTTGGTGCTGCGGGCCAAGATTGATATGGCCTCACCCAATATCAACCTGAGGGATCCGATTCTGTACCGTATCCGCTACGCGGACCATCACCAGACTGGTGACAAGTGGTGCATCTATCCGATGTACGACTTCACCCACCCGATTTCCGATGCCTTGGAGGGTATTACTCACTCCCTTTGCACGCTGGAATTCGAGGATCATCGGCCGCTCTACGACTGGGTGCTGGAGAACATTACCGCCCCGTGCCAGCCACGGCAGATTGAATTCGCCCGGCTCAACCTGAACTACACCATCACCTCCAAGCGCAAGCTCAAGCGTCTGGTGGATGAAGGCTTCGTAGATGGCTGGAACGACCCGCGCATGCCCACCATTTCCGGTATGCGTCGTCGCGGCTACACGCAGGAATCCATCCGCACCTTCTGCGATATGATCGGCGTCAACAAGGCCGGCGGTACCGTGGATGTGGGCATGCTGGAACATGCCATCCGCGAAGATCTCAACACCCGAGCGCCCCGCGCCATGTGCGTGATGCGCCCGCTGAAGGTGACCCTGACCAATTATCCGGCAGACCAGACCGAAACCCTGGTGTTGCCGGTTCACCCGCAGAACCCGGACATGGGGGAGCGGGAAGTGACCTGGAGTCAGACGCTCTACATCGACCGTGAAGATTTCGTCGAGGAGCCGCCCCGCAAGTGGAAGCGTCTGGCGCCGGATCAGGCGGTTCGCCTGCGCGGTGGTTATGTCATGACCTGCAGGGAGATTATTCGGGATGACAGCGGTGAGATCGTTGAGCTCAAGTGCGAATACGATCCAAAAACGCTGGGCGTGAATCCGGAAGGTTACAAACCGAACGGGGTTGTGCACTGGGTGTCTGCCACGGACAGTGTTGAAGTTGGCATTAACCAGTATGACCGGCTGTTCAACCACGAGTCTCCGGATAGCGACAAGGACGGTGATTTTGTCGACCATATCAACCCGGAATCCCTGGTGCGTCTGAGCGGAGCCCGTGTCGAAAAAGGACTGGCGGAGCCCCGTACGGATCTGCCGTACCAGTTTGAGCGTGAAGGTTATTTCTTCTGTGATCAGGAGCAGACCCAAAGCGCCGGTCATCCTGTGTTCAATCGCACCGTCACGCTTCGTGATTCCTGGGGTAAGGGGGGCAAGTGATTCGTATACACAACACGCTCACGCAGCAAAAGGAAGAATTCAAACCCATCGAGCCGGGCAAGGTGCGCATGTATGTGTGCGGCATGACCGTGTACGACTACTGCCACCTGGGCCACGCCCGGGTGCTGGTGGCTTTCGATGTGATCACCCGTTACCTGCGTCATCGCGGCTATGACGTTCACTATGTGCGCAATATTACCGATATCGATGACAAGATACTGCGCCGGGCGGACGAGAACGGTGAGGAGTACACCGACCTGACCGAGCGCATGATCGCAGCCATGCACGAGGACGAGGCCCGCCTGGGCGTGCTCTCGCCAACGGAAGAGCCTCGCGCCACGGCCTACATCGACGAGATCGTAGCCATGATCCACAGGCTGGTCTCCAGCGGCCACGCCTATGCGGCGGATAATGGCGATGTGTACTTCGCTGTCGAGTCCTACAAAGACTATGGCAAGCTCAGCAAGAAAAAACTGGAAGATCTGGTGGCCGGTGCCCGGGTGGATGTGCAGGAAGCCAAGCGCAGTCCGGCGGATTTCGCGTTGTGGAAAGCTGCGAAGCCGGATGAGGTAAGCTGGGAATCCCCGTGGGGCAACGGCCGCCCGGGTTGGCACATTGAGTGTTCGGCAATGTCCAATTGCTGCCTGGGTGAGACCTTTGATATCCATGGTGGCGGGCCGGACCTGCTGTTCCCGCACCACGAGAACGAAATCGCCCAGTCCGAATGCGCCAATGGCCAGACTTTCGTGAACACCTGGATGCACGCCGGCGCCATCCGGGTGAACAAGGAGAAGATGTCCAAATCCCTGGGTAACTTCTTCACCATCCGGGAGATACTGGAGAAGTACCCGCCAGAGATCGTGCGTTACTTCCTGGTGTCCAGCCACTACCGCAGTCAGGTGGATTATTCGGAAGAGAGTCTGGCGGAGGCTGGCCGCACCCTGACAAAGCTGTACCACTCATTGCGTGGAATCATCCCCGCCAAGGACGTGGCGGAAACCGAGCACGACAAGCGTTTTGAAGAGGTGATGGACGATGATTTCAATACGGCCGGGGCCATAGCTGTGCTCCACGCCGTGGCTAATGAGATCAATCAGCACCGTCGTGAGGGTAACGACGAGGAGGCAAGGCAGGCGGCGGCTGTACTGGTCCGTCTCGGTGGTGTACTGGGACTCCTGCAGCAGGACCCGGAAGCCTTCTTCCAGGCAGACACCGGTGGAGAAGTGACGGCCGAGGAGATCGAGGCTATGATTCAGGCCCGGGCGGAAGCACGCAAGGCGAAAAACTTCGCCGAAGGTGATCGCATCCGCGACGAACTGGCGGAGAAAGGCATCATTCTTGACGATTCTCGTGAAGGAACGACCTGGCGCCGGGGCTGACCTTGTACGGAATTTCACGTACAATGCGGCGCTCACTTTGGAACAACTCCCCGTGTCAGAGGGAGTCGGGAAATTAACCCACTGAGGCAGACAACGATGACAGAACGCGTACAAGTCGGCGGCATTCAGGTCGCGAAGAATCTGTATGAATTCGTGAACAACGAAGCGATTCCGGGAACCGGAGTCGATGCAGACAAATTCTGGGCTGAATTCGACAAGATCGTGAACGAGCTGGCGCCGCGTAACCGCGAACTGCTGGCCAAGCGCGATGCTATTCAGGAAAAGATGGACAGCTGGAACCGTGACCATAAGGGTCAGAAGCTGGACATGGCCGAGTACAAATCCTTCCTGAAAGACATCGGCTACCTGGTTGACGAGCCGGGCGAATTCAAGATTTCCACGTGCAACGTGGATCCGGAAGTGGCCACCATGGCTGGTCCGCAGCTGGTGGTTCCGATCATGAACGCCCGCTTTGCCCTGAACGCAGCCAACGCTCGCTGGGGTAGCCTGTACGACGCGCTGTACGGCACCGATGCGATCTCCGAAGAAGGTGGTGCGGACAAAGGTCGTGGCTACAACCCGGTTCGCGGTGCCAAGGTTATCGAGTTTGCCCGCAATCTGCTGGACAGCTCCGCCCCGCTGGCCACCGGCAGCCACAAGGATGCCGCCAAGTACCTGGTTGAGGGTGGCAAGCTGGTGGTCAAGCTGCAGAACGGCGAAACCACTGGTCTGAAGGACGAAGCTGGCTTCGTTGGTTACACCGGTGCCGTTGACGCGCCCACTGGCGTGCTGCTGGTCAAGAACGGCATGCACTTCGAGATCCAGATTGACGCCAGCCACCCGATCGGTAAAGACGACGGCGCCAACGTGAAAGACGTGCTCATGGAGTCAGCCCTGACCACCATCATGGACTGTGAAGACTCTGTTGCTGCCGTGGACGCGGACGACAAGGCTCTGGCCTACCGCAACTGGCTCGGCCTGATGAAGGGTGATCTGCAGGAAACCTTCGAAAAAGGTGGCGAGCAGCTGACCCGTAAGATGAACGCTGATCGTGGCTACACTGCGCCAGATGGCGGCGAGCTGAGCCTGAAGGGTCGCAGCCTGATGTTCATCCGTAACGTAGGTCACCTGATGACCAACCCGGCGGTCCTGCTGAAAGATGGCAACGAGATTCCGGAAGGCCTGATGGATGGCCTGATCACTTCGCTGATCGCCATTCACGATCTGAAGGGCAATGGCAAGTTCCAGAACAGCACCACCGGCTCCATGTACATCGTGAAGCCGAAGATGCACGGTCCGGAAGAGGTGGCGTTCACCAACGAATTCTTCGGTCGTGTTGAAGATGCACTCGGTCTGCCGCGCTTCACCCTGAAGGTTGGCATCATGGACGAAGAGCGTCGTACCACCGTGAACCTGAAAGCCTGTATCCACGCAGCCAAAGAGCGTGCGGTATTCATCAACACTGGCTTCCTGGATCGCACCGGTGACGAGATCCACACCTCCATGGAGCTGGGGCCGTTCATCCGTAAGGGGCCAATGAAGCAGGCTACCTGGATCAACGCCTACGAGCAGTGGAACGTAGATATCGGTCTGGAAACTGGTTTCCGTGGTGTGGCACAGATCGGTAAAGGTATGTGGGCTATGCCGGATCTGATGGCGGGCATGCTGGAAGCCAAGATTGGTCACCCGAAGGCCGGCGCCAACACCGCCTGGGTACCGTCTCCGACCGCGGCCACCCTGCACGCGACTCACTACCATCAGGTGTCTGTTGCCGATATCCAGAAAGAGCTTGAGAGCCGCACCCGTGCCAACCTGGACGACATCCTGACCGTACCGGTCATGGACGATCCGAAGTCCCTGTCTGCGGAAGACATTCAGCAGGAGCTGGACAACAACGCACAGGGTATCCTTGGTTACGTTGTGCGCTGGATCGACCACGGTGTTGGTTGCTCCAAGGTGCCGGACATCAATGACGTTGGCCTAATGGAAGACCGCGCCACCCTGCGGATTGCATCTCAGTTGCTGGCCAACTGGCTGTACCATGGCATCTGCTCTGAAGAGCAGATCATGGAGACCATGAAGCGTATGGCTGCCGTGGTTGACAAGCAGAACGCTGCTGACCCGACGTACCGTCCGATGGCGGGGAACTTCGATGACAGCATTGCCTTCCAGGCAGCGCTGGATCTGGTTCTGAAGGGTCGCGAGCAGCCGAATGGCTACACCGAGCCGCTTCTGCACGCCTACCGCCTGAAAGCGAAGGCCAAGTACGGCCAGTAAGCTTCGGCAGCTCAAAAAAAGCCCCGCTTTCGAGCGGGGCTTTTTTGTGGGCGTCGCTTTCTGGTCTGTGTCGGATTACGGCTGCGCCTAATCCGACCTACGGGAGGGGGATTTGAAGTCTGTAGATGTAGGTCGGATCAGGCGCAGCCGTAGTCCGACAGCAGTTCAGTCTTTATGCAGCACATTCGCCGCATACAGGGTATTCTCCAGCAGCGTCGCAATCGTCATCGGCCCCACGCCGCCAGGCACTGGGGTGATATAGGCCGCGCGTTCCGCGGCGGCTTCAAAGTCCACATCACCCCGCAGTTTGCCGTCCTCCATGCGATTGATGCCCACATCAATCACCGTGGCACCGGGCTTCACCCATTCGCCTTTGATCAGTCCAGGTTTGCCCACGGCGGCAATCAGGATGTCGGCTTCGCTCACAAACTTTTCCAGGCTGGGAGTGAAGCGGTGGCAGACCGTGGTGGTGGCACCTTTCAATAGCAGTTCCATGCTCATGGGGCGGCCAACAATATTGGATGCGCCGACAATGACCGCGTGCTGGCCCTTGTAGGGCGTCTCAATGCTGTCCAGCAGGGTGATGACCCCTGCGGGGGTGCACGGGCGTAGCGCCGGCTTGCGTTGGACGAGGCGGCCGATGTTGTAGGGGTGGAAGCCGTCCACGTCCTTGTCGGGGCGAATCTTGACCAGGATAGGGTCCGCGTCAAGGTGCTCAGGCAGTGGTAGTTGCACGAGAATGCCGTCCACAGCCGGGTTCTCATTGAGTTCTTCTACCAGTGCTTCCAGGGATTCCTGGGATGTATCTGCCGGAAGGTCATAGGACAGGGACAGGATGCCCGCCTCGTCGCATGCCTTGCGCTTGTTGCCTACATATACCTGGGAGGCGGCATCGTTGCCGACCAGCACCACAGCAAGCCCTGGGGCTCTCAGTCCCTGCTGTCTGCGTGCTTCCACGCCGGCGGCAACTTGCTGGCGAACCTTGGCGGCAATCTCTTTTCCATTGATCAGTTTGGCGCTCATGTCTTTGTCTTGTCGGTTGGGCATAAATGAAGGCTGCGCATTGTCTCATGCTTCCGCCAGAACTCCAATTGGCGGTATGCTTGGGGTATAGGGGAGGGGAACTTATTCTGTGCACATTGGTCACTTAATTCGTTGCCGCTCCAAACAATTTTCAAAACTGTGTTGACGGCAGGGGCCGGCGCCGGTAATATGCGCGCCAACTTTGCTGAGGCACTTGTTGTTCAGTTCAGACGGGGTATAGCGCAGTCTGGTAGCGCGCCTGCTTTGGGAGCAGGATGTCGGGAGTTCGAATCTCTCTACCCCGACCACTTTTCTGGATATTCAGGTGGGCGAACGGTCAAGCGCCCGTAGCTCAGCTGGATAGAGCACCCGCCTTCTAAGCGGGTGGTCGCAGGTTCGAGTCCTGCCGGGCGCGCCATAAAGTCGTCGGCTTGGTCCGCACCGGAGTCGCCGAACCAGCAAAGTTTCAAGTGAACAGATGTGAGTGCCGAAAGGCATGTCCCGTTGTGGTGGACGTAGCTCAGTTGGTAGAGCTCAGGATTGTGACTCCTGCGGTCGAGGGTTCGAACCCCTTCGTCCACCCCACTTTTCTTTCAGATTTGATTTCCGCGTTTGTTGAGTTTCATTATGGCAGTTGGCCATTGGTAATTCTTCATTCTGATGTGCGAGAGTGGCGGAACTGGTAGACGCGCTGGATTTAGGTTCCAGTGGGGCAACCCGTGAGAGTTCGAGTCTCTCCTCTCGCACCACCCCTTTCTTTTTCCGTTATTGTCCCCACCTATTTAAATGACAAAGCCTCGATGTGATCCCAATCGCCGAAAGTGGCGGTGACAGGTGATTCTCTCGGTGGGGCAAACCGTGATAAACTACCGGCTTTTAATTTTCGGTCCTTCTGCGGGAAACCTCCCGGGGATGGATTTTTAGGTTTAATTTCATTCACATACTGAACCTGTAATTTGAGGATCTTCCATGCAAGTGTCTGTTGAAACGACCTCCAACATCGAGCGTCGCATGACGATTGGTGTGCCCGCCCAGGAAATTGACCAGGCGGTCCAGAAACGCCTGCAGGAAACTGCCCGTACTGTGCGCTTGAACGGTTTCCGTCCGGGTAAGGTGCCCATGAGCGTGGTTAAGCGTCGTTTCGGTGCCAGTGTTCGCCAGGAAGTCGTTGGCGAGGTTATGCGTGATACCTACATCAAGGCACTGCAGGAGCAGGACATCAATCCGGCGGGCTGGCCGAAGCTCGAGCCGACCGTGATGGAAGAGGGCAAGGATCTGGAATTCGTTGCCACATTTGAAGTATTGCCGGAAATCGAACTGGGTGACCTGAGCAAGATCTCTGTCGAGAAGCTGACGTCCGAGATTACCGACAAGGATATCGACAACATGATCGATAACCTGCGTCGTCAGCAGGCCACCATGAAAGAAGTCAAGCGCAAGTCCAAGAACAAGGACATTGTGACTATCGACTTCAAGGGCTTTATCGATGGTGAAGAGTTTGAAGGTGGCGCCGCTGAAGGGCATCGCCTGACCCTGGGTTCTGGCCAAATGATCCCGGGCTTCGAGAAGGGTATTGTCGGTGGTAAGGCCGGTGAGGACCTGGAAATCGAGGTGACCTTCCCGGAGGATTACCAGAATGAAGACCTGGCGGGTAAGCCGGCCAAGTTCGAAATCAAGATTCACAAGGTTGAAGAGCCGCAACTGCCTGAACTGAATCCCGAGTTCTTCAAGAACTTTGGCATTGAGGCCGAAGACGAAGCCACTTTCCGCGAGGAAGTGAAGAAGAACATGGAGCGTGAGCTCAAGCAGGCAGTGTCGAACAAGGTCAAGAACGACGTGGTTGACGGTCTTCTGGAAACCACCGAGCTCGATATCCCGTCTGCTCTGGTTGATCAGGAGATTGATCGCCTGCGTCAGGACGCCGTTCAGCGTTTCGGCGGCCAGGTTGATTTCCAGCAACTGCCCAAGGAAATCTTTGAAGAGCAGGCCAAGCGTCGCGTGAAGACTGGCCTGTTGTTCCAGGAAGTGGTCAAGACGAACGACCTTAAAGCCGATCCGGCCAAGGTTGACGAAAAGATCCAGGAGATCGCGTCAACGTATGAACAACCTGAGGAAGTGGTTGCCCATTTCAACAGCAACCCTGAGCAGAAGTCCCAGATTGAGTCTTCTGTGCTGGAAGACCAGGTTGTTGACCATGTGCTTGAACAGGCCAAGGTCAAAGAAAAGAAGGTCAAGTACGAAGAGGCCGTTAAGGCCGGTCAGCCACAGCAGGGTTGATTGCTTCGGGACTGAGAATTGAGGTCCCGTTGGCCGAAAAGGGAAAACAGCCGGCATGTCCGGCTGTTTTCATCTTGGCCCGGTGCTGGCAAAGTATGTAGGGTGTAGAAGACTGATAACGCAGTGGCCTGAGGCCACGACCCCATTGTCCAGAAGGAGTTCAGGCACATCATGATGCAAAAACCTATTGATGGTCCCGCAATGGTAACCAGTTCCGGCCTGGTTCCGATCGTTATTGAGCAAACCGCTCGTGGTGAGCGTTCCTTTGATATCTACTCCCGGTTGCTCAAGGAACGGGTTATCTTCATGGTGGGTCAGGTTGAGGACCACATGGCGAACCTGATTGTGGCGCAGATGCTGTTCCTGGAATCCGAGAATCCGGACAAGGATATCCATCTTTACATCAACAGCCCCGGTGGTTCCGTGACTGCGGGCATGTCCATCTATGACACCATGCAGTTTATCAAGCCGGATGTGGCTACACTGTGCGTAGGACAGGCCGCGAGCATGGGGGCGTTCCTGCTGGCCGGTGGCGCCGAGGGCAAGCGCGCGTGTTTGCCGAATTCCCGGGTGATGATTCACCAGCCGTTGGGCGGTTATCAGGGGCAGGCCACGGACATCGAGATCCACACCCGTGAGATCCTGAAGATCCGTCAGACCCTGAATTCGCTGCTTGCGCATCATACCGGCCAGGACCTCGAGACCATCGCCAGGGATACCGATCGCGACAATTTCATGGATCCCCAGCAGGCGAAAGACTATGGCCTGATTGATTCTATACTTGATAAGCGCGTGCCGAATAAATAATACTGAAGGTAATCGCATCATCCTTGGCCGGCGTATTAGCCAGTAACGCCGGCAAACCAAGATCAGAGGTATTTCAATGGCAGATGAAAGAAACGGCAGAGGCGACGATAACGGCAAGTTGCTCTACTGCTCGTTTTGTGGAAAGAGCCAGCATGAAGTCCGTAAGCTCATTGCAGGGCCCTCGGTGTTCATCTGCGACGAGTGCGTTGACCTGTGCAATGACATTATCCGCGAAGAGATTCAGGAGAATACGCAGGAAGAGGCCAGTGATCGTCTCCCGACACCTGCTGAAATTCGCGATACTCTGAACGAATACGTCATTGGTCAGGATCGCGCCAAGGTTGTGCTTTCGGTTGCTGTCTATAACCACTACAAGCGCCTGCGCTACGGCGAGGGCAAGGCTGAGGTGGAACTGGGCAAGAGCAACATTCTGCTGATCGGTCCGACCGGTAGTGGTAAGACCCTGCTCGCCGAGACTCTGGCGCGGATGCTCAATGTACCATTCACTATTGCAGATGCGACCACGCTGACAGAGGCGGGTTACGTCGGTGAAGATGTTGAGAACATTATCCAGAAGCTGCTTCAGAAGTGCGATTATGACGTGGACAAGGCCCAACGAGGCATTGTCTACATCGATGAGATCGACAAGATCTCCCGCAAGTCTGACAACCCGTCCATTACCCGGGATGTATCCGGTGAGGGCGTGCAGCAGGCGTTGCTGAAACTGATCGAGGGTACCGTTGCTTCAGTGCCGCCACAGGGTGGTAGGAAGCATCCCCAGCAGGAGTTCCTGCAGGTAGACACCGGTAACATGCTGTTTATCTGTGGTGGTGCTTTTGCTGGTCTGGACAAGGTGATTCAGGAGCGTTCCGAGCGTAGCAGCATCGGTTTCTCCGCTACGGTCAAGAGCCCGGACGACACCAAGAACACCGGTGACATTATCAAGGATGTCGAAACGGAAGATTTGGTGAAGTACGGCCTGATTCCGGAATTTGTCGGTCGTCTGCCAGTGGTGGCAACACTGACCGAGCTGGATGAAGAGGCGCTGGTTCAGATCCTGACCGAGCCGAAGAATGCGCTGACCAAGCAGTACCAGAAGCTGTTTGACATGGAAGGTGTGGAGCTGGATTTCCGTGAGGATGCGCTTCGGGCGGTTGCTCGCAAGGCCATGATACGGAAAACCGGTGCCCGTGGGTTGCGCTCCATCATGGAAGCGACCCTGCTGGAAACCATGTATCAGATCCCGTCTGAGCATGATGTCACCAAGGTGGTCATTGACGAGAGTGTTATCAGCGGCGATTCCGAACCGTTCAAGATATATGCTGGTAATGACCATGCCAAAGCGGTTCCCGAGGACTGATTCAGTCCTGGGGTTCCGTGAGTATCAAAAAGGGGCGGCAACGCCCCTTTTTATTCGTATGTAACCCGCCTTTCCCGCCCTGTTTCGTTTCGTAAAAAGATTGCAATTTTTGCCGACGCCCCAATGATGGGTGATATGCTGAAAGAAACATCGTCAGAGGATTCCTTATGACCCGGATACCCGAAGAATCTGTGCACGAATACCCGCTGCTCCCTCTCCGTGATGTGGTGGTGTTTCCGCACATGGTCGTTCCATTGTTTGTGGGGCGCGAAAAATCCATCCAGGCGCTGGAAGCAGCAATGGAGGGCAGCAAGGAGATTCTGCTGGTCGCGCAACGGGATGCCTCTACCGACGAGCCAGGCCCGGATGATGTGTTCGATATGGGTACATTGGCGACCGTACTGCAGATGCTGCGCCTTCCGGACGGAACTGTGAAGGTTCTGGTTGAAGGCAACGCCCGCGCCACACTGAGTGGCATTGTCGAGGGCGATTACCTCTCCGGCAAAGCGGTTATGATGGATGAGGACACACTGCCGGCCCGCGAAGAAGACGTGCTGGTCAAAACCTTGATGGACGAGTTTGAAAAGTACGTCAAACTGTCCAAGAAGGTGCCGTCAGAAGTATCCAACGCATTGACCGGAATTACCGATGTCGAACGCCTGGCAGATACCATGGCGGCGCATCTGGAAATGCGTATCCCGGAAAAACAGGAGCTTCTGGAAGCGCTGGACGTCCGCAAGCGCGTTGATCTGCTGCTGGGCAAGCTGGACGGTGAGATCGACCTGATAGAGGTCGAGAAGCGCATTCGTGGCCGTGTAAAAAAGCAGATGGAGCGCAGTCAGCGCGAGTACTATCTGAATGAGCAAATGAAGGCTATCCAGAAGGAAATGGGTAACCTGGGTGAGGGCAATAACGACTTCGAAGAGCTTGAACAGAAGCTGGAAGAAGCCGGTTTGCCTGAAGAAGCCCGCAAGAAGACAGAAACCGAGCTTAACAAGCTGAAAATGATGTCTCCGATGTCTGCCGAGGCAACGGTGGTGCGTGGTTACATCGACTGGATGCTGGCTGTGCCCTGGAAAAAGCGCAGTCGCGTACGTCACGATATCGAGAAGGCCCGTGAGATCCTCGATAAGGACCATTACGGGCTGGATGAGGTCAAGAAGCGCATTCTCGAATACCTGGCGGTGCAAAGCCGGGTGAAGAAGGTGAAGGGGCCGGTGTTGTGCCTAGTAGGGCCTCCCGGGGTGGGTAAGACCTCTCTGGGGCAGTCCATCGCCCGGGCGACTAACCGCAAGTACACCCGCATGGCGCTCGGCGGTGTGCGTGATGAGGCGGAAATTCGCGGTCACCGCAAGACCTACATTGGCGCGCTTCCGGGTAAACTGCTCCAGAAGCTGTCCAAGGTTGGCGTGAAAAATCCACTGTTCCTGTTCGACGAAATCGACAAGATGGGTATGGATCACCGTGGCGATCCTGCGTCGGCCTTGCTGGAGGTCCTTGATCCGGAACAGAATCACACCTTCAACGACCACTACCTGGAAGTGGACTACGATCTGTCGGATGTCATGTTCGTGTGCACCTCCAACTCCATGGATATCCCGCCGGCGTTGCTGGACCGGATGGAGATTATCCGTATTCCGGGGTACACCGAGGACGAGAAGGTGAACATCGCCCTGCGCTACCTGCTACCCAAGCAGGTCAAGGCCAATGGGTTGCGTAAGGATGAACTCACACTCCCTGAAGAAACTCTGCGGGATCTGATCCGCTACTACACGCGGGAAGCCGGTGTGCGTAGCCTGGAACGTGAGATCGCCAAGATCTGCCGCAAGGTGGTGCGTCAGCACGTCGAAAGTGGCGACAAGGTCTCCGTGACCCTGACTCCGGAGATGTTGGAAGACTATTCCGGTGTCCAGCGGTTCAAGTACGGTCTGGCCGAGGAAACCAATCAGATCGGTCAGGTGACTGGTCTGGCCTGGACTCAGGTCGGTGGCGAGCTGCTGACCATCGAATGCGCCTTGACCAAGGGTAAGGGACGTGTCGTGAAGACCGGCTCCCTGGGTGACGTCATGCAGGAGTCTATCCAGACTGCACTGACGGTGGTCAGAAGTCGGGCTCCGGGGCTGGGAATCGCCGACGATTTCCATGAGAAAAACGATCTGCATGTGCACGTTCCCGAGGGGGCAACGCCAAAAGATGGCCCAAGCGCCGGTATTGGCATGTGTACTGCGCTGGTTTCTTCCTTGACGCAAATTCCGGTACGGGCAGATGTCGCCATGACCGGTGAGATCACTCTGCGCGGTCGGGTTTTGCCGATCGGCGGGCTCAAGGAAAAGCTGCTTGCGGCGCATAGAGGGGGAATCAAGACGGTTGTGATCCCTGACGAAAACGTGCGTGATCTCAAAGAGATACCCGACAATATCAAGGAATCCCTTGAGATCATTCCTGCGAAGTGGATTGATGAAGTCTTGGACGTTGCGTTGGCGTACGCGCCGGAGCCAAGGGCTGTGGATTCGTCCTCCGAAGCGGGTTCCGGGAAGCACCGTGATGATGATCCCGATGCTGCAGAACGCATAAATACACATTAAACCCCTGATGAGTTGTTGACACGCCGGAGAGCCCATTGGTATAACTGTTTCGCCGTGAAGCAGCCAATACCAAGGGCTCCCGCGCAGTAAGTGCCTATTCCGAACACCGGTTTAAAACCGAAAGGAATAAGAAAACTGAAGAATGGAATTCTCTGACCGCTTATGCGATAGTCGAGAACGTCCGAGAAAAAACAAACCAACCTATAACATCTTCAACCTGAAATCGAAGGGGTTTAGTGTGAACAAGTCCGAACTAATCGATGCAATTGCAGAGTCCGCAGATATCTCCAAAGCCGCCGCTGGCCGTGCTCTGGATTCAATGACCAACTCTATCACCGGTGCCCTGAAAAAAGGCGATCAGGTTACTCTGATCGGTTTTGGTACTTTCTCCGTGAAAGAGCGTGCTGCCCGCACTGGTCGTAACCCGCAGACTGGTGCCGAGATCAAGATTCCGGCCTCCAAAGTGCCTGGGTTCAAGGCAGGTAAGGCCCTGAAAGACGCCGTTAAGTAAACGGTTCTTTCTCTGGCAGCACCGGACAAGCGGATGCTGTCGGAGCGGTTGGCCCGGCGTCAACTCCGACGCCAACCAGCTCCAGATGAATTCAAGGCGCATTCCGGACAGGATGCGCCTTTTTACGTTAGGCCTCGTTAATTTCACTATCTCACGATAAGAATCATCTCGACTTTGATCAGGGATCCGGGAGAAACATGCTTCAAGATATTCGGGAAAATGCCCAAGGCACCATTGCCAAAATCATCATCGGTCTATTGATCGTTTCACTCTCCATCTGGGGGATGGATGCAATCGTTGGTGGGTTTTCCGGCGAGCCTGAAGTGGCTACCGTAAACGGAGAAGACATCACCGAGCGGGAGTTCCTGCGCGTGGTGCAGATGGAAAGTCAACGTCGGTTGTCTGAAATGGACACCCCCGATCCCTCCCTGCTTAATGAGGATCAGATTCGCCAGGACGTACTTGAATCCCTTATCCGGGAGCAGGTGCTGATTCAGGACGCCAATGCCCAGGGGCTGGAGCTGTCAGACGCGGACATCGATTCTTTGATTACTCAGATGCCGCAGTTTCAGGTTGACGGTACCTTTAATCGTGACCGGTTCGTGGCCACCGTGCGCAACATGGGAATGGGTGTGGGTGAGTTCCGTGAAGCCATGCGCAAACAGTATGTGGTGAACCAGATTCGCGCCGGCATTGCCCAGAGCGCTATGGTCACCGAAGAAAATGTGGCTCAGTTGCTGCGTATTCAGAACCAGACTCGTGATTTCCGTGTGCTAACGCTGACCGCCGATGAGGTGCGCGAGAGCATTGATGTGAGCGATGCAGAGATCGAGGCCTACTATCAGGAGAATATTGCGGATTACCGCCTTCCTGAGCGCGTAGACGCAGAGTACATTGCGCTCTCTCTTGAGGCTCTGGCGGAAACCGTCGACGTCAGTGACGAGGAGCTGGAGGCTTATTACAAGGAGAAGGCTTCAGAACTTGCAAGTGAAGAACGCCGCGCTGCCCATATCCTGATCGAGGGCGGTGACGACGCGTCAGAAACCGTATCCACTATTCAGGAAAGACTCGCGTCTGGTGAAGAATTTGCGGACCTGGCCGAGGAGTTCTCTGCCGATACCATGTCCGCCGCCGACGGTGGTGATCTGGGTTTTGCTGGTCGTGGTATCTATGACGAGGCTTTTGAAGAGACGCTGTTTGCTCTTGAAAAGGGCCAGGTCTCAGAGCCGGTTGAAACCAGCTTCGGTGTCCACCTGATCAAGTTGTTGGATGTGCGCAAGGCTGAGGTTCCACCGCTTGAGGAAATGAAGGATGAGCTGCGCCGCGAACTGGCCCAGCGCGAGGCACAGGAACGTTTTGCAGAGGTCCGTACCCAATTGGCAGATTCGGCCTATGCGGCTGATGATCTCGACGCACCGGCGGAAGAGCTCGGGCTGGAAATCCGCGAGACTGAAGACATTACCCGGGATGGTGGGGATGCTCCCTTTGACCATGCCGGCCTGGTCCGCCAACTGTTTTCCGAGGACGTGTTGCAGGATCGCTTCAACACCGAGTTGATTGACGTTGGCGACAACGTATCCGTAGTCGCCCGAGTGAAGACCTATTATGAAGCCGAGGAGCAGCCTCTGGACGCGGTACGTGAGGATATCCGTACCGTGCTGGTGGAGCAGAAGACCCGTGAGGCCCTCAGGGAAAGGGCGGACGCACTGATTGCTGAACTCGAGTCCGGTGCGACGGTCGAGGATCTGAATGTTGGGAATTGGGAGGTGTACACTGAGCAGTCTCGCAGTGCATCCGGCGATCTTGGCCGACAGCAGATTGCTGCCGCGTTCTCTCTTGAGCGTCCCCAGGAGGGCGGTGCGACCTATGGTAAGACCTTATCGGGCAATGGTATTTCCATTATCGCCCTGGATCAGGTGAATGAAGGCGAAATCAAGGAGGGTAGTGGAGAGCTGTCACAGCTGCGTCAGTTCCTGGCGTCGATGGAAGGACAGCGGGAATACGCCGCTTACCAGCAGTATCTGAGGGAGCGGGCGGAAGTGTCACGGCCCTGATGGGATTGCTAATGATGAAACGGAAAAGCCCGGCCTATGCCGGGCTTTTCTTTTGGATCTCTTTCAGTTCGCTTTCTTGATATACACCTGAGGTACCTCGCCGCTGGTGTCAAAATAGAAGCCATAAACGCCATTTTCCGGCGGTGTGAACCGGAAGTTCTCGAACACCGCGGAGCAATTGGCATTCACCGGTTTATCCAGTGTCACCACCTTGTCTTCCTTCTCGGACAGATACCCGCAATTGGTACCGGTACTCCAGTTGGCGTCACCAAACTTGAACTCGTATGGCTGGCCATCTGCCTTCAGTTTCACCTCGGTCCGGTACAGGCCGGAATCGACTTTGTTGACCTTGTACTCGGGCAGTGCATCCCACCAGGCGAATTGGCCTCGCAGATAGAGGCTGTCACTGTAATCCCGCTCGCCACCCGTCGTGGCGCAGCCGGAGACAGCGATTACAGAAGCCAGTGTCAGTGTTTTGATTGTTTTTTTCATGGGGTTCTCCTTTTCGTTGGATCAGTGGCCAGCTGACACGCCGGCCACTGCTTTCTCTGTTTACGGGTTATCGGGCGTAGATCGCGACAGACAGCGCGGGTACGGTGAACTCGCCTCCACTGGCATTGGCACCAGCCGTGGGGGAGGTTTCTGAGAGCGCGCTGAAGGTACCGGACAGCTCGGTTGAGAGGGTCTGTGCCTGAGCGCTGCCGTTAATCAGTACAACCAGCTCATCGTTGGCATCGTCCAGATCCGCCAGCCCGTTACTGCCATCGTCGAGAAGGCTAAACGCAACGAGACCCGGGATCTGTGAGGGGCCGGTATTCAGGAATTGCAGACGTTCCTGGATGTCGGTCGCAGTCTGCAGGCGGAACAGTGGGCTGTTCTTGCGAACGGTGAGCAGCTTCTGAACCTGGGTGTTGGTGTACTGAATGGCTGCCGGGGTCGGGTTGGCGTTAGCTCCAGCCCCGAGGATGACATCCTGAATCAGCGGCCAGTTAGCGCCATCCTTGTCCTGTCTGGGGAGGCCCCGGTTCCAGGCGGATGACTGGTAGCTGAAATCCACCTCATTGAACCAGTCCCCGGAGTCATAGCTGTCCCGCTCCATGGATTTGGAGCGTAACAGTTCCGACCCCATGTGTAGGAACGGCACGCCCTGGCTCAGAATCGGGATGGACAGGCCCACGACCTGCATCTGCGCGCGTTCGTTAACGGTGGCGGCGTAGGCCGTTTTGTACTGATTGTTGTCCCACAGCGTCTGGTTGTCGTGTTTGGAGACGTAGTTGATGATTTCCTGAGGATCGTCCGTGTAGCCGGCGTTCTGACCGTTGTAGTCAATGTCGGCGCCTGTTTTCAGGGTGCCGTCCGCTGTTTCAAAGCTATACCCTTGCAGGCTGCCGGCAATGCCCACGCGGATCCAGTCAGTGGTTGCCAGCAGGCGGTCCTTCTCTGTAGCCGCGCCGGAGTTCATGTCATTGGGGTAGGTGTACAGACCATTACCAAAACCCTGGTTGGCACGGATGGCCTCCTCACTGTCGAATGGTCCACCGCCGCGCACCGCATCCCGGAGCCGGTCGTTGAATGAGCCGATACCGGTGCCAGCCATATTGGACTGAATCGCGTTGACGCCCCGGGCATTGTTGGCGACTTCTCCGAAATTCCAGGCTTCGCCGTAGAAGTATACGTCCGGATCAACCGCCCTGACAGCTTGCAGCGCGTTCTCCATGTTGCTCAGCATATGGTGGCCCATCAGGTCGAAGCGGAAGCCGGAAATTTTGTAATGCTCCGCCCAGGTAACCAGGGAGTCGATCATCAGCTTTTCCATCATCCGGTGCTCGGATGCGGTGTTTTCGCAACAGGTGGAGTTTTCAACTGCACCCGTCTCCGGGTTCTGCCGGTGGTAATAACCTGGCACCAGCTTGTCCAGCACCGACTTGTTCGCCAGCCCGGATGAATTGGTATGGTTGTAGACCACATCCATCACCACATTCAGGCCCAGGTTGGTGGCGGCCTTGACCATCTCGCGGAACTCGAGGACACGCTGGGCGCCTGCGGGATCGGTGGCATAGCTGCCTTCAGGCACGGTGTAATGCACCGGATCGTATCCCCAGTTGAAGCTGTCCAGATCCCGGAAGGTGTTGTAGAGCGCCTGAGCGTCGCCGCTCATTGGATCGTAGGAAGCCAGAACAGAACGAATGGTCTCACTGCTTCCGCAATGGGCGGCATACTCGCTTGCGGCCTGAGTGGACAGATCGCACAAATGGGAAAAGGGATCGTCAATATCGACGGTGCCGGAGGTATTCTCATTCACCGTTGCGATGTCGAATGCCGGTAGCAGGTGCAAGTGGGTGACACCCGAGTCGGCCAGGGCCTTCAGGTGGGCCACGCTGTCGACCGAGCCATCGGAAGGCAGGGTGAATGCTTTGTATTTGCCTCGCAGATCGGGGCTGACCGTTTCATCAGTGGCGCTGAAATCCCGGATGTGGGTTTCATAGACCACCACGTCCTCTGGGGCGGCCGTTGGTGGCGGCGTGAGGGTCTCCCAGCCCAGCGGCTGGAGTGAGTCGTCGTCAAGGTCTACCACCTGAGCGTACTGACCGTTAGTGGACAGGCTCAGTGCGTAAGGGTCCGATACCAGGGTGTTTTCAATGGCTTCGGTACGTGGGTGATAAACCGTTACCTCGTACTGGTAGTATTGCCGGTCCAGTAAGGCGGTATCACCGGTATGTCGCCAGACACCGTCGGTATTGGTCATGGTAACCGGGTATCCGCTCAGCGTGTTGCCGGAGGTGTCGAAGGCATGCAGGCGCACTCTGTGTGCGGTGGGTGCCCATACGGCAAAATCGACGTTGTCACCGTTTACCGTTGCACCCAGCACGCCGTCGTAGGCGTAGAGGTCATCCAGTACACCGGGAACCTGAACTTGCGTGGCTAATCGCAATTCATCATTGCTGTCGTAGGCCGCCGCGACCAGTTGGCCTTTCAATGCCTGCTTGATGGTTGCGGTATCGGCGTTGACCTCATAGGCGGGCCAGTCTTTGAGGTGAGGAAACTGATCTTTCAGATTCTCCGACAGCGTGGTTGCGCTCAGGGAAACAGTCTTTCCACCGATCAGTGACTCGGTATTCGGGTTGATGTTGATGGTTGCGCGGCCATCGTAGCGAAGCTCGACCCGATTGAAAGCGGCAGCGTCCTTGAAAACAAGGGTTGTCTCGTCCAGCCAGTGGGCCTGGGCGCCGTTGATGGCGAGAGCTGCAGCTTCTATGGGGGTTGAGGACAGTTCCGAACTGCCGCTCAGGGTAAAGATGCGATTGCCCAGATCATCAAAGTGCCAACGATGATCCACGCCGCCAATATCCTTCTCATTGTCTTTGTGAACAATGAAGTTTAGGCAGTTCCCGGCGTCGCGCATCGGGATGAAGAAGTAGGCGCCGTAAGTATCACTGATACCATCCGGCAATCGTGGTGACGACCACTCGGTGGCAACGCCCTCGGCCAGTCCGTCACAGCCTGCGGCAGCATCATTCCAGAGATGCAGCCCCCAGCCTGAATAGCTCTCGTCTGTGCGCTTGTAGTAAAGCAGCGCTTCGTTCTCTCCCGGCTCCAGCAGTTCTTCGGACGGCTGGTTACCGTTGTTTTTATCAGGAGAGGGGGTGTCAGTATCGAGGTTACAGCCGGTCAGTATCAGCGATAATGCCAGTACCCAGCTGCCCGCAACCAGTTTTTGCTCAGGCATGAGGTATTCCTCTTTTCCATTGTTTTTGTTTGGGTTAAACCCCGAAAGGGGCAATGTCATGGTTGCGTGACAGAGCTGGAATAACATCCTACGGCTGGCAACTTTCCGGGGCGTAGGTGGAATCGGGTGGGGGAAGTAGAAGCTTTCAACCAGAGGGATGGGGAAACAAAAAAGGGCCGGCAAGAGCCGGCCCAAGAGGTCCAACAAGAGAGTGTGGTGTTTAGAGCCTTACCACCAGGCTTCAACCTGGGCGCCGACACGGATATTGCCGTCGTCGTCCCGGTCCTCGGCACGGTCACCGAAGAATGAACCTGCGTATACCCGAATGGTTGGGCGCGCCCAGAAGCTGGGGCCGGCAGACCATTCCTGGGCGACAATGACTTTCTGCAGGTCTTTGTCGTTATCTTCGGACCAGACAGAGCCGTCGTAGAAGCCGGAGTCATAGCCCAGTTCAAGCGTCGTCTTCATGAAATTGGTCCAGTTGTACTCGGGGCGGAGCACAACGCTCATCAGGTGCGGGTTGTCCTCGGCAGTATTACCGGCGGTTTTGCCTTGCTGATAAATAGCGGAGTAGCCCAGTTCGATCTTGTCGGAGAGCTTGATGACGCCCCAGTCCAGAACACGCCAACTTTCTTCGATCGTTCCATCCCACCAGGTACTGTTCAGGGATTCGCCGCCACCGTGGGCAACATAGGCCTGATGCCCCATGGAGCCTTCGGCGTACTGCACGACGAATTTGTTGAAGCCGCCCATCATACCCTGTGAATATTCGGCGGTAAGGAAGTAGCCATCTCGATCGACCTCTTTGGCCAGGCTGGCCTGGGCCTCGTCCTGTGCTTCGGTGAGGTCGGCGTAGCCGTAGATGCCAATCAGTTCAAGATTGCCCGGTCCGGCCGGAAAGGCATAGCGCAGATCGATCTTGTTGTTCTGGACATAAAAGCCGTCGGCGCCGCTATGGCGTGAGGGGGTATCGAAATTGGTGAAGGCCACGGATGCCTTGCCTGCACCCACATCGATACCTTCCAGGCCGGCACCGTAACCGGAGTTGTTCACGTAATACAGGTCCAGAATATGGACATCTTTGCGCTGATAAAAACGTTTACCGGCCCAGAGCGTGGCTTCCGGAGCCCAGCCGATAACACCTTTGGCGGAGCCATAGGCCTGGCGCAGGGCGATGTCTCCTCCGGCCCAGGGTTCACTGGAGGCAACAGTGGTTTCCTCATTTCCAAAATCAACGCCAATGACTTCATTGGGGCCGCTCAGTGACTGGTAGTCGTTGCCCTGGTTAGTGGCCTGATAGGCGAGCATTGTGTCAAAGCGGAAAACCTTGCCGTCCTGATTGAACAGCTCGTCGCCGAAGCTGAGTTCGCCATAGGTGTCGCACTCGTCGCCCAGGCGACCGACGGTATGAGCTGTGGCGCCACTGCCGTAGCAGATCTGTTCACCGCCGTCGGAAGTGGTGCTGAGGCCAGCACGCGCATAGCCGTGGAAATCAATTGCAAGAGCCGGAGTGGCCATTACCGCTGCGGTGACCGCAGCAGCAAGAGGAAGCTTGTTCGCAAGGAAGCGCTTATTGTTTTGCATGATCTGAGTCCTGTGCTTTTTGTCGTTTTAAATGTCAGGGAAGCGGAATCTCCGGTTACCGCTGCTGTGAGCTGCCGTGACCGGATCTGACTTCCGGCTCCCTCGATTGCAGCTTCTGCCAATCGGACATTGGGAAACCGGAGTTCATATTCCGGTAACACAGAGATGGGTACATCCTCCGCGTCTGAGAAAAAGGGGGGTGAGTTTTCAGGGGGAGGAGGGGCGTAGAAGGATGAGCCCCTCAATCAATTGCTCTGCTACCTTATTGGCAAGGCTATTCGGACGGGAATCGCGTTGGCTTCAGACTTTCCTTGATTTTTTTCAGGTGGCCAAGAAAGTCCGCCCCCCGCTTGAGTGTGACGCCGGTTGCCAGGATGTCGATCACGGTCAGATGAATGATTCTTGAGGACATCGGCATGTAAACCTCGGTGTCTTCCGGCGCGGTGACCTCCAGTACGACGGTACAGGCATCGCCGAGGGGAGAATCCGGGTTGGTGATGCCGATGACGGTTGCACCGTTGGCCCTGGCGATTCTTGCAATGTCTACGGTTTCCCTGGTGCGACCGGTGTAGGAGATCATCACGATCACGTCACCGGTGGCGGAACCGGCGGCAACCATGCGTTGCATGAGCGCATCGTCATAGGACATGACCGGAATGTTGAAGCGGAAAAACTTGTGTTGTGCGTCCAGGGCGACCGGTGCGGATCCGCCCATGCCGAAGAAATTGATCTGCTTGGCCTGAATCAGGTAGTCAATGGCGGTCGCCAGGGCTTTCGGGTCCAGTGCCTGGCGCGCCTTGTCGAGGCTCGCAATAGTGCTCAGCATGATCTTGTCTGCGAACTCCGCAACGCTGTCATCCGGCTCCACATTCTGGCCAATATAGGGAGTACCAGTGGCGATACTTTGCGCCAGCCGGATTTTGAAGTCCGGGAAGCCGGTAGCGGAGAAGCCGCGGCAGAACCGGTTAACGGTGGGTTCGCTGACATCGGCGGCGCGGGCCAGTGCGGCAATGCTGTAGCGGGTTGCGGCGGTGGGATCGCGCAGGATGGCCTCGGCCACTTTGCGTTCGGACTTATTGAGACTGTCCAGTCGCGCCTGGATGTCTTCGATCAGATTATCGTCTCGGTTCGCCTGGTTCGCAGCCATTGAAGGGTACTCCCTGAATCATCGGCGTTCGTTGTGACATTTTGGGCCTGATTATACCGTGTTTTGATCGATTGTGCGGTAGTAAAAATATCAAAAACCGGATTTTTTTCTTGGAATGGCGGAATTTCAGTGTCATTATTTGTTTAATATTACTACATTGTGGTTTGTTATGAGAGAAGGAACCAATGGCCGATAACAACAGTACCCGTTGTGACCTGATGATGTTTGGAGCGCTGGGTGACCTGGCACAGCGTAAGCTTTTCCCCGCACTGTATCAGCTGGAGCGCTCCGGTCTGATGGATCCGGGGAGCCGGATTCTGGCGATCGCCCGCACCAAAGTCGATACCGCAGAGGCCCGAAAGCAGCTTCACGACAAACTCAGGGAACATGTAAAACCCCATGAATTTGACGAAGCTCTGGTCGAAACCTTCCTGCAACGGGTGGATTACCTGTACCTGGACTTTACCGATCCGGATGGCTACGGCGCGCTGAATGACTGGCGAGGAACATCTGAAGGCAATCTCATTGTTTATATGGCGACGCCACCGTCGATGTACGGTGTCATCGCGCGCAACCTGAGAAGCGCCAACTGCTGCACAGATAAAACCCGTGTGGTGGTCGAGAAGCCGATCGGTCATGACCTGGCATCCTCCAAGGTTATTAACGATGAGTTGGGGGAGGTTTACCGGGAGGATCAGCTGTTCCGCATCGACCATTACCTGGGTAAGGAAACGGTCCAGAATCTGATCGCACTGAGGTTCGCCAACAACCTGTTCGCCTCCCAGTGGGATCAGAACCACATTTCCCATGTTGAAATTACGGTGGCTGAGAGCGTTGGTATTGAGGGCCGCTGGGGGTACTTTGACAAGGCCGGGCAAATCCGGGACATGATCCAGAATCACCTCCTGCAACTGCTCTGTCTGATCGCTATGGATCCGCCCTCCGATCTTTCCGCAGACAGCATTCGTGATGAGAAGGTCAAGGTACTCAAGGCGCTGAGGGAGATTACGCCGCAGCTGATGGACAGTCACGTGGTGCGGGGTCAGTACACCGCCGGTACCAGCAATGGCAAGCCGGTCCCGGGCTACCTTGAAGAAGAAGGGGCCAACAAGGGCAGTTCCACGGAAACGTTTGTGGCCCTCAAGGCTGAGATCGAAAACTGGCGTTGGTCCGGTGTGCCTTTCTACATCCGCACCGGGAAACGCCTGCCGGAAAAGCTCTCGCAGATCATCATCCATTTCAAACCCGCGCCTCACTACATCTTCGATCCGGATCAGAAACATCTGGCCAACAACAAGCTGATCATTCGCCTGCAGCCGGATGAAGGCATGTCCCTGAAAATCCTCACCAAGGATCAGGGGTTGGACAAGGGGATGAGGTTGCGACAAGGCCCGCTGGAATTGACCTTCTCCGAAACCTTCGATACCGACCGTATTCCGGATGCCTACGAGCGGCTGTTGTGGGAGGTGATGAAAGGAAACCAGTACCTGTTTGTGCGCCGGGATGAAGTCGAGCACGCCTGGCGTTGGGTGGACCAGGTCATCCGCAACTGGAATGACAGCGGTGAGCCGCCCAAGCGCTACGCCGCCGGAACCTGGGGGCCGGTTGCCTCTATCGCCATGATCACCAGGGACGGAAGGAGCTGGTATGAAGACGCCTGATATTCAGTTTCCCTCGGGGGTGGAACCCCGGTTTGGCGATACGCCGAATGACGTTGCCCTTGAACTGGCGGAGGCGGTATCGGATTTTCTAAGCAAACGCCTGGCAGCGGCCGAACGAGTCAGCCTGGTGGTGTCCGGCGGCTCGACGCCTTTACCGTTTTTCACGGCTTTGTCCAACAAGGAATTGGATTGGTCTCGGGTGGATGTCCTGCTGGCGGATGAGCGCTGGGTGGAGGAGGCCGACCCGGCCAGCAACACCCGCCTGGTGAAGGAAGCCCTTCTGCAGCACAAGGCCGCCGCTGCCCGTTTCCTGTCTCTGAAACAGGCCGGAGTGACACCGGCAGAAGGGCTGGATGCCGTCAAAGCCGAACTTGCCGGGTTGTCCTTACCGCTGGATGTGGTGATTCTTGGCATGGGTAACGACGGTCATACCGCCTCGCTGTTCCCGGATGCTGCCGAACTGTCTCACGCAATGGACCCGGACTGTCGGGATACCGTTGCCGCCATGACGCCTGTGTCCCAACCGCAAAAACGGATCACCCTGACCTGGCCAGTCCTGCGGGACGCCCGGTTTGTCGCCTTGCATCTCAAAGGCTCGGATAAGCTAGGTACCCTGATGACGGCGCTGGAGGCCCCGGATGACGTCATGGCCATGCCTATTCGTGCCTTCCTGAAGCCCGGTCTGCAAGTGTTCTGGAGCCCTTGAGCCCGTCCCGAATTTCAAGATGGAGTAGAACCATGAACCAGTTATCCGATTTTCACCGCGAGCGGGTCAGGGCCGTGCTGGCGTCCTCACCACTGATTCCGGTGATAGCAATAAACGATCCCGATGACGCGGTGCCCCTGTGCCAGGCATTGGTGGACGGCGGTATCAACGTACTGGAAATCACCCTGCGCACCGAGCATGGCGCCGAAGCCATTGAGCAGGTTCGCAAAGCGATCCCCGATGCCTGGGTTGGCGCCGGAACCGTTACCAGCATCGCCCAATACCGTCAGGTGGAGGCGGCCGGTGCCCAGTTTGTGATCACCCCGGGGGTTACTGAAGCCATCCTCGAATTTGGCCTGACTTCCGAAGCCCCTCTGTTGCCGGGAATATCCACCATCTCCGAACTGATGGTGGGGCATAACCTGGGCTATCGGGAGTTTAAATTCTTCCCGGCCGAAGTAGCCGGTGGCATCCCGGCCCTGAAAGCCTTCAGCGGCCCGTTCCCCGACATTACCTTCTGCCCGACCGGGGGCATACGCCGTGATACGGCCCGGGATTACCTGGCCCTGGGTAATGTGCAGGCGGTCGGCGGTAGCTGGCTGACACCGGCGGACGTGATTGCTTCGAAGGATTGGGCAAATATTACCGAGATTGCCCGCGAGAGTCTGGAGGCTCTTTGAGAGCCGGGGGGGAATCGATACCCTTCGTTAAGCAGTTGAATGACCTGCGAACACATGTTTAGTTGCCCGTTTTTTTGGTATACATGGGGAAAGAGTGCGCTAGTTTTGTTGGCATCTACGCGCGTACCGGCATCCCAAACGTCCCCATGTTAGAAGTGGAGTCTCTATCCATGCAGCCAAAAGACATCGTGGCTCAATTCATTGCTGATATCCGAGACCAGCGCCTGGATGAGGCAAAGGCTTTGTTGGTGGCTGAGGGATTCGAATACGTGGGGCCGAATATGCGTTTCCTCAGCCCGGACGACATGCTGGGCTACCAATTCGGTATGGTTGCCATTCAGAAGGACCTGGTCCTGCGTCAGCTCAGTGCCGACGGTGAGCACGTGTTCGCGGTCCTGGATTACCAGACCCACTTTGAACCGATCGGGGATGTGCGGCTTGCCGTCTGGTTTCGTGTCAGGAACGACAAAATCCAGACGGTTGAAGCCTTCTACAATGCTGCAGTGGTTGAAAACATGCTGGGAGGCAACCTGCCTTCAACCGATTGATCACGGATTCCGGAGCCCGCGTCAGGCGCGGGCAACTTCCGGTTGTGGTCTACCTCCAGGAAATGCCAGACGTAAGTTCTTCAACCAGGTCGTGCCAAACTGGCGCCACAGGGAAGCCCGGTTGTATGGCAATCCATAACGGGCTGCAACGGCCCGCACCCGCTGCGATGCTTCCGGGTATCGATTGCTGCACATGTCAGGAAACAGATGATGTTCAATCTGGTGGCTCAGGTTGCCGGACAGTACATGGAACAGGCTGCCGCCGGTAATATTGGCGGAACCGAGGAGTTGGCGAAGGTACCATTGGCCGCGGGATTCCCCCTCCACCTGATCGGGGGTGAAGTTATACACGCCCTCGGGAAAATGCCCGCAAAAAATGATCATAAAGGCCCAGATATTGCGCATGATGTTGGCGATGAAATTGGCGCCCGCTACCAGCCCAAATACCAGCAAAGGTGATTCCGGCACAAAGAAGGAAATGGGCACCGCCACCAATGCCGCCAGTCCCGGCCACATAATGTAGTCCTTACGAACCTGCCCCCAGATCTTGCGACCGATACGTTTTGCCAGCGGTTTGAACTCCGACGCCTTCTTACGGCCTTCGACTACATCGATCAGAGCCTGCTCATGCAGTGCCACGCCTTCCTCAAAGAACAGCATCAGCAGTAGGAAATAAACGGGTTGGGGCAGATATTTGGGGTGCCACTCCTGCAAAGGCGTCACCCGCATGATGCCGTACCCAACATCGAGATCCTTTTCCAGTACATTGGTCCAGGTGTGGTGCACCACATTGTGGGAGTGCATCCAGCGATCTGACGGGCTCATGGTGTCCCATTCCCAGGTATTGGACTGGATATCGGGGTCCTTCATCCAGTCCCACTGCGCATGCAGGACATTATGGGCAATTTCCATGTTCTCCAGGATCTTGGCGATGCCAAGCATGAAGGTACCCAGCCCCATGATCAGCAACGTTGCAGTCCAGCCCGCCATCGCATGGGGCCAGGCGGGCAGGAAGAACAGACCCGCATACATAAACAAACGGCCAATCAGGGCCATGCTTCGCTGGGTTCGGATCAGGCCCAGGATGTACTGGCGATCACTCTCACCCCGGCTCTGCATGATGTCGTCATAAATCGCCTCCATTTCACGGCCGAACTCGTCAATCTGCTCGTCGGTAAGATCCACCGGCAGAGGTTTTTTTGTTGTCATGGTTTGTACTCCTAAAGATCCAGTTCGCAGTCACCCGCGGCTGCGCATACACAGGTCTGCACAATGGCACCGGATTCATTCAACACTTCCCCGGTGCGCAAATCCCGCACACACCCTGAAAGCAACTTGGTATTACAGGTGTGGCAAATACCCATACGGCAGCCATGGGGCGGATTCATGCCGGCATCTTCGGCAACCCGCAGCAGGTTGGTTTCGCTGTCGGCGTCCACATCGAGGTTGCTCTGGGCAAATCGCACTTTACCGCCAACCGCATCGTTCGGTATCTCGGCAAAATCCGCCCGAAAACGTTCGACGTGAAGCCGGCGGCTGAGCCCTGCCTTGTCATAGACGTCTTCCAGTGCGGCGAGTAATCCGGGGGGACCACAAGCGTAGCAATCCCGCTCTTTCCAGTCGGGGCAGAGCGTTTCCAACTGCTTCTCACTGAAATAGCCCTGGCTCTGCTTCTGCTCACCGAATTCCTGGGTATGCACCTCGTGGAGGTGGTACTGCTCCTTTGCTGCCGCGAGTTGGCGCAGCTCCTTACTGAAGATCACATCGAATTCGTGCGGTGCGTAATGGATGTGCGCCGTGTCCGGTAAGCGCTCCTGGGCAACCAGACTTCGAATCATGCTCATGGCCGGTGTAATACCACTGCCGGCGGTAATAAACAGGGGCTGGATCGGGGAGGCATCCGGCAGATAAAAATCGCCCTGGGGCAGGCCTATGGGTAGATAGTCGCCCACTTTGATATTACGGACGATATGTTTGGAGACGCGCCCACCCTGAATGATCTTCACCGTGATGGTGAAACAGTCGTCATTGCGTTCCGGCGGGGAAGAGATTGTGTACGTGCGGGTGTAGTGTCGGCCCTCAACGGGAATGCCGATGCGAACATGCTGACCGGGCCGGTTCAATCGCCAGTTCACGCCAGGGCGCAAGGTAATGGTGCGGGCATCCTTGGTCTCATCCCACACGTCCACGACCTGGGCCTGCATCTGGTGGGTACTCCAGAGCGGGTTAACCAGTTCGACGTAATGGGAAGTGCGTAACGGAAAAGCGAACATATCCAGAACGCTGGACAGTTTCTGTCGCCAGGTGGTTTCCGGATCGGGAGTTTGCTGAGCTGGAGCTACCATCAATACGTTACTCCGAAAGAGGGCGTTTAGGCTGAAGTTAAGTACTACAGGACATACTTCAAGCTAGTACACCGGGTCAGAGCCCACCACCTCCAGAGCGTCTACCGGTGCCAGATGGCCTGATTAGCTATCAGCCGATGTCACAGGCGGCATCTTGGCGGGGAAAGTTTCAGTGGTTCGTCGGAGGGAGTAGGGAAGGTGACGGCTGGAAAAATGATCGTTGCGACCATGAACTGGGGAGATTTTTGCGGTTTGGTTATTTTTCTAATTAAATCATTGGCATGCACTGGTTGCTCTGAAAGGGGATAGTCGTCTTTGTGATCATTTTTATTTGGGACGGCGGTCAGGAAAAAATCGGAAGCTATTGAACTGACAGGGTTTTCTGCCTAATTTTGAAGGATTGCTGTATTGAGCTATGAGTCGCTGGAAAAGTGATCATTAAGACTCATGTACAAGTGTTACACCTCACTGATCTTGCCTTGACGCTCGTACGGCAACGCCGTATATTTTGGCAATGCTATTCATCGAAACCTCTACGTTCACCAAGTTATTACCGAACTACCTCACGGACGAGGAATACCGTGGGCTTCAAACCTACCTTTTGCAGAAGCCGGATGCCGGGGATTTAATCAAAGGCTCAGGTGGCGTTCGAAAAGTTCGATGGGCACCAGCGGGTTCGGGAAAGCGCGCCAGCATTCCTGGCCATACGCTCAAGCAGATAGCGGAGGCAATCAAAAATGGGTGACAGGAACCTTGGGGCAGAAATTCTTGATGGCATCAATGAAATCAAGCAGTTTAAGAAGGGCAAATTGGCTCTACGAACCCACGAGCTATCAGAGCCCTCACCGCCTAAAGTGATCAGGCTGAAGTTGAACATGTCGCAGTCAGCATTTGCCGGTCTTATGGGCGTGAGTGTGCGAACCCTTCAGGATTGGGAACAGGGTCGGCGAGAGCCGCAGGGGCCTGCGGTTGCGCTTCTGCGCATTGCTGAGCAACACCCGGAAGTTTTCAATCAGCTTCACTGACCAGAGTGAGGTGTAACCAGGCCATGCACCGGATGCCACAACCTCCGCTTCGCTGCGGTTTTGCCACCGGTGATGGCGGGCGTTATGTGTGAGCGCGAGCGATTCCTGAACGGTTGTCATAGGATTCCCAAGACATGAAATTTTCGACATATAGCGAGTCTGATCGACAGGAAATCGAGGCCCTGTTTACCCGGACGTTCTCTGATTCGGAAGGTGAGTCCGAGGGAAAGCTGATTGGGCATTTGGTGCATGAGTTGATGAAGGGTGCCGAAACAGAAGACCTGTTCGGTTTCATCGCGACCGAGCAAGAGCAGATAGTCGGCTGTATCTTTTTCACGAGATTGTCGTTCGGCTCCCCCGTAAGAGCTTTTATGTTGTCACCGGTAGCTGTTGATACAGCCCATCAGGGCAAAGGCGTTGGCCAAAATCTGATTTATTTTGGCATGAACCACCTACGTGAATTGGGCGTCGATCTCATTTTTACCTATGGTGATCCGAACTACTATTCAAAAATGGGTTTCGGGCACATACCTCAAGAGGTTGCGGAAGCGCCGTTTAAACTAGCCCATCCAGAGGGTTGGCTGGGGCAGTCGTTGGATAGAGGCAGTCTTGAGCTCCCACTGGGACAGGCATGTTGCGTTGAGGCATTTAATGATCCTCGGTATTGGTAAACCTATCTACCGGACCGAGAATCACATAACAAGTGACTGTGGTGTCAATTCCATAAATTAAGCCATTTCACCTCGCCATGGTTCCTGATTTTTGATCATGGTATTGAGCACCACAATCATCTTTCTCATGCAGGCGATGAGGGCGACTTTCGGGATCTTGCCCTGG
>JAVJZJ010000052.1:0-585 GCA_040223075.1 Marinobacter sp.
TTGTTCATTTGTTTTATTTCGGTGAGAAGGGATTCTTTTCGTATTTTCCTTTTTTGCTGTTATAAAGATAATCTTTTGGTTGGTTTACCCAATCAGTTAAATCTTTGAGTAGCTCTTTTGTTGGGTCAAAACTTACCCAATCCCTTTTGAAAACCTAGAAGGAATACTAGGATGGAATCTTGCAGCATGGGCTGTAAGCGAAAATTACAAAAAACAAATGGCGGCTTACAAACTCGAATACGATTCCAGTGTTTAAGCTCTTGGCATTTTGTTACCGATTCTAGAAGTCGGCATACTTTTTTAGCGATTTCCTTTGTGTGTGTCAAACAGAATGGTCTGCCCGGAATGTCAATACTAATGCGTTTTTTGTCAGTTATTGGTTATCGTAAAGAATAAACAAAGCTTTATGTATTTGTCCTTCAGAAAAACCAACCAAATGCTGGGAGATATCTTCGACAGAAAGACAACCCTCTCGGACAAGAAAAGCTATCTCAGCTATCGCAACATCTAAACTAGAATACCTTGGTGTATTTTCCAAATATTCAAGAAATACTCGAAAAGCTCGAATTGAAAAGGCAAAAACTA
>JAVJZJ010000051.1:0-247 GCA_040223075.1 Marinobacter sp.
ATCGATTAACCTCAAAAGGGATAACAAAACCCACCTGGATTTACAGGCGCGATCGCACCCCAAAGATGTACATCCCAACCATGTAGGGGCGGGTTTAGGAATTAAACCAGCAAACCCACCTCAAACCAAACAACGAAACCCGCCCTAATCCCCACCCGACGAACCAAATCTAATCTATCATTGCTTCTGGATTATCATTAAAACTAATTAAATTCAAATGCTGCGGATTTTGAATCAAATAGTTAGC
>JAVJZJ010000054.1:0-288 GCA_040223075.1 Marinobacter sp.
TCCCATTAGTGGAGACATTTATTACCCAGGTGGTGACAGCGTAGGGGCGAAGCATTCGCGCCCAGATCTATCGGTTTTCTATTCAAATTTAAACGCGAATGCTTCGCCCAATCTTCGCCCAATCACCAATCACCAATCACCAATCACCAATTGCCAATTATACCAAATCCGCCTTTGAAACCCCCTTTATAATCTAGTCCGCGCAGGCGGACTTTGTTTGTGTAGCCGTGACTTCTAGTCGCGCAGGCAAAAAGGGGGGTTCAACGGCGGTTTTGGTAGACTTGGCAA
>JAVJZJ010000062.1:0-265 GCA_040223075.1 Marinobacter sp.
CCGTAACAAAGCAATTCGTTATTGGATGGATGCGCCAAAAGACGCCAAAATTGACCGTTTTGCATTGAATAAGTATTCAACAGCACTACGCAACGAATTCTCCTTTGTCAAAGACCTTAACTCAATGGCTGTACAGGCATCGGCAGAACGGGGATGGCTTGCAATATCTCGGTTTTACGATAACTGCAAGTCTAAAAAAGCTGGCAAAAAAGGATATCCGAGGTTTCAGCGCGATAACCGCTCAGTTGAGTATAAAACTAGCGGC
>JAVJZJ010000084.1:0-274851 GCA_040223075.1 Marinobacter sp.
GACCGTCGCAGCATCAACATCGGCGTTGAAGGTCACCCGGATACTGCGGTTGAGCGCAACACCCTGTTCGCCATTTTCGGGCACGAACTCAGATACTTCAAAGACCGTGCTCTCGGACGTGCAGAAGGTTTCCTGTTCGCCGCCGACGTTGCTGTTACTGCCGCCACCATCGGAGGGTGTGTTCTCTGCCGGTATACGCGGGTCGCTTGGACCACCGCCGCCACCGCCGCAGCCGGCGACTAGAAGGGCGAGTGCTGTGACGCCAATTCCCAGATGAGATTTGAAATGAGTCATGTTGAGCCTCTTATTGTTTCTTCATTATTTCGGTGTGTTTGCCGTTGAGGATGGCCTCTACACGCCGGTTTTGAGCACGACCGTCAACAGTTGTGTTGTTGGCAATAGGCTGAGATTCACCCATGCCTGTCGTGGAAATGCGTTCGGAACTGATATTGAACTCCTGAACCAATACCTTCATCACCGAGTCGGCGCGGCTCTGGGAAAGGTTCTGGTTATAGCGTGCGCTGCCAGTGCTGTCTGTGTGGCCCTCAAGCAAGATTCGGCTAGTCGGGTACTGGGTCATTAGCTCAGCCAGTTTTCCGATGTCATCGAAGTACTCTGGTTTTACTTCAGTACCGTCAAGGTCGAACTCGACGTACAGAGTTTCCTTGATTTCACGGGTCAGTTCTTTGGCGCAGCCGTCGGCATCGACGAGAGCACCTTGAGGTGTGTTGGGGCATAGATCACTTGAGTCGGGAACGCCGTCACCGTCAGTGTCAGCAGGCGGCGCGACGGGCTTGGGGGGCTCAGGAAGCTGATTTTTGGGCGGTTGTGGGTACGAACGGTTGAACAGGAATTGAACGCCGGCAAAAACCTGGCCATCAACATAGCCATCTTCCAGCTCGGTACGAGCCCGCGCTCCGGCTTCAAATGCGAAGCGGTCGGTTACCATGCGCTGGAAACCACCTTCCAGGTAAAGTGCGTCTTCTGTTTTGGAACTTGGCGCGCCGTCGACATCAATGTCGGTGTAGCTGTAGCCCAGGCCAGCAAACGGGCGCCAGCCGCCGAGCCGGAATTTGCCGGGATGGATTCGTCCGGCGAGCGAGCCTCTAAGAATATCGGTATCGATATTGGTTGCCCGGGTCTCTCCGCTGCCGTAACTGAAGGCGCCCATCAACGTGAAATTGGGGTTGAACTGATGCCCCAGTGTGAGCCCGTATTCCGGATAGTTCGCGAGGTTATCTATGTTGGACGATTTGTCTTTCGAATTGCCGGAATCGACATAGCCGACTTCAGCACCGATGAAGCTGTAAGAAGGCGGGAAATGCGTAGTATCAGCATGCGCCCAGGTTATGGGGAGTGCTATACATCCAGCCAGGAGGAGCTTTGGTAGTTGAGTCATTGAAGTGTGAACCCTCTCACGGTTTTGGTTTTTTCAGTCGCTGAGCGCGTCCTTGGGGTGTAGGCTTGATTTACTAGCCAGCTTTATTTCCGAATGTTTCTTTTTGTTAATGCTTCAGAAAGTACGCTAGTGGCCCATAAAGCCACATTGGCTTCACAGCCAGCCATTTCTGGCATCTCGATCAGTTTTTCGCCGCAAACACCTGATTTAACATTGGTTAACAATTTGAGGTGGTGTGGTCCCGTGTGGTAAGCCGGGGGAGATCAGCGATCCGTCAATTTAAGCTCTATCCGCCGATTCTGTTGTAAAGCCTCTGGAGAAGTCCCGTCAGCGACGGGGAAAAACTCGCCGAATCCAGCAGCCACCATGCGCCGCTCGGGGACGCCCTGATTGGCGAGGTAGCGAACAACCGCCACGGCACGAGCGGTAGATAACTCCCAGTTGGAAGGGAATTGCGGTGTGTTGATGGGAATGACGTCGGTGTGGCCGTCGATTCGAAGAATCCAGTCAAGATCCTCTGGTATCCGTTTGACCACGTCCAGTAATACGTTTGCCAGTTTATCCAGTTCCTTTTGTCCCGCCTCGCCGAGTTGTGCCGAGCCGGAGGCAAACAGCAGCTCCGACGGCAGCAGGAAACGGTCGCCGACCACGCGAATATTTTTGTTCTCTTCCAGAATCTTTCGTAACCGGGCAAAGAACTCCGACTGGTATTGCTCAAGCTCATTTACGCGCTCGGCCAGAAGGGTATTCAGACGCCGGCTGACGTCTTCCAGTTCCGCCTCTTTTTCCGCCGTCTGTTGTTCCTGCAGTTTCAGCGCAGCGCTGATCTGCTGTAGCTGATACTCAAGGGCTGCGATCTGGTTAGACAACCGGAGAATCATGGCCTGCTGGCTGATGGAGAGTTCGTCTTTCTCGTCCAGTGCGCGATCACGGTCTTCCACGGCCTGGCTGAGGGCATTCAGTCGTTCGGCTTGCGCCTGGGCATCAGCTGACTGTTGCATGAGTTGGTTCCGTACGCTCTCGAAGCGCATCTGCACCTCTTCATTACGGGTCAGGCTTGCCTCCAGCTGGCTCTGGAGCCTCGTATTCTTGTCTTTTTCCAGACCCAGCAGACGGGAAATGTCATTCAGGCGATCGTTCAGCCGCGCCAGTTCCATGTTGCGGTCGGACAGAGTCTGGGACAGGTAGAGCTGGCTGACGACGTAAATCAGCAGCATGAAAATGATGAGCATCAGTAGTGCGGACAGGGCGTCTACATACCCCGGCCAGACATTGATGGTGCTGCGGGCGCGGCGCTTGGAACCGATCACGAGGCATTACCCGATCTGTTGATCATGATCTTCAATGGTATCGACGAGGTTGGTGACACTGGTCAGCCATTCTTCCAGGCCGTCATAAAAGCGGTTCTGGGCGTGGCCCGCCTGGATATCCATAAACCCAAGAATAAGCGATCCACCCAACCCCAGCAGTGATGAGCTGAAGGCAGTGCCCATTCCCTGCAGTGGTGTCTGCAGGCCTGCCTGCAGGTCGGCGAAGACAACGCCAAAATCTTCCTGATCCATGTTGAGGTTGGTGATCACCTCACCCACCGCGTTAATGGTGCCCAGTAATCCCCAGAACGTGCCGAGCAGCCCCAGAAAAATAAGCAGGCTGATGAAGTAGCGGGTGATTTCCCGCTGCTCGTCCATGCGCGAATGAATGCCGTCCAGCACCGTACGCAGGGAAAGCGTGGACAGAGTGAAGCGATCGCGCTTGTACTCGTCCCCCAGTTGTTTCGCCAGTGGCTTGAGCAGCCTCGGCTCCTGCAGTACCGAGAGCCCGGCGTTGCCGGTGCGGAATTGGGAAATCCAGCGCAGTTCGGGGAACAGAATGAAGACCTGCCGGTAGGTCAGCGCGATACCAATGATCAGCACGCAGACGATCAGCAGGTTAAAGACCCAGTTGGCCATAAACGCTGTGGTCAGGGGCGCGTGGATGAGGGCGCACACAACCACCACAACGGCAAGGAAAAGTGTCATCCAGAACAACGTGTGTTTGGGGTTGCTCATATGCACCGCCTGCCTGTTTGGGAGGGTATCAATGAACATAGCACACCACACTGTGATGACCAGACGATGGCAATGAAACTGTCGGGAAGAAAAAGGCCTGGTGATCAGTTAGTCTGTGATGACAACCACCGCCAATAAGCAGAAAGAGTAACAATGACTGAACCGAGTGACCTGCCATTCCGCTTCCGTTTCCGCGTCCGCTACAGTGAATGCGACGCGCAGAGCGTGGTGTTCAACGCCCGCTACGCCGACTACGTGGACATTTCCGTCAACGAATACATCCGCACTCTGTTCGGGGACTATCAGAATTTGCTGGATCAGGATCTCGACATCCAGGTGGTGAGCCTGACCATGAACTACCGGGCACCGGCACGGTTTGATGATGTGCTGGAGGCGCGGATCAGGATCGGGCGTCTCGGTAATACCTCGTTCACCCTGCACCTGGAGTTTGTCCGCTTTGGTGACGGGCAACTGGTTGCCGAGGCGGACATTACGTACGTGCTGATTCAGCCTTCGGAGATGGCGAAGACGCCGATTCCGGCGCACATTCGGCAAAAGCTGGAGGTGGGGGCCCCCGGCGTTCTGATCAGTCACGCCGGGGAGTAGTCGTGTCGGGGGCGAGTCAGCCCTCCTGAAGCGCCTGAACCACGGCCTTGGCCACGCCCTCGGACGAGGCCGGGTTTTGACCAGTGATCAGTTTACCGTCCACGACGATGTGTGGCGCCCAGTCATCGCCTTTGGAGTAGGTGGCGGTATTCTCCTTGAGCATGTCTTCTAGCAAGAAAGGCACAACGCTGGTCAGACCAACGGCGTCCTCTTCGCTATTGCTGAAGCCGGTGACTTCGCGACCGCCGACGATGTTTTGTCCGGGTTTTACTTCCACGTTCTTGAACACGGCAGGCGCGTGGCACACAGCACCAATGATCTTGTCCTGCTCGTAGGCGGCTTTGATCAGGGCAATGTTTTTTTCATCGTTCACCAGGTCCCACAGCGGGCCGTGGCCGCCGGGGTAGAAAATGGCATCGAACTGGCCCATGTCCACATCGCCCAGTTTCTTGGTGCTGGCGAGGGATTCTTTGGCGTGAGCGTCTGCCTGGAATCGGCGTGTGGTCTCGGTCAACGCGTCTTTCGCTTCGCTGTTGGGGTCGACAGGCGGCTGGCCGCCCTTGGGAGTGGCTATGGTAATCTGCGCACCTGCATCCTTGAACACGTAATATGGGGCGGTGAACTCTTCGAGCCAGAAGCCGGTCTTGTGACCAGTATCGCCCATCTGGTCGTGGGAAGTCAGAACCATCAGAACGTTCATGGAGTCTGTCCTTGTGATTGATGGATGAATGGGACTTCGTCAATCTGTTGGCTGCTCTGGTGTAAAACCTTGTGGCCCGTGCCACCAATTTCAACCATCGAGTGTGGATCACAAAGAGGTATACGTGACGCCTGACCGCAACGATCTCTGGTTTTTACCCCTCGGCGGTACCGGCGAGATTGGCATGAACCTCAATCTCTACGGCCACAATGGTCAGTGGTTGATGGTGGACTGCGGGGTGACGTTTCCCCGGCCCGGGCGAATCTCGGCGGACGGCACCGTTCACCATCGCGGTGAGCCGCCGGTGCAAATGGCGGACCCTGGGTTCATTGCCGATCGCCGTGATCAACTGGCTGGTCTGATCATCACTCACGCCCATGAAGACCATGTGGGGGCGGTACCCTACCTGTGGCCACTGCTGCAGTGCCCCATTTACACCAGCCGCTTCACTGCCGAGATACTGCGTCGCAAACTGGCGGAGTTCGATCTTTTGCACCGGGTTCCGATTACTGTGGTGGACACCGGAGAGCACAAACAGATTGGCCCCTTCAATGTTCAATGGCTGGCTCTGACCCACTCCATTCCCGATCCCAACGCGCTGATGATCCGCACCCCGCTGGGTAATATATTCCACAGCGGAGACTGGAAGCTGGACGATCAGCCGCTGGTCGGCCATGGCTATTCGCGCAAGACCTTTACCGATCTGGCGGATGAGGGGGTCGCTGTCATGGTGTGTGACTCCACCAATGCCACGGTCGCCGGTCACTCGGTTTCGGAGAGTGCGCTGCACAAAGGTTTGCTGCAGGCCGTTGAAAGTGCGGAAGGCCGTGTGGTGGTGACCTGCTTTGGCAGCAACATCGCCCGCCTGCACACACTGGCCATGATCGCCCGGGAAACCGGTCGCTACATGGGCTTGCTGGGACGATCCCTGATCAACATGAGTGGCGCCGCCAAAGCCGCAGGTTTATGGGACACAGCGGATCAGCTAATCAACGCTTCGCACCTGGGGTATCTGCCCCGCCACCAAGTTCTGGCGGTAGCTACGGGCAGTCAGGGTGAGCCCCGCACGGCCCTGCGTCGTCTTGCCAATGGCAGCCATCCGGACTTCGAGCTGGAACGTGGTGATACGGTCATTTTTAGCGCCCGGGCCATTCCCGGCAACGAAGATGCGATTGCGGCGTTGATTGACCGGCTTAAAACCATGGGCGTGACCGTCATCACTGCGGAAGACGCGGCACTCCCCATACACGCTTCCGGGCATCCCGCCCAGGAGGAACTCGAAGCCATGTACCAGTGGGTTCGGCCCGATGTGGCCATTCCCGTCCACGGCGAGGCCGAGCACATGGAGGCTCACGCCGGTATTGCGAAGGCCTGCGGCGTACCCAGATCTCTGGTGGGCCGCAATGGCGATCTTTTCATGGTCCGCCCGGTCCCCGGCATCCGGCGCCAGGTGGTGGAAACCGGTCGGCTGGGCTGGGAAAAGCAGGAATTGGTGCGGGTTTTCTGAGTACGGCTATAGCAACAAGGCCGCAGGCAATAATTGAAACCACGATGGTCGGCCCGGCGGGCAGGTCGCCACCCGCGGATATCAGCAGGCCGATGACGTATCCGGCAAAGCAGGCAGCGACTGCAGTTGCATTGGAACGGGCTCGCATGCCGCCAATCAGCAGCGGCGTGGCAATCAGGGAAGCAAAGACCACATAGATTCCAGCCTGATCGACGCAGACGGTGACCGCCATTGCGAACAGGGGAAGAAACAGTTTCTCCTGAACCCGGCCCCTGAGCATCGCGTGCCAGACAAGCACCAGGCCCGCGATAACAGCCAGGGGAATCAGGCTTTCGCCGGTTGCCCACAAAAGGTCGCCGTTGAAAGCGTCGCTCAGGCGCTGGGCACCGTGCGGATCATCACTGACCATCAGCGTTGCAGCGCATGCGCCCAGTACGTAGAGCAGGCCGATCATGGCTTCCCGGTGATCCGGTGTGAAGCGGATGACGCCATGCACCAGAAGGACGGCTACCAGTGCAAACGTCAGGGCGGAAACCGGCGCCAGATGTGACCAGTCGCCTGGCAATAACTGCCCGCCGCTGATCGCCCCCAGTGCCGCCCATTGGGCGATGGCCAGATCCGCAAATACCACGTTTCTTTCCAGCACTCGCTGGCCCAGAGGCACCAGGGCGATCGCCATCAGCAGGCCGGCGGTCATCGGCCACAGCAACCAAAGCCAATCAGTCATCACTTTCCACCGCTGAGCCAGGAGCAAGTTGATGGAGTTGATTTACCAGCTGAGACAACAGGCTTTCCAGGCTGTTAGCTGGTTCTTTCCCGGTTACTGTACCGGGTAATACCAGGACAGGCAGGTCAGTTCTTTCGGCTAGCCAGTTTGCCGGGCGGTCATCCTGATACAGAGCCACCACAATCGCCGATGCGTCGGACAGGCCCGGGTCTTTCAGCACGGTGTTGAGATGGGACGCACTGGGCGGCAGGCCCGGTTTCGGCTCCAGATCAAAGGCAACCTCGACGCCGAGCCAACGCAGAAGATAGTGGAAACCAGAGTGCTGAACACCCACGGTCATGCCCTTGAGATCCCGTGCCTTGTCTCGCCATTCGGCCTTGCTCAGGTTCCAGCGGACCTTCCATTGCAGCAGCCGTCTCTGAATATCTACCGCCTGCTCGGGAGCAATCGCTGCCAGCCGTTCCGCCAGTGCTTCCGCTATCCGGGGCAGGGCGTCCGGATCGAGTTGGATATGGGGATTTCCCTCCGGATGCACGTCTCCCATGCTGCGATCCACATGATCGTGGGGCTGGTGCAGAGGCACCTGATCAGCGGCAAAGAAAAGCCCCGGGCGATCCGGTTGAATGTCGCGGTTGGCCGCTTTTCGCAGCAGTGACGGCAGCCAGCCGGCTTCCAGCGATGCCCCGGTACAGATCGCGATATCCGCGTTACGCATGGCGGCAATCAGGCTTGGGCGTGCCTCGATGTAATGAGGATCCTGATACGCCGAGGTCGCCACGGTGATCCGGGCGTCCGGCACCAGGATGCCGGCCAGATCGGCCCATTCCGGTTCGCAGGCGAAAACGGTCAGCGATGCCTGGGCCGGCAGTGATGCCAGCCCAAGCAGAAGTGTCAGAACTAAGCGCTTAGAAACCATGGGCACCGTGCGCTCCGAAACTCATCACGTACTGCAGCGTGACGGTATTGTCGGCTTCCTCGAACCCGTCGGCGTCCTGGTGGGTATACTGCAGACGCACTGTCGAGAAGTGAGAGTGGGACCAGGCCAGCATAACGTCCATTTCCTTCAGGTCCTGATCGTGGAAGTGATCGCCATGGGCTTCTTTCAGGTCCACTTCACCGTAACGCACACCGGCAGACCACTGGGGCGCAAACTGGTAAACCGCGGTGGCATACCAGCCCTCGTGGACATCATCCGATGTGGCATGTTCGTTCAGGTCGTCCACGTACAGGTACTCGCCACTGAGGGTCAGTTGCTGCTGGCGATTGTTGCCGTCCGGCGCCCATTTCCACACCAGGTCCGCGATGTAGAGATTTTCACCGGTATAGGCCGGTCCGTGGCCGTGACCATGGCCATGCTCTTCTTCATGTTCGTCTTCGTGACCGTGCTCTTCTTCATGTTCGCCATGAATCTGGCGGTTATTGAGATAAGAAAGACCTGCCTGCCAGCTCTGGGAGCGGGAGATATCGCCCCCGAAACGGGTATTGACGGTGTACACACCAATGTCTTCGTCCCCCTCGGACAGCCTGCCGCCATCAAACGCTTCAGCGCCGATCTGCCAGTAGAAAGGTGTTGGCAGCAGCAGGTTCAGGCGCAGGCCATCGTCGAAATAGTGGCTGCCAAGCAGGGCCCGGTAGGCGGCCGGGCGCTCAACGAAATCGTCCTCGTGCAGGTGGCGGCTGTTCAGGTAACCAACCTGTGACAGGAAGCGGCCACCGCGGATGCTTAGGTTATAAGGCATGCCGGTGGTCTGCAGGAAGGCCTCTTCCAGTTCCAGCTCGGTTTGGCCTCCGTGGTCTTCAAGAACCGCCGTCAGGCGTCCCTCAAACAGATCGTCGATGGGGGCGGACAGGGACAGCTCAGTATGGCCAAGCCCGAAACCCTCTTCGCGGTGCGACAGGGCGGTGTTGCTCTGCTTGTAATAGCCGTCCAGGATCACGCTGACGTCCGGGTTCAGTTCGTTGGCTTGAAGACTGGTAAACGGAAGAGTAACCAGCACAAGGGTGCTGGCATTGAAGGTAAGCAGTTTCATGAGTTTCCTTTGGTTGAGGTAAATGATCGGGGTTGTCGTCTGAGGGGTATGTTATAACATAACACAAGTGAGCCAAGAAAGTGCTTACCATGTTGCGCTGTTGCCGTGCTTAGCGTGAGGGTGCGCGTCGCCGCCGAGAGGCACGGGATGACTTGACGTTTTTATGGTTAATGCTGGTGTGCGTGTGGCCTCCTGCCTGTTGTCTTAAATCCAGCCACGCCTGAAAAACACTGCTGGAGTTACCGGCCAATTGGGTTGCTGTTCTGCTCATCACACCGCCTCCTGTTGATCCCATCTTATGCAAATGATTACCAATACCAACTGCAAGTCTATACTACTTGCAAGAATAAAGTAACGAGAATTATTATCATTTGACGAGGCGAAGCGAGGACCCAATATAGAATTTTTGTGCCCCAACCACCGCCGCGTGTTTGACCTGGCTTGCCTGTCCCACCGCCATAGTGATGAGTGCATGGAGGTATTGCTGGACACGTCCATGCACGGTAACTTTTTCGCCGACTATCTCAACTGGCCCATAACGCCTTTTGCTCCTCAGACCGCACGTCCTGCCCGGGTACTTCATTGAGGGAGCAGGTATGTAAAAGTCCTATGGTCGTTCGCTACCTATCTGTATACACTCGGTCCTGATTCTTTGTATTTAATGGCCTCAGGAGGCAGTAGCGCGATGGCAATCTGGACCCAAACCCCCAACCTTGAACAGATGATGGAAGCCAGCAGGAACACGGCGGTCCACCACATGGGTATCGAGTATCTGGAAGTCGGTGATGACTATGTGAAAGGCCGCATGCCGGTCGATGAGCGCACCGTTCAGCCTTTTGGCATCCTGCACGGCGGTGCCTCTGTTGTGTTGGCAGAAACCCTGGGGAGTATGGCGGCGAACTGTTGCCTGAAAGACCCGAACACCGTCGCGGTGGGGTTGGACATCAACGCCAATCACATTCGTCCAGTGACCGAAGGCTGGGTGTATGGCACGGCTACGGCCTTGCATATTGGCAGTGCTACCCAGGTGTGGGAAATCCGCCTGGAGAATGAGCAGGGCAAGACCACCTGTATTTCCCGCCTGACCATGGCCGTCACCAAGCGTCCGTAATGGCCACTAACCCGTGACTCAGCTGAGTGGTTACGTTCGGAGCCAAGCATATGGTATCAATGTGACATAGCCTGCCATTTGGAGGGTCTGCATGGCTGACCACAGGAGTGTGCCGCTATGGTGGCTGGCGCTTGCCGCTGGCCTTATTCCGTTTCTGACCATTCACACCACCTTTGTGGTCTCGGTGCTGGAGGGTCATATCTCCGTCTGTATTCCCTACTGGGACAGCTGCACCAGCATCAGTCGTACCGGGAGGGACGGCCTGGCCTATTTCATCTTCAAGGGTGCGATGTTGCCAGCGGCCATCTTGGGTATTCTGTTCTGGTGGCTGAACGGTCGCTGGTTGCGCCAATTGGGGATCAGCACCGCAGGCGTAGCCTGGATTCCCTGGTTGGGGTTGATTGCCTGCCTGTCTTTGATGGCGTATACCCTGGCGCTCGGTCACGCTGGTGACGGCTTTAATCTGGTTCGGCGCACCGGCGTGGTTCTCTATTTCTCGCTCACCTTCATTGCCCAGCTTCTGATCAGCGGTGCTCTGCGAGATCACCCGACCTGGAGCAGGACGGGCTCACGGCTTTTGAAACTGTGTCAGATCACGCTGGCGGTGGGCATCCTATCGGTCATTCTTGATGGTGTTGTGCCCGAATTTTATGATCAGAAGGATGATGCCTTTGAATGGGTGCTGGCCCTGCTGATCAATCTTCACGCCCTTTGGCTGGCGCTACTGTGGCGACAAAGCCATTTCCGGGCCCGGCTTTGGGCGGACTGACGCCAGGGCTACATCTGGAGCGTCAGTATGCCGCGAGCCAGAGCCGCCGCACCCGCTACGGCGGCGATACCCAGAATGATTGGCCGAAGCCCTTCAACAGGCATGCGATGGACCAGTTTCCCCGAGAGCCAGAAGCCACCCAGAACACCGGGAAACGTCAGGGCGAACAGGTTGAGCTCCCGAATGCCGAGGTACCCGGAGGCAAATAGCGCTGTTACGCTGAAAAAGCTGGCGACCAGAAAGAACGCGGACATGTTCGCGCGCACCAGTGGCCCCTTTTCATTCTGATATATCAACGCAATGGGAGGGCCTCCCACTGCGGTGATCGTGCCCATATAGGTGGAAGCCGCGCCGGCAAGCACGCTGTTGCGGGCGTTCAGTCTTGGACGTAAACCGCCAATGCTCAGCAGCACTCCGGCCAGTATCAACACCCCGAATATCAGCTCAAAGCCTTTGGGAGAGAGGATTAACAGTGTCAGGCCGGCGAGCACAGTGCCCAATGCACCGCCTCCGATGGCAAAGCGTACTTCGCGAATCTGCAACGATTCATGGTATCGCAATAGCATGAATATGGTCAGGAGTGCGGCGTTGAGTACGAGCGGGGCAGGCACAAATAATGGGCTGATGAGGAATAGTAACGGTGCCGAGAAGGTGCCAATACCGTAACCGGCAACTCCCTGGAGGCAAGCACCTGCAAGTAACGTCAGGTTGGCAAGCAGAATGTGAGCCAGGGATACTTCGTCCAAAATAAGTCACCGATTGAAGATAAGAGATCTTGAAAGCACAGCCCGGAAACGGTTGGAGCTGATAAACTGTGCGCCTTCGCATCAGTATAGTGGAATGAGAGTATCCGGATGACAGCCCAATCCTCCATTGAACAGCAACGATGCCCCTGCGGCTCCGGCGAAGCCTACCATGCCTGTTGTCAGCCATGTCATCAAGGCAGCCCGGCAGCTACGCCGGAAGCGTTAATGCGCTCCCGGTATTGTGCGTTCGTGCTCAAACTGTCCGACTATCTGCAGGAAACCTGGCACCCGAGCACCCGCCCTCAATCCCTGGATCTTGAGCAATCGCCGGAGTGGACATCCCTTCGTGTTCTCAATACGTCCATCCGGGGCGATACCGGCACGGTGCATTTCCGCGCGGTCTATCGTCTGGGTGCCGGTTGGAGTTATCTGGAAGAAACATCGAATTTCGCGAGGGAAGATGGTCGCTGGTTTTATGTGTCTGGAGATACTACGGAAGGCCAGCTGAAACCCGGTCGGAACGAACCCTGCCCCTGTGGTAGCGGTAAGAAATACAAAGCCTGTTGTCTTTGATGTCCATGAAACAACCCATTACCGGTTACCACAAAGATGAGGAAGGCCACTGGGTCGCCCAACTGGCCTGCGGTCACAATCAGCACGTGCGACATGATCCGCCCTGGGTGAATCGGCCTTGGGTTGTCTCCAGGGAGGGGCGGGCCTCAATGGTCGGGTTGGAGCTGGACTGCAAAAAGTGCGATGAAGGCGCTCCGGAGGACGAGCGCCCGTGACGACCGGCCGGCGTATTACAGCATAAGACGATGGTGGGCGAGTATCTGGCCCCTCAACGCTGCCTTGTCTTGTTCAACGCTCTCAATCAGCGCGTTGATTGCGTCTTCGGTTTCGTTGTTTTCCATGAGTGTCCCTGTGTCTTCTCTGAAGCGCTGCAGCAGTGCTAGGTGCACATGTAAATCCTGGAAATTGCCCAGCCAGCGTTGTCGTTTTTTCACCTTTTTCCTGACCTTGTTCCGGCCAGGCTCTTGCAGCTCCATCAGGTAGCGGATGCGCTTCAGCATCTTGCGAAGGGCATGGATGTCTTCGTCCGGGGATTGTTCATTCAGTTCTGCCGCCCGCTGGTTGTACCGCGATATCCGGGAATCCACCGTGCACTGAATGTCTTTCGGCTTCAGGTTAAGGGTGTGTTTCCTGAAAGATGACGAAGTGATCAGGCAATACCATCGCTCCATGTCGCGGTAATACTGGTCGCTTTGCAAGTGTTCCCTGAGCTGTTGTTGGTGAGCGAGGACAAGAGATTGGAAGAATGGGAGCGCGCCGGCCGTACGCAAGTCGTCTTCGCGGTCGGTGGTAAATACATGCAGGTCCCGCAGTGTGCTGGTAGCCCGGCCGTGCCTTCCGAGAGCTTTGATGGCCTTGCGCAGGTGCTTCACCTTGACCAGCGCTGCCACCGATTCGGCAATGGCCCGGGAGCGCCTGAGCGCGACCCGGTACTGGTGCAGAAATTCTTCGTCAAAGCCGTACATGACACCGTTTTCAAGGTCCCGCATCAGGTGGTACTGGTGAAGCAGCGCGTCAGGGATATGGCCCGCCACTGTCCGGAATGTGTTTTTCGCGCTTACGGATGAATTGCTGAAAACTGATGTCCCTGGGGGTCAGCAGGGTCCGCAATTGGCCACTGTGTTTTTTCAGCTTGTTCCACGGCCGTCCCGGCAGGTGAATGTGCATAAGGCTGCCGGTTGGAAAGTTGTTCGGAGGGTACTCAAGGAGATGCGATGCCAGATCCAGTAGGGCGGGGTTATGACCAACAACGGTAACGGTGCGCTCATTGTCCACATTGGACAACTTCTTGAGGAGAATCCGGTAATCAAAGGTGTATAGTCCAGCCTCCTTGATGATCCTGACGTGCTGATACCTGTCCGCTGTGAGGCCTGCAAGTGTCTGAGTGGCACGTTTGGCATCGCTTGAAAGAATGAGACCGTCCAGCGCCCCCAGTTGTTGTGCTGCCCGGGCAAGCGCCGGTAACTGTTGCTGGCCGCGGGCATTGAGCGGGCGCTCCCGGTCCGGGAGGGACTCGTCGGCCCAGCTGGATTTTCCGTGTCGTATCAGGAACAGATCAGTCATAGGTTTCCTCTGCTCGTTGGTACTTTAGTCTACACTGGATTCAAGTCCGTAACGGGCTGGCCGATACACTTCTTATCGTAACCGACTGTTGTGAAACCGGTTCGCTGCGGCGCTCCGGTTTTGTGACGAATTCTGGTAACACCACCTTAACAAACTGGAACAGATGCGTTTGCGGCCCTGTGCATAATTGCATATCAAACACCGATAATAATGGGATATACGCCGATGACACTGATGACCCGACTTAAAATTCGTTCCCGATTGCTGCTGGCCGTGTTGGTGCCCGTCCTGTTAACGGCTGCGACCATTGCCTGGGTTGCATTCAGTGAATTTCGTGCGAACGAGGCGGCTGAACTGGAGCGTCTGGAGCAGAGCATGCTGGATGCCCGCAAGACGGGCCTCAAGAATTTGGTGGATGCCGCCCGCGCCGTGGTCATGGAGGCAAAGAACGATCCCGAACTGTCGGAGCAGGAAGCCAAGGAGGCCGCAGCAGCGCGATTGCGTTCGATTCGATTCGATAAAACCAATTATGTGTTTGCGTATACCCGGGACGTCAACAACCTGGCCTATGCCCCCGATCCTTCGAAGGAAGGCCCCACGGATAATCCGACACTCAGGAAACTGGTTGGCAACCTGTTTGATGCCGCGGAAGGTGGTGGCTTCTATGGGTACGATTGGGTGAACCCGGCCTCCGGCAACGAAGAACCGAAGGTGTCCTACTCGACCATCATTCCGGAGTGGGATTGGATGATCGGTGCCGGTGTATACGTTTCGGATATTGATGCGGTGGTCAACGATGCTCGTATGGACATTGAAGAGAACATCCAGGCCACCCTGGGAGCCATCCTGCTGGATACGGTTATCGTAGTCCTGGTGGCCCTGTTCATTGGTCTGTTTGTCGGTCGCACGGTGACCAAACCTCTGAAAGCCGTCAGCGACATGATGCAGGAAATCGCCGACGGTGAAGGTGATCTGCGTCAGCGTCTGCCGGACGAGGGCACGGATGAGCTGGCGGAGTTGGGACGGCGCTTCAATAACTTTGTCATCAAGATCCAGAACACCATGCGTGAAGTGGGCAGCACCACGGATCAGGTAGCCTCGGCTGCCGAAGAGTTGAGCCGGGTGGCGAACGAAACCCGTACATCGGTCCAGGAGCAGGGATCGGAAACGGATCAGATTGCGTCCGCAATCAACGAAATGGCGGCAACGATCCAGCAGATTTCCGGTAACGCCAATGAGGTCGAGAGTGCCGCCTCGGATGCAGACCGCATGGCCCGTGACGGTGGTGAGACCATCACCAACGCCCAGGCTGCGGTTAACCGGCTTTCCGGTGAAATTGACGAGACGTCCCGAAGTATCCATTCGCTGGCAGAGAAATCCGATGACATTCAACAGGTACTGGATGTCATTCATGCTGTCACCGAACAAACCAACCTGCTGGCACTGAACGCGGCTATTGAGGCGGCCCGGGCCGGTGAACATGGTCGCGGCTTCTCGGTGGTGGCTGATGAGGTTCGTCAGTTGGCCAAGCGCAGTGCCGAGTCGGCGGATCAGATTCGCGAGATGATCGGTGGCTTTGTCAGTGAGTCGCGGGCAGCGGTTGATCGCATGAACGCGTCTCGTGATCATTCCACCGAAACCGTCGAACGGATCAACCACGCGACCAGCGCACTGGGAACCATCGAAAAATCCGTTGGCCAGATCCACGATCAGGTCACCCAGATTGCGACGGCAGCTGAGCAGCAAAGTCAGGTGGCCGAAGAAATCAACCAGAACGTGGTGCGCATCGTGGACGCGGCCCAGCGCAGCGATACCGGCGTGACCCAGACCAACGAGGCAAGTGAAGAACTGGCGCGCCTCGGTGAGAGCCTGAGATCTCTGGTTGGTCAGTTCAAGGTATAAATTTAAGGGGTGATGGAACCCTTTCTCTTCGTTGTTCGTTAGTTGGTGACAGGGCGTCAGCTTTGTGACGAACAATAACAACGACGGAAGAGACAATGATACATACAAAAAAACTGGGCGGGGTTGCTCTGACGGCAATCCTGCTTTCCGGCTGCCTGAGCAGCAGTGGCGGAAGTGATGAAACAAACGCCCCGGCGCCTGTCGTTGGTGGCGAACAGCAACTCTTCAAGGCAACCCTCAAACGTACCGCTTTCGGTATTCCCCACATCGAAGCCGATGATTTCGCCAGCATGGGATACGCCTACGGTTATGCCCAGGCGGAAGACAACCTCTGCCTACTGGCGGAGGATACCCTGACCGTTCGTGGCTTGCGTGCCCGTTTCCTCGGAACCAATGGCACTTATCAGATTCCGTCCAACGGTGCGACCACCACTAACCTCAACGCCGATTTCTTCTGGCGCGCTGCTGCAACGGACGAAGCCATCGAGCCGTTCCAAACCGGCAGTGATCCGGAAGTCCTGGAGGCTTCGAGTGGTTACGTTGCCGGTTTTAATCGATATTTGCGGGAGCTTCGGGACGGTCAGCATCCGGGAAGGCATGAAGCCTGTCGCGATGAGCCCTGGCTGATGCCGATGGAAGAGGACGACATGTACAGGCGCTATTTCCGCCTTGCGGTCCTGGCGTCCTCGTCGGTCTTTGTTGAGGGTGTAGCGACAGCCCAACCGCCGGTCACGGACGTTCCCGAACTGTCCACGGACCGGATTCTCGATGCCCTGGCGGATGCCGGTATAGAGGGCAGCGAAGACCTGCCTTTCCCGTTCGCGGATGAATTGCCGATCGGCAGCAACATGTATGGATTGTCGGCGGGTGCCAGCCGCACCGGCGAGTCGATGTTGTTTGGTAATCCCCATTTCCCGTGGGAGAAGACCGAACGCCTTTACCTGGCGCACATCAAGGTCGGGGATCAGGCCGAGATTATGGGGGCGGCACTTTATGGCTTGCCCGCGGTGCTAATCGGCTTTAACGATCAGTTTGCCTGGAGCCACACGGTGTCCACGGCCTATCGCTTCAGTTTCTATGAGCTGACGCTGAACCCTGCCGATCCAACTCAGTATCTGTATGAGGGTGAGTTTGTGGATATGGAGGCCACGGAGATCACTGTGCAGGCGATGAATGAAAACGGTGAAGTGAGTGACGTCACCCGTACGCTCTACAATTCCCGTTACGGACCCATGCTGACCTTTGAAGCGGCGGGTGTGCCGATACTAAACTGGTCAAACGCCAAGGCTTACACCCTGCGTGATGCCAACGCCGAGAATGACCGGTTGCTGAATCAGTTTTTCCGCTGGAACCAGGCTGACAGTTTCGAGGAATTTGTGGAGCTGCATGGCAGCGTACTGGGTGTTCCCTGGGTTAATACCGTGGCCACCGGGCCTGGCAAGCCGGCTTATTACGGCGACCTGACTGTGGTACCCAACGTACCCGATGCCAAGGCACAGGCCTGTGCAACGGCGTTGTCCCCGGTATTCGACTTGCTGGCTCCGGGCCTGCCGCTGATGGATGGCGCCCGCGCCGATTGTCAGTGGGATACGGATGCGGATGCCCCTGCAGAAGGTGTCTTTGGTCGAGCCAATCTTCCTTCCCTGCAGCGGGATGACTGGGTCCATAACTGTAACGACAGCTACTGGGTCACCAACCCTGCAGAGCCGTTAACTGGTTTCGCCGCCATTATTGGGGATGAAGAAACGCCGCGCACCTTGCGTACCCGCAAGTGTATGCAGCAGGTGATTCAGCGTCTCGATGGGTCCGATGGCAAACCGGGCAGCACTGGCTTTGACCTGGCCAATCTCCAGGATATCGTTCTGGACAGCTCGCTGCAGTCCGAGCAACTGGCCCGTGAAGACGTGCTGAGTGCCTATTGCCCGATCGGCACTTTGTTGAGCAGTGGCGGTCAGCCGGTGGACATTTCAGAAGCCTGTTCTATTCTGCAGGCTTGGGATGGCACTCATAACCTGGGATCGGTAGGCGGTCATATCTGGCGGGAGTTCTGGCGCAATATTGATCCGTTGCCCGTGGAATCCCCGGATAAATGGCTTACCCCGTTTGATCCTGCCGACCCGGTCAATACGCCGGCGATGCTCAACGTTGCCAGTCCTTTGGTGCAGGTGGCTTTTGCCGATGGTGTCAAAGCCATCCAGGACTCGCCGATGGCGATGGACGCTGCCATGGGGGACCTTCAGGTGTCCGGTATTCACGACACCGTGATCCCGGTGTTTGGTGGCGAAGGGTTCGAGGGGGCGTTTACGATCGCCAGTTCGCGTCCACACGATATCAGCGATGGCCTATACGACGTAAAATATGGCAACAGCTATATCCAGACCGTGACGTGGGATGAAGAGGGCCAGCCGGTTGCTGAAGGATTCGTGACCTATTCCCAGTCATCCGACCCTGCCTCTCCGTATTACAAGGATATGACGGAGGCCTACTCCGGCAAACAATGGATACGCTTCCCCTACACTCAGGAAGAGATCAACAGTGATCCGGGACTCGTAGAGTATCGCCTGGTAGAACTGGCACGTTAGTAAAGAACTCAATGCAGTGGGCGCAGGGAGACGTGCCCGCTGCATTGGCTAAGCGGTATTTGGCACGCTACTATTGTCGGGATTATCAGACAATAACCGATAACGAGTAAGACGATGCCAACAATGACTTTTCGCAAACCTTTCCTCGTGGCATTTGCGCTGATGCTGTCCCTGGTCAGCGCTTCGCTGATGGCCGAGAAAACCCACACCATTCGACTGGCTGAAACCTGGGGGCCGGGCTCGCCTATCCTTGGGGAAACGACCCGCCATATGGCCGCCATGGCTGAAAAGATGTCCAACGGGCGTCTGAAGTTTCGGATTGACTCCTCCAACAAGCACAAAGCGCCGTTTGGCATTTTCGACCTGGTGCGTCAGGGCCAATACGATATGGGCCATACCGCGTCTTATTACTATAAGGGCTCGATCCCCAATGCCATGTACTTCACCACGGTTCCATTCGGCATGCTGGCCGCGGAGCAGTACGCCTGGTTCTATTTCGGGGGTGGCATGGAGCTGATGGAGAAGGTCTACGAGCCATACGGTTTGTTGTCGTTTCCCGGTGGTAATACCGGTAATCAGATGGGCGGCTGGTTTCGTGAGGAGATCACTTCCCTGGACGACCTGAAGGGGCTGAAAATGCGCACGCCGGGTTTTGCCGGCGAAGTTATGGCTGAGCTTGGTGTGGCGGTTACCAATATTCCTCCGGGTGAGCTGTATACCGCGCTGGAGCGTGGCACCATCGATGCCCTTGAGTGGGTCGGGCCGGCCCTGGATCTGCCCATGGGGTTCCACCAGATTGCCGATTACTACTACGCTGGCTGGCAGGAGCCGGGCGCGGAGGTGCAGTTCCTGATCAATCAGAAAACCTGGGACAGCCTGTCCGAAGACCTCCAGGAGATTCTGCGGGTGGCCATGCGCACCGCCGCCTACGATATGTATATCCAGACCATGCATGAAAGCGGTGAGGCCTGGGATCGCATGAAGGAAGACTATCCCAATGTGACCCACAAGACCTTCCCGCCGGAAGTAATCGAGGCACTCCGGGATGCGACCGATAAGCTGCTGACTGAAGAGGCCGAAAAGGATCCCCTGGCGAAGGAAATCATTACTTCCCAGCGCGAGTACCTGAAGCAAATCCGCAAGTGGACCAATATCTCTGACAAGGCTTACCTGAACAGTATTTCCACCGACTGATACTGATCAGGAGATAGCGGCGAGGGCACTGAGGGCGGTAACAAATACCCCTTTGTTGCCCTTGTTGGTCTGACAGTGCAATCAAACCGTCAAACATTGTCATTCCTCAGAAGAATGCCGTGTGATGCTCCAGTGTGTCTTATACTCAGGGCAGTTCAACCCTGCAGGACATGCCAAGGATGCGCCTTGTATTACTCTATCTCGCCAGACTGATTGTTCTGACGGCCTGCCTCCTGCCGTGCGGTTCCACGTTGGCTGCATCCCAGCCGCTTTCTGATGGTTGGGAATATCGCTGGGGTGATTCGCCTTTCACCAGTGACGGTACTCCGGTATGGACCCTCGATACGCCTGGGAACCCTGATTGGAGTTCCATAGGCTTCCCCTCGAATCCCCCCAACCGCAATGGTCGTGAGCACGTCTGGTTCCGGGTGATGTTGCCTGAAGGCGAGTGGCAGGAGCCCGTTCTCTATATTTTCAGTGTCGATCTGATCGTTCAGGTGTACCTCGAAGACCAGAAAATCTACCAATACGGCACGTTCGATGAGCAGGGCCGGGGGCACTTTGAAGGCTGGCCCTGGCACGACATCGGTCTGCCAGAGGGGTTTGAAGGCAAGTACCTGTACTTCCGGGTGTTTTCGGATTACACGGATATCGGGCTGTGGGGTGAAGTGTCGATCATGAATCGACCGGACCTGGTACTGTACATCCTTGAAAATTCACTGGAAGCGTTGGTTATCGCAGCGTTTTCGATGCTGATTGGCTTGCTGTCGCTGATTTTTGCGATTTTACAGGCGAAGAAAAAGAGTTTTGGCAGTCTCGCCTTATTCGCATTTTCCTCCGGGGTGATGTTACTGGCCGAGAGTCAGGCCAGCCAGTTGCTGTGGAATGCGCCTCTGGTCTGGGATTACCTGGCTGCCGGTTCCTACTATCTGCTGCCGGTGGCCATGGCGATGCTGCTCGAGCAGTGGCTCGCCGATCATCGCCCGCGGATGATCAATCTGGTTTGGAAGGTTCATCTGGTTTATGTCGTGGCAGCACTGGGGTTGTCGTTGACCGGAGTCATCAACCTGTCTTCAACGTTCCCGCCTTTTGACGGTCTGTTCCTGGTGTCTCTGGTGACCATTACAGTGATTGTCACCTATCGCTTCAAGCAATTGCTGCTGGAGCAGCGCATCATTCTGCTGGCCTATGCGGTCTTTTGTGTGTTCCTGATCGTGGATATGGCCGTGGCACACGGTGTTTTGCCCTGGGGCCGCGTGCCCGTCAGTTGGGGCGCACTACTGTTTGCACTGGCGGTGGTGGTGATCTCGTTATGGCATTACGCCCGAACCCAGCAGGCGCTGTACCGGCTGAACCTCTCACTGGAACAGCAGGTCGCCGAGCGAACGGAGAAAGCCGAGACCCTGGCCAGACGGGAACAGGCACGAGCGCGGTTACTCACTTTTGAGAATGAAAAAAACCGGATGCTCAATGACATTATTGCCGGACTTCAGGACTGTTTTGAGCTGAGCCAGGCTTTCAACTATCTCGCCCGCGCTCTGCCGGACCTCTGCACTCCTTTGAGCGGAGCGCTGTATCTGCGTCGTGACGAAGGCAAGACCTATGAACGACTCAGCCATTGGGGCTACGCGGGTAAGATTCCGGAGTTTGCGCTGATTCTTGATACTTCTGAAGGGCTGCCGTCACCAACTCAAGTTCCTTCCCGTTATCGGGAGACCCCTGCGGGCGAGGTGGTTTCCCTGGATGAAAGCCTGGAAGGGACGGCGTGTTTCTGGATCACGGTTCAGTCAGCCAATGAAGGGGCCCTGATCGTGGGCTTGTTGATGGTCGAGATTCCGGGGAACTTCTCGGCGCAGGGTAATGGCTATGGCGCGGCCCGACTATTTCATGCCCTGGACCAGGGCTTGCAGCGGATCGGCATCACCCTGTCCAGCATCCGTTTGCACGAGGAATTACAGAAGTATTCCTACGAAGATGCGCTGACAGGGTTGAACAACAGACGTTACTTCAACCAGCTATTGAAACATGAGAGTGCGGTTGCGGTACGGAATCATGTGCCCCTGGCGTTGCTGATTGTCGATATTGACCATTTCAAACGGTTTAACGATACCCATGGCCATGAGGCGGGCGACAGTGCTCTGAAAACCGTCGCCGAGGTGTTATTACAACAGTTTCGGGACAGTGATGTGGTGTGCCGTTACGGCGGTGAGGAGTTTGTCGTTATCATGCCAGGCGCAGACCTGTCCGCTGCTCGGGAGAAGGCTGAGAACCTGTGCCAGGCGATTAGAGCCATTCACATATACCACGGTGATCAGGACCTGGGAGGAGTGACATTGTCGGTGGGCGTCGCCGGTTGGCCAGCGTGCACCGATGATCCCGGTGCGCTCTTGGGGCTTGCGGATCGGGCCCTGTACAAGGCGAAGGAAAGTGGCAGGGACAGGATCGAGGGGTGTCCCACCTGCACACCGCCTTGACGGTGTGCAGGCACGGGTCAGCGCTCAGGGTAGGCTGTCCAGCTGTCCAGCCAGCTGGATTGCAGTCGAGGGTTCAGGGCGCCCGCGTAGTTCGCTGATTCGTCGAAGAACTCGGATTTCGGCGGTTGTGTGGCTTTCATCTGGCGCATTTGCACCCGGGTCTGGAAGTCAGGATCCACCGGGTCCCTGGCTGTCACGTGCAACGCGCTGTCCAGGCGTCTCAGGTTGTCCTGGTCTGCGGCTGCCAGCCATTGCCCTTCGCTGAAACCAAAATCGTCGTTATCTGAACCGGACTCATCGGTGCTTTTGCCGAGTTTGCCGGTATTAGCGATCAGGTTATTGGAGAAGGTGAGGGCACCTGTGCCAATTAACGATGAGATCTCGTCCCTCAGGTCGACGGCTTCGATACCGTAACTGTCGATGATCATGTTGTGGAAATGACCACCACTGCCTTCACGAAGTACCATGCCGCGATGCTTTTTCGCCGTCTGTCCGGTGCCGACGAGAGTGACGTTATAGAACCACGGCTCTGATCGTGGCTGCGCCTGATGGTCATTACCGTTGTTGTCGCCCTCGAAAGCGTTATCACCCACATCCGGGTGCTGCTGGACAATAAGGAACTGTACGCGGCCGGTCCAGCCCCAGTCCCAGTCAATGCTGTCATCCGCCGCGCCAGTCACAACAATGTTCTTGAGGTCTACAGAGCCTCCAAACATTTCAATGCCATCATCCAGGGCGCGATGCACCTGGACATTGCGGATGATGGTGTCGCTGCCGCAACCTCCAAGTGTGAGACCATTGAGTTCGTTGTTTTTGTAGACCTCGAAACCGGCGAATTCAATGCGGGTGTATTCGATAACGCCGCAGCTGTAACGAGCGGCGTTGCCGCCGAAGGCGCCCCTGGGATCGTTGGCGGAGATGCCCTCTATGGCGGCGTCGGGTTGGTTGACCGGAGCCTCGCCGAGCACCACCACACCACCCCAGTCACCACGGGCGCGCTCACCCTCGGGTTGGTTGCTGGTGAAGATGACCGGGCTGTCGGGGCGACCACGGGAAAACAGTTTGCTGCCCCTGGTGACAATCAGCGCAGATCCGTTATCGCCTTTTACCGTGACGCCGCTCTCAAGGGTCAGGTCCGCGCCCTCGACAAAAATCGATTTCTCCAGGATGTATGTCTTGCCTGATTCCCAGACCGTGTCCGCAACGATGTCTTCGTGTACCCGGATGGTTTGCGGTTCAAACGCAGTGAAGCCAACGGCGGCGATGGCGGCAGCCGCGGCAGACGGCATCATCCAGATCAGGTTCCGACGAAGCCAGGATTGAGGTTTCTGCTGTGGCGCTGGTTGTCGTGTTTGGATGGGTTCAGCTGTTGGTGTCGCCATCAATGGACCGCCGGAGTCCAGGGCTCGGATATTGTCGGCAAGTTGTTTCAGGTGTTCGGAGCCAGACGATTCGACGCGGCGCAACACATCACTACGGTAGCCGGGTTCCCGCAGCAGGTTATTAAGATGCACAAAAGCGATGTCTGGGCATTCGCCCTTATCGATCCGTCGCTTGAGTTGCCAGAGTTTTTCAACAAGAAGGGAGGATTGATCCGACATTGATACAGCTCCAAAAAAATGTCGGATCTTTTTTAACGTAAACAGATGACGCTTTAATTACGAAATGTCTGGAGACTCAGAAAGTTACACGACCAGAACCGGGCACTTGGCATTCGACGCAACCCGGTGGGATACGCTGCCTAGCAGCATGCCGTCCTTGTCACTGTGCGTACCCCGGGTGCCGACTACGATAAGGTCGGCTGCTTTGTCCTGGGCAAACTTGACGATTACCTTGGATGGCCGGCCGCTTTTCACAAACCCGCGAACCTTGGTCGCGCCGTGTTCCTTGGCCAAGTCTTTTGCGTGGTTCACCACTTCCTTGGCGTACTCAGACAGCACCTTGTCCGGAATGTCCATTTCCGATGGACGGCCAATCGAAAGTGATGCCTCAAACAGACTGTGGTGTTTGTACACGCAGAGAATATAAATCTCTGTCTCTGGCGTTAGCTTCTGAAACTCAATAGCCTTGTCCAAAGCCTTCAGAGATGTCGAGGAGCCGTCAACGGCTACCAGGATCTTTTTGAACATGTTTATCTCCTAGCGATTCGGGTCTGTTGCGTCATTCCGCAAAGGCAAGATCACGCAGGAACAGCGCGATTTGCGGGAAGGCGATGATCAGACCGGCTGCCGCAATCAGGATGATGATAAAGGGCGGAGTCCCGCGGATGACTTCCAGGTACGGCCGTTTGAAGATCGCAATGGCGGTGAAAATGTCGCACCCGAATGGTGGTGTCGCTGAGCCTATCGCAACCTGCAGCGTAATAAGTACACCGACAAGAACCGGGTCCAGGCCCGTGGACTGAATCGCCGGAGCGAAAATCGGTGTCAGCACCAGAATCACGACGATCGGGTCGACGAACATGCAGGCGATGAAGAAGGCGACACAGATTGCAATCAACACACCGACGGGACCGGCCTCGTTGACGCCGACAGCTTCGAGTATGCTTTGCGGAATCTGTGCGAAGGAAATAATCCAGGAGAACCCGTTACCAACGGCCACGAGAATGAACACCACGGCGGTGATCAGGCCAGTGGATTTCGCAATCTTGTAGATCTCATGCAGCTTAAGAGAGCGGAATACCACGAACTCGAGAAAGAATGCATAAAGTACGCAAACCGCTGCGGCTTCAGTAGGGCTGAAGATGCCGCCATAAATGCCGCCCACGATAATGACCGGGAACATGAGGGGCCATAATGCATCCCTGACGGACACGGCCCGTTGCTTCCAGCTGGCTTTATCTTCGGTGGGAACGTTATTCCTGTAGGCGTAGATCAGGCAGTAGATCGAGAACATGAACAGGATCATGATGCCCGGTCCAACGCCGGCAATGAACAGTTCGGCGATGGAGGTCTCGGAAATAACCCCGTAGATAATCATGCCGATACTGGGCGGTATCAGGAAGGCGATATCGCTGGCATTAATAATTAGCGCAAGAGTAAAGGGGTCTGAGTAGCCTGCCTTCAGCATCTTTGGGCGCAGAGGGGAGCCAACGGCGACGACCGTTGCCTGGGTTGAGCCTGAGACCGCACCAAAGAGCGTACAGGAGGTGGCGGTACTGATCGCCAGGCCGCCCTTGATGTGGCCGATAAAGGCCATGACCATGTTAATCAACCGGTCGGCGGAGTGGCCCCGGGTCATGATATCGGCAGCGAGGATGAACATGGGGACGGCGATCAGCGACGCGGGTCGAATGCCGCCCATCATCTGCTGGATGAAGGTTCCCATCTGGCCGAAGCCGTCGAACATCATTACGAAGCCAACGACAGCCGCAGTCGTTAGCGGAATCATCATCGGAAAACCGAGCAGTAGCAGCCCGATCATGATGATCATGAGAATTGTTGCCATAGTTACGCCCTTCCTTAACTTGCCCGGTCTGCTGCCGGATCAGACTTCCGATTCGCTGTCAGCGTAGCCATCAAGGACACCGGTGGAGAGATAGACATCCTTGCTGGTGAAATTCTTGATTGCGGTTAGGAAATACTGGATTCCGGTAATGGCAAAGCCCACCGGGGCCCAGATATAGATCCACCAGATCTCAAAACCCAACGCGGGTAGAATACGGCCACGACCGTAGAGCGTTTCAATGTAACCGTAGGAGTGGTAGCACAGGAAAAACATCACGACGGAAGTGAACAGTGCGATGAAAATCATCAGCACTTTTCGGCCTTTGGCGGGAAAGGCGTCGTATATGGCGGACATGCGGATGTGGCGCCCGTGTCGGGCTGCGTAGCCGATGCCTGCGAAGGTGATCAGTATGATCAGGATTCGGTTGATCTCACCGGAAAAAAACAGCCCCTGACCAAAAACAAAGCGGGCAATTACGTTGGTGCAGGTGTTCAATGCCATGAGAATCACGCCGGCTGCCAACATTACAGCCTCTACCTTGGCAATGATCTCATCAATGGTTCCCAGGAACCCGGGCAGGCCGGACTCATAGGTGCCGGTATCGTCTTCTACCTCTGAGGGTTTCTCTGACATGGGGATTGCTCCAGAGCGTCTCGCCTCCTACCGGTAGGGAACTCCCCGGTGGGGCGAGGTTAATACCGATTCCCGACGGCTATGGGCCGGCGGGAATGCTTCCTTATTTTACAGTTCAGTCCTTCTGAACTTCCTTCAGATCTTCCTTGAACTGCTCCAGCAGTTCTTTGCCACGCTCGCCGGTCATCTCGATGAACTTGTCCTCTACTTGCGGGGCACGAGCCTTGAAGGCTTCGATCTGTTCATCGTTCAGGCGGGTTACGGTAACCTCATCGCTGGCCTCTTTGATTTTGCCCAGTGCTTCGTCGGCCAGACCATCGATGTGAACGAGGATTTCCTCGAAAGCATAGTCGGCGGCATCCTGTACCAGCTGCTTGTCTTCGTCCGATAGACCCTCATAGAAATTCTGGTTGGCCATCATGGCAGTGGTGAACCAACCATGACCGGTGAAAACGAGGTTCGGGGACACTTCATACAGGCCGCCGGACTCGATCCAGAAGATCGGGTTTTCCTGACCCTGAATCATGTTGGTCTGCAGCGCGCCGTAGACTTCGCCCCAGGGCAGAGGGGTTGGGGTAGCACCGAAGGCGTCATAGGTCTCAGACAACAGTGGGTTGGTCATTACCCGGATTTTCTTGTTGTTGAAGTCCTCCGGTTTGGTGACCGGTTCGTCGACGGTGACGACCATTTCACCTTCCGGGTACATCTGCAGAAGCTCAAGACCTTTTTCCGCATAGAGCTCCGGGAAGTCCTCATTGATCGCTTCACTCTCACGGAAAAACTCGATGACCGTTTCCATGTCGGTGGGCATCAGGTAGGGAATGAAGAAGATCTGTGCTTCCGGGATCAGGGAGCCGGTAAAGCCTGGAGACTGGTTTACAAAGTTGAGGATGCCGGCCTGGGTTTGTTCCATGATGTCGTCGGACTCGCCCAATTCACCGAAGCGATAAATCTGAAGGGTATGGTCAGAGTTCTCTTCGATGTATTCTTTGAACTTGTAGGCGAATACGTCCTGGACGTCGCCTTCGTATTCTTCATGGGCATAGCGCCAGTTGGCAGCGTTTACTGAGTTAGCCGCTGTCATGGCCGCGAATGCGATCGCTGAAATTCCGGCCAGTTTCTTGAACTTGCTTAAGCTGCTCATCGTGTTGTCTCCATTTAGTTTTTTTACTCCAAACTCTTGCTTCATTATTAAAGACTGGCAAAACAACGTGGTTTTCGCAAGAAAATGGCCAATTTAGATTGCCGGCCGGTATCGTATTGAAGTGAAATGGAAAATGACTGGAATGCTTCTTGTCCAAGAGAGGGAATAGGATGAAAAAATCGTGGATGGCATGGCGATTGCCGGTTGTAGCCGGTTGCTTGTTGGTATTGGCTGGGTGTATGTCACAAGCCCTAATGGGCGGTGGTGACGTGCCGTTGACCAATACATACTGGAAGCTTCAGACGTTGGCTGGTGTACCGACGCCGGATTCTGGGGTAGCCGGTGAAGCGCACCTGATTCTGCGGGACGATGGGGTTGTAAACGGATTCAGTGGTTGTAATGCCTTCCGCGGCGAGTACGAGGTCATCAACCATCGGAACCTGGTGTTCAGCCGCATGGCCAGTACCCGCCGTGCCTGCCAGAATGTCGATATTCCGGAGCCGGCCTTTTTTCGGGCGCTGGAGAATACCGCTGGCGTCCAGATGGAAGACCGTCTCTTGCGACTATTGGACACTGACGGCCGGGCGCTGGCGGAGTTCGAGGCTATAGGCCAGCCCTGATGAGAAGCTGGCGGAACTCAGAAACCACCCGTTCCAGACTGTTTTCCAGACGGTGGCCGTCTGGCACTACGAGGATGGGCAGTTTCTGGTGTTCCGCGAGCTCCAGAACAGGCATGGCCGGAACGACGTCGTCATCCCAGCCGTGAACGAGCTGTATGTGGTTAGCCTGAATGACCGGCCTTGATTGTGGGTATCCGGGCAGGGCAAGTGCCGGCGCCAGCAGGAAGCAGCCCAGGACTCGCTGGTGGGCACTGGTTTGCGCACAGACCCATCCACCCATGCTGGAACCGGCCAGGACGGTGCGTTCCGGAACGGCTCCCGCCTTCTCCATCGCATCCTTCATCTGTTCCAGACGGGTGGCGGGATCTTTGCTGCTGCGGTGATCGACTGCGACAGCGACAACCCCCGGAAAGGCTTCCGCTGCCTGTTTCATGGCCTGAATTTTGGTGCTTCCCGGGCCGCTTTCGAGGCCGTGGGAGAGAAAGACGTGAGTGGTTGTTGCTGTCATTGTCCGGATTCCATCTATTGTATTGCCTGAGGTCGTCAGGCCTGGCTGAGTATGTCCAGGGCATGACGGCGTTTTTCCGGGTCATAGATATCGACGGTGAACATCAGTTCGTCCACATCCACGGTGTCGAGTAACCGGTCCAGTTGATCCCGTACGGAGGACGGACCACCCATTACCTGTAATCCCAGAAAATCCCGCACACTGGCTTCTTCGCCCGCATTCCACAGCCCGTCCATGGTATCCACCGGCGGCTTCATCCATAGCGGATGGCCACGGAACAGCGCCAGAATGCGTTGGTAACTGGTGGTGGACAACCATTGCGCTTCGTCGTCCGTGTCTGCAGCAATAGCGGGCACCGCGAGCATGGCGTAGGGCGTTTCCAGCTGCTCCGAAGGCTGGAAATGGTCGCGATAGACTTTGAGCGCCTCGCGGTATAGCCGCGGAGCGAAATGCCCGGCGAAGGCGTAGGGCAGTCCCCGCATGGCGGCCAGTTGCGCGCTGTAAAGGCTGGATCCCAGCAGCCAGATTGGTACGTTGGTGCCGGCTCCCGGAATCGCCTTGACCGGTTGGCCGGGTTGCAATGGTCCTAACAGTGTCTGCAGGCGTTCCACATCTTGCGGAAACTGCTCGGCGCCAAGGCCGTCACGCCTCAGGGCTCGGCTGGTGATCGGATCGGTGCCCGGTGCGCGCCCGAGCCCCAGGTCGATGCGGTCCGGATACAGGCAGGCGAGTGTGCCGAACTGCTCGGCAATCACCAGCGGCGGGTGGTTGGGCAGCATCACACCACCAGAGCCTACTCGTATGGATTCGGTCTTGCCGGCAATGTGGCCAACCAACACGGACGTAGCCGAACTGCTGATGCCCTCCATGTTGTGGTGCTCCGCCAGCCAGAATCGCTTGAAGCCCAGCTTTTCGGCATGTTGGGCATAGGCCACGCTGTTGGCCAGGGTGGTGCCGACGGAGTTGCCTTCGCGAACGGAAGCCAGTTCCAGCAGCGAAAATGGCGGGCGTTGTGGCATATTTTGCTCCGTAAACATCGGACCTTTGGACTAAAGATCGATCACGATGGGTGGATTCAGTGGCTTGAAGCTGCCGGTACAGGTGCTTGCGTTGATATACCGGCGCTGACCAATCTGTTGTTGGCCGTAGCCCTCGTGGATGTGCCCAAAGATATGGAGCCTGAGATTGAGGGTTTCAACCATGCTGGCGAGATCATCACAGCCGACACTTAGCGAACCGGTCCCGGTTGGTACTGCATCGAGGATGCCCGCGGGTGGTCCGTGAGTAATCAGGACGTCGGTGTCCCGGGGAATTCTGGCCCAGCGCTCCGCCAGGTCCGGGCCGCGGTCGAGATTGAAGGCCCAGTTAAAGAACACCGGTGTCCATGGGCTGCCCCAGAATTTCAGGCCTCCCAGTTCCAGACCGCTGTCCTGCAGATAGTGCGCGTGTCTGACGAGGGCCTGCGCTTTCTGTGGTTCGTCCTGAAAACACCAGTCGTGATTGCCGGCAATCAGAATCTTGTGTGGGTGGGGTTGTTCAGCGAACCAGTTGTCGAGGTCTTCCAGCTCATCCAGAGACCCCACACCGAGACAGTCACCGGAGTGAATCAGGATGTCGCCATCCGGCACCTGGATCTGTCGGTGCATGCTGTGGGTATCGGAAATGCAGACAAGTCTCATGGTTCTCTATCCGGCTGAGGGATTGAAGTTATTGCGAGCAACCGCCCGGAATCTAAGATAGCATTGCCTCCCGATATGTCATCCACGATTTTTACAGTGAGTTCATGCGCCTGATTCTGAGCCGAAAAGGGTTTGATTCCTCCGCCGGCGGGTGTCCGAGCCCGGTGTTGCCGGACGATTCCCTGTGTGTGCTTCCCATTCCCGACAGTCAGTCTGGTATTCGCTACGATGATGTAACCCATGGCGAGCGCAGGCTGGGAAAGATTGCCCGGGATCTGACCAGGGGCAGAATCCGTGGCAACCACGGCGCCCATCTGGATCCGGACCTGATCGCTGACGCCTTTCCCCGAGCAGAGGGTTGGCGTCCGGTGTTGGGGCAGGCCGGGTCCGCCCAGGGCCATTTGCGTAATCAGGGCGTGAGTGCTGGGGACCTGTTCCTGTTTTTTGGTGTGTTCCGCAGAGCGGAGCTTTGGCAGCGACGCTGGCGCTTTGTGCCGGGCTCGCGACCGTTTCATGCCATTTGGGGTTGGCTGCACATTGGGAATGTTCACCGGATTGACGACCTGACTCCTGGCGCCTTGCCCTGGGCTGGTTATCATCCGCATTTCCATGGTGAGCCCGATCCTGGTAATACGCTGTATGTGTCCTCTGACGGCTTTTCCCTGGCAAATGAGAAGAAGCCGTTTCCGGGCAGCGGAGTGTTTACCCACCTCGATACGCCGCTGGTGCTGAGTGATCCGAACGGACGCCTGCCCACCCAATGGCGGCTGCCCTCCGGTTTCTTCCCCGACGATGGCAGGACAGCGTTGAGCTACCACACCCGCCCGGACCGCTGGCGGCTTGAGCCGCCTTATTGTTACCTGGATTGTGCCGCCCGTGGTCAGGAATTCGTGCTGGATATGGGGGGCTATCCTGGCGTGTTGGACTGGGTTGCGGGGCTGCTCAGAACTGGCCGTGACGCCCGGCACCATCCTTGAATCTCTTTGCGCCCTTCACAGCTTCTTCAAACACCACCGGGTACCCGGCCGCGCCCTCTGACACCAGAGCCTCATGCATGTCCAGGTCCCACTGATGGATAGCAGACGCCCGGTCAGCCAGCATGCATTTTTGGGGAAAGTCCGCGATGTCCCGGGCCAGTTTTTGGGCTGTCTCCAATGCCCTGCCATCAGCGACTTTGCGGCTGGCCAGTCCTATGTCCAGTGCTTCATCGGCCTGAACCGGCCGGCCGGTGAGAATCATGTCCATGGCCCGCCCGTGGCCGACAATGCGGGGTAAACGCACGGTGCCGCCATCGATCAGCGGAACGCCCCAGCGCCTGCAGAAAACGCCGAACACTGCCGACTCTTCCACGACCCGTAGATCACACATCAGGGCCAGCTCCAGTCCACCGGCGACCGCATAGCCGGAGACAGCGGCTATAACCGGTTTCGACAACGCCATTCTGGTGGGGCCCATGGGGCCGTGACCGGTGCCGTGGGGATCGATTTCATTGCGCCGCTCAGGATCAGCCATTGCGGTCAGGTCCGCACCTGCGCAGAAGTTGCCACCGGCACCGCAAAGGACGGCGACCTTCAGTCGATGATTTTGTTCGAATTCCATAAACGCCTGTCGCAGGGCATTGGCTGTTGGCTTATCGACGGCGTTGCGTATGTCCGGCCGGTTGAGGGTTATGGTCAGAATGCCGTCCTCCTCAGAGGTGAGCACAGGGTAATCGGTCATTGGGGTATCCTATTTTGCCGGTAACGTTGGTTTGGAGTGTAAAAATAGCATGCAGCCAACGGATTTGTTGAAAGTCGTCATAAAACTGTCATAGCGGGCGGTCATGCTGGATTGCGTCAGGACGACAAGCATTGTGGTTGCTGATCGTGTTAATGTTTTTACCGGGGACCTCCCCGGTTTTTTTATGCCGGCGAAATGAGTTTTAAGAATGAAAACAATCGCGTTTTACAGTCTCAAAGGCGGGGTTGGAAAATCCGCGTCAGCAGTCAATATTGCGTATCTTGCCAGCCAGGCGGGATACTCCACCTTGCTTTGGGACCTGGATCCACAGGGGGCAGCAAGCTGGTACCTTGCCGGTGCTAACAGTGTTAAGGGGCGAAAACTGTCGGCCTTGATGAAAGGTAAAACACCGATAGCCAGCTTCATACACGAGAGCGACTACAAGAATCTGGATTTTATTCCATCTCACACCAGCTTTCGCAACCTTGACGTCAAGCTTGATCAGAATGACAGCGCCAACCTTATAAAGGAGTGGTTGGCACCGTTATCGGAGGAGACCAGTCTGGTGATTCTGGATTGCCCTCCGTCGCTGTCACGATTGTCAGAGCAGGTTTTGAAGGCGGCCGACAATGTGTTTGTGCCGGTGATCCCAACGTGGTTGTCGCTGAATAGCTGGCAGCAGTTGCGGGAATTTGCGCGCGAGAAAAAGCTCAAGCCTTCCCGTTTACATCCGTTTTACACTATGGCGGACCGTCGCAAAAACCTGCACCGGGAGTTAATTGATGCGCAGGACGATCGATTGCCGACAGGGCTCAAAACTATCATTCCGTACGCCAGTGTGGTGGAAAGGATGGGGGAGGAGGGCACCCCGGTAGAGCGCCTGGCGCCCAACTCGGTCGCGGCCGACGCCTACCGCAGACTCTGGGGCGAAATCAGGGCTTTGCTATAAGGTGGGGGGGCTTAGCTGCGGCTCAGTTTGTCCCTGCGTAGCGAGCGCTCGAGCCTCCGATGGCTCTCGAATTGTTCTGACAGCACTCCCTGCACGTACTCGATATGCCGCCCGGCTATCTCACGTGCCTCCTCGGCCCGTCCCTTTGTGATGGCTTCGAATAACTGTTGATGTTGTTCCAATAGTCCGTTGCGGGTTTCCACAGTCTTCGAGTACATACCGTCGATGTTGTTGACGACACTGTTCTTCAACATGTTGAACAGCCCGCGAATGGTGTGTAGCAGAATGACATTGTGGCTGGCTTCGGCGATGGCCAGGTGGAAACGGGCATCGGCAGCGCCTTCTGCCTGGACATCCTGTTTGTTGCGATTCCTGTAGCAGGCCTGTAGGGCTTCGTAGGCTTCCCTGAGTTTAGCCTTGTCCACTTCCGTGGCTCTTTGAGCTGCGTAATAGGCACAGTCGCCTTCCAGGGTGCGGCGGAACTCAAGCAGGTCGCGGTGGGCGTCCGGTCGGTTTTCCAGCAGCCCGATCAGCGGGTCGCTGAAACTGGAGCCGAGTGTTTCAGCCACATAATGCCCGCCACCCTGACGGCTAACCAGAAGTCCCTTGGCCGCGAGCCGCTGAACCGCTTCCCGCAGCGAAGGGCGGGAAACCCCGAACTGCTCGGCCAGTGCCCGCTCAGCCGGTAATCGCTCCCCTGGCTGCAGGGTGCCTTCCAGAATCATGGTTTCCAGTTGCTCGACAATGGTGTCCGCAAGACGTTTTGGTGAAATCTGACCGATAGCCATTCTATTCCCGAATCTAAATTATTGGTCTGACCAATGCTGTATTGGCTTATGTTTGACGAATCTGGGCAGCGTTCTACCATTCCTATCAGACCAATGGATTAGCAGTTAGCTTTGACAGCCCGCGATCAACTCACATATCGTATCAGACTCTAGTTGTAAATTGGTATTACCAATTTTCCTTTGCCTCACCCCGGTCCGGAGGACGTTTAGCAATGAGTGAGCTGTTCTATGATGCGGCGCCGAACGCTACCCGGGTAGCCCCGGCCCGGACAGCGGAGCGTCGTTACCCTGACAAGCCCGCGGAGGTGTCGTTGTTTGGTACCTGCGTGGTGGACCTGTTCTTCCCGGAGGCAGGGCTGGATGCGATCCGCTTACTGGAACAGCAGGGGATTCGAGTGCGCTTTCCCCAACAGCAAAGCTGTTGTGGTCAGCCCGCGTGGACGTCCGGCTATCGGGAAGAGGCCAGGGCCGTTGCCCTGGCGCAGCTGGACCTTCTGGATGATGGCCGTCCGGTGGTGGTGCCGTCGGGTTCCTGTGCCGGCATGTTTCGTCATCACTACCTCGAACTGTTCGCTGAGGAGCCTGACAATCTGAGGCGTGCTGAGGATCTCGCCGAGCGCACTTTCGAGCTGACGGAGTTCCTGCTCAAGGTTTGCAAGGTTCAGCTTGTTGACCGGGGTGAGAAGCACAAGATTGCCCTGCACACCTCCTGCACCGCCCGGCGGGAAATGAATACCCATCTGCACGCACGGGAACTGCTGGCCCAGCTCGATAACGTCGAGCGTATCGATCACGATCATGAAAGCGAGTGCTGTGGGTTTGGCGGGACTTTCTCCGTGCGCATGCCGGACATCTCCGGCGCCATGGTGCTGGACAAGACCGCAGCCCTGCGGCAATCCGGCGCCGCTGAAGCTATCAGTGCCGACTGTGGTTGTTTGATGAATATCAACGGCGCCCTGGAAAAACAACAGCAGGCGTTCCGCGGGCGCCATCTTGCCAGTTTCCTCTGGGAGCGGTGTGGAGGTGAGCAATGAACCAGCGCATTCCAGTGACTGAACTGGCCAGTGACTTCAAGGGCCGCGCCCGGGAAGCGCTGGCCGACTCGCAGTTGCGTTCCAACTTCCGCACTGCCATGGATTCGCTGATGCGCAAACGGGCGGATGCATTCAGTGACGAAGACGAGCGGGAAGGGCTGAGGGAGTTGGGCAACCACATTCGCGCTCGTTCGCTCTCCAATTTGCCGGACCTGTTGGAACAACTGGAAACCAGGCTGACCGCCAATGGTATCAAAGTGCATTGGGCGGAGACGGTTGAGGAAGCCAACGAGATTGTTCACGGCCTTATTGAAGCTCACGACGGTCGCCAGGTGGTGAAGGGCAAATCCATGGTCAGTGAAGAGATGGAGATGAACGACTATCTCGCCGACCGTGATATCGAATGCCTGGAATCGGATATGGGCGAGTACATCGTCCAGTTGGATAATGAGAAACCGTCCCACATCATCATGCCGGCGATTCACAAGAACGCCCGTCAGGTGTCGGCGCTGTTCAATGAAAAACTCGGCGAACACGTCTCCGAAGATGTGGATGAACTGATCCAGACCGGGCGACGCATCCTGCGACGCAAGTTTCTGGAGGCGGATGTGGGGGTGTCCGGGGTGAACTTTGCCATCGCCGAAACCGGTACGCTGTTGCTGGTGGAGAATGAGGGCAATGGCCGCATGAGCACCACGTCGCCGCCGGTCCACATTGCCGTAACCGGGATCGAGAAAGTGGTGTCCAACCTGCGGGACGTGGTTCCGCTGGTGTCCCTGCTGACCCGCTCGGCCCTGGGACAGCCCATCACCACCTATGTAAACCTGATCTCCGGCCCACGCAAGCCCGATGAACTGGACGGCCCGGAAGAAGTGCATCTGGTATTGCTGGATAACGGTCGCACCGGCGCATTTGCCGACGCCCAGATGCGCCAGACCCTGAACTGTATCCGGTGCGGTGCCTGCATGAACCATTGCCCGGTCTATACCCGGGTGGGTGGCCATACCTACGGGGAAGTCTATCCGGGACCGATCGGCAAGATTGTCACGCCTCATATGGTGGGGCTGGACCAGGTGCCGGATCATCCCAGTGCGTCTTCCCTCTGTGGTGCCTGCGGGGAAGTCTGCCCGGTGAAGATTCCCATTCCGGAGTTGCTGCAGCGGTTGCGACAGGAAAACGTGCAGGCACCGGATCATGAGCCGGCAGCCGTGAGGGGGGCTGGCAGCAAATACTCCCGCAAGGAGCGGATGATGTGGCGGGCGTGGGTCATGCTGAACACCCGTCCGGCCTTTTATAGGCTCTTCCTGTGGGCGGCGACCCGGTTCAGGGCGCTTGCGCCAAAAAAAGCGGGCCCGTGGACCGAGAATCACAGTGCGCCGGTGCCGGCTGTTCGCTCCCTCCATGATCTTGCCCGGGATCACCTGAAGAATTCAGCCATCCGGGGAGAAAAATCATGAGTGCTCGCGCCAATATCCTCAATAAGCTCAGAACCAGCCTGGCGGGCACAACGCCGCGCCCGGACGAATTCGACGAATCCCTGGTGACCGGCCCCTGGCGTTATCCCCCGGAGGAGCGCATTGCCCGGTTACGGGAACTGATGGAGGCAGTGCACACCGAAGTGCATCAGACCTCTGAAGGTGACTGGCCGGAACTGGTCGCGGAGTTGCTGGCGAAACGGGAAATCACCAATCTGCTGCATGCGCCGGCCACGCCCCATGGCGAGCAGTTAGCGCGGGCCTGGAAGGATGAAGCGGATAGGCCGTCATTGCGGGTCTACGATCGCCCTGTCGAAGAGTGGAAAGCGGAGCTGTTCAATGATGTGCAGGCCAGTGTGACGGGCACCCTTGGTGGCATTGCGGCAACGGGGTCGCTGGTGCTATGGCCAGACCGAAATGAGCCGAGGCTGATGAGCCTGGTGCCGCCGGTCCACATTGCCCTGCTCAAGGCCAGTGGAATTCACGATAACTGGTACGACATGATGACGGACCAGAACTGGGCCGCGGGCCTGCCAACCAATGCGTTGCTGGTGTCCGGACCTTCCAAGACAGCGGATATCGAGCAGGTGCTGGCTTACGGTGCCCACGGACCAAAGGAGCTGATTGTCCTCATCCTTGAGGACGTTTGACACCGTTACAGTCGTAAAGCCTTGAGCAGATCCATGCCCATATTTTCGGCATGGGATTTAAGTGCCTGTGCCGTCTGGCGTGACTGGTAGTGGATAACGTCGGCAACTCCTCGTGCCTGATCGGGTATCCTGATTTTTGATAGGAGGCTGACCAGTTCGTTCCAGTCGCTGTCCCCGAGCAGTTCCGAGCGATTAAGCAGTCGCTCAAGAAGGGCGCCGTGATCAGCCGCCATCAGGCTCGCCATGAGTTCCTGACCTTTACTTGGCAGGCGACGCGCAAAGCGGATCAGCGAGCGAATCTGTCCGGTGCCGATGCCAGCCGATACGATAGCCTGCAGTATAAAGTTATCGTTGAAAACGCTGAGGGTGGTCAGCTCCTTGACTTGTTCGTCGGTCATTCTGCTCAGAAGGGTGAGGATGACTTCGGCATGATTATGACGGACTGCATCGCGAATGAAGGCCTCCAGAATATCCGCACCCTGACGTAAGCCGACTTTGGCAACGAACGCCTGCAAGTCGCCGTTCATCGCCTCAATCAGAGGGATAGTGTTGGCCATCAGGCCCTCGTCAAAGGCGGCTTTCATCAATCCTTCCAGAACCTGTTCGTCCCGCAGGGCCTGCAAATGCACGAGCGATCGCTGGTGGCGATCCTTTATGGTATCCAGCGAGCGGAGGATCGGCCCCCAAAGCGCCTGGTTGTTCGCCACAATGATCAGCTCGTTCAGGGTTTCGGGATCACGTTCCACGATCAGGTTGGTGATGCGGCTCTTGATGTCCCGACCGACCTGGTCAATCACCCACATCAGAATGGGCCAGGTCTCGCGGTTGCCGAGGCCGGCCAGAATGATCTGGTTGAGACGCTCGTTGTCCACCAGCCGGATGATGTCTCCGAGCTGTTCCGGCTCATCCATGTAGAAAACGGTGCGCAGCAGGGCTACATCGTCACTGATCAGCGTCAGTACCTGACGAATGGCGGTGGAGGGAAGGGCATCCGCCAGTTGGCCTGCGGTAATGTAATGCCGTTGTTGAATGAGCGCTGCCGCTACCGCCGCAATCTGATCTGTCGGAATGTGCCGGATCAGGGTTCGTAGCGCCCTGGGGTCTGCCTCCAGGGTAATGTCGGTGAGGAAGTCCACTGGCAGTTGGCGGGTAATCCTACCGACCTTCAAGGGGTCAAGAAAGGGCAAGGTTCGGGCAGCGACCACAGGGCCGCACGAGGTCGCGAGTCTGGCTGCACGCTTTACCGGTAGTATCCGGACCAGACAGCTCAGGCGTCTGAAGGTTGACGCCTGATCATTGTGAAGGTCGTCGAGCACCGCATCTCTTACCTCGCGGATCTGGCGGGGATCACAGCGATTGAATAGATCCCTGTGTGTCGACGGTAATTCGCCGATAAGTGCTTGCAGCTTTTCGAACTCGGCGACCATCTGTAGAGAGGAAATCGTCACAGTGATCAGTCTCCCGCCTTGTTGTCTTTACCAATGGTCATGCTGAATGCGAGTCGCGATAGCGGGGACAGGTGACTGCGAGCTTCCACCAAAGCGTGCTCCGTTTTCTGTCGATGGGTGACCAGTGCGCTTTCGGCATGGGTTCTTATGGCTTCTGCCAGCTCATCGGGAAGCGTATCCAGAACGCTGGAAAGTTTTGCAGAGGGTGTCATTGTGCGCCTTTTTACGTTTGTTCTTGTTAATTTGTTCTTGCAACCTTATTTTAAAAATGTGACATATGTCACGTAAATTGTCAGCATTCACAACAATAAGATTGTCAGGCGAGCGCGATGGACAAGCGAAAGCTAACGTCAGGATTACCTGTGCCCTCCGTGCCAGGAAACCGTACCCTACTGCGTCTCCGGTCAGCACTCGGGGAGTTACCGCCCGTTCAGCGAGCGGCGGCCGTTGCTTCGGAGGTTGAAAATCAGTTGCTTCTGGCGCTCAGAAACCGGCTCCAGAGGCTGGATGGTAATGGCTTGTCCCATGGCAATTCTGACGATATCACGCCGACTTTGGTGACGGCGGATACCGCAGGCATTTTGCAGGATCTGCACCATCGTTCGATATACCAGACCAAAGAATCCGCTACGGATGACCTGATCCGTATCATTGTGCAGCAATTGGTCCCTGACGAACTCCGGGTATTGGCTCTGGTCTCGGATGAACAGCCCCACGCCATGTGCCATATGGATGTGATCGGTCGGCTGGGGAAACCCGCTTATCGGCTGCGGGGACACCTGAGCCGGATCGCCCAGGAGTCCGGACTGATGCTGGGCCAATGGGCACCCTATTATTTGAACCACCTGATACAGCTGGGGCTGGTCGAAAGCGGACCTTCGTTCAAGACGCTGGTGCAGAATTACGAGAGTATCGAGAACGGTCTGGCGGTGCGCGCTCTGACTACCGATATTGAGAGTCAGGCTGGCATGAAAGTGCGCTTTCAGCGGCTGTCCTTCTCGATTTCGGATCTCGGTAAAACCCTTTGGTCTAAAACGCTCGACTGCCGTGAAAATGGTGAGTCACCGGGTGCGACGGGCAAACAATAAAAACGGTTGGAATTGCGAGTATGGAAGCGGTAGTGAATGACTTCGTGTCAAATCTGTGGCTGTATCTGTCGATGCCGGTGATCAGTGGTGTTGTCGGCTATGTCACCAACGTCATAGCCATCAAGATGATGTTTCAGCCGCTGGAGTTTATAGGCAAGCCTCCTTTCCTGGGTTGGCAGGGTATTATTCCCCGGCGTGCGGCGAAAATGGCCGCTATTTCGGTGGAAACCATCACCACCCATCTCATTACCCAGGAAGAGATATTCTCCCGCCTGGACGCCGACAAAGTGGCCAATGCGCTGGAGCCGGCACTGAATGGCATGATCGAGGAAATCGTCGACCAGGTGATGCTGGAGTACGAACCGAAGCTCTGGGAATCCTTGCCGGAAATGGTCAAGCGGCAGATCTACAAGCGCGTCAAGCGGGATGCGCCCAAACTGATCAATGACATCATGAATCAGCTTAAGGTCAATATTTCCCAGATGTATGACCTTGAAGATATGGTGGTTACCAACCTCAGTCGTGACAAGGCCTTGTTGAACAAGATCTTCCAGGAAGTGGGCGCCGCCGAGTTCCGTTTTATCGGGCGCTCGGGTCTTTATTTCGGTTTTGTGTTTGGCCTGGTCCAGATGTGTGTCTGGCTGTTCTTCCAGCAGGGCTGGCTCCTGCCGGCGTTCGGTCTGTTGGTGGGCTATGCCACCAACGCCATCGCCCTGCAGATGATCTTCAACCCCAAGGAGCTGATGCGCATCGGCCCTTTCAATATTCAGGGTCTGTTCATGAAGCGCCAGAATGAAGTGGCCAGTGATTACGGCCGCCTGGTGTCCTCCTACGTTCTGACGCCGGCGAATATCATCGAAGGCATTCTGAAGGGCCCATACGCGGACAAGGTGTTCGATATGATCGGACGCCACGTGCAGCGTGCGGTCGACGAGCAGACCAACCTGGCCAAGCCCTTCGTAACCTTTGCCGTGGGCACGCAGAATTATCGTGACATGAAGTCCAGTGCAGTGAAGCGGCTGATTCAGAGGCTGCCGGCCACGCTGAAGCATATCGAAGATTATGCCGATGAGGCCCTGGACCTGGAGCATACCCTGTCGACCCGCTTGCAGAGCCTCAAACCCACGGAGTTCGAGGGCATGCTGAGGCCGGCGTTTGAGCAGGATGAGTGGATACTGATTGCCGTCGGTGCCGCACTGGGCTTTTGTGTGGGGGTATTTCAGCTTACCTTCATGTTCGGATAACGGGTCTGGCTCAGGAAATCCGCTATGGCAATTCAGATTACGGTTCGCAAGACATGGTTGGCGATTGCCGGAGTGTTGTTGATTCTGGCGATCGCATTGGGGATTACCGGCGCTTACTGGCTGTGGAAGAACCTGGGAGCGGAGCTGTTGCTTCGTGACCAGCAGGCGAAGGTGTCCATTCCCGAGCCGATGGCCGTGGGCATTGATATTCTGGACAGTCTGGATATTGAACTGGATACCGTGCTCTCCACAACGGTGCCCATCGACCAGACCCTGACACTGCCGATTCGCGACACGCTGAACGTGTCGGTCACATTCGACAGCGCCGTCCCCATACAGATGGTGGTGCCGCTGCGCCAGAACATCGAGCTGGATCAGACGATTGCAGTGGACGGCAATGTGGAAGTCAAAGCGCTTGGCAAGTGGTTTGAATTGCCGTTGCGCGGTGAGTTGCCAGTCAAGGCAACCATTCCCCTGGACGAAGAGATCGCGATTGACCAGATGGTGGATCTCAAGTTCACCGCCCCCGCACAGGTTGAGCTTCTGGAATCTCTGCAGGTGCCCCTGAAAGTGGATATTGCCACGGATATCCCGCTGAAAACCGCGATGTCTGTACCGGTCCGGTCACGGATCAACGCGTACGCCACCATCCTGGAGCCTGCCGATGCCTTGCTGGCGGAAATGGACCTGGAGCTGCCGATTCGCGAGATTGGACTTTCCTGGTCGCCGCAAGATACATCGGAACCGAATCCGTACGATGACACACCCTCGGAGCAACCACGGCAATGAGTGCTCTCGGACGCTGGATCCTGTATGGCTGGCTTTTTCTGCTGGTGCTGGCGCTGGGCCTGGTTGTCGGGTTCCTGTTATACACACGGGTGATCATCGGCGTCTCTCTGACCGATCAGTTCGCTTTGTTACGGTTGCCTACGGAACTTAGAGTGACTGCCCACACCGAAGAGAAGGCCGAGCTCACCTTGCTGGGGCAGGTGGATGTTAAGGTCCCTTTCCGACACGAGGCCCTGCCACTGCCCCTGAAGGGGCAGTATCGTACGCAGCTGGAGTTGGACACCATGGTGCCGCTGCGCATGGAAATCCGCTACCGTGACACCTTGACCGTTGAAACGAAACTGGATGTTTCTGCCGACACCGGAATGATCTATTCCTGGTTGCCGGAGCTGCCGGTCAAAGGCGTGTTGCCCGTGCGCTTTGATCTGCCGGTGGATATGGTCGTGCCGGTCGACACCATGGTGCGTCTGCAATACAACGGGGAGGTGCTGGCGGCGATTGATCAGGTCGTCCGGCCGTCAGTGGATACCGAGTTGATGACGTCCCTGAACCTGAATCTGGACATCGAATCACCGGTAAAAAACCGGTTCTCGGCGATTATTACACCGGAAAAACGTGCCGTGCCCATCATTCTGGACGATTCGGTTCTTAAATTGCCATTGCAGGATCTGGGCTTTTTCCGGGTGGATGGCGAACGTTAGGCGCCAAGATGGAAGGATGACTATCACTTGCTCACCGCCTTATTGTACCCAGGCAACGAGCTGTCGGAAGTGCGGTTAGGTAGTTGCCTGCATTCAGAAACTGTCGCCTTTGCTTACAATTCGTTTCCCTAATCGTACTTTAATATAAGGCTTTCCCCTTATGGGAGGGGTATATTTGAATCAATGGATTCATTTATTCCTTTCTCGGAGGGGAAGACATGTTTGGTAAACACCGCATTGCAGAGCTAGCGGAAGAGCTGGAGGTTTCTCGGCACGACTACGCCCGGGTACGGCAAATTCTGGATGCGATTAGCTCCCAGATTGGATACATCGAATTCAGTCGTTCCGGTATCGTTGAGTCTGCCAACGATATTCTGCTGTCCGTGGTGGGTTACCAGCGCCAGGAATTGATTGGTAAACACCATCGCCTGTTGTGTGAATCCAGTTATGCGTCGTCTGACGAGTACCACCGCTTCTGGGAGGATCTGGGGCGAGGCATCTCGCAGCAGGGAACATTCCCCCGCTATGCCAAAGACGGTAGCCGGGTGTGGCTTGAGGCCACTTATTTCCCCGTAACAGGTGAGGACGGGCAGGTTTGCAAGGTCGTCAAAATTGCCCGTGACGCCACAGCGGCACAGGATAAAGTCGCGGATGACAGCGCCATGCTGGAAGCGATCAACCGCTATATGGCGGTGATCAAGTTCACGCCGGATGGTGAGATACTGGAGGCCAATGACAATTTTCTGACCACTACCGGCTACAACAGAGACGAAATTCTCCATCAGCATCACAAGATGTTCTGTTTTGATGATTTCTATCGCGACAACCCCGGCTTCTGGAGTCGCCTGGCTCGGGGAGAGAATTTTTCCGGTCAGTTTGAACGCAAGGACAAAAGCGGAAGAAGCATCTGGCTGGAAGCGACCTACAGCCCGGTATTGGATGCGAGCGGGCAGGTATACAAGGTCATCAAATTCGCCGCGGACATCACCGCCAGGGTGAACAATGCCCGGGAGGCTGCTGAAGTTGCAGCGTCCACATCTGAAGAAACGTCGCAGATCGCCGCCGAAGCAAACCGTGCCCTTGCTGTCGCTGTGGAAACCTCGGAGTCCACCCTGGCGGAAGTGTCCAGCGCAGCAGAAGTGAGCCGGGACCTGGAAAATCAGGCTGTGGAGATTGGCAACATCGTCAGCACGATTCGCACGGTAGCGGAGCAGACCAACCTGCTGGCGTTGAACGCGGCCATTGAAGCGGCCCGCGCCGGAGAAATGGGCCGGGGCTTCGCAGTGGTGGCGGACGAGGTGCGTCAGCTGGCGGCCAAAACCGCCCACTCACTGGAAGAGATTTCCGCCGTGGTGGGTAAGAACAGCCATCTGATCGAGTCTCTGCGCTCCAGCATGGACGGGGTTTCCGAACTGTCCCGCCGCAGTTCCGGTGAGATCTCCAGTGTTGCCAGTGGCATTGGGCAAGTGGAGAAAGGCATGACGGATCTGGCGGCAGTGGTCGCCCGGCTGACGAATGAGGAGTGAGCCCCCGCTCACTCGCTCTCCCGCATCAGGTCTGCCGCTTTCTCCGCAATCATCACCGCCGGCGCATTGGTGTTGCCACCAATGATGCTCGGCATAATGGACGCGTCCACTACCCGCAGTCCCTCTATTCCATGAACCCGCAGTTTAGGATCGACCACCGCCATGTCGTCGATTCCCATTTTGCAGGTGCCTACCGGGTGATACACCGTATCGGTGCGTGCCCGCAGCACCTCGCGGATGTCATCGTCTGTGGTGACGTTCGCGGTGAAGGGGTCTTTAGTAATGAAGTGTGATAGTGCCGGCGCCTTCATCAGCCGATCGGTCATTTTGTAGCCCTTGACCATGTCTTCGATATCATCCGGATGGCCAAAAAAATTCGGGTCAATCACCGGGGGTGTTTGCGCCGAACGATCTTTCAGGGAAACAGTACCGCGGCTTTTCGGTCGTAGCAGGCAGACGTGACAAGAAAAACCGTGGCCGCCATGCAGGGTGCGGGCGTGGTCATCGACCAGTGCAATCACGAAGTGCAGCTGGATATTGGGAGCGTCCAGTTGCGCGTCTGTTTTGAGGAATCCACCGCCCTCTGCAAAGTTGGAAGCCAACAGTCCGCGACGTTCTTTGCGATAACGCATAAACTGGCGGATGCCATGCAGGCCGCCTTTCAGTGACAACCCCAGCAAGTTGGCATCTTTGGATTTATAGCCAAAGATGAAATCCGGGTGGTCCTGAAGGTTTTTGCCCACACCAGGAAGGTGGTGCACTACAGGCACACCGACCGCTTTGAGCTCATCCGCATCCCCGATACCGGACAGCATCAACAGTTGCGGTGACTGGAATGCGCCGGCGCTCAACACCACTTCCTTCCGTGCACGAATTTGTCGTAGCTGGCCGTTTTGCAGGAACTCGACGCCGACCGCGCGTTTGCCCTCGAACAGAACGCGTTGTGTCAGCGCATCGGTTTCGATCGTCAGGTTAGCGCGACTGTCGAGGTGGGGCTGCAGATAGCCCCGGTAAGTGCTCCAGCGTTCGCCGTTGAGCTGGGTCACCTGATACAGACCAATGCCTTCCTGCTGAGGCCCATTGAAATCGTTCGTCAGGGGGTAGCCCACCTGCTCGGCAGCCTTCAGATAATGCTGCTGGAAAGGGTTGTCACTTTGCAGATTGCTGACTTTCAGTGGCCCGTCGGTCCCGTGCCATTCGCCGTTGAGCGACTGATTTCCTTCGGACTTCCTGAAGTACGGCAGGATATCCTTGAAGGCCCATCCGTCATTGCCCTGGGCCGCCCAGGCATCGTAGTCACTGGCGTGACCGCGAATGTACGCCATGGCATTGATGGCTGACGAGCCGCCCAGTACTTTGCCACGGGGCTGGTAGCCACGCCGGCCGTTCAATCCTGGCTGAGGTACCGTCTCAAACGCCCAGTTGTTGATATTCTTCGGCACCATTGCGACCACGGCGGCTGGTGTCTGGATCAGCCAGCTGGCGCCCTTGCGTGATCCGGCCTCAATCAGCGCCACGGTCGTATTGGCATCCTCACTTAACCGACCCGCCAGTGCGCAACCACTGGATCCTCCGCCGACGACTACATAATCCACTGTCTGCATTGACGATTACCTTTGAATATTGTTGTTATGGAGCGCGCATTGCTCGAGCCCGCAGCCAACACAGAGTGTGGGAGGCCGCATTATTTCTGAAGGTGATTCTGGGCCACTTTGTCGAAAGAGGCCCGAAAGTTGCGCCTTCTGGGTCTCTTGTCAGGATTCCTGATTAATGCTGAGCCGGCTCGTAGAAGAGTGGCCGCCACTCTCCAGGCGGAGTTTTAGCTCCAGGTTATGGCCAGGGCATCATGATTGGAGCTGCGATAATCAGACTGAGATCCGAGGCGCTTTTTCGGTCTTGTTCGCTAGACCTTAGCCGTGAGCTTCACGTTCATCCGGGTGTAACCGCGAACAAAATTCGATTGCACATATTCCGGCTTACCCAGAACTTCAATGTGATCAAAGCGTTTCAATATCTCCTCCCACAAAATGCGCAACTGCATTTCCGCCAGGCGGTTGCCCATGCAGCGATGCACCCCAAACCCGAAAGAGAGATGTTTACGGGCGTTTTTCCGATCAACCTTGAACAGGTCTGGGTCTTCATCAAAGGCACGCTCATCCCGGTTGCCGGAGGCATACCACATGACGACTTTGTCGCCCTTTTTAATGGTCTGACCGTTCAAGGTCACATCCTGTTTGGCAATACGGCGCATATAGGCCAAAGGCGTTTGCCAACGAATGATTTCCGATACCATGTTGGGAATCAATTCAGGGTTCTGTCTGAGCTTGGTGAATTCGCCCGGGAACTGGTTGAGCGCAAACACACCGCCTGTCATTGAATTACGGGTCGTATCGTTGCCGCCCACGATTAACAACACCATGTTCCCCATGAACTCCATTGGCCGGTTAATCATGTCCCGGGTGGTGTCATTAGTCAGCAGCAGGCTCATCAAGTCAAACCCGGCTTCCTCTCCGGCGGCAATCCTGGCTTCCTTTTCTCGCCATAACAATGACATTTGGCGCGCCATATCCGCGGCAACCTTGAAGTTCTCATCCGTACTTGAAGTACCACCGGTTGACTCTGGGGGACTTGCTGCCACGTCGGACCAATAGGCCAGTTTATGGCGCTGATCAAAGGGGAAATCGAACAACGTAGCCAGCATGCGCGATGTGAGCTCAATGGATACGCGCTGTACCCAATCAAACGGCTCATCAACTGGCAGTCGGTCCAATACGTCTGCGGTGCGACTGCGAATCAGGCTTTCCATCTGCGCAAGGTTTTTCGGCGCCACCACACCCTGAACTGCCTGGCGCTGGACATCATGTTTTGGTGGATCCATGGCAATAAAGGTTTCTAATTCCAGTCCTTCAGGCTGTGGTCCGATGGAAATGATCGGTTCAGCGGAAAACAGGTCGTGGTGTGTATCCACGAACATGATGTCGTCGTATCGTGTGATCGACCAGAAGGGGCCGAACGGACTGTTTTTCTGATAGTGCACCGGGCATTCATCCCGCAGTCGCTTGAAATAGGAATGCCAGAGGCCCTGCCGATACAGGAAGGGGTTGCTGACATCGATATCGTTCAGCGCGAGTGTGTCTGCATCCGGCAACGGGGTCTCCATGAAGACCGGGACTGGGCGATGTCTCCCGGCGCGTTGTTTCACGCTTTGAAACGCGTGAACGCCTTTGACCTGCCAGTGAATCGGGATAATGGACGTTGCCTTGTCTAAGGCTGGCTGGATAACGGGTTCAAGCAGGGATCTCAGTACGTTCATACAATACCTTTGGGTATCAAACAGGGAATTTACGACTCACATCTGAAATTCGGGGAGTTGCACGACCATACCATCCAGTGAATCAGAGACCGTTATCTGGCAGGACAGGCGCGAGGTGTCGGTTTTTTCCGGCGTCAGCCCCAACATACCCTGCTCATCGGCATTGATTCCGCCAGTGGATTGGATCCAGCGTTTGTCAACGATTACGTGGCAGGTTCCGCAGGCACAGGCTCCGCCGCAGTCGGCATCAATTCCGGGTATGTCATTGTCAACCGCGACCTGCATCAGGGTTTGACCTTCTTCCATCTCCACTACATGTTCCGTGCCATTGTGTTCAATAAACGTGATACGGCCCATATACGCCTCGTCGCTGTTGTGTCAGAGAATCAATGTATTGAAGCCAGATTACGTACTGTGGTTCGTTGAAGGCAGGTCATTAATTGACATGATGGGGTCATTTAAAGACACTTTTGGCAAGCTGACAGCAACCGGTGCCACCGAGTGACCTAACGCCAACTAACGGATATAAAAATAATTATGCGTGCAATTGATCTGAGTTTGGCGTGTATCCCCTCGAATTACAGCCGCCTGATCGCGCGGGAACTGGGATTGCAGGCGCGAGACGTGTCCGATTTACTGGCGATGACCCAGCTTTCGGTCGATCAGTTTCTGCAGGAAGACACCTTGCTCACGCCGCAGGAGCAGCTACAAATTCTGCACAACAGTTTATGCCTGGCGAATGACGATACTTTTGGCTTGCGTCTGGGGCAGCGCCTGACCTCTCCGACCCATGGTGCCATGGGCTTTCTGGTGAACAGTAGCCCCGATCTGTTTACGGCGCTGAAGGCCTTTCAGGCATTTCTTCCGACTCGCATGAATCTTGCCAGGCTTGAGTTAGTGACAAAGGGCGACTGGCTCGAGGTGACCTGCTTATTTGATACGGTGCTTAACGAAGAATTGCTGCGTGTGCTGAGCGAAATAGCAGTTATTATCTTTTTTGACAGCGCTGAGTTTATCGTTGGTCGCCCTGTTGAGGAGGTGATCAGCTGTTTTGTCCATAAACAACCCGCTTACAGTGATCGCTACCCCGATTACATACCCGGCCCCATTGAATTTGGTTCCGAGTCTGTCCTGCTGAAAATTCCGCTTGACGTGTGCAAAGTGCCGAATGTCTCCGCCAACCATGAAAACTATGTGATGGCACTGCAGCAATGCGAAACCATGCTCGAACAACTGCATCCCACTGAGAAAACCTGTAGGTACCAGGTTCAGAAAATGATGTTGTCGCACCCTCCCGGGCTGCTGAGCGAAGACGAAGTGGCGTCGGCGCTGTTTATCTGCAAGCGCACTCTGGCCCGACGACTGAAGATGGAGGGTACAAGCTTTCGGCGAATACGAGACGAGATCCTATCGCAGCAGGCCGTCGGATACCTGCGCGATAGCAACATGTCGATTGAAACAATGGCAGAACTGCTGAACTACCATGATAGTGCCAATTTCCGGCGGGCATTCAAAAGGTGGTTTAGCGTTACGCCAGACGACTATCGACGCAGCATCCGGAATTAGTCTGGCTTTGCACCGCGAACGATTGGGGAGCGATACCCGTCGCTACTTCATTGATCGAGCGTACTTTTCACAACCTTTCCTGATATTACTCTCCAGCACCCTCCTGATCAGTCCGCCGGTCAAGGGGATGCGTGATTCAAACACAATGTTGTAATCCAGATGGGCGCCGCCGTTCTTTTCACTGAACCGCATGATGCCGTAATGGTTCTTCAATGGCGTTGTGTTGCTGATGGTGTATTCAATGCGATCGTTTTTCTCGTACTTGGTGACTGTTTCCTCGATAGGAGGCAGCGGGCCGATATTCAGCTTGCGTACGGAACCCTTGCCGTTCGGCGTATCGTTGCCTTCCTTGATACGCAGAATTCTGGCACCGAAGATGCGGCCGAGATTTTCATGTTCTTCAAAGAAACTGAAAATATCTTCAACAGGAGCAGGGAAGTCGATATTGAGTTGGATGACTTGTTGGCGCATTGAGTGATTCCTAGTTTGAGTATGGGTCAAAGCTATGTGATAGACGGCACCCGGGCAATAGCCGTTGCCGTCCTTTTGGGCCAATAGTACTCGCCAACGGCCCCGGCACTCAGCATCATCAATCGTGTCGGGGCAGATGGCTCTGCAGGTAGTCGCTCGTCAGGGCAGACAAAGCCTTGATGCCGGTGACCAGTGCCTTGTCATCCACGTAGAACTCCGGTGAATGATTGGGCGCCGCATTTTTCATGTTCTCCATGGGGGTCACACCAAGGAAAAAGAACAGCCCGGGCACTTCCTTCGCATAGTACGAGAAGTCTTCGGAACCGGTCACCAATGGCGCTTCGAACACCCGCTTTGGAGCTACCCGCTTGAGGGTGGGGAGCATCTGTTGGGTGAGCGCCGGATCGTTCACCGTTGTGGCGTAATTGTTAACGATAGAAACCTCTGCTTCAGCGCCGGAAGCGTGAGCAATATGTTCCGTGGTCGTGGTCACGTGTTCATTCACCTGCTGCTGCACGTCATCGTCAAAGGTGCGGATGGTCCCGCTCATTTTGACGGAGTCCGGAATGATGTTGTGGCGTGAGCCACCATCAATGGTGCCAATCGTGACAACCGCCGGAGCCGGCATGATGTTGGTCTTGCGGCTGACCACTGTTTGCAGTCCGTTGATGATCTGGGCACTCGTCACAATGGGGTCGACGCCATCCCAGGGTTGTGCGCCGTGGGTTTGCTCACCTTTCACCGTGATATAGAGGTCCGAGCTACTGGCCATGGTGGGGCCGCTACGGTAACTGATGATGCCGGTGGGGGCTTTTGAAGTCACATGGAGCCCGAAGATCGCGTCTACATCCGGGTTCTTGAGAACCCCTTCTTCCACCATCAGGCGAGCACCAAAGTGCTGTTCGCCTTTATAGACGTAGTCACTGGGGCCCTCTTCCGCCGGCTGGAAAATGAACTTCACGGTACCCGGAAGCTGATCGCGGACGTTGGCGAGGTTCTGGGCAATCGCCATCAGGATGGCGACGTGGGCGTCGTGCCCACAGGCGTGCATGACGTGAGTTTCCTCGCCCTGGTATGTCTGAATGACTTCAGACGCATAGGGCAGTCCTGTGCGTTCCTTGACGGGCAACGCATCCATGTCCGCCCTGAGGCCCACCACCGGACCGGGAAGGCCGCCCTTGAGAATGCCGACGACACCGGTTCTGCCAACATCGGTTTGGACCTCCATTCCCAGCTTGCGGAGATGGTCGGCGACCAGTTTGGCGGTGCGATGCTCCTGATTGCCGAGTTCGGGGTGTTGGTGTACGTCGTGGCGCCATTCAATGGCTTTCTGGTGAACCGATTCGGCCCCCTGGATGACCTGGTCTGTCAGTGATGGGCCTGCCATAACCAATGGAGCAGTGACGGTTGTACAGGCAAGCGTTGCCCGTAGCAGTGCTTTACGCATGCGTATCTCCTTGCGATTGTTGTTTATGCTTTAGATGTGTCGACGTGGACTAAGGGGGAGGGGAGTGTTGGTACTCAGAGGGTGAGCAGCCAAACCATTCCTTGAATGCCCGATAGAATTGGGCCGTCTGTCGGTATCCAAGAAGCGAGGCCGTTGCTTCGTTGGAGTAACCTCTTGCAAGGTAGTTTCTGGCGAGTTTGCGGCGACTCTGATCGAGAATGTCCCGGAAGGTCGATCCTTCCGCGCGAATACGGCGTTGTAAGGAGCGTGGGCTCACCGCCAGCAGGTTCGCGCATCGGTCGATATGCGCCTCGCCCCGGCGGGACAGGGTTGGAATCAGGATTTCGACAGACTCCAGCCAATTGGATTGCCCCTGTAATTGCTTGAGCCGACGTTCACGCCTTGCCAGTTTTTCCACAGGACACGCTTCCCAGGCAAGCGGTCGGTTGAGCTGTTCCGGAGAAAACTGGATAGCCGGCTCGCGACCACCAAAGTGCACAGGGGCGGGAAACAAACGATGGTACTGATCCTGAATGGCGAAGGGAGGCACATGGTTAAGCCTGATGAGATCAATGGACTCGATGCCAAGGGCCATTAGGATCCGCGAGAAGCTATAAACCATCGCATCCAGCTGCTCGTGGGCCCCCGAGTAGCCGGCTGCCGGCGTTATCCGAAGAGTGGCTGACTCAGGGTTTGTTTGCAGCTTGAGGGTGCAAAGATCCGAATTCACTTTCATGTAACGACAGAGCAGTGAGATGGCTTCGTCCAGACTCAGGGCACCCGCCAGGAATGTCCTTCCCATAAAACCGGGATCGTAGTTCAGGTGGCTGTAGGCCTTCGCCATCAGGAGCGGGTCATCGCGACCATCGGTGACAGCGGCCTGAAGTTCCAGCAGGCGTTCCAGGGGGATGCGAGTGGAAGCCAGGTACGAGTGCCTGCCAATCACCGTACTCAGGGATTGTTCCAGTTTTTCCGGCTCCACAACATGCCTCAATCCCTTGACCGTCGTCAGGAAATGTTCGCGGGAGACCGATGATTCAGGAGTCGCTTCGAGCATGGTGTTTTTGTCTTGTTGTTCGGGCGTCAGACCGTCGCCTCAGGTTGGAACTCACCTGAGATCCTGTGTGGAGAAATTACCGTTTGGGGAGGTGTGGGGGCAAGTGCAATCGGCGCCAATTGGGCTGTGGTGGACTAATCTGACTGACTGGGCGGTATTGGGGCTACCTGTCGGGCCGGCGCTTCCGGGTTAACGAGAGTTGTTTTTCTCGGGGAACAGCCAGAACGAAAACCACCGGGTCATTCGCGGCATTAGCACGTAGGTCATTAACAGCATGACCACAACGGTGACGATCAATGTTCTGAATAGCAGCGGTACACCGGCCAGAAGGTCTCCGAACAGGATAAACACCAGCGTGACTGCGGGATAGAGCGCAAGCCAGCTGACAATGGTCATCTTCCATTTGGGGGTGGCGTTACCGGGTTCTGGCCGGGCAGGGTAAACCAGGTGACAATGCCTGAGGTTACTTCACGCTCGCTGGGTCATTTGTGTGCTGAGCGCTTCAAAGTCTGACTCTTTTCCCTTAATGACCCGGCGGGAAACCACTACGGTAAGAGGGTGACAGGATATTGCCTTCATTTCTGTATTCCTTCTGTAGGTGACTCCCAACATGGCTCTCCGTAAAAAAAGGGCCCGCAGAAGCGGGCCCAAGGGGTTGCACCCGTTTTAGCTCCCGGTTGCGCGCAGGTGCTGGACATTGAACATGCTGGGGCGGGACAACTCAGGATCGACCTGGCCTTTGAACTGGCCGGTGGTGCAGTGGCTGGCCTGCACATCGATCATGCTGAAGCTGTCGTCGATGGATACACCAGTGCCCTTGTTCTTGGGCAGGTGATGGTCAGGATGGGCCTGGCCAATGGTGAAGGTCTTCCACAGGCTGCCCTTGCGGTCATAAGACACGGTGCGGGGAATAGTGAAGGTCTGGGCATCCATGTAGTGCACCCGCTTGGAAAGCGGATGACTTTCGTCGACGGGCACGGATTCAACTTCATAAACCTTGCGCAGCTGCCAGGTAATGTTCGGGAAGCAGCCGCCCTGGCCGCCGAACGCCACCACCTGGTAGCCATCGCTGTCACTGTGGGTTTCCTGGTCCAGCTCCAGCTCGTTGTGGTTATAGAACGGCATCAGCATGTAACGGGTGCCCTTGTAGGTCCAGTCCATGTCAGAGATGCGGCCGTTGTAGCCCTCGAAGTCTTCGATCATCAGGTCAGATCCGAGGAAGGCATCGGTGACCTGTCCGGTTGCCAGGCGGCGCACGCGGCGCTGGAACCCCAGATAGAGCCAGGAGTTGTCCCGCTTGAGATCATCCGCGGCGCGGTGGATCAGCAGCTGGGTATTACGTACGTCCGCAGGGTCCAGTACCTGAACGTAGATGGCACGGAACAGGTCGGATGGGTTGGGGGTGATTTCCGGTGTTGGCTCCTGAATCACCCGGCCCTTGTAGTTCAGGAAGTGGAAGTTGAACTTGATGGTTCGCTCCACTTTGCCGGAATCCATATCCCGATACTTCCAGTAGAACGGGTAGATGGCGGCGCTGTCGCCCCAGTTGTAGCCGTACTTGTAGTTCCAGGCCAGTTTCTCCCCGGCGCGCGGGTCATTCGCGTCCGGTTCCTGCGGGAACGGTCGGCCGGCTTTCCAGCCGTTGATCTCACCGACCTGGTCACCCAGGGAAACGTTGCCAAGGGATTTGCGGGTTGCATCCACATAGGCAGGATGAAGGTCAAACGAGGTGGTTTCTCCAACGGTAATCGAGGTCCAACCGTTCTCGATGAAGTTGTAGAAGGCCGGGTCGATGATGTCCTTGAATTGTCCCACGTTGGACTGGTCAATGGTCATGCCGGCGCTCAGGCCATCATGGCTTGGCGTCTCATCGTTATAGGGATGGAAAGACTCATTGATCACTGCTTCGCTGGCGTAAACGCCGGCGGAGAATATCCCTGCGGCAAGACCGATAGCCAGGCCGCTGAACACGGATTTTTGGAATCTTGTTTTCATGTTGTTTCCTCTTTATCAGAAGCTGTAACGCATGGTCAGCTGGAGTTCGTCTTCTTCCTGCGCCATCCCGATGGGGCCTGACTGGAAGCGGCCCAGTGGCTCGTAGCCGCCGAGACCGGCGGATTCGCCTTCAGGATGCCCCGGGTAGGCAGCGGTGAATGGGTCCCATGGATTGCAGGTGCGGCAGTCGTCGAACTTGCGTGCACCAGTGCCAACCTTGACGTTGGCACCAGCCGTCACCCGGAAGTTGTCAGTGACCAACCATTCAATGGACGGCGCAATTGCGGTGGCGCCGGCACGGAAGTCATGCGCAGTGATAATCTGCGGGCTGAGGCGACCGTTCATGTAGAAGCCTTTGATCAGTAGCGTACCGATCCAGTTCTCTTCCCAGTCCGGCATGCCGGCCTCTCCCAGCAGCCGCTGCTCGCGCTCATGGTCGAGAATATGCTGTCCGAAAACCTGGCCAGAGAGGAGGAAAGCCTGGCGTTCGTTAAGGAAGGGAATGAAGATGTTCTTATCGGCACCGACAACGTAACGAACCACATCGGATTCGGAGTAGAGGTCCTCACGCAGGGTGTTGGCGAACTCTTCGCCTGATGTATAGGCCGTCTCCAGGCGGAACACGGTATCAATTCCCTGCGAGTAGTAGTCCAGCGAGCCGCCGATCAGATTGACCCGGGGAAAGTGAATGTCGAACGCGATCAGGCTTGGCCACACCGCTGTCTCGCCGGTGAACGCGTTCTGTGCGGGGATACCCCCACGGAGTGACGGTAACTGGGAACGGTAGGTCAGGGCGTTCAGCGAGAAACCGAGGTCACCATAGACACCTTCCATCTTCAGACCCAGCTGGGTATTGGACAGGCTCCAGCTCGGCATGTGTGCCTTGCGGATACCGATTTGCCCGGGGCCGAAGTCGGTGGCCACCTCGCCATTGGCGAAGTTGGAAACGGTGCCGCCGTTTTCCCACAAGCTGTTCATGCCCCGGAAGAAGCAGCCGGCATCAAGGATAACGTTGGGCTGACCACACTGGCCGATGTCATGGGGGCGGAATTTGTCGAAGTTCCACACCAACTGGAAGTTGAGATCGTCAAAGGCAAAGCCGTCGAAGACCTCGGTGGGCCCCATACGGTAATCGGTACGGAGGATCCACATGGGAATGCGGATGTCTTCGAGTTCGTCGTAGATGTTGTTGCGAGAAAAGTCCACCGGGTTGATCACGTCCAGTACGCGGAACAGGTCGGTACGCCCCCAGATTACCTGTTGCTTGCCCAGGCGGGTGCTCAGGATGTCCCCGTTGGAGAATCTCACATCAAAGTCGGCATAGAGTTCCCGAATGAAGTCGGCGCGGTCGTTAAATTCCTGGAACCGCATATCGTTGGAATCCTTGTCCAGATAGCCATCGATACAGCCCCGCTCGTCTTTGTCACAGGGGCGAACCGGTACGCCGAAGCTGACACCGCCATCCGTGCTGTGAAGGTTTTCACCCAGCACGATCATGCCTTCATTGGGGTTGTTGGACTCATCGAAGGAGTTGGGCAGTTTCAGGCCGCTACCGTGGGGAACCGTGGCGTTGGGACCGGCTACCCGATTTTCCAGCTGCACCGGGCCACCGGCATTGCGGCCGTATTCCTCATCATTGAGATCGTAAACACCGTCGTAGCTGCCCCGCAGGGTGGCGTTGAAGGAAACGTTGCTGAAGATGCCAACGTCGCCTGCTCTTTTCTCCGCTTCCAGTTGCAGGGTGTTGCGGAATTTAGAAAGTCCCACGCCATCCCTGCCGTAGGTGGCATTCTCGTAGAATCCGTTAACCCGGGTATCCTCCTGGGCCACGGCCGAACTGAGTGGAAACAGCGCCAGGGTGGCACTACCCGCAAGGGTGCAGCACCAGAACCTCAGGCCTCTTATTGTTGTTTGCATGGCATGTCCTCGTTACAGGTTTTAGTGGAGCGTCCTACCGGGCTCAGGCCCGGTATGGCTCTCCCGGCACAAACCCATCCTCCTGTTCCCGCGAGGGGCCAGACGATGGAGATGGTGTAGGTGTTTGACGGTCGGCATGCAGAATGCCGTCTTCGTCGGCGTAGACATCGGTGACAAAGCGTGGCTTGAAAACCAGTACCCAGGAGGGCACCAGCAGCATTGCAGCCAGGCCATTGATCACGATCATGACGCACAGCAGCAATGCGGCGTCGGACTGGAATCGCAGGTCCGAGAAGATGACCCACATGATGATCCCGGCCATCAACGTCAGGGCCGTGAAGCTGATGGCCATGCCGGTGGTGGAAATGGCGCGTCTGACGGCGTCCCGCAGGTTGCCGAAACGGGCCATTTCCTCACGGATGCGGTCCATCATATAGATGGAATAATCGATTCCAACGCCAATGCCCACGGCTATCACCGGCACAGTATTGATATCGATGCTCAGTCCGTTGAGGCCCATGTAGGCGTAGGTGAGTGTGGTGGCAAACAGCATAGCCAGCAGCATCATCAATCCGGCATGCCAGGAGGTGTAGAACAGCATCACGAAGATGAAAATCAGCAGGAAGACCAGCGGAAGCACGATCACATTGGTCTCAAAGGCGGATTCGTTCATCGCTGCGGCTACGCCGAGGGTGCCGCCTGCAAGGCGGATGGTCAGGCCCTCAACGCTGTCGCCGTTTTCCGCGATCCACTGCTTGGCCATGTGGATGGCACGGCGAATGGTCTCGCCCTGACGGTCCTTGTAATAGAACACCAGGTTGGCGACGCGGTCGTCGGTATCATTGAACTCATCCAGTGCCCCGGGAATCGGGCTGGACGCCATGTAGGTAAACATCAGGCCGCCGACATAGCCGGCATCGTGAGGAATCTGGTACCAGCGGGGGTCATCATTGTGCATCAGGCGATTAACCTGCTTGACCAGATCGGGAAGGCCCTTGCTGCCGCCCACTTCCGGATCCTGCAGCATGTGGGATTGCAGATCCGACAGGGCTGCCAGCACTTCCGGCCGTTTCAGCCCGCCGTTCTCCTCGGTTTCGGCAACGATGTAAAGCTCTTCGGAACCGGGGAAGCGGTCATTCACCACACGTGACGAGATGTTGTAGTCGTGATCCGGATATAGGATTGGCGAGCCTGGTTCGGAATCACCGATCTGCACATTGGATGACGCCAGCAGTCCGGCCATCATCGCGAGGGCCGCTGTGCCCAGGATGAGCTTTGCCGCACCGGGGCGGGTAACAATGCGGGAACAGCTGGCGCCAATGTGGCGCAGGGCAGTCTCACGAATTTCTGGATTTTTGGGCGTTGGCAGAATGGACAACAACAGGGGCACGCCAATCAGCACGGTGAATACCACGGTGATGGCCCACAGTGAGGCATAGATACCCAGGTGTGTATTCAGGGGTATGGAGCCAATGGCAATCAGTGACAGACCGATGGCATCGGAAACCACGCCCAGGGATCCGGGGCGGAACAGACTGTCAAAGGTGGCTTTCGCTGCCTCAGGCCCATTTCCACGCTCCAGGGTTTCGGCGTAATAGCGTTCCACCAGCTGTACGCCATGGCTCATGGCCCTTGCTGCAATCAAAAAGGGGATAACCAGCCCAAGTGGGTCCAGGTTGTAGCCAAGCAGGCTGATAATCCCAAGGCCCCAGATCGTGGAGACAAGCACACCGCCCAGGGGAATCAGAACACCGTAGGCCTTGCGGAAGTGGAAGATAAGCAGGGCCAGCATGGTCAATACGGTGAAGATGAAGATCTGGAGAATCTGTTCCATGTAGGTGTACGCCCAGCCAACGAGTACCGGTTGTCCCGTGGCATAGATCCTGACGCCGGCCTGCTTTTCCTCGGCCCGCAACTGCTGGAGTTGGGCAAAGGTTGTTTCGTAGTCCAGCTTGCCTTCAATGAGCTGTGCCTTGACCAGCGCCATTTTCATATCCGGTGACACCAGCGGGCCGTAAACCCTTGGGTTGGCGGACACATCCGCCTTCATGGCCTGCAGGGCTGCTGCGGAGTATTCCCCGGATGTAGAGTCGTAATAGGGCTCGGAATTGATGCTGCCAACTTCCGTCAGCCAAATCTTGCGGGAGTTGCGGTGAGTCACGCTGGAAACCAGGTTGTGGTTAACCCCCGGCAGGTTGTCTACCGCCTGGGTGATCCGGTCGATCCTGGCGAGGTTCTCATTGGTGAAGATGTCGCCTTCCTCGAACTCGACACCGACCGTGAGAACATTGGCACCGCCGAAGCTGTCCTTGATGCTGTTATGCAGCTCGATGTACGGGTGCTGCTGCGGCAGAAGGTCGGCGAAATCGGTATAGATTTTCAGTCCGGGAATGCGCAGTGCGAATGCCAGTGTGAGAATGGCAATAACGCTCAACACCTTGCGCGGGTTGTTGAAAATCCATAACTCCAGCAGATGCAGGAGATGGGTAAAACGATGCAATCCAGCCATGGTGGAGTTCCTCAGTCAGTGCTGGCCGAGTAGGCCACGGGAATATCAAGATTCAGCAGAAGGCCACGACCACCGGCAGCGAGCAGTTGGTGGTTGGGAAGTAGAATGCCGCTGCGCAGATATAGTGGCTGGTCGGAGGTGGAGATCTTCTGCCAGGACTGGCCCACGTACTTCAGCACCGTGGCGTTGTCCGCCAGGGCATACAGCCCGGAGGCTCCGGAAACGAAACCGAAGACGGGCGCATTGATTCCGGTGGGAGATTTTTCCCAGCTCTCGCCACCGTCAGTGGTGTGGTAAATAAAACCGTTCAGGCCACCCACCCAACCCTCATCGGCTGAGTGGAAATAGCTGGAGTGGGCATAGAATTCCTCCGGCAGGTAGCCGGCATAATCCCAGTTGTCACCACCGTCGTCGGTGGTGAGCACCAGGCCGTATTCACCCGTGGCGAAAGCCTTGCTCGAATCGACGAATTGCAGGTTGTTTAGGATGGCGTCCTCGTTGAGGGAGGTTTCGATCCAGGTCTCACCCTGATCGGCGCTGCCCTGGATGGTGGTGAAGCTACCTGCGGCCCACCAGCCTCCGTCGGGGGCGCAAGCCGCAGTCATCATCTGTTCCTGGCTGGGCAGGGCGTGCGCAGTCCAGCTTTCAGCGCTGGCATTACCGTGCCAGATTTTGTTGTCGAAGGTCAGTGCAATAAAGCTCTGGTCCGGGCAGACGTCCAGGGCAAGAAAGCTGTCTGAGGTGAGGGTCTGTCGACTCCAGGTTTCGCCATTGTCTGAGCTGACCAGTACAACGCCGTTGTTGCCGGAGAGGACTATAACGTCATCGTTGCGGGCCATAGCCTGATAGAAGTCTGTCCGCTTGACTGCCAGTTGCGACTGTTCGCGAACAGCCTCCAGATTCAGGGGAGCTTCGCAGCCCGTAAGCAGCAGTGCGGATAGTCCGGCCAGCGATACGGCCTTGCCGGCGGTGCGCCATGTGCGCAATTGGGCATTTCGCATTTTATGTCACCGTCTTTGTTTTTGTGGATAAAGCGACTGAGGGTGAGATAGCAACGCTTATGCCATGCGCTGAATAAATTTAGTAAGATTTTGATAATAAATGAGAAAATAATGGATTTGTGTGCGCTTTAGGTGGCGTTTAGGGAGATTCTGAATGGTTGATTTTTATCAAATGATGAAGTGAAAAAGGAACTTTCTGATTTCGTGAAATGGAAGTCGGGGGGGGGCGAGGACGTCCTTGTCGGCAAGAAGCGGGAGGTGACTCAGTTTTCCTCCAGAATGCCCGATTTCTTCAGTCTGTAGGCGAGCGCGGGGCGGGTCAGGCCCAGTATGCGGGCGGCCCCGGAAACATTCTGGTTTGCTTCTGTCATGGCACGGCGCATCAGCGTTTCTTCGACATCGTCCAGACCGATGCCGTTTTCCAGTATTTGCGTGGCCCAGTCACCGTCGGGCCCTTCGCTGGGTTCCTTGACGAGCTGTCCTTTGCTGTCGACCACGCCCTGGGGCTGACTCGATTGCGGTTCTGGCACACCAGCAAACAGTGATTCACGGCTGATGGACTCGTTGTTATCGGTCAGGATCACGCCGCGTTCAATGACATTCTCCAGTTCGCGGATGTTGCCGGGCCAGTGATAGCGCAGGCAGAGTTCCAGGGCCTTGTCTGACAGGCCCAGAGTGCGTTTGTTGTATTCTGAATGGAATTTGTTCAGGAAGTGTTCGACCAACAAGGGCAGGTCTTCCAGCCGTTCACGTAGCGGCGGAATTTTTACCGGAAATACATTGAGCCGGTAAAACAGATCGGAGCGGAAGCGGCCGTCTTCAACGGCCTTCTCCAGGCTCTCGTTGGTGGCTGCAATCACCCTGACATCCACGGCTCGCGTCCGGTTGTCGCCGACACGTTCCAGCTCTCCTTCCTGTAATACCCGCAGCAGCGTCGCCTGAGCCCGCGGGGTCAGTTCCACCACTTCATCGAGAAAGATGGTGCCGGTGTTTGCACGCTCAAAGCGACCCGGCCGTGACTGATTGGCGCCGGTGTAGGCCCCCTTCTCAACACCGAATAGCTCCGCTTCAATCAGGTCCGGGGGGATGGCGGCGCAATTCACGGCAATAAAAGGCTGTTCGGCACGTTCACTGCGAAGATGAACGCTGCGTGCGATGACTTCCTTGCCCACCCCGGTTTCGCCCAGCAACAGGACCGACACCTTACCCAGGGCAGCTTTGTCGATCATTTTGCAGACCTTGTTGTAGGAGGCAGACTGGCCGATGCCATAATACTGGCCTTTCTGTTTCTCAAGGCTACTGCGTAATGAGCTGACCTGACTCTGAAGATCGTACAGCTCTTCGATGATGGTGTCCGCTTTGAAGTATTGGGTGAACTCGACAGCGTCTTCCCATTCCTCGGCAGGCTTGCCGACTATCATGCACTTGTCGTCACCACAGCCACGGCAACTGATTTCACGAAATATGATTTCCCTGCCCATGAAGGAAGAGGTATAGGCGCAGGCGTATCCGAGCAGGGACCAGCAGGCCGGTTCGTCCATCTGGCCCAGTTCTGTCTGGCAAATATCAACTTCAAAGGAGTCGATCCATTCCAGTTCGCAATAAAAGCCGCCGGTTTCCTGATTAATATCGATCTCAATGGGAACGGCCTTGACCATGCCCTTAAGCGAATGCAGTTGTGGCCCGGCGAGAAAAATATCCAGCTCACTGCAATGAGGGCGAAGCTTGCGAGCCAGTTCGGCATCTTTCAGCCCGGACTGGTATCCAAGGCGCAGGAAAAACCCCTTGGCGCGCTCAATGCCCATGGTATTGACCATTTCGCGGCGAAACGCCGCCATGGCGCTAACCTGCATAAGCAGCATACGCTGCTCGCCAAACCAGATTTTTCCCTCCGTGCTCTGGAATCGGATCTGCTCCGTAAGATCCTGAAAATCCACATACTGCAGTTGTGGTTTGTAGGTAATAGCCATACTCAGGAGCCCCGTTTGTAATTGTATGGGGTCGCATCCGGGAGAGGTTTTCCAGTGCGAAAGCAGCGGATCGCTACCTTCTTTATCTAACACCCTATCCTTGTCAGAAATCAATCAAATGATAAAACTTCAGACGAAAGTTATGTCCGCAGCCGAGCTGAGCATTTGCTCAGTTCAGGGTTATGTGTTGATCAAATAGTAAAATTCCAGGGATGTGTTTCTTCTCCCTTTCGCAATAAATTACTCCCCGATTCCTCACCGTTTGTATTCTAAAGATCGTTTAAAAACAGTTGGTTGAGGTTTGTTTTTCGCCCTTTCTGAGCGGCTTGGCACACCCGTTGCTCTGCTCTTGGTAACCGATAACAAACACAACGGTGCCAACAATGACCAACCAAGCGAAAAGCTTCGACGAAATGCCCCGGTATATCCGGGTGCGCAGTGGGCCAGAAGACAGGTTCGTGGAGTTCGACTTTGCCATCGGTTACCCAGAACTGTTTGTGGAGCTTGTGCTGCCAAGGCATGCCTTCGAGATTTTCTGCCGGCACAACAAGGTGATCCACATGGATTCCGACATGATCCGCGAAATCGATGCCGACATGATCAAGTGGCGTTTCGGAGAAAAAGGCCACCGTTAACCAACAACCAATCGATTCATCACTCACAACAACAAGACGGTAAGTTGATATGAGCATTGAAATCAAAACCAACTCGGTGGAACCCATCCGCCATACATTCGGGCATATCGCCCGCCGCTTCGGGGACAAGCCGGCATCCCGCTATCAGGAAGCCAGTTACGATCTCGAGGCCAAGACCAATTTTCACTATCGCCCATTGTGGGATTCCAGGTACACGCTGAACGATCCGACCCGCACAGCGATCCACATGGAAGACTGGTACGCGATCACTGACCCCCGTCAGTTCTACTACGGCGCCTACGTAGGCAACCGCGCCAAAATGCAGGAAGCAGCGGAAACCAGTTTTGGGTTCTGTGAGAAGCGGAATCTGCTGACCCGCCTGCCGGAAGCGACCCAGAAGCAGCTGCTCCGGTTTCTGGTACCGCTGCGTCACGTTGAGCTTGGCGCCAACATGAACAACAGCAAGATCGCCGGTGATGTCAACGCCACCACTGTCTCTCAGATCCACATCTACCACGCCATGGATCGCCTGGGCATCGGTCAGTATCTGTCACGCATCGCGCTGATGCTGGATGGCAGTACAGGTAAGGGGCTGGATGAGTCCAAGGGTTACTGGATGGACGACGAGCTATGGCAGCCCATGCGCAAACTGGTGGAAGACACTCTGGTGGTGGACGACTGGTTTGAGTTGACACTGGTCCAGAACCTGCTGATCGACGGTCAGCTGTACCCACTGATTTACGAAAAGATGGACGAGTGGCTCGGTGAACAGGGTGCGGAAGACGTCTCCATGCTGACCGAATTCATGCGCGACTGGTTCAAGGAATCCCTGCGCTGGACCAACGCCATGATCAAGGCAGTGGTCGGTGAATCTGACGCCAACCGTGAACAGCTCCAGGTCTGGATCGACCAATGGGAGCCGCAGGTGTACAGCGCACTCAAGCCTCTGGCGGAAGCTACTGCCGGAATTGAAGCCCTGGACGAAATCCGGGCACAACTTGCCACCCGCCTCAAAAAGTTCGGACTGCAGAGCCAGGGAGTATCCGCATGAGTCAGCTCGTATTTATCGCCTTCCAGGACAACGATAACGCCCGTTACCTGGTGGAAGCCATCGCTGAAGACAACCCGGAAGCGGAAGTCCAGCATCAGCCGGCAATGATTCGTATCCAGGCGGAAAAGCGCCTGGTGATCAACCGGGAAACAATGGAAGAAAAGCTCGGTCGCGATTGGGACGTGCAGGAGATGCTGATCGACGTGATCAGTATTGGCGGCAACGTGGACGAAGACGACGACCACTTCATTCTTCAGTGGACCTGATCAGGAGAAACACCATGGCTGTTAAAAATAAAAAGCTCAACCTGAAAGACAAATACCAGTACCTCACCCGGGATATGGCCTGGGAGCCGACTTACCAGAAAAAGAAAGATATTTTTCCGGATGAGGACTTTGAAGGCATCAAGATTACCGACTGGTCCCAGTGGGAAGACCCCTTCCGTCTGACCATGGACGCCTACTGGAAGTATCAGGCGGAGAAAGAGAAAAAGCTGTACGCCATTTTCGATGCTTTTGCCCAGAACAACGGCCACCAGAATATTTCTGATGCCCGCTATGTCAACGCGCTGAAATTGTTTCTGTCCGGTGTATCGCCGCTTGAGCACGCGGCGTATCAGGGCTACGCCCGTGTTGGGCGCCAGTTCAGCGGAGCTGGGGCGCGGGTTGCCTGCCAGATGCAGGCCATCGACGAGCTGCGTCATTCCCAGACCCAGCAGCACGCCATGAGCCACTACAACAAGCACTTCAACGGCCTGCATGATGCTGCGCACATGCACGACCGGGTGTGGTTCCTGTCGGTGCCCAAGTCATTCTTTGACGACGCCCGTTCGGCAGGACCGTTCGAGTTCCTGACAGCGATCTCGTTCTCCTTCGAGTACGTGCTGACCAACCTGCTGTTTGTGCCGTTCATGTCCGGCGCCGCCTACAACGGCGATATGGCTACCGTCACGTTCGGTTTCTCGGCCCAGTCCGACGAGGCACGACACATGACCCTGGGCCTTGAGGTGATCAAGTTCATCCTCGAGCAGCATGAAGACAACGTTCCCATTGTCCAGCGTTGGATCGACAAGTGGTTCTGGCGCGGTTTCCGCCTGCTGAGCCTGGTGGGAATGATGATGGACTACATGCTGCCGAACAAAGTCATGTCCTGGGCCGAAGCCTGGGAGGTGTATTACGAGCAGAACGGTGGTGCGCTGTTCAAGGATCTGGAGCGTTATGGCATTCGCCCGCCCAAGTACCAGGACATCGCCAACGATGCCAAGCACCATGTAAGTCACCAGGCCTGGAGCACCTTCTACCAGTATAGCCAAGCCACCAACTTCCACACCTGGATGCCGGAGAAGGAAGAAATGGATTGGTTGTCGCAGAAGTATCCGGAGACCTTCGACAAATACTACCGCCCGCGTTTCGAGCACTGGGCGAAGGAGCATGCCGAAGGCCGTCGATTCTATAACAACACGCTGCCGCAGCTGTGCCAGGTGTGCCAGATTCCGACCATTTTCACCGAGAAAGATGACCCGACCATGCTCAGCCATCGGCAAATTGTGCATGAGGGTGAACGTTTCCACTTCTGCTCGGATGGCTGCTGCGACATCTTCAAGAACGAGCCGGAAAAGTACGTGCAGGCCTGGTTGCCGGTGCATCAGATCTACCAGGGCAACTGCGAGGGTAGTGATGTCGAGACGGTGGTGTCGAAGTACTACCACATCAACATCGGCGAGGACAATTTCGAGTATATCGGGTCCCCGGATCACAAACGCTGGTTGTCCATCAAGGGCCTGTCACCCGACGTCAACGGTGTCAAGGAAACCAAGAGCGAGAGTACCGACCAGGACGCAGCCTGATCCGGGATGCGCCCGGAATCTGTCAGAGCCGGGCGTTCTACCCATAAAACAACAAGGTGATGATCATGAGTGTAAATGCCTTATACGACTACAAATTTGAATCCAGGGACAAGGTTGAGAACTTCCATGGTATGCAGGTGCTCTACATCTACTGGCCCCACCATTTGATGTTCTGCTCACCGTTTGCCGTGATGGTTGCACCGGACATGACCTTTGGTGACTTCCTTGAGCAGGTATTGAAGCCTGCGGTTGCAAGTCATCCCGACAGCGCCAGAGCGGATTTCCTGAAAGCTGAATGGAAGCTGAACGACGAACCGTTCACGCCTGATATGTCCGCCCCCCTGAAGGACAACGGGATTGACCACAAGAGCATGCTTACAGTGACCACCCCTGGCCTGGACGGCATCAGCGGTTCCGGATCCTGAGGTAAACGCCATGAGTTATACAGTCACCGTAGAGCCAATCGGCGAACAGATAGAAGTGGAGGATGGCCAGACTATCCTCCAGGCCGCCCTGCGACAGGGTGTCTGGCTTCCTTTTGCTTGCGGTCATGGCACTTGTGCCACCTGCAAGGTTCAGGTTGTCGAGGGCGATGTGGACATCGGCGATGCCTCACCTTTTGCCCTGATGGATGTCGAGCGGGACGAAGGCAAGGTACTGGCCTGCTGCGCCACCGTTGAAAGCGACGTCACCATCGAGGCAGACATTGATGTGGACGAGGACTTTGAGGGTTACCCGGTTGAAGACTATGCCGCGACGGTGACTGATATCGTCGAGCTGTCCCCGACCATCAAGGGCGTGCATCTGAAACTCGACCGCCCGATGACCTTCCAGGCTGGCCAGTACATCAACATCGATCTGCCGGGCGTTGATGGACCGCGAGCTTTCTCTCTGGCCAACCCGCCCAGCAGGGCGGATGAAGTGGAACTGCATGTGCGGCTGGTCGAAGGGGGCGCTGCAACCACCTATATCCACGAGGAAATGAAGGTCGGTGAAAAGCTGCATCTGTCAGGCCCTTACGGCCAGTTTTTCGTGCGCAGTTCGCAGCCGGGCAACCTGATCTTCATTGCCGGTGGTTCCGGACTATCAAGCCCGCAATCGATGATTCTCGATCTTCTCGAGCAGGGCGACGATCGTCAGATCACTCTCTTCCAGGGCGCCCGCAACCACGCGGAGCTCTACAACCATGAGCTTTTCGAGGCTCTGGCCCGGGACAACGACAACTTTACCTACGTACCGGCTTTGAGCCAGGTGGAAGAGGATGGCGACTGGCCCGGGTTCAGGGGTTATGTCCACGATGCGGCAAAGGAACACTTCGGTGGACGTTTTGCCGAGCACAAAGCCTATCTGTGTGGACCGCCCCCGATGATCGATGCCGCCATCACGGCCCTGATGCAGGGACGGCTGTTCGAGAGGGACATCTTCATGGAGAAGTTCCTGACAGCCGCTGACGGGGCCGAAGAAACCCAGCGCTCGGCGCTGTTCAAGAAAATCTGACCGGAGCGGCGCCATGAGCGATGGCTTCGAGATCACTGAACAGTGCAGCGGAAACCGCTTTCACTGTAAGCCGGGCCAGAGTGTTTTAAAGGCCATGGAACAACAGGGCCTGAAGTGTGTTCCGGTAGGTTGCCGTGGCGGCGGCTGCGGATTCTGCAAGGTTGCCGTGCTCAGCGGTGACTACGAATGCGGAAAGATGAGCAGGGTGCATGTACCACCGGAATCAAGGGCATGTGGCGAGGTACTGGCTTGCCGCATTTATCCGCTGAGCAACCTGACAATTGAATGCCGTCCCCGCGAAGTGGCAGAGACGGCCAGGCAGCAAACAACAACAAAATCGATGAGGTAATGTCATGAAAAAAGGTGTAATGCGTCCCGGTCATGTCCAGATCCGTGTACTCGATATGGATGCGGCTGTTAAACACTACACGGACCTGTTGGGTCTGATTGAAACCGACCGCGATGACCAGGGCCGGGTGTACCTGAAGGCCTGGACCGAGGTGGACAAGTTCTCCGTGGTTTTGCGTGAGGCGGATGAGCCCGGGTGCGACTTCATGGCCTTCAAGGTGGTGGACGAGCCTTCCCTGCAGCAACTTGAGAAAGATCTGGTAGAGCACGGCGTCGACATCGAACAGGTTCCCGAAGGTGAGCTGAAAGACTGTGGCCGCCGGGTCCGGTTCAAGGCGCCCTCAGGTCATACATTTGAGCTTTATGCTGACAAGCAGTACACCGGCAAGTGGGGTATCACCGAGGTGAACCCGGAAGCCTGGCCGCGCGACCTGGACGGGATGAAGGTCGTCCGTTTTGACCATTGCCTGATGTATGGTCCGGAACTGGCCGCTACCTACGATCTGTTCGTCAACGTACTTGGCTTCTACCTGGCCGAACAGGTACTGGACGGCGACGGCACCCGTATCGCCCAGTTCCTCAGCCTGTCCACGAAGGCCCACGACATTGCCTTTATCCATCACGAGGAAATGGGCAAGTTCCACCACGCCTCCTTCTACCTCGAAACCTGGGAAGACGTGCTGAGGGCGGCGGACCTGATCTCCATGACCGATACCTCCATCGATATCGGACCTACCCGTCATGGCCTGACCCATGGCAAGACCATCTACTTCTTTGACCCTTCCGGCAACCGCAACGAGGTGTTCTGTGGTGGTGACTACAACTACCCGGACCATAAGCCCGTTACCTGGCAGGCCGAGCAATTGGGCAAGGCGATCTTCTATCACGACCGGGTACTGAACGAACGGTTCCTCACGGTTCTGACCTGACTTGTTAACCGTTCAACAGGGCCATTTTTAACAGGATTAAGCAGCAATGAAAGACATAAAGCACTACATCAACGGTCAGTATCTTGGCTCCGCCAGTGGCAAGCAGTTCGACAACGTCAACCCCGCCAACGGCAAGGTAATCAGCAAGGTTCACGAAGCTGGCCGGGACGAGGTGGACGCTGCGGTCAAGGCAGCGAAAGCCGCCCTGGCTGGCCCATGGGGCAGAATGACGCTGGAGGAGCGCACCAGCATCCTGCACCGTGTGGCCGACGGCATCAACGCCCGCTTCGACGAGTTCCTGGAGGCGGAATGCCTCGATACCGGTAAGCCCAAATCCATGGCGAGCCACATCGACATCCCCCGGGGTGCGGCCAACTTCAAAGTGTTCGCGGACATGATCAAGAACGTGCCCACAGAATCCTTTGAAATGCCCACACCGGATGGTACCGGCGCGCTGAACTACGCCGTACGCCGCCCCAAAGGAGTGATCGGTGTGATCAGTCCCTGGAACCTGCCCCTGCTGCTGATGACCTGGAAAGTCGGCCCCGCGCTGGCCTGCGGCAATACCGTCGTGGTCAAGCCCTCAGAGGAGACCCCCACGACCACGGCGCTTTTGGGCGAGGTGATGAAAGAGGCTGGTGTGCCGGATGGCGTTTACAACGTGGTGCATGGTTTTGGCGGCGATTCCGCAGGTGCTTTCCTGACTGAGCATCCACTAGTGGACGGCTTCACCTTTACCGGCGAAACCGGTACCGGCGAAGTCATCATGAAAGCGGCCGCCAAGGGCATCCGGGACATCTCCCTGGAGCTGGGTGGCAAGAACGCCGGTCTGGTGTTTGCGGATTGCGACATGGACAAGGCCATCGAGGGCACCATGCGATCGGCCTTTGCCAACTGTGGACAGGTCTGCCTGGGTACCGAGCGGGTGTATGTCGAGCGCTCCATCTTCGACGAGTTTGTCGGTCGCCTGAAAGAAGCGGCGGAAGGTTTGAAGATCGGTCCGCCGGACGATGCCGAAGCCAACCTGGGGCCGCTGGTGAGCCTCAAGCATCGTGAGAAAGTCCTTTCCTATTACCAGAAAGCCGTGGATGACGGTGCCACTGTGGTTACCGGTGGTGGTGTTCCGGAGATGCCGGCAGAGCTGGCTGGCGGTGCCTGGGTTGAGCCCACTATCTGGACCGGTTTGTCGGAAGATTCCGCGGTGATTACCGATGAGATCTTTGGCCCCTGTGTCCACCTGTGCCCGTTCGACACCGAAGAAGAGGCCATCGAGCTGGCCAACAGTCTTCCCTACGGACTGGCCTCGGCCATCTGGAGTGAAAACATCACCCGTGCCCACCGCGTAGCGGGTCAGATTGAAGCCGGGATCATCTGGGTCAACAGCTGGTTCCTGCGGGATCTGCGCACGCCCTTCGGTGGCAGCAAGCAGTCCGGTGTTGGCCGCGAGGGCGGTGTGCACTCCCTGGAGTTCTACACCGAGATGAAAAACATCTGCGTGAAACTGTGAGCCGATCATGACTGCACCTGAAAACAGCCCCGAAATCGGGCGCGAGATAATGGCTGCCGGCTATCGCACCAACGTGCATGACCATGGCGCCGGCCATGGCAAGAGTGATGTCCCGGTGATGATGATCCACGGCTCCGGCCCTGGCGTTACCGCCTGGGCCAACTGGCGCCTGGTGATTCCGGAGCTGGCGAAGCACCGCCGTGTGGTGGCGCCGGACATGCTCGGCTTCGGTTACACCGAACGCCCGGAGGACAACACCTACAACCGTGAACGCTGGGTGGCCCATGCCATCGGTGTTATGGACGCGCTGGATCTGGAGAAAGTGGATCTGATAGGCAACTCCTTCGGTGGCGGTCTGGCTCTGGCCCTGGCGATCGAGTACCCGGAGCGGGTTCGTCGCCTGGTGCTGATGGGATCGGTGGGTGTCAGCTTTCCGATCACCGAAGGGCTGGATGAAGTCTGGGGTTACGAGCCCTCGCTCGAAAACATGCGCCGCCTGATGGACGTATTTGCCTTCAACAAGGGCCTGCTCACCGACGAACTGGCGGAAATGCGCTATCAGGCCAGCATCCGCCCTGGTTTCCAGGAGTCCTTCGCGGCCATGTTTCCGGCCCCGCGCCAGCGCTGGGTAGACAACCTGGCCAGCCCCGAAGAGGACATCCGGGCATTGCCCCACGAAACCCTGGTAATTCATGGCCGGGAGGATGAGGTGATTCCCTTGCAGACCTCGCTGACTCTGGCGGACTGGATTGACCGGGCTCAGCTTCACGTCTTTGGCCGTTGCGGCCACTGGACCCAGATCGAACATGCCAGCCGGTTCGCGCGACTGGTGAACGATTTTCTGATGGAGGCCGATCAAGCGGCCGCAGGAGAACAATAATGGAACAGACACGTATTCAGGCGCTGGGTGATGAACTTTACCAGGCCATGCTCAGCCGGGAAGCGGTCGCCCCACTGACCGGCCGTGGTGACGACATCACCATCGACGACGCCTATCACATTTCCCTGCGCATGCTGGAACGCCGGCTGGCGGATGGTGCCTCCATCATCGGCAAGAAGATTGGCGTCACCAGCAAGGCCGTGCAGAACATGCTGAATGTACATCAACCGGACTTCGGGTACCTGACCGACGACATGGTGTTCAACAGTGGCGAAGTCATGCCCATCAGCGACCGACTGATTGCGCCTCGTGCCGAGGGCGAAATCGCCTTCATCCTGAAGAAAGACCTGGCCGGTCCGGGCATCACCAATGCGGATGTACTGGCCGCCACCGAATGCGTCATGCCGTGCTTCGAGATCGTCGACTCCCGTATCCAGGACTGGAAGATCGCCATCCAGGACACGGTGGCGGACAACGCCTCCTGCGGCCTGTTTGTGCTGGGCGACCAGGCGGTGTCTCCCCGCAAGGTGGACCTGGTGACCTGCGGCATGGTGGTGGAGAAGAACGGCAGCGTGCTGAGTGCGGGGGCCGGCGCTGCTGCTTTGGGTTCCCCGGTGAACTGCGTGACTTGGCTGGCCAACACCCTGGGTGAGTTTGGCATCACCCTGAAAGCCGGTGAAGTCATCCTGTCCGGTTCCCTGGTGCCGCTGGAGCCGGTCAAGGCCGGTGATTACATGCGCGTGGATATCGGTGGCATCGGCAGCGCCTCCGTGCGTTTCGCCTGATCGGGATTAATGAGGACAATGTTATGAGCAAAAAAATCAAAGCAGCCATCATCGGTTCGGGCAACATCGGCACCGATCTGATGATCAAGATCCTGCGCAACGGTCAGCACATCGAAGTGGGCGCCATGGTGGGCATCGACCCGGAGTCCGACGGCCTGGCCCGTGCCGCCCGCATGGGCGTGGCCACCACCCACGAGGGCGTGGACGGCCTGGTGAAGATGCCGGAGTTTGCCGACATCGACATCGTGTTCGATGCCACCTCCGCCAAGGCGCACATGCACAACGAAGTGTTCCTGCGGGGCCATAAAGAGACCATCAAGATCATCGACATGACCCCGGCGGCCATCGGCCCCTACTGCGTGCCGGTGGTCAACCTGGAGCAGAACCTCCAGGAAGGCAACGTCAACATGGTCACCTGCGGTGGCCAGGCCACCATTCCCATGGTGGCGGCGGTCTCCCGTGTGGCCAAGGCCCATTACGCGGAGATTGTGGCTTCGATCTCCAGCAAGTCCGCCGGCCCCGGCACCCGCGCCAATATTGACGAATTCACCGAGACCACCTCCAAGGCCATCGAAGTGGTGGGCGGCGCCCAGAAGGGCAAGGCCATCATCATCCTCAACCCGGCCGAGCCACCGCTGCTGATGCGGGATACCGTCTACGTGCTGTCCGATGCCGCCGACCAGGCGGAAGTGGAAGCCTCGGTGGAAGAAATGGTCCAGGCCGTCAACAGCTATGTGCCCGGCTATCGCCTCAAGCAGAAAGTGCAGTTTGACGTGATTCCCGAAGACCAGCCCATGAACGTCCCGGGCCTGGGCCGCTTCAGCGGCCTGAAGACCTCCATCTTCCTAGAAGTGGAGGGCGCCGCCCATTACCTGCCGGCCTACGCCGGCAACCTGGACATCATGACTTCTGCCGCGCTGGGTACTGCCGAGCGCATCGCCGAATCGCTGGTCAAGTGAGGAGACTGACTCATGACTTATAACCCCGGCAAGAAACTCTATATCTCCGACGTGACCCTGCGCGACGGCAGCCACGCCATTCGTCACCAGTACTCCATCAAGAACGTGCAGGACATTGCACGGGCCCTGGACAAGGCCAAGGTGGACAGCATTGAAGTGGCCCACGGCGACGGCCTGCAGGGCTCCAGCTTCAACTATGGTTTTGGTGCCCACACCGACCTGGAGTGGATCGAGGCGGTGGCGGAAGTGGTCACCCACTCGAAAATCGCCACCTTGCTGCTGCCTGGCATCGGCACCGTCCATGACCTGGACAACGCCTACAACGCCGGTGCACGTATCGTGCGTGTGGCCACCCACTGTACCGAAGCGGATGTGTCGAAACAGCACATTGAGCACGCTCGAAAACTGGGCATGGACACGGTCGGCTTCCTGATGATGAGCCACATGCAGACCCCGCAGGGGCTGGCGGAGCAGGCGAAGCTGATGGAAGACTACGGCGCCACCTGCCTGTACGTCGTCGACTCCGGCGGTGCCATGAACATGAACGACATCCGTGACCGCTTCCGGGCGCTCAAGGACGTGCTCAAGCCGGAAACCCAGACGGGCATGCATGCTCACCATAATCTCGCGCTGGGCGTGGCCAATTCCATTGTTGCCGTTGAGGAAGGCTGTGACCGGATCGACGCGTCCCTGGCCGGCATGGGCGCCGGCGCCGGCAACGCCCCACTGGAAGTGTGCATTGCCGCCTTCGACAAGATGGGCTGGGAGCACGGCACCGACGTGTACGCGCTGATGGATGCCGCTGATGACATTGTCCGTCCGCTGCAGGACCGCCCGGTCAGAGTAGACCGTGAAACCCTGGCGCTTGGTTATGCCGGTGTCTACTCCAGCTTCCTGCGCCACTCCGAAGTGGCGGCGCAGAAGTACGGCCTGAAGACCGTGGACATTCTGGTGGAGCTGGGTAGACGCCGCATGGTGGGTGGCCAGGAAGACATGATTGTGGATGTGGCGCTGGATCTGCTCGCCGCACAGAAGGAGCAAAACGCATGAGCAAGACATTAAGCCGAGAGCAGGTGCTGGCGCTGGCCGAGCACGTGGAAAACGCGGAACTGCAGGCCCACGATATCACCAAGGTCACCAACGACTTCCCGGACATGACGTTCGAGGACGCCTACGATGTCCAGTGGGAGATCCGCAGTCGCAAGGAAGCCCGCGGTAACAAGATTGTTGGTATGAAAATGGGTCTGACTTCCTGGGCCAAGATGGCGCAGATGGGCGTGGAAACGCCAATCTACGGCTTCCTGGCGGATTATTTCAGTGTGCCGGATGGCGGTGTGGTCAACACCAAAGAACTGATCCACCCGAAAATTGAAGCAGAGATTGCCTTCGTTACCAAGGCACCGTTAAAAGGACCGGGCTGCCACATCGGTCAGGTTCTGGCGGCAACGGACTTTGTAATCCCTGCCGTGGAAATCATCGACTCCCGCTATGAGAACTTCAAGTTTGATCTGGTGAGCGTGGTCGCTGATAACGCCTCGTCTACCCGTTTTATCACCGGTGGCCAGATGGCCGATGTGGCGGATGTTGACCTCAAAACCCTGGGAGTGGTGGTCGAGAAGAACGGTGAAGTTGTCGACGTGGGTGCCGGTGCTGCGGTGCTAGGCCATCCGGCCTCCAGCGTCGCCATGCTGGCCAACCTGCTGGCGGAGCGAGGCGAGCACATCCCGGCGGGCACCTTCATCATGACCGGTGGCATCACTGCCGCCATTGCCGTGGAGCCGGGTGACAATATCACCGTCCGTTACCAGGGGTTGGGAACGGTTTCCGGACGATTCATCTGACTATGACTCTGACAAGGAGGCGTTATGCCCATTGCTCAGCTTTACATTATTGAAGGCAGAACGGACGAGCAAAAAGAAACCCTCATTCAGGAAGTGAGCGAGGCCATGGCCCGCTCCCTGGATGCACCCATGGAACGCATCCGGGTAATGATCACCGAAATGCCGAAGCAACACTTCGGCATTGGTGGCCAGTCGGCCAAAAAACTGGGGCGGTAGAGAGGTGACCAAACTGCCAGTGCTGTATTTGTCCTGTGAAACGGAAGCGCTGGCTGGCCCTAGAGGGCAGGCCAGCGTATGCCGTCTGATACGGCAGGATATTATCGTGGACAGGGTGGTATTTATCACTTCGGAGATAGGGGGTGTCCAGCCAGAAATCTTTCACCAGGGCGGTGAGGGCGTTCTGGCCAGAGGTCTACAGTCCGACATGCACGCGCGTGGTTTTGATGTGGGCGTCACGATTTCAGGAGAACCCGGGTTGAAACTGCTGGCAGAAAGCATGATGCAACTGAAGCCGGAGGAAGTGATAGAGCTGCGCCTCAACACTGGCATGACGAGTGGACATTATCGTGACATCGGCCATTGTCTGGAAACGCTGCGGGACCAGGGCGTGCTGCTTATCTGTCTGGATCGGCTGGACACAGACGATAATAGTACAAACCATCACCAGCCTCACGCTACCTACATGCGCAACCTGATTCGACAGTGGGAAAATGAGCAGCGGTGGGTGAAGGCAATGTCGAAGTCGGATCTGAGTGGTACTCGTTTATCTTCCAGCGATGAGCGCCCCGTGGTCGACCCAACATTATGTGTGCTCAATACCGCCTTCAGCCTGGGCGGGATGAAAGCGCCCCAACGCCTGTTTGGCTTTTCAATGAACGAGAACAGCCGGTCCCTCGCTGGCTATGGCTGGATGCATTAAACTGCGAAAAAAGAGGGGTTCCCTGAATGCTCAGACTCTTGATGATTGGTGCTGGCGGTATCGGGGGGTACTACGCGGCTAGGTTATTGGGTGCAGGGCACCAGGTAGTGCTGACTGCTCGTAGTGAGCATCTGGAAGCCCTCAGAGAAAATGGCTTGACGGTCCATTACGAAGGCCGGGAACTCTTTCATCGACCGGATGCGTATGATCATCATCAGCTAGTTAATCAGTATAAGCCTGATGATTTTGACGTTATTGTTATTTCCCTCAAGGCGACAGCGACGGCTTCAGTCGTGGAGGAGCTAGGTGCCTGGCTAAACCAGGGACGGGTGCCTGTATTGTCTGTGCAAAATGGCGTCGACAATGAGCCGCTCCTGGCGGAAGCCATCGGTGCCGACAGGGTTATCGGTGGGCTTGCCGTACGTATCGGCGGCCATGTTGCCAGACCAGGAGTTATCGAGGCCGAAGGCATCGCCCAGATTGTGATGGGGGTATGGCCAAAAGTCAGCGCGAGGTCCGATACCCAAAGCCCGTTACTCGAGACCCTGGCTGCCGCTTTGAATGATGCCGGTATCCCAACAACTCTCTCGGACAACATTCGCTACGAACTCTGGCGCAAACTGGTCATCAACAACGGTGTGAACCCGCTGTCCGCCCTCACCGGTCTGGATACCCGAAGCCTCACCCACCATCCTAAGTTCAGTAAAATCGTGTATGGCATGATGGCGGAAACCATCGAAGCCTCAAAGTCAGACGGTGTAAACCTCGGAAAGAAGGATCTGGACGAGATGTTCGAGCTGATCAGCAATTTCAACGCTATCAAAACGTCGATGTTGGTGGATAAGGAGAAGGGGCGCCCGCTGGAGCTGGACAGTATTGCTGGTGCTGTGTTGCGGCGTTGTGAGGCGCTGGGCGTTGAGGCGCCGTATACAGCGACAGTGGATGCGCTATTGCGGCAGCCCAATGTGTGACCCGCGAATTGGCCGAGAGGCTCCTGTTCGGAAAGCAAAAAAGCCCTGATGAAGCCGAAGCACCGTCCATGGCGCTATCGGATCGAAAGGTCACGATGTATATCAGCTGTCCTCAGGGGGTAACGATGTTGAACCCGAACTCGAAGCTGTCCAGCAGGCCAAGATAGGTCATGAAGGCCTCCTGGCTACCGTCAATCTTTATGTCTCCGGCTTTGATCGCATCCGGAAAGGTCCGCTGCTTGAGGTTGATGGCGTCCAGTACGGTGCGGTCCAGTGAAACCGTGGCGTCCGCGTCGTCATTGCGGGTACCCATGGTGTAGTTCATCACGCCATTGGCGACGGTAAGCTCGACCCGCTCGTCGACATCCGGCATGACGATATTCAGGCTGATGTCCACGCCAGTCCGTGCAGCCTTGGGGTGATCCAGGCGCATGGCCAGATAGTCCATGTACTTGTCCAGCGGCAGTCCGCGGATGATATCGGCGGAGGCAGTACTTGGCGTCAGGCCGGACACGACACCTTCACGAAGCTCCTTCGCACCACTGAGGTAGAAGTTGCGCCACGGGCCGCTCTCAGACTGGTAGCCCATCTGGGTCAGTACGTCAGCCAGCAGGTTTTTAGCGTTGGCATTGTCCGGTTGGGCAAAGACAAGATGGTTCAGAGCCGTGGCCGCCCAGCGGTAATTGCCAGCTTCGTAGTCCGCACGTGCTTTGTCGATCAGGGCTTCCGCGCCGCCAACGTACTCGACAAACTTTTGTCCCTCCTCAACCGGGGGCAGGGGGTTGAGTTCCGAAGGATTGCCGCTGAACCAGCCGAAGTACAGTTGGTACTGGGCCTTGGCGTTGTGGCTCACAGTGCCGTAGTAACCCCGGTTAGCGAATTCGTTGGCCAGTGTTTCGGGCAGTTTCAGGCTTTCGGCGATTTCATCCATGGTCTGGCCCTTGTTGGCCAGGCGCAGCGTCTCGTCGTGGATGTAGCGGTAGGTGTCCCGCTGTTTGCGCCAGAACTCGTTGATTTCCTCCTTGCCCCAAACCGGCCAGTGGTGGCTGCCGAAACTGATCTCGACGTCGTCACCAAAGAGGTTGATCACCTGATTGATGTACTTGGCCCACTGGTCGCCATTGCGCACTTTGGCACCGCGCAGAGTATAGAGGTTGTGCAGGGTATGGTTGATTTCCTCTGCCTGCATCAGGGCTTTGGAGTCGGGCAGGTAGAACATCAGTTCCGCTGGCGCTTCTGCGCCCGGGGTGTTGATGAAGGTCATGGGAACGCCATCAACAGTTGTTTCGATCGGCTCTCCCGGCGGACCGGAGATGGTACGCGTGGGTTGCACAATGGTGATCAGACCTGCCGACGTCTTTTGGCCCAGGCCTGCACCAATGGAACCTTCCGGTCCCGTGGGCAACAGATTGCCGAACATATAACTGGCCCGGCGGCTCATGGTATTGCCGGCGATCAGGTTCTCACCCACCGACTCCTCGTAGAAATTCTCGGGCGCGATGACAGGGACGTTGCGACGCTCAATCTCTTCCTCGGTTATGATGCCCTTCACGCCTCCGAAGTGGTCCGCGTGGCTGTGGGTGAAAATAACGGCACTCACCGGCAGGTCGGCGACGTGCTTTCGCAAGAGCTCGAAACCGGCTTTCGCGGGGTCAACGGATATCAGCGGGTCAATCACGATCCAGCCGTTATCGCCACGGATGAAGCTCATCACCGACAGGTCGTAGCCCCTGATCTGATAGATGCCCTCCGTCACCTCGAACAATCCGGTAATCTGATTAAGCTGCCCTTGTCGCCAGAGGCTGGGGTTGGCTGTTGCAGGGGAATCCTGATCCACCAGGAAATCAAACTGGCCAATGTCGTAAACGACCTTGCCGTCGGCATCGGTGATCTTTTTCTGCTCCGGCGTTGCGATCAGCCCCCGTGTTGCCCGCTCAAAATCGGCGCGATTATCAAACGGCAGGCTCTCTAACACAGCACGGTTGGCTTCGGCGGTGTGCCTGCTGGCTTCCTGTGATTGAGCTGCAGGCGCTAGCAGCATCAGCCCGGCTATCAACGGAACGGTCATCTGTCTGAGGGGTGTTGTTGTTATCATATTGACTCCTGTTGCATAGATTTCGAGCCACAACCGGTATCCCCGGGTCATGGTCTAAAGAAACAATTCCAATACAGCCCGCATTTCCATGGCGAGCGCTTTTTGGTCACGGGGTGTTCCCGTTATCTGGTTCTGCAGCTGGTAGCGGAACACACCATCAATTAATGCATAACCGAGGGAGGCGTCGATCTCGTCTGCCTTGTCGGCTCGGGTTGCGGCCAATTTGAGAATATCGATCAGGGTCTCTTCGATCTCCTCGACCACGGGCCGGAAGGCAGAATCGAAAAGAGCCTGACTCCGAAGGTCGTACCATAACCGGTGGGTCGAGGCTTCTTCGACAATGGTGGTTGCCAGCGCTCCGGCCAGGGCGTCGATGACGGCCTCCCGACCATGGGCATGGTTAACCGTCTCGTAGAGCAGGGAGGTGAAGGCGGTTTTGTAGACGCTAACACAGCGGAGAATCAGCTCCGTGCGGTCTTCAAAGTAGTAGTGGAGCATGCCCAGCGACAAGCTGGATTTCTCGGCAATATCCCGCAGGCTGGTATTGGCGTAGCCCAGTTCCTGAAGAGCCTTCAGGGCACTGCCTGCAATCTGATCTTTCTTTTCCTGGCGTTTTCGGTTCTTGCGCTCGGCTCGAACCTGCAGCTTACCGGATGCTTCGGAATTCATAGGGCATTACCCCCTGAGTGCGTTGGCAAAAATGCGCGGAATATGACGCCATCCGGGGCTGTGCTGGAATCGCGTGAGCAGTCGTCCGAGGCGCTGCTGTCGCTTGTTGGTGATAAACCAGGGCGGCCGGGGCAGCAGTGTCCATTCGCCGGACAATACCGAGCGTGGAAAAGGCCGGAATGGGGCCTCTACGACCGCACGCTCCACAGAGTCGAACATGAAGGTGTTATGGACTGTGCCTATGCCGCTCTGGACGTCATCCAGTGTGTGGCCGGGGAAGGCGCCCCAGGGGCACACTGTCGACAGGAAGCCGAGGCCGGTCCAGGTGTTGATGGCAATGGTTCCGTAGCGTAGTTCCGCCAAGAGCTCCTCGAATCGCGAGCGTCCGATAGAGCGGATGGTATCCGGATGGATAACGATGTTCGCACCCAGAGTGCCGTGGAGCTTTTCGTTGGCGAACGTAATGGCGTTGCGCAGATACTGCTCCACATCCGGGGCCTCCAGAGAGTGGGTGGAGAGCGCCGGGGCGAAGATTTCATTGGTGTGGAACCAGTCGTTGTCTTCGAGCTTGTTGATCAGCAAGTTGGGAGCTGAGCCCCGATTGACGGTGGTCACCTCTTCCGATTTCTGGTGGAAGGTGTCCAGACGATCTTCGGCCCCGGGATAGTAAGCCGGGCGCGTGGAGCGGCCCAAGACGTTGCGAAGTTCGCTCATCAGGTCCGTGGCCTGATTCCAGCCGTCCGGCATCAGCAGCACCTGGCACGCCACACAGTTGAAGCCGGAATTGTGGAGCTTGTGGGTGGCAATCTGTTCGGCCTGGAAGCGAATGTCGGCGGCGGACCAGTTGCCTGGTACCACAATGGTGGGACAGACCGCGCCCAGTTCGGAGGTAATACGCTTGTTCACCCGGGGTGTGCCCGCTTCCCGGTTGCGCTGGCCTTCCTCACCCCGGCCCCAGATGATCGCGTCGTGGGTCGTTTCCGCACCTGTGATGTGGATCTCCTCCACCGTGGGGTGCTCGGTCAGCCACGCGCCCACATCGCCGCCACCCTTTACGATACGCAGAGCATCGCGGTCGATCAGCGGGCGCAGTGCGGCCTTCAGGTGTTCGGTCAGGTAATCGTTGACCGGGTTCATCTTGAGGATGACGACCTGGTGTTCCACGAACAGTTTCTGGAAGGCATCGAGTGGGGCAATGGCGGCAATATTGCCGGCACCAAGCACCAGGGAGACCCGCCCGCTTCTCTGTTCGGGTGCATCGTCATAGACGGTGGCTGTGTTGGCGGCGATGTTGTTTTCATTGATGCCCTTTTGCATCCAGATGTCGGCTTTCACGCCCGACAACAGCAACCTGTCCCATAGGCTGTGGGGAACAACCCGTGCAGCGGTCTGGCCCGACGGCAGTGTCCGGAAGGGGATGTTTTTCAGGAAAGACTTGCCTTCCAGACCGGACAGAGTATCGATCAGACCATTGCAGGCTCCCATCACCGCATAGGGGCCTGACAACCACTCTTCACCGACCAGAGGCGAATCCTGATCCAGTCCTTTGGCGCGGGCGGCATCCCGAGCCCAGGCGTCGGAAACGCTGAGCAATGAATCCTTGATCTCCTGAAGGATCTGGATGCGATCCGCCACTGGGGTCTGTGCCCAGCTGTCTCGGGTTTTTGCGAGTGTGGTGAGGTCATTGTCGAGATCGATGAAGACATCGTTCTCCTGAAGATTATTATTCATACAGAGGTCCTTTGCTTCGCTTCGGCGCCGGAAGCGTCTGCCTTTTGCGGAATGAAAGACATCGCCCGTTCCGCCAGTGCTGTAATGGTCAGGCTTGGGTTAACGCCCAGGTTGGCGGACAACATCGAACCATCAATCACGTACAAGTTCTGGTAGTTGAACACGCGGTTCTGTGGGTCGATAACGCCTTTGTCCGGTGAACCCGCCATGGCGCAGCCACCCATACAGTGGGCTGTCATCGGTACATTGAACAGGATCTCGCTCATGGAGCTCAGGCCAACGCCGCCCGTGGCACGCGCGGCCTTTTCGGTGAACGCGTTGGCTTCGGGAATGAACGTCGGGATACGGTCACCCTCGGTGGCAAGCTGCTTCCCGAAAGGCCAGAACCAGGGGCGCTTCCAGCGCATGTTGATGTGACCGTCCAGGGTCTGCATAACGAGGAAAATGACCGTTTCAGAGGCAAAACGATAAGGCAGAACACTACGAATGCCATTGAACCCACGGGTGGCGATCAGTTTGGCCAGTGCCGCCAGCCAACTCAGGATGCGGGTCGGTCCCGGCCGGCCGCCGGTTAGCACGGTGAGCAGGCTGCTCATCAGATTAGAGCCTTCCGGATAACGGACGGCCTCGATGTGGGTATGGTCGTCGATGTAAATACCAGAGCCGATGGCTACGCCCCGGGACATGTCCTCCTTGGTGTTGGGGTACCGTACGCCGAGAATCGACTCGGAATTGGTGCGAACCCGGTTGCCGAGGTCATCAGACACATTGGGTAGCGAGCCCTTTTCCTTCAGTTTGAACAGCAATTGCTGTGTGCCCAGGGACGAAGCGGCAACGATCACGCTGCCGGCGGTGATGCGGGTTTGCGGCCGGTTGAAACGTTTGAACGCCGGTGCCGTGGTGACTTCGTAACCTTCAGAGCCATCCGTGTTGCCCAGTGGCCGTACGTCGACACACTCGGTTTCGGCCCGGACTTCCGCGCCCAACCGTTCCGCCAGATAGAGGTAGTTCTTGTCGAGGGTATTCTTGGCATTGTAGCGGCAGCCAACCATGCACCCGCCGCAGCCGACGCAGGAGTTGCGTTCCGGTCCTTCCCCACCAAAGTACGGATCCGGATATTCGGTTCCGGGGGCGTCCTCGTCGTTGCCGAAGAACACACCGACATCGGTGTAGTAAAAACTGTCTTCCACGTCCGCGGCGGCCGCCATTTCCCGGAGCTTGTCGTCTGCCGGCCCGGGGCGACGGTTCTCGGCGACCCCGAGCATATGCTTGGCCGTCTCGTAATGGGCGGGCATGGTTGTTTTCCAGTCATCCAGGCCGGCCCAGTTGCCATCCTCCCAGACGCTGTCTTTGGGAACCAGCAGGGTCTGGGCGTAGGTGATGGAGCCGCCACCGACGGCGTTGCCATGGAGAATCATCACGTGACGGAACAGGCGCAGGCTGAGAAATCCGCGCAAGCCGGCGAACGGCCGCCACAGGTAGTCCCAGACCTTCCAGTTGGTTTTTGGCAGGTTCTCGGGCGTCCAGCGACGGCCCTGTTCCAGCACCAGGACCCGATAGCCCTTTTGGCTCAGCCGGTAGGCGGACACACTGCCGCCGAAACCGGACCCGATCACCACATAGTCAAAATCATATTGTTGTTGTGTCATTGCAACTCTCTCTGCCTGTTACCGATACCAACCGAGGCTTTATCCCTTCCGGGCCACGGCCTTTTCGGCGTCCATAGGTGTGCTGCTTTTCAGGGCTGCACCTCTGTGTAAGCCAACTGCGATTCGTACAGTATGCAAAGTTAATCATTTAATCTGGACGATTGTCCAATAAAAATGTCTGGTTTTAAGTTTTGAGAGGATAGGGGGCTTCGGAGGGGCATCTTTCACAAGAACGCCCCGCCCAGCTGGACTCGAATCTGAGCCCTTTGCGTGAGGAGGGCGGCCCAATTCGTAATCCGCGCTTGGGCGCTGACAACGGTTCCTCGCTTTGGGCGGCGCTTAAGTTGGGGGGCAAGAGAATGTAGGCAGTTACGGGGTAGAACCCGTTGAGAGGAAAGGGAGAGTCAGTCACTCCCCCGCCCCACCCCCTTCTACCTGATGCAGGAGTTCCAAGATTTCTAATAATTTTGGTAAGATTTGTCGCAGCTCTTTGGACTAATTACCTTTGGTCGCTTCCTCTACTATCCAGGTTCGGAAAATTTCAGCGTGTGGATGAATATATTGATTGGCAGGACGTACAAGATAAAACGCTTCTGACGTTTTTACCCCTTGGTTAAACGGTGCAATAAGTTCGCCTTTCGAAATCATTTCTGATACGAGACTGCTCCTGCCCAACGCTATCCCGTCACCATAGCGAGCTACTTGGAGTGCGGAGATAAGCGTATCAAACTGAAGCTGACTCCTGAATTGGAGGTTCGGGTATCCCGAGTGATCCAGCCAGTGCCCCCAGCCGTCCTCGTAACCGATCACGTGGAGAAGGGTGTGTTCGGCAAGATCCTGAGGAGTCCGGGGCACCTGGAGCCCGTTCGACATGGCCGGACTGCATACCGGGATCAACTCGTCCCAGGTAAGGCGATCCGCCTCCATGCCGGGCCATGCGCCCTGACCGTAGCAGATTTCCATATCTGACTCGCGATTGAAGTTGTCGGCCCAGATATGGCTACTGAAGCGGAGGCCGACATCCGGATAACGTTCCCGGAACCGGGCAAAGCGTGGAGCAAGCCAGAAGGTAAAAAAGACGAGGTTGGAGCGGATAGTCAATAAACGGGTCTTGTCCTGGCCAAAGATCTCATCCGTGGCAGTTCTGAGTCGGCGAATGCACTCGTGGACGACCGGAAGGTATGCCTTGCCGGCTTCGGTCATCGATAACCCCCTGGGCAATCGATTGAACAAGGGTGTACCCAACTGACTCTCCAGTCCCTTGATCTGCTGACTGATGGCCGCCTGAGTCTGATTCAATTCAGCAGCAGCCTGAGTAATATTCAAGTGGCGCGCCGTCGCTTCGAATGACCTTAGCCAATTGAGCGGGGGTAGCTTCTTTTTCATGGCGGGCTGGATCTTTTTACCGATTGTGTCCCTATTGTGTATGAGGTTCGATATTAATCAAATATCTGAGCCTTAAAAAGGCAGCGTCCCGGAAGTCGGGACACTGCACCCCCCTCTCAGTAACGAAGGTAAAGAGGGCCTTTACTTCATGGTTGGCATAGAGAACTCGACACCCTCGCGTACACCGGCAGACGGCCAGCGCTGGGTAATCGATTTCCGCCGGGTGTAGAAGCGCACACCATCGGGACCATAGGCGTTGAGATCACCAAACAGGGACCGTTTCCAGCCACCAAAACTGTGATAGGCGACAGGCACTGGCAGCGGTACGTTGATACCAACCATGCCGACCTGGATGTGATCCGTGAAATAGCGGGCGGCTTCACCATCGCGGGTGAAGATGCAGGTTCCGTTGCCATACTCATGATCGTTGATCAGCTGCATGGCCGATTCCATGCTCTGCACCCGAATCACCTGCAGGACCGGCCCAAAAATCTCCTCGCGATAACTGACCATATCTGGCGTCACATTGTCGATCAGCGTGCCGTCAACAAAGAAGCCCTCTTCGTAGCCAGCGACTTGTGGGTTACGACCATCAACAACAACGGTGGCACCCTGTTCTTCAGCACTGTTGATATAGCCAACCACCTTCTGCTGGTGCTCGCGGGTAATCAACGGACCGAAATCGTTACTGGCTTCTGAGTAGGCGCCTACCTTCAGAGACTGCATCGCCTCTGTCATTTTCGCCACCAGTGCATCGGCAGCATCATCACCCACGGCCACTGCTACCGACAACGCCATGCAACGTTCGCCGGACGAGCCAAAGGCCGCACCGACCAACTGATTCACAGCATTGTCCATATCGGCATCGGGCATCACGATGGCATGGTTCTTAGCGCCACCAAGGGCCTGGCAGCGCTTGCCGTGGGCGCTTGCCTTACTGTAAATGTACTCCGCAATCGGGGTGGAGCCGACAAAGCTAACGGCCTGAACACGGTTGTCCTCCAGAAGTGTGTCGACCGCTTCCTTGTCACCGTTGACCACGTTCATGACGCCATTCGGAAGTCCTGCTTCCTGCAACAGCTGTGCAATAAACAGCGTGGAGCTGGGGTCCCGCTCGGATGGTTTGAGCACAAAACAGTTACCACATACCAGTGCCATCGGATACATCCACAGCGGAACCATGGCGGGGAAGTTGAATGGGGTAATACCCGCCACCACGCCCAGGGGCTGGAATTCGCTCCAGGCGTCGATGTTCGGGCCAACGTTACGGCTATGCTCGCCTTTGAGAAGTTCAGGCGCGCCACAGGCGTACTCGACGTTCTCGATGCCACGCTGCAACTCCCCCATGGCATCGTGACTGATCTTGCCGTGCTCTTCGCCGATCATTTTGCAGATACGATCAGCATTGCGCTCGAGCAGTTCCTTGAACCGGAACATAATGCGAGCACGCTTGATCGGCGGAGTGGCGCGCCACTCGGGGAATGCTGACTGGGCGGCAGCGATGGCTTCTTCAACGGTGCTGCGCGATGCCAGCAGCACCTCGCGGGATACCTCACCAGTCGAGGGGTTGAAGACGGGCTGGCGACGCTCGCCCTGGTTATTGATTTCACCGTTGATCAGGTGTCCGACTGTGTTCATTGTAATGTCCTCTTTTTATTGGCGCCCATGGGCGCGCGATGGTCGTAAATGTTGGGGGGTTACCAGAGTTTCTCGTAAAGCCGGACGATCTCTTCAGCCGTCGGCACCTTTGGATTATTTCCCGGTGAGCCTGATTGCAGCGCCTGCTCTGCCATCGTTGGCATCAGATCAAAGAATTCGTTTCGGTCAATGCCAAACATCTCCGGAGTGGGTACCTGCAGTTCATCGTTGAGTGCATGCAGTTCATCCAGCAACTTTTGATTGGCACGCTTCGTACTATCGGATTGTTGAGCGACACCCATTGCGCGAGCACAATCGGCGTAACGCTCTTCCGCTGCCGGAATCGAGAACTCCGTCACGGCCGGAAGTAGCATGGCATTAGAGAGACCGTGGGGAACGTGAAAAGCGGCACCAATGGGCCGGCTCATACCATGAACCAGGGCAACGGACGAGTTCGAGAACGCTACACCGGCCAAAGTGGATCCCAGCATCATGGCTTCGCGGGCCTCCTGATCGTCACCGTTCTTATAGGCTCGGCGCAGATTCGGACCGATCAGCCGCATGGCGGACAGTGCCTGGCTGTCGCTATAGGGGCTTGCCTTGCGGCTGACATAGGCCTCCATGGCATGAGTCAGCGCATCGATACCGGTATCCGCAGTGATTCGTGGTGGCAGCGACAGTGTTAGATTGAAATCCACCAGGGCTGCGATCGGCATAAAGCCGATGCCGACACAGAGCATCTTCTCGCCGTTGGTCTCATCCGTGATGATAGTGAATCGGGTAACTTCAGATCCGGTACCCGCAGTAGTCGGAATCGCAATGATTGGTAGTCCGGCTTGATTGACGATTCGCGGGAACTTGTAATCCCGCATTTCGCCACCGAGCTTGCCCAAAATGCCGATGGCCTTGGCGCTGTCGATAGGGCTACCGCCACCCAGTGCAATAATGCAGTCGTAACTGCCGCTACGAATACGCTCAACACCTGCCTGGATAGAATCGACTGTCGGCTCCGGCACGGTATCGTCAAAGACTTCAGCGCTCAGGTTATGCTCCGCCAGTCTGGACTGGATGTTTCGGGCATAGCCCAGCTCCACCATCATCTTGTCGGTGATGATCAGCGGGTGACTGCAACCGAGACTTTCAAGCACAGCCGGCACCTGTTCAGAAGCACCTGCACCGATCTGCATGACACGTGGAAGGATCACTTGTGTTGACATACTTTCTCCTCTTGCCACCCATTCTGTCCGGGTGGACATTCGTGTGGCCAATTTTGGGCGCACGGGGCCGTCTGGCCTTGCTGCCCAGGTTGAAAATCAAGTGCTCAGGGAGGCTCTGCTTTGGAATAAAAGCAGAGCCGCTTTTGATCAGATGTTTCCGGGTGCGGGTGTCACAGCCGGCACCTCTGGCTCGGGCTCAGAACTCCTGCCAGAGAATCGCGCAAAGCGGGATGCCGACCGCTGCGGTAGGACCTCCGCCCTCAGAGAGGCTAGCAAGCCATATATCGCCATAATCAGGATGAATGAGAAAGGCAGTGCTGCCACGATCGAGGCCGTCTGAAGCGCTTTAAGCCCCCCAGCCAGAAGCAGCACCGCTGCTACCGCGCCGATTGCCGCTCCCCAGAACACCCGATAGCGGGGCAGAGGGTTGGTCTCTCCCATGGAGATCAGGGTGCAGATCACCAACGTTGCAGAATCTGATGATGTCACGAAGTAGGTCACCAGCAGGGCGGTGCAGATGCACGCCATCAGGATCACCATTGCCTGGCTCTCTGTCATCAGCTCAATAGTGGCGAACAGCGCCATCGTAGTATCCTTGTTGACAGCCTCCACCACACCGCCGCTTCCAAACAGCTCCAGGTACATTGCCGTGTTGCCAAAGATGGTAATCCAGACTGCCGCCAGCAGGGTCGGTGCGACCAGTACGCCCAGGACAAACTCACGGATAGTGCGGCCTTTGGAGATGCGAGCAATGAAAATGCCACAGAAGGGAGCCCAAGCAATCCACCATCCCCAATAAAACACGGTCCACCAGCCCTGCCACTCGCTCTTCGGATCCGGGTCAACCCAGAAGCCCAGCTCCACAGCGTGCACCAGGTAATCGCCTAGATTGGTCACCAGAGCACCAAGAACATAGGCGGTCGGCCCGACCACAACAAACAGACCGAGAATCACCATGGTGAGCTTCATATTGATCTCGCTCAGCAACCGGATGCCTTTGTGCAGACCCGACATAACGGAAACCGTTGACAACACTGAAATAACTGCAATTAGAAGAACCTGGGTGGAGACCGACACCTCAATACCTATCAGGTAATTGAGCCCTGCGTTAATTTGCTGAGCGCCCAGACCAAGGGAGGTCGCGATGCCGAAAACGGTACCGAATACGGCCAGCAGGTCGGCGACGTGGCCGATCGGACCATAAATCCGATCACCAAAAATCGGGTATAGGCTCGAACGAATCGACAGGGGCAACCCCTTACGGTAGGCAAAATACGCTAACGTCAGGCCCGCCAGAGAGAACAATGCCCAGCCATGCAGGCCCCAGTGGAAGATGGCAACGCGCATGGCCACCTGAGCCGCTTCTACAGTTTGTTCCTGACCGGTCCCAATCAAGGGCGTGCCCTGGAAATGGTAAACGGGTTCAGCAATGCTCCAGAACAGAATACCAATACCAATCCCCGCTCCGAACAGCATCGAGAACCAAGAGAAGTTACTGAACTCCGGTCTGTCATCATCCTTACCCAGACGAATATCACCGTACCGGCTGAAAACCAACCAGACCGAAAGCAGCAGCGCCAAGCTCATGAACCCGACGTAATACCAGGCCAGGTCGGTCGCTATGAATGCCTTGATATTGCCGTACAGTGAGTTGGCATTCTCTGGAGCAACCACGGTGAACAGCACGAAAGCCAACACCAGAAGCCCGGAACCGATTGCCATTACAGGGTTTGTCCGGGCCAGTATGCCGGAACCACGGAGCATCAATTTTTTGTTATCCATCTTAACGATCCTCGTTTTTTTCACGCACGACCATGACAGAGCTTTGGGCATGCCGTGTGACGTAGGCGGCAATTGCGCTGATAAGGTAATCGGTTGCTTTCGGGCGGTGTGACGCCATGACAATCAGATCAGCATCGATCTTCGCTGCCATGCGCAGGATCTGCTTGTCTATTCGCCCCTGACTGACAAGTGAGCGGGAGTGGATCAACTCCGGCACTTCCTTTGCTCGCAGCGTCTCCAGTGCATCCAAACCCTTGTCCCGCAATTTTTCGTCAAGACCTTCGGGCAAATGCGCCGCAATTGAGGGGATTTCGGCTTCAGGCACCACAGTCATCAGGCAAAGGGTCGCCTGATGTGTACTGGCAAGGTCTATAGCCGCTGGCAGAGCTGAGCGCCAGGTACTCTCAAGTGCCGGTTCCAGCGGTACCAGAATCGTTTTGTACTTGTTCGTCATGCTTCGTCCTCGATGTTTTGTTGTTATCTGATAAGGCAACAGGAAGTCGTGCCATCAAGCGGCATCAACTCGAAGTGGAGCTATTTTTAGCCGAAACACCTGAGGTTTTGAATCAATAAAAACCGCCCCTCAGACCAAAGTTTTTTTATGGGTAAGCCGGGAGCGAACAGCCATAAAAAAAATGGGGTCTGAGGCCCATTTTTTATTGCTGGTTCGCAGTCAGTCTTTGTCTCTAATATCTGGGCAATCGAAACAACCGGTCGCAACGCCGGCTGGTCAGTGGTTTCGATGACGTTTACCCAAACCAACAGGATCACGCCCAACGCGGTGCCTTCGATAGCAAAACGTTGGAATGAGAATCAGAGGGAAAGACTGCAATGAAAAACAAGACCCAATTACCCCTTGAAGGTGTTCGCGTCGTCGATTTTGGCCAGCAGATCGCAGGCCCGGCCGTCGCTATGGTGTTGGCCGATTTTGGCGCCACCGTCGTTCACATAGATCCGCCGGAAGGCCCGCAGTGGGATAATCCCGCAAATGCCGTTCTTAACCGCAATAAAAGCTGCATCCGGCTGGACCTGAAACAGCAGTCCGACCTGTCAAAGGCACTGGCACTGATTGCCGAGGCGGACATTGTTATCGAGAGTTTCCGGCCGGGAGTCATGAAGAGGCTTGGCGTCGACTTCCAGCTACTACGTGAGGAGCGTCCTGATCTGATCACGCTGTCTGTACCGGGCTTTGCCAGCAACGATTCACTGCGTCGGGAATGGAAAGCCACCGAGGCGGTTGTCGCAGCTTCCTGCGGTGCCTTTACCGACATGGGGTTCAACCGGGTTCTGATGGGCATCAATCCCAGCTTTTCGCCCCTGCCTCTGGGATCGTCCTATGCCATTTCCTTGGCTGCAAGTTCCATAGCGCTCGCTTTGTTCGAGCGTGAAAAGACTGGTCGCGGAGACAGCATTGAGGTTCCTGTGGCAGCTGCACTTATGGAGGGGCTGTCTTACAACTCCTACGTTGTTGAGGGGCTTCCAGAGCGTTATAAAACGATGCGGGAGCATGAAATCGAGCACCGCAAGGCCAACAACATTCCGATGGATCTGAGCTATGATGATCTTCAGGAATATCTCGATCCGTTTTTCCGTACCTACGAATGTTCCGACGGCCGAATGTTCTACTGTGTGTGTCCATCCCACCGGAATCATGCCAAGCGGTGTCTGCAACTGCTCGGGATATATGACGAACTGGTGGCTGAGGGCCTGCCTGATGTCAAAGATCTGCACATGCCCATCTCTGAATGGGACGGTGAGACCTCCATCGGAGTCTATCCCCTGCCCAAGAAGTGGGCCGACATCATTTCAGCCAAGATGAAGAGAGCCTTCCTGACCCGCACTTCCGAGGAGTGGGGTCGATTGTTCGGTGAAGGACAGATCCCCGGTGCACCCCATCGCACTACCCAGGAATGGGTGAACAGTGAACATACCAACACCGCTGGCCTGATTATCGAAGTGAACGATCCGGAGTTTGGTCGAATGAAACAACCCGGACCGATTGCCTGGCTGGAGGATATCGGCGCCGATATGCTGAGCCCGCGTCCGCGAAGAAACGTTAGCTACGATGAAGCCCTTGCTGGGCTGAAAACTGTTGCAGCGGCAGAAAACGTTACCCGTCCAACAGGCACAGATATTGGGCCGGTCAGTAACAAAGGTTGGCTGGAAGGGGTACGAATTCTGGACCTGACCAACGTCATTGCCGGCCCTCATTCAACGGCATTCCTCAGCCGCTTCGGTGCCGATGTGATCAAGGTCGATCCCATTACGCCGTTGTATGATCCGCTTATCGGAACCCTTTTCACTTTCCAGACCGGTGTCAACAAACAAAGTGCGTTGATTGACATCATGAGCGAAGAAGGCCGGGAGGCGTTCAATCGTCTGGTCCGAACCGTGGATATGGTTGTGATCAACGCGCCAGAACGTCAGATCAAAACACTGGGCCTGGATCATGAAACCCTTCAAAGCGTTAATCCCGGCGTTCTATTCTGCCGCCTGGACTGCCTGGGAGGTCCCCTTCGTGGTCCCAAAACCGATTACATCGGATACGATGACATCGTCCAGGCCAACAGTGGCATCATGAGCCGCTTTGGCGGAGCTGCCACGCCTGAGGAGCATGCGCACCTTGGCACGCTCGACGTGAACTGTGGTTTTGCTGCCGGGCTGGCCATGTCAGTGGCGTTGTATCGCAAGCACAAAACCGGAGCGGTATCCCGGGCGCGGACTTCCCTGTCCGCTGTTACCAACTTCGCACAAGCCCCCTTTGCGTTCGACTACGAGGGACGGGCACCGTTTAATGAACCCTCCGGACGCGAGGCGTTGGGCAACCATGAGCTGTCGCACTTCTATCCTACTCGTGAGGGCTGGATCTTCCTGGATTCGAGCCGGGAGGAGTTGTCGAAAATGGAGCAGGTTGAAGGACTCGGTGGCATTTCAACGGCAGTGGACATTCCAGCATTTCTGACGGCTGCGTTTGCCAAGGCACCGGCCAGCTACTGGGCAGATCAGCTTCAGGCTGCGGATATTGCGGCTGCGGTTCCAATGTCGATCGAGAACCTGCGAGCACAATACAGCCGCGAGGCTGATGGCACACCGGGCACAACCCTCGGCAGCTATGCTTTCTCGATTTTCCGGGATCATCCGAGTGGTCACTGCATTACGCAAGTAGATCATTATTCGATCCGACCCTCCGAAGCGATGATCCGGGCTTTCCGGCCTGCCGAGCGGTTTGGCCATTCAACGCGGGAGGTATTGGCGGCTGTAGGTTACAGCGACAATGAAATAGACGGCTTGATCGAGCGAGAGATAGCAGGCACCGGCTGGGGTAAAGAGTACCTGCCGAGCTAAGGCAAAACCTATTGCGCGTAAAATGACCTCATGGGTGACTTCGGAATCACCGGAGTCACCCTGATTTGAGAAGACGCCATGTCAGGGTTAGCAAGGCATTTTTTATTCAGTCTCAGCGCCCGTCCTTTCATTGGGCTTGGAAAAACCGGGCCTGGACTTATCCCCGTCCACTAGACACTCCTAGCCTATGATTGAACACAGCCATATAAAAAAACCTGCGTTCTCATGCAAGCCTTTGACAAAATGCCCCGTCCATCAACGATGTTCCGCACTCAGAGGGCGTATATGGGCCGAGTTGACGGTTCTGCCAATCGCTCTGTCAATTCTGCCATAGCTGAAACTGCGATTACGTATCCATAATGTTTCACAACAAAATGTCACGTTTTGGTCGTGGCGTGATTAAAGAAAAACAATAGATATCAATGTGGAGCCCTTTTCATGCGTTTAATAGCACCCCTTACCCCCTTTTTTATGGCGCTGATTTTGTCCGGCTGCATGGGCGAGAGTGAAAGTGCTGGTGACAAAGACAGCGACACCTCGGCCCAGAACCCTGCGGAACAAACACAACCGGATAACGAGCCCCTGGCAACGATTCCCGTTAAGGACGGTGCCAAACCTGTGGTGTTTGTCGGTAGCAACTGGGATGGCGTCATTGATGTAATTGATGGCGAAAGCTACGTAAAAATTGGCCGCATCAATGGCATTCCGGACAAAGAAGAGCGGATGAATGAGATTCGTCTTGATCCGATCAAACTGGCCGCGTTTCATGGCATTGCATTGTTGATCGGGGAGGGCCACAACCAATACGTAGACGACATGTATAGCACCCGAAACGGGGAGCTGTTAATCGTTTCGCGCCCCAGTTTTGCGGATGTTGTAGCCATTGATATTACCTCTAATGACATTGTGTGGCGGTTCGAAGTGGAGGGTATTCGCTCTGACCATATGGCGCTATCTCCGGACGGCAGTGAAGTTGCGGTGTCTGCCTCAACAGGCAACGTGGTGCATATTCTCGATGTCTGGACCGGCGAAGAAAAAGCGCGCTTCCCAACCGGTAACTCACCCCATGAAAATGTTTACTCGAAGGACGGCAAGAAGATCTACCACGCCAGTATCGGTCATGTGTTCAGCCCCGCAGACCGTGGCGCACTGACCGACACCAAGGGCGAGCGCATTTTCAAAGTGGTTGATACGGAAACCTGGGAAGACATCAAAAGCTTTGATATCAGCGAAAAACTGGCCGAAGCGGGTTATCCGGACATGAGTCCAGCCATTCGACCCATGGCGCACACCGAGGATGAAAAGTTCTTCTACTTCCAGCTTTCGTTCTTCCATGGGTTCGTTGAGTACGATATGGAAAACGACCAGATCACCCGAGTCGCCAACCTTCCGAACCTGGTGCCAGACCTGCCAGTCGAGCTTTACGTGAACGACTCGGCGCACCACGGAATCTCAATGGGGGCCGATGACGAGAAGCTGTGTGTCGCCGGCACCATGAGCGACTATGTGGCTATTGTTGATCGTAAAACATTCGAATATGAACTGTTGGAAGGGCTGGGTGAGAAGCCTTACTGGATCACCCGGGATATCTCGGGCGAAAACTGCTTCGTGTCCTGGAGTGGGACGGATCAAATGTCGGTGATCAACATTGATCGGGCCGAGGAAGTGGTCCGGGTTGATGTGGGAGACCACCCACAACGTATCCGTGAAGGTAGCGTGCCGGATGGCTGGACTGCTGCGTTTTAACACCCGGATCACCACCAGCGAGAATTGTCATGAACAACAATAACTACCGTTTTGCCTCCCATTGTTTGGGCTTGGTGTTTGCCAGTGTGTTTTTGGTTGCCTGTGGCGGCGATCAAGGCGGGCGTGACGCTTCGTCGCCGGTAAACGATCAGCGAGGCCGTGGCCCTTCGGATGAACGGGGAGCCAGCCCTGCCCCCTTTGCGAACCCGGACCTGGCGCAGTGTGTGATGGAGAGCCCGTTACGGGAAGTCGGCAGTGGTCTCGATGCGCCTTCCGTTGCTCACAATGAAACCCAGAGCGCTAATGCAGTTTCATCAGTGACGGCAGATTCTGCCTGCGCGAAGAATCGGGCGTTCCGTTTCGGCAGCGGATTGTCGGATATTACCGGTCCAGTTGCCCTGAAAAGCGGCGCCGGCTGGGAAAATACCGGGCAGGTCATGCACGGCCTTCACACACGGCAATATGCCCGGGCGTTTGCTCTTGAATCGCCCTGCAACGGAAAACGCGTCATGTTTGTGTCGGCAGACATTGGTTTGATGTGGGGATCTATCCGCAACGGTGTTCTCAACACCCTGGCGCAGAATCCTGAACTGGCGGCAGCGTATACCGCTGAAAACCTCATGCTGTCGGCAACTCATACCCACAATGGGCCTGCAGGCTATGCGCACCATGAAGCGGGTAACGCCCTGCACCTGGGTTTCGATGCTCTGGTATACAACACCATCGTGAATGGCATCGTCGATGCCATGGTGCGCGCACATCAGAATATTGAAGCCAACCCCCAAACTGCACCTATCGAAATGGCAGTGGGAGAGTTGTTGAACACCAACATCAATCGCTCGCGCCCTGCTTATGCGATGAACCCTGAGCATGAACGTGAGCAGTACATGAATATTCGCGGCGAGGAGGTTGACGTCGTAAAAACCGTGGTGCAACTGAATCTGCGCCGCAAGAGTGGCAGCCCGGTCGGTGTGATCAACTGGTTTGGTGTGCACCCCACGGTCATGGGGCCGGAAATTCCTTACGTCAGCTCCGATGTCAAAGGATTTGCCTCGCTGGGTTTCGAAGAGATCATGGCGACGAATTACCGGGCGGACCCCGCCGAAGACAGTTTTGTAGCGGCCTTTGCCCAGGCCGATGAGGGCGATGCATCCCCCAATATCTTCATTAATGAGTTTCCCCATCCGGATCCTCGCCGCGGCGGGGGTGAAACCCCTGTCGACTCGAACGCCATCTCCGGCACCAAACAACTGGCTCGTGCCCTGGAACTTTGGCAGAGCGGTCAGCCATTAACCGGGAGTGTGGATTATCGGCTTCTGCATGTGCAGATGAACAAGGTGACAGTCACGGATCCCGAGGTCCTCTCCGGGCTTGAGCATCCACCAGAGCTGGATGTCGCCAATAAACAAACCTGCAATGCGGCGTTCGGGGTGTCTTTCCCTGCCGGCGCGGAAGACGGCCCCGGGCCCATCAGCGAGGAAGGGCTGACCTGTAGCGCTTCGCCCGACTTGCTTAGCAGTGTCGCCGCTGACTTCGCGGGACTGACGGACATGGCGCTGCCGGTGAATCTGGTAAGCGACCTTCTCCTGTGTAATGTGGAGCAGCTGCCGTTACTAGGCATGGGCTGTCACGCCGAAAAACCGGTCCTGCTCCCAACCAATCTTGGAGAAGCGGCCGATGGCGTGCCGAATGTGCTATCGGAGCTGATAGGTGTGACGGCGAACTTCGAGCCGGCGATTCACCCATTGCAGATTTTCCGTCTTGGCAACCTGGCCCTGGTGGGCCTGCCTTGGGAAGTGACGACCATGTCTGCTCGGCGTCTGCGTGAGATGGTGCTTGAAGAGATGGCGCCGGTGGGCGTCGATACCGTCGTCATTGCAGGCCTTGTGAATGGCTATACCCACTACCTGACCACGCGAGAAGAATACGCCAGCCAGCAATATGAAGGGGCCTCAACGGTCTTTGGTCCCTGGAGCCTGGCTGCAGTGACCCAGGAGCTCAAAAAACTTGCCGATTCAATGGCCCGGGGTACAGTGTTGGCGGTGGGGCCGGATTTGCCCGAGGTAACTCCGGTGTTACGCAGGCCGCCCTACATCCCCAGTGACAGCCCGGGTGAGCAGGCCTTTGGTACGGTACTTCAGGAGGCACCCTCTGTGGTAGCTCCTGGCGATGAGGTTGCTGTTCGGTTTCAGGCCAGTCATCCACGCAATGACCTGATGCTGAACGACAGTTATGGGTATGCCGAGCAGCTTCAGGAAGACGGCAGCTGGCAGGTCGTGGCGACAGACCGTTCACCCGACCTGCTGTACACCTGGCACCCCCAGTTCCTGCCTCCACTGGCCACTGAACTGCCCTATACCGGAGCTTCAGAAGCAACGGTCAGTTGGACGTTACCACGGAATCTGATGCCCGGAACCTACCGCTTGAGGGCCCAAGGTGTGGCGAGCCCGGGTGGTGCCTGGGAAGGTGCGAGTGGTGCGTTCGAAGTGGCGGGCTCACCGGCAACATGTCCTTGAGCAAGCTGTGAGGTGCTCGCAATCGGATACGTCGTTTAAGGTGGTGATTTTACCACCTGCGTTGGTGTCCGGAATCATTGAAGCACTACACCTCCAACTCATGGTTATCGTGAAACAATAGGCATTAGGGTGCCGAGTGACTCGCGCGCAATCACTTACTCTACTGCCGAATGGACAGTTATCTGGCATTTGTTCCAGCAACCCATGTCCGAAAGCATCAGCGGTTCTCCAAGCAGTTTGAGGTCTACCGTCTCGCGATCGCCTATTGTATAAAGATGCCCCATAGAATGACCAAGTCCGACGCGGTGGCCGGGACGGGGATTCAAGCCCGGACCGGTTTCTCCGAGTCCCGCTTTAATATGGTGTGCAATGTCCCATTCAAGTATTGCTCCGTTATGCCTTGTAATAACCCAGCAATGCATGTCGTTGGTCACACCACCGCGTCCTCGGGGGAAGAAATAGCCGTAGATGTAGCCGGCTTCATAACCGGCGGCACGTAGACTGGCGACAAGATAGGTGTTTATGTCGACACAGGACCCTGGAGTGAGGCCGCATGAGAGATGGGGAACCTTGTCCGCCCCATCGTTAAATCGAATTTCTGGATGTGTGTAACTGAATCGCGACTCCGTCTCAGCGACCAGTGCTTTGATGCCCTCAGTACCACCGCCTGCCGCGATGGCGATGTCACGGCTGGCAGCGGCCAACTCCTCTGACGCTTCCATGTAGCGATTGCGACGAGGTACGAAGGCTGGCTCTGGATAGGTGGCCGTAGGCGAAGCAGGGGATATCTGATGAACGAACCGAACAGAGTCTTTTGTTGCTTCGACAAGCAAAGCACCCGAACACAGTTCGGGCTCCATCAAGACCTCGACGATTCGGGCACCCTCCACTCTGGCTGAATTCACTGAATCGTAGGGCGTCGTTATTCCGATTGGGGCGAGAAGAAGAGCGCCTGGCTTAACAGCGTGAACATTGATAGCGAGAGTCATTATCTTATGCTCCAGAGTTGGAAGAGTAGTCCAATGAGAAAAGCGCCACTGAGAGCCAAAGCAATGTAAAGGCCAAAAACTCTGGGCTTGACCAGTGCCCATACCGCGAGAGCCGCAGGAAGTGAGGTGACGCCTCCGGCGACCAGGAATGCCAAACCGGCGCCGGGAGCCATGCCTTGCGAAATCAGACCGCCTACGAGTGGTAGCGCTGCATAGCCGTTGAGGTATGCGGGTACTCCTACCAGGGTGGCGAGTGCAATTGGACCGACGCCAGTACCCCCTAGCGTGGCGGTTATTGCCTCGACTGGAATAAAAGCCAGAATCAGGCTCTCCAGCAGGAATGCGAGTAGGAGCCATTTGGCAAGAAAGACGGTAATGTTTGAAGCCTCTCGCCCGAATTTTGCTCGGCGCTCAGATTCTTCCCAGAAGCGCCAGATAACCGGCTTGGGTGCCCGAATCTTGTTGCCGCCGCAACCACCATTGCCGATGCCTTCGCGTAAAGGCGCAGACAATCCACCAAAGCGGTTCAGGCTATGTGCCGCCCAACCGCCAAAGATTCCCAGCCCGACCGCCGCCAATGTTTTCGCGATGGCAAATTCAAGGTCCAGTACGCCCATTGTCAGCACAAACATAGAAGGATCCATTACTGGTGAAGCCAGCCAGAAGGCCATTACTGCCGATAAGGGTACGCCCATGGCAAGCAACGCGGCAATCAGCGGGATCACACCGCAGGAGCAGAATGGCGAGACTCCACCTGAAATCGCGGCAAATAGGATCATGGACATCGGCGCACCCGTGAAGGCGCGGGCAATCAGATTGTCGGCGCCTGTTGCTGAGGCCCAGGCTGCAATGGCGATGGAAAGTACGAGAAACGGGGCAGTATTTAGCAACGCATTGGTTGCAAACAGAACGCTGGCCAGTGCCTGATGAGGATCAAAAGCGCCCAGCAGAATGATGATCATTATCGAGGCCAGCCAGACGCGGTAGCTCTCCCAGGCCTTGGCAACCAGTTTAATCCTTGGGACGGCAGTGACCGTGTTTTCCATAACTATATCCCTAGATAATTAGGTTTAATTTCCCCAGAAAGTACTGCCTCAGGCGGACTCTCTGGAATTCTTGAGCTATACGCCCGTACAGCATTCCGAGGTGAGGAAATCCAGAGTCCCTTGCATGACGGCGTAGTTCGCCCGGTTCACCACTTCACGGCTACGTTTTTCCTGCACTACAAGACCGGCATCCACAAGTGTGGAGAGATGGTGCGCCAAAGTGGAGGGCGCGATGCCGAGGTGCTGGTTGATTTCACCCACAATCAATCCTTCATCGCCAGCTCGTACCAGGAGCCGGAATATGGAGAGGCGTACTTCATGTCCAAGGGCGCCAAGCGCACGGGCTGTTTGGGTTGTTGTCATCATAAACACATTATAACCAGAAAACTAGTTTTGTAAATGTTTTGTGGTTCGGCAGTTTTATCATTAAGTGATGACAGATTAAAAAATATAGGCCTGAAAGCTCGGTTTGTACGATGGTAAGCGCTCTTATGACCCTGACCCGTGCTAGGTCCATCCTGAGTTGGAAAATCCGCCTCAATGACTCTGTCCATCTCCAGATCTATGAACTATGTACGATCAGATGTTATTGGCGGCACGGAATCGGTCGATTTCATCCCGCACTTCCAGTGCAACATCTCTCTCTTCTACCCGTTTTAATAGGTTGCGCAGAACATCTCGTTCATCGTCATTTGCGAACGCAACCAGAACGGAGTAGCCAGCGAGATCTTTTGCTCCAGAGCGATCGGTCATGTCTTGAATCCTCGGTGATGACAAGTAGGCTTCATCGACTTTCTTTTAGTAGCTGCTTGATAAATGTGCCGGGCGACCCGGAAAGCAAGGCCTTTGCTTGTTTGTGAGAGAGACGTTGAAGTTCCAGCAGCTTTAGCGTGATGCAATCGTTCACTTGTTCCCACTCGGTATCTTCCAAGTTCAGTGATGGCCGATGCTCGCAAAGGTAGTCGAGCAAGACGGCGTGATCGTTTGCTAATCCTTGCGCCTCCGTTAGATTCTCTAAATCAGAGACCATGGACTTCAGCCCCTTGCCGAACATCGGTCTCAGCACTCGCATGCAATAGAAAAGATCTTTGGAGCGTTTTCGAAACTTGTGGAAGTGCTCGATGTCGTCAGAGTCCTTCGCCTTCATTTCGGCGTCACGGGCTTTTCGGTAAATTTTCTTGATGTTCGGGACCAGGTCCGAGAGAGATTTCGGAAGATCCCAGTTCTTAGGTGTGGCACTTTCCTGCTCGACGTCCAGTGCGAGATCCACGAAAAAGTCCCGCCCTTTCTCAGCTATCGGATTAAGAGCTTCCTGAGAGTCCAGAAAAAGTGTGACCGTTTCATCGATCTTTCCCTGAAGCGTCGAGGCCTCGACAACCAAATTGTTCCAGGTTTTCTGCCTCACCATGGCATCGCGATTGCCAGCAAGTTTTCCAGACACTTTGCGGTAAAAATCCTGCTTGGCCGCGAATTTGTTTTGTTCCATATTCGGCTTCACTAAGCGGAGTATCGCTCGGATTTCTTTGCAGCCTTTACGAGCCTCATGGACGCCGGTTTCGGGATCTCTACAAGCGTGGATGAGCGACAGAGCAATGTCATCGTTGATGGATCTGACAAGTCGTGTGAGGTGTTTCGAAAGATTTCCGTTTGGACTTAGCCGATACCGCATGACTTTATCCCTCTCAAGCGTTGTCTGCTGACAACAAAACAATAGTACTTAGCGCAAATTGTCGCTATCCCTATAGAGGTTTCAATGTGGAGCAGAGGTGTATAACCAGGCCATGCATCGGATGCCAAGCCCTCCGCTTTGCGACCAAAGTTGAGCTTGCCAAGGGAAGTTGTGTGCTTAGATAGCATAGAGCGGCTGTGCCACAGAGGCAGTGAGCTGGAAACCATGCAAAGGTCAGTGATCGAATCGGAGGTATTCGGTTTACTCAGGTACAAGAAACACAGGTGAGGACGTTACCTTAGTGATAACTCGTTGCTTTGCCAAGTTAATGGCCCGCCCGTCAGGATAGACTCAGATCGCCTTGTGGGCGATCTTCGGGGCTTCGCCCCGTCGTCGCTATGCTCCGACGCCCAAACTGCTGGCGCAGTTTGTATTCGGCCGCTTAGCGACCTCACCCCTACGGGGCCGTCGTCACTGCATTCCGACGTTCCCTCCGCCTGCGTTGCAGGCTCCGGGTCGAACGCAGGTTCTCACCAAAGCTAACGACCAGACCGTCTTTCACAAAAAAGCCCCGCATAAAGCGGGGCTCCTTTGAGAAAGATGGCCCGCCCGATAGGATTCGAACCTATGACCTTTGCCTCCGGAGGGCAACGCTCTATCCAGCTGAGCTACGGGCGGAAGAAATCAAACGCTTGGTGCGTCAATTTCGAGTGCGCAATCTTACGTGTGATGGGGTGTTCTGTCCAGCCCTCCTGGTATCTTTGCTGCGATCGCATCGATTCACGCTGAGTCTGCTTCGGCCCTGGGGTTTCTCGGGTAGTAACGTTCGGGCAGCCGTTCGATGTGAGGGAAGAAACGGGTGTCCTTGTAGGGCATTTTCATGAAGCCGGAGACGCCGAGGCCGGTGATCTGGTCCACCGCTGACAGAATCTCGTCCAGAAGCTGACTGAACTCGCCTTCACGGTCCGGGTCCAGCAGCCGGTAGTGGCTGTGGATCTTGAGGTGGCGGGGAAGGGCTTCGAAGATGATCATACCGGTGTGGTGAATGTCGTTGAGGGACTCCAAGGCATTGATGATGGTCTGGGGCAATACCAGAAACTCCTCCGGGTCGGGGCCGTCCTCAAAGTAGGAATGCACCCGGGATTCGTCTTCCACTTCCGGCGCCGCGCTGACCTCGTATTTCAACTGCATGCCGGGTTCGATCACGAAGGGCTGGTCCGGTTCGTCGCGATCGATGTGCAGGGTGTTGCGGGCATTGAACAGGCAGCTTTTGAAGATGCCCTGGCGGTAGATGGCCTGGGCCAGGTACACCATGTTGTTGACCGCCCTGACGAAGGCCGCCTTGAGGCTGGGGTCGTGCAGGTTCAATGAGGTGTCGATGTAGACGCCGTCGCTTTCCCAGCGTACGGCAAGGCCACCCTCGACGGGGTATCGCCCCAGCCGGCTGACGGCGGCCAGGAATGCCTTTTCCGTTTCACCCATGCCCTGCATGAAGTTTTTATAGTAGCGGTCCAACTGAACGTCGTTGACATCATTGAGGGTTTCCGGGGCACCTTCCTGTCGCAGGAAGGACTTGCGGGAACTGTACACCACGGTATCGATCTCGTGGTCCGAGGGCCGCGTCCACACCGGTACCTGAGGGAGCACCGGCGGCTCCGGCAGATCAATCATCACGGTGCGTGCCATTTTCGGCATTTCTTTCAGGTAGTAGTCACCGGCCCGTCGACGCGTCTCCGGATCCGGGGCCAGCATGCCGTCGAGCATGCGGGCGAATTCCATGGGCAGTCCAAGGGAGCTGGCGGGAATCGCCTGGTGCCCGAACCGGCACGACTGGCCGGAGGCCAGGGCATAGAGGGTGCCGGCCGCGCCCTGCTCGTCAAAGCGGGGGGACGACAGACCGCCGTTAAGTTGTTCGTCGCCGATGAAGTAGACATCCCCCAACCGTGCGTTGGTCTGTTGCAGGTTGTCGGACATCAGTTCCATGACATTGCTGGTAATGAATTGCTGGTTGGCATCGAGCTGCGCAAACACCGACGAGCCCCAGTCGATCAGGGCGATGTTTTCGGTACTGGCGTCAAAAACCAGGTTTGATGGTTTGATGTCGCCGTGCACGATGGGGCGTCCGGCGGGGCCGTTCTCGCGACGCAGGTTGCGCAGGATGTCCGCAAGCTGGTCGGCGATTCGTATAATCAGCCTAGGTTTTAGGCGGCCCTCGCGCAGCGACACTTCTTCCAGGTTAAGACCCGCCGCCCGTTCCATCACCAGGATAGGTTGGTTGCGTGCCCGCTGGTAGGCGATCAGTCGCGGCACCCTTGGGTGGCGGACCTGCTCGAGAATGAAGGCTTCGTCCTCGAGGCGGTCCTGCAGATGTTGTGGCAGGTTGATACGGGTGAACTTGAAGACGTGTTCGGGGCCGGTGCCGTCCTGGCTTGGCAGGCGACCTGCAAACACAAAGCCGTAGGCGCCTTTGCCGATCAGTTCGATGTCCAGGTAACCTAGTTGGCGGAGCTGGGTGGCACAGAGCGCCACCCAGTCCTTGAGCTTCTTGGCATCGTCATGGCTGAGCAGATAGATCGACTGCTCTTCAGGTATGTAGAACTGCTGCAGTTGCGTCTTCTGCGCCATGATGTCCCGTCAGCCCAGATGCAATAGCATCGATTGCGGCGATTCCAGATAGCCTTTCCAGCGATTGCAGAAGCGGGCAATGGTGCCGCCGTCGATGATGCGATGGTCACCCGCCCAGCTCACGGTCAGGATAGACCGTTCCACCACCTGGCCATTGGCGTCGAAGCGTGGCAGTTTCTGGGTTCGACCCAGGGCCACAATCGCGACTTCCGGAGCGTTGATGATGGGCGAGGCGTAAGTGCCACCCAGCGCGCCAATGTTGGAGATGGTGATGGTGCCACCCTTGAGGTCTTCCTGGCTGACGCGGCCTGAGCGGGCCGACTCGGTCAGGCGCGCCACTTCATCGGCAACGCCCAGCAGGGTCCGGCTCTCCACGCCCTTGACGTTGGGAACCATCAGGCCCGCCTTGCTGTCCACCGCCATGCCGATATTGCACTGTGACAGGTAGTGAATCTCTGAGACGTCGTCGTTGAGACGGCTGTTGAGAACCGGGAATTCCTGAACCGCCAGGGCCATGGCTTTCATGAAGAAAGGCATCAGCGTCAGCCGTGAGCCACGGGCTTCGGCCTCGGGTTTGAGCTGCTCCCGCAGTTTCAGCAGGTCCGTGACATCAATGTCCTCACTGTAGATGAAGTGAGGAATGGTGGTCGCCGACGCCACCATACTGCGAGCCATCGCCGCTTTTATGCCGCGGATCGGCTCGACCCGGACTTCCTGCTCACCCTCCGGTTGCCTGCGCGCATGGCCGGTGCTGGCTGGCTGTGATTCATCGGCACGTGCCTGGCCCTGTGCAGGCGCTGCGGGCTTGTCGAGGTGGGCCAGTACATCGGCCTTCAGCACCCGGCCATCCTTGCCGGAACCGGCGATGTCCGCCAGGTTCAGGTCATGCTCCCGCACCAGGCGACGCACGGCGGGGCTGGCGGGAATGCGTTGCCGGTTACCCGTAGCGACTGGTTTGGCGGTCGGTGCGGGTTCCGGTGCCAGTGCCGGCGTTGAAGTGGCTTTTGCCTCGGCGGGCTCATCACGTTCGCGGGGAACAAACGCGAACAGCGGGGAGTGTACCCGGGCCATCTCCTGCTGCTGGTGATAGAGCTTGGTCACACGTCCGGCCTTGGGTGCGGTGATCTCGACCATCGCCTTGTCGGTCATGACATCCACCACCGGCTGGTCTTCTTCGATCTCGTCACCCTCGGCCACGCGCCATTCCACCACCTCACACTCGACGATGCCTTCGCCGATGTCCGGCAGGATGAAGTCCTCGGTGGAGTCGTCAGTCGCTGCACTGTTGGCGTCGGAGGGTTGCGGCGACGCCTGCGTCTCGCTGACGGTTTCAGATGGCGGGGTTTGAGAGGCGGCGGCCGGTTCGCCTTCGCCGCCTTCTTCCACCAGCTCAAACAGCGGTGCGTGGACCTTCGCGATGTCGCCTTCCTTATGGTACAGGCGTGTCACCTTGCCCTTGTAGGGGGCCGGAATTTCCACCAGCGCCTTGTCGGTCATTACCTCGGCTACGGGCTGGTCCTCTTCGATGATGTCACCTTCGCTCACCAGCCACTTGACCAGTTCGCACTCCACGATACCTTCGCCGATATCGGGCAGTATAAAATCACTCATGATTGCTCTCCTGTCCTGATATCAACCTAGAAATCCACGCTCGACCTGATGGCCTCATAGACCTTCAGGTGATTGGGCAGATGCTCTTTTTCCAGCACCAGCGGGAACGGAGTGTCCATCCCGGTGACCCGAGCGATCGGGGACTCCAGGTACAGGAAGCAACGCTCCTGTATCGTCGCTGCAATTTCGCCGGCGAAACCGCCGGTCAGCGGGGCTTCATGGCTCACCACCAGGCGCCCGGTCTTGAGCACCGAGTTGGCGACGGTTTCCACATCCCACGGCAGGATGGTTCTCAGGTCGATGACTTCACAGGAAATGCCTTCTTTCTCCGCCATTTCGACGGCGTGTTCAATCACTTCCATCTGGGCGCCCCAGCCCAGCACGGTAATATCCGTGCCTTCCTTGAGGACTTCGGCTTCACCCAGCGGCAACCGGTAATCTTCATCCGGTACCTCACCCACGGAGGCGCGGTAAAGTCGTTTGGGCTCAAAGAATAATGTTGGGTTGGGGTCGTGGATCGCGCCCAGCAGCAGGCCTTTGGCCTGGTGAGGGTTGCGTGGCACCACAATCTTCAGGCCTGGCGTATGGGCAAAGTAGGCTTCCGGTGATTGCGAGTGGTAAAGCCCACCGGCAATGCCACCACCGTATGGCGCGCGTATAGTAAGCCCGCCAACATTGAACAGGTCGCCTGAGCGGTAGCGGAACTTGGCGGACTCGTTCACGATCTGGTCGAAGGCCGGGAAGATGTAATCCGCGAACTGTATCTCGGCCACCGGCACAGAACCTTGCGCCGCAAGACCGTTGGCGAAACCAATGATGCCCTGTTCCACCAGCGGTGTGTTGAAGCAGCGGGCCTTGCCGTATTTCTGTTGCAGGTTGCTGGTGGCACGGAAAACGCCGCCGAAGACGCCCACGTCCTCACCAAAGCACAGCACCCGTTCGTTGGCGGCCATGGCGGTGTCGAGGGCATTGTTGATGGCCTGGAGCATATTCATCTTGGTCATCTCAGGCCCCTCCCTTGGCGTGTTCTGCACTCTTGGGATAGGCGTCCGGATGCCGGCGGATATGCGCCTTGAGCTTATCGAACTGCTCCGCGAGACCCGGTGGCACCTCGTCGTAGACATCGCTGACCAGCGAATCAAGCGGCGGTGGTGGCCGCTTATGCGCCCGTTTCATGGTTTCCAGTACTTCGCGACGCATGTTCTCCTGGAGCTGTTTCTCGTCGTCTTCGTTCCACCACTTCTTGCTTTCGAGCCAGATGCGCATCCGCAGAATCGGATCTTTCTCACGCCACACGGCTTCCTCGTCCTTACTGCGATAGCCGGACGGGTCGTCGGAAGACGAGTGTGCGGCCAGGCGATAGCTCATGGCTTCGATCAGCACCGGTCGATTGTGTTCCACCGCCAGGCTGCGTGCGGCGCGGGTCGCTTCGTACATGGCCAGGATGTCGTTACCATCCACCCGGATCACGTCCATCTTGTAACCATAAGCGCGGGGTGCAACCCCATCGGCGGCGAACTGTTCCGCGGCCGGCGTGGAAATGGCGTAGCCGTTGTTGCGGCACAGGAAAATCACCGGAACGCGATGGACGGCAGCCATGTTCAGGGCGGCGTGGAAGTCACCTTCCGATGCGGCGCCTTCGCCGAAGTAGGTAATGGTGCAATGACCGTCGCCTGCCATTTTTTGGCCATAGGCGTAACCGGCGGCCTGGGGAATCTGCGTGGCCAGGGGCGATGAGATGGTCATGTAGTTCAGCTTCCTGGAACCGTAGTGCACGGGCATCTGGCGCCCCTTGCCATAGTCCAGCTCGTTGCCGAACAGCTGGTTCATAAACTCATCGATCGTGAAGCCCCGATATACAAGGGAACCCTGTTCACGGTACTGCGCCATGATCATGTCGCTGTCGTCCAGCGCGGCAGTGCTGCCGATCACGGCGGCTTCCTCGCCGGTGCACTGCATATAGAAACTCAGACGGCCCTGACGCTGGGCGGCGAGCATGCGCTCATCGAGAATCCGGGTGGTGACCATCGACCGGTAGATGCGCAGGGCTTTCTCTTTATCGAGCTTCGGCGCTTTGGCGCCCTTGTAGAGCGAGCCGTCCTGCTTCAATAGCTTGAAGGTGGGAATTCGGAATTCCTCACCGTCGGTAAAGACCGGGGAATAAACAACTTTCGATTTTGTTGTTGTCATAATCCTCTTCCTGGGGTGTTGGCCTGAGGAACAAAACACCCCTTGTGGGGGTGTCGATGATGTCATTGTAGCCAATCTGGCAGGATCTGGTGTGGCCCTGTCAGTGCTACATAGTGTTTACCTTAACGTAAACTGCTGCTTTCGGGTAGACCTGGTGCGCAGATTTTGATCTTCGCTTGCGCCATCTGCTGGTAAGTTGATGATTATTGGGGATAGAGCGGGGCGGTTGTAATGCTGACCAGAGTTTCTTCGTTACCGATATTCACTTCACCGTCCTCGATTGTGCACTGCAGGTTCATGCCGCGTTCAGCCAGGCTGGCGAGCGCTTCGGTGTGTTCCTGGGGCAGGTCGGTGATGGTGAGGTTGTTGAAGCGGCTCAGCTTGCCATGATTTTTTTCCCACCACAGGGGGACGGCACGGCCACCATAGGTGTACAGGATAACCTGGTCCGCCCGGTTGCAGGCTTTACGCAGGCGGCTCTCATCGGGCAGGCCGAGCTCTATCCACAGTTCGATTTCATCGCTCAGGCTTTTTTGCCACAGGTCCGGTTCGTCGTCGGTACTGATGCCCTTGGTGAATTCGAGGCGTTCACTGGCGTTCAGCACGAATGCCAGCAGACGAATCATCATGCGCTCATCGGTCTCCGATGGGTGCCGGGCAATGGTGAGGTGATGATCACCATAGTAGTGCCGGTCCATGTCGGCGATGTTGAGTGTTGCTTTGAAGATGGTTGCCTTGAGCGCCATTGGCCTTCCCGTGGTCGTTTTGACTGGTGATATGTGGGCAGTGTAATTCAAATGGCCTGGTTCTGAGAGGCCATTGATGCATCTATTTGCACAAAAATCACCCGAAGGGGTTGCAAAGCCGCATGCAAATAACAATAATTATCACTAGCTTTCATTGGGCCGTGAGTGATCTCTTATGTATGTATGCCTTTGTCATGGTGTAACAGACCGCGAAATTCGTGAAGCCGCCGATAACGGCGTCAGTTCAATGCGTCAGCTTGGCAAGGAACTGGGCGTTGGAACCCAGTGTGGCCGTTGTGCCTGTACCGCGCGGGAAATACTGCGTGAAAGTCGCACTCCGGATTATCTGGCCATGGCAAATATGCTCGCCCAGCCTGCCTGATAGGGGGCCTGCTGCAATCATTTCCCATTTGTGATTTTTTCTCCTCGGAGGAAGGGCTATCCTTGTGAGGATCGCTCATCCAAGCAAGGAGAAACGTCATGAAAGGCGACAAGAAAGTCATCCAGTTCCTGAATAAAGTACTTGGCAACGAACTCACCGCCATTAACCAGTATTACCTGCATGCCAAGATGTACAAAGATTGGGGCATCACCAAACTGGCAGCCAAGGAATACGAAGAATCCATTGACGAAATGAAGCACGCCGATGTGCTGATTGAGCGCATTCTATTCCTGGAAGGCCTTCCCAACCTGCAGGATCTGAACAAGCTTCTGGTCGGCGAGAATGTCGAAGAGATGCTGTCCTGCGATCTTAAGCTGGAACTGAACGCACATGCGGATCTCAAGGAAGCCATCGTTCATTGTGAGTCCGTCAAGGACTACACCAGTCGAGCGCTGTTCCGCCATATTCTGGACAGCGAAGAGGAGCACATCGACTGGCTGGAAACACAGCTGGAAATGATCGGCCAGATGGGTATTCAGAATTACATTCAACTGCAATCTTCTGCTGCGGAGTAACTCCTGACAATGGATTTGTCCTGTTTTAAAGCCTATGACCTACGCGGCCGTGTGCCGGATCAACTCAACCCGACACTGGCCGAGCGCATTGGCAGGGCTTATGTGGAGGTGACGGGCGCCAAGAAAGTGATTGTCGGATATGATATTCGCCTGTCGAGCCCGGAAATAGCAGAAGCGCTCAGTTCCGGCCTGATGGCTGCCGGTGCTGATGTGTTTGACATTGGCCTGGGCGGAACGGAACAGGTTTACTTCGCCACCAGCCACTACAAGATGGATGGTGGCATCATGGTGACCGCCAGCCACAACCCGAAAGACCACAACGGCATGAAAATGGTAGGGCCAGAATCCCGGCCCATCAGCTCCGACAACGGCCTCAATGATATCCGCGACCGCGTCCCGGAACCGTTTGGTGACGCGCCGGTTCAGGGTAGGTATGAGCCCCTGGAAGCCATGGGAGCGTATATTGATCACCTCCTCGGCTACGTCGACGCTGCTGCACTCAAGCCACTGAAAATCGTGGTGAACGCCGGTAACGGCGGAGCAGGCCTGGTGATTGACCAGTTGGAGAAGCATCTGCCATTTGAGTTCATCAAGGTGCATCACCAGCCGGATGGCCACTTCCCGAATGGTGTGCCCAATCCCATACTGGAAGAAAACCGCGCGGCCACGGCCGAGGCGGTCAAAGCCAACGGGGCGGCCATGGGCATCGCCTGGGATGGCGACTACGACCGCTGCTTCTTCTTCGACGAGAATGGTCGATTCATCGAGGGCTACTACATCGTTGGCCTGCTGGCGGACCAGTTCCTCCGCAAGACTGGCGGCGGCAAGGTCATCCACGACCCGCGCCTGACCTGGAACACCCTTGATCTGGTGAAAGCGGCTGGTGGCGAAGCCATCGAAAGCAAAACCGGCCACGCCTTCATCAAACAGCGCATGCGCGATGAAGACGCGGTATACGGTGGCGAGATGAGCGCCCACCACTATTTTCGCGACTTCGCCTACTGCGACAGCGGTATGATCCCCTGGTTGTTGGTGGCAGAGCGCCTGTGCCAGTCCGGCCAGCCATTGTCATCACTGATCGACGCCAGAATCGAAGCCTATCCGGCCAGCGGCGAAATCAACCGCACCATCGCCGATCCCCCCAAAGTCATCGCCGCCATCGAGGCCGCCTACGGCGCCAATGCCAAAAGCGTCAGCCACGTTGACGGGGTGAGCGTGGAGTTCGACGACTGGCGTTTCAACCTGCGGATGTCCAACACCGAACCGGTCGTTCGCCTGAACGTTGAATCTCGCGGTGACATCGCATTGATGAAAGCAAAAACCGAAGAGCTTCTCGCGGAAATGGAAAGGTTGAATAAGTAAGGTCGGGATTACTCAAAAACTTGGGGCCAGTCAGGTCGCCCCCTTTCCCGGAAACTGTGCGGAGCCATGGATGGCGGAGCCCAAGCGTACACGGACGTATTTATAGCGTGTTTCTGGGAAAGGGGGCGGCCTGACTGGTCTTGCACTAACGCCCAAGCTCAGAGCCAGTCATTCAGCATAATGCCAAAACCGACCCTCTGAATCCTCTCGTTGTAGTCAATCAGACTCTCCCCATAACCATTGTAGTACTGGAAGAACCCCCGAAGGGTATCCCCCATCGGAAAGCTGTAACCAAACTCAACAGACGTCTTGTTATCCTCAGAGCGCAGATTGTTGCGCAGCTTCAGGGAAAACGTGCGGTCCTCAGTCAGCTTGTAGACCGCCAGATAGTCCGCGTGGCCAACGAATCGTTCAATGTCAGGGTTGTCATCCTTGCTATCACGCTCCGGCAGTCGATACCAGGGCTGCACAAGAAATAGCCAACGATCATAACTGTACCCGATTGAGCCGATAATCCGGTTCCAGCTGCGGGAGCGGGGCTCAGATTGCCCGTTGGATTGATGGTTAAGGCCCAGTGTGAACCCGCTGAGGGTGCCGGGACCAATGTCATAATCCGCCTGATAGCGAAGAAAAACCTCCGGCTCAAAATTGGTTTCCCGGAAAGGCGCGGAATCATCAGTATTGTACACCTGCCAGAAAGATTGCTGAGTATAGCCAAACCAGAGCGTCGTGCGATCATCCAGAATGCCCGTCAGCAAGGGCACCTTGAAACTGATCTGGTACTTGGCCTCCTTGTTGTCGATGGCGTGATCGTAGCGACTCTCTCCCAGTCGCGGGCTGACGGGAACCTCGTTCGGTGTATCCACCCAGGTAAAGGGCAGGATGTAAGTTGGGCGGTGGCCCACAAAGCTGCCAGAAAAGGAAGAAATTGCTTTTTCTGTGGCCGTGTAGCGCTTGACCAGCGCGGCCATAACGCCGCTATCCTCGTCCTCCGCTTTACCCTCCGCGATATCGACGGACTCGTCATATTCGAGAGTGTCGGTGGATTCTTGCGCTTGTCGCGTTTCTTCTGTTCCGGCTTTTTTCTGCGCCTTCTCGGGAGCGTTGATGCTGTCGTAGCAAGCCAGGCGCCGAATGCCGTCGTCAATCAGTGCACAGTTTTCCAGGGTCAGCTCATTCGCTGTCGTGGTCTCTTCATCAGACTGAGCATGCACCAGGGCGGGTAGTAGGCAGGCTGCGGCGAGTGGGATGAGCGTGATGTTAAATCGAGACGAAGCGCCGCGGGATGTATCCATATCCGCTATTCCTCATTAGGCGTTAAGGCTGATCCAGGTATTAACGATGCCGTATAACCAGACACCAATAAGCGTGAGTGCGAGCAACGAGAAAACCACCTTGTGGCGAGTCTTGTTATCGGCCTGCGCGGCGGCAACCCAGCGCAGGTACATCAGCCCGATGAAACTGCAGAACACCGCCAGGCTGGCAAGGGCGGGGAGCAGTAGCCATGCGGGATTGAGTGTGGCGCCATCGTCAACGCGGCCCGAAAACCAGGCCATGGAGATCAGCAAGACTGCCAGCGCGGCAAATTCGAGTATCAGTAGAGGCTTGCGAAGTGGGTGGGGTGTTTTCTCGAGTGGTCGCATAATCCAGTATTCCGCGATGTGTGGTTGGTTCCTATGGTACCCGGAATAGCTTCCCCGGGCTCAAATGCTTACGAAACGGCAATTAAAATGCTTGAAATCAACCGCCGATTTTGCACTTTGGTTTTTTTGCCTGGCCGCAGTCGCTATAATGCGGCGACTGATTATTATAACGCTCAAATGCGAGGTGCATTGTGAAGATGAAGAGAGTCCTGGCTGCTGTATTGCTTGGCTTTGGCCTGACAGCGGGTGCCGTAATGGCAAGTGTTGAAGACGAAATCCGTGCACGCATCGCCCCGGTGGGTGAGGTTTGTGTGCAGGGCGACGATTGCGGATCCGCGGCAGCGCCTGTTGAAGAAGCCAGCTCGGGACCTCGTTCTGGAGAGGAAGTGTACAGCGCGGTCTGTATGGCATGCCATGACACTGGCGCAGCCGGCGCACCGAAAAAGGGTGATGCTGCCGCCTGGAGCCCCCGTATCGATAAAGGGTTAGAAACCCTGGTAGATCATGCGATTAATGGCTTTAACGCCATGCCTGCCAAAGGTGGCTGTAGCAATTGTCCCGATGAGGAAATTGAGGCTGCAGTAGAGTTCCTGGTGTCTGAGAGTCAATGAGCCGATCAGCACAAAAGAACTAACTAAGAAGCCCCGCTCTTGCGGGGCTTTTTAGTTTATCGGTGGGTTGGGGCGAGGTTGGCGGTCAAAGGTCGCCAGGAAAGCTGGCCGGTGATGGCCGACATCGCCTGCTGACCTTGCCTGACTGGAATTCGCCATTCTGTCGTTGCGTCCGGATTAATGTGTCCGGCTGACAATCGCGGATCCACCCAGCCAAAGGTGCCCGATCCCGACACCTGAACCCAGGATGGCTCATCCTCGGAAGCACTGTCCTGGCGATGAGTGACCACCTCCCAGAGACTGCTTTGGGTACTGGCCTCAACGCGGTCACCGTAGAATCTCAGGAAAGGCTGGTTGTCACTGTCGAAAACCGTCAACACTTCCTCCCCTCGGTAACTGACCATGATGGCTGGTTTGGGTGCATCGAGTATGGTCACACCCATGGCTTCAACACCGCCCTCCTGGAGGACGCTGGCCCGCACAATGCCCTCCGGAGTGCCTTCGGCACTCGGAGGTTGATGCGCGTTACTTTGCCCGGGCACAACGCTTACCAGCGTCGTGCCCGCCATCAACATAGCCAGACTGACGAATCGTATGTGACGAAAGTCTGTGCGTTTCATCTTTGCTCCCTCAGAACTGGTCAACAACACTGTCGAGCAGGTTGCTATCGTCGTTGGTATTGTCCGCCAACTGGGTGTCGCCGCTGCACTGCAGAGAACCCGCAGTCTTCACGGTGATCGGGGCAGAGACCGACGGCACACGGCCTTCTTCGGTATCCTTGCTGGCGAACAGCATGTATACACCGGCAGGCACAACGTTGCTGGTCTCCGGCATTGCCAGTTGGATGTTGCGCCCATTGCGGCCTTGAACCGGCAGTTCGATAGCGCGTTGATCGCTGTCGACCACGTGTGTCATGACCGTGCGGCGAATTAACAGCACCTTGTCGATGTCCTCTGCCTGATCCACCTGGATGGTGAATTCGTCGCCAGGCATCAGGGATTCTGGCGCCGAGAGAATTTCCGGACGATCGTTCCGCATGGCATAGGGAGGTGTATAGATTTCAAAGCTTGGATCGCGACCGTCGTAAGGCGCGAAGCCCAGGTCTGACAGGTCAGTAAAGCTCAGGTAGCCGGTGTTGATTGGAGAGTGGCCGGCGACCATGACCCGACCGTCGGGCAGCAGAACCGCCGTATTGTGGTAGGTGCGCTGGCGAATACCGGTCGCCATTTCGGTCCAGGTGTTGGTCTCGGGATCGAACCGCTCGGCGGTCCTGATGGCCCCTTCCAGGCCAGGCAATACCACCCCATCGCGATTACCACCGCTGAAAACCATGACCGACCCATCAGGCATCAGCACATTGGTGCCATACCAACGCGGTTGGTTCAGGGATCCGGTAAGGCGGGACTCATAATCGACCTCGTCGCCATTGGTACGCACGGTGTCGATCCGGCTCTGATCTGTGGGCAGGTAGCCACCCGGGTTGGTGAGCAGAGCATAGCTGGGTACACCGCCGGCGGTGAGGAATTCGGCATCGGTGTATTCGCCGTTCTCGTTGGGCTTCAGCGGCAGCATGGTGGATGAAGTGGATCCGCGCATGCCGCCGCCAATGGCGGTTTTGAGGGTTTCCTCATCCACGTTCAGCTCGCTTGCTGCGGTCAGCAAATCCGAGGCTGAACCAAGGAGGTCGCCAATCAGTGAGGAACCTTGTTCAGGCGACAGATTAGTGATGTTGAGCGTGCTGGACAGTTCACCCAGGCCAATGTCGTCCAGGCGCAGGGGAAGTCCGGCGTAGCCCAGATCAGTCCAGCTCTGGTTTTCCGGATTGAAGGTAGCCACGATGTTCCACAGTGCCTGGTCGTAGCCCTGGCCAAACGGGTTGAAGGCCTGGCCACCGGCGTTATAAAGCACATGGCCATTGGGCAGCAGGTGCATTCGCGGATACAGCGGCAGCGAACGGTCTGCGGTGGATGGATTAACGCTCCAGGTGCCTGTGCAGGGATCGTAGACCTCGGTCTGAACGATGTTACGACCGCTGTTCAGCGGATCGCTTGGATAAACTGGTTTAAGCAGTTTTTCAACGCCACTGGCAACCAGAACCTTGCTGTCGGGCAGGGTTACGAGGGAGGGGTACCAGCGTCCGTACGTCATGTCCCCGCTTTGCAGCCAGCTGTTGGTTTCGGCATGGAAAATACGGGAATTCTTGACGCCTTCCAGCTCAGCGACGCCCAAGGGAACGCCATCGACCCCTGGCTCGGAATAATAGTCGGTACCGCCAACGGCCAGGACGCTGCCATCGGACAGGCCGATGACGTCTGAGCAGAACAGCGCGCCATCGTTCTTGCTGGTGTTGTCGGCGGTGTCCAGCAAACCGTCCAATACCGCCAGCGGCGTGTTATTGAACAGGGTTTCGCTGTCGGCACCATCGGGGTTCGCACCCGCACGAAGCGGACTGGGCTTGAGCCACTGAGGCTCGTCGTCTTCGCCCAGGGATAGCACCCGGCTCTGATCGTTCACCGACACTTCGCCGAATTCCGCAACGATGGAAAGCTCCACATTTTCAGTGCCTTCCAGCGCGTTCAGGTAAAGCAGGCGACCGTCCTCCAGGAGAGCCATAGTGCCTGCTGCAGGCTTGCATTCCTGTAGGCCTTCAGCATTGGTGACGCACTTTTCGTCAGTCTCGACAGTCTCGCCGTCAACAATGATCGTGGGTTCGGCGAACGGCTCGCTGAAGGCGCCGACCGGGGAATAATTATCCTTGAATGTCGGCTGGGCGGCAGCGGCGGCCTGGTCCCCGGCAACTGCCGTTTCCTGTTGGTTCTGCGCAGGTTCGGATGATGCGCTGTCATCTCCTGAGGAACCGCCACCGCAGGCGGACAAGGCCAGGGTGCCCATGGCGAGGGCGATATGGCGGTATAACAGATTCTGGTTCCAGTTCATCCTGTGCTCCTCGATGTTGTTTTTGTCAGTAAGGGAAGGGCGGCCTGTTAGAGCTGCCTTCCATATCCCCTACGTTCGAGAAGCGGAAATGGTTTCAACTGTTCGTCAGTTTTTTGATTTATTGTCAGACAATGGGCGTGACTAGGCGCCCAGATCCCCTAATAGCGCGCTCAGGGTGGCTTTGCCTTTTTTCTGGTTGGCCTCGACATCCAGGTCGCCCAGACCCTCCCATTTCAGGTCTTCCTCTGGTAACTCATCAAGGAAACGGCTGGGGATGGTTTCGATTTTCTCACCGTACTGTTTGCGCTGGGCGGCGTAGGTGAGGGTCAGGGTTTCGCGGGCACGGGTGATGCCTACGTACATCAGCCGACGCTCCTCCTCAATGTTGCCCTCTTCAATGCTGGCACGGTGGGGCAGGATTTCCTCTTCCAGCCCCATGATAAAGACGTGGGGGAATTCCAGGCCCTTTGACGCGTGCAGGGTGAGCAGCTGGACCTTGTCGCTGTCGTCCTCTTCTTCCCGCTGTTCCATCATGTCCCGGAGAATCAGCTTGCTGATGGCATCTTCGATGCCGAGCTCATCGGCGGTGCCCTTGCCGTCATCGAGCATGCGCTGAATTGATTCCACCAGATACCAGATGTTCTGCATGCGGCGTTCCGCCTGTTTGGGCGTGCCGGAGTGCTGGTGCAACCACTCTTCGTATTCGATGTCGGTAAACAGCTGTTTAATCACCGGTATCGGATCTTCCCGGTGCAGACGCTCGCAGATGTAGTCGACCCAGTGGGCAAAGCGCCGCAGGCGGTCCAGACCCTTCTCGGTAACGTGGGTTTCTACCCCCATATCGCCCAGTGCCTTGAACAGGCTGACGTTGCGGGCTCGCGCGTAGTGGCTGAGCTGTTCGAGCGTCCGCGGCCCGATTTCCCGGCGCGGCACGTTGACCACGCGGAGGAACGCCGCATCATCATCCGGATTGATCAGCAGCCGCAGGTAGGACATGGCGTCCTTGATCTCGTTTTTCGAGAAGAACGACTGACCGCCGGAGATACGATAGGGAATCTGATAGGCCTGCAGCTTCATTTCCAGCAGCCGCGCCTGGTGGTTGCCCCGGTAAAGTACCGCGAAGTCTTTGAAGGCCAGGCCCTTTTTCAGCTTCTGGTCGAGAATTTCAGTGGCCACGCGGTCGGCCTCTGCGTCTTCGCTACGACAACGGACGACGCGGAGTTCCTCGCCAATGGTGTGGTCACTCCACAGGGCTTTCTCGAACACGTGGGGGTTATTGGCGATCACCGTGTTGGCGCTTCGAAGTATCCGCCCGGTGGAACGATAGTTCTGTTCCAGCTTGACGATTTTCAGGCTGGGGAAATCTTCCTTGAGCTGCGCCAGGTTCTCCGGTCGTGCGCCACGCCAGGCGTAAATGGACTGGTCGTCGTCACCAACTACGGTAAAGGCAGCCCGCTGGGCGACCAGCAGTTTGACCAGTTCGTACTGGCACAGGTTGGTGTCCTGGTACTCATCCACCAGCATGTAGCGGATCTTGCGTCGCCATTTCTCCAGTACCTCAGGATGGCTGCGGAATAGTTGTACCGGCAGCAGGATCAGGTCATCGAAATCGACGGCGTTGTACGCCTTGAGGTACTCATTGTAGCGCTTGTAGATGAGGGCAATGCGTTGTTCCCGTTCATCCGCGGCCTTGCTCCAAGCTTCTTCGGGCCCACGCATGGCGTTTTTCCAGGAGGAGATCGTCATCTGAATGTCGGAAAGCTCATCACCGGCGTCAGCGCTGGCCTCCCGCATCATCAGATCCTGCAACAGTGCCTTGGCGTCCTCGGCATCAAAAATCGAAAAACCGGGGTGATAGCCCAGATGCGGGTGTTCCTCCCGGATCATGTTCAGTCCGAGATTGTGGAAGGTGGACACGATCAGACCACGGGTCTGTTTCCGGTCCACGATCCTGCCGACCCGCTCTTTCATTTCGCGGGCAGCCTTGTTGGTGAAGGTGACAGCGGCAATGTGGCGGCCCGGAATGCCCAGCTGTTCAATCAGATAGGCTATTTTTCGGGTGATCACGCTGGTTTTTCCGCTGCCCGCACCGGCCAGAACCAGCAGGGGGCCGTCGGCATAGCGTACCGCTTCATGCTGTCGGGGGTTGAGTTTGTTCATGCGCGCATTCTACACCAGCGAGAGTTGCTGTACCTTGATGATCTATCGGCTATCCTATGTAGGACGGATGTGGTTCATCATGGAAATCGGGCGCCCTTAATGACACTGCCAATGGAAACAATGAGTTCCGGCCAAGTACGCTTGCTTGTACTGACGCCGGAATACACAGATTTTCTGTGGCTGGAGTCACTGCTTTGCTGCGACTGTGAGCTGGTGCCGGATATGGTCTGGTGTCCGGATCTGGTCGATTGTGATGACCTGATTCGCAACACGCATTTCGACGTTATTCTTTGGGATTGCGTGTTCCATGGGGATTCCGAGGCCTCATTTCTGCAGTATCTCAATGCCGCCAGTAATGACAAATCCGTGCTGGCCCTCAGTGCGGACCCCAGCGCCGAGCACGCGCCCGAGTTAATAGCCAATGGGGCGGCCGACTATTTGTGCCGCCAGACACTGGATGCCTGGAGCCTGACCCGGGCCGTGAAATGCCTTTGGTACCGGGAGCAACTGGTGGCATCCGCCACGGGGCATTTCGGTCGTGAAGTGGCCAGTGGTGTTATCAACCGGGATCTGTTCTTTGACCGGCTCCAACAGGCTCTGTTACGGGCTGAGCGGGGTGGCCACCGACTGGCCCTGTTGCATCTCAATCTGGATGATTTTCGCAGTTTCAACGAATCCTTCGGGTACCAGAAAAGTGACTCGCTGGTATTGAAACTGGCAGAACGACTACGTCACAGCCTCCGCCGTGTGGATTCGCTGATGCGTATCGGTGGGGATGAGCTGGCAATCATTGTTGAAAAGGTGGAAGACTCCCTCGACATTACCCAGATCATTCGCAAAGTGGTCAATGCCCTCAGTGATCCAGTCACGGTGGATGGCCAGAATGTGGTGGTCAGCGCCAGTCTGGGTGTGGCGACCTACCCGGAGGCTGGAGATACCCCGGAGGATCTGATGCGCCGGGCCAATCGGGCCATGTTTGAAGCCAAGCGTGATCCGGGCACCAGCTACCGTTTTTACGACCGGCAACTGCACATCACGGCCGGTTACCAGCTGCGGCTGGAGGCGGATCTGCGCAACGCGCTCAGGGGCAAGGAGCTGGAGCTTTACTATCAGCCGCGGATAGACCTGGCGACCGAAGAGGTCCGCGGCATGGAGTGCCTCCTGCGCTGGAATCATCCCGAACGCGGGCTGGTGTCGCCAGAGGAATTTATCCCGGTGGCCGAACGCAGTGGCCTGATTGTGCCGATCGGGTACTGGGTGATTGAGCAGGCCTGCAAGCGTCTGCAGGAAGCGGCGGAGATGGGCTTCCCGGGGCTGGTTTTCGCAGTCAACCTGTCGTTCCGTCAGTTTCACGATCGCAAGATGACGGAAACCATCTTTCGCATTATTTTCAATGCCAACATTGATACCAGCCTGTTGGAGCTGGAGCTGACAGAAAGCGCGATGATGCATGATCCCGAATACGCGCAGCGCTGCCTGCGGGAGCTCAACCAACTGGGCATCAGTTTCGCCCTGGACGATTTCGGTACCGGGTTCTCGTCCCTCAGCAATCTCCAGCATCTGCCCATTTCCCTGGTCAAGATAGACAAGTCTTTTGTGCAGGGACTGGGGCATTCCGCCGATGCAGAGCACATTATCCGCGCTATTATCAGTCTGGCACACAGCCTGCAGATCAGCGTGGTGGCCGAGGGGGTGGAAACCGAGGGGCAGCTGGAATTCTTGCGCCAACAACACTGCGATGAGATTCAGGGCTATTATTACGCCCACCCCATGCCCTGGCAGGATCTTGTACAATTCCTGAACAACCGTGGACAGGCCGCTTGCCTGCAGCGGTAAGCCGCTGTACCTTTGCGCTTTGATCCAGAAAGCATCACAGAGGTTGCATGAACAGTATCTCCAGGCGCATCGCCGAAGAGCTCGGCGTACGCGAGCAACAGGTTAATGCCACTGTCGCCCTGTTGGATGAGGGTGCCACCGTTCCATTTATTGCCCGCTACCGGAAAGAAGTCACCGGCTCGCTGGATGACAGCCAGCTGCGTAATCTGGAAGAACGCCTGCGTTATCTGCGTGAGCTCGAAGACCGTCGGTCCACGATCCTGAACAGCATCGAGGAGCAGGGCAAGCTGACGGATGAGCTGCGCACGAACATCAACGAGGCGGACACCAAGAATCGCCTGGAAGACCTGTACCTTCCCTACAAGCCCAAGCGCCGCACCAAGGCCCAAATCGCCAAAGAAGCCGGCCTTGAGCCACTGGCGGACGCTCTCTACGACGACCCTACCCTGGATCCGGAAACTACCGCTGGCACCTACGTTAACGCCGAAGCCGGCGTGGCGGACACCAAGGCGGCCCTGGACGGCGCCCGCTACATCCTGATGGAGCGTTTCGCCGAGGATGCCGAGCTGCTGGGCAACTTGCGGGATTTCATCTGGCAGGACGGTCAGCTCAAGGTCACGATGATCGAGGGCAAGGAAAACGAGGGCGCCAAGTTCCGGGACTACTTCGATCATGTTGAACCCCTGAAAAAAGTACCCTCCCACAGGGCCCTGGCGATTCTGCGTGGTCGCAACGAGGGAATCCTGGGTTATTCCATCGTGGTGGGAGACGCTGACAGTGACCGCCGACAGCCTCATCCGGCGGAACAGCGAATTGCCGCGCGCTGGAACATCCGTGATAACGGCCGTCCTGCCGATAAGTGGTTATCGGACGTGGTGCGCTGGACCTGGCGGGTGAAGCTGTCGACCCAGATTGAAACCGATCTGATGGCTCAGGTAAGAGAAGCGGCAGAGACCGAAGCCATCAACGTGTTTGCCAACAACCTCAAGGACCTGTTGCTGTTGGCACCGGCCGGTCCGCGCCCAACGCTGGGTCTGGATCCGGGGCTGCGCACAGGTGTCAAGGTAGCGGTCATTGATGGCACCAGCCAGGTGGTCGGTCACGGTGCAATCTTCCCCCATGCCCCCAAGAACCAGTGGGAGCGCTCTATAGAACAGTTGGCAGTCTGGTGTCGTGAGTACAAGATTGAGCTGATTGCGATTGGTAACGGCACGGCCTCTCGCGAGACTGAGAAACTGGTGGCGGATCTGTGCAAAAAATACCCAGAGCTGAACCTGGCCAGGATTGTGGTGAGCGAATCCGGAGCATCCATTTACTCCGCTTCCGAGTTTGCCTCGAAGGAACTGCCGGATCTGGATGTGACGGTCCGCGGGGCAGTCTCTATCGCCCGTCGCCTGCAGGATCCGCTGGCCGAGCTGGTGAAGATCGAGCCCAAGTCCATCGGGGTGGGGCAGTACCAGCACGATGTTTCCCAGGTGCAACTGGCCCGTAGTCTGGATGCGGTGGTGGAAGACTGTGTAAACGGCGTTGGTGTGGACCTGAATACGGCGTCTGTGCCCCTGTTGGCACGGGTGTCGGGGCTTAACCAGAGCATTGCCCAGAACATTGTCGATTTCCGCAATCAGAACGGCGTCTTCCTCAATCGGAAACAGTTGTTGAAAGTCTCCCGCCTTGGCGACCGTACGTTTGAGCAGGCCGCGGGCTTCCTGAGAATTGCCAGCGGCGAGAATCCTCTGGACCGGTCGTCGGTGCACCCGGAAGCCTACGGTGTGGTGGAAGCCATTGCGGCGAAAAATAACCGCAAGGTCGAGAACATTATCGGCGATGCGGCTTTCCTGAGGTCACTGAATCCCAAGGACTATGTCACCGAACAGTTTGGTCTGCCAACGATTAAGGATATTATTTCCGAACTGGAAAAGCCCGGTCGTGATCCGCGCCCGGAATTCCGCTTTGCCAGTTTTGAAGAAGGGGTGGAAACCCTGAGTGACCTGAAGCCGGGTATGGTCCTGGAAGGCTCGGTCACCAACGTCACTAATTTCGGGGCGTTTGTGGACATCGGTGTCCACCAGGATGGTCTGGTCCACATTTCTGCGCTGTCCAACACCTTTGTGAAGGACCCACGTGAGGTGGTGAAGGCCGGGGACATCGTCAAGGTCAAAGTAATGGATGTGGACATCCCTCGTAAGCGGATCGCCCTGTCCATGCGGATGGACGACCAGCCTGGTGAGAAAGCGGACAGCAAGTCCGGTGACTCGGCGAGCCGCGGTCGGGGTGACGGCCGTCCTGGTGGGCGTAATAATCGCTCCCAGGGTGGGCAGAAGCCCCAGCAGGGCGCCATGGCAGGGGCGCTGGCTCAGGCGCTGGCCTCGGCCCGGAAAGGCGGCCGTTAACCGGCGCGCCGATACCCATTCCACAGGCGGGTACCACTCACGAGGCAGGTACCCGTTTTAGCAGGAGTCATTCATGGCTGAATCCCGCCATCACATCTTCCATCAATTTTCGGCCAACGATTGGGGTGGTTTCCTGAAAGGGGTGGAAAAGGAAGGTCTGCGGGTTGACCGCAACGGCTTTATCGCCCAAACCCCGCACCCCAGGGCTCTGGGGTCCGCACTGACCCACCCACGGATCACCACGGACTATTCCGAAGCCTTGCTGGAGCTGATTACCCCTGTGTGTAACAGTACCGGCGGCCTGCTGTCCTCGTTGCGGGATGTGCACCGGTTTGTGCAGCAGAACCTGGGGGATGAGGTGTTCTGGGCGGCGAGCATGCCCTGCGAGCTGGATGGCGACGCCAGTATCCCTATCGCGGAATACGGTTCGTCCAATATTGGTCGCCTCAAGCACGTCTACCGCCAGGGACTGGCGGTGCGTTATGGCCGAATGATGCAAAGCATCGCCGGCGCCCACTACAATCTGTCACTGCCGGACGGCTTCTGGTCACTGTGGCAGCAGGCCCTGGGCAACCAGCAGAGCCTGAAGGATTTCAAGTCAGACCAGTATTTCTGGCTAATCCGGAACTTCCGTCGTCGCAGCTGGTTGCTGATGTTGCTGTTCGGGGCATCGCCCGCACTGGATGCCAGCTTTGTGGCGGGAGTGAAACATGATCTCGCCCGCTTTAATGACAATACCTGGCACGGACCGGATGCCACGTCATTGAGGATGGGGGATCTGGGTTATCACAATAACGCCCAGTCATCCCTGAATATCTGTTTTAACGAACTGAGCACCTATACCCGGACGCTGGACCGGGCGATCCATACCCCGTGGCCGGCATACGAAGCCATCGGCACCCGTCGTGGTGACAAGTTTGTCCAGATCAATACCAGCGTGCTGCAGATCGAGAACGAGTATTACAGTGCGGTGCGCCCCAAACGTACCACCGAGCGCGAGGAAAAACCGATACAGGCGCTGGAAGCTCGGGGCGTGGAGTACATTGAGGTACGCTGCCTGGATCTGGACCCGTACTCTCCAGTGGGTGTCACGGAAAGCCAGATCGATTTCCTCGATCTGTTCCTGCTCGACTGCCTGCTGGCGGACAGCCCCCGGATTGACGATAACGAATGCGAGCGGCTCGACGACAATTACAAGGACGTGGTGGCCCATGGCCGCAACGTTGAGCTCGCATTGTGCCGTAAGGGGCGGAAAACCCCGGTGGGTGAAGCGTCTGCCAGCCTGCTGTCGGAGTTGGAGCCGCTGGCGGAGCGGCTCGACAACTGGACCGGTGGCGATGCTTATCGTCGCGCGCTTCAGGCTCAGCAGGTAAAGCTCTCGTCGCCCAGCCTGATCCCCTCTGCACGGGTGACGGAGGCCATGGCGCAATCTGGTCTCGGCCACCGGGAGTGGGTCCAGGAAATCTCCCGTCAGCACCAGCAGACACTTCGTGACGAATCATTCGGTGAGACCACCATGGCGGAGTTTGAACGCATGAGTGCGGAATCCCTGAATGAACAGGCGAGAATGGAGTCGGAAGATACTCTGCCTTTTGCCGAGTTTCTGGAGGATTACCTGCGGTCCTGATCGCAGCTGCCTGGAACCGGTTCACGCCGGAGTCGGACTTTTCGCACAAAAAATGCACAAATATTTGTCGGATTCTGATGCCTGCTGTTAAGTTTGTGCAGCGGCGTCAGCGTTCATGACGTGTAGAGAGTGCGTTCAAAGTGCTTTGATAGTGCGGCAGTCAGGGAACAGGGAGAGCTGGCATGAACAGAGAGATCAAGCTGGGTTGGGACGTTAAATCACTGAACAAGGCCTACCGCCATGGCTATATGGCGGCGTCAATGGGCATGGAGCTTAGCCGCTGCCCCTACCGCAGTGAGGTGGTTATTGCTGCCTGGGAGGCTGGTTGGGAAGACGCCAGCGTGGTTGCCCGCGAGCAGGTCATGGCCAGTGACGACCTGTTTTCCTGGATTGCCTGAGCCGCGCGCCCAGGCTACCCGCTTATTTCTGTACGACAAATTCCGTAAACAGAACGCCAGTAATGGTTTCGTCGGTCTGCTGTTCGGCCAGTACCGCGTTTATCCGTTTTTTGGCCTCCTCCCTCAAGGCGGCCTGCCCATCGCCGGTTGCCAGCCTGTCCGCATCGGTCTGTTCCCCGAACAACATCACCAGTTCGTGCCTTAGCCTGGGCATATGAGCTTCCACGGCCGGGCGAGTGGTCTCACTCGACGCACGAATAGTCACTGAGGCCTTCAGGTAGGTAAGTTTATCGCCCGGCTCGCCCACATGGGTTACAAACGATGGATCCATTTCGATGTAGTCGGTGATTGTGGCTTCCTCGACGGCCTCCGTTTCTTCTTCCTCCTCCTGCGCGGCCATGGCGGCAGGAATCGCTGGTAGCAGGCACAGCAGGATCAGAGAAAAACGTTTTAGCTGAAGTGTCATAGGCTTGAAGTTCACTATGGTTTAGGGTTTAGTGATGAAGCAACGGCGATAACCGCCCGGTTTTCGCAGAATAACAGGCCCAGTAGCCTCTTGCAGCATTCGCTGACACCTTGACCAATTGCGGTCGGGGGCGAGGGGGCTGAGTGTCATTCCCGAGGTGTACATTTGACTTCCAGACTGGTGTTTTCAGTAATCTTTGTTGTGTGTGCCGCGCTACTGGGCGTGGCTTTTTACATGGAATATGTCATGGGGCTGGAACCCTGCCCATTATGCTGGCTCCAGCGCTTCGGATTTATGGGGGCCGGACTGGTGAGTTTGCTGGCCGTGCTGCACAACCCGCAAGGTGTCGGTGTTCGCCTGTATGGTCTGTTGTTGGCGATTACTGCAGGTTCCGGGCTGACGGTGGCTGGCCGGCAGTTGTGGCTACAGAGCCTGCCCGAAGACCAGGTGCCAGCGTGTGGCCCCTCCGTGGACTACATGCTGGATGTCCTGCCCCTGACCGAAGTGCTGACCACTGCGTTCCGGGGCACTGGCGACTGTGCGGAAGTGGTCTGGCGATTCCTCGGTTTGAGCATTCCGGGCTGGACTGCGGTGTTCTTCTCGCTGTTGGTCGTGGCCGGGCTCGTGATGCTGTTTCGTACTGGCAAAAGGTCTGAGTGGAGTGGAGGCTGAAACGGTTGCGGCCTGCTATGGGCATGGGGTACCTTGAGTCTCGACATAAGAAAAATTGAAACCGACACCGGGTATGTCAGGTAACTGGAGAAAGGCGTCATGTTGGAAAATTGCCGTAATGCCAGGGAGCGTTGGGGTGGCGTCAGCGAGCTGATTGATCGCTGGCTGAAGGAGCGCCAGGAGCTGTTGGTGCACTACTGTGAGTTGTCCGGAGAAAGTGATTTTTCCCAGACTGAAGCCCTGCGGGAAAAGTTTGTCCGGCTCTGCGAGGTATTGGTGGACTATGTATCCGCCGGTCATTTTGAAATCTATGAGCAGCTAATTCAGGAAGCCAGGGAGTTCAATGACGGTGGGCTGGAACTGGCCGCCAAGTTATATCCGCGAATTGCACAGACCACCGAGACGGCGTTGAATTTCAATGATCGCCTGGATGGCAAGTCGCTCAGTGAGAGGGATGTTCGGGAGTTATTCGATCAACTGTCCGAGTTGGGAGAGATTCTGGAAAGCCGGTTCGAAATGGAAGACTACCTGATTGAGCATCTGCATAACGTTCACGCAGACAAGGTCATGTCCTCTGCCTGAGGCTATCAGGAAAGCGAGATAGACCTGCAGCCTCTGGTGGAGGCTGCAGTCTGTATCCGTAGAGGGAGGCCGGTTTACTCCGGGTTAACCTCGATCAGTTCCACATCAAACACCAGGGTTTCGTTCGGCCCGATGCTGTGGTTTCCACCTGGCCCGTAGGCAAGTTCGGAAGGAATGTACAGCTTCGCGCGGCTGCCTTCGTTCATCAACTGAAGGCCCTCGGTCCAGCCTGGAATTACCTGATTCAGACCAAAGGTGACCGGCTCGCCACGCTCACGGGAACTGTCAAAGACCTCTCCGGACAGCAGTTCACCCGTGTAGTGAACTTTCACCCGGTCCTTGTCGCCGGGTTTATCGCCATCGCCTTCTTCCAGGATTTCGTATTGCAGGCCCGAATCCGTTGTTTCAACGCCTTCACGTTGGGCATTCTCCGCGAGAAACGCTTCGCCAGCTTCGCTGTTCTTCTGGGCCAGCTCTTCCTGCTGTTCATTTTGCCGTTCCTGGAGTTGCTGCTGATAGGCCATGAGCGCCTCCTGGATTTCTTCACGGCTCATCCGGTTCACTTCTTCGTCACCTTGGTGGCCGTGCTCAATCCCCTGGAGGAATTGTTCCATTTGCAGGTCCGGCAGGTCATTCTTCATGCGCTCACCGAGCACCAGCCCCATGCCATAACTGACCTTCTGGTCGGTGGATTCCAGGTTCGGGTCTTTCTTTGATTCGGTTTGCGTGGAGCAGCCGGCGACGATGCCGGTCACTGCCAGTGCGAGCAGCATTTTCTTCATTGCAGAGTCCTATATTGTGGGCGGGGAGTCTTGAGGCTCCCCGTATTGTGTTTATCTGAAACTGGGAAAGGTAACGGGTTCTGTAGTCAGATGCCACTGAACATGTGTTAAGAAAGTGGCAGAAAGCTCAGCTGCCGCTATTGCTCGGTGTGGACGGCGCCAGGGAGAAGGGGGCGCTGTAGGGGGACTGCCAGTCAGTTTCCGGCGTTGGCCCAGTCGGGCGCGGTGCGTCATCATTACTTTGACGCTCAATCGCCAGGGCATTCCACGAGCCATTCTTGGGAGGCTGGTCCGCGTAGTGCCAGCTACCATCACTGTCCTGCCACTTGAAGACAATGTCGGGGCCTTCAACAGGAATTGGGGACGGCACCAAGCCCTCAAAAGCCGGAATCTCTGCTTCGGACGCTTCCTGGGGGGCGTGCTCGGCAGTCTGTGGTTCCGGCTCGTTAAGCCCGAAAAACATCAGCACGAGCAGAACGCCAAGCGCTGGGAAGGCGAGACGGATGAGCCATTTCATCATCATTCCCCTCGTGCTCCGACGGAGAAGGCTATTAAACCGCGGGCCAGGGCGTCTAGCAATTGTCCGGTTTCCATGTCCATAGCCGTCTCCGGTGCTGCCGCTTCGAGATTGGTGCGGGCCAGTTGTTCAGGTTCATGCATGCCGGCGCTCTCTCGTTGAGTAGTGGCAAGGCTTTGATAAGTCAAAGCCAGCTCAATCCGCTCCGCTTCCAGTTCGTTTGTGGCGATACTGGCGCGCAGGCTGTCAGTCATCGCGTTTTGTCGGGGCATAAATTTCCGGGCTGAGCGCAACGGCTCGGTTACATGGCTGCGCCACTCTGTTACCGTATCGCTCTCATGGCCACTATATTCGTGGCCCGTAATGGTAAGCCAGCAGGCGCCCAGAATCTGTGTAACGTTCCACCCTTTGTCTTGTAAGGCCAGGCACGTCGATTCAATGCCCGGATATTTCCAGAATACCAAGGCAAAACGCCACAGTGGGGTATCCGGTTCCATTTCTGATGGCAGCTGTGCCCGCTGGTCCTGCATTGTGGCCCTGTGTCTTCCTTGTAACGTGTACCCTGATAAAATGAGCACATGCTAACGATTACCGATCTCAGTCTACAACGGGGCGGTGTCTGGTTGCTAGACACCGTCAGCCTAACCATTCAGCCGGGCCAGCGGGTTGCCATCGTAGGTGCCAACGGCGCTGGCAAATCCAGTCTGTTCCAGCTTCTACTGGGGCAACTTTCCCCCGAGCAGGGCAGTGTGTCACTCCCCGGTGGGTGTCGCATTGCCCATATGGCCCAGGAGGTTGAGGCATCCGGGCGAAGTGCTCGTGATTTCGTGCTGGATGGTGACCACGACCTGCGCCGAATGGAGCGTGAGCTCGCCGAGGCAGAACACAATGGGGATGACCATGCCCAGGCCCGTATCCACGGCGAGCTTGATGTGCACGAGGCCTGGTCTGCACCACGCCGGGCGGAGATTCTGTTGCGTGGGCTGGGCTTCTCCGACGCTGATACCGAACGGCCCGTGTCGGCGTTCTCCGGTGGCTGGCGAATTCGTCTGAACCTGGCCCAGGCACTGATGAGGCCGTCCGATCTGTTATTGCTGGACGAACCCACCAACCACCTGGACCTGGATGCCTGCCTATGGCTCGAGAACTGGCTGCGCAGGTACAGTGGCACCTTGCTGTTCATCTCCCATGACCGCGATTTCATGGATCGGGTAGCGACCTATGTGGTTCATTTTGACCGGCGTAAACTGGAACTCTATACGGGTAATTACTCAGCGTTCGAAGGGCAGCGTAGTGAGCGTCTGGCGCAACAGCAGGCCGGCTTTGAGCGCCAGCAGGCCAGGATTGCCGAGATTCAGCGTTTTATCGACCGCTTCAAGGCCAAGGCCACCAAGGCCCGTCAGGCCCAGAGCCGGGTCAAGGCGCTTGAGCGCATGGAGAAAATTGCACCGGCACATGTCGATTCGCCGTTCAGCTTCGAGTTTCCGGTAGCGGAAAAGGTATCCAGTCCGTTGCTGTCGATTCGTCATGGTGCCGCCGGCTACGGCGACACGGTGATTCTCAACGGTATTCATCTGTCGCTACTGCCCGGAAGCCGGATCGGTTTGCTTGGCCCCAACGGTGCCGGTAAATCGACCCTGATGGATGCGCTACGGGGACAGGCCACCCTGCTGGCGGGCGAGCGTACGGCCGGTGAGAACCTGTCTGTTGGTTACTTTGCCCAGCACCAGTTGGAATCCCTGGACTTGAACGCCAGCCCGTTCCTACATCTCCAGCGGTTGTCACCAAAAGCGTCCGAGCAGAGTATCCGTAACTTTCTCGGGGGTTTTGACTTCCATGGTGATGAAGCGCTGAGCGCGATTCGTTCTTTTTCTGGTGGCGAGAAGGCCCGGGTTGCACTGGCGGTGATCGCGTGGCAGAAGCCGAACCTGTTGCTGCTGGATGAGCCCACCAACCATCTGGATCTGGAGATGCGTCAGGCGCTGACCATGGCGTTGCAGAATTTCGCCGGCGCGATTGTGGTGGTGTCTCACGACCGCCACTTGCTGCGAAATACCGTCGATGAATTCTGGCTGGTTAATGACGGCCGGGTGGCCGAATACGACGGCGATCTGGAAGACTATGAGCGCTGGCTGGCGGACCGTCGCAAGGATGACACCGAGCCGCCCAGACGGGAGACGCAACAAGGCGGGCCTGCGGCATCGGTAGATGGGGTCGGTGAGAGTGTGGCTGGATCTGGAGTGGCCGGAGAGAGTGCAGAGGACCGCAAGGCGCGGAAGCGCGCCGAGGCTGCGATCCGGCAGAAGCTGAGCACCTACCGCAAGCAGCAGTCCGCGCTGGAAAAGGAAATGGAACAGCTTCACCAGAAACTCTCGACCCTGGAGGTCGATCTGTCGGCGCCGGACCTGTATCAGGACGGGGGCAAGCAGAAGCTGAAGGAGCTTCTGGGTCAACAGGCGCAGTTCAAGGGGCGTCTGGAAGATGTGGAAGCTCAGTGGCTGGAGATCAGTGAGACCGTGGAGAGCCTGGAAGCGGAACTGGTTGCCTAGGCGTCCGAAACCAGTTCCAGCTTGACCCCCTGCTTTGCCAGGTAGTCCCGTTCATTTTCCAGGTCCGCCAGGGTGAGCGGGCGCTCTTTGAACCAGTCCTCGGGAAACTCGATCGTCAACCGGTTTTCGCCGGCATGGAGTTGAAAGGCAGGGGGCGCTTCCATGTTCCTGGGATGTTGGAGCAGTACCCCGAGGCGCACAAGTACACAGAGATAACGCAGTCGCGGAATGTCCTCGGAGTCGAGTCCTTCGAAAATAGCGTTGGAGAACTTGCGGCGATGGCCCCTGACCAGGGTAGCGAGCTCCCGCTGGAATTGTTGGCTGAAACCGGGCAGGTCAGAGTAACGCAGCAGGTAGGCGCCGTGTTTGTGGTACTGGCTGTGAGATATCGTCAGACCGATCTCATGCAGACGGCAGGCCCACCGCAGGACCTCTTCGTCCGGTGTACTGCGGAGTGTCCAGGCGTCCGCGACCTGATCCCAGGCTGCAATGGTGGTGTCTTCCACGGCACGACCATGGGCCTGGTCCACGTGATAACGCTCCTGCAGCGCGGCAATCGTTCGCTCTCGTACGTCCTCATGCTGAATTCGCCCGACGATATCGTAAAGCAGTCCTTCCCGGAGCGCGCCCTCGGCAAATGTCATTTCCTCAATCTTCAGCGACTGGAACGCCCCCATGAGAATCGCAAAGCCGGCCGGGAAAATACTCTGACGATCGCTGCGAACCCCCAGGTCCGCCAACTTCTCGATCTTTCCCATGTCGATCAGGCGCTGGCGTAATTCACTCATCGCATCCAGGGTAATGGTGCCGTTAGTGATCTTCAGGGTTGCCAGCACGCTGGCAATGGCCTTGATCGAACCGGAGGAGCCAACGGAACTTTGCCAACCCACAGTGCGAAAATGCTGGCGAATGTTCAGCAATTCCTGTTGGGCATGGGTGATGGCTTTGTCCATCTGGCGCCGCGTTATCTTGCCGTCCGCAAAGTAACGGTTGCGAAAGGACACACAGCCCATGTGCAGGCTTTCCAGTTCCTGGGGTTCAAACCGCTCGCCGATAATAAACTCGGTGCTACCGCCGCCGATATCGATCACCAGCCGCCGGCCTGTATCGTCTGACAGGGTGTGGGAAACGCCAAGATAGATCAGGCGGGCTTCTTCACGCCCAGCGATAATCTCCACTGGATAGCCCAGGACCTCTTCGGCGCGGGTCATGAACTCGTGGGCATTGCGGGCGATCCGAAGCGCATTGGTACCGACAATCTGCACCGCCTCGGGCGGCATGCCCTGAAGACGTTGGGCAAACCGGCCCAGACAGGCCAGGGCGCGTTGCTGGGCGTCCTCGGTCAAACGATTACGCTCATCAAGGCCGGCGCCGAGCTGAACCTTTTCGCCCATTTTCTCCAGAGTACGTATCTCACCGTGGACCAGTCGGGCAACCACCATGTGGAAACTGTTGGAGCCCATGTCGATCGCCGCGAGTAACTCGGGCGACGTGGCATTGGATTCGGCAGAGGGAGTGGCCGTCACGGGTGAAGATATCCTCTAGGCGTTACTGGTGCCGGTACTATAAGCGAATTCCGACGGACCTGTCAGTAATGGTCGCCATCGAATTTTAGTCCCCGTCAGTATAGCGGGAAACCGAGAGAGGGGCAGAACCGCTTCACAGACAGCTGATCAATCGCGTAAAGTATGACGTATTGAGATGAGGGTGAACGGCTGCTTTTGGCATAGAACGCAGCCTTCAAAAACGTTCAACAGCACCGATCGCTGCGGCATGGGCCGTACGGTATCCAGGTGGTTGTACCTGATATTGAGAGCGAGACGTGCCTGAATCAGGAAATGGTAATGAGCGGAAATATCGTAAACGTAACTGACGGATCTTTTGAGCAGGACGTCCTGCAGTCTGACGTACCTGTACTGGTGGATTACTGGGCAGAGTGGTGCGGCCCCTGCAAAATGATCGCTCCGGTACTGGAAGAGATCGCTGAAGAGTACGACGGCAAGCTGAAAATCTGCAAGCTGAACATCGACGAAAACGAACAGACTCCGCCCAAGTTCAACATCCGCGGCATTCCCACCCTGATGCTGTTCAAGAACGGCAACGTGGACGCCACCAAAGTGGGCGCACTGTCCAAGTCCCAACTGGCGGCCTTCCTGGACAGCAACCTCTGATTGCTGACCGGACGCCCAAAGCCGCCCCTGAACCAGCGTTCACGGGCGGTTTTTTATGACCATGACAAAACACAGTAACCGCAAACCCATCGCCGGCCTGCTCCTGGCCGGAGGCGAAGGCAGTCGCCTCGGAGGCCGCGACAAAGGCATGGTCCCCTGGCAAGGCCGCCCCATGGCCGCATGGGTATACGACGCCCTGTCGTCCGTCGCCAACCCCGTCCTGATCAGCGCCAACCGCACCCTGGAAGACTACCGACAGCTTGCCCCGGATCAGGTCTTCGAAGATGACGACTCCGTTCGTGGCCAGGGCCCTCTGGCAGGCCTGCTAACCGGCCTTAAACAGGCCGCAGCCATAGGCGCTGACGCAGTACTGGTATGCCCCTGTGACACCCCGCAAATCACCCCCGAGGTCCTGTCCTGTCTGGTGGATGCCTGGCAGAAAGCTCCGAAACATCCCGTCATCGCCGAATGCGAAGGCAGGGCGCATCCTCTGCACGGCGTTTATCCGATATCGCTGGCACCGTTACTGGAAAAGCAGTTACAGGAGGGCAACCGCCGAGTGATGGTTTTCGCCGAGTCGGCTGGAGCGATAAAAGTGAAGTGCGAAGATGCGGCCCAGGCGTTCAAGAACAGGAACTGCCCGGAAGACTTAACGGATACCTAAAGGAACTTTGCAGGCAACTGAAAACTAGGTCGGCAGGTCAGGCTCCCCTCCCGAAAATGTGCGGAGCCATGGATGGCGGAGCCCAAGCGTACAGGGACGTATACAAAGCGTTTTTCGGGAGGGGAGCCTGACCTGCTGACCGACCGGCCATGATCCAAAGTCCGGCTGTCATACTCCACAAAGCAGCTAGCAGAGCGCCTATAACTCCCATCCCTGACTGCGGGCCAGGTCAGCGTCCTTCTGCTCTACCCAGTGCTCCCCGGATTCCGTCATCTCCTTCTTCCAGAACGGTGCGGACGTCTTCAGAGCATCCATGATGAACGCGCAGGCCGCAAAGGCATCGCCCCGGTGGGCACTGCACACCCCCACAAACACAATCTGATCACACAGCGCCAGCTCACCTACCCGATGAACCACCCGCGCCCTGCGCACATCCCAGCGCTCGGCCGCCTGCTCTATCAGATCCTCGATCACCCGCTCCGTCATCCCCGGGTAATGCTCCAGAAACAGCCCCGTCACGCCCTGCAGATCGCCACTGTCCCGCACCAGGCCGGTAAACGTCGCAATGGCACCCGTGCCGGCGTCACTGCCCCGTAGCGCTTGGTATTCCTGTGCGACGTCGAAATCTTCCCGTTGCACAGAGACGGAATAGTCCATGTCAGCCTCCCGTCACCGGTGGGAAAAAGGCGACCTCATCCCCCGGCTTTAGCCGTGTTTCCGGTTTGGCCATCGCCTGGTTGATGGCAATCATCACCGGCTGATCGCCATCCAGCTGAGCCCACGGTCCGCCTTTCGCTGCCAATTCAGACAGCACCTGACCGGCGGTGGTGTCCGGGCGAATCGGTAGCGTGAGGCTGTCGGTCGCCAGCTCCTCCCGCAGGCGGGCGAAGAAACGAACGGTCAGTGTGTTTTCGCTTCCCATGATTACCCCAGAAGTTCTGCAAAGGAATAATAAGTCATCGTATCACCGGGAGTGACGGTTGTGTTCTCAGGCACCACTGCCAGCCCGTCAGCCCAGCAGGCGGAGCTCAGCATGCCGGAACTCTGGTTCGGGTAGGCTGCCACTTCCACCCGCTCGTCGTGGATCTCCTTCCGTGCCCGGACAAATTCCTTGCGAATGGAGGCAGAGTCCACCTTGAAAGCCGCTGGCAGCTGTTCACCGGATACACGATAATCCGTAACGCCCTGGCGTTTGCGGATATAGGGAATCCCCACCACCAGGAACGTGACCAGCACCGCCGCCGGGTTGCCCGGCAGGCCCAGAACCGGCGTGCCATCGATCGAGCCAAAGGCCAGTGGCTTGCCCGGTTTGATGGCCATGCGCCACAAGGACAGTTCGCCCGATTCCTCCAGCACTGCCCGCACATGATCCTCCTCGCCCACCGAGACGCCACCGCTGGTGATCACCAGGTCGGCCTCGCTGGCCGCGCGCTTCAGGGTTGCCTGGGTGGCTTCCCGGGTGTCCCGCAGTGTTTCACACAACACCACGTCACAACCGGTTTCAGCCAGCAAACCGAGCAGAGTGAAACGGTTGGTGTTGTAGATCTGTCCAGGCTTGAGAGGGACGCCCGGCTCAACCAGTTCATCGCCCGTGCTCAGGATGGCTACTTTCAGCCGGGGAAGTACCGGCACGCGGGCGACGCCCATGGACGCCAGCAGACCCATTTCCTGGGCCCGGATGCGGGTTCCCTGAGCCAGAGCCAGGGAACCCTGGCTGAGGTCCTGTCCGCGGCGGCGGATGTTCTGGCCGTCGCTGACCGCGGCGCCGATCACAACGCCGGCGTCGGTTACTTCCACCCGCTCCTGCATGACCACCGCGTTGGCGCCCTCTGGAATCTCCGAGCCGGTAAAAATGCGAACGGCTGTCCCTGGCTCAATGGCCTCCGGGGCCTGCCCTGCCGGCACGCGGGCTGACAGCGGTAGGGGCTGATCGGCCACTAAATCCTGTGCTCTCAGGGCGTAACCATCCACCGCGCTGTTGTCCGCGGGTGGCACATCCGCCGGCACGTGGTGGTCCTCTGCCAGCACCCTGCCAAGGCTATCGGCCAACGGTACGGCTTCCGATCCGGTCAGCGCCGTTGCCTGTGCCAGTATTTGCGAAATCGCGTCTTCGACCGGCGTTAAGTGTTGACCCGCCATGGTTATCGTTGCCCCCGTTTGCCAATTTTTTCATGCAGCCGATGGTGGGGGCTGTCCGGCTTACGCAGTGCCAGCGCCGAGAAGTTGCAGGGCCCGTGACGACTGTCCAGCTGGGTGCTTAGAATACCGTTCCAGCCGGTGCGACAAGCGCCGGTCGATCCGGGCAGGCAGAAAATGACCGTATGGTTGGCCAGTCCCCCAAAGGCGCGCGACTGAATAGTGGAGGTGCCGATCTCCGCCGCCGACAGCCGGCGGAACTCCTCGCCAAAGCCATCAATAGTCTTGTCGAGTAGCGGCATCACCGCTTCCGGGGTACTGTCCCGTTCATGGAAACCGGTCCCGCCGGTAATGATAATGGCGTGGATGTCCGGGTCGGCAATCCAGCCCGACATCAGCGCACGAACCAGATAGACATCGTCCGGGAGGATGCGGCGCGCAATCAATTGGTGACCTGCCTCAACAACGCAGTCCTCCAGGAATTGGCCGGATGTATCCTCATCGGCACCACGCGTATCGGATACCGTCAGGATGGCAACGTTCAGGGGTTTGAGTTCGCTGCTTTTTTCGCTGCTCATGGTGTTACTCCGCAGGTTAAATCACTGATTGTGGCCAGTATCCTCGTAGCAGCAGATGAATGGAAGGGGGTATTCCATCAGAGGGAGAAGGGTGATTAAGGTGGTATTTTTCCGTTCTGAGCATGGCAATTGGTGTAAATTTGGTCAGCATCACTTGACATTCAATGGTCAGGTGGCCGATTATCCGTGTTGCCCGGCGAACGGTTGTTCTTCCTGTCTCTGGCTTCAGTACTTTTCCGGCTTTCATCTATACCGGTTGCTCCATCTGGCCAGCACCAAGTTCAACTAGCATCCGACCAACTCGTTCAGGGGCATTCCTGTCATTCCAATATTCGTTTACTTCCATTCCGAAAATCTAACAACCTATGAACCTTACTGAACTCAAGCAGAAATCCGTGCCCGAATTGCTCGATATTGCGCAAGAGATGGGCCTCGATAACCTGGCTCGTTCGCGCAAACAGGATGTCATCTTCACGATCCTGAAGAAGCATGCCAAAAGCGGCGAAGACATCTATGGTGATGGCGTACTGGAAATTCTGCAGGATGGTTTCGGCTTCCTCCGTTCCGCCGATGCCTCGTACCTTGCCGGACCCGACGATATTTATGTATCGCCGAGCCAGATTCGCCGATTCAACCTGCGAACCGGTGACACCGTTGCCGGCAAGATCCGCCCGCCCAAAGACGGCGAGCGCTACTTTGCCCTGCTGAAAGTTAACGAGATTAACTTCGACAAGCCGGACAACGCCCGCAACAAGATTCTGTTCGAGAACCTGACGCCGCTGTTCCCGGACGAACGCCTCATGCTTGAAGCCGGTAATGGCAGCACCGAGGATCTCTCTTCCCGGGTTCTGGACCTGGTGGCCCCCATCGGCAAGGGCCAGCGTGGCCTGATCGTGTCCCCGCCCAAGGCTGGTAAGACGCTGCTGATGCAAAGCATTGCCCAGTCCATCACCCGTAACAACCCGGAGTGCCATGTCATGGTACTGCTCATCGATGAGCGCCCGGAAGAAGTAACGGAAATGCAGCGTACCGTGCGCGGTGAGGTCATTGCTTCCACCTTTGACGAGCCGCCGGCCCGTCACGTGCAGGTGGCGGAAATGGTGATCGAAAAGGCCAAACGCCTGGTCGAGCACAAGAAGGACGTGGTGATCCTGCTGGATTCCATCACCCGTCTGGCCCGTGCCTACAATACCGTGATCCCGTCCTCCGGTAAGGTGCTGACCGGTGGTGTGGATGCCCACGCTCTCGAAAAGCCCAAGCGTTTCTTCGGTGCGGCCCGTAATGTGGAAGAGGGCGGCAGCCTGACCATCCTTGCCACGGCACTGGTGAACACCGGTTCCAAGATGGACGAGGTGATCTACGAGGAGTTCAAGGGCACCGGCAACATGGAGATCCATCTGGATCGCAAGATTGCCGAGAAGCGTACCTATCCTGCCATTAATATCCGCAGCTCCGGCACCCGTCGCGAAGACCTGCTGATGTCTGAAGCGGATATCCAACGTGTCTGGATTCTGCGCAAGCTGTTGCACTCGATGGACGACGATACTGCGGCCATCGAGTTCCTGCTGGACAAGCTGAGAGACACCAAGACCAACGATGAGTTCTTCCAGTCCATGAAGCGTCGTTGATTACGGTCTTAAGGCTCACACCATTGCCCGGTGTAGTCCTTTAAGCTTGAGGGATGAGGTGTGGGACAGGCGGGGTCAAAACGGGGAAACGTGGTTTCCCTGAATGTTTTGGCCCCGCCTGTCCCACACCTCGTTCCGGCCTCCGAATAATAGTCCGCCAGGGGCTTACCTCCGTAGTATCAGAAGCGCGAACGGAGCACCGAATGAAATACAACGATCTTAGAGATTTTATCGGTCAGCTGGAAAAGCTGGGCGAGCTAAAACGCATCAGCGTTGAAGTTGATCCCCATCTGGAAATGACTGAAATCTGTGACCGCACCCTGCGGGCGGGTGGTCCGGCGTTGTTGTTCGAGAATCCGAAGGGTTACGACATGCCGGTGCTGGCCAATCTGTTTGGCACGCCAAAGCGGGTTGCGTTGGGCATGGGGCAGGACGATGTCACCGCTCTGCGGGAGATTGGCAAGCTTCTGGCCTTTCTGAAGGAGCCGGATCCTCCCAAGGGATTCAAGGACGCCATTGAGAAACTGCCGTTGTTCCGGCAGGTCATGCGCATGAGTCCCAAGGTGTTGCGTTCCGCACCCTGTCAGGCTGTGGTGATCGAGAAGGATCAGGTGGATCTTTACCAGATTCCGGTTCAGCACTGTTGGCCCGGGGATGCCGGTCCGCTGGTGACCTGGCCTCTGGTCATCACCCGCGGTCCCCATAAGGAGCGCCAGAATCTGGGGATCTACCGTCAGCAGGTGATTGGTCGTAATCGGCTGATTATGCGTTGGCTCAGTCATCGCGGTGGTGCACTGGACTTTCAGGAGTTCCAGAAAGCCAATCCAGGTCAGCCCTATCCTGTGGCCGTTGCGCTGGGCGCCGATCCAGCCACCATTCTGGGCGCTGTGACCCCGGTGCCTGATAGCCTGTCCGAATACGCCTTTGCCGGCCTGCTGCGGGGCAGCCGCACCGAGCTGGTCAAGTGTGGCCTCAGTGACCTGCAGGTGCCGGCCAGTGCCGAGATTGTGCTGGAAGGGTTTATCTATCCGGATGACATGGCGCCGGAGGGGCCGTTTGGCGATCACACTGGCTACTACAATGAAGTGGACCAGTTCCCGGTGTTCACCGTGGAGCGGATTACCCATCGCAAGGACCCGATCTATCACAGCACCTACACTGGTCGTCCGCCCGATGAGCCGGCGATCCTCGGGGTGGCGCTGAACGAGGTCTTTATCCCGATTCTGCAGAAGCAGTTTCCGGAGATTGTGGACTTCTATCTGCCCCCGGAAGGTTGTTCCTATCGCCTTGCAGTGGTGACCATGAAGAAACAGTACCCAGGCCATGCCAAACGGGTGATGATGGGGGTATGGTCATTTTTGCGGCAGTTCATGTACACCAAGTTCGTGATTGTCACGGACGATGATGTGAATGCCCGTGACTGGAAGGATGTTATCTGGGCGATGACCACTCGGATGGATCCGACCCGGGACACCACGATGGTAGAGAGCACGCCGATTGACTACCTGGACTTCGCATCGCCGGTGTCCGGCCTCGGCTCGAAGATGGGCATGGACGCGACGAATAAGTGGCCCGGTGAAACCAATCGGGAGTGGGGTACGCCGATCACCATGACCGACGAGGTCAAGCAGCGGGTGGATGAGCTCTGGGACAGCCTGGGGATTGAAACTTCGCCGGATCGCCCCGAGTGATAGGAACAACGATGTGTATCGGGTTGTCCTGAAACCGTCCGGACTGGCCTATTCGGTCAGCCCGGAAACAGACTTGCTCGATGCCGCAGCCGATGCGGGCATTGCCGTGCCCGCCGCCTGCCGCAATGGGGTGTGTGAAATCTGCGGAGCCCGGCTATTGGCCGGCCACGCACTGAACACCCGCAACCAACAGACGATTACGGTCAACGAGCGACTGATGATGTGCAGAACCCTCGCGCTCGGGGACCTGGAACTGGAGATTAACGCCGTTATGGCAGCAGGAACCAATCAGCATCGCAAGTATCAGGCAAAGGTGGTGGACGTTCGCTCCATCAGCCACGACGTCTACCGGGTCGAGCTTCAGCTGCCTCGTCGTCGTGAACTGTCGTTTCATGCCGGTCAGTACCTGTCCGTGAATCTGCCGGATGCCGAGCCCTGCTACTTCTCCATCGCCAGCAGCCCATCCGAATCGAACATTGAGCTGCATATCCAGGCCTCACCGGAATGGGTGTCGGCGCAAAAGGTGATAGAAGCGCTGACCTCGGGTAACGATGTCACGGTGGAACTGCCCCACGGCAAGGCCTGCCTGGCTGCGGCTCCGGAAAAACCGTTGCTGCTGGTGGCGGCCGGCACCGGGTTTGCCCAGATGAAAAGTCTGGTGGATTACCTCAGGACGACCACCTACGGGCAACCGGTCAAGCTTTACTGGGGCGTGCGCCGCCACGAAGACATGTACCTGCGGGGCCTGGCCCAAAAATGGGAGCAGGAGTGGCCGCCGTTTACGTTTCTGCCCGTAGTGGGCGATGACGAGGACAATGATTGGGCCGGCCACCACGACCAACTGGTGCGGGCGGTCCTGGCTTCCGGCATGGACTGGAAGAACGTGGAAGTGCATGCCAGCGGGTCACCGACGATGGTGTATACCTTGATGGATGCACTGATTGAGGCGGGTTTGCCGGAAGCGGCGTTTTTCTCCGATGTTTTGGAGTACGCGCCGAGGGCCTGATGTCAGGCCTTCGGCATCGGCAGGTCGGGCAATTCGCTGTCTTTCAGCAGCCCCTGCATCAGCAGCTGCACACTGGTGTCCTCTTCGCCCATGTGGGCATTCAGACGACTCAGTTCCGCCAGGGTCTCCCGGCTGCGGCGCAAATGCAGGCTGGTCTCGAAATACTCCCTGGCCTTGCCCCACAGTTCGTTTCTCAGGCTCAGACGCCCCAGTGCCAGTAGCAGCTCGGCGTTATTGGGCCGGTCTTTCAGCCACTGTTCAGCGATTAGCAGCTGTTCGTCGGGCTTTTTGCCCTTCACGCGACCGTACAGGTTGATCAGTTCGTCACTCCAGTGATTGCGCAGCACCTTCCTCAGGAGAGTTTCCGACTGGGCCTCGTCACCGAGGGCGGCAAGCAGGCGGGCGTACTCGTGAATGGTGTGCTCATCCCGACGCAGCACGCCGGGTAACTCATCCCACAGCCGGGTCAGGGGTTCGAGTGATGCCGAGTCTGCTCCGGTCTGGCGGCGGCAGTCTTCCGCGGCGCGTTGCAGAAGGTTCTGCCAGACCGTGCGTTCCAACGTTTCCACTTCGTCCGCGGCGAGGAGGTTGCGCTTGCGCATTTCCGGCAGCAGCTTCGACAGTTCGCGCCAGTCTTCCAGTCGCAGGTAGGTATTTTTCAGCAATTTCAGAACGAAGGGATGATTTGGTGCCTGCTTTCGCAGGCGGATCAGGGTCGCGAGTGCCTGCTCCAGCCGGTTGCCTGCCAGTTGCAGTTGCGCCTGGGTAATTCCTACGGCCATGTCTGAACCCGGGGTGCTTTCGAATGCTGCCCGCAGCAGCTCGTCGACGGCGTCATGGTCGCCTGACTCGAACGCAGCCTGTGCCGCCGCCAGGTAATTGATCAGCGGAGTGTCGGCATGATTGGCGGAGGATGTCAGCAGCTTTCGGGCCCGGGGCCAGTTGCCCTCGGCCAGCGCCAGCAACCCCTGGGTGGTGCGGCGGCGGGCCCGTCGCTGGTTGCCGCGGGCAAGCCAGCCAGCCATCAGGCCGGTCCCTTGGCGGAAACGGCGTACCAGGTTGATGGTGAGCACCGATAGCACCACCAACGCCACGAGCAGGGCCAGCCCAATCCAGAAATTGGTCTCGATCAGGTAATGACCGAGGCTGATGCGGATGTAGCCAAGGTCGTACTCGAGTCCCATGGAGAGGGCGGTACCGATGAGCAGTGCAACAAGAACAATCAGCAGGAGACGAATCATGATTCGCTCTCCTCTTCCTCGTTATCATTGTTGGGGGGCGTGCTCTGGCGGCCTTCCAGCCGGGCTTTCAGCAGTTCCAGTGAGCGGCTGATGTCAGGCAGCTGTGGATCGATGTTCCGGCCCTGAAGTTCGCCCAGGGTCTGGGTGAGCGCAGCGACCTGAGGGTTGGTGCTGTCGTACCAGTCGGTAATAGCGTTACCGGCTTTGGTTAGCGCGCGGTCGTAGAGCTCCTGGTGGCCGCGAAGTACGGCCATTTCCGCTTCTTCCAGCATCAGTTGCAGGTTGAGGCGGGCGTACGCGCTCTGATCGGGAGAGAGCAGGGGTTTGACGGGCTCGTCCAGGCGACGAACGACAACCACGTTCGCCAGCGTGTTCTTGACCTTGGTCCAGCCCTGACTGAACAGGCCGGGTTCGCCTTCGGGATTGTCGCCCAGGGCTGCGTCCGCGGTGGCGACAAATCCTGGCGCCCGTTCATGCACCAGCGCATCGTCCGTCAGTCGGTTAACGCTGTCGATGGCGGCTTCCAGGGTGAGATAGAGGCCAGTGCGATCCACATCGGCAATGCCCTTGAGTGAGAGGACTTCTTTGGCCAGTTGCTGCCGTACCGGGTAGACGCCGATGTCGTCTGATTCGTTGAGCACGTCGTCGCCGGCTTGCAGCGCCGCCAGTGCGCCCCGGATGTCTTTTTCGATAAGCAGTCTCTGGTTGGCAACCCTGAGAAGGTATTCGGCTTCGGCCAACAGCCAGTCGGTACGGGTGCGGTTACCGGCGTCCAGCAGTTCCCTGGCGTTATGATCGATCTGGCGTTGCTGGGTGGCAAGCAGTTCCCGCTGGTCGGCCAGCTTGTCTTCCAGTGACTGGATCCTCTCGCTCTGTTCGCTGCCCCGCGCACCATACTGGCTGTCGAGTCGGGTTACGTCGCTACTCAAACTCTCCAGGCTCTGCTCCAGTGCCTGGCGGTCATTCCATTGTTGCCAGCTCCAGAGGGCGAGTGCGATGATCAGGGCGAGAGCAATCAGTGATGTCAGCCACAGGGGCCATAGCTTCTTCTGAGCGGGCTTGTCCTGAGGGATAGCGGCAGGCAGTTGTGTATTTGATTCAGTCACAGGCATCCTTACTTGGTTTTTACGGGGCAACCCTCAGCCGTTCAGTTTTTCTGCGACGGTTGCCACGATGTCGTTGTCGGCAAGGCTTTCCGGTATACAGGTTCTGTTCAGCCCGGCCTGACGGGCCTGTTCAGCGACCCGGCTGGCAGGGACTACCAGCAATGTTTTGTTGAGATTATGGCCGGTATTCTTACTCAGTGCGATGAGATTGTTCAATGTCTCTCCTGACAGCGTGATCACCGCCTCCGGTAAGAAGCATAGCAGGGCTTTGTCCAGTGTGGTGTCATCGTGATGTGGCTGATACCGCCGATACAAGGGTAATACGCTGACTCTGGCACCCCGATCACTGAGCGTCTGATGAAGCAGTTCACGCCCTTCCTCGCCCCGAACCAGCAGAATCTTTTCTCCGCCGATTTGCTTTAGCGAGGGCAGTGCCAATAGTGCCTCGCTGGTCCAGCCGTTGGTTGGCATACGGGGGCTGAGGCCGTGGCGGGCGAGCACCGCTGCGGTGCCCCGACCCACGCCGTACCAGCGAATCCCCATGGGAAGCTGGGGCCACCAGTTGTCGGCCAGCGCCATAAACAGGGAGGCGGCGTAGGGGCTCACCGCGATAACGTGGGAGTAGTGATCGAGATTCTGGATCAGGGTGCGGGTTTCCGGGGTTTCCGGTAAAGGTTCACGGCCGATTAACGGCAGTACCCGGGCATCGGCCCCGGCTTCACGGAAGCAAGCGGCCAGCCGCGAGGCCTCGGGCTCCGGCCGGCAAATCAGGATTCGCCGGCCGATCAGGGAGCAGGGATCAGGTTGGCGTGTGGCCATAGATTTCAGCCAGTACCTTGTCTGCGCCCATGGCCAGGAGATCTTCGGCCAGTTCACGGCCAAGGCGTTCGCCTTCGGCCCTGGGGGCTCGCCCTTCAACGCGGAAAATCTGGGTGCCATCGACAGCGCCGACCAGCCCTCTTAGCCAAACTGTATCCTTGTCTTCCAGCAAGGCATAGGCTGCGATGGGCACCTGACAGCCGCCTTGCAGACGACGGTTCAGGGCGCGTTCGGCCCTGACACGATCCGAAGTGTCCTGATGGTTCAGTGGTGCGAGCATGGCCAGCAGTTCGGAATCACTCACGCGGCATTCAATGCCCAGGGCACCTTGCCCAACGGCGGGCAGCGACACGGAATCCGGCAGGCAATAGCGGATGCGGTCGTGGAAACCCAGGCGCTTCAGGCCCGAGCTGGCCAGGACAATGGCGTCGTACTCGCCGGCGTCCAGTTTAGCCAAGCGGGTGTTAACGTTGCCCCGCAAAACACGGATCTGAAGGTCAGGGCGGTAGGCCCGCAACTGGGCTTCCCGGCGCAGGCTGGCAGTACCCACCACAGCACCCTGGGGCAGGGCGTCGACATTGTCGTGGTGGTTGCTGACAAAGGCGTCGGTCGGGTCTTCCCGTTCGCAAATGGCGACCAGATCCAGGCCTTCCGGGAACTCCATCGGGACATCCTTCATCGAATGCACCGCCAGGTCCGCACGGCCATCGAGCATGGCCTCTTCCAGTTCCTTTACGAACAGGCCCTTGCCGCCAATTTTGGCCAGGGGAACGTCGAGGATCTTGTCGCCCTGGGTCTTGATTTTGACCAGTTCCACGGCGATGTTGTCGTGGAGCCGTTCCAGTTCGGATTTGATGAATTCGGCCTGCCACAGTGCCAGGGCACTGCTGCGGGTCGCGATACGCAGAGTTCGTTTTGACATGATGAACGTTGCCGGTTTGGAAAAGTGTTGGTCAAGGTTACCTTGAAGCGGCGAAAAAGTCCCGCCGCTGCACCGTGTTGCCTTGACCGGCGTTCGTGGTCAGCATCAACTGGGTTGATGCTCCTGTAACCATTGCCGGACCGCGCTGGTATGGCGGCGGCTGACTGGCAGTTTCCCCAGCCCGTCCCGTAGGACAACCGAGCTGTGGCCATGGCCATCGCGGGTGAGGGCCTGGATAAAACCAGCCCCCACCAGTGTATGACGGTGAATGCGCAGCAATGACTTGGGATGGCTTTGCTCCAGCTCTTTCAGGGTGTAATCGGAGACGATTTCGCCCCGTGTGTGGTGAATGGTGACGTATTTCTGATCCGCCTCGCAGTAGAGGATTGCCCCGATATCGATAAGCTCGGTGCCGCGGTGGGTCTTGATGGCGAGTTGGCCGCTGTCTTCCGCCTCGCGGGCAGCAAGTGTTTGCTGTTGGACGCGATTGACCTGGCCAGAGCGGGCAAGGGCTTCACTCAGCGCTTCACGGCGAACGGGTTTGAGCAGGTAAGCCGCAGCGCTGACGTCGAATGCCTTGATCGCGTAATGGTCGTAGGCGGTGCAAAAAATGATGGCAGGCGGCTGGTCCAGTTGATTGATAGCCGCCGCCGTCTCCATGCCATCGGTGCCCGGCATACGGATGTCCAGTAACAGGATGTCGGGATCCAGTTCCGCGACCTGGCGCAGGGCGCTGTCGCCGTCCGCAGCCTCGCCGCATACCGTGTAGCCGGGAATGTCCTGAATCAGTCGCCGCAGCCGGTCACGGGCCAGGGGCTCGTCGTCGGCGATGAGTACCTTGCGGATGGTTGGGGCTGTGGCAGTCATGATCCGTTTCGTGATCCTTCGATGTCTGGCCCGGCAGAGTGGTTGGCGCTCCTGCGCGGAAGTCTCAGGGTAACCGTGTATACGTCGTTCTGCTGGCTGTGTTTGAGTACCGCCTCGTCACCAAACAGAGCCTGCAGCCTCGACTGGATATTGGCAAGGGCCATGCGGTTGCCATCGTGCTTGCTGATGGTGGATTCGGGCCGTGGGTTTTGCACCATGATATAAACGAAGTGTCCACGGCTGGAAGCTTCCAGCGTCACGGTGCCACCTTCGGGGCGTGGCTGAATACCATGGTAGATGGCGTTCTCCAGCAATGGCTGCAACGTCAGGGGCGGGATGCCCTGTTTTTCCATGTCCGGTGCAATATCCCATCGCAGTGTCAGCCTGTCGCCGAGTCGTAAACCCTCGATATCCAGGTAGCGCCGACACAGATCCAGTTCGTCTTTCAGCGGAATCAGGCGATCTCCGGCCCGCAGGCTGGCGCGAAACAGCTCCGAGAGGTCCAGCACAGCGTCCTCGGCCCGGTCCGGATTAACGGCAATCAAGCTGGCAATGGTGTTCATGCTGTTGAACAGGAAATGGGGGTGTATCCTCGCCTGCAGGGCGGCCAGCCGCGCCTGCATTTCCGCTTCCCGCTGTTGTTGCCATTGATGCTGCAGGTAGAAGTAGCGCAGTACCATCAGCGTGATCAGCAAGGCCAGCAACAGTTTCTTGGCAATCCCCTGCCAGCCACTGACGCCGGGTTGCGGGTAGAGAACGCTGTCGGCGAACAGGCCAAACGCCAGCACGTCCAGCAATACGATAATGACCATCGCGAGGGTGGCGCGGGTGACGCTCAGTCGTGCCAGCCAGCTGCGCAGCAGGCAGATCAGGGCGGCACTGGTCAGTACCGTCCATTGAACGAACAGGGATAGAAGGCCAAAGTAGTTCCAGTCAATCCAGTCTGCTTTCGCCTGCACAATGGACAGTACCAGCACCATCAGTTCGCTGGTAATCAGCAGCATGAACACGGCCCGCACACGGCACAGATCCGGCACGTAGAAGTCACTGCTTTTGCGTGATGCTGCCATCAAACCTCTTTCCTGAACAGGGCGCGCAACAGAGCGCACCGGAATGTTATAATCCCGCGACCATCTTATTAACCTCTTCATTCACCCCGCTAAACAATGCCGGGCTGTCAGCAGGAAAGATAGACCATGACGGATCAGAAAAAGTCTGACCAGAGCACAAGCTCCGAAAAACCCTGGGGCGGTCGCTTCAGTGAGCCGACCGACGCCTTTGTTGAACGTTTCACCGCGTCCGTTGGTTTTGACCAGCGCCTTTACCATCACGACATCACCGGTTCCATTGCCCACGCCACCATGCTGGCGGAAGTGGGCGTGCTGACTGTTGAGGAGCGAGACAGCATCATCGAGGGACTGAAGGGCGTCAAGGCGGATATCGAGGCCGGCACCTTTGAATGGTCCGTCAGCCTGGAAGATGTGCACATGAACATTGAGGCGCGCCTGACCGACCGGATTGGTATTACTGGCAAGAAGCTTCACACTGGCCGCAGCCGTAATGACCAGGTTGCCACGGATATCCGCCTGTACCTGCGTGACGAGATTGATGTGATCGCCGAGGAGCTCACCCGGCTGAAAACCGGCTTGCTCGATCTGGCCGAGCGTGAGGCGGACACCATCATGCCCGGTTTCACCCACCTGCAAACCGCTCAGCCGGTCACCTTCGGCCACCACCTGCTGGCCTGGTACGAAATGCTGATGCGGGATGGCGAGCGTCTGCAGGACTGCCGCAAGCGGGTCAATGTCATGCCGCTGGGCGCCGCCGCGCTGGCCGGTACCACCTATCCGATCGACCGCGCCATGACCGCCCGTTTGTTGGGCTTTGATCGCCCCACCGAGAATTCCCTGGATTCGGTCAGTGACCGGGATTTCGCCATCGAGTTCTGCAGCTTTGCGGCGCTGTTGATGACTCACCTATCCCGCTTCAGCGAGGAGCTGGTGCTGTGGACCTCCGCCCAGTTCGACTTCATCGACCTGCCGGACCGTTTCTGTACCGGTTCTTCCATCATGCCCCAGAAGAAGAATCCGGACGTGCCGGAGCTGGTCCGTGGCAAGACCGGTCGGGTCAATGGTCACCTGATCAGCCTGCTGACCCTGATGAAGAGTCAGCCTCTGGCCTACAACAAGGATAATCAGGAAGACAAGGAACCGCTGTTCGACACCGTCGATACCATCAAGGGCTGTCTCAAGGCGTATGCGGACATGATCCCGGCGATTCAGGCCAAAGCCGACAACATGCGGGTGGCAGCCAAGCGTGGTTTCTCCACGGCCACCGATCTGGCGGATTACCTGGTCAAGAAAGGCGTGGCGTTCCGCGATGCCCATGAAATCGTCGGCAAGGCGGTCGCCTTCGGTGTCGCCGAAAATCGCGACCTGTCGGATATGACTCTGGGGGAACTGGCCCGTTTCTCGGACGTCATCGGCGAGGATGTCTTCGATGTGCTGACCCTGGAAGGTTCGGTTCAGGCCCGGGATCACCTGGGTGGTACAGCGCCGGATCAGGTCCGTGCGGCCGTCGCGAGGGCCCGCAAGCAAGGGTGATCCGGCATCGGGAGGAATCGGTGGATCAGCCGCCGATTCGCCCGGTAGTCAGATCCACGGCGGCCGGTTTCAACTCCTCTAGCGGTCGTGGCGGGTAAAGTCGGAATCCCTGCCCGTAGTGAATGCCCAGTGTGCGCACCTTGCGTAGCGTGTCGTCGCTTTCGATAAACGTGGCGACGGTGGTCTTGCCAGCCGCTTCGGCGATCTTGTGCAGGGCCTCCACCATCACCTGCTGTACCGGATCCTGGTGAAGGTGCTGCATCATCCTGCGGTCCAGTTTGATGATATCCACCGGCAATTTCGCCGCCAGACTATAGCCTTCCACCGACGCACCAGCACCATCCAGTGCCACCCGGCAGCCGATCCGGTGCAGGGCATCGCACAAGACCGCCACATCGTCCGGGTATTGGGTGGCGTGGGATTCCCGGATCTCCATGCAAAAGCATTCTGCGGCGAACGGTGAGTCGGTCAGTATTGACGCAATGAAGTCGGCGAACGTGTCGTCCAGCACGCTGGCCAGGGACAGGTTGAAGCCACAGTATTTCAGCCGGGGTTCCAGCAGCTGATGGTCGGCGAGCCATTGCATGGTCTGGCGAATCACCTGGCGATCCAGTCGTTTGGCCAGGTCAAAGCGTTCCGCAACTGGCAGAAACTGCGCCGGTTGCAGGGCAGGTTGATCGGATGTTTCCCCCGGAATCCGTGACAGGATTTCAATATGCTCCCCCCAGGTTGCACTGGCCACAGGCCGAAGTGCCTGGTATTCGAGGATTAGCTGGTTGTTGTCCAGGGCCCTGCGAATCTGCTCCACCCGTTGGCTGGCAGTACCGTCTTCCGGGCCAAGGGCGATGGCCTGGGCGGCGTGTATACGATTGCGACCGGAGGTTTTGGCCGTGTGGCACAGGTCCGCGGCCTGACTCAGCAGCTGTTCCAGATCGTCGGGCGTGTCTTCGGCAAGAATCAATAATCCGCCACTGGCGGTGGTTTGTAACTGGTTACCCTGCCAGTCGAAGTCGAAGCTGCCGATCAGTTGGAGAATGCTATCCGCAATCTTGCGGGCCTGGGCTTCGGGGCAGCTCTCCATCAGCAGGGCGAAGGTGTCCCCGGATAGCCGCGCCAGGGCATCACGCTGACGTACTCTCACGCCGAGGTTGCTGGCGAGTTCTCTCAGGTAGCGGTCACAAGTGCCGCTACCTGCCTCTTTGTTGATGTGTTCGAAGTCATCCAGATCGAGATACAGCAGCGCGTCAGTGGTATTTTGGCGTCGCGGCGGTCTGATCAATCGTCCGAGTCGATCAGTAAAGGCCTTGCGATTCATCAGGCCAGTGATCGGGTCATGGTGAATGCGGTACTCACGGCTGGACGCCTGGTTGAGCCTGGAGCTGATGTCCTTGCCCACGTGCACCGCGCCCGTCACTTCGCCGTGCTCATTGATCACCCGCTGGAAATGGAACTCATAAACCGGGAGGTCACGGTTTTGTTGAGCCAGGGGCATTTCCACCACAAAGCTGTCCCGCTCCAGTGCGCGGTTCCAGAGCCGTTCAATCAATCGACGTTCGTTGGGAAACTCCTGCAGCATGCTGATCAGGTTTCCACCAGGGCGAGGCAGGTGGCCGAAGGTGTGCGCGAACTGGCGGCTGAAAGCCTGGTTGAAGTAAACGAGATTCAACTGCCGGTCCACGCTGGCGACCAGATCGTTGGTGGCGTTGGCGGTGGCCGCCAACAGTTGCTCTGACTGTCGGCGAGCTTGCTCTCGGCGCATTGTACTGGTGTGGTCAACCACGGTGCCGCCGATCTTATGGATGCGCCCGTTCTCTCGCACGATGGCTTTGCCGGTGATCTCCACCCGCCGATACTGCTGTTTCGCTGTCGTTAGGTCGAAGCTGGCGGAAAACGGCTGCCCGCTGCGAATACAGCGTCGGAACAGGGCCCGTATGCGGTTCTGGCCTCTTTGACAGTAGAACAGCGCCTGCTCCGGGGTGATGTCGGTGCCGGGGCGGAGTTCCAGCAGGGTGTACAGTCCGTCGGTCCAGGTCAGGTTATTGTTGCGGATATCCAGTTCCCAGATACCAAAGTCAGCGGAGGATTCCGCCAGACGCATCAATTGATGGTCCATGGGGGCGGTGTCTCGCAGTGAGATATAGGCGCTGGCGGCCTGGTCGGAGTCCTTCACATCGACCCGGAGACTGAGGCTTGCGGTAAAAAAGAAGCCTTCCTTGTGACGGAAGGTGATCAATACCGGCTCACCGCTTTCCATGCGGTGCCGGTTGGCAGGGGCAAAGGGGTCGTCCTGCCGCGCCGCGAGAATGCGATGCACCGGCTGGCCCTCGAGTTCGCTGGCATCATAACCGAGCACAGCTTCGGCGCTATGATCTGCTGACGTCACTACGCCCTCATCGTCTATGCGGACCAGGGTGCGGCGATCCGCTGCCAGAGGATTGTCTGAGCGATAACGACGGATAAAGAATTCTTTCACGACGGGGAGCCTCAGCCAGTTTTGCTACGGGAGTGTACAGAAACTCCCGCTTTTATTTTTTTGCCGGTTTTGCCACGATGCGTCCATCATACTGATAATGACACCGGAAAGAACCTCTCCCGCGGAGCCGCCTTGAGCACCCATAAAACTCCTATCGCCCTGGACTTTGACGAGGGTATCGACCGAAAAACTCTGCGTCGGCTGCGGGATCGGTTCATCGCGCTCAATCAACAGCGCTGGGAGCGGGCGCACTCGGCCCTGACCTATCGACAGCAGGCTGTGTTGGACGTGTTGCCGTTGGTGTTTCACCTTAATCATCCCTCCCTTCCCGGGTACCTGGACAGGGATTGCCCCTATGGCCTCAGCCACTATAAACCTTCCGCGCCGACACTGAACGCCGCTCGCCGGCTGGCACGGGCGTTTTCCCTGAAAGACGAAGGGAAAAGGAAACCGGACCTGGAGGCGCTGTTTCTGATGGGTAGCCCCGGAACCCTGGGGCATTCGGTGGCCAGTGATCTGGACGTCTGGCTGTGTCATGGCAGTGACCTGTCAGCACGGGATGTGCAGTGCCTGGAGCGCAAGGCGGACAAACTGGCTGCCTGGGCTGCCACCCTCGGTGTTGAGCTGCATGTGTTCGTGTTCTGTGCGGAAGACTGGCGAGCTGGGCGACAACGGGCTGAAGTGACCGGTGAAAACTGTGGCAGTGCCCAGCATTATCTGCTGCTGGATGAGTTTTATCGTACCAGTATTCATCTTGGTGGCTGTTATCCGTTGTGGTGGCTGATTCCCGCCAGTGAAGAGGAAAACTACGAGTCGTGTGCCCGGCAACTGGTTGATTGTCGATTTATCAAGGGGAGTGACTACATCGATTTCGGGGCCGTGCCATCGGTTCCCCCTGAAGAGTTCCTGGGTGCCGGGGTATGGCAGTTGTACAAGGGTATGGACGCTCCCTGGAAATCGATTCTGAAACTGTTGCTGACGGAGTGTTATGCACTGGACAGTGAGCAGCCCCTGCTGTCCCGGGTGTTCAAAGCCGCCGTGTATGACGGTGAAACCAGCGCTGACCGTCTGGACCCATACGTCTTGCTGTATCAGCGGCTGGAGCGCTGGTTGTTAACCATGGAAACGCCGCAGAGACTCGATCTGGTACGCCGTAGCTTATACCTCAAAGCCGGTCTGCCACTGTCCCGCACCGAGCAGGGCGTCGACAACTGGCGGGTGAGGCTGCTGCAACAACTGGTGGATGAGTGGAGCTGGTCCCCGGCCGTATTGAAAGACCTGGATAATCGTCACCAATGGCGTGCCGAAGACGTCATGACGTTACGGCGAACCATCGTGTCCGAACTCACTCACAGTTACCGTCTGCTGTCGCGGCTGGCCCGGGAGCACGGTACGCGAGCAGCGATCAGCAGCAACGATATGAATCTGCTGGGTCGCAAGCTCTACGCCACGTTTCAGCGCAAGGCCGGCAAGATCGAACTGATCAACCCGGGGCTGGCACCGTCCCTGGGGGAGGAAAATCTGGCGTTTCACCATCAGTCCGGCCAGGGCGAGATGCCGGGTCAGGACGGTTGGTTGCTTTACCGGGATCTGGAGGACCCGTCCGATGCCTTCTGGCAACCGGTGATCCGCCGTACCGGTAACCTCACCGAGCTGATGCTGTGGTGTTACTGTAACGGTTTGCTGACACGTACAACCCGGCTGAATGTGAGGGCTGGTGCAAGTACCGCCTCAGTGGCGGAGCTGAGGGAGATGCTGGATGCGCTGTCGGCCTTTATTCCGTTTCCCCTGGCACCCGCCAACCGGGAGTCGTTGTCCCGTGGCGTCAAACCCCTGCGGAACCTGTTGTTTGTCAATGTAGGCGTGGATCCCCAGGCTCACCTGACCGAACGGGGCCTGCACAAGCTCAGTGCCCGCCATGATTCCCTCGGGTTTAGTGGTGGTCGTGACAACCTGGTGGCCACTATTGACCAGGTGACGTTGAACAGCTGGCACGAGGTCAGTTTGCAGCACTACGCCTCCGGTGACACCCTGATTCAGTGCCTCAAGAACGTACTGGCGTCGGTGGCTTCTACGCCGGCGGAGTTGCCTGCGGTTCACGTGCACAGCCATAACCGCGGTCATGGGGCGGCCATTGCCCGTCGCGTTCAGGAACTTTTTTCTGATGTTCTGAGTCATTTCTTCGCCGGAGGGATTGGGCCCCACCCATTGCGATACGTCATTGAGATGGACCGGCGCTATTTCCTGTTGCAGTTCAATGGCACCGAGCCCGGTTTTGTCGCGCTGGACAGCCCCGAAGCGTTGATAGAGCAACTGGCCCGGCCACAGGAGCGGTACCTGCCGGTGGTATTCGACCGCCATGCGATGCTGGATGATCAGCCTCTGCGTGTTGTGTGTCAGGCCAGTGAGCCGGCAAGTATTCAGGTTTTCTTCCGGGTGGTTGGCAATCGTGCAAAGCTGTGGGTGGTGGACGAGCGAGGCTCTGTTTTCACCTGGGATCAGGGCTATAGCAATCGGCGCTACCTGCTGGTGCCACTGTTGCGGTTTCTGGACAATCTTGTGGAGCGACGCCAGCTGCGCCAGCTGGACAGTCCGGTAGGGATCGCCGGTATCCATTGTTACGAGGTGATGCGCCGGGATGGGCAGTGGAAAGCGGAGCGACGGTTCGACGAAGACACCAGTGTGACCCTGCCCGGGCTGGATGTGCAGGCGATTGGCGTGCAGGAGGGTGACCAACACCTGCGCTTTGATATCTTCTGTGGCGATCAGGAGTTCACCGTACAGGAGTACGGGGACCAACTGATTCGCGCCGTGGCCCATTATATCCGTTCGTTGCGCCAGGCCGGTGAAACCTACCCCGTTTACCTGACGGATGTGCACCTGCCTCACGATCTGGATCCGCATTTGTATCAGCAGGATATTCAGACCACGCAGTATCTGTATTACCGATCATCACTGGAAGCCTCCCTCAATCGCCATTTGATGGCTTAGAAATTATACAGAGGCTCTCCGGCCAGTCTCGCCCGTCGGTAGCTGAGTCAGGTATACTGCGCGCATATCTCAAACAGGGGCAAGTTCCGTGCAGGCATGGAAAATAGTGAGTGTCGGGCTGGTACTGGTCAGTGTGATGGCCGGTTGTGGCCAGAAAGGACCGTTGTACCGCGAAGTGCCGGATGAAGTGGTGACGGAGGCCGTCAGCGAAAGCCCGAGCACTGATCCCGATCGCCGTCAGGATGAAGACCCGTCGGTCCACTGACCCATTGCTCCGTCAACAGAATCAGGACTTTCATGGACCATTTTAACTATCGCAACGGCGAGCTTTACGCCGAAGATGTACCGGTGAGCGAAATTGCAGAGCGTTTCGGGACTCCGGCGTATGTGTACTCCCGTGCCACACTCGAACGCCACTACCGTGCCTACGACGATGCCCTCAAGGGTCGCCCGCATCTGGTGTGTTATGCGGTAAAGGCCAACAGCAACCTGGCTGTGCTGAACGTATTGGCCCGCCTTGGTGCCGGTTTTGACATTGTTTCGGCCGGTGAGCTGGAGCGGGTGATTCGCGCCGGTGGTGATCCAGCCAACGTCGTGTTCTCCGGCGTGGGCAAGCAGGAATGGGAAATGAAGCGGGCGCTGGACGTTGGCGTCCGCTGTTTCAACGTAGAGTCCGATACCGAGCTGGACCGCCTCAACAAGGTGGCGGGTGAACTGGGCAAGCAGGCACCGGTTTCCCTGCGGGTGAACCCGGACGTGGACGCCGGCACCCACCCGTACATCTCCACGGGCCTGAAGGAAAACAAGTTCGGCATTGATATTATCGAGGCGCCCGAGGTTTATGCCCGTGCTGCGGCCATGCCCAACCTGAATGTGATTGGTGTGGATTGCCACATTGGTTCACAGTTGACGACGGTGTCGCCGTTCCTGGATGCGCTTGACCGGGTGCTCTCGCTGATTGATGCGCTGGCGGAGCAGGGCATTGCCATTCATCACCTCGATATGGGGGGCGGCCTGGGGGTTACCTACGACCAGGAGCAGCCACCGCAGCCGTCGGATTACGTCAAAGCGCTGGCCGAGCGCCTGGGGGACCGTGATCTCGAACTGGTGCTGGAACCCGGGCGTTCGATTGCTGCCAACGCCGGTATCATGCTGACCCGGGTGGAATTCCTCAAATGCACCGATCATCATAATTTTGCCATCATCGATGGGGCCATGAACGACCTGATCCGTCCGGCACTTTACAGTGCCTGGCAGGCCATCATCCCGGCGGTGCCCCGCCAGGACGGCGAGGAAAAAGCCTGGGATTTGGTAGGCCCGGTCTGTGAGACCGGTGATTTCCTGGGCAAGGACCGCAAACTGCGTCTGCAGGCTGGAGATTTGCTGGCCGTACGATCCGCGGGTGCCTATGGCTTTGTGATGAGTTCCAATTACAACAGCCGCAACCGACCGCCGGAAATCATGGTGGATGGGGACCAGGTACACGTGGTTCGTCGCCGCGAAACGCTGGAAGACCAGCTCGGTCCCGAAAGCTGTTTGCCAGGATGAATGCGGCGATGGGCAAGCGTGACGATATCAACCAATCTCGTCGAGGGCAGGGGCCGGCAATGCGGTTTACCAAGATGCACGGTCTGGGTAACGACTTCATGGTGGTGGATGCCATCAGCCAGCCGTTCCGTCTACGCCCGGATATTATTCGCGAGCTGGCGGACCGCAATTTCGGGATTGGTTTTGACCAATTGCTGGTTGTCGAACCCCCGGGGTTGCCGGACGTGGATTTTCGCTATCGGATTTTCAATAGCGACGGCTCGGAAGTGGAGCAGTGTGGTAATGGCGCCCGTTGTTTCGCCCGTTTTGTTCGTGATCAGCGCCTGACCAACAAACGGGTAATCCGGGTCCAGACCGCCAAAGGCGTGATTGAATTGAGGGTAGGTCGCGATGGCCTGGTGATGGTCAACATGGGGGTGCCTGAGCTGAATCCGCCTGCCATCCCATTTGCCGCCGATCGCCGTAAGGACGTCTACACAGTTGAGGTGGATGGCCAGATTGTCGAACTCAGTGCCGTCTCCCTGGGCAACCCCCACGGTGTGCTGGTGGTGGATGATGTGGATAGCGCACCGGTGGAATCCCTCGGGCCGAAACTCGAGAATCATCCGCGCTTTCCGGCCCGGGCCAATATCGGTTTTCTGCAGATTATTGATCGTAGCCACGCGCGATTGCGGGTATTCGAGCGTGGTTCTGGTGAAACCTTGGCCTGCGGTAGTGGGGCGTGTGCGGCAGTCGTTGCGGGTTGTCTGCGGGGGCTGCTGGATTCCCGGGTAGAAATCGAGTTGCGTGGTGGCAAGTTGATCATTGAATGGCAGGGGGAGGGGGCCCCTGTTATGATGGAAGGCCCTGCGGCCAGTGTGTTTGAAGGCCAGATTCGTCTGCCCGGAGACAGTTCCGGGCGGCGTCGCAAAGGTAGTCGACCGGCAAAACCAAGGTCCTGACGATCAGGAGATCAGCATGACAGAACAAGCGGCCCAGCAGAAGGCCGAGGAGCTCACCGGGGAACAGGTTGCGGAGTACCTTCGTGCCCATCCCGACTTTTTTGTTGAACAGGATGAGCTCCTGCGGAGTCTGACCCTGCCCCATGACAGTGGTCGAGCCATTTCACTGGTGGAACGCCAGGTACACCTGTTTCGTGAGCAGCGGGATACGCTGAGGCGGGAGTTGGTGGAACTGGTCTCTATCGCCCGCCATAACGACCGCCTGTTTGAGAAGAGTAAGCGCCTGCTGATGCAGGTGATTGAGGCTCGTAACCTCAACGATATGGCTTCCGCGATTGATGACAGTATCCGGGGTGACTTCGGACTTGATGCGGCGTCAGTAATCCTGTTTACCGATTCGGAGTTGTCGCTTGCGTCTCAGGGTGCCCTGCATGTAGTGCCGCCGGCGCAAGCCAAGGAGCGTTTGGGTAGTCTGCTGGACGGCGAGCGCGCGGTGTGTGGCCAGTTCCGGGAATCCGAGCGGAATTTCCTGTTTCCAGACAGGGAGGAGCCCATTGCCTCGGTGGCCCTGATGCCGCTGCGTCACGATGAACTTCTGGGTGTCTTTGCGGTTGGCAGTTGTGAGCAAGGCTACTTTGACCAGAGCATGGGATCGCTCTTTCTCACCTACATCAGTGACACCCTGAGTCGTCTGTTACCGCCAATCGTACAGCGTCATACCAGTGCGGCGCCTGTGGCCGGTGTGATTGCGGAGTCACGCTGACCGTGACTGTTTCCGGGGAACTGATGGATTTAGCGGATTCCCTGTCCGCCCCGCTTGCGGACTTCCTTCGTCATCTGTCCTCGGAAACTCGCCATTCTCCCCGCACCTGTGAAAGCTACCAGCAGGACCTGACACGTTTTGGCGTCTGGTTAATGACGCAACAGGTTGATGACTGGGCTGACGTCACCAGCCATCACATGCGCCGTTATGTGGCATGGCTTAGCCGTGGGGGGCTGAGTGGTCGGAGTATTGCCAGGCATCTTTCTGCCATCCGCCGCTGCTACCAGTATCTTCTGCGGGAAAGGAAGGTACGGGACAATCCGGCTGTGGATATCCGTGCGCCGAAATCCGGCCGCCGGCTGCCGAAGGTGGCCGATGTGGATCAACTTAACCATCTGCTGGACGCTAATCCCGACGATCCTCTGGAAGTCCGTGACCTGAGCATGTTCGAGTTGATGTATTCCTCGGGGCTGCGGTTGTCCGAGCTGGTTGGCTTGGACTTGGACTCCGTGGATTATCAGGGTGGGGAGATCCGCGTGCTGGGGAAGGGTAGCAAGGAACGTGTGTTGCCGGTGGGACGTAAGGCGCTGACGGCCCTGCGTGCATGGCTGTCGGTTCGTGACGGACTGGCAGCGGAGTCGGAGCCCGCCCTGTTTGTCAGTCAACGGGGTTGGCGTCTCAGCAATCGCAGTATACAGTCCCGTCTGAGCCGCTGGGGCATGGTCAAGGGTGCCGAGCAGCGGCTGAATCCGCATATGCTTCGTCATTCGTTTGCCAGTCATCTGCTGGAATCCAGTGGCGACCTGCGTGCGGTTCAGGAACTGCTGGGTCATGCGGACATCTCCACTACTCAGGTCTATACTCATCTTGATTTCCAGCATTTGGCTCGTGTGTATGACCAGAGTCACCCCCGGGCCCGTCGTCGTGATGGGCCAGACAGGGATGATGCCTGGCCAGTTCACGCAGACCCTTGAAAGGTTTGAACGTTTATTATCAGGAGAGCCCAATGGCTTCGGATCGGTCCTGGAAGGACAAGTACCTTCAGGAACTTGAATCATCAGAACAACGGGAGCAACAGTGGAAAGCGGAAAGGAATTCCCTCGAGCGGATGCTGGTGCGCACCTGTCTTGCCTCAGAAGGGCAGACCCCCGAGCTTGACCGATTGTTGATTCGAGTGCGTAAGGATCTGCGCAAAGGCAACGTGGATCTCGAGAAATGGCGCTCCCTCCAGGAGCAGATTGATCGTCAGGTCACGCTTCTGGATGATGATTCACCGAAAGCCAGGTCTGGCAATGGCCGTTCATATCAACCGGGAAAGGCTGTTGATACGCTTCCCGAGCCTCACTCTTCCCCCGCTGTCACAGTTGGTGATGAAAACGACCTGGCAACCATTCATGCCCAGAGGCTGAGGATTGCCCGGCGGGTCGGGCAGTTGTTGGGGCAAATGATCTATCAGGTCACCCTTGAGCCGGCTGCTGAAGCCCGGGCCCGTCAACTTCAGAAGTCGTTATTGGAAAGTGATAGCTGGGACGTGTTGAGAGAGGGGCTTAACAGTGTTGCTGACCTGGTTGTTGCAGCGATTACCCGCAGTCAAAGAGAGTTTGAGGCATTTCTCAAGAAGCTTGATGAGCGGTTGGTGTCCCTGCGACAGCATTTTCAGGAGCAATCAAGTGCCCAAGAGGGGCGTATGGACGCCTCCCGGGAACTGGATCGTGAAATCCGACGGGAACTGGAAACTTTCGGTCGTCAGATCGGTTCGTTTGGCGAGCTCAAGGAACTGAAACGTTCCGTGACGAGGCATCTGGAGACGATCGGCGGTGTGGTCGAGCGTTTTCGGAATCAGGAGTCGGAGCGGGAGAAAAGTTATTCGCAGCAGTTGGAGGTGATGCAGGAAAAGCTGGCTGCGGTGGAGGCAAATTCAGAGCAAATGAGGGAACAGATTCGGGAAGAGCGGGCAAAGGCGCTCACCGATCTGTTAACCCAGCTACCCAATCGTGAGGCTTGGCAGGAGCGCCTGGGCTTCGAATACAATCGCTGGCAGCGGTACCGTCATCCGGTGACGATTGCGGTGCTGGATATCGATTTGTTCAAACGGGTGAATGACTCATATGGGCACAAGGCTGGCGACAGGGTCCTTCAGATGGTGGCGAGGGAGTGTCAGAAGCGGCTCAGAACCACGGACTTCATTTCCCGTTTTGGTGGCGAAGAGTTTGTTTTGCTGTTACCCGAAACCTCAGCAGAAGCTGCTAAACATGTGCTTGACGATCTGCGGGACCACATTGCAGCCCTGCCATTTCATTTCCAGGGTGAGCCGGTAACCATCACCTTCTCGGCTGGCGTCGCCACCCTTGAGGATGGCGATACTGAAGAAACGTTATTTGATCGGGCAGACAAGGCGTTGTACGCCGCCAAGGATGCAGGGAGAAACCAGGTCCGCCTTTCGATCGAGGTCAGTGCCGCATCTGGGCATCAAGCTCATCAATGATTTCGGCCCAGTCAGAATCGTCTTCCAGCCCTTCCTCCAGAAACTGGGCCTGACTCTCCGACCAGAACGGTGCATCCTGCAGCGCAACTTCCGAGGGCAGGGGCGAATACCTGGAGATAAAGTCCTCGATACTGGCGCTGTCAGAGGCCAGTCCAAGCTGTTCGAACAGTGTGCTGAATGTGTGTTTGCTGGTATCCATCGCTATCGTCTCCTTGCATTGCTTTCGGTTGAATGAAATCCGGAAGATTTGCAGGTATTGTTCTGAGGCTCCTTTAAACTTTAGCGGAACCGTTGAGGATATCCAGTGAAGGCCGCCTTGCAGGGTTTGTTGTTTTTAACGTGTTTTTGGGCGGCGACGCCATTGTTGGCGGACCCACCGCAGCAGTCTCCGGCTCCCGTTCTCGGCGCGAAGGACCTGGATTGGCTGTCGACACAGGATGAGTTTCAGGTGGGCCTGTCAGGTGGCCAGATTCCCCTGGTCTTTGATACCGGCGATGGGGTGCTCGCCGGTATCTATATTGATTATCTGGAACGGCTGTCAGATAAGCTAGGCGTCGCGATGATACCGGTCTCCGCCAGTACAACGGCAATAGCGGCGCAGTTTGACGCTGGTAGTCTGGACGCCCGACTGGTGGCTCGCAGTCCGCGGCGGCCCGATCCTGAAGGTCGATCCGTAACTGAACCGCTGATGAGCCTGACCTACGGTTTGTTTGTCAGTGCCGGGGATGCCGGTATCCGAACGCTGTCGGATCTGGAGGGCAGTCGCATCGCCCTGATTGCGGAAGACAGTAACCAGTACCTGTTACTGGACCCGGTGGACAGCTTCACTCCGGTTCCCGTCGCGAGTATCGGCGAAGCGGTCAGCATGGTGCTGTCGGGTCAGGCCGATGCTTTTCTTGGCCCGGTTCCGGTCGTATCCGATTACCTGCAGTCGGCAATGATTAACGGCATCGGACTTGCCCTGCTGCTGGATCAGCAACCGGTTGATGTCGTACTCGAGGTTGACTCGGACAACGAGCGATTACTGCGGGTTTTAAACCGGGCTGTGGCGGCTATCAGTCATAATGAGCATCGCACCATTCGCCAGTCATGGCTGCAAACAGATCTGCCAGTCGCGATCAAAAACGGCATTGCGCTATCCAACAAAGAGAAGGACTGGCTGAAGCGAAATCCCAATTTACGGGTCGCCTTTCGTGACGACTGGCCGCCGTTCGAGTTTACCCAGGATGGCCGGTCCTCGGGGCTGGTGCCGGATCTGGTTTCCCGGCTGGAGAGCCAGCTGAATGTCCGGTTTCACCGCGAGGAAACGTCGGACATAATCGAGGCGGAAAAACAGCTTCAGAACGGCGAGGTCGACATACTGCCGGCCTTCAATCGCACGCCCCGGCGTAGTAACGACTTCCTGTATACCCGCACTTACCTCACAGTACCCGTTGCCCTGGTCATCCGTGACGATGGGCGATTTATTGGCGATCTTCGGGAGCTTCGATCGGAAAGGGTGGGGGTGGTCAACCGTCATGCCGCCCACGACTTTCTGTTGATCAACCACCCCGATCTCGACCTGTACCCGATGGACAACGTGGAGGAAGGGCTGCTGTCGTTGTCCAATGGCGATCTGGATGTCATGGTGACCCACATTCCGGCTGTGAGCTATACGGTGGCGCGGCTGGGGCTGTCGAACCTGCGAATCACCAGTATCACCCCGTATCAGTATGAATTGAGCCTGGCGGTCAGCAAAGACCGACCGGAACTGCAGCGTATCCTCAATAAGGCCCTGGGTAGCCTGGACGCGGCGGAAACCGAAGCCATCTACAACCGCTGGATTCATCTGGATATTGAGCAGGAAACGGATTACACCGTGGTACGGCGAGTGGTCGGTATTGCACTGGTGGTGGTGCTGATTTTCCTCTACTGGAACCGCAAACTCTCACGAGAAGTGGACGAAAGGATACGCTCCGAGAATGCGCTGCGCCGCAGTGAGGACGAGCTACGGGCGGCGAAGCTCGAGGCGGAGCGACTGGCACGGGAAGCCGAGACCGCCAGTCTGGCCAAGAGCGAGTTCCTGGCCAATATGTCCCATGAGATTCGTACCCCAATGAATGCGGTCATCGGATACAGTGACCTGCTGAGCGACAGCGTGAAAGACCCGCAGCAGCGGAATTACCTGGACGCCATCCGTGCGGGCAGCAGAAGCCTGCTGATGCTGATCAATGATATTCTGGATCTCTCCAGGATCGAAGCCGGGAAAATGCGGCTGGATTATTCTGCGGTATCGGTACGCAGGCTTTTGGGCGATGTCCGTCACATCTTCGATCTCAGAGCGCGGGAACAGGGTATTACCCTGGAAGTGAGTGTGGACTCCAAGATGCCCGCGGCGATGATGCTTGACGAGACCCGTTTGCGCCAGGTGCTGTTCAACCTGGTGGGCAATGCCATCAAGTTTACTCACGACGGTGGGGTGACTGTGCGCGCCACTGCAATCCCGGTATCCGGTGCCCGGGAAAAGTCAAGATCGGGCGATGATGGGAGGAAGGTATACCGGTTGGAAATCACAGTTCGGGACAGCGGGATCGGTATCCCGGCGGATCAGCTGGAACGGATTTTTGATGCGTTCGAGCAACAGGAGGGACAGAACAGTCGCCGCTATGGTGGTACCGGGCTGGGGCTGGCAATCAGCCGCAAACTGGCGCGGATGATGGGAGGGGAGCTCACTGTGGAAAGCGAGCCGGAAAAAGGCTCCACGTTTTTGGTGACACTGCCCCATGTTGAGGCGACGGTTGAGCAGGCCGAAGATGAGGGCGAGCCGGAAGAGTCCGAGCGTTTGCTGGCCCAGACCCTGAGCATGCAGGAGCGTGGTTGGTTGCGAGAGCAATTGGCTCGTGATTATGGTGACGAGTGGGAAACCGTCAGAGAGAGTGGTGACCCGGAGCAGATGCGCGACTTTGCCAAACGCGTCCTCGCCTGGGGCGAACGTTTTCGTTCACCTTCGGTAACCCGTTACGGCGAAAAGTTACTGGCCGATGTCGAAGCTTTCAACCTTGACGCCGTAAACAGCGCGCTGGAGGCATTCCCCCGGCTGCTAGGCCGGGAGTAGGTTTTTCGGTTACAGGCAGTCAAACTGTGAACGGCGATCAAAGGCGACGGAGACCATGTCGTAGCCAGAATCGGACAAGGTCCGAATCAGGTCCCGGTTCTTTAGCAGTGCCATGCACACTTTGTGAACACTGGCTTGCAGTTGCTCATCGTCAGTGGGGGTGGAAGGAAAACGGAAGTCCACGATCAGGTACTTGCGATCAACCGGGGCTGAGACCGGAATATCTTCCCGCTCCACGCTTTCGTAACCGATGTACGTTGGCTGCCCGTTGATAAAGACATTGCTCATCAGTAGGTCCAGATTCTCGGCCAGGACGAGACGGATCGGGAGCATTGCCAGCAGAAAGAAAGTGAAAAGAGTACAGGCTCGATTCATGGATGCCACTCCTTGGTGCCAGTCCGGATTCAATGTTTCCAATTGTAAAGTTTGGTTACGGGGATTATCGCAGAGATCGATAGCGATTGCGTACCGGGATGTGTGGATTTTTCAATTGTTTGCGATTTGATCAAAAAATATTCAGATGTCCCAGGTTTCCCCGGGGAACGCGGATCAACTATTATGTTGATAAACAGGTTCAGCAAGAGGCAGATTGATGTTTCAGCTCGTCTTCAAGGGTGAATGTTCCCCGGGTATTGACGTTGCCACCGCTCGCAATAACGCTCGGACACTGTTCAAGGCCAGCGCTGAGCAGGTCGAGCGCATGTTCAGTGGTCAGCTAGTCGTGATTCGTAACAAGCTGGAAAAGGAGCAGGCGGAGAAATACAGGGCTGTACTGGCGAAACATGGCATGGTTGCCTTCGTGCAGCCAATGCCGGGTGTTGAGCCAGCAAGAAGCGAACCGCCTTCTCCACCTCCGGCTTCGAATCCTGCGCCTGTTGAACCTGCCGCCCCACAACAGCCGGAGAAATTCGAGGGTGAGGCTCCGGCGGTCGAACCCGGTGATCGGCTATCGTTAGCAGGGGATAAAGTGGATTCCATCCTGGCGGGATCGGGGCTGTCGCTTGAGCCGGTGGGCGTCCCACTGGCGGAGCATCAAGAAGTGGAAGCTCCAATGTTTCAGCACCTGGACGAGTGGACACTGGCACCCGCCGGCACTGATCTGGGCGTGGAGCGTGACCTGCCACCACCGATGGTGCCCGATGTGTCACACCTTTCGTTGGCCGACGATGAAACGACCAAAAATCAGTAAATAGATAACAGGACTCCCTCTCTTGCCAAGGATGCTTATCCTGCTGTTCGCAGCCTGCGTTGCTTTTTCTTCGCCTATCGTCACCGCGAAACCAGCCGGGGATCGGCCCAAGGTGGGGCTGGTGCTAAGTGGCGGTGGGGCCAAGGGCATGGCCCACGTTGGTGTGCTTCGGGTATTGGAGGAAATGCGGATTCCGGTGGACCTGGTGGTGGGTACCAGTGCTGGGTCCGCGGTCGGGGCGCTCTATGCGTCCGGTATGCCGGTAGAGGAGATCGAGCAACGTTTTATCGACCTCGACTGGCTATCCAGCTTTCGGGATGATCCGGGGCGCGTCTACAAACCCGTACGCCGTAAACAGGAAGACTGGCGCTTTCCGGTCGTGCCCGGAATTGGCGTGCGCCTGGACGGCCCGCATGTTGGCGGAGGCATTATCGCGGGTCAGAATCTCGGTTTTATTCTTAACGAGCTGACCCGCGATGCAGCGCTGGTAGATGACTTCGATCAGTTGGCGATTCCCTTTCGGGCGGTGGCCACCGATCTTGAAACCGGCGAACAGGTGGTGATAGACAGTGGCGACCTGTCCGAGGCCATCCGTGCCAGTATGAGCATTCCGGGGGTTTATGCGCCAGTCAAACTGGATGGCCGACTGCTGGTGGATGGCGGAATTGCCAATAACCTGCCGGTTTCGGTTGCCCGCGATTTGGGCGCGGACATTGTGATTGCGGTGGATATTACCGATCCCTTGCTGAAAGCGGAGGATCTGCAGGAAGCTTTCTCGGTGGTCGGGCAACTGACGACGATGATGACGCGGAGGAATACCGACTACCAACTAGCGCGACTGGGAGAGCAGGATGTGCTGATTCGCCCCGATCTGGAAGGCCGGACATCCGCCGATTTTTATGACGCACCGATTCTCTTTGAACTGGGTGCGACCAGCGCCCGCTCCCATGGGTCCGAGTTGCGGCACCTGATTGTGTCCCGGGAGCGCTGGACCCGGTTCCGGGAATCGATGAACGAGAGTGGATGGCCACCCGGGGACATCGCCCGTATCGAGGTGGATCACAATTCCCGTCTGGCCGGGGAGTTTCTGCGTTCCAGGATTCGACAGGACATCGGTCAGCCTTTGGATATCGGTGCGCTTGAGGTCGATCTCAAGCGGATTTATGGTCTTGGCTATTACGAAACGGTGTCCTATTCGCTGTCTCCATCCAACGAGGGAACCGTGCTGACTATTAAAGTGCAGGAAAAATCCTGGGGCCCCAACTACCTGGCTTTTGGCCTGAACTATGAGGGTAACTTTGACGGCGAAACCCGCTTTAACGTCGGGTCAGCCTTGCGCGTGACAGAGTTGAACGCCCTTGGTGGTGAATGGCGAACCGGTCTGCAACTGGGGACCGAGCCCTATGTGCGCACGGAATGGTTCCAGCCACTGGATTATGGTTACGAGCGCTACGTGATCACCGGTGCGCAATATTCCCGGAACAGTTTCAGTGTGTTTGGCGATGCCGGCGCTCGCATCTCCGAGGTGGACGTTACCTTTCGTCAGTTTGACCTGGCGCTGGGCACGGAATTGGGAGTTAACGGCGACGTCCGGCTGGGCTATTCCCGGGGCTATGCGACTGTGGATGATCAAATTGGCGCCTCGGTGGCGCCTTCCGGCACGATCCATCAGGGTGGCTTCAGCCTTCAGATGGTGCATGACTCCCTTAACGATATTTTCTATCCCCAGTCCGGCGGTTTCGCCGGTATCCGTGCCCGGCTGGAGCGAGAGGATCTGGGATCGGACCGGCATTTTGATTCGGTGACCGGAATGGGGCTGGGTACCGGCAGCTGGCAGAGTTTCACCATGACTGGACTGCTGTATGGCCACGCCGTTACCCGGGGGGAGCCTGGCATCGAGAATACGGTTCGCCTTGGCGGCTTCCGGCGGCTGTCCGCCTATGCCCCGGGTGAGATTACCGGTAAAAATGCTGCGATGGCATCGCTGTTTGCCAGCCAGGAGTTTGGTGGGCCGCTGGTGCCCTGGTTTGCCGGTATGGGGTTCGAGGTGGGCAATGCCTGGGAGTCATTCGATGACGCCAGCTGGAACAACACGGTCAGGTCCTGGAGCGTATTTGCCGGTGTCGATACCTTTCTGGGGCCAGTGCAGGTGGCGACTGCCTACAATAACGAAGATAACTGGACGGCCTACCTGAACATCGGCTTTTCATTCACCCAGTTGTTCTATTAAGTCGTTGCCCCTGTCAGGCGCCGCGGCGCGCCTGGTTGCTGGCCAGTGCCTCCAGGACCTGACGGCACTGCTGTTCGGCATAACCCTTGAGAATGGTCGCCAACCGGTCTTCGTCCCTATCCTTGATCGCCTGGATGGACTCTTCCATGTGGGCCAGGTTGTCCTCCAATACCCGGTTGCCGCCGTTCTGGAAGGCCACGAAAGCGCAGCGTTTGGCGGAGGGCCAGAGATCGTCAATGGCGGAGACGATAAAGTAATTGTCTGCGTATGCGAGTGAAGCCTGGGTGTATTCAATGCCCAGCTCCAGAAAGCGCATCAGGTCGTTGCGTTCGAAGTTCGCCCTCATCTGCTGATACAGGGATTCCAGCTTGTCCATGTCCGCCGGCTGCCACTGGCGTGCCAGTTTGCGACCGGTATGGGTCAGGTACAGTTCCAGGATCTCGTACAGGCTGCGAACAAAGTAATCGTCCAGTTCCGTGACAAACGCGCCCTTGCGGGGAACATTGCGCACCAGGTGACGCTTTTCCAGCAGCAACAATCCTTCCCGGATGGAGCCATGGCTGACATCCATCTGCTTGGCCATTGCGCTCTCGTAGATGCGTTCACCGGATCGTAGTTGGCCAAAGGCAATCAGGTTCTCAATGTGGCGGGCAACCTGTTCAGTGAGGGTTTCTCGGGGCTTGAATGTTGTCATGGTCCTGCTTCGTTACTACATGCCGGGCTTGGTTCCCTGAATACTCTCATATTCTTTCTGCGGGGGAAAATTCTTGGCTACTGTCCGGTTCAGAGCAGCGGCGCGAGTAGTCGCACTGCGCGACAGACCAGGCGAAACGCAACGGACCGGTCCTGATAGTCGCGTTTGGTCATTAGCTTGGAGTGGGTCAGGTCCTCTTCCAGCATGGAGGTCACCTCAAAAACGAAATCCGGGGAGGTGGTGATGGCGGTAATTTCAAAGTTCAACCGCATGGAGCGATTGTCCAGATTGGCGGTGCCCACGGCGGCGTAGCGGTCATCCACCAGAATGACCTTCTGATGCATGAAACCTGGCTGGTAGCGATAGATACCGATCCCCGCCTGGCAGGCCTGGACCAGGTAGGAGTACGCCGCAATCCTGATTAACCGGTTGTCGGATTTCTCCGGAATGATGATGCGCACATCCACGCCGCGCAGGGCCGCCAACTGCAGGGCGTTCATGATCTGGAAGTCTGGCACGAAATACGGTGATGCTATCCAGATGCGGGTCCTGGCATTATTGATGCAGTTCAAAAAAAACAGTGCACAGGTTTCATGGGTGTCTGCGGGGCCGGTAGGCAGGACCAGTACCGGGTGATCTCCCGAAGATGGCAGAGTGGGGTGCCAGTTAAGTTCGGGAAAATCGCTGCTTGCCCAATTCCAGTCTTCCAGCCATGCCAGTTGCAGGCCGATGACTGCTGGTCCGGTAATGCAGCAGTGGGTATCGCGCCAGGGTTCCTGATCCATGGCGGTGCCAAGGTATTCGTCACCGAGGTTTATACCGCCAACGAAGCCGGTGTGGCCGTCACAGACCAGTAACTTTCGGTGATTGCGGAAATTGATCTGGAAGCGCCTGCGCCGAATGTTGCCTTTGCCAAAAGATGCGACCCGGGCTCCGGCTCTGTCCAGCTCTTTCAGATAGGTTCGGGGCAGCCAGACGCTGCCGATATCGTCGTATAAGAGCCATACCTGCACACCTTCTGCCAGCTTGCGTTTGAGAATGGACTTGATGCGTTGGCCCACCTTGTCGGAGCGGATGATGTAAAACTCCAGCAAGATGTAATCGCGGGCACTTTCCATAGCATCGAAGAGCGCTTCAAAGGTGGCCTTGCCGTCTTTCAGCAAGGTGCAGTGGTTGTTGCTGGTGAACGGTTGCCGGCCCAGTTTGCAGAGCACTTGCAGTTCATCGCCGAAATGTTCACTGGCGGGGTATGACAGGGAGGTGGTTTGCTGTTCGAAGCGGTTCGTCAAATCGGTCAGCGCAGCGTCGCCCATCCGTCGGGCCCGGACATAACCGCCAAAACGGCTGCGGCCGAATAACAGGAACAGTGGCACGGCTACGTACGGCAGGCCGATGAGTGAAATAATCCAGGCAATCGCGCCCTGGGTTGTCCGGTAAGTCAGTAGTATCCGGTAAACGCAGGACAGCGCGGCCAAATACAGTAGGCCGACAGCGATGGCGATCAGGGACGTTTCGGGCATCGTTATTCCTGTGTCTGGCCGGCCTCTCCGGCGAGATGACGGGCACGGTATTGCGCCGGGGCCATGCCGGTCCAGCGTTTGAAGGCACGGCTGAATGCGCTGAGCTCGGAAAATCCCAACAGAAAGGCAATTTCTCCCAGCGCGTATTGGTCTGCTGCGACGTACCTCAGCGCCTTGTCCTTGCGTACTTGCTCTACCAGGTCATGAAAGCTCAGGCCTTCTTTCTTTAGCCGGCGGTAGAGGGTTTGTCGGCTCATGTGGCATTGCCGCGCCAGGGTGTCGGCGTCGATCTTTTCCGTCGACATCTGGCGAGAGATCAGGCGTCGCACCTTGCGACTGAACGTGCGTCGGGTCTGCAGGCGTGCCAGCAGGGAATTGACCTGCTGCAACACCGCTGAATACACATAGGGGTTTCGGTGGGGGATTGGATGACTCAGATGGCGGCTGTTGAATGCCAGGCGTGTGGTGGCGCAGCCAAAGGTGACGGGGCCGCCCAGCAGTTGCTCGTATTCGCTGGCGTAACGTGGACGGGGATGAGCGATTTCTGCCCATTCCGCGCTGATACCGGGATGAATGAAGTGCCGGGTGCGGCAGAGGGCAGCCGCCAGGGTGCGGTCCATATCCTGCCGACAGTAATGGCCGGGGCTGTCGGACTGCCAGGTGAGAATCGCCTGTTCACCGGTCTGCTCGAAACTGAGGGTTACGGTCTCGTTGATTAACCGGTGTAGTCGCACATACTGAGTAACCGCTTCCCCCAGGGTGTCACAGTTGAAAAACACGTGTCCCACCAACCCCATGCGTTCCGGGTCGACCACCTGTCCGGCATGGAGACCGACGCCAGGATCTCCGGTCACCTGTTCGGCGTACTCCCAGAGCCGATAGTGATTGTCGGCCGGTACTCTCAGGTCCGGATCCCGAAGCGCATCCAGGGTCTTGCCAGTGATCGCTTCGACCCGTTCACGGTCCAACACGCCCCGGCAATCCAGATAATGCACCAGGGCAAGCGTACTGGAAGCGGCTACCAGAGGTGTTGCCGTTGTTTCAGCCGGAACTGCGTTCACTATGGTCAATTCCTGTTGTTAACAGATTTTCATGATTGCTGAGACAAAATGTCAAACGGATGGGACAGCCTGTCAACGGTTTGTCACACCAACAACGATAGCATTAAGTGATCAGGTTGGAGCAATGGAAAGGCATTATAGAGGAGGAGATGATTATGGAACGCGAGATCTTCGTGCCCCATAACGAACGTGAACGCCGGAACTGCGAGGCGCTTGCGGAGTACCTGAACAGCATCTTCTATTGCTGATCGGGCAAATCGTACGCTATTGACCTTTGAACCGGGGAGATCCCCGGTTTTTTTATGCCCGCGGAAATCGAGGCCATCTTCGGCCTTGCTCCTGTTCTTTGCAATGGTAATGTATCCCGCTGACCCAAGAGAATAAATCTATCCGGAGAACAACGTCCATGAGTGTTGAGCTGAACCATCGTATTACTGGCGAAGGCGCCCCCCTGATAGTCCTGCATGGATTGTTCGGATCCATGGATAACCTTGGTGGAATCATACGACGCCTGCAGGACGGGTGGCAGGTCCATGCCCTGGATCAGCGCAACCATGGCAGTTCTCCTCATACCGAGACCATGGATTACCCCGCGATGGCGGCGGATGTGATTGCCTATATGGACGCTCAGGGGCTGGATAAGGCCGCCCTTCTTGGCCACTCCATGGGCGGAAAGACCGCCATGCAGGTAGCGCTCATGGCACCGGAGCGGGTGACCAGGGTCATTGTTGCGGACATTGCGCCGGTTACCTACAAGCCCCGTCACGATGCCATTCTGGAAGGGCTGACCTCCCTTGATCTGTCTGCCGTAGGAACCCGTCAGGACGCAGACAGACTGCTGGCGGAGTATGTCGAGATGCCGCCGGTTCGGCAGTTTCTGCTGAAGAACCTGGTTCGGGTTCCCGAGGGTGAACAAGAACCGGGAAAAGGCCTGTATCGCTGGCGTCTGAACCTGTCGGTTATTGAGGCCAGTTATCCGAAATTGGCGCAGGCTCCAGAATCCGATGGCACCTTTAACGGCCCGGTACTGTTCCTCAAGGGGGAGAGTTCGGCCTATATTCAGGACAAGCACTGGGACGACATTCGTCGTTTGTTCCCATCCGCGGAACTTCAAACCATCGAAGGCACGGGCCACTGGTTGCACGCGGAGAAACCTGACGCATTCGAGGCCTTGTGTCGGGCCTTTCTGAACCAGTGAGCTCGGCCCGGCCAACGGTGTAGCCGCGCCCCCGTCTCTGCTAAGGTTACGTCATTGTTTCTGAAAGGGACGAATGTCTGTATGAAGTGGCTGTTGGGTCTTTTACTGATCGTATTTGTGCTGTTGGGGGGCTTCCTTCTGTCTCCGTCTCCCGTTGACAGCAAAGCCTGGAAAGCACCCGCGCCACCGGCAATGACCGGGAAACTCGCTCCCAATGAGCTGTTGCGGCTGTCCGACTTGCTCGCTCGCGGCCAAGTGTATGGTCCGGAAGATACCACGGTGGACGACGGTGTGCTGTACACGGGCACCCAGGACGGCAAGATTGTCCGGGTCTGGCCAGATGGGCGTGTTGAAGAGTGGCTGGAAACCAGTGGTCGTCCCCTCGGGCTGGTATTTGATGACAAAGGCAACCTGATCGTGGCGGATGCCTGGAAGGGCCTGTTGTCGATTGCTCCTGACAAGTCTATTACCTTGCTGTCACGGGAATCGGAGGGAACGCCGTTCCAGTTTACTGACGATGTGGATATTGCTCCGGACGGCCGCATTTATTTCACCGACGCCAGTTCCCGTTTCGAGCAACCGGATTATGTGCTGGATTTGCTGGAGATGCGCCCTCATGGCCGCCTGCTCCGCTATGACCCACGTACCGGAAAAACGGAAACCCTGTTGAGAAACCTGCACTTCGCCAACGGCGTGGCGGTGTCTCCGGAAGGGGACTATGTACTGGTTAATGAAACCTGGAAATACCGTATCCTGAGGTACTGGATTCATGGTCCCAGGGCGGGACAGGCAGAGGTGTTCGCCGATAATCTGCCGGGCTTCCCGGACAACCTCGCGGTGGATCAGGCCGGGCGTTACTGGGTGGCGTTTCCGACGCTTCGCAATCCTCAGGTGGATTCCATGCACCGTCAGCCCTGGCTGAAAGATCTGGTGGCCAAGCTGCCGGAGAGCTTCCACCCCAAGCCTCAGGAGTATGGGCTGGCACTGGCGTTCGACGCCAGCGGCGAGCTGATTACCAGTCTCCACGATACCCGGGGATCACACCTGCAGGAAATTACCTCGGTTAACCCTCACGGCGGGTATCTATACTTTGGTTCACTTCACAACGACCGCATTGGCCGGCTACCGTTGCGGGCTATTCCGGGATTGGGAGAGCGAGCGCAATGACCGACAATGACCCGATGATAGAGTGGGACCTGCCGTCCCCCTTTACCATGGATATCCTGGTAAAGGATGAAGACACCGATCGCCTCGGTCACGCCAATAACGTGGTTTATGTCCGCTGGCTGGAAGACGTCAGTTGGGCTCACATCGAAAGTCTGGGCATGACCTGGGAGTTGCACGAGACCACCGGAAAAGCCATGGCCATTACCCGTACCGAGATTGATTATCTTGCTTCAGCCAATGCCGGCGACCGTCTGGTTCTGGGTACTTGGCTGACCGGATACGATGGCCGATTCCGTTCCTCGCGCCAGTTCCAGTTGGTGCGTGTTGCCGACGGCAAGACACTGGTGCGGGCGATGTCCACCCATGCCTGCGTAAACATGAAATCACAGCGTCCTTCCCGGGCTCCGAAAGAGTTTGCCGAGATACTTGGCAGTGCCGTGGTGGCTGGCGGCAAGGGCCTGACGCTGGATTGAGTCACCTTGCGCGTTAACTTCTGCTAGTCTGAAGAAAGCCTGTTTGCCGTTACCACCGTTGTGCGGAGAACCTCATGGAAAACGTCGTTGATCAGAATGCTGAATCCTCCATGTGCCATGTGATCTACGATCGCTTTGGTGACCGTGATGTGCTGCGGGTAGTCACCGCAGAGATTCCCGAGCCCGACAGAGGGCAGGTGCTGATCCGTGTTCATGGTGCCGGTCTTAACCCCATTGACTGGAAGACCCGCAAGGGCCTGGGGTTCGCCGCTCGCCAGATCGAGAGTGCCCTGCCCTGGACGCCAGGCTATGATGTGGCAGGTGAAGTGTTAGCGGTAGCGGATGACGTGACAACCCTGGCGCCGGGAGACCGGGTCATGGGGATGATTGGTTTCCCGGCGACGGGGGGCGGTTACGCGGAATATGCCCTGGCGGCGGCGGATGAGTTGGCCATTGTCCCGGAAGAGCTCGACCTGTTGGCTGCAGGTGCGTTGCCGTTGGCGGCTCTGACAGCGTGGCAGGCCCTGTTCGAAGTGGCCAAGCTGGAGTCGGGGCAGAAGATCCTGATTCATGCGGGTGCCGGTGGTGTTGGGCACTTTGCCGTCCAGTTCGCCCTGGAACGGGGGGCCCACGTGGTCGCGACCGCTTCAGCAGGAAACCGTGATTTCCTGGCGGAACTGGGGGTTCACGAAGTGATTGATTATCGCACCGCGGATATTGCCGAGGAGTGCTACGGCCTGGATGTGGTGCTGGATCTGGTTGGCGGTGAGGCCGGCAAGCGTTCCCTCCACACGCTCGGTGAACACGGAGTGCTGGTGACCATTCCCACGGTCACCGCGGATGAAATTATCAGTGCTGCTGAAGAGCTGGGACTGCGGGCCCATGGCATGACCGTACGCCCGGATGTGTTCCACCTGGACGAGATCGCGGAGCTGATCGAAGACGGTGACGTCAAGGTCCATATCGAGCAGGCTTTTCCGCTGGCCCGAGTGGCTGACGCCCACGAATTGCTCGAGGGCGGTCACGTGCGCGGCAAGCTGGTGCTTGACTGCCGCTAGGACACCGCGGCCCCTTACGTCCGGGCGGAGGCCCCGTCCGGCAGCTCCTTCTCGGCTACTTCCGGTTGTTCGTCCCTTTCTTTACGCTCTTTCGGAGCCTGGGGTGGCACCAGGCTGATCAGGATCCAGTCATTTTCCGGCTTGATGGGTTCCATATCCAGTACTGGCGATACCCGCCCCTTACTGTCAAAGACAAACAACACCAGTGTTTGGTGATGATACTTCTCGAGGAAGTCTTCGTAACTGAATTCATCACTGAGCTGGGTGGTTTTCACGGTGTAGCCCTGACTGACCAGGCTCGCGAGCTTGGCGTAGCTGACGCCATCAAACAGGCCCCGGGTCATCTGGATCTTCTCGGCGGTCTGATGTCGTGCTTTCTGTTCGGGATCGCCTTCGGCCAGGGTGAACACGGAATCCTTTCCGAACCAATCCAGGAAATGGTAGGTGGCCAGCGAGTTCATGTGCTTGTAGGGGGAAATGACCAGCAAGTTGCCAATCCCGGTCAGGTCCAGGTGAGTGGAGGCATGCTCGGACACCGGATTACCGAAGTAGACCGGGAGATTGTTCATACGCGCCTGCCGGATGTTCTCCCAGTTGGTATCGGCCAGTGTCACTGGTACTTCGTACTTCTTGAGAGCAGCGGCGATCATCCGGGCAACCGGGTTGGCCCCGAGAATCAGGAAGCCGAACTCTGCCGGTTCGGCGACCTTCAGCAATTTCGCCAGCGGGCGCGCGGTCAGGCTCTGGAGCGTGACGGTGGCGATTATCAGCATGAAGACCAGCGGCACCAGCGTGCCGGCGCTCTCATATCCGAGTTTCTGCAGCTGAAACGCAAACAGTGCTGAAACCGCCGCCGCAACAATACCCCGAGGGGCAATCCAACTCAGGAACAGCTTGTCCCGCCAGTTCAGGCTGGTACCGATGGCTGACAGAAAGATGCTTACCGGTCGTGCTACCAGCATCAGCACCGCCAATACGGTGACCAGGCCCCAGCCCAGCTCGGCAATGGCGGAAAACTCAACCCGCGCCGCCAGAATGATGAACAGGGCCGAGATCAGCAGCACGCTGAGGGATTCCTTGAACTCCAGAATACTGTCGATGGGTACCTGCTTCATGTTGGCCATCCAGATGCCCATGACGGTGACGGTCAGCAGCCCTGACTCATGGGCGATCTCGTTGGAAAGGGCATACACGCCTAACATGAAGGTGAGGGTGCCGGCGTTATGCAGGTACTGGGGAATCAGATGTTTTCTCAGCGCCAGGCCGTTCAGGTAACCTGCAAGTGCGCCGATGAGGAAGCCCACCGCCAGAGTCTTACCGAAAATATACAATGAGTGCCCGAAAACATTGCCCTGGCCCCAGGACACAATGCCTTCAAACACCAGCACCGCCAGTAGAGCCCCCACCGGGTCAATGATAATGCCTTCCCAGCGCAGGATATTGGCCAGTTTGGCGTCCGGCCGAACCGATCTGAGGAGCGGTGCGATCACTGTGGGGCCGGTGACGATGGAGATTGCGCCGAAGAGCAAGGCCACCTCCCAGGACACTTCAAGTAACCAACGTGCCGACAGCGTGCCGATGATGCAGGTGACAACGGAGCCGACTGGAATCAGATTGCGCACCATTTTGCCGTGGCCGCGGATTTCCTCGTAGCGAAGAGTCAGGCTGCCCTCGAAGAGGATGATGGCAACGGACAGGGAGATGAGTGGGAACAACAAGTCGCCGAACACCACCTCCGGTGCCAGGAACCCCAGCCATGGGCCGGCGGCAATACCACCTGCCAGCAGGAACAGAATGGCAGGCATCCTGACGCGCCAGGCGAGCCACTGACAGAACAGGGAGAGAACGCCGATACTTGCGAGAAGCAGAACAGTGCTTACGGGCATAATGACTTCAGATCCATTGAGTTATGGGTTGGCGCGTCGTGCAATCCGGTTCAGCAGTCGCGAGGCTGCAAAAAAGCCGAAACTGGCGGTCACCGGGCTGGCTGCCCCGAAGCCCGAAGCGCAGTCGAGCCGGACCGGTCCCTCGGTAGCGGGTTTCTGCAGGCAGACCTCGCCGTCACCGGCAGGATACGTCAGCTGCTCCAGTGAGTACACGGCTTCGATACCGAACCGTCGCTTGGGGTTGCGGGAAAAACCATACTCCCGGCGGAGCATGTTACGAACCTTGGCCAGTAATGGATCCTGCGTGGTCTTGCTGAGGTCGGCAACCCGGATCTGGGTCGGGTCCATCTGGCCGCCGGCGCCGCCGGCACAGACCACGGGAATCTTGCGCCGCTGACAGAAGGCAATGAGAGCTGCTTTGGCTTTGACGCTGTCGATGGCATCCACGACACCGGTGATCTCCGGGGTGATCAGGTCGCCGACGTTTTTGAGGGTCAGGAAACCGAAATGGACGCGAATGTCTGCCTGGGGATTGATTGCTTCCAGCCTTGCGGCCATGGCGTCGGTCTTGGTGTAGCCGTACTGCCCTTCGATAGCATGGAGCTGGCGATTGGTGTTGGACACACAGATATCGTCCATGTCGATCAGGGTAATGGTTCCGACCCCTGAACGAGCCAGAGCTTCAGCCGCCCATGAGCCCACGCCGCCCAGCCCGACGATGGCTATATGTGACTGGCGGAAGGCTTCCAGGGCGCGACGGCCATACAGGCGCTCAATCCCGCCAAAGCGGAAACCGTAGTCGTCAGGTGTCATGGGAAGTCTCCGGTGGTATCAGGGACGGAGATTGTAACGCAAGCAAAGGGAGGGATAAAAAAAAGCCACGCGGGGCGTGGCTTACAAGCAAGTGTTCAACCCAAAGGGGAGTTGAACAGGACTAGTTCAGAGACACTAATCAACCCGCTTAGTATCCATCTTCCGGCTGATTATCTGAAGGTCAAAGCCTGACAACTGTCGGTCATTTCCGGCCATGGGTTGGTTTGCGCTCTGTCAGGCAGCCCAATGGTCGTCCGAGAACGCCATTAATGCGTCTTTGCCACTCTTAATATCCTTGAGCAGCCAGTGCACTTCCGGCAGCAATTTCTCGAAGTAGAAGCGGGCGGATATCTTCTTACTCTCCAGCAGGGGGGTGTTTCCGTTACCGGTCGTCAACTGCTGGTCAGCTACCATCGCCATACGGGACCAGAGGTAGGCTGTGACGGTCAGGGCCATTATCCGAAGATAAGGCGTTGCCGCGGCACCTGCCTGCTCGGGATCTTTGGGCGCATGGGCGGCCAGCCACAGGGTGGCTTCCTCCAATGCCTTGATTGCTTCCTTGAGTTCCTCACGGTGAGGGGCTTGTGGATGGTCCTTGAGGTAGGTCGTCAGCACCCCAAAGAGCGTCCGCACCAGTTGACCGCCTTTCAGGCTGAGTTTTCTGCCGACCAGATCCATGGCCTGGATGCCGTTTGTACCCTCATATATGCGTGCAATACGTCCGTCACGAACCAGTTGCTCCAATGGCCAGTCGGTTGTGAAGCCGGCACCACCCAGCACCTGCAGCCCGGTGTTGGCATTGTTGAAGCCTTCGTCGGTGAGGAATGCCTTGACCACCGGAGTCAGGAGTTGCACCAGATCATCGGCTGCTTCCCGGGTAGCCTCGTCGGGGTGGGCTACGGAGAGGTCCAGTTGATGGCCGGTGAACAGGGCAAGTGCGCGCATACCTTCGTTAAGTACCTTCTGGCGCATCAACATGCGGCGCACATCCGGATGCACAATAATGGGATCGGCCGGACCGTCCGGGTTTTCCGGGCCACTCAGGGACCGGCTTTGCAAACGTTCACGGGCAAAGCCCAGGCTTTCCTGATAGGCCATTTCGGCGAGCCCCAGCCCCTGCATGCCCACCATCAGGCGGGCTTCGTTCATCATGGTGAACATGGCGCGCATGCCTTTATTGGGCTCGCCGACAAGCCATCCCTTCGCGCCTTCAAAGTTCATCACACAGGTGGCGGAGCCTTTGATGCCCATTTTGTGTTCGAGACCGCCGCAGAAAGCCGGGTTGCGCTCCCCGGAATCGGGCAGAATTTTGGGGACTGCGAACAGTGAGATGCCTTTCGTGGTGTCGGGTGCGCCAGGCAGTTTGGCCAGCACGAGGTGCACGATGTTGTCGGTCAGGTCATGTTCGCCACCGGTGATCCAGATCTTGGTTCCTTCAATGGCATAACTGCCATCGTCGTTCGGTGTGGCGCGGGTGCGGATCAGGCCGAGATCGGTACCGCACTGGGGTTCGGTCAGGCACATGGTGCCCGTCCACTCGCCGGAGATGAGTTTTTCCAGGTAGGTCTGTTTCAACTCGTCGGAACCATGGGCGTGAAGGGCGCTGATAGCGCCGTGGGTCAGCCCCGGATACATGCCGAGTGACAGGTTGGTGGAGCACACCATTTCGTCGACAACAAACTTGAGGGTGTGGGGCAGGCCTTGGCCGCCAAACTCAAGCGGGGCATCCAGAGCTGTCCAGCCGCCCTCCACAAATGCCCGGTAAGCTTCCTTGAAGCCAGTGGGAGTCTTGACCGATTTGGATTCGGCGTCGTAGTGGCAGCCCTCCTGGTCGCCGGTCTGATTGGTCGGCTGAATTATCTCTGCCGCCAGCTTGCCAGCCTCATCTATCACCGCCGTTATCAGATCGGGGGTGGCATCGGAGTATTTTTCCAGCTCGTGGAGCCTGTCGGCACCCAGTACATCAAACAACAGAAAGCGAAGGTCGTTCGCCGGAGCCCGGTATTGCATGGAGGTCTCTCCTCAACTCAACACAGATCGTTATGTTGTGCCGTCTGTTTGCGCGAATTCCCGCGCAGGCAGACGTGCTTGGGTAATGCACAAATTCATACGGTCGTTTGAGAAGGGCGGTTCACCTGAAGCGGGCATCTGATGGAGAGAGAATTCATATCGACAGAATTAATTTTTTAATGACAGGTCCGCTCAGGAAAAAGTGATGATGGCTTTTCGGCAGGGGAAAGAACTTCGATGGCAGCAAGCCCGGTGGTATGAGCGCCCCGGGCCTGTTGCGCTTTATTCAGCGAATGAACGGATTCAGTAAGCGGGTAAAGGTGCCGGTTAGTTTCACCGGGGCGCTGAGCACGGACAAGGTGATGCAGTCCTCACACCCGACCGCAACCGGTTTGTGCTCGTCCTGTTCATTGAGAACCACGAAGTCCCATTGATTGAAGACACCTTTTTGATCAGCAAATGCGCCCTGGAGTACGATAGTGGTCTCCTCGCCTCTATGGGTGTGGGCGGGCGCCTTGCCTCCAGCAGACAGCTTCTGCAGGACAACCTGTTCATGCTGCCCCGGAAATCGTTCGGAGATGTCCAAAACACTGACATCGCCCAATTGACGTTTCCACGGCAGACTGTTGAGATCGTCCCCCAGCAGTTTCTGCAGCGGATTTGTCCTGACACTGACTCGCGCCATGACTTCGTTATCATCGCTTTCATTGTCGATGCGCGCCAGAATGCTGTCGAACATGCTTTCGCTGACATCGGCCTTGGGCTGATGTTCCATCATCACGGCGCCAAGGCTGTCGAGGGTATCGACCCGGCTTTGGCAATGCGGGCACTTATCCAGATGCAGCCGGATGCACAAGGCATGGGGCTCGGTCAGGTTGCCCGCGCTGTATTCCATCAGCGTCAGGCTGTCGGGATGGTGCCGTGTCATACGTTCTGGTCCTGCAAAATCACTTTCAATTTGTTCAACGCCAGGCGAACCCGGCTTTTCACCGTGCCGAGGGGAATATTGAGCTCATCAGCCACCATCTGGTGGGATTTGTTCTCCATGTACACCTTGGCAATGACGGTGATCTGTTCTTCCGGCAAATGGCTCAGGGATTCCCGGATCCGCCGTTCCGACATCAGGCGGTGAAGGGACGTCACCGGCTCGTCCTCGTTATCGCCCGGAATCTGCCACAGGTCTTCTGTTTCCACCGGCATTTCCACGCTGAGGCGTTTCATCTTCCGCAACATATCTATGCGCTGATTACGGGCGATGGTGAAAATCCACGTTGAAGCCGCCGCCTTGCGCCAGTCATAAAGACAGGAGCGCCGCCAGATGGAGACAAATACTTCCTGAACCAGTTCCTCCGCGTGACTGGTCATGCCGTTCGCCATGGCGTAATACTTGATTTGCGGGCCAAAATGCTCGAACAGCGCGTGATACGCCTGGCGGTCCTGGTTTTTGCCCACTTTCTCCAGCAACTGGCTCCAGGGGTCCTTGCGGCCCTCGGGGCGAGCGGGTTTTTGATCCAGTGTCGTCACCGGACGCTCCTTGACTGTTGCATGGTTTAAGCTGGTCCTAGTCATTATTCTATGCACTCGTCGAGGGTTTGTCAGTTACCTGTTATACGGCAGAATCTGCACTGCAGATCAGTTCCGCGCGCAAATTCTTCAGGAGCTCTCGACTGTGACCAGGCGACGTTATTCCTCCAGGTAGGTGTATCCCTCAAGCCCGTTTCTGAGCTCGCCGAGCAACTGACGCTGCTCGTCTCCAGGCAGTTGGCTGGCCTCGAACTGGCGCTGATAGGACTCCAGTAGCGCGGCGGGTTCAAAATTGACGTAGCGCAGCACTTTCGCGACGGTATCACCGGTAGTGGCGTCGCTGACGCTGTATCCTCCAGAACCATTGCCATGCACATCGACCGAGTGGGTGTCGCCGAACAGGTTGTGCATATCGCCGAGAATTTCCTGGTAGGCGCCGGTCATGAAGAACCCCATCAACAATGGTTCACCGGGTTTCGCTTCCGGCAGAGGCAAGGTGGTTTCTATGCCCTGGCCATCCACGTATCGATCAATCCGGCCATCGGAGTCGCAGGTGATGTCCTGGATGACCGCGCGGCGGGATAAAGGCCGGTCGAGCCCATTGATGGGCATGACCGGGAAGATCTGGTCGATGCCCCAGACATCCGGCAGGGACTGGAACAGGGAGAAGTTCACAAACAGCTTCTCGGCGAGCTTCTCGTTCAGCTCATCAATGATTTCCCGGTGTGCCCGATTGGCGGTGTCGAGTTGGGATCTCAGCAACCGGCAACAGCTGGTGTACAAGGTTTCCGCGTTTGCCCGCTCGTCGAGCGATAGCAGGCCATGGGCAAACTGGGCGTGCACATCGGCCATGGCGTGGAGTACGTCATGGTAGATTTCCGCCAGGGAGCGGGGAGTGTTGTCATCTTTCAGGCTTTGTAAATCGCGCCACAGATCCTGCAGCGGTGCGGCGGCGCCTGCTTCAGGTTGTGTGGATGCGCGCGCGTCCGGCGTTTCCTGGTCGATGACGTTGGTAACCAGCACCGAGTGGTGCGCCGTCAGCGCGCGGCCGGATTCGCTGATCAGGTCAGGGTGGGGAATGCCGGCACGATCACATTCCGCCTGCAGGACATGGATAACGTTGTAGGCATACTCATGGACGCTGTAATTCATTGAGCAGCTGCTGCGTGAGCGTGTGCCCTCGTAATCAACGCCCAGACCACCGCCGATATCGACGGTGCCAACCGGGGCACCCATCTTGCGCAGCTCACTGTAGAACCGCGCACATTCCTTCAGGCCGGTCTGGATATCGCGGATGTTGGCTATCTGGGATCCCAAGTGGAAGTGCAACAACTGGAGGGTGTCCAGTGCATCCGCGTCACGGAGCGTTGCCACGACATCCAGCACCTGGCTGGCGGATAGTCCGAACTTGGACTTTTCGCCCCCGGTATTCTGCCAGTTGCCCTTGCCAATGGTGGCCAGGCGGGCGCGCACGCCAATCAGCGGTGACACGCCAAGGTTCCGTGACTCTTCCAGAATCAGTGGCAGCTCGGACTGCTTTTCCACCACAATGAATACCCGGTGTCCCAGCTTCTGTCCAATCAGCGCAAGACGGACGTATTCGCGATCCTTGTAGCCGTTGCAGACAATCACTGATCCCGGGTGGCCTGACATCGCCAAGACCGCCATCAATTCCGGTTTGCTGCCCGCCTCAAGGCCAATCTGGTTGTTGCTGGCAGCTGGTTCTGCCCGAAGTAATTCCTCGACCACACGACGCTGCTGGTTGACCTTGATTGGATAGACTGCGGTGTATTGTCCCTGGTAACCCTGCTCCATAGCGAGCTTGTTGAACGCGCCGCACAGCTTGTTGACCCGGTCGTGGAGAATGTCGATAAAACGGATCAGCACCGGCAGTTGGGTGCCCCGGGCGGTCAGGGTACGGGTCAGCTCCAGCAGGTTGATGCCGTCTCCGGAGGCGTCACCACGACCCCGGTCTGGCCGGATGAGCGCCTCGCCACGTTTGTTGACGTCGATATAGCCATCGCTCCAGTGGGCAATGTTGTACACCTTGTGGGCGGTGTTTGTGGAGGCCTGGGTCATTGGGGTCATCCTGTACTGATTCCGTGCCGGACGAAAGCCGGCGTCTGGCGGTCATTGTATGGATTAGTCGGTCCCGCTAAAAGAAGTGCTTGTGGAAAATACGTGGGTCACCATGGGCTATAGTGCTTTAGCTGAGGGCCTGTCAGACCTACAATACCTGCAATATGACACTGGCTCGCTGAGCAATACGAGGGACGCATCATGACGGCATTGAACGAAAACTGGTTTACCGAAGTATTCCAGGACCAGGGAACCGCGTTTTCCCTGCAGGTAAAGAAAAAGCTGCACGAAGAACAGAGCGAATTCCAGAAGCTGGAGATCTATGAAACCGAAACCTTCGGAAACCTCATGGTTCTTGATGGCTGCGTGATGCTGACCAGCCGGGATAACTTTCTCTACCACGAGATGATGACTCACCCGGCCCTCTTCACCCATCGTGACCCGAAAAAAGTAGTGATCGTGGGTGGTGGTGACTGCGGCACATTGAAAGAGGTTCTCAAGCATCCTGACGTTGAGGAAGCCTGGCAGGTGGAGATTGACGAGCGGGTGACCCGGTTGTCGGAGAAGTATTTCCCGGAACTTTGCGATTCCAACAATGACCCGCGCGCCAACTTCTTCTTTGGTGACGGTATCGAGTGGATGCGGGATGTGGAACCCAACAGCATCGACGTGATCATCATCGACAGTACCGATCCCGTGGGTCCTGCGGAAGGCCTGTTTGCCCTCGACTTCTACCGGGATGCCATGTTGGCCCTGCGGGACGGCGGTATTCTCGTCCAGCAGAGCGAATCCCCCTTGCTGCACACCGATACCATCATCAAAACCATGCACGAGGACATGCGCAAGGCCGGTTTTGATCACGTCCAGACGCTGCCTTTTCCGCAGCCGGTGTACCCGACGGGCTGGTGGAGCTGCACCATGGCGGGTAAAGAGAAGCCGGTGCAGTACTTCCGCGAGGAGGACGCCGAGCAGCGGCCGTTTGTGACCCGCTATTACAATGCCGGCACGCATAACGGTGCTCTGGCGATGCCTCAGTTCATGGTGGATACGCTGGAGGATCGGGTGGTCCCTGGTGAGGCCTGATGGATTTCTCATTTCGGAAAATGTTGGCTACACTGCAGGGGTGATCAATAATTGATCGATGAAAGCCGTTCGGTTGTAGCTGGAGAGTAGGATATGGATGTTAGAAGAGGTGAGCAGGAACGAAACTGGTTCCGCAGTGATCGGTTTACCACAATCAATGGTCAGTGGTTCTTTCAGACCCGGGAAGGGACCTTTGAAGGGCCTTTTGACAGTGTGAATGAAGCTCAGATGGAACTGATGCTTTATCTGCGTCATTCGGAAGACGATATCTTCCGCAATGCGATTTAACCTTTGCCTGGTCGATAAACAAAAGGGGCGCTCCGTGGAGCGCCCCTTTTGCGTTTTACTGTCGGCAGACTTTATTTGCTGCTGACAAACTCCGGATAGGCTTCCATGCCACACTCGGACAGGTCGACGCCTTCGTACTCGTCTTCCTCGCTGACCCGCAGACCAACCACGGCCTTGATGATGCCCCAGACGATCAGGCTGGCGACGAACACCCAGACGAAGATGGTGAGGGCACCGACGATCTGGCCGATGAAGCTGGAGCCGTCATTGGTGATCGGTACCAGCAGCAGACCGAGCAGACCACACACACCGTGTACCGAGATGGCACCGACGGGATCGTCAATCCGCAACTTATCCATGGTGACGATGCTCAGTACCACAAGCACGCCGCCGAGACCGCCAAAGATGACTGAAGTCAGGGCGCTGGGTGTGGAAGGCTCGGCAGTAATAACCACCAGGCCGGCCAGGGCGCCGTTCAGCAGCATGGTCAGGTCGGCTTTGCCGAACATCAGTCGTGCGGCGATCAGTGCGGCGATGGCACCACCGGCCGCGGCCGCATTGGTGTTCAGGAACACCATGGCAACAGAGTGGGCGCTGGAGATGTCGCCAAGCTTCAGTACCGAGCCACCGTTAAAGCCGAACCAGCCCATCCACAGGATGAAGGTACCGAGGGTGGCCAGTGGCATATTGGCACCGGGAATAGCGTGGATCTCGCCATTGCGGCCATACTTGCCTTTACGGGCACCCAGCAGCAGAACACCTGCCAGAGCGGCGGCAGCGCCGGCCATGTGCACAATGCCGGAACCTGCAAAGTCACTGAAGCCGAGGTCGCTCAGGCTGTACATGCCGAACACGGAAGCACCGCCCCAGGTCCAGGCACCTTCCATCGGGTAGATAAAGCCAGTCATCACAACCGCAAAGAACAGAAAAGCCCAGAGTTTCATGCGCTCGGCCACGGCACCGGATACGATGGACATGGCGGTCGCAACGAACACAACCTGGAAGAAGAAGTCAGACGCACCAGAGTAGATGGAGCCGCCTTCGAAGCCGTCTTCACGACCAGCGTAGTCACCAAGGACTCCGGCCACGTCCACGTCACCCATGCCGGTGAGGAAGATATTGCCGCCGTACATGATCGCGTAACCGCAAACCAGGTACATAGTGCAGGCCACTGCAAACAGGGCCACGTTCTTGGTCAGGATTTCCGTAGTGTTTTTGGCGCGCACCAGGCCAGCTTCCAGCATGGCAAAGCCAGCTGCCATCCACATGACTAATGCGCCGCACACCAAGAAATAAAAGGTATCTATAGCATACTGCAGGTGAAAAATATTGCTTTCCATATGAAGCCCTCCGCACGAGGCTTTTCAGGTTATAAGTTTTTTGCGTTGGCTATCGGGAATTCAGGCTGTTATCAGACCGCTTCCTCGCCGGTTTCACCGGTCCGGATACGGATCGCCTGTTCGAGTTCAGTCACGAAGATCTTGCCGTCACCGATCTTGCCGGTGTTGGCTGCCTTGGTGATGGACTCAATAACCTGATCCAGCAGGTTGTCACCAATGGCGACTTCAACCTTGACCTTGGGCAGGAAATCCACCACGTATTCCGCGCCACGATAGAGTTCTGTATGGCCTTTTTGCCGCCCGAAGCCTTTCACTTCGGTGACGGTTACGCCTTGCACGCCAATCTCGGATAGTGCCTCACGGACATCATCCAATTTGAAAGGCTTGATGATCGCTGTCACAAGTTTCATTGCTTTCTCCTTGGTAAAGCCGTCCCAACAGTGAGGGCCCATTGGCCGTTTGTGTTGAGGTCGGGATGCTGCCACCTCGCACACCAATTGTGCGGATTGCGTACAAGGCTTTGAGCATCGGGTGTGCCAACGCAAAAAAAGTTACGTATTTTCAACAACCTAAAAATACGGCGCTCCAGTTTGGAACATTATGCTGCACCAAAAAAGAGCATTGGCTTTCACGGCGAGCCAAATTGGCGCACCGTGCCAGCCGTCCTGCGGCGTCATTATACTGCGGACAGGGCACAGTATGGCAGGGCCAGCGATGTGTTACACTCCCGCAAGTTCATTCCGAGCGCCTGATCGTCGGTTGGCGCCGGAACCCGTCGATGCCAGAGAGGTGATGTTGTGAAAGGTCCGCAAGATTTTTTGGCCCAGATCCAGGGGCAGTTTGGCCAGTTTGTGCCCGATATGGCCCGTGCGGCCCGGGAAGATTTCGAGACCCAGGCAAGGGCAACAGTGATGTCGGTGCTTTCACGCCTGGAATTGGTGACCCGTGAAGAATTTGACGCCCAGCAGGCGGTGTTGATGAAGACACGTGAAAAGGTAGAGGCGCTGGAAAAGCGCGTTGCCGCACTGGAAAGCAAGCAGCAGGATCAGTGAGTCTGCACTGAGTTGGGCCACCGTGCCCAGACGTTGAATACTGAAAGAATCTGACCACGGAAGGTCGCTATGTTAGCTATTGTCCATTCCCGCGCCAGCATTGGTGTATCTGCACCTGCTGTAACGGTTGAAGTGCACCTGTCCGGTGGATTGCCGGCCCTTTCCATTGTCGGGCTTCCGGAAACCGGGGTTCGGGAGAGCAAGGAGCGGGTCCGAAGTGCTCTGCTGAACGCTGGCTTCGAATTCCCCGCCCGTCGTATCACGATCAATCTTGCCCCCGCAGACCTGCCGAAAGAAGGCGGTCGCTTCGACCTGCCAATTGCCCTGGGTATCCTCGCGGCGTCGGGCCAGATACCCCCGGAAAGCCTGGCTGCCTGTGAGTTCGTCGGGGAGTTGTCACTGGATGGTGCTTTGCGTCCCCTCAAAGGCATACTGCCGGCCGTGCTAGCCGCACGGCAGGAAGAGCGGAGATTGCTGGTGCCGCAGGCGAATGCGTCCGAGGCCGCCCTGGCGAGCCAGGACGATGTGCTATCGGCTGCCCACATACTGACCGTGTGTGAGCATCTGTGCGGCAGAGCGACGTTGGTACCCATTCCGCCAGCGTCACTGGATGAAAACGCGGTTGCCGGACCGGATCTTGCGGATGTCCGGGGGCAGAGCGTGCCAAGACGGGCGTTGGAAGTGGCGGCCGCCGGAGCCCACAACCTGCTGTTTTATGGGCCGCCAGGTACCGGGAAAAGCATGTTGGCCAGCCGGTTACCCGGTATTCTACCGCCGCTGACGACCCATGCCGCCCTGGAGGTGGCCAGTGTCCATTCGGTGGCGGGGCTGCCGGTGCGCGACGGATACTGGCGGCAGCCGCCGTTCCGTTCTCCCCATCATACCGCTTCTGCCGTTGCCATGGTGGGCGGGGGTAGCAGCCCACGCCCGGGAGAAATCTCCCTCGCCCATCGCGGCGTATTGTTTCTCGATGAGTTGCCAGAGTTTGAGCGTCGGGTGCTTGAGGTGCTCCGGGAGCCCATGGAAAGCGGGGAGATATCCATCAGTCGTGCCGCTCGGCAGGTAACATTTCCTGCCCTGTTTCAGGTCGTAGGCGCAATGAATCCGTGCCCCTGCGGTTATAATGGCCACCCGACGATCGAGTGCCAGTGTACGCCGCAACAGGTCATGCGCTACCGGGGTAAGGTGTCCGGGCCGTTGCTGGATCGCTTTGACCTGCACGTGGAGGTGCCAGTACAGGGTGGGGATGTGTTGATGCAGAAACAGGCGGACGGTGAAACGAGTGAAATGGTCAGGGCCAGGGTGGCCCGGGCGCGTGATCGCCAATTGCAGCGGGGAACCATCAATGCCGGCCTGGGTGGCAATGAGCTGCACCGATACTGCCAGCTGGATAGTCAGGGAGAGGCGCTGTTGTCCGGGGCGATGGAGAAACTTGGGCTCTCCGCCCGCGCCTTGCACCGGATCCTCCGCGTGGCGAGGACCCTGGCGGACCTGGACGGCGCTGATGGTATTGGCAACGGCCACCTGGTGGAGGCGTTGGGCTATCGCAAGCTGGACCGGCAGCAATCGGCCAATTCGGTTGTGTCGGCCTGAATCGATCCACTCTGGTAAACTGTGCGGTAATTTCTCCAGAACCAGAATCCGCTTCCTGCGGTTGAGGACCCCAGATGACCGATGAAAAAGATCTGTCCAATGATTCCCCGGTAACCACGCGCCGCGGTATTCGCAGTTTCGTTTTGCGCCAGGGTCGGATGACCGTCGGCCAGAAGAATGCGTATGAGCGCAGCTGGCCCATCTACGGGTTAACCCGCGAGCAGGGCATGATCGATCCGCGCCAGGTGTTCGGGCGAGATGCCATGCTCAACCTGGAAATTGGCTTTGGTATGGGAAAATCCCTTGCCGACATGGCCGAAGCTGCACCGGAACAGGATTTCATTGGCGTCGAAGTGCACTTGCCCGGGGTGGGGGCACTGCTGAAGGAAGTTGAGGACCGCGGGCTTGAGAATGTGCGGGTCTACTCCATTGATGCCAACGATGTCATCGATCTGTGCCTGCCGGACGCCTGCCTTGACCGGGTGATGGTGTTCTTCCCGGACCCCTGGCATAAAAAGCGGCACCATAAACGCCGTCTGATTCAGCACGACTTCGTCCAGCGTATTCGCCACAAGCTTCGGGTTGGTGGGGTTTTGCACCTGGCAACAGACTGGGAAAACTACGCCGAGCACATGATGGAGGTGATGGGTGAGGCTGAAGGGTTTGCCAACGCCGCTGAGCCGGGCCAGTTTTCGCCCCGTCCTGATGATCGCCCGATGACCAAATTCGAGAAGCGCGGCGAGCGACTTGGTCACGGTGTCTGGGATCTGCTCTGCCACCGCACCAACTGATGTGGCTTGTGGCGTTACCCGTGAGCGAGCGGGTGACGCCTCGCCGCGCGGATAATAACCAGCCCTGCCAGACCCAGCATTAATCCGGTGTACTTGATCAGGGCACATATAGTGGCGGAAAGGCTGATGGTGTCGGTTGGCGGGTTGAGGTTGTTCAGCAAAAGAACGTTCTCCAACACGTCGCTGGCGCCGGCACACACGAACAGTGCCCGGACCCAGCGCGCCACGTTTCGCTCCCGGACCCCCGGACGATCCTGCATAAGCAGGTTGGTCACCATCAACAGGGTGATGACATAGACAGGAATAAACAGGAAATCCAGCCACAGGGAGAGATGCGCCCAGATCATGATGTCTCCGCGCCAGCTGCGCAGAATGGCCATGGAGTGATCTGCAGTGGCGGCTAGCTGGAAGCTGATGATGCCCTGGGGAGCCGAACCGGTTTGCAGGGGCTGGTTGATGGCCAGTAGGGCCACCAGCAAGGTGATGGAGAAGATCATGCCCAGTTTCACGCGTTTGGGCAGTGATCGGACGGTACTCGGCATGTGCATTACAGAAAACGCTCCAGCAGGCTGTTAAGGTACCTTTGGCCAAGTTCAGTGGCTTTGAGCCGGTCACGGGCCAGCAGGTTTTCCTTTCTTAGTTGTTCAAGTTTTACCGCAACCGTGCTCAGGGGTAAACCTGTTCGTGCACTGAATAATTGGTCATCCACACCCTCGGTCAGGCGCAGCGCATTCATCAGGAACTCCAGTGGCAAGTCGTCTGGTTCGATGGACTCGCTGCCGGCGGTGCGGCTGCCAATACGATTCAGGTAAGCGGACGGTTGGCGGGTTTTCCAGTATCGTGACGGATACCCGGAGCCGGTAATCTTGCCGTGAGCGCCGGCACCGAGTGCGAGGTAGTCACCAAAGGTCCAGTAGTTCAGGTTATGGCGGGAAGCCATGCCCGGGCGGGACCAGGCGGACACCTCATAATCGGTGTAGCCATGGTGTCGCAGATAGTCGCCCCCTTTTTCGTAGATCTCCCATAAGCGTTCGTCATCCGGCAGCACCGGGGGGCGACTGTAGAATTCGGTATTGGGTTCCAGAGTCAGCTGGTACCAGGAGATGTGGGGTGGCTCCCATGCCAGTGCCGCTTCAAGGTCGGCGATGGCGTTGTCCGCTGTCTGTCCCGGCAGGCCATGCATCAGGTCCAGGTTGAAGTTGTCAAAGCCCGCCTGCCTGGCCGCCTGAATTGCCTGGTGGGCCGCCTTGTCATCGTGGATACGGCCGAGAACCTTCAGATGTTCCGGATTGAAGCTCTGGATGCCCAGGGAGAGGCGATTAATGCCGGCTTCACGAAACCCCTCAAATCGCGCCTGTTCCACGGTCCCGGGATTCGCCTCCAGGGTGATTTCGGCATCGGGGCTGAAGTCCAGACGTTGTTTCAGGTCTCGGAAAAGCTGTTGATAGAAGGCTGGCGACATCAGCGATGGTGTCCCGCCGCCGATAAAGACCGTCTGGATACTGCGGCCACCAGTCAGGGCCAGGTCCTGATCCAGGTCCTCCAGCAGTGCGTGCAGGTAGGCGTCTTCCGGAATATCACCGTTGAAGGCGTGAGAGTTGAAGTCGCAATAGGGGCACTTGCGAACGCACCAGGGCACGTGGATGTATAGGCTCAGCGGCGGCAGCATTGTGTCCGCCCCTGCGGAGTTGGAGGTCACGACGACGCCGTCCTGGCCTGCAGTTGATCCAGCAGTTGGGCCAGCGCGCGACCGCGATGGCTGATCCGGCCCTTTTGCTCCCGGCTCAATTCGGCCGCGCTGCAGTCTGTTTCGGGAACCAGGAATACTGGGTCGTAGCCAAAGCCGCCTTCGCCACGGCGGCTGGGCAGAATGCTTCCGGGCCAGCGGCCATGGCAGATAATGGGTGTTGGATCATCGGCGTGGCGCAAGTACACCAGTACGCAGTGGAACTGGGCGCCTCGTTCTCCCTCCGCAACGGACGACATGGCTTCGAGTAACGCCTGGACGTTGTCGTCGTCACTCGCGTTTTCGCCTGCGTAACGGGCGGAGCGAACGCCGGGGGCGCCGCCGAGGGCGTCAACCGCAAGCCCGGAATCATCCGCCAGTGCTGGCAGACCGGTTTCACGCGCGGCATGGCGGGCCTTGAGAATGGCGTTCTCGACAAAGGTAACCGCCGGTTCCTCCGCTTCGCTGACACCAAGGTCGCCCTGTGCCACCGGCTGAATGCCAAGCGGGCTCAACAGGTCGGTCAGTTCCGCGATCTTGCCTTTGTTGTTGCTGGCGATAACCAGCTTCGTACGAGTTTCAGTCATCAGTCGTTGAACAGCGTGTGGGCGAATCGGATGGGAAGGTCCTTGCCGGCGCCTGTGGGGCGGGCAGTGATCTGGAACGTCATCAGTTCGGCTTCGCGGTATTGGTATTCTGCAACAAAATAGATGGCGTCACCTTCCTGAATACGACGAAAGGCCAGAAATCTCGGTTGCTGGATATCGTTCAGGGCCTTGCCTTCCACCTGGCCGGACACCGGGGTCAGGCCGCCGTTGTCTTCCTCGTGCATAATCGCAATGTTGACGATACCAATGCCCCGGCTGCGGGTAAGGTTGTTGGCCTTGGCTACCTCTGGGTCAAGGAAGGTGCTTGGAAACACACTGTAGTGCACCTGGTACTCGCCAAAATCCTTCGAATCGGCAGCATGGGTCTGGAAGCTGATGAAAGCGAGGCAAAGCAGGGTGGCTGCCAGCCAATGGCGGATGTTCTGCATTAGGTCTCCTCCCGGGTAATTCGATAGATGGCAATCTCTCCCAACATATTAGGCCATAGGCGGGCGAGCCAGCTATTCTGGTGTTGTCCGTCCACCACCCGGCGACTCTTGATGCGGATGTTTTTCTGGCGGCACAGGGCTTCAAAATCCCTGAACGTGCACAGCCGGATGTTGGGCGTGTTGTACCACTTGTACGGCAATGCTTCGGACTCCGGCATGCGCCCTTTCAGGGTCAGGCCCCATCTCAGGCGCCAGTGGGCAAAGTTGGGGAAGGTGACGATGCCTTCGCGGCCCACTCTGAGCATTTCCTCCAGCACCATGTCCGGCCGTCGTACGGCTTGCAGGGCCTGGGTCATCAGTACGGTATCGAAGGTCCGGTCGTCGAAGTTGCCCAGTCCCTGGGTATCCAGGTTTTGTTCAATCACCGAAACGCCACGACCCATGCAGGTGGTAATGTGGTCTGGATTAATTTCCAGGCCAAAACCGGTGGCACCGCGCTCGCGCTGCAGAAAATCCAGCAGGGTGCCGTCACCACAGCCCAGGTCGAGCACCCGGTTGCCCGGTTTGACCCATTGCTGAATGATTTCCAGATCCGGCCTCATGCGCCCACCTCCCGTGCGACACGATCCATATAGGCATTAAAGATATCGGTATACCTGGGGGTGGGGATCAGGAAGGCATCGTGCCCCCAGGGCGCGTCGATTTCCGCGTAACTCACCCGTTTCCTTGCCGCTATCATGGCATTGACCATTTCTTCGGAGCGGGCCGGCGTAAAGCGCCAGTCGGTGCTGAAGGACAATACCAGGTATTCACAGTTCGAAGGCGCCAGCGCCTTGGACAGATCGCCACCAAACTCGTAGGCAGGGTCGAAATAATCGAGGGCGCGCGTCATCAGCAAGTAGGTGTTGGCATCGAACACCTCGGAGAAGCGTTCGCCCTGATAGCGCAGATAACTCTCCACCTGGAATTCCGCGTCATAGCCGAATTTGTAGGCCTGGTCCCGCAATTCCCGGCCGAATTTTTCACCCATGGACGCATCGGACAGGTAGGTGATGTGGCCCACCATTCGTGCCAGCATAAGGCCGCGGCGAGGCACGGTATCGAAATCCTGGTAACGGCCATCGTGAAACTCACGGTCCGAGGTGATGGCTTGTCGTGCCACTTCGTTGAAGGCGATGTTCTGAGCCGTCAGGCGGGGGGTGGAGGCTATCACCACCGAATGGCGCAGTCGGTCCGGGTAATCCAGGCTCCACTGCAGTGCCTGCATGCCGCCAAGGGAGCCGCCCACGACCGCGGCCCAACAGTCTATGCCGAGCCGGTCCGCGAGCAGAGCCTGACTCTGTACCCAGTCACTGACGGTAATCACCGGGAAATCCGGGCCGTAGGGTTTGCCCGTCTTTGGGTTGACGCTGTTGGGGCCGGTGCTGCCATGACAGCCCCCGAGATTGTTCAGGCTGACCACGAAGAAGCGATTGGTATCGATGGGCTTGCCCGGGCCAATGCAGCTGTCCCACCAGCCAGGCTTTCGCTCTTCCATGGAGTGATAGCCGGCGGCATGGTGATGGCCGCTGAGGGCATGGCAGATCAGTACGGCATTGCTGGCATCGGCATTCAGTGTGCCGTAGGTCTCGATCACCAGATCGTAACTATCCAGCGTTTGCCCACACGCCAGGGTGATGGGCGCGTCAAAATGTAGCGTCTGCGGGGTGACAATCCCGACAGAATCCGTTGGCAGGGAATCGGGCATCGGCGCGACAGGTTCCTGGTTCAGTCAGTGAAAGTCTGGAACAACGCGGGGAGAGCGGTTGCCAGCCCAGCAGTTTAAAGGCCGCTCTCCGTGCCTGCAACCGCAGGATGACCGGGCGCCTCAGACGGCGCCGGATATATTGACGACTTTCTGCTGAATCAGCGTGGGGGCGGGCTTGCGGATCTGCCGATGCATGGCGTCCGCCAGCTCCAGTTGGCGGCGCAGATCGATGATGGCGTTCTGCAGGCGTTTACGCTCGGCACGACTGTCACGGTCACTGCGTACCATGTCCTTAAGCCGTCGGATCTGGTGTTCCAGGAGCTGTTTCTGCTCCATCGAGTACTGCATGATCGGCAGCAGGGCCTCCGAAGGCCATCGTTCCACATCGTTCCGGGCCCTTTCATGCAGGGTGCTGGCCTCGTTGACCATGACATTGAAGAAGCGCCTGATCAGCACGGATTGTTCGCTCAACAGGTTTTTGGGGTTTGCTCGAAAACGCCGGGCCTTCTTGCGCAGTTCCCTTACGGCAATGATGTGACGGCCCGAGCGCAGAGGGATGGGTTCCAGGTGGCGGGCGCGGGTATCTTCGTTATAACGACGATAGATGGCTCCGACCATTTTTTCCGCCAGCAAGCCTTCGCTCATCAGGTTATTCAGGTCGCTTTCCAATAGCTCGAAAAAGTGCTCCATGCCACGGTTCATGCCGACGGTTGTCCAGCTTTTGGACATGGCTGTGCGAACTTTACTGGCGTGTTCTTCGAAACGTTGCTCGTCGACCAGCTTGTTCAGCATCTCACCCTGGGATTCCATCAGACGACGGCTGGAGCGCAGGGTGATCAGTTTCTTGTAGTAAAACTCGTAATCTTTCTGGGCACGGTCGGCGAGACGGCGCAGCGCTTCCTTGTCCATGGTGGCGCCGGAACAGGCTTGCAGTTCCTCTTCCAGGGCGTCGAGGCGGGTTTGCATCGCGGCCTGACTGTTCTGGAGCATGCCCAGCAGATCGTTGATCAGGCTCTGGGTGATCAACTCTTCCTTGTGCATCAGGATGCGTTTGATGATCAGTTGTTCCAGCTGGCCCAGGTTCGAGCGGTCAAACAGGTCCTGGTCCTTTCTGATGCGGGCCATGAGTCCTTGCTTGGCCGACAGCGGGATGACGTCGCTGTTGCGGATGCCAAGGTGATCGGCCGTGTAGCCGCAAACTCGGTCAATAGCATCGCGGGTGTGTTGTTCGCCCTGAAGGTCGTCCCAGAGCACATCGATCTTGTTGAGTACAGCAAACCGGCCAGCGCGATGGTCGGCATGCTCAGTATCGATGTGATCTTTCCAGATGGTCATGTCACTGGCGGTGACACCGGTGTCGGCACTGAGCAGGAAAATGATGGCATGAGCGCGGGGCAGCATGCTGATGGTCAGCTCGGGCTCTGATCCCAGGGCGTTCAGGCCCGGCGTGTCGAGAATCCGCAGGCCACGCTCGAACAGCGGGTGCCGAATGCTGATCTGGGCGTTGCGCCAGGCCGGTACCAGTACGTTTCCGGGGTTGTTGCGGTCGTGCTCCAGCATGTTCTCGTCGAAACCCAGGTTGCGCGCTTCACCGGGGGTGACGCTTTTAACCCGTGCGACCTCGGCCAGCACTTCCCGCATGACTTCGGGGTTGCGCTCGTCCAGGTCATGTTTGACCCAGCGTTCGGGTTGCTTTCGGAGCTGATGCAAGGACAGCTCCCCGGTGCGGGTTTCAATGGGGAGCAGCATCAGGTAGTTGGCGTTCTCGGTGCGATCGAAGAACAGCTCCGTCGGACACATGGTGGTGCGTCCGGCCTGAGAGGGCAGCATGCGCTGACCATACTCGGAGAAAAACAGGGCGTTGATCAGTTCGGTTTTGCCACGGGAGTATTCCCCGACAAAGGCAATGGTCAGTTCGTCTTCAATCAACAATTCCAGGCCGTGCCGGATACGGCGGCTTACGTCCTCTGAAAACAGGTTATTATCCTGCAACCACAATCGATATCGGCCTATCTGGCGGATCAGTTCCTTTTTCCAGTTGTGGTAGGCCTCTACCTGCTGCGACAGAGTTCCTTGTTTGTTCATCGGAATTTCCTTCTGCGCGACTTCCGGGTAACGGTGTTGGTGCACGGGTTAATGGCAAACTATAGGCAATAATATCCCAACTGATGTGCGATTCTTTGGGTGCGAAAACAGATGTGTATAGCAGAGCGGCAGGTGTTGGTCAAAAAAGGCCACCGAATCAACAGGATGAGTCGGTGGCCCGAATATGATGTTTTGCGTTGCCAACTGTAACGAAATGTATTTTTGAGGCCTGATTTACATTCCGGCCAGAGCGCCCATGCCTGCGGCGATCTTCATATGGTTAATAACCACCGATATCACGTTCAGGATCAGGAACACCACGATGGGCGACAGATCCAGGCCACCCATGGAGGGTATAACGTTGCGTACCGGGCGCATGACCGGCTCGGTGATCTGCGCCACCAGTTGAATGGCCGGATGATGGCTCCCGGGAGCTATCCAGCTGATTACAACTACGGCAATGACCGACCAGAAGTAAATCTTGACGACCAGGTCCAGTACATTCAGGGCAGCCCACGCCAGCAAAGTGATCGGGTTAATGCTCGGCATGCCGCCGTTCAGGGTCACCAGAATCAGTAGAAACGCGATGGCCTGAATGACGATGGCCAGCACCAGAGCAGCACCGTCGATACCTCCCCAGCCTGGAATGAATCTCCGGAGTGGCCGTAGCAACGGGTTGGTGGCTTTCACCACAAATTGGGAAATCGGGTTGTAAAAATCCGCTCTTGCCAGCTGCAGCAAAAAACGCAGCAGGACAATCGTCATGTAGAAGGTCGACGCGATGAGCAGGATCGTGATCAGAATGTCAGCCAGCATGAAGCCGTGTCTCCGTTATCGGTTACTGTTTGCCGGCCAGTTCTTTGGCCATGTCTTCTGAGCGTGAAAAAGCGGCGGAATAGGCTTTCTTGACCAGGTCCCGCAGGCCGCCATCCTCAAAGGTATGGATCGCGCGCTCGGTGGTGCCCCCGGGGGACATTACGTTACGTTTCAGTTGTGCCGGGTCGTGCTCGCTGCGACCGGCCATTTCGGCGGCGCCCGCCATGGTCTGAATCGCCAACTGACGGGCGGTCTCGGGAGCAATGCCTGCTTCCGTGGCCGCGTCTTCCAGGGCTTCAAGCATCAGGAAGAAGTAGGCAGGGCCGCTGCCCGACAGCGCGGTGACGGCGTGTAGCAGGGATTCCTCATCAACCCAAAGGGCTGAGCCGATGCTGTTGAAGACGGTTTCGACCATTTTCTTCTGTTTGTCGCTGACCTGATCATTGGCAAACAGTCCGGCAGCACCCTTGCCAACCAGGGAGGGCGTATTGGGCATGACCCGGGCCAATGGCAATCCGCCGCCGAGCCATTGGTCCAAGGTGCCTGCTTCCAGGCCTGCGGCAATGGAGACCATCAGCGGACGGGTATTTTGCACCACAGGGGCAATGTCGCGGCAGACATCCGCCATGACCTGGGGTTTTACTGCCAGAATCACCATGTCGGCCTGCTGTGCGCAGTAGCGGTTATCAGTAGTGACACTGACGCCGAAACGCTTGCGAATGGATTGCAGGTGACTGTCATCGGGAGCGCTGACCCAGATATCGGCTCCCTTGAAACCGTTGTCCAGCATGCCGCCAATGATGGCGCTGGCCATATTGCCTGCCCCGATAAACGAAATGGTTGGTGATGTGCTCAAAGTTCACTCCACAAGTTGATCTGTCGTTGATCCGGCCCCGATGATAACAGGAACTGATCGATTCAGCTCTTGAGGGGGCGTTCGCCAAAAACGGCGGTGCCAACACGAACCCAGGTTGAGCCTTCCTCTATGGCCATTTCCAGATCCCCGGACATGCCCATTGAAAGTGTATCCAGGGGCCCGGCTTCGGGGTGATCCTGGCGCAGGCTTTTCAGTGCGTTGGCCAGTTTGCGGAAACTGGCCCGCAATGTCGCTTCTGGCTGGTCGGGGTCGGGGATAGCCATCAGGCCCCGTAGACAGAGATTGGGCAGCTCGCCGATGGCGCTGGCCAGCCCCGCCAGTTCTTCAAGTGAGCACCCGGATTTGCTGTCTTCGTTATTGATATTGATCTGCAGGCAAATATTCAAGGGCGGCAGGCTGGTGTCCCGTTGTTCACTCAAGCGGCGAGCGATTTTCAGGCGGTCGACACTGTGTACCCAGGAAAAAGCGTTGGCAATCTGCCGGGTCTTGTTGGACTGGATGGGGCCGATGAAGTGCCAGTCGATGTCTGGCAGATCCTCCAGGGCTGAAATCTTGTCCAGGGCCTCTTGCAGATAGTTTTCGCCGAAGGCCATCTGGCCAGCAGCCAGGGCCTCCCTGAGGTCCTCTGCTGTGCGCGTCTTGCTGACTGCCAACAGGTGCACAGATCCGGGAGACCGCCCGGCCTTCAATGTTGCTTTTTGTATGCGTCGGGTTACGCTCCCGATGTTGTCTGCTATGCTGCTCATAGTGTGAATCCGCCGAGTCCGGTCTGTCACTGTCTTGCTGACACGTTACCCGCAGGTTACTGAAATGCCAAGTGATACTGAATGCGGGGGCCGCACCGGAGCCGGCTCCAGACCGGGATAAAAGAAAAACGCCTTCCGAGGAAATCTATGGATATTACCGAACTGCTTGCCTTCTCGGCTAAACAGGGTGCGTCTGACTTGCACCTGTCCGCCGGATTGCCCCCAATGATTCGTGTTGATGGCGATGTGCGCCGGATCAACCTTCCGCCCATGGAGCATAAAGAAGTCCATGGGCTGATATACGACATCATGAACGACAAGCAGCGGAAGGACTACGAAGAGTTTTTCGAGACCGACTTTTCCTTTGAAGTTCCCGGTGTCGCCCGCTTCCGTGTTAACGCCTTCAACCAGAACCGCGGTGCCGGTGCGGTATTCCGGACCATTCCGTCCAAGGTCCTGACGATGGAAGACCTGGGCATGGGGCAGGTCTTCAAGGACGTGTCCTCGGTTCCCCGTGGTCTGGTGCTGGTGACGGGGCCGACGGGTTCCGGTAAGTCCACGACCCTGGCGGCGATGATCGACTACATCAACGACAGCCGCTATGAGCACGTGCTCACCATCGAGGACCCCATCGAATTCGTGCACGAATCCAAGAAGTGCCTGGTTAACCAGCGGGAAGTGCACCGGGATACCCTGGGCTTTAACGAAGCGTTGCGCTCGGCCCTGCGGGAAGACCCTGACATCATCCTGGTGGGCGAATTGCGGGACCTGGAGACCATCCGCCTGGCGTTGACCGCAGCGGAAACAGGGCACTTGGTATTCGGCACCCTGCACACCACCTCCGCCGCCAAGACCATTGACCGGGTGGTTGATGTATTCCCGGCGGAGGAGAAGTCCATGGTGCGCTCCATGCTGTCGGAATCCCTGCAGGCGGTTATTTCCCAGACGCTGATGAAGAAAATGGGCGGGGGCCGGATTGCCGCCCACGAAATCATGATCGGCACATCGGCGATCCGTAACCTGATCCGGGAAGACAAGATCGCCCAGATGTATTCGTCTATCCAGACCGGCGGTTCCATTGGCATGCAGACTCTGGATCAATGCTTGGAGCGCCTGTTGCAGAAAGGCCTTATCTCGCGTGAAGCGGCAAAGGCGAAGGCAAAAATGCCAGACAATTTCTGACCTGACCGGCGGACACGAACAACGTTTGCGGGCGGGCCGGATGAAGCTGTCCGGGACTGTCTGCAGCAGGGATGCTGCAGTCAAGCGTACAGGGACGTATTCACAGCGTGTCCCGGACAGCTTCATCCGGTGCGCCCTGGCACCGTAGATCGACGAATAGGTAACAAGTCATGGAATTCGAAAAACTGTTGCGACTGATGGTGGAAAAGGGCGGTTCGGACCTGTTTATTACCGCCGGTGTACCACCGAGCATGAAGGTGAACGGCAAGGTACTCCCGGTCACCAAGAACGCTCTGACCCCCGAGCAGACCCGTGAGTTTGTCTACGGTGCCATGAACGACAAGCAGCGGGCCGAGTTCGAGGAAAGCCACGAGTGTAACTTTGCCATCAGCGCCCGGGGCATTGGCCGTTTCCGCGTAAGCGCCTTCTTCCAGCGTAACCTCTGCGGCATGGTGCTGCGTCGGATCGAAGTGAAGATCCCCCAGATTGATGACCTGGCCTTGCCGGAGGTCATCAAGGATCTGGCGATGACCAAACGTGGCCTGATCATGTTCGTCGGCGCCACTGGTACCGGTAAGTCCACCTCTCTGGCGGCCATGTTGGGCCACCGCAACCGCAACAGCCGTGGTCACATTATCTCTATTGAAGACCCCATCGAATTTGTCCACCAGCACCATGGCTGTATCGTGACCCAGCGGGAAGTGGGGATTGATACCGAAAGCTTCGAGGTGGCCCTCAAGAACACGCTGCGTCAGGCGCCGGACGTTATCCTCATTGGTGAGGTGCGAACCCGCCAGACCATGGAGTATTCAGTGCAGTTCGCGGAAACCGGTCACCTGTGCCTGGCCACGCTGCACGCCAACAACGCCAACCAGGCGCTGGACCGCATCATTCAGTTCTTCCCGCCGGAGCAGCACAATCAGATCTGGATGGATCTGTCCCTGAACCTCAAGGCCATTGTGGCCCAACAGTTGATTCCGACGCCGGATGGCAAGGGCCGCAAGGCGGTCATCGAGGTGCTGATCAATACGCCGCTGGTGGCGGATCTGATTCGCAAGGCCGAAGTGCACAAGCTCAAGGAGTTGATGTCCAAGTCCAATGAAGCTGGTATGCAGACCTTCGATCAGGCGCTATACAAGCTCTATGCTGAAGGCTCGATTACCTACGAGGATGCTCTGGCCCATGCGGATTCCGCCAACGACCTGCGCCTGATGATCAAGCTGGGCACCGATGCCCAGGGCGCCGACCAGCTGTCATCATCCGTAGACAAGTTGTCGATTCAGGACGACTGAGTAACAGAAAAGCGAATTAGACTTTAGTCTGAAATGATTAGCTTCTCGAATCAGTAGGGATGGCATTTGAGGCCATTGGCCCGAGATGCGTATACTCCGCCGCGAAATTAACAGGAGGAAGTATGCGCCATAACAAGTCCAATCTCTTTTCTGCCATTCATCTGGTCACCCTGGCTGCCGCCTTTGCTCCGGTCAGTGTCCTGGCTGGCGGCTTCGCTCTCAATGAGCAAAGTGCCAGTGCCATGGGGGTTGCCAATGCCGGTGCCGCCGCCAACCCAGAAAATGCGACCACCGTGCTGTTCAATCCGGCAGGCATGAGCCGGTTGTCTGGTACCAACCTCTCGTTCGGTGCGGCTGTGCTGGATATTGATGCGGAAGCAAAAGAAGGCGTGGAAGCAACGAACCAGATGGGACTTCCGGTACAGGGTTCACGCGGTGGAGATATTGCTAACCCGGCGGTACTGCCCAATGTCTACATGACTCACGAAGTCAGTGATTCCATTGATGTCGGCTTCGGTATTCATGCGCCGTTCGGTTTGGCGGCGGATTACGATGACGACTTCACGGGGCGTTTCTTTGCTGATGAAACCGAATTGACCGCGATTTCCTTCAGCCCCTCCATTGCCGTCAGCAACGGCCAAGGCCTGTCCATGGGCGCAGGTATCAACATCATTTATGCCGAAGGCAAACTGACGCGGTTTCTGGATAACTCGCTGGCCAGTGTTGCTGTAACGGCTCCCAGTGGCAATCCCGATCCCGGATTCTATGATCAGGGTTATGCAGATATTGAAGGAGACGATGTTGGCGTTACCTTCCGTGTGGGTTTCCTCTACGAGCTGTCAGAGCGAACGCAGTTTGGCTTGTCTGCCCAGACAGGCACCGAACTGAACCTCGAGGGTGATGCAGACCTGACTGGCTATGTGAATCCGGCTGCGGGCGTGGTCACCCCGACCAGCGTTTCCGAGAAGGTAAAGGTGCCGCTGGCGATTCCTGAGAGCATCATGGTAGGCGCACGCCATCAACTGACGGATACCGTAACGCTCCTGGCAGGCGCGACCTATGCCAAATGGAGCCGCTTTGAAGAGTTGGATATTGTCAGTCGTGAAACGGGTGGTGAGATTACCCAGGCACCCAGGGAGGGCGCGGTTCTGAGTCATATCACCGAGAAATGGCAGAACACCTGGCAGTTCAATCTTGGCGGGATCTGGCAGGCGACTCCGGATTGGGCCTTCAAGGCCGGTTATGCCTTTGATGAGTCACCGGTGAATGAAGACTTTGTGACGGCGCGGATTCCCTCCAATGACCGTCACTGGCTGACCCTGGGCGCCCAGTGGGCCGATCAGAGCAGTGGCTGGACCATTGATGTGGCCGCCGGCACCCTGATCTTCGATGGTAACGGCAAGGTCGACGAGCGCAACTACCAGCATGAAAACCCGTCACAGGTCTCCCGGCTGCCCACGGGCGCTGAAGATCCCAGCAACTACCGGGGTGAGTATGAGCTCGACGCCTGGAGTGCGGGCATCCAGCTCAGCAAGTCTTTCTAAGCAGATGCTGCTGTCAGGCTGACCGGGTTCGGTCAGCCAACCACCTGGCCACGATAGATCACCTTGGTGCGTCGTGGTCGGGCTTCTTCAACCTGCTGCTGGCTTTCCGTGCCGCTGCTGCTGTCTTCCGGAATAACCTGCCTGCAAATCAGTGTGCTTCGTCCCAGTTGTTACCGACACCGGCCTCGACCAATAAGGGAACGTTGAGGCTGGCAGCCGCGGACATCCTGTCTTCGAGGCCTTTGCAGATCTTCGCCACCGCGCCCTCTTTGACCTCCAGTATCAGCTCATCGTGTACCTGCATGATCATGCGTGCATCGTCTGCGTGGTTGTTCAATAGCCAGTTTTCGACCTCGATCATCGCGCGCTTGATAATGTCGGCCGCGGTTCCCTGCATCGGTGCGTTGATGGCGGTGCGTTCAGCGGCCTGCTGCATCTGCTTGTTGCGAGCGTTGATTTCGGGCAGGTACAGGCGCCGGCCGAACAGGGTTTCAACGTACCCGTCGTCGTGGGCCTGTTTACGGATGCTGTCCATGTACTTCAGAACGCCCGGGTAGCGCTCGAAATAGCGGTCGATGTATTCTTGGGCAACGTTGCGCCCGACGTCCAGTTGCCGTGCCAGGCCAAACGCGGACATGCCGTAGATCAGGCCGAAGTTGATGGCTTTGGCGCTGCGGCGCTGGTCTCCCGTGACGTCGCCCAGTGAGACGCCGAAGACTTCTGCGGCGGTGGCCTTGTGGATGTCTTCGCCGTGTTCGAACGCAGCCAGCAACCCTTTGTCGCCAGACAGGTGAGCCATGATCCGCAGCTCAATCTGGGAGTAGTCCGCCGCCACCAGTTTGTAGCCCTTGGGCGCGACAAATGCCTGACGTATGCGGCGGCCCTGCTCGCTGCGAATGGGTATGTTCTGCAGGTTGGGCTCCGACGACGACAGCCGTCCGGTGGCAGCGACCGCTTGGTGATAGGAGGTATGGATGCGACCGGTGCGATGGTGGATCAGTTCCGGCAGGGTGTCGGTATAGGTTGATTTGAGCTTGCTCAGGCTGCGGTGTTCCAGGATTAGTCGCGGCAGGGCGTGCTCGTGGGCCAGTTCCTGCAGCACCGGTTCCGCGGTGGATGGCGCTCCTTTCGGTGTCTTCTTGATCACCGGCAGCCCCATCTTGTCGTAAAAGATCGCCTGCAGTTGTTTCGGGGAACCCAGGTTGAAAGTCTCGCCAGCTTCCTCGTGGGCTTCCTTTTCCAGCTCCGCCATTCGCTCTGCCAGTTCCTGACTGTGCTGTTTCAGGGTGCTGGCGCTGATCATCGCACCGCGTTGTTCCATGCGGGAAAGTACCGGCACCAGGGGAAGATCAATAGCCTCGTACACGGACTCCAGCTTGCCGGTTTCCGCCAGTTTGGGGCGCAGTACCTGATGAAGTCTGAGGGTAATGTCAGCATCTTCGGCGGCGTAGGGTCCCGCTTTTTCCAGATCGATCTGGTTGAATGTCAGCTGCTTGGCGCCTTTGCCGGCTATGGATTCAAAGGTGATGGTTTGTTCGTCCAGGTACTCCCGGGCCAGGGTGTCCATGTCGTGTCGCGAGGCCACGGAATTAAGAACATAGGACTCCAGCATGGTGTCTTCGGCGATGCCTTCCAGAGTAATGCCGTGGTTGGCCAGCACGTTCTTGTCGTACTTCAGGTTCTGCCCCAGTTTTTTTGCGTCTGGGTCTTCCAGCAGCGGTTTTAATTGCGACAATACCTTGTCCCGGTCCAGCTGTTCTGGAGCACCCATGTAATCGTGGGCCAGGGGTACATAGACGGCTTCACCGGCTTCAATGGCAAACGACACACCAACAATCTCCGCGTCCATATAGCGCAGGCTGGTGGTCTCGGTGTCGAAGGCGAACAGAGGGGCCTTTTTCAGGCGATCGATCCACGTATCCAGTTCTGCCTGTTCGGTGATGATGCTGTAACGTTTCTCCAGCGGTTTGCTGTTATCGCTTGCGGGGGCAGCCGCGGCGTTGGTGGAGGCGTCTCCGCTGTTCTCCAGTTCGGCGATCCATGCACGGAATTCATACTCCCGGAACAACTCCAGCAGAGTGCTGTCGTCCTGGTTGCGCAGCTGCAGATCCTCCAGCCCGAAATCCAGCTCGACGTCGGTGCGAATCGTTGCCAGCTCGCGGCTCAGGGGCAGGGTATCCATGGCCTCTCGCAAGTAGTCGCCGATCTTGCCCTTGACCTTGTCCGCGTTAGACATGACATGGTCCAGGTCCTGATGTTCCTGCAGCCATTTCACGGCGGTTTTGGGGCCGCATTTGTTAACGCCGGGAATGTTGTCCACTTTGTCGCCGACCAGGGCGAGATAGTCGATGATCTGCTCTGGCTTGACGCCAAACTTTTCAATCACGCCGTCCCGGTCCATCCGGGTTTCGGTCATGGTGTTGATCAGGGTGACGTGGTCACTGACCAGTTGCGCCATGTCTTTATCACCGGTGGAGATGACCACATCAATGCCCTTACTGGTGGCTTCATGAGCCAGGGTGCCAATCACATCGTCCGCTTCCACTTCCGGTACAATCAGCAGGGGCAGGCCCATGGCCTTCACTATCTCGTGGATCGGTTCGATCTGAGTGGCGAGATCGTCCGGCATGGGTGGGCGGTTGGCCTTGTAGTCTTCGTACAGGTCATGACGAAAGGTTTTTCCCTTGGCGTCAAAAACCACCACCATCTTCGAGCCCGGAAAGTCCTGTTCCAGACGACGCAGCATGCTGATGACGCCTTTGATCGCGCCGGTTGGCTGGTTCTTGCTGGTGGTCAGGGGCGGCAGGGCGTGGTACGCCCGGAACAGATAGGATGAGCCGTCTACAAGAACGACCGGTGGGGTCTGTTGCTGTGTCATATCAAGCAGGTCCGAATTCTGATTGAAGCAGGGGTTGCGTTGTGCAACTCTGTAGCCATGAATGGACGAAAGGGTATCACGAAAATGAAGCGAATCACCTGCCTGGGTGCTGTATCCGCGCTGCTTTGTGCGCCGGCGTTTGCACAGCAGAGTGGCGGGCTTGATGAGGAGGTTGTGGAAACCCCGAAAGAGCCTGTTGTGGTGTCGGATTACCAGCCATCCTCCGAGGGACCGCAGATTGTGATTCGGCCCGGTGAGGAGGAAGTATTTTACGAGTACCGGGTTAATGGTCAGTTGGTGGAGATCAAGGTCGTTCCGCAAGTGGGGCCAGAATACTATCTGGTGCCGGCCGATGGCGGTGGCTGGATCCGTGAGGACGAGACCGACATGCTGGTGCCCAGCTGGGTTATTTTCCGCTGGTAACGCTGCGATCTCACCCTGATTGTGTTCTGGGTGTTCTTATTAGTATGAACATTCTAATTTTTAGCCGTAGCCTGAGCGAGTGTCATAAGGATCCGTAACGAATCCACAACCTCGACAATCTCAGGAGAGACTATTATGGGTAAACTCAAGTCATATCAGGAACAGCTTCAGGACATCGTAGAGAAGGGCATCAATACCGCTGAAGAGCAGCAGAAGAAGCTCGCGTCCAAGCCGTTCGATTATGCTGAGAAGCTGGAGTCTGAAGTGCGCGAATACAGCGTGAAGACCCTGCGTACCCGTTACGACGGCTACAGCGAAAGCCTGTTTGAGCAACTGCGTAGTCTGAACAGCCGTTTCAACGGTTTTGCGGCTGACCTGGTTGCGAAGCTGGAAAAAGAAGCCGCCGAAGGCGCGGAAGCTGTTTCCGAAGCAGCCGAAGAAGTATCCGAAGCAGCCGATACTGCCAAGAAGTCTGTTGAAACCAAGAAGCCTGCGGCGCGTAAAACCACCACCGCCGCCAAGAAGAGCACTGCCAAGAAGAGCACTGCTTCTGCCTGATCGATTTAGTGATCAGGAATAAAAGGGGCTGCCCCAACGGGGGTGGCCCTTTTTTGTGTTTGGGGTAACGTGCCGTGCCGGATTATTGCTGGTCTTCGGGAAGTTCGAGGGGAAGTGTCCGCTCCTCTCCCGTGATCTCTTCAAGGCGCTGGATGTCAGCCTCGAATTCGTCGCGAAGGGACTGGATCTCGGAATTCTGGGAGGCAATTTCCTGCTCAATGTCACGGATTTGGGCTTCCAGGCGCCGAATCTTTTCCAGTGTGGATTCTGGCACTTCACGCCCGGCGCGTTCCATGTCGGCAGCCCGGCTTTCTTCGCTGTCCAGTTGGTTGACGATCACCGAAATGTTGCCCCGTTTGAGTTGATTGAGGCTTTCCAATTCACGGATTTTCCGGTGCATGGCCCTGACGGCCTGATCGGGATGGCTATAGCGTTTTAGTAATGCCTGGTCTCGTTCTCTCTGCATTCGTTCAGCTTCCAGACGTTCTTTTTCAGCTTCCCTGGCGGCAATTTCTTCCGGAGTGGGAGCGGGCGCGACAGTATCGATAACGCGGCCCTTGGAGTTGAGAATGTCGTATCCCCGCTTAGAGGCTTCCTGAGGGATCGTATTGCTAATGACCAGTTGACCGTTTTCATCCGTATAACGGTACATTCTCGCCTCTGCTATAGCCGTTGTCAGAAGCAGGGCGGAAATGATGAGCGAAAACCTGGTCAGATGCTTCATGTGAACTCAGACTCCGTAACGATCCCGGTATTGTGCAACGTTACTGGCGTGTTCGGCAAAGTCTGGCTGGTTGCTCAGGTAATCAAGCACCTGATCCAGTTGAATGATGCTGACTACCGGCAGGCCGAATTCCTGTTCCACCTCTTGAATGGCGGACAGTTCGCCGTTGCCGCGCTCCTGCCGGTCAAGGGCTATCAGGACACCAGCGGGCTCGGCGCCCGCCGCACGGATCAGGTCAATGGACTCGCGGATGGCTGTACCTGCGGTAATAACGTCGTCGACGATCAGCACCTTGCCCTCAAGTGGGGCGCCGACTATGTTGCCGCCTTCTCCGTGATCCTTCTTTTCCTTGCGGTTGAAGGCGAATGGTTTGTTCTGGCCGTCAGACGCCAGCGCCATGGCGGTTACAGTGGCCAACGGTATGCCCTTATAGGCAGGGCCGAAAATGATGTCATAATTCAGGCCGCTGCGCTGCAGGGCTGCGGCATAGGCCTTGCTTAGTTCGAGCAGGTCCTCACCGGTGTTAAACAGGCCGGCGTTGAAGAAGTACGGGCTGGTACGGCCGGACTTGAGCTGAAACTCGCCAAAACGGAGAACGTTACGGCGAATGGCAAATTCAATGAAATGTTGTTGATAGTCGTGCATGACAAGGCTTCTGGCGGGTGTGGATCTTTAATTAAAGCGTAAAACCGGTATCATACACACAAACCGAATCAGGGAACACGTATGCGGGTAGTATCAATCAGCGTCAATGGCCTGGCCCAGGCTGTTGAAAAGGGTTTCTTCCAGTGGCTGGCCGAGCAGGACGCTGATGTGGTGTGTGTTCAGGATCACCGCATGCGAGCCTATGAGATTGAGGACTTCAACCTGATACCCGAGGGTTATGAGGCCTATTTCATTGATGGTGAGAACAACGAGGATGGCGGCGTCGGTATCTACACCCGTCACTTCCCGAAGGCCATCATGTATGGGTTCGCCAATGAGCAGGCGGATCGTGAAGGGCGTTTCATTCAGGCGGACTTTGATAAGGTGTCGGTTGCCTGTGTCCTCGCCCCCTGTGCTCTGGCTCGGGAAGATGAGCTGATCGGCGACGATGACCTGACCGTGCTGGACCACAAGGACGACTTCATGGATGCCTTTGGCCTGCATATGCAGAAGACGTTGCGCAAGCGTCGCCAGTTTATTTTCTGCGCTAACCTGCAGACGGCCCACCATGTGACCGACGCAAGCCCCCTGTACCACAAGTTGGATGTGTCCGGTTTTATGCCTCACGAGCGGGCGTGGCTGGATCGTCTGTTTGATGAGATGGGCTGTATTGATGCGTTCCGCGAGATCAACAAGCAGAGTAATCAGTTTACCTGGTGGCCTGAGCAGACCGAAGGCTCGCGTAAGAATGCGGGGATTCGCGTGGACTATCAGTTGATGACGCCGGGCATTCGCAAGACCATTCAGGACGGCTGGATAGACACCGGCACCCGGTTCTCCGATCACGCACCAGTGATCATGGACTACGACATCGAAATCGGCTTTTGAGTCTGGGGGAAGCGCCGGTGTTGGGCCTTCTGCCCAGACACGCTGCAAGTACATCCCTGTACGCTTGTTTCCGGCCATCCATGGCCTCCAACAGTCTGGGCAGAAGGCCCAGCACCGGCGCCCAGACTTGTAGGGTGACCGTAGGTCGGATTAGGCGTCAGCCGTAATCCGACACCCACGAGTCCCGGAAGTTACCCCTCCAGAGCTGCCTTCTGAATCTCAAACAGCTGATCAATGCCCTGCTTCGCCAGCACCAGCATGCTGTCCAGTTCTTCCTGAACAAACGGCGCACCCTCGGCAGTACCCTGAATCTCGATAAAGCCACCCTGATCGGTCATGATGACGTTCATGTCGGTTTCGGCTTCGGAATCTTCCGGGTAGTCCAGGTCGACCACCGGGGTGCCCTTGTAAACGCCCACGGACAGCGCCGCTACCATTTGCTTCAGCGGTGATTCCTTCAGGCGCTTTTCAGCGACCAGGTGGTTCAGCGCATCGACCAGGGCCACGCAGCCGCCGGTGATGGCTGCAGTGCGGGTGCCGCCGTCAGCCTGGATGACGTCGCAGTCGATGGTGATGGAGTGCTCGCCCAGAGCGCTCAAATCAACCGCTGCACGCAGGGAGCGGCCGATCAGGCGCTGGATTTCGACGGTGCGGCCGCCTTGTTTGCCTCGGGCGGCTTCGCGGCCCATGCGGCTGCCGGTGGAGCGGGGCAGCATGCCGTATTCGGCGGTGATCCAGCCTTTGCCTTCGCCGCGCAGGAACGGGGGAACCTTGTTTTCGACAGACGCGGTGCAGATGACTTTGGTGTCGCCGAACTCGATCAGTACGGAGCCTTCTGCGTGGCGGGTGTAGTTGCGGGTAATTCGGATGTCTCTCGGTTGTTCCGGAGTTCTTCCGCTTGGTCGCATAGTGTTTCCTGATAATGGTAGTGGATGTCCGGGTGTTATACCCGGGTGTTGAAAATATGGAAGACCGCCGAGTATAACACGGAGAATTTCCGGTCTCTGCCGCGAATGGTCACGGCGTTGGTCGGGTTCGCGGTTTTGCGCGCCGGCCTGCTAAACTTGAACGATTGCACTTTATGAAAAGCGGAGTCGCCATGATCAGAAGTATGACTGCCTTTGCCCGACAGGATACCCAGGGGGAATGGGGAACACTGACGTGTGAGATTCGGACAGTGAACCATCGGTACCTGGAGCCTTCCTTTCGGCTGCCGGAGGCGCTCCGTGAGTTGGAGAACGCATTCCGTGAACAGATACGTCAGCAGCTCAAGCGTGGCAAGGTGGATGTGTCCATGCGCCTGCAAACGGCTGAGAGCGCGAGTCAGGAGTTTGAGGTCTGTGAAGAGATGGCTCATGCGGTGAACGAGGCGGCTAACCACATCAATCGGATGCTGGATAATCCTGCCCACATCAGTGCCCTGGATATCCTGCGCTGGCCGGGTGTTCTGGCAGTCAAGGAGCTGGACTATAGCCCGGCACAGAAGGCGGCGGGCGAGCTGTTTAAGCGAACGGTTGCGGAGCTGGTGACGGTCCGTGAGCGGGAGGGCGAGCGTTTGCGTCCGCTGTTTGAGGATCGTCTCGAGACCATGAGTGAATTCGTCAGTGAGGTTCGCAGCCTGATGCCGGAATTGCTGAAGGCCCAGGAGAGGAATCTGAAGGAGCGGTTCGAGAAGGCGAAAGTTGAGTTGGACCCGGAGCGGATCGCCCAGGAGATGGTGATGCTGGCCCAGAAGAGTGACGTGGCAGAGGAGCTGGACCGCCTGGAGGCTCATGTCACCGAGGTATCGGAAACCCTGCAGTCGGATGGCGCCATCGGTCGTCGCCTGGATTTCCTGATGCAGGAACTGAACCGCGAGGCCAATACTCTGAGCAGCAAGAGCATCGATGCGCGGGTGACCCGCGTGGCGGTGGATCTCAAGGTGCTGATCGAGCAAATGCGGGAACAGGTGCAGAACCTGGAGTAAGGGATTTCCGCATCGTGTATAATCCCGCCCCTTGTTATTTGCGGCAGCGGGTTGCGACCGGCGGGATGTCGCGGAATTCAGTCAGGATCCGGAGTGTTGTGCACCATGAGCCAGGTAGTCGAACAAGGTACCCTCTATGTGATTTCGGCCCCTTCCGGGGCGGGGAAAACCAGCCTTGTGGCGGAAATGCTGCGCAGTGATGAGAAGTTGGGGGTATCGATTTCCCATACCACCCGTCCCATGCGAGAGGGTGAGCAGGACGGGGTGAACTACCATTTCGTCAGTCGTGACGAGTTTGAGGTCATGATTGGTCGTGGTGATTTTCTCGAGCATGCCGATGTGTTCGGTAACTATTACGGCACCTCCCAGGTCTGGGTTCGTGAAACCCTGGCAAAGGGGCGGGACGTGATCCTGGAAATCGACTGGCAGGGCGCCGAGCAGGTGCGGCGCCTCATTCCCGAGTGTGTTGGTATCTTCATAGTGCCGCCATCCCCGGACGTATTACGTGAGCGACTGACCGGACGCGGGACGGACGCCGCGGAGGTGGTTGAACGCAGGCTGCAAGAGGCCGCGGAAGAATGCAGCCACGCTGCTGAATTCGATTATCTGGTGGTGAACGATGATTTTGGTGTGGCGCTCGATGACCTGCTGGCAATTGTTCGCGGTCAACGCTTGCGGATGACGGCCCAGCAGGTTCGCCATCAGGATCTGCTTGCGCGGTTGTCTGCCGGGGACTGACGGTGCGTTTCTGCTGTATACAAATTGAACCGGCCGCAGTAAACTATGCGGTCTGCTGAAATACTCATTTTTTTTTATTTTGTCGGGGAAGTTATGGCACGAGTTACCGTTGAAGATTGTCTGGAAAACGTTGATAACCGTTTTCAGCTGGTTATGCTGGCGACCAAACGCGCTCGTCAGATTTCCACCAAGGGCTTCGAGCCAATGGTGCCGGAAGAGAATGACAAGCCTACGGTGATTGCCCTGCGTGAAATCGCCGAAGGTAAGGTGACCCGCAGTCTTCTGACGGAAGAAGATCCCGAGTAAGTCTCGGGGCCGGGAGAAATACCTGGCAACCTGCCTTAAGCATTGAAATCTGTCCTCGCCGTTTTATAGTGTATCTATAAGGCATGACTGGAAGGACAGTGGAAGGACCCGGATGCTTGCATTCGGGTTTTTTTGTCCCTGATTTTCGATCTGTACTTTTCCATCTTTACTCGGAGGCGCGGTGTCGGCAGAGGCAACGGTTGAAGGGCTGGCGAAAGAGCTCAGTTCCTATCTGGATACTAATCGCATCAACCAGGTGCGGCGGGCCTACTATTATGCCGAACAAGCCCACGAAGGCCAGATGCGTCGCAGTGGCGACCGGTACATCACTCATCCCCTGGCGGTTGCTCACATCCTGGCCGACCTGAAACTGGATCATCAAAGCCTGATGGCGGCCATGCTTCACGACGTCATTGAAGACACCGGCATTCCCAAGGATGCCCTGTCGGATCAGTTCGGCGACGATGTGGCAGAGTTGGTGGACGGCGTCAGCAAGCTCACTCAGATCGAATTCCGCTCCCGCGCAGAAGCCCAGGCCGAAAACTTCCAGAAGATGACCCTCGCTATGGCCAGGGATATCCGCGTGATTCTGGTGAAGCTGGCGGACCGCCTCCACAATATGCGCACCCTGGGTCCCATGCCCTATGAAAAGCGCCTGCGTATTGCCACCGAAACCCTCGATATCTACGCCCCCATTGCCAATCGCCTGGGCATGCACTCGATATGCACTGAATTGGAGGATCTGGGCTTCTCGTCCCTGTATCCAATGCGATCGAAGTACATTTCCAAGGCGGTGGAAAAGCTGAGGGGCAGTCACCGGGAAATTATTGACGAGATTCGTGGCAAACTGCAGGAAAAGCTGGAAGAGCGAGGGTTGCCGGGGCGCATCCTGGGGCGTGAAAAACACCTGAACAGCATCTACAACAAGATGAAGTTCAAGCAGAAGTCGTTCCACGAAATCATGGACGTGTACGCCTTCCGCATCATCACTGATACCGAGGACGACTGCTACCGCATTCTGGGGGCCGTGCACAGCCTCTACAAGCCACTGCCGGGGCGATTCAAGGATTACATTGCCATGCCCAAGGCGAATGGCTACCAGTCCCTGCACACCACGCTGTTCGGCATGCATGTGAATATCGAGATCCAGATCCGTACCGAGGAAATGGAGCACATTGCCAACAACGGTATTGCTGCTCACTGGATGTACAAGAACGAGCCCACCAGCGTGACCAGTGTCAATCAGTCCCGGGTGGACCGCTGGGTGCAGGGCCTGATGGAAATGCGAGAGCGGGCGGACGATTCCCTGGAATTCATTGAACACGTCAAGGTTGATCTGTTCCCGGATGAAATCTATGTGTTCACGCCCAAGGGCAAAATCATGGAGTTGCCCAGCGGCGCGACGCCGGTGGACTTTGCCTACGCTATTCACACCGATATTGGCAATGCCACTGTTGCCTGCCGTATTAACCGCAACCTGGGCTCGTTGAGTCAGCCATTGCAGAGCGGTCAGACGGTGGAAATCATCACTGCCCCCGGGGCACGTCCGAACCCCGCGTGGTTGAGCTTTGTTGTTACCGGTAAGGCCCGCAGCAGCATTCGTCACGTGCTGAAGAACCAGAAGCGGACGGAATCCCTGGAGCTTGGCAAGGCATTGCTGACGAAATCCCTGAAAGGCTTCGGTACCAGCTTGTCCAAAATCAGTGACAGTCAGATCAACGCGGTGGTCAAACACAATCAGGTCTCCAGTATGGATGACCTGGTCAGTGAGATCGGGCTGGGGAATCGCATGGCCTATCTGGTGGCCCGGCAGCTGGTCAGTGGTGAGGAGGAAGCCGCCGCTTCGGGAGCGGATGCCCGGTCCCAGGGTAGTCCCGTGACCATTCGCGGTACCGAGGGGTTGCTGGTACGTTTCGCCAGCTGTTGCAAGCCGATTCCCGGTGACCCGGTGGTGGGTATTATGGACTCGGGCAAGGGCATGATGATCCATTCCGATACCTGTTCCCGTTTGCCCGAGGACGATGAAGGCCGGGCGCGCCTGACCCATCTGAAGTGGGCCAAGGATATTACTGACGAGTTTTCTGTTGAGTTGCGGGTTGAGCTTGAACGTCAGCGCGGCGTGATTGCCGAGGTGGCCAATGCTGTCGCCATGGCTGACGGCAACATCGAACGAATCAACGTGGAAGAACAGAATGCACGGCTGGGCGTTGTCAGTCTGGTGGTGCATGTCAACGGGCGTCGCCACCTGGCGAGAGTCATGCGGCGAATTCGCAATATTCGCGCCGTGACCCACATCAACCGGGTGCGTCATTAAACCTGAAGGCCGACCAACGGCTGGTTGACAGGGCGCGCTTCAAGGGGCGACGATTGGCGTTTTGGAAGAGAGGAACCCAAAGGTCATGACCAATAAATCCGTTATCCAGACCGAGAATGCCCCCCAGGCAATCGGTACCTATTCCCAGGCAGTAAAGGCCGGCGATACCGTGTACCTGTCGGGCCAGATTCCTCTGGTGCCGGAAACCATGGAGGTGGTTGCCGGTGATTTCGCCGCCAAGACCCGTCAGGTGTTCGAAAACCTGAAAGCGGTATGCGAAGCCAGTGGTGGTGAGTTGAAAGACATCGTCAAACTCAACATCTACATGACGGACCTGGCCAATTTCGCCACGGTCAACGAAATCATGGCGACGTATTTCCAGGAGCCGTACCCGGCCCGCGCTGCTGTCGGTGTGGCGGCCCTGCCCAAGGGCGTGCCTATTGAGATGGAAGCGGTGATGGTTCTGAGCTGATGTTCTGGGGTCAGTAACGAGAAAAAGCGGCCACTTAAACTGGCCGCTTTTTTATTGGCGCCTGGCGATGATTTTCCGATAGATTGCCCGGAACTCCGGGTAAAAAGGTTCTAAAATCCGAAGTGTGAAGAAATTTTTGACGCTCCGTTTGCTCAAAATACGCCTTTGAACTTGGTCCAAGACTGCCATAAAAAAGATTTGCTCAAGTCTCGGGCGTCGCTACGGCCTACGGGATAAGGAGCCACATTTAATGGCCTTAGAATTCTCCTGGCACGATGGTTAAAGTTAAGGGCTCTCCGCCACATCATCGTATTTTCGGTGTTGAAGATCAGTGACATGGATATTGAAATGTCGTCGGAACCATTCTTGACAAAATGCCCGGAGACAAACGGGATATGTATGCATTCACCTGGGGTGAAATCAAAACAGGTAAACAGCCTCTCCTGGCCGTCATTCCAAGGTAATTTTGTATTAGCGTAAGAAATGTAAGCTTCACGATTAGCATCGGAGACTACCCTGTTGTCCCAGGGCTCTGCCACATAGACTTTTTTCGAACCCCTGAACTGGAAAAGAAAAGTGGAGTAACGGTCAATATGAAACGGCGTGACACTATTGGGAGAGGCAATAAATAAATACAGTGTTGGCATGAGAATTCTTTTTCTTCGGTCCCGTTGAGCAACCAACTTGGCAATGCTCTCCATGATCTCCTCATAAACCGGCTTAAACGCAGAGTCTACTTCTGGGGAGTTGACCATAATCAGGGAGTCCGAATGGAGCATTCCTCTCAGCGCGCTCTCCAGTGAACAGCTCCCGTCTTTTCGCTTCTTGAAAGTGGCTTCAAAATCATCCTGTTTATCAAGTCTTGTGTTGGATAAATAGACCTGATTCTTGGGCAGTCTCAAGAGTATTTCTGTTAAAGAGTCCAGCTCCAGCACCTTAGTGCCCAACAGGGAGTGCCGGATCTTGAAAGGTGAAACGTCCAGTTTTTGATCGCCAACATGATCCAAGAACACGCCAGGCATGGCTTGTCTCCCTGAGTCAGATGAATGAACCTATCTATTGACCAACTCCTGCACCACCACTTACGTCTTTTTTGTGGCCCGGCTAGCACCAGTGTAGTCACAGTTTAGGCAGCGCGTTCACCCGAATTGGCCGTATTTTATTGGCACTTGGCAATCATTTCCCGATAGCCTGCCCGGAAATCCGGATAGCGGAAGCGATAACCGCTGTCCAGCAACTGCTGGTTATTGCATCGCTTGCTACCGGCCCGGCCGCCTTTGCGGGCCTCGGCTTGCGGAGTTGCGCAAGGTAGTTGCGCCTGTACCCAGTGGACCACCTCATCCAGCCTGACCGGTTCGCAATCGCTGGCGATATAGCAGTCAGAGATGTTTTCTCCGGCAAGTGACTTTTGCAGCAGGTGAGCGACAACCGCAGCGGCGTCGGCTTCGTGAATACGGTTGCTGAATGGCCCCGGGCTCACCGGATCCATATTGCCAGCGACCACGGCATCCAGGAAGCGTCGGCGAGAGGGGCCGTAAATCCCGCTAAAACGAACAACAGTCGTGGGCAACCCGCTGTCCAGTGCGGTCCTCTCACCAGCCAGTATGGTCTGGCCACTGAAGCGCGCCGGTTCTGTCGCGCTCGATTCATCGACCCAGCCATCATCATCCTGGGCGTAGACACTGGTGCTGCCGATAAAAATCAGACGTTGAAGTGTCTGTCCCGACAGCGTGCACAGTAGGTTGTTCAGACCGTTTACATACGCATCCTGATAACCCTGCTCATCATAGCTGGCGGGGGTCAGGCAATAGATCACGGCATCGAGCCGGTCGGGAATGACCGCCTGCAGTTGATCTGTCTGCAGCAGATCGGCACCCAGTGGATGAATGCCTGTGGGTATCCGGTCCGGGTTGCGTCTGAGCCCGAACACGTCGGCCTGCTCGGCCAGTAATGCGGCGATGCTGCCACCCAGTTTGCCGCAGCCTGCGACGAGAATTCGTGGCAGTTTATTGCTTTCAGTGATTGCCATAGACAATTTCAATCCTTATGCTTTGGCGTATCAGCCAATGGGACTTTCAAGCACACAGAACTCTGACCTGGACGAACTTTTAACCTGGAAAAGACCTGACCGGAGCTCACCATGACTCTCACCGAGTTACGATACGTTGTTACCCTGGCACGGGAAAGGCATTTTGGCCGCGCTGCCGAGCGCTGTCATGTCAGTCAGCCCACACTGAGTGTGGCGGTGAAGAAGCTGGAAGACGAGCTCGGTATTCCCCTGTTTGAACGCAGCAAGAGTAGCATTCGTGTCACCGAAACCGGTCTGCGTATTATCGAACAGGCCCAGCGGGTGCTGGATCAGGTCGGTGTGATCAAGGACATGGCCCAGGACGGCAAGAACCAGCTGAACTCTCCGCTGAAAGTCGGTGCCATTTATACCATTGGTCCGTACCTGTTTCCTCATCTTCTGCCTGAATTACGGCGTGCCGCGCCGGATATGCCGCTGTTCATAGAAGAGAACTATACCGCCAACCTGCGTCAGAAACTCCGGCATTCCGAGCTGGACGCCATCATCATCGCGCTGCCGTTTGAAGAGCCGGAAGTCGTCACCCTGCCGTTGTATGACGAGCCATTTGTGGTCCTGCTACCTGCTGGCCACCCGCTGGCGGATAAAAAAAGCCTGACCGCTGAAGAGCTGGCGAAGGAGCAGTTGCTGCTGCTTGGCCCAGGCCACTGTTTTCGGGATCAGGTGCTGGAGTCCTGCCCTCCGCTGGTGGAGGCCGTCACCCGTCATGCCGGTGCGGCATCCCCGGCACTGGTCACGGAGGGCAGCTCCCTTGAAACCATTCGTCACATGGTCGCTTCCGGACTGGGTATTACTGTACTGCCACTCTCGGCGGCTACCGCCATGCAGTATCATGAAGACATCCTGGCGGTTCGACCGTTCGCCCCGCCGGTGCCGTTCCGCACGGTGGCCCTGGCCTGGAGGGTGACATTCCCGCGTCCGAAAGCTATCGACGTGCTGTCGCTGGCAGCGAGCCAGTGTCGCGTCATAGAAAAGGCAAAATCCGATACCCCGGCCGTTGCAGCCAGCGCCTGAGGCCTGCCATGACCTCACTGGATGATATTCCGGTCACCACACTCAAGGGCGTAGGCAGCGCCCTCGCAGACCGGCTGGCCAAGCTGGGGATTCATTCCCTGCAGGACCTGCTGTTTCATCTGCCCCATCGTTACGAAGATCGCACCCGGGTTATTCCCATGGGCAATCTGCGCATTGGCGATGTCGGTGTAGTGGAAGGGGAGGTAATGAAAACCGACTTGGTTATGGGGCGGCGGCGCAGCTTGCAGGTCACCCTGAAGGATCACAGCGGCTTCCTGGTAATGCGGTTTTTTCACTTCAACGCAGCCCAAAAGAACCAGCTGACCGAAGGCACTCGGGTACGCTGCTTTGGCGAAGTCCGCCCCGGCCGGGCCGGCTACGAGTTTTACCACCCCGAGTATCAGACCAATCCGCCCCCCATGCCTGCGGAAGGTGAGGCTACCCTGACACCGGTCTACCCCCTGACCGAAGGCATCCAGCAGCCGCGGGTGCGTTCCCTGTGTCAGCAGGCCTTGTCCTACCTGAAGCGCTACCCTATTCATGACTGGCTACCCGGAGCTTTGTTATCCGACTACCAGCTGCCCGGTATAACGGACGCAGTCGAACTGGTGCATTCGCCTCCCGCTAACGCACCGGTTCACTTATTAATGGAGGGTAAGCACCCGGCCCAGCAGAGACTGGTGATGGAAGAGTTGCTGGCCCACCAGCTCAGCCTGTTGCAGGTCAGGGAGCAGATTCAGGCGCGGGAAGCCTTGCCGCTGCTGCCCACTGGTGACCTTGTGGAGCGATTTCTGGATGTCTTGCCCTTCCGTCTGACCGGAGCCCAGCAGTACGTTGTCGGTGAGATCCGCCAGGATCTCAGCCAGCCTTTGCCAATGTTACGCATGGTCCAGGGCGATGTCGGCTCGGGTAAGACCGTGGTGGCCGCGTTGGCGGCGTTGCAAACCATAGGCGCGGGCGCTCAGGTCGCGTTAATGGCCCCTACCGAGATTCTTGCGGAACAGCATTACCACAACTTCCGGGAATGGCTCGAACCGCTGGGTATCCGACTGGCGTGGCTATCCGGCAAGGTCAAGGGAAAGGCCCGCCGGGAAGCGTTGGAGCAGGTCAGCAGTGGTGAAGCAGCGGTGGCCATTGGCACCCATGCACTGTTTCAGGACGATGTGGCGTTCAATCGTCTGGCCTTGGTGATCGTCGATGAGCAACACCGCTTTGGTGTCCATCAGCGCCTGGCTCTGCGGGAGAAAGGGGTGGGTGGTTCCCTTGCCCCCCATCAGTTGATTATGACGGCAACGCCGATTCCGAGAACCCTGGCCATGAGCGCCTATGCCGACCTGGATACTTCGGTGATCGATGAATTGCCGCCCGGGAGAAAGCCCATTGAAACCATCGCAATACCCGACAGCCGCCGGGACGACGTGGTCGAGCGGGTTCGAAACGCCTGCAGGGAGGGACGTCAGGCCTATTGGGTCTGTACACTGATTGAAGAATCCGAAGCGCTCCAGTGTCAGGCTGCGGAGGTCACCGCCCAGGAGTTGTCGGAACGCCTGCCGGACCTGACAATTGGGCTGGTTCATGGGCGTCTGAAAGCAGCGGAAAAAGCCGAGGTTATGGCCCGGTTCAAGCATGGGGAGTTGGACCTGTTGGTGGCAACCACGGTCATCGAGGTTGGCGTGGATGTCCCAAACGCCTCGCTTATCATCATCGAAAACCCGGAGCGGCTTGGCCTGGCGCAGTTGCATCAGCTTCGTGGTCGTGTCGGGCGGGGCGAACAGGCCAGTTTTTGTGTGTTGATGTATCACCCGCCGTTGTCCCTGAATGGCAAAGCCAGATTGCAGGCGCTGAGGGACAGTCAGGATGGTTTTGTGATTGCGGAGAAAGACCTGGAAATTCGTGGGCCGGGTGAGGTGCTGGGAACGCGTCAAACCGGCATGATGCAGTTTCGATTGGCTGATTTCGAGCGTGACAAAGGCTGGATTGAGCCAATCCGGGAAATGGCACCGGGGTTGATGAAACAGCCCGAAGTAGTCGGTGGCCTGATTCGTCGTTGGCTGGGTGAGAGAATTCGTTACGGCGACGTCTAAAGTCATTGTGTCACGAGGTGGCACGTCAGACATTGGGGAATAACCATGGAATTACCGGTTTCGGTCCGGGAAGCGCTGGGCGACAACGCGGGGGAGGTGGCCCTGCGGGATATACGTCAGGCAGAGAGTGACCAATTGCTGAGAATGGTGTTGCTCAGTGACGATCAGGGAAACGTGCAGGCCATCTGCCGGCATGATGATCTTCTTGATATCAATTCGCTCAATCGCCAACTAGGGCGGGATCTGCGGGTGATGAAGCGACGTGAGCAGCTGAGAGTCAGGGAGCGCGCTGGGCTGGCGGAATTACCGGCGTTGCCGTCACTGACCGGGTGGCCGACCATTGTGGACAATCGCGTGGACAGCCTGGAGGCCATCGCCATCGTTCTCGGTTCGCAAGACCTGGCCATGGTGATGCCAAGTGAGGATTTTCGTGCGATGACCGCTCAGGGTGAAAGGGCGGATTTTGCGGTGGCTCCGGAAAGCATCCGGATCAATCTGGATTACCCGGAGAAGGATCTGGATCAGCTCCATTCTGCCATCAAGAAATTCACCGGGCTGAGAATCCAGCAGCGCCTGGAAGATACGCTCGAGCTGCCACCACTTCCCGAGACTGCCCAGCGTATTATTCGCTTGCGTGTAAATCCCAATGCGGAGATGGGGGACCTGGTTGATATTGTCGAGAGTGATCCCAGTCTGGCGGCACAAATTGTGAGTTGGGCTTCGTCGTCCTTTTATGCTGCGGCAGGACAGGTCCGGTCGGTGCATGACGCCGTCTCACGGGTGCTGGGGTTCGATCTGGTGATGAACCTGTCAATGGGGCTGGCCCTCGGCCGGGCTCTTGCCAAACCAAATGACCATCCGGAAGGGTATGTGGATTATTGGCAGCAGGCCATCTGGCAGGCTCAGGCCGCGAGCATCCTGAGTACGATGATGCCTCGTGGTGAGCGCCCCGTATCCGGTCTGGCGTATCTGGCCGGACTGTTACACAACTTTGGTTATCTGGTATTGGCTCAGGTTTTTCCTCCCCATTTCAAACTCGTGTGTCGCTCACTGGAAGTGAATGCCAACATGGACCCCGCGGTGACCGAACAATATTTGCTGGGAGTAACCCGCGAGCAGATAGCGGCCGAGCTGATGCAGAACTGGGGGATGCCCGATGAGGTAGTCCTGGCTATTCGCTATCAGAAGAACCCGGACTATGAGGGTCAACATGCCGTCTATGCCCGGTTGTTATGGATGGGGCGTCAGTTGCTCGCGGAACGTGGCGTCGCTTTGGGGGGCGGCGAAGAAGTACCCCGGGCCATGTATGAATCGTTGGGGCTGGATCAGGTCGCGGTGGAAGAGCAGTTCGACAAGCTGGTCGGTAATAAAGCCAGTGTCATGGCCATGGCAGGCATGATGACCCCTTGAATTTACTATAAAAAAGCCGGCCCAAAGGCCGGCAAGCTCACCCGCTTGTTGCAGAGTCGTCCAAACTTATCAGGAGAAAACAACGTAAGGTGTCCGCAGAGATTGGTTAGGACTACCTTATCTTTAAATTTAGACGATGAGCTTGAAATTAAAAGTCAACCTTGGTAACGAAAATCGGTCAGGTTGACTGTTTCATTTTTGAAACACTGGAATACGTTGATTTCCAAAGTTAAATACCCCTGGTTTTCTGGTATTCCGGTTACAAAATGTTACAAATTAATCCGGCGGGAGTAAGGGTTAACGTCAGAAGGTGTGATGCCGAAGGGCGGTTGCCGCACGACGGATCGCGTCCGCGTTCTTTTCTTCTATGGTACGGCGTTCTTTGTCCATCTTTTCGATGAAGCGGGTGTCCGTAGCCTGGCGAGCCCTGTGCGTCGGCATATGCTGGATCTGGTCGTAGACTTCCTGGAAGACCCGGAAAGGTGACTGTGCCAGCAATTCCGGAGCTACGTGGTCCAGTAATCCCTTCAGCCGCAGGCAGGCCTCTGAGTATTCGACCTGATCCTCTTCGACCGCCATGGCAATGACCTGGATGCTTTCCACCATCGATTGCCGGCGCTCCGACTGGAACGCCCGGTTCTTGTCTGCCCGCTTGCGGTTTGTCTTCAGTAGCCTGGCCTGTCGGACGATGAACGCCGAAAGAACGGCGATGGCGATCAGGCCAGCAATAATCAGTGTCCACTGGAGCCACAGCGGCATAGGCGAATCCTCGCTTTTATCAGGCGCGTTTACGCTGGCGCTCCGCACGCCAGACCTTTACTTTAACTTTCTGGCCGTTGAGGACTGACGTGCCCACCAGAGGGTCTACCTGCTGGTCACTCAGTACGTCATTAATGCTCGCTCCGGCATGAGCGGATGCCACGGACTGGCTGGTGCCCGGACGATGATGGCCCCAGCCATGGGGGACAGATACAACGCCGGGCATAATGTCTTCGGTAATCTCAACGGGAAGCACGATGTTACCGGATACATCGCCAGAGTCCGAGGCGATTTCCGCTGAATCGCCAGACTGAAGTCCGCAGCGCGCGGCATCTCTTGGATGGATAATGAGAGTGCAGCGATCTTTGCCCTTGACCAGTCTTTGGCTGTTATGCATCCAGGAGTTGTTGCTGCGCACATGGCGGCGGCCGATCATCAGCAGGTCATCCGTGGCAGGGCTGGCCAGAACTTCGTGGAGACGGTCCAGATCCTTCAGGTAGCGCCTTGGCGCGAGGTTCACCTTGCCGTCACGGGTGAACAGCCTCTCGGGCATGCAAGGCCTCAGGGGGCCCAGGTCAACACCGCTAGGGTTGTCCCTCAGTGATGTCAGAGACAGCCCCTTGGGCAAGTCCTGCCAATGGCGGTTGAGAGGGCTAAGTTTGGCAATGCCCTGGAGCGGATGACGATCAGGCAAGATGTCCATGACCAGATCGATGGCCGGTTGAAGCAGTCCTCGAGCGGGGCCAATATCTGCCCCATAGGGTCCAGAGCGCAGCAAAAGGTCCAGGATCGGGTCCGGTCCAACTTGCTTGAACGCCCGCCAACCCAGTTCAGCGCGCAGGGGCAGCCGACCGCCCTTACGCGTCTTCTCCAGGCGGTGTGCCAGTTCCAACAGGATCTGCCAGTCATGGCGGGTATCCTCGCCGGCCTCGAACAGCGCATCACTGTATTTGGCGAAGTTGCGCACCGCAAACATGCTGAAAATCAGGTCGTAATGGCTGCGCTCAAGGGCGGCCGTGGGCGGCAGGATCACGTCCGCGTGGCGGGTGGTTTCATTGAGGTAGTAGTCCACCGATACCATGAAGTCGAGACCTTCCAGGGCCTGCTCCAGTCGACCGCCATTGGGATTGGACAGTGCCGGGTTGCCGGCAACGGTGACAAATGCCCTGATCTGACCTTCGCCCGGTGTCAGCATCTCATCCGCCATGGTACTGGCGGGGTATTCGCCCGCGAATTCCGGCAGCTTTTTCACCCGACTGTACCGCTTGCCGAAATGTCCCTGTTGGCCGGACAATCCGCCAAGGGTGACCAGATCGATTGCGGGCTGGGTGAACATGACTCCGCCGGTGGCGTCCAGCTTGCCCGTCAGGATGTTCAGACAGTAAGCCAACCAGGTGGCTACGCCGCCAAAGGCCTGGGTGCTCGTACCCATGCGGGTGTACAGCGCGGCTTTTTGTGTGGTGGCCAACTGCCTTGCCAGTTGACGGATGGTTTCCGCTTCGAGACCGGTGTATGAACTGACTGCCTCCGGGGTAAAGCTCAGGGACGCCAGGCGCAGCAGGTCGACATCCTTGGTCCAGCTTTCCGCGTGGCCAAGGTTGACCAGATCTTCATCGAACAGGGTGTGCACCATGGCCATCAGCAACAGGGCATCGGTGCCGGGACGGATGAAATGGAACTCGTCGGCCAGCTTGCCGGTTTCGGTGCGCCGGGGATCCACTACGATCATCTTTCCGCCACGACCTTTCAGGGCTTTCAGTCGTCCGCGGACATCCGGCACGGTCATCAGGCTGCCGTTGGAGGCCATGGGGTTGGCGCCGATGCAGATAAACAGATCGGTGCGGTCAATATCGGGAATCGGGAACAGAATCTGGTGCCCGAACATTTCCAGGCTAGCCAGCATGTGGGGCAGTTGATCGTTGGAGGTGGCGGAGAACCGGTTCTGGCTGCCTATGGCTCGCAGAAACGGCATGGTGGCGACCAGTGACCCGTGGTTATGGACGTTCGGGTTGCCCAGGTATACCCCGATGCTGTTGCGGCCCTGTTCCTTGCGCACCCGATGCAGGCGGTCTGCCACCAGGTCGAAGGCGTCGTCCCACTCCATTTCCTGCCAGCCGCTGGCTGTTCGGCGTATCGGTTTCTTCAGGCGGTCCGGGTCTTCGTGGAGATCCTGGAGTGCGACCGCTTTGGGACAGATGTGGCCATGGCTTAACGGGTCGTCTTCATCGCCTTTGATGGAAGCGATGTGCCCATCCTTCACTTCGATAGCCACGCCGCACATGGCTTCACAAAGGTGGCAGGTACGGAAATGGGTGCCGTTTTCCATGGGGCTCTCCTGAATTGATCTTTTTATTAAGTTAGGTGCAGTAACAAGCGGGTTGGTTTCAACAGGCAACCAGATTAGCAGGAAATGAGCGCGAGGGGAAAAGCCTGGTCTGGCAGAAGCGGCCATAAAAAAGGCCAGCCCGAAGGCTGGCCTGGAGTGCGGGTGAGTATTGCAGGTTAATACTCTTCCGGGATCTCCTTGATGGGGTTGGAGAGGAAGTTCAGGTAGACCCCATTGGCAGGAATCTGTAATGGAATCACGACAGCGCCGCTATCGAGATCCGAGCCGCCTGTCAGACCATCGCATTCCGTTAATAGGCTCGTGAGGCAGTTGATCAGACTAATGCCACCATCGATAACAGCATTATTTCCGCTGACAATCACGTCTATTTGCGGAGCATTGAGATTCCTCTGCTCGATCTGCATGCGTCCATCGTCGAAGAACGTGATGGGTCCCCGAAGTGACAGCTGAATCGGATAACTGAACAAGTTGTGCTCCAGTAGTGCTCCCCCATCCGGTAAGCCGAGGTTAGGTGCATCAAGGGTCAAGTCTGCGGTAGCTTTGAATGTCGGCCGACCGTTGTCACCCTCAATTATGATGCCCTCAACCAGACCCTGTGGGTTGTCCTCTGTAGGTTCGCTGTAGGTCATTCTGAGCACTTGAGGGCCAGTAATCTGCTCGCCAAGCCCATCCAGGAAAACGCTGGCAGAGGTTGTTGCTAGCATGGTTGGATAAAGCAGGATTCTAACACCCTCTTTTCCTGTTGCCTCATCCACTGCCGGGCCAACAACTTCAGTATTAAGCCCGTATGTCTGATAAATGAACTTATTCTCCGGGCAGTCTGTCGGAGCCCCCGGCTCACAACCAACCCTTGCCCCTAGTGCATCATTAACACCAAGCAGGTTTGCGGTCTGATCGATTACTTCAAGTTTCGCGGCGTTTTCAGAAGGTAGTATCGTCTCGCCGCTCGTGGGATGAGCTGAAGGCTCAAGGCAGTCCTGTCCATCGAAATCCAGATTTCCTTCTGCATCCAGGCAGTCAAGAACGTAGTTCGAGTTTGTGTCCCTGATAGGAAGATTGCGTAGTGGAGTAAAAACCGATCTCAAAGGCTCTGTGCCTCTGAAATAGAGCTCCATCGCCGGCCCGCCGGATCTTTCTGTATCAACTAGCAGATCGGTCTCCAGTGCCATGCCATTCTCCGCACAGATGAATGCTGGGGAAGGCGCGCCACTACATGAAGCCTGATCCTGAGAAACCATGATGTAGCGGTAGAAGGCGTCTACCTCCCACGGCTCATCCGGATAGAATCTTACGCGTTGGTTATTTTTCTCCAATCGACCGGGGACGGACTCAATTACGGATTGATCCGGGTTTACCTTCTCAACAATGAAGGTTTCACCATTGCGGATGGAATCCAGGTTCATTGACTGAGAGAAAACGACCACGATAGGTCTGTCCTTCGGCATGAGGGGGACCGGTAAGACTTCTGGCTGTACTGCAGCGGGAGCTGACTCAGCGTCCCGACAGCTCCCGTGGACGGGCACCTCAGCCTCAAGATCGATGCCGTCGGTGACGCAGGGGTAACCGGGGTATGTGGTCAGTGCAATAGGAGAGCGTTGGGTAACCGGGTTTCCTTCTCGGTCAATCTCCGGCAAGCTGAAAGTCAGTGCAGGAACATTAGCTGCATTGCCAGAGATGTCGGTCACACCGTTAATATTCACGGCGTATTCCACCCCGTGCTTCAGGCCACCTTCCGGATTGATTACCAGCACGGTACCGTCAACTTTGGTGTTCAGGTTCGCGACATCGCCTTCGCTGCTGGAGAGCGTGACATTTCCGGGAACGGAGTCGGCGTCCAGTGGTTCGTCGAAGTTCAGCACCACCGGGTCACCTGGACGCTGCATGTCCTGTCGGGTAGCAGGGAGAGCATCCACGGGGCCGGGCATCCAACTGACCAGTTGGGGGCCGGTCAGATCTTGTAGCTCTTCGTCCCGCTGATCGGCCGCGTCGAGCTGTGAGGTGGCGTCCGTCGCCGCTTCAATGCGGAAGGCGATGGTTGAGTCAGTGACTTCCTGGCCCAGCAGGTTGGGCTCAACCATGCCGATGGCGTCGATCGTCAGTGTGCCATCCTCTACAAGGGCAATACCGGTCAACTCAACGCCCAGCAAGTCTTGGGACAGTGAAGCGTTCGGCTGTGCTGCTTCAGTGTTCATGGATACATCCATGAACAGTTTGACGTGGCGGGGGGCGCTGAGGTCGTCAGTGTATGGGTTGGGCATAAGGTAGCCGGTGGCATCGGACAGCATAGTGACCTTGATGTTGCCGGTCTGCTGAATGTCGCCGGTTGCCGGATCAAGTATGGGTACCGTGCCATTAATGCGTACCTCCAGGCTGCTGCTGTTCAGCAGGCTGCCTTTGGGCACACGCAGGGGCAAAGGCTCGTCTGCCTCGAATGCAGGCGCAAATGCCAGTTCGGCAAACAGGCCGCCGGTCTGCTGTGAGGGGCCCGCGGTACCCTGTAGAACAGAGTTCAGGGTGACGCCGTTTATGATCTGGCCGTTCAGTTTGGAGCGGCGGGCGTCGGTTTCTGAGCTGCCCGCATTCAGGCCAGAATCAATGACTTCCTGGAACAGAACGACTCTCGGGCCGGTATCACGCGGCGTGAGCTCTTCACTGAAACTCTCCAGTACACCGCCATTAATTCCGGGCAGGTTTCGCACAGAGACCGTGTAGGTTTCGCCCGGGGTCAGGAAGTCATCATCACGCCCGCACTGTTCCGGAGTGTCCGGTATACAGGGATCTATAGTAACAAGGCGACCTTTAACCAGAACGATGGCGGGGACGCTTTCGCCGTTGCTGTCGGTTATTTCAATCACGCCACCGAGTTCTTTCCACTCGGGGTGCACCGGTTGCGTCAGGCGCAGGCGGAACGTGGAAATGTCCATGGGCTTGAATACGGAGCCGGCCGCCGGAATCATTTCGGCGACCTTGAAGGTGGTATCTGTGTTGTCCAATTCTGCAATACCGGTTAAGCCGCCGCGAGTAGAGAACTGAATGCCTGCAGGGCCGACCGCATTGGGTGTTGCAATGCTGCGGTTACCTTCGGCCTGAAGATCTTCAGAAAACTCCACGGTGTAGTCGGTGCCGGGTTGCAGTTCATCCTGCGGCATGATCTTGAGACTTCGGCCACCGTCCACGGCTTCGGTTGAAAAGGCAACATCGCTGCCACCACCGGTAATGCGGATTTTGCTGGCAGCATCCTCATCGGAGAGGGCGTGGGAGAAGCGCAATACCAGATTGGATTTCGGGCTGACTTCACCCTGGCCGTCGGATGGATAAGAGTAAACGACTGCCCCAGGTGTCTGCGGTGCGTTGATGGTTTGTCCATCCCCGCCGCCACAGGCGGCAAGGATGGCAGCGGGTAATAGTGCCAGTGTATTTTTGTAGTTCATGGCAAACCTCTTATCAGAACTTCAGGGTAATGGAACCGCTGACTACATGGATATCGCCATCGGCCGTGGCTTCCTGCTCGTTGCCGTCAAAGTCGACGATGGTGAAATCCCGTTCCTGCAATTGCTGGTACTGATAGCCGAGATCCAAACGCACAGGGTAGGCGAGCAAGCGGGTGCGCTTATAGGTTGCGCTGATGCCAACACCAGCCACGATTTTGTCCGTATCCAGGTAGTTTAGTTCCGGGTTGCGAGTGGTTTGGAGAGGCGACTCTTCGTACGCCAGGCCACCGCGAACGGCAAAGTGCTCGCCAAGGTCGAGCTCCGCACCAATGCGAGGGATCAGCACATCGTCAAAACGAATGCGGTCCCCGGAACTGACGCTTTCCTGGTCGCGGATAGTATCGCCGGCAAACTCATCTTCCAGCTCAGACCAGTTCTGCTGCTCGACGCTACCGCCAACGCGCCAGCCATCGCCCTTGTACTGGGTACCAAAACCAAATGTTTCAGGCTGGAACGAGTCGATGGTTGCCACCGCCAGGCTGAGACCGGGGTCAGGGATTGTCTGGGTGACGATAATGTTCGAGTTTACCGCCGTTGAGGCAGATGACTTGGTGCGATAGGTAAACGCACTTTCCCACCCATCCAGGAAGCAATCGCTGTCTGGGCAAAGTGTTTCGCCCCACCGGATGGTTGTGCCAAGGATGGATTTCAGCGACGGCTCAGCATTGACTGCGAGCTGTTCGCGGCTGGTTTCACCACCCAGAGTGGATACCGCATCGAGCTGGGCCTCTGCTTCAAGAGTGACCCGAACCGAGAAGCCGCCCGAAATACCCCGCCAGAGTGGTGTTGCACCACCGACGTTCAGGAAAAGAGGTTCTTTACCGTACTGGAGGTACTGACCGGTCTCCGATGTCTCGGAAGAAAATGCCAGCATCTCCTTTCCGTATTTCTCGACACCGACGATAAAACCCAGGTAAATCGGGTGGTCGAAACGGGTGAGTGAGCCCAGATTGGTTTTCATACCGAGCAGCACGTGCTGGCTGGGGGAGTCTGAAATAATATCTCCGTCTGCATCTGAGCGGGCTGAGCGAAGTTCCTGCTCGGCGTGGAGAATACCGCCAGTCAGTTCGCCACGCTCGTCCGTCGTCAGATAGGACGGGTTGTAGTAGGTGGCGGAGACCTGGTCGTTAAACATGGACAGCGACTGGGCGGTGGCGACATCTACGGGCATGATGCCGTAGGCGGTGCCGAGGTTGCCCATGCTAGCGGAAGCGATACCCGCAAAGCCTGCTGAGGTGGTGGTGACGGCAAGCGTAAGTGCCCGTACTGCGAAACGGTGGGAACCGGACATGAATGTGACTCCTGTTATTTTTGTCTGTCATGTTCATGTGACTGAGGTGATGAGCCTGGCCACAATTATGGATACTGGTACAACTGTGTCGGAGTGTAACGACCTTGTCTTTTTGGGACGTTGGCTTCAATGACATGAATGTTCGTCGAAAAGAACACTTCGGTGCTTCCCCATCATTGACGAGTGAGGCAAGTAAAGCGAGCCCATAACTGACAGACTTTGTTGGAAATGTGTGAATGAGTGCGAAATTTTGTGTTCGATTCATGCAAAAGAGGCCAGCGGATGCTGGCCTCTTTGCGATTTCGGGAACGGGGGGCGCCTAGTGTTGGGTATAGGGGGAGATGTAATTGAGGCGTAGCTGGCCCGCCGGGATTTCCAGGTGGATACGGGTGTTGGCATCAATCGCTTCGTTTGCAATGCCTTCGCACAACCACTGGAACAGAATGCTCCCGCAGATACCGTCGGTGTTATCGGCAGTGATATCGATTTGTCCTGTCACTTCGACATCGATCGGGACCGCCTCCACGTTTTCGAGCGCAATCTGCATTCTGCCGTCCTCCAGGAACGTGATAGGCCCCTTTAGAACCAGTTGGTCAATCGGGTAACTGCGCAGGTTGTGCCCCAGATTGGCGGGGCCGATGCTGGGGTTCAGGTAGGGCGCATCGAGGTAGACGTTCAGGGTGGTCTCAAACATCAGGTCACCGTTGTCATCGGAACGGATCCTGCCTTTCGGCGGAATGGCATTGCCTTCGTCATTCTCATCGTAGCGGATACGCATGAGCATCGGCCCAGTGGGTATTTCCTCGTTTTCACTGAGATCTACGCTCAGCACGAAATCGGGGAAGGCATCGACAAAGCTGGTATCGATAAAAGCCCATACGCTGCTCGAGGTGGTGGCGAGTATTGAGGGCAATATATCAACGGGGATGTCGCCATTGTCATCGGTGTCGCCTGCCACGATAGTATCCAGCATGGCGCTCAGGTAGATGTACTGGTCTTTTTCACAGTCAAGCGCATACGCACAGCCTATGCTGGCACCTTGCACTAATGTCTCTTCATTGATGGCGCTGACGCCCGACGCTCTCAGTCCTGCGGCGTTGGGCATGCTTTCTCCGGAGACGGAGCCGGCCTCAAGGCCGGACTGGTACGCGAGGTCTGCATTGGCGTCTGCCGCAGGCAGGTTTCTAAGGGGGAGGGCGACGTGACCCTTCAGTGGTTCGGAGGCGGTAAAGTAGTTCACCAGCGGCTGGCCGCCGAATGTCCGGTTGCCCTGATCCCGGGTTCCCTGCGTCAGGATTTGTGTTTGCAGGGGCAGGTTGGCTACTGAGCGAATCGCCGTGTTGGCGTTGAGGGTGTAGCGATACAGTGTGTTTTCACTCCAGCCCACCATTGGGGTGATCAGTAGATGTCTCGGGCCGGTTTGGAGCGTGTAATCAGCAGTTGGCACTGGTGTCCATCCACCGTTTTCAAAGGATTCAATCGTCAGCGAATCGCCGGCGATAATGGTAGCCGGCTCGATGTCCTGTGAGAAGCGAACCGCAATGGGCTGGTTTCCCGGATGTTGCGGGATTGGCAGTAAATCATCCGATGTCTTGCCCCCCGAGCATCGTCCCTGGTGACCGCTGAAGGTGTCGACAGAGTTCTTGGCACAGGGGAATCCCGGTAATGTCGTTAGGGCAATGGGGGACTGGTCAGCAGGAGTGCCATCAAGCGTGGGAGCCAGTTCAAAATCAAGTTGAGGCGCTGATAGGCCATGTCCTGCGAGGTCCGTTACACCGTTCAGTAGCAGGCTGTAGTGCGCACCGTGTTTCAAAGGGGTTGTTGGTCGAACGGAGAGAACTGAACCATTGAGTGAGTGGGTGAAAGGTTGCTCTACGCCATCTTTTATCAGGGAGATGCTTTCGTGGGACACGGACCCCGGTAGCACTGGCTCGGAAAAATAGACGATGACCGGATCGCCCGGCCGAACTTTGTCCTGATTGTCCTCACCTGGCACCCAGCTTTTGATGGTTGGTGCTTCGTTGTCTGCGAAGCTGGATTCAGCAGGTGCATCATCCGGGTTGCGATAGCTTTCCAGGCGGAAGGAGATCAGCCCAGACGCAACATCCACGCCCATGACGCCCGGTTCGATAACACCGACGGCTTCAATGTTCAGAGCGCCGTCCTCGACCAGGGCGGTGCCGACCAGGTGCACATGAAGGAGTTCCTGACCCAGAGCGGCGTTAGCGATGGTGTTGCCGGTGTTCAGGGCCATGTCGATGTAGAGTTCGACGAGGCGGGGGGCGTTCTCGTTGTCGGTGTGCGGATTTTTCATCAGGAAGCCGTTGGCATCGGATAGGAAACGAACCTCCACCGCTTCCGATGAGAACCCGGCCGGCAGTGCTCCGGCCACGTTTACGACCACGTCAGAACCGGTCATCAGTGCGCCACGTTCGATGCGAAGTGGCACGCTCTGCCCGGCGTTTTCGAATTTTGGAATAAAACCGAGTTCGGCGAATACGGTGCCGGTCGCGGTGGTGGTGTTATTGCTGCCCAGTAACAGAGAACTCAGGTTCACGGAATTAAAGTTCTCTCCCGACAGCGCCAGCTTTCCGGTATCGGTCGTGGCCGTCTGGGCCATACGCTCGCGGACACCCTTCGGTGAGGTTGAATCCAGTGGCGTAAACGTCCACGGCGCTTCCGGTGGTAGTTCCAGAGGGGCATCGGCAATGGTGCTGCGGATACCCTCGGTCAGACTGATGGAATATGTCTGGGACGGATCCAGATCGCCTTCCGGATCCACTGTGACCCGGTGACCTTGAACGTACACTTGCGCCGGGACTGGTTCGTTGCTGGCATCCAGCAGGCTGATGGTGTCGCCATAGATCAGGGTTTGCTCATCCACCGGCTCGGTAAACTGGATACGGAGTACCGAGATGTCCGTGGCAGGGTAGGCGTTGTTTCCCTTGGGAATAAAGCGGGCAACGCGAAAGCCGTTGCCCTCGGTGCGATCGAGCAGCGGCCCTTGGGTTGCAGGCGCCGTGGTGAAGGAAATGCCACCATCGGGCAGTGTAATCTCGCCCATGCTGGTGGTCAGGCCGTTATTGACCAGCGTGTAGCGGGTGCCCGGTTTCAATGGCTGCTGTGGTCGGGCAGCAATGCCTTGCTGGCCGCTCGTCATGGTCACGTCAGTCAGGGCGACCGCTTCACCCTGGTCGCTTTCCAGGCGCAACATGTCCGGGGAGAGGTTGTTTTCATCCAATGACAGAGCCCGGGTAAAGCGCATGAATAACGGGGCAGTCACGGGAACGGCTGCCTGGTCAGCGGCCGGGTAGCTGAAATACAGTTCGCCAGGGCTGTTATCTATGTCCTGGATGGTTTGTTTTTCGCCGCCACAACCTGCCAAACCGATGCTGACCGCCATCAGGGCGAGGAGGGCTGTCCGGGGGGAGGTCATAGCCGGAACCGCTATAGGAAGCAGTCCCTTGCTGGAATTGGGAGAGCCATTCATTCGAGTACTCCGTTGTTATTGTGAGTCGTTGCGGTTCTTGTGACCGCTTTATCATTGATTGGGATAATAGGCCCATTGATCGGGCAAAAGGTTTGGCTTTGGCGACGTGGGTGGTCTCAGGGGTAGGCCAATTAGGGGCTTAGCCGGCATGGTTAAGGGGTTTATGGCGCGTTTATAATGTCTGGTCGTTCCGGTTTTTCTTGTGTTTTTGTGATGCAGTTTGCAAATAGTCTTCTCTGGACACTTGTAAATAAAACTGACGCCGGTGAACTGCGGTCGAATACGGATAGGCTCGGGGCGGCTCCAATTGATCTGGATTTCGGGAATCGATTCGTAAATGTCGACGAAATTTACAGTTGCGGGAGTGTTTCGCGGAAACTATTCATTGTGATTGATTCAAGATGTTGTTCCATCGGGAGTTTCATCCATTGGCGTGGCTTGTGCTTATATTCTTGCAGAAGTCAGATCTGGATGCATGAAATTATCCTGATGTGGACCTTGGCTGTCAGACGTAACGCGTCCAAATAAGGGAGATGTCTGTTTGAACGATGAACATTAACAGGCGATGTTTAACGGAGAATCACTATGAGAGCGTTCTCAAAATTCCTGGTGCTGGTAGCGTCCTTTTCGCTTGCCGGCGCCGCTTGGGGAAATATGATCGGGGGCGTTGATGTTGGAGAAGTAGACCCCTTGGTAGAAGAGGCTAATGGCCTGGACTCTTGTGGGCCAGGCAGTAGTCCGTCGGCAGAGACGTGCTGGATAAACAGCGTGCTGGGTGGCGATGCAACCTACGGCGTGAAAGAAGAAGATGTCGAATACCAGTTCGTAGATGGAAGTACATCCTTGATTGGCTTCGAGTTGGGTGCTCCAGCAGGGTACTTTCTGATCAAGAATGCCACTTGGTGGGGGCTATTCGAGAACAAAAGCAGCTTCGATTGGGCTGTGCTTGATTCTGCTTTGCTGAACGCTGGGTTCAACTTGCCGGATGGTGAAGAGTTGATGATCAGCCACATTGCCCCGATTGGCGATACAGTCACAGTGCCTGAGCCAGGCACCCTGGCGTTACTTGGCCTTGGCTTGTTTGCCATGGGTCTCAAAGGCCGCCGGGCTGGAAAACAGGCTTAATCCAGCAGCTTGACGCTGTTGTATTCAAGTCCGGGCAATTGGAACGCTCCTCCTTGAGGAGCGTTTTTCGTTAGCCGTCGTGATCAGTGCAAATGCGATTACGCCCTTCCTGTTTGGCGCGATAGAGTTGCTGATCCGCAGCCTCGACCAGTGAGGTAGGAGCGTCGGAGGCCGGCACGATTGTGGCAATGCCACAACTGAAGGTTATCTGGTTGCTAACGGGTGAGTCGGGATGCGTGAGTTCCTCTTCCGCCAATGTATTCTGGCAATGAATCAATAAGGTTTTGGCCTGCTGATATTGGGTATGGGGCAGCAACAGAATGAACTCTTCCCCTCCATAGCGTGCCAGCATATCGCTGGAACGGCGAACGGTCTGAGACAGAATCTCTGCTACTTTCCGCAAGCACTCATCCCCTGCAAGATGACCAAGGCAATCGTTATAGCGCTTGAAATGATCCAGGTCGAGAATGGCCAGGCTGATGGGGGCCTGTTGTCGGCGAGCCTCGGACCAGGCTTGTTCAAGGGCTGCATCGAAACGACGCCGATTTGCGACGCCGGTCAGTCCGTCCTGGAAGGACAGCTTTTCCAAGTGCCTGTTCATCACGTTCAGGGCGGCCTGGGCCCGTTTACGGACACTGATGTCGTTGACGAACAGCGACAGGCCGAGGGTGTTGTCTTGCCTGTCCCTGATTTGAGCCAGTTTCAACTCTACTTCGCAGAGAGCACCTGAGTTTAGCCTGCATCGTAACTCCGCTGCCATGTCGCCTTCGGGGGTGTTGAGGGTCCGTGCCAGAATGGCCGGCAATCGCTCCTGCCACTGGTCGGTAGCAACTGTCTCGACACCCCGGTTCAGTGCGTTGTCACTGTCGATGCCGAACAGGTGTGCTGCCGCCTGGTTCCACTGGACAATGATGCCGTCAACTGTGGTTGCGATCATTGCCTCGTTGGCCGTTTCAAAGAGGTGGGTCAGAAAGTCGGTGGATTGGGTAAATCGCTTCAACTCGCGCAGGGGGTCCTTGGGTGACACGCTGAGTTGTCTGTTTATGCTGGCTAGTTGATCGCGATGATTGTACCGCTGTCGGCTCTCTTCCAGTCGCCGCTCAATATCCAGAGGCGAAAGGTGGCTTCCTGCTGAGTAGTATTTTCCCATGCGGCTGTAGGGCGCCTGAATCTGCTGAGCGAGTTGGGAGTGTTCTTCAACGCCCACAAAGCTCCAGTGTGCCAGGGGTGCTATCGGTGCCAGTGCCTGTGCGCAGGCCAATGGTTGCGCCACGCTCGAATCCAGAATCCCAAGGAGTAATTCGTTCCCGTTTCTTTGTGCCTTTTGCAGTATTCCTCTGGCCCCCGCCAGGTCCCCGCAGACATACAAGGGGACTGAAGAGTCCTGGAGTGCATCAGTCAGTGCGTCACGAAGCGATGAAGTCGTATCGGCGGTTTCGAGAAGCAGTACAAATCCATCCACTTAATTGTCCTTCGGTCTAAAGGAGTGGCATGCCCAAAGCTTGCCGACCGATCCATAGTTTTAACAGGTCCGTTGTGGGTGACATAACGTGGGCTGCCCGAGCATCACGGAGGCGGCGCGCCTGGGCATCGTTATCCCGGTAGGCTCTGCCACCGCAACAGCTCATGGCTTCATTGGTTACATATACGGCAGTATCCGCCGAATCGGCTTTTGCCATCATGATCTGGGTCAGTGCTTCGGGGTGTCCCTGATCCGCAAGATAGGCTGCCCGGTAAAGCAGTGCGCGGCATCGGTCGACAGCAATCTTCATCTGGGCAACACGATGCTGGATAACATCGTGATCGGCCAGCCCATTGCCCGCGTGTGAGTAGGTGCGATGGCCGATTTGGTCAATGGTCTGGTTGAGCGATGCCAGAGCGAGGCCTGTATAGGTTGCCGCCATGGCTGTAAGAAAGTACGGGGTAATGACCTCAAACACATACCATATCTGATCTCCCTCCTCTCCGAGCAGGTTGTCTGTGGGAACCTGGACCTGATCGAGCTGCATGCCGCGAGATGAATTACCGCGCATGCCGAGGCCGCGCCAGTGGGGAAGCCAACGGATGCCTGGCGTGCTGTGGTCGACCACCAGGCAGTTGAAGTCCCCGCCATTGAGCGTTTGACCACTGACCTGAGTAGAGATGACATAAGAGTCGGCATGTCCACCATTGGTCACAAACTGCTTGGTGCCATGGATATCGAAATGATGACCGGCTCGCGACAATTGCGTTTGCGGCAGATAAAAATGGGCTCCGGTGCCAGCTTCGGAAAGAGCGAGTGTGGTGATGTGGCGATTCTCGGCAATGGGAACAAGGTACTTATCTTGCTGATATCCGGTCGCCTTGCTTGCAATTACGGCGGAGCCGACACAATGCATGGCGTAGCACAGAGCCGAGGAACTGCACCCTTGAGCCAGGGTTTCAATGATTGCCGCCAGCGCAAGCAGCCCCTGCTCGTGACCGCCCAGCCTTTTAGGCACATGAAGGCCCATCAGGTCAGCCTGCGCCAGTGCCTCAAAGGCATGGCTTGGCCACTGTGCGTTTTCGTCCACCTTTTGCGCTTCCGGGATCAACACCTGGTCGGTGATGTCTTTGGCGATATGGCGGAGTTTTATCAGGCTGGGAGGGAGCAGTTCATCCATGAGCTTGGGGTGCCTTTGACTGCCAATCTTTTGAATAGACCTTTATAGTTTTAGCAGACTATAACGTGACTGCCTATTCTGAACTGTGCGAGATTGCATAAAAGTTGACCCTACCCCAGAATTTCGGACCATTTAAAACTGGGGTAGGGTCAGCCAGGTCGTTGTGGGTTGTGGTTAGTGAAATTGGATGGAGTTCGGCGCTTTGAACCAGGCACTTTGGTAAAGGCTTTCCAGTCAACGATGTTGCCTTGGGTATCAAAATGGACGAAGCCTGCATAGTCCCCTTCGTCATGCCAGGTTTTTATATAGCCAACGACTTCACCATCTTCAGACACCATCGCAAAAGTACGGCGATTTCTTTTGCTGGACTCCATTTCGGAGGCTTCGTGGATGATTTCGTTGAGGTGGCAGCTTGGATCGTTCAGAAGAGTTAACAGATCGGGATTCATTGGGGGCTCCCTTTCATTCATCAAAAAACTGAAAATAAGTTCAAAAGCTTGTCGAAGTTTATACCAAAAATGTTCCAAGGGAATGACATAGCTCAATACTAATTACATATAAAATGATCAGCTAATACTCTAGGTAGCAATTAGACGGCGGTGCGCACTCAGTTAGTTTTGGCGCCGAGCCTGTTGTCTTTCGCAGGAAAAACTAAGAAGGGATGCACTGCGTTAGTTTTGTCGTTGACGGTTGGTTGACACCTAGGCGGCATGAGAGGCGTAGCGTAAGTATTTGAAAAGTGGTGGGCCCACCTGGACTCGAACCAGGGACCAAAGGATTATGAGTCCTCTGCTCTAACCAACTGAGCTATAGGCCCTTATGCAGCGAATGCTGTTTTAAGGTTTGCTTTGTGAGGTCGCCCCGGAGGGGAAGCAAAGCGGGCGCCATTATACCGGTGAGGGGTGGCGCCCGCTACTGTTGTTGCCGTGTTATCCGTTGCCCTGGTCGTCAATGAAGCCGCGCAGGTGATCGGAGCGGGAAGGGTGACGCAGTTTGCGCAGGGCCTTGGCTTCGATCTGACGGATACGCTCCCGGGTGACGTCGAACTGTTTGCCGACTTCTTCCAGGGTGTGATCGGTGTTCATCTCGATGCCGAAACGCATGCGCAGTACTTTGGACTCACGGGCAGTCAGGCCGGCGAGCACCATGCGAGTGGATTCACGCAGGCCTTCAGCGGTCGCGGAGTCCACCGGCGAGAGCGCCTGGATGTCCTCGATGAAATCACCCAGATGACTGTCTTCGTCATCACCGATCGGGGTTTCCATGGAGATCGGCTCTTTGGCGATCTTCAGGACCTTGCGGATCTTGTCCTCGGGCATTTCCATGCGCTCACCAAGCTCTTCCGGCGTGGGTTCGCGACCCATTTCCTGCAGCATCTGGCGGGAGATGCGGTTGAGCTTGTTGATGGTTTCGATCATGTGCACCGGAATACGGATGGTGCGGGCCTGGTCCGCGATAGAGCGGGTGATGGCCTGACGAATCCACCAGGTAGCGTAGGTAGAGAACTTGTAGCCACGACGGTATTCGAACTTGTCGACCGCCTTCATCAGACCGATATTGCCTTCCTGAATCAGGTCCAGGAACTGCAGGCCACGGTTGGTGTATTTCTTGGCAATGGAAATAACCAGTCGCAGGTTGGCTTCAACCATCTCTTTCTTGGCGCGGCGGGCCTTGGCTTCGCCGATAGAAACCCGACGGTTGATTTCCTTGATGTCGGACACTTCCAGATCTACTTCGGCCTGGATGTTATGGATGCGCTTCTGCAGACGCACAATCTCGTCAATACGCTCGCTGATGGCGGATGCGTAGGGTTTTTTGCTCTTGCCAATCTTTTCGGCCCAGTCCAGGCTGACCTCGTTGCCCGGGAAAGACTTGATGAAATCCTTGCGGGGCATTTTGCATTCACGGACGCAGATCTTCATGATCGCGCGCTCGTTTTCGCGCACCAGGTCGTTGGTGGAGCGAACAACGTTAACCAGTTCTTCAAATGCCTTGTTGGCCAGCTTGAAGGGCGCAAATACCTGCCCCAGCTCGTTCAGGGCTACCTGGGTTTTCTTGTCGCCGCGGCCGTATTTTTCCAGTGCCTCGTGGGCGGCATCGAGCTTTTCTTTCAGCAGTTCGAAGCGCAGGCGGGTCTCTTCGGGATCCGGGCCGCTTTCGGTTTCTTCTTCGGAATCGTCATCATCGTCGGATGAGTCGCTGTCACTGCTGCTTTCCGCAGGGGTTTCCTCGCCCATGAACGGCTCGGCGTCGTCCGGATCCAGGAAGCCGGTAACAATGTCATTAATGCGGCCTTCGTTCTCAATGATGCGCTCATACGCCTGCAGCACAGTGCCGGCGGTACCCGGGAAGTGGGCTACGGCGGCCATCACATCGCGGATACCTTCCTCGATGCGCTTGGCAATGACAATTTCGCCTTCGCGGGTCAGCAGTTCAACAGTACCCATCTCGCGCATGTACATGCGGACCGGGTCGGTCGTGCGACCGGCGTCGGTCTCTACGGCGGCGAGGGCGGCAGCGGCTTCGGCGGCAGCAGCTTCGTCGGCGGTGGAGTCACCTTCGGTCATGAGCAGGGTGTCGGCGTCGGGGGTTTCCTCGCACACCTGGATACCCATGTCATTGATCATGCGAATGATATCTTCGACCTGATCGGGGTCGGCAATGTCTTCCGGGAGGTGGTCGTTTACCTCGGCGTAAGTCAGGTAACCTTGTTCCTTGCCTCGTGCAATGAGGTCTTTCAAACGTGATTTCTGCGAATTGCCTGACATAGACACCCTGTGAACTCGCTGGTAAAAGGAAAAAAAGTTAAACAGCCATTATAGCTGTCGCTCGGTTGCTCTGCCACCGGATGGTTAGATGGTGATCAACGCTTCAAGTTTCAAGTGCAATACAGATTTGACCCTGTATTTTCCTGTTTTTGCCCGCAACGCTGGGTTACGGCTCAGTCTTCGGCACGCTCGCTCAGAGTTTTCAGCTCCTGGCGTTCTTCCGGCGTAAGGTCTGCAAGGCTTCGCTTGGCAGACAGCAATGACATCAGGCGCTGCTTGCGAGCCGCTTCCTGATTCGGGGTCAGCAGCTCCCTGGCGCCGGCCAGCGTGCTTTCCCGTGACGGTATATGCTCAATACCGTCGAACAAGTGGTAAAAACGCTCCCGCGCCTGCTTGTCCGTGGCCAGTGTGCGCACCAGTTTGCGGCGGTCCCGGATTTGCCGTTCCAGTATCCAGTCTGCGAAACGCCTTGCCTGGCCAAACTGTCTGGATTGGCGCGCCAGTTCGACCACGTCGCTGGCCATATCCGGGGCCTCCAACAGGGCCAGGCACAAGGTGCTGTCCTTGTTGAGCCTGACATCAATCCGTTCTTCCTGGATTCTGTCGCGGCGCTCACCGAAACGCTTTTGCCCGTTTTGTGCGCGGCGGTTCTGCCAGTCATTGCGGCCACCGCAAAGGCGTAGCATTTCGTGCCACATGGCATCCCGCAGGGTGCTTCTGGGCATCTTGTTCAGCAGTGGTTCCGTCCGGGCCCGTAGTTCTCCCCGGTGTTCCGGTAATTGCAGATCCAGCCCCTCACTCTGTCGGTCAAACAGATAGCGGGACAAGGGCGTGGCACCCTCAATTCGTTTCTGGAAGGCATCCGGGCCTTCCTTGCGGACCAGTGTGTCCGGGTCTTCACCGTCCGGCAGCATCAGGAACTGGAGGTGCAGCCCATCCGCCATCAGCTCCAGGGCGTTCTCCAGGGCGCGATCCGCAGCGCGGAATCCGGCCTGGTCACCGTCAAAACAGAACACCAGGTGCCTTACCTGCCGGAGCAGGGCGGTCAGGCTGTCCTGGTTGGTCGCTGTGCCCAGTGTGGCGACCGCAAAATGGATGTCGTGCTGCGCCAGCGCGATAACATCCATGTAGCCTTCCACGACCAGCAGCTTGTCCAACTGCCGGATGGCCTGTTTGGCTTCGTACAGGCCATAGATTTCCCGGCTCTTGTGAAAAACATCGGACTCCGGAGAGTTGATGTACTTGGCCTTGTCGTCACCGAGGGTTCGCCCCCCGAAAGCGATGGTTTTGCCCCTGCTGTTGCGAATCGGAAACATCACCCGATTGCGGAACAGATCCCTGGGGCGACCGTACTTGTCAGAAACCGTGCCGGTTTCAATCAAAGGTGCCTGCAAGTCCTTGTTACAGGAATCAAACAGCGCGGTGCCCGTGCCGGGCGCATAGCCCAGTTGGTAAAGCCGGATGATGTTATCGTCCAGCCCCCGTTGCCTGAGGTAGTCCCTCGCGAATTCGCCCTGCGGGCTGTGCAGCGCGGACTGATAAAATCGACTGGCATAATCCAGGGCGTCGGTCAGTGTGCGGGCCTGCTGGATTTCCTGTCGCGCGCTTTGATCGTAAGGCACTTCCAGACCGGCGCGTTTTGCCAGTTCCTCGACCGCTTCGGTAAACCCCAGTCCCTCGAACTCCCGTACAAAACTTATGGCGTCGCCATGGGCGCCACAGCCGAAGCAGTGGTAAAAGCCTTTGTCGGGGCGTACGTTGAAGGACGGTGTCTTCTCATCATGAAACGGGCAGCGGGCCTTGTAGTTGGCGCCGGCCTTCTTCAGCGTGATCCGTGATCCGATAAGCTCCGCCAGGTCCACTCGATCCAGCAGATCTTCAACAAAGCGTTGAGGGATCAGTCCGCTCATGATGACTCCGGTTGCACAGGGGTGCCGGCGTAGCGCCGCCAATAGCCAAAAATGCCGCCGAAGCCAGGCCTCGGCGGCATTTAGGAATCGCTCTGTGCAGCCTGCGGCTTAACAGGCGATTATTGGTATGCAGTCAAGCGGCGTCAGCTGAAGCTTAGTACAGACGCTCGAACTTGCGCTGTTCCCGCTGAAGCTTCTTGAGATGACGCTTAACGGCAGCGGCTGCCTTACGCTTGCGAACGGCTGTCGGCTTCTCGTAGTGCTCACGACGACGTACTTCCGACAGTACACCTGCTTTTTCGCAGGAACGCTTAAAGCGACGCAGGGCTACGTCAAACGGTTCATTCTCTTTCACTTTAACAGCTGGCATTCGAAAATCACCTACCTGATGTATTCGGTTTCTGTTTTGTCTGATCGACTCGTGCGTCGAATCGACTCGATACCTGGTCAGATTGGCTAAAACTCGACCAGTGCGTATTTAAGGGCGGCAATGATAGCCCCTGCTCCGGGGTAAGGTCAATGTTTGTTCGATGAAACTGCCAGAGGGTTTCGGCTTTCTGCTAAAATATCGATCCTGACCATTCATGCCACCCGTAGTGATCCATTATCTATGCTGATTCTCGGAATTGAAACCTCCTGCGACGAAACCGGTGTCGCCCTTTACCACAGCGAGCAGGGCCTGTTGGCTCATGCTCTGTTCAGTCAGATTGATATGCATGCGGACTATGGTGGCGTGGTGCCGGAGCTGGCGTCGCGTGATCATGTCCGTAAGTTGCTGCCTCTGTGCGATCAGGTGTTGGCGGAAGCCGGGCGCAGCCGTAAGGACCTTGAGGGAATTGCCTATACCGCCGGTCCTGGCCTGATTGGGGCTTTGATGGTGGGTGGTTCCGTCGCCCATGCCCTGGGCTTTGCCCTGGGTATCCCGGTGCTGGGCGTGCATCACATGGAAGGCCATCTCCTGGCTCCCATGCTGGAACCACAGCCACCGGCATTTCCGTTTGTGGCCTTGCTGGTGTCTGGCGGGCATACACAGCTGGTCCGGGTGGATGGTATCGGTGAATACGAGTTGTTGGGCGAGTCGGTTGATGATGCCGCCGGTGAAGCCTTTGACAAAACCGCGAAAATGCTCGGCCTCGACTATCCTGGCGGTCCGCGGGTAGCGGCCCTGGCCGAAAAGGGCACTGCTGGCCGTTATCGGTTCCCGCGGCCGATGACGGATCGCCCAGGGCTGGATTTCAGCTTCAGTGGCCTGAAAACGTTTACGCTCAATACCGTCACAGCAGCGGATGAAGCTGGTGACCTGAATGATCAGACCCGGGCGGATATTGCCCTGGCGTTTGAGGCTGCAGTGGTGGATACGCTGACCATCAAGTGCCGGCGAGCCCTGGAGCAGACGGGCTGTAAACGGCTGGTTATTGCTGGCGGGGTAAGCGCTAACAAGCGCCTGAGAGCGGGGTTGGAGAAGATGACGGAAAAGCTCAGGGCCGGTGTGTTCTACGCTCGTCCCGAGTTTTGTACCGACAATGGCGCCATGATTGCTTATGCCGGTTGCCAGCGTTTGCAGGCAGGGCAGAGGGATGGGGATCGTATTCTGGCGGTCCCGCGCTGGCCCATGAATACCTTGCCGCCGGTGTCACAGCCCCGCTCTACCGGGCTGGTGGACTGATGGCGCGCTAGAATTTGGCTTCCCGCCCCTGAGCCAGGCGTATCAGGTTGTTGCGGTGACGCACGACAATCAGAATGGCAAGCAAGCCAAACAGCGGCAGGGTTTTGGGATCAATGAGCGCGCTGATCAGCGGTCCGCTGACGATGGCAATGATCGATGCCAATGCCGAGATGCGCCAGCGCCACAGGACCAGCGCCCAGAGTGCAGCCATCAGCAGGGTGGTCAGGGGCGCCAGTGCCAGGCCAGAACCCAGTGCGGTCGCAACGCCCTTTCCCCCTTTGAAGCGGTAGAAAACCGGCACCATGTGGCCGGTGACCGCGCATAGCGCAACCATGGCCTGGGCCAGAATCGACAGGCCCGCGGCGTGGGCCAGCCACACCGGCACGAAGCCCTTGGCGGCATCCAGTGTCAGGGTGAGAGTGGCGGGCACCCAGCCGCCGTTACGGTAGACGTTGGTCGCGCCGGGATTGCCGGATCCTAGCGCGCGCGGGTCTGGCAACTTCCATAATTTGCAGATCTCAAGAGCAAACAGTATGGAGCCGGCCATATAGGCCAAAGCGCACAGCAGGACTATCAGTAAAGGGTCACTCATTGAATTCACGGGCAATTGTTCCGGAGCAAAGACGCGTCCGGTGGATTTATGCGAAAATGCCGGCCCCACGAACGCTTCAGGCCGAGAATCACACAGTATCCGTAGCCTGTACGTTATTCAATCAGCAAAGAGTGTAATATTCCGGTGGCAGACAGTGTTCTGATCGAGGGCCTGGCCGTAGAGGCGGTGATTGGCGTATATGACTGGGAGCGTGACGTTACCCAGCGGCTGGTGGTGGACCTGGAAATGGGCTGGGATAATCGTGTTCCCGGAGCGTCCGACAACGTTGCCGATGCGCTGGACTACGCGACGGTCAGCGAGCAGGTGACCCGCTGGCTGCAGCACGCAAGGCCCCAGCTTCTGGAAACGGCGGCGGAGGGACTTGCAGCCATGATACAGGCGGATTTCGGTGTGCCATGGCTAAAGCTGACACTGCGTAAACCGGGTGCGGTGCCGACTGCCAGAGCCGTTGGTGTTCGTATTGAGCGGGGGCCGCAGTGATGACCGCCAGGGCGCGGGTGTATATCAGCATCGGCAGCAATATCGACCGGTCGCACTATATTACGGTGGCGTTGGATGCTCTGTCGGAGTGGTTCGATGTGCTGACGATTTCACCGGTCTACGAAAGTGAGGCCGTCGGGTTCGATGGGTCACCTTTCTACAATCTGGTGGTCGGTGTGGATACGGACTGGAGCATTGGCGAGCTTTCGCGTCGCTTCAAGCAGTTGGAGGCTGACAATGGTCGCCGACGGGATGAGCCCAGGTTCCGTGCGCAGACGCTGGACCTCGATATCCTCACGTATAACGATGTCGTCGGTGAAGTCGATGGCGTGAAGTTGCCCCGTGATGAAATTCTCCGGAATGCCTTTGTGCTCTGGCCCCTGTCCGATATTGCTCCGGACGACCGCCACCCGGTCTATGGCAAGACCTATAGCGAGTTGTGGCAGTCGTATTCAAGCGATCAGAAGCTCTGGCCAATCGACTTTACCTGGAAAGGCCGGCAGATTTCACGGGCGCTTTGACCGGAATAGCCGGATCAAATGCTCGGTCGAGCTGTCGCCTGCGGCTTTCGGCGACGGTGCACCAATGATCTGCCCCAAAATACTCTTACCCATCTGCTTGCCCAGTTCCACGCCCCACTGGTCGAATGAGTCCACATCCCAGATCACCCCCTGAACAAAGGTGCGGTGCTCATAAAGCGCAATCAGTGCGCCGAGCGTTTCCGGGGTGAGCTTGTCCATCAGCAGGGTATTGCTCGGCTTGTTGCCGGGAATTACTTTGTGAGGTGCCAGAGCCGCGATGTCGTTTCGTGACAGTCCCTCCTGCTCCAGCTCCTGCCGGGCTTCTTCCTCGGTTTTACCGGCCATCAGGGCCCGTGACTGACTCAGGCAGTTGGCAAACAGCATGGCGTGGTGTTCGCTCACCGGGTTTTGGCTCTGAAGCGGAATAATGAAATCCGCGGGAATCAGTCGTGTGCCCTGATGCAGCAACTGATGGTAGGCGTGTTGGCCATTGGCGCCGACACCGCCCCAAATAATGGGGCCGGTGGGGTAGGTCACCGCCTGACCATCCTGGGTGACGCACTTACCGTTGCTTTCCATGTCGAGTTGCTGCAAATGCGCGGGCAGGCTTTCCAGGTAATGGTCGTAGGGGAGGATGGCGTGAGTCGCCGCACCCCAGAAGTTACTGTACCAGATGCCCAGCATGGCCATGATCACCGGCAGGTTCCGTTCCAGTGGAGTGTGGCGAAAGTGCTGGTCCATGGCGTGAGCGCCGGCCAGCAGCGCGCGGAAGTTGGTCATGCCGACCAGCAGCGCGATGGGCAGTCCGATCGCGGACCATAGCGAATAGCGACCGCCTACCCAGTCCCACATCGGGAATATGCTCTCGCCGGCGATGCCGAAGGTTTCCGCCTCCCGGGGGTTGGCTGTCACGGCCATAAAATGCCGGGCAATTGTGGTCTCGGTGCCCCCGTTTTTCAGGAACCAGTCCCTGGCAATCTGGCTGTTCTCCAGTGTTTCCTGGGTGCGGAAGGACTTGGACTGAACGAGGAACAGGGTGGTTTCCGGATTCACCTGATGCAGAACTTCGGAAATGTCAGTACCGTCAATGTTGGCAACGAAGTGCCCGCTGAGCTGACCGCTCTGGTAGGGCTTCAGCGCCTCGCTGACCAGCTTCGGGCCCAGGAAGGAACCGCCAATGCCAATGCTCACAACGTCCGTAAAGGGTTTTCCGGTGAAGCCTGTACGCTGACCTGAACGGATGTCGTCGGTAAATGACTCCATGTGGGCCAGTGTTTGCTCCACTTCGGGCATGATGTCGATGCCGTCGACCATGACTGCATCACCGCCGACATTTCGCAAGGCAGTATGCAGGGCTGGTCGGCCTTCAGTGACGTTGATACGGTCACCACGGAACATGGCTTCCGTCCGCTCTGGCACACCGCACTCCCTGGCCAGCGCCATCAGGCTGGCCAGGACTTCGTCGGTCATGCGGTTTTTGGAGTAATCGAGGGACAGCCCCGCGCCTTCCGTGAAAAAACGCCGTGCACGGTCTGGGTCCTGTTCAAATAATGCCCGCATGGGGGTGTTTTTCAGGTCTTGCTGGAGGCTGGCAAGAGCCCGCCACTCGGGGCGAGAGGTGAGTGGCGTGGGATCCTGGGGCATGGTGATTCCTTTCGGCTGTCAGAGTCTCAGTTAGGATCGCTTGATAGACAAGTTGTCGATCAGTCGTGTGGTGCCTAGGAAGGCGGCAGCCAGTATGGTCAGTTCAGTGTCTTCCGCAGTGGCCGGTTTCAGGGTCAGGCTGTTGACGATGTTGAAGTAATCCGGGCGCAGGCCCGCAGAAACCAGCGCATCATTGGCTTCCCGCTCCAGGGCGCCGAAGTCAGTGCGCCCTTCGTTGAGCTGGCGAGCACACTCCTGCAGGGTCTGGTAAACCGCTGGGGCAATGGTTCGTTCCGTGTCATTCAGGTAGCCGTTGCGGGAGCTCTTCGCCAGCCCGTCATCCTCACGGATGGTGGGAGCGCCGATTACTTCCACAGGAATGATCAGGTCACGTACCAGCTTGCGGATGACGGCCAGTTGCTGGAAGTCCTTCTCACCAAATACCGCGACGTCCGGCTGAACCATGTTGAACAGCATGGTCACCACCGTCGCCACCCCCTCGAAGTGTCCCGGGCGGCTCGCTCCACAGTGGCCGTCGCTGACTTCCGGGACAATCACCTTGGTTTGTTGGACCAGGCCGTTGGGGTAGATTTCCTCAGCGCCCGGGGCAAAGACCAGAGTGTTGCCGGCGTCCTCAAGCTTTCTCTGGTCTTCTTCCAGGGTGCGGGGGTAGCTGTCCAGATCTTCGTTGGCGCCAAACTGCATCGGGTTGACGAAAATGCTGGTCACCACCACGTCGGCGGCTTCACTGGCCTTGCGGACCAGGGAAATGTGGCCCTCGTGAAGGTTGCCCATAGTCGGGACAAGCCCAATGGTTTTGTCCTCCCGGCGATAGCCGCGAAGGATGGTGCGTAATTCTTTCAGGGAGTTGACGGTTCTCATGCCTTGAACGTGTGCTCCTCGGCGGGGAATGAGCGGTCGCGTACGGCTTTGACATAGGCTTCCACAGCCTTTTGTACGGAACCAGTGTCGGCCAGGAAATCCTTGACGAAGCGGGGCTTGCGTCCGGTGGTGATACCCAGCATGTCGTGCACGACCAGCACCTGGCCGTCAGTATCGGCACCTGCGCCAATGCCAATAACCGGGGCCTTGACGGCCTGGGTGATGCGTGCGGCCAGCGGGGCCGGTACACATTCCAGTAGCAGGACATCGGCTCCGGCGGATTCCAGTTCGCAGGCGTGCTCTATCATCATTTCTGCCGCGTGGTCATCGCGGCCCTGTACCTTGTAGCCGCCGAATTTGTTGACGAACTGCGGAGTCAGGCCAAGATGGGCGCACACGGGAACGCCGCGCTCACTCAAGGCTGTGATGGTATCGGTCATCCAGTCCGTGCCTTCCAGTTTGACCATGTGGGCGCCGGCACGCATCAGTTCGGCCGCGTTTTCAAGGGCCGCTTCCGTGGTGCCGTAGGTCATGAAGGGCATGTCCGCCATGATCAGTGAGCCTCGGTTGCCTTTGGCGACCGAGCTGACATGATAGACCATCTGGTCCATGGTGACGGGCAGAGTGCTGTCGTGACCCTGAAGCACCATGCCGAGTGAATCGCCGATCAGGATCACATCCACACCGGCTTCACTGACGACCTGTGCAAAGGTGGCATCGTAGGAGGTGAGGACGGAGAAGGCTTCGCCCTTTTGCTTGTATTCCCGCAGGGTATTGATGGTAACAGCCATAAAATCCTTGCCTTGTGGGTGGATGGGCCAAGACCGCGCCGGCGTCAGCCGACATTCAGGTGTTAAGGGTAATCCGGGGGTGTGGCTGAGGCAATAGTAGCACGAGCCCAGGGGTCAGCCGGGCGGAAACGGCTCCCGGGGAAGCGGGGGTAGAGGACGCAGATTATTGTCGGGGCATTGCTGTCTCAGCTGGGCAATGGACTGGCCGTCGGGCAATGCCAGGTCGGCTTTCAGGTCCAGCAGCGGCTGCAGCACAAAGTCGCGGTTGGGAATTTCCGGATGGGGAACTTTCAGGCGTTCGTTGTTGATGGTGTCTTCACCGTACACCAGCAAGTCCAGGTCCAGTGTCCTTGGCCCCCAGTGCTGTTTTCTTTCCCGGCCATGGTATTGCTCGATCTCTTGCAGGTGGTCAAGCAGCCGCAGGGGGCTGAGCTGGGTCTGCAACCATACCGCGCCGTTGACGAAGTCAGGCTGGTCCTGCGGGCCAACGGGGTGGCTGCTGTAAAACGCCGACTGCGCCACCAGTGTGGTGTCCGGCAGCGAAGCCAATTCAGTCACGGCCCGGGCAAGCTGGGCGGTCGGATCCGCGAGATTGCTGCCAAGTCCGATAAAGGCGTCTGTCATTGGCATGGTCAGTTCCGATTGGCTGGCTTGCGCTTGCGCTTGCGTTTTTTCGGCGCATCCGCGGTCAACTCGCTGAGCATGCGTTCCTGGCCACGTTCATCCGTTGCCTGGAAGTCCGTCCACCACTGCCCCAGCCCGGGCTCGATCTCACCTGCGGACTCCCGCACCAAGAGGAAATCGTAGGCCGCTCGGAATCGCGGGTGCGACATTGCCATAAAGGCCCGCTTGCCCTGACGGCGGGGCAGGCGCATCTGCATCTCCCAGATTTCCTTCATCGGGCCGGAAAAGCGTTTCGGGATCGATGTGGCCTGGACCTGACGGCCAATCACCTTGGCAATCGCACCATGAAGGGCCGGTTGAACCGGGTCGCCGTTATCCTGTCGGTATCGCCATTCCGCTTGCAGTGCAGGCCAGAGCATCGCTGCGAACAAGAAGTAGGGAGTGACGGACTTGCCTCTGGCGATGCGGGCGTCGGTGTTGCGCAGAGCCTGGCGAATCAGTTCGTCTGGCTCGCCGTTATCCAGTGCCCTGACAGTCTCGGGAAACAGTGGAGCCAGCAGATTGTACTTTCTCAGCAAATCGTAGGTAGCTTCGCCGTAGCCGGAAGAGAACAGTTTGAGGACTTCGTCGAACAGCCGTGCCGGCGGGATGTGAGTCAGCAGCGGAGCGAGCTCGCGAATGGGCTCTTCTGTGCCCGGCTCAATGTCAAAGCCAAGTTTGGCGGCAAACCGTATCGCCCGGAGCATCCGTACCGGATCCTCACGGTAACGGGTTTCGGGGTCGCCAATCAGCCGCAGCTGACGATTCTTCAGGTCTTCCACGCCTCCGGCGAAATCAATAACCGTGAAATCACGGATACAGTAATACAGGGCGTTGACAGTGAAATCCCGGCGCAGAGCGTCTTCTTCCTGGGAGCCATAGACGTTATCCCGTAGCAGCAGGCCATGCTCACTGGTGCGACGGTCATCGTCGTCGGCGTCATCGTCGGCTTCTATAGCGTTGCCGCGGAAGGTGGTGACCTCGATGATTTCGCGACCGAACACGACATGCACAATCCGGAACCGGCGGCCGATCAGGCGAGAATTCCGGAACAGATCATGAACTTCTTCCGGTGTGGCGTTGGTTGCGATATCAAAGTCCTTGGGCTGGCCGCCCAGTAGAATATCCCGTACGCCGCCACCCACGAGGTAGGCTTCATAACCAGCCTTGTTCAGCCGGTGGAGCACTTTTTTGGCCGGTTCGCTGATCGCGGAACGAGAGACGTTGTGTTGGTCCCTTGGAATTTCCCGCCTCTGGTAAGTGCGGTGCTTATTCCTTCCGGTGCCCGGCATAAAGGACTGGATTTTTTCGACAAACTTCTCGAAGGGCGAGGTATTTGAGTTAGGCATTGAATTCCGTTATTGCGTGAGCAAAAAACGAGAGTTTAACGGTTTGGACAGGATTTGCACACGTTTGCGGCTGAATGGCCGGGAAAAGTGGGCAAGAACTGTTCACTCCGGAGTGAGAGGCGGGCTTTGGCTTTCCGTCGGCCAAATAATCAAAAGGCGGATCCGTTCTCACGAATCCGCCCTGAAAGCGTTGACGATCTGCATTGTTTTTGTTGTTGCCGGGATTTTTCTTCGTTTTTGTACCCCACTGTTCATCCCCAAATCCAGGGATCTCAGTAGTGCAAACGGAAGGCTTTGAATACACAGAGCGGTCAGAAGCATCGGGCGAGTCCAGAGTAAATGCAGTGCCGCCTGGAAGACGATTCTTCTCTACATCTACAACTCGCACGTGCCAAGGGACCACTAAAAAGCACAGTACCCAAAACACTCAGTTCGCTCACGTTCTGTATTTGTTTTTGTTACCGAACGTCTTCCTGCAGCTTTTTGTTTTTGTTTTGGCGCTGCGTTGTCACTCTTGTTTTTGTTGTTGCGCGCTTAATAGAGTGCAGGGCGTGTGCCAGTTTTTTAAATATCTTAGATAACAATAACTTAATAATTTTCGGGTCGTAAGTGTTACCCCGTATGCGACCTAAGTGTTACTGATTCCTCATTATATTTCTTGTGAGTGTTACCGTACGGAACATGGGGTAACAATTGAGCTGGAGTTCACATTTTGTAGGTGGCTATCTTTCCCGGAAAGGTCAGCTGCCTGATGCATGCTCAGTTACCTGAACTTTTCTTGCGGGGAATACCAAGGCGCTGGCGACGCTCCCATAGGGACTTGCGGCTAATACCCAGCTTTTGGGCCAGTTCGGTCTCGCTCATTTTGTCCTGATTCTCCAGCACAAAATGCTGGAAGTAATCTTCCAGGGACAGGTCGCTGGAAGATTCCGGTTCGCGATTACGCACCTGCTCGTTGTTACCCTCCACCAGGGTTTCCGGAATGTATTCGTCGTCACCTTCATATTCCAGATCCAGCAGGGAAGGGGTGATCAGGTCGGTGTCGCACAGAATGGTGGCTCGCTCAATGGCGTTCTCCAGTTCGCGTACGTTACCGGGCCAGCGGTGTCGCTCCATGGCGCGCATCGCTTCGGGACTGAGGTTCAGGCTGGGCTTGCCCATCTTCTCACCCTGTCGCTGCAGGAAGCGTTGAGCAAGGCCCAGGATGTCCTCTTGCCGTTCCCTCAATGGCGGAATCCGCACCTGCATAACGTTAAGCCGGTAATAGAGATCTTCACGGAATTCACCGGTTCGGGTCATGGCCTTCAAGTTCCGGTGTGTCGCGGCAATCATGCGCACACTGACCTTGCGGCTTTGAGTGGAGCCGACCTTGCGGATCTCGCCTTCCTGCAGCACACGCAGCAGTCGTGCCTGGGCTTCCGGCGGCAGCTCACCAATTTCATCCAGGAACAGGCTGCCTCCGTCGGCGGCCTCTATCAGTCCGGTTCGGGCTGAGACAGCGCCGGTGAATGAGCCTTTTTCATGACCGAACAGTTCCGATTCAATCAGGCTCTCCGGTATCGCTGCGCAGTTCACGGAAATCAGCGGTTTGGTTGCCCGTGGGCTGAGCAGGTGCAAGGCCCGGGCGGCCAATTCCTTGCCCGTGCCTGACTCGCCCTGGATCAATACCGTGGTTTCAGTTGGTGCCACCTTGCGGATCAGGGTGAAAACCTTTTGCATCGCCTCGCACTTGCCGTACATGATGCTGGCCGGATCGCCGCTTGCGGTGTCATCGCCAGAAGTGGGGGTGTCCGATGCCGACTCATTCGTTGACGCGTGCTGTTTTCGAGCCAGGATATTTTCCACCGCGGCCAGCATTTCATCGTGGTCGAACGGTTTGGCGATGTACTCAACCGCGCCCATTTTCATGGAATCCACTGCAGATCGCAGGCTGGCGTAGCTGGTCATGATCAACACCGGCGTATTGGGCGCGCGATTGATCAGTTCGGTGCCTGGAGCGCCGGGAAGCCTCAGGTCGGAAATGATCAGATCAAATTCATCGGGATCCTGGCTCTGCTCCGCCTCTTCTACAGACCCTGCGTCGGCGACTTCATAACCGGCATGCTGCAGCAACTTCCTTACTGCGGAGCGAATGATTTCTTCGTCTTCTACGATCAGAATGCGAGCCATAGGGGGTTACAACCTTTCGTTCTGGCTGGTGACGGCAGTGTCAGGTTCCGGTTCGTATGCAGGCAGCTTCAACCGTACGCAGGTACCCAGGCCGGTTGCCGGGTCTGCGGGACTGTCCACATGTATGTTTCCGTAGTGTTCTTCGACAATACTGTACACCAGCGATAAACCAAGGCCGGTGCCCTTATTGGGAGCCTTGGTGGTGTAAAAGGGTTCGAATATATGATCAAGCTGGTCGCGGGGGATGCCCGATCCTTCATCGGTGACTTCGATGATAGCGGAGTAGCCATCGCGGTTTCCACTGATGCGGATAGTGCCTCCCTCCGGAGAAGCATCGCGGGCATTGGCAAGCAGATTGACGAACACCTGGACCAGTCGCTGCTCATCGCCCAGTATCATCAGCTGATCCGGGCAGTCGTTGAGATAAGTGATGCCCATGCCGCGATCACTGAGGGATAGCAAGTTGATGGATTCGTCCACGCAACGTTGAATGATGACCGGCTCGTAGCGGTTGGCCTGGGAGTGGTTGCCGGTACGGGCAAAATTCATCAATGATTGCAGAATGGCGGAGATGCGCCGGGTTTGCTGTTGAATCTGCTCTGCGGTTGAGAGGATTTCCGGGTCGTCTGTTTCCAGTTTCAGGTTTTGCGCCAGCGAGGAGATCCCGGTGACGGGGTTGCCGATTTCGTGCGCCACACCCGCGGCCAGGCGACCGACAGAGGCGAGTCGCTCACTGTGCATCAACTCGTCTTCCAGCAGCCGGGTTTCGGTCTGGTCTTCCACCAGGATAATGCTACCACCTTCTGGATGGTCAGGGCCGCTCAGGGCCGCCTTATGCAGGTTCAGCCAGTGGGGTTTGCCCTTCAGATCCATCCGGTGCTTGTAGCGGTGTAGCTCTTCGCCCCGGTTGAAGTCATCCAGTAACAGATGCCAGTGTTCCGGCAGCGCCAGCAGGCGGGCGCCGACCACGTCGTCCGCTGTAATATTGGTCAACTGCTCCATGGTGTGGTTCCACATCAGAATCTCGCCATCGTCACCCACGGAGCAGGCCGGAATTGGCAGGTTTTGAAGAGTTTGCCGGTAATGGCGGCGCAGGTTATCGAGTTCACCTGCCAGACCAGTCAACTGGTTCTGATAATCCCCCAGTGCGCGTTCCACATAGCGGATATCCTGCGCGGTGCCTCCGCTGGCCATGGGTTTGTAGCCTAGATGGCGTTTGACCAGGTCTCGTGCCACGGCAGGGCCCAGAAGGCCTGACAGGTTGATTTCCACCTGGTCGCGCAGGCGCCTCAGCTGATAGGGGCGATATTCCATATTGGGTAATTTGAGTTGCCCCAGGGCTCTCTCGACCTCGCGCTTGGCGACACCGTAGCCGAGCGGATCGGCTAGCTGGCGGACGAAGTCAGAGGACGATGTGGCCACCAGTTCCCGGCGGTGGGGGCGGGACAGTGCGCCAAGGGAGCATGCCTGGGCAGCACTGGCTTCCTCGGCGGTGCTGCCGCTGAGGATGGAGGTTAGCGAAAACACCGTAACGTTCAGGGTCAGGCTGATAAAGGTGAATATATGCCAGTTGCTGTAATCCGGCACCAGGGGAGCACCAAGCCATTCCAGTAGGTTGGCGGTATGGGAAAAGGGAAGAACCAGGGTAACAATCCAGATGGCCATCCCTGATACCAGTCCGGCGATCAATCCTCGCCTGTTACCTTCCGGCCAGTAAATCACGCCGAGCGCGCCCGGCAGCAGCTGGAGCATGCCGGAAAGGGAGATGATGCCGAGGATGGACAGATCCAGATTGGTGCCAATGGTTTCATGGAACAGCAAGGCTGCGAAAATAATAACGGCGATCAGCAGGCGCTTGATCCACTTCAGCCAATGGTAAATGTCGCCGTGGTCCTTTGGTGTGCGCAGGGGCAGAACCACGTGATTCAGCACCATACCCGCCAGCGCCAGGGTACTGACGATCATCAGGCCGCTGGCTGCGGACAGACCAGCAATGTACATCAACAGGGTCAGCGCCGGGCTGCCCAGGGCCTGGGCGGTGCCGATGGCGTAGAAATTGGGGCCCGTGGTTGCAGCCAACTCCTGGCCTCCCCAAAGAATCAAAGGTACCGGTAGTCCCAGCAGTAGCAGGTATAGAGGCAATCCCCAGCTGGCCTTCGCCAGAGCCTTGGGCGACGGATTCTCGCTGAAGGTCATATGGTACATATGGGGCAGTACCAGGGCGCCCGCGAAGGACATCAGCATCAATGCACGCCAGCTGCCGTCGTCGATGCTCATGGTCATGGTGCTGGCCGGTGAGCTCTGGCTTTCCAGCCAGACTTCCAGTCCGCCCATGCCGCCGAACACGCTGAACAGGATCACCCCGCCGAGCGTCAACAGTGCAGTCAGCTTGACGATTGAGTCGAAGGCGATCGCCATGACCAGCCCCTGATGAGTTTCGGAGCCCTGCTTGCGACGAGTGCCAAACAGCATCGCAAACAGCACCACGATAATGCTGAACATGACACTGATCAGGTTGCGGGAGGTCTCCGGTGCCAACAGGCTGGCAGAGGTGGAAACAGCCTGTATTTGCATGCTGAGCAGCGACAGGATGGCCGCGCCGGAGCAGAGGGTGACCAGTGTGCCGGCCCATTGGCTGCGATAGCGGTAGGCAAAGAGGTCGGCCAGCGACGTCAACTGATAGGCTCGGCCAATGCGCATCACCGGGTTCAGTAATACGGGGGCCAGCAGGAACGCCCCACTGACCCCCAGGTAGTAGGCCAGGAAGCCGAAGCCGGATTCGGCTGCAATGCCCACGGCAGCATAGACAGCCCAAATGCCCGCGTAGACTCCCAGGCTCAGGGTGTAGACCAGGGGGTGTCGTACCCAGTGTTGAGGGAATGCGCCACGCTCGGTCACCCAGGCAACGCCGAAGAGAATCATCAGATACAGCAGGCTGGCCAGTAACAGGCCCGGGGCGCTAAAACTCATTGGGGTCCCGTCGCCACTCTAGCCAGAAACCGATGGCGATCAGCCCGGCCCAGATAATGTAGGGGGTGTACCAGGCGTTGCCCGGGGAGGTCCACCAGTCGAGGATGTTTGGTGAAAAAATATAGATGGCCAAAACCAACAGGAAGACCAGACGATAGATGTACATCAGGCTTGGTATCCGCACTGAAGTTTGTGAAGGGCTTGGAGCCTCTGAAGAACTCCTGACTCGTCTCTGCGCGTTCTGAAGGTTGTAGATGCAAGGCGCGGTTCGCCGCCAATGGCCGTAGCCCTTGGCAAGAGCCGCAACGCCGCAGATGCAACCTTCAGAACGCGCCCTTCGGGGCTTCCAGAGCCATTCACACTCCGCGTTGCGACTTTTTGCAAGGTCCAGACATTCCTGCAAAGTCGCGCCTTGATTGTGAATGGCTCTGAAAGCCAGAGGCGATTCAGGAGTTCTTCAGAGGCTCCTTATACCACGTAGCTTACCGGGATGTCAGGGGTATTGCCTCCCGCTGCCAGTGTCTGATTGCCCAGGAGAGGATTTTGTTCACGGGCTGCTGGTTCAGGTTGGCTGGCGGTTGCTGCCCCAGGGCTGTCAGGGCCGCAGCCAGGTTGCCGGCCGGTTGTCGGTCGTCCAGTGCTGGGGCGTGGTTCTGTTTGCTGAGTTTTTGTCCGTCTTCGTTAAGAATTACCGGGATGTGGAGCCATTTGGGCGGCGTGGCGCCCAATGCACGGTAAATCTGTCGTTGCTGGGCTGTCATGTCCAGCAGGTCGGATCCTCTCACCACGTCCGTGATGCCCTGGTCGATGTCGTCGACTACAACGGCGAGTTGGTAGGCGTAGAAACCCTCTTTGCGAAGAATAACCGGGTCGTCCACTTCCGCGGTCACCTTTTGGGTTTGTGGTCCCAGGAGGTCATCCTGCCAGTGGTAGCTCTCATTCTGAAGGGCGAAGCGGATGGCGAACGGGCGGTTGCCAGGCACGCTGTGACCCTCACGGCAGTGTTCCGGGTGCCTGCCATGGTGTTCCTTCAGCTGTTTTCTGGAGCAGGCGCAGCGATAGGCGATGCCATCAGATAGTAATTGGTCAATGGCACCCTGATAGACGTCGTGACGGCTGGACTGGAAGCGAACGGGGGCGTCCGGAGTGAGCCCATGGCATTTGAGGCTGTGGAGGATGCTGTCGGTGGCTTCCGGGCTTTCCCGCAGGGGGTCCAGATCCTCGATGCGAACCAGCCATTGGCCCTGATGGACCCTGGCTTCGAGGTAACTGGCCAGCGCTGTGACCAGGGAGCCGAAATGCAATGGACCTGTAGGGGAGGGGGCGAATCGACCTCGGTAAGGAATATCAGCCATAGCAATCAACAGACCGGCCCGGTTGGGGGCCGGTTGACGTGACTATGGTCCGGCTCAGATGCCGGTCTGGCGCTCGCGGATTTCCGCCAGAGTCTTACAGTCAATGCACAGGGTGGCTGTCGGGCGTGCTTCCAGGCGGCGAATGCCAATTTCCACGCCACACTGATCGCAAAAGCCGTAGTCGTCCTTGTCGATGCGATCGATGGTCTGGTCGATCTTCTTGATCAGTTTTCGTTCGCGGTCACGGGTGCGCAATTCCAGGCTGAACTCTTCTTCCTGGGTTGCGCGGTCGCTTGGATCCGCGTAATTTGCGGCGTCTTCCTGCATGTGGTGCATGGTGCGGTCCACTTCTTCCATCAGTTCCTGCTTCCATTGCAGCAACAGATTCTTGAAGTGCTCCAGCATTTCAGCACTCATGTACTCTTCACCCTTCTTCATTTCATAAGGGGTGAAGTTGGTAAAACGTTCGCGTGGTTGTTCTGCAGTGTTTGCCATTGAACCCGGCCTCTTGTTTGTACTTCACAAGAACGCTTTGCTTTCCGCCGCGCCAGCCTTGACTGCGCGAATTGACCCTGGATGAAGCATTCGTCCTGAAACGGGAATTTGCGGAAAATAGCAGATAAGTTACAGGGGTGCCAGCCTTGTGTTCAGACTTTCATATGGAGACCACCATGAACTTCTCCCAATCATTGATTAAAGGCAAACTGGTTCGACGTTACAAGCGTTTTCTGGCGGATGTGTTACTTGAAGATGGTTCCGAGGTGGTAGCTCATTGCCCCAACACGGGCTCCATGCTCGGTTGTCAGCCGGACAACGCGAGGGTGTGGCTGAGCGAAAGCGATAACCCAAAGCGTAAGCTTCGCTATACCTGGGAGCTGGTAGAGACTTCGCCTGGCGAGCTGGCCTGCATTAATACTGCCCGCCCGAACGCACAGGCCCGGGAGGCAGTCGAGGCGGGCCGGGTGCGGGAGCTGGCCGGGTATGGCTTGTGTCGGACGGAAGTCCGGTACGGTGAGGAGAAAAGCCGTATCGATCTCCACCTGTCAGGGCACGCTGAGCTTGCCGATGCCTGGGTGGAGGTCAAGAATGTCACTCTCTGCGAGGATGGGCGTGGTTTCTTCCCGGATGCCGTCACCACCCGGGGGCAGAAGCACCTGCGGGAATTGATGGCTCAGGTCGCGAAAGGGGATCGGGGGGTATTGATGTTCGTGGTCAACCATACCGGGATCACCTCGGTGCGCCCGGCCGATCATATTGACGCGACCTACGGTGCTTTGCTCAGGGATGCCGTCAGCGCCGGTGTGGAAGTGCTTGCTTACCGCGCGGATCTGGGGGATGGGGAAGGACCATCGGGCAATCTGGCCTTGAGCCGCCCGGTGCCCGTCATTCTGGAAGCCTGACCTCAATGGCGTGCCGGGACTCGGCCACCTCCAGGGACACAAGAGCCTCCCCCTGGCAGGGGCCAGCGATGCATTCGCCGCTGTCGGGCAGAAACAGGGCGCTGTGGGTAGAGCACTGGATGAAACAGTTGTCGCTGTCCATGAAGCGTCCCGGCATCCAGTTCAATTCGATGCCCAGGTGTGGGCATCGGTTGAGGTAACCATAGACTTTGCCATTGCGGCGAAAGACAAAGCCGCGCTGGTCTGTTGTCTGATCTTCGGGATTGCCGCTGATCAGTGTGAATTCAAGGAAGCGATCGTCTGCCAGTTCATCTGGTGAGCACACCTTGTGCCACGGGTGGTGTTCGTTCATTTCCGGGCGCTGTATCGCATTCGGGTGCCGTGATTGAGGGACATGACGATCTCATCCGCGTGCAACTGGTGAGGGAAAAAGCAGCCTGAAATTTTGGCTCCGGCAATGCTCGCACCCTCTATCTGAGTTTCGCTGAAATCAATGCCCCGCAGGTCCGTGCCGCGGAAATAGGCGTGGCTCAGATCCAGTCCCCGTGCGTCCATGCCGCGGAGGTCCAGGCCGCGAAAATCGCCGTGAGCAAAGCTTGGAAGTGGATCCAGCTTGGCCTTGGCGGCGTTAAAAGCCTCCATGTTTTCGCTTCTGAGCTTTTCATAGAGTGGATCGTCGATATGGCGTACTGCGTCCGTATCCATCGTTCTGGCCCTTGCGTCTGTTAGGGGTGCCTGCCTTTGCGGGGCAGGTACCCGCTATTGTAGACGTTTATTATTCCTGCAATCCGAAGTGCTGACGTATCCGGTCAGCAACTGCCTCGGCGACATGTTCCTGGTCGGTGTGCAGATGAATGGTGTGTGTCTTTTCCTCGGTCGTCAGTGGCTCGAACCAGGTCATCTGGGCATCCAGAAGTTCTTCCGTGGCTTCAGACGCGTCTCCGGTGCGTTTGCGAATCCACGCTCTGCGTAACTCTTCCGGCGCTTCACAATGGATCAGCGCAAAAGGAACCCCCTGGGATTCCGCCACGTCCGCCATCAGCGTGCGCTCCCCCTGCTTCAGGGAAGCCGCATCGACAATGACCGGCAGGCCCGCACTGAGTAACTTGCCGGCGGTATCGGCCAGGCGCTGGTAGGTCTGCGCGGTGGCTTCCGGGGTATAAATATTGCCTCCGGTGGGGGATTTGCTTTGTTCCAGCGGCCCCATGCCAAACAAGCGTTTGCGCTCCACGTCGGAACGTAGCCGGATCAGCGCCAGCTCCTCCGCCATGGCAGCACTGACACAGGTTTTGCCACTGGCGGACAGGCCGGTGGTGGCCAGCAAATAGGGATTGGGGATGGCGCTATAGCTCTCAGCTAGCAGGGCATAGTCCTGGTAGCGCTGCATCAGCCCGGTTTTTTCTGCTTCCGAGAGCGCCGGGTTGCCCATGGTGAACAGCGCAATCTTGGCCCGCACCAGGGCGCGGTAAGCCTTGTACAGCGGCAGCAGGGGCAGGGCCTCAAAGTCGTCCCGATACTCGAGATAGGTATTCAATACCAGGTTCGCCAGTTTCTGCTCGCGGCGGGACTCCAGGTCCATCAGCAGGAATGCCAGGTCGTTGATAACATCAATCCAGCGAAATGGCTCACTGAATTCAATGCAGTCGAAGACTGTGACTTCGCCTTTGAACACGGTGATGTTGGCGAGGTGAAGGTCGCCGTGACATTCGCGGACAAACCCGTTTTCCCGCCGGCTGGCAATCAGATCCCGCTGGCGTTCGAAGGTCGTGCGCGTCCACTCTTCCAGGTTCTCCAATTGTTGCAGCAATGCTTTGTCGTCAAGCAGGGGGCGAATCTGATCAAAGTTTTCCTGCATGGCGGCGTAGACTGCTTCTGGCGTGCCCAGGGGCTTTTCCTGGGCAACCGGCGGTAACCGGTCGTGGAAGTCGGCTGCCTGTCGGGCGACGCTGGTGAGTAACTCCCGTGTCAGGGTACCGTTCTCCTGGCGGACATCGAACAGATCCGACTGATCGAACTGGTGCATGCGAATGGCATACTCGAACGCTTCGCCTTCACCACCCAACTGAGGTTCCTGTGGCGTGCCGGTAATCGGAATGATGTCCAGATAGAGGCTCTTTGCGAGACGGGAGTTTAGCCGCAGTTCTTCCTCGCAAAAATGCTTGCGACGTTCCAGGGTGGAGAAATCGAGAAAGCCGAAATCCATGGGTTTCTTGATTTTGTAGGCGTAGTCACCCGTGAGGATAACGTGGGAGATATGGGTCTCAAAAACCTGAAAATCCTTGACCGGATGGTCATACAGCTCCGGATTCTGCAAAGCCAGAATCAAATCATTGGTTGGGGTGTCGCTCACGGTACTCTCCTCGCATTCCCTGATCTTGTTGATTTTCTGGGACCTATCATAACGGGCAGATTACAGAAATAACACATGGATAACCTGCCTTCCGGGCCGATGCTTTCGTTATAATCGCGCCATGAAAAAAACATCACCCCCAAAAAAGTCTGCAAAGAAGAAATCCGGTAAGGGCGGTTCCGCTAAGCGGCCCTGGTTCTGGCGCCTGTTCTGGCGCGTGTCACTGATCGGCCTGGTAATGCTTGCCGGCTGGATGGTGTATCTGGACGCGGTGGTCACTTCCCGGTTCGAGGGGCGGCGATTCGAAGTGCCCTCACGGGTGTATGCCCGCCCTCTGGAACTCTACAACGGTGCCAGCCTCAGCTCCGGTGATCTTCAGCGTGAGCTGGAACTGTCCGGTTTCCGTAAGGGCGACGGTGCCAAACCTGGAACCTATCGCCGTAATGGCGGACGTTTTGTCATTAGTTCCCGTGGATTCCTGTTTGCCGATGGTCCTGAGCCCCGACGTCGGGTGGCGCTGACCATCTATGGGGATCAGGTGCAGGACTTCCGGGTGTTGACCGGTGACAAGTCCCCGATTGTTCGTCTGGAGCCCGCTCAGATTGGGGGGATTTACCCCGCCCACAAGGAAGATCGGGTGCTGGTGCAGCTGGATCAAGTCCCAGAGTTGCTTAAAGAAGCGCTGCTGACTATTGAGGACCGTGGGTTTTATGAGCACTTCGGGGTGGCGCCCCTGTCCATTGCCCGTGCGATGTTGGTGAATATCCAGGCCGGAGAGGTTGTTCAGGGGGGGAGTACGCTGACCCAGCAATTGGTCAAGAACTTCTTCCTGACCCGCGAGCAGACCCTGGTCCGCAAGGGTAATGAAGCGCTGATGTCGACACTTCTGGAGCTGCATTACGAGAAGGACGATATCCTCGAGACCTACCTGAACGAGGTGTATCTGGGACAGGCAGGCACCCGCAGCATTCACGGATTCGGCCTGGCCAGTCAGTTCTATTTCGGAGAGTCGATGAGGGATCTCCGCTTGCATCAGGTGGCGCTGCTGGTCGCCATGGTAAAGGGGCCGAGTTATTACAATCCCCGCCGACATCCTGAGCGTGCCACGGGGCGACGAAACCTGGTCATTGATGTGATGGCGGAGGCAGGCATTGTCAGTCAGTCTGAGGCAAGCCAGGCAAAAGCGTTACCTCTGGGGGTCAGCGAACGGCCATCGTATTCCGAGAACCGCTATCCGGCCTACATCGATCTGGTTCGTCGTCACCTGGCACGGGATTACAAGGAAGAGGATTTGCAGAGTGAGGGGTTGAGGGTCTTCACCACGCTGAATCCCGGCATCCAGAATGCCGCCGAGTTTGCCGTGAAAGACATGCTTTCCCGTATGGATTCAGGGGCGGATGAAACGTCCCTGGAGTCCGCCATGGTTGTCACCTCCCGCGATAGCGGGGAGGTATTGGCGATGGTCGGTGGTCGGGATCCCCAGTTTGCCGGCTTTAATCGGGCTGTGGATGCACGGCGACCGATTGGCTCGCTGATCAAGCCGTTTATCTACCTGACCGCCCTTCAGGACCCGGAGCGTTATACCCTGATTACGCCGGTCGAGGATAAACGCTTCTCTCTGGTATTCGAGGATGATCGTCGATGGGAGCCTGAAAACTATGACCGCAAGGAGCGCGGTGAGGTGCCGTTGCACGAGGCGCTGTCACGGTCCTATAACCTGCCCGCCGTCAGAGTCGGCCTGGACGTTGGAGTGGACGCGGTTGCTGAGACGCTACAGGCTTTTGGTGTGACCAGCCCGATATCCCGGTATCCTTCGATGCTGTTGGGGGCTGTGTCGATGACGCCGGTCACCGTGGCGCAAATGTACCAGGGGCTGGCAACCTCCGGCTTTAACACGCCGCTCAGGACCATTCGTCAGGTGACGGGTCCTGATGGTGAAGCTTTGTCCCGCTACAGTCTGGAAGTGGATCAGGTGGCGGATCCTACGGCTGTGCACCTCGTGCAGTACGCGATGCAGGAGACCATGCAGGAGGGGACAGGGCGGTCAGCGTATCGATTTGCGCCACAACAGCTGACCCTGGCCGGCAAGACCGGCACCACCGATGATGGTCGTGATTCCTGGTTTGCCGGTTTTAGTGGAGATCTGCTGGCGGTGACCTGGGTCGGGCGTGATGACAACGGGCCGACCAGTCTGACCGGTGCAACCGGGGCCTTGCCGGTGTGGGCTCGGTTCATGGCGCAGGTGCCCCAGCATGGGTTTTCTCCGGTGGTGCCAGATGGAGTGGATTACCACTGGGTCAATACGCAACGGCAGGCTCTGACCGATGAGTACTGTGACAATGCACGCCTGGTTCCGTTTATGACCGGCAGCGAACCCGGTCAGCGGGTATCCTGCTCTGGCAGGCTGGAACGACGGATCCGTGGCTGGTTTGAAGGGCTTTTCCAATGAATATGACAACACTCAAGAATGCCGGCTTGCTGGCGTTGACGCTGACACTGGTGGGCTGTGCCTCGCCGGGCGGCTCCATCTATGTGCCCGCGGGTGGTTCAACTCGTGATGTAGAGAGGGAGAGGGCTCCCGAGCCGCCAAGAACCTACCCGCGTGAAGAAGAAACCCGCACTGAACGCAAGAGCGAACAGCCGTCTGAGCCTGCACCAGAGCACACGCCAGAGCGGGATCGCCGCACCAGCTCTCCGAGTTATCAGGATTCCGGTGACCAGTTGTCTCCGGCGGCACAAAGTCTGATCCGGCAGGCGGAAAACTATCTGGCACAGGGTGATGCGGGCGCTGCGATTGCCCAACTGGAACGTGCACAACGAATTGCGCCACGGTCGGCGGAGGTCTATTTCAAGCTTTCCGAAGCCTATGTGGCAAAGAATCAGCTGGGTTCGGCCGAGCAGTTCACTCTCAAGGGGCTGTCTCTGACGGGTAATGACGTCAGGCTGCAGCGTTCAGGTTGGCTGTTGCTGGCGGATATTCGTCGGGCTCGAGGGAACGTGGCGGGGGCAAATAACGCCGAGGAGAGAGCCGGCGCTTTATAGGGTCAGGCAGCCATAAAAAAACCCCGCAAATGCGGGGTTTTTTATGGTCAGCGAAGTATCTTATTCGAAATTGACGGTCTTTTCGGTGTTCACTTCAACCATTACATCCTGTGTGCCAACGAACGTCAGATCTTCATCCATCTCGTTGTCGTCGGCAGAGCAGGAATAACTCACGGTGTAATTACCCTCGGTGAGGAATGCCGCCTTGTAGGTGTACGTGCCAGGGTTGTCCTCGTCAGAGACCGGGACGGCTACCAGAGGTTCGTTTTCACTGCCCAGGTCATCCGGAGTGGCAGCAGATCCTTCGAACACGTAAACCATGCCAGAGTAGGCCGCTGCATCCGCACACTCGGTCTGGATGACCGTCGTTGCGTCAACGGTGCCCGCAATGGAGCCAACCTCGAGGTTGTTCACCAAGCGCAGGGCGGGCCTCAACATGTAGTCGGCCAGCGCCTGCCCTGCAGGATTGACGATGGCTTTCTGGACGTCAAAATCGATAGTGAAGTCGGTGCTGGTATCGGCGGCGACAATGAACTCACCCTGCAGCTTCAGACCACTTTGCTCGCCGGATGGAACGGCCAGCGAATATTCTGTGTCACCAGTGCTTTTCAGTTTTACAAATGAATTGTCAGTATCAACGATCAGACGTAACTGTGTGTAGTTGCCTGCCAGTACTTCTTCATCGGTGATCAGTGGTTCGGTGACACCACCTTGCAGGTCGAGCATATTCACGGTCTCAAACCCGTCCAGCGGGAAAGAAATCCAGTCGCTATCCGCGGGTTTCAGCTGGATCTCTGTAAACGCAACGGTGACATTGCTGAATTCGGTTGCCGGAGCATCCGTAAGGCCAAAGGATACGGTGCCGGTTGCTTCGGAATCGGAACTGTCGCTGCCACAGGCAGCAACGCCCGCAGTCAGGGCAGCCACTGTAAAGAGTTTCAGAGAGCGGTTCATATAAACCTCCGGGGTCTATTATTTTCTGAAATTGCAGAGCGCTGAAATTGCGCTAGGTGTCACCTATTAAACGATAGAAGCGGTTACCGGGTTCCTGCCCTATTGTGAACGTTTTCTCATTTCTCGGTAATAAAGATTTATGGGGGCAGGCGCTAGCGAAGTATGACGTATCCTTGAACTGGTATAGACTTGGTGGCCTGTTTGAGCCAGATAACGATTTACAGCAAAGGCGAGCACCGGTTTTGGCAATACTTCCTTTCCGACCGTCCCGGTCCCAACGATTCGAGAAGCTGGTTCAGCCACATTTGCAGGCGATGTACCGGTTTGCTTACCGTTTGGCTGGCCAGCAGCAGGATGCGGAGGATCTGGTTCAGGATGTGGTCGTCAAACTGTACCCCCGTCTGGGCGAGTTGGAGTCCATAGACCAGTTGCGGCCCTGGTTGAACCGAGTGCTGTATCGGCACTTTATTGACCAGGTGCGTCGCAAGGGGCGGCAATCAGATCGCCCCTTGAGTGAAGTGGTGGATTCTGAAAGCCAGTCTGCCTACCTTGACAGTTTCGCGTCGGAAGACGCGGGACCGGAAGAAAAGGTGGATATCGGTCGGATCGGGCCTGCTTTGGATTTGGTTATGGCGACTCTGGCTCCGGATCAGCGCGCTCTGATCATGCTTCATGATGTGGATGGTTGGCGGCAGGAAGACATCGCTGAGGTTCTGGAGATCCCCCTGGGAACGGTAAAATCCCGGTTGCACCGGTGCCGTGCGACTTTGCGGGAAAAATTGCAGAGGGAACTGGAACCTTTTTCAGACATTGGACGTGTGAAAGAATGAGGTGATGGATATGTCTTGTCATGAATGCCGGGAACTCATGGTTCCCTACTTGTTAAATGAGTTATCTGCAGAACAGGCTGACCGTGTGGAGCAGCATGTAGCGGATTGTGCTCGCTGTGCGGCAAGACTGACCAATGAAAAGGTGCTGCAGTCGACCTTTGCTGATCGTTACGCCATTCCGGATCCATCACCGGACTTCGAGACTCGGGTACTGGCTGCTGCGCGCGCAAGTGCTGCTGGCAAATCTGGTCATCGTGGCTGGAGTACACCGGTGGTTGGAGGAGCGGTTGCTGCGGCAATGGCCCTTGGTATTGCTCTCGGTGTGGGATTGAAGCCGGATTCTGAGCAGGCGCAGCCTGCAATCGCGACCCATCAGGCAGAAGTTGACGAATCCCGGGCCACGCCATCGTTGGCAGTGAATGAGCCGGTGATTCAGACCGTGCGCCTGGCGTTCAGTTCTGGCCAGCCTCTTGAGGACGTTACTCTGACACTTGAACTGCCTGCCAATGTTGAACTGGCAACGTTCCCGGGTCGACAGCAACTGAGCTGGAAAGTCGATCTGGAACAGGGTGAGAATGTGTTGGCGTTGCCTCTCAGGGTGCTGTTCCCGGGCGCTGGTGAGCTGGTGGCCCATATTGACGACGGCCAGCGCCAGAAAACCTTCAGGGCAGCTATTCCCGGTCAGACCAAGGCAGATAATACGGAGCCAGCATCATGACAATGCACGACAGGCGGTGGTTAAAACCGGCACTGATGTGCCTGGTGGCACTACTGGCGTGGCCAGTAATGGCTCAGGCCAGGGACGATCTGGATGTGACCATGAGAATGGTTGTAGATGACGAGGATTTGACCAACTCTGTGGTTCGAGAGATCGAATTGCCTGAACCCATGATTACAGGTCGGTCCGAGCGCCCGGGCACGCCGGCTCGTCCGGAGCGTCCGGACATTGAGACGGCACTGGATGCCATGGAGCGGGGGCAGGATATCGGAGAGTCGGCCTCTGAGAGGGCGAGTGAGGCGAGAGAGCTGATTGACTCGGATCGCCCCGGTAGTGATGATCTTCTTGATTTACTGCCCGGCAAGGACGATATAACGGATTTGCCGGGCACGGGCGACCTGCTCGATGATGCCGGCGAATTGCTGGATAGTACCAGTGATAAGCTGGAAAACGGCGCTTCTGAGCTGTAACTCCTGACTACAGCGGATCTATCCAGACTGCCACAACGCGGTGTATACATCGTGTAGATGGGCTTTTCTCCTGCCTTTGCTTGTTATACTCTCCTGAGTAGCGCTGGCGATACTGACATTGTGTCAATTTGCCGGTGAACGTTTTCCCTCAGGCTCCGGAGAGATCTGTTTGCAGGCTGCAGTTCGGCTATTCACCACGTCTTGCTTTTTGCTGATAGCGACCGTATCTCATCCGGTGGTTGCGTCTGATGGCCCAAGGGCACAGATGGCGGCGGGCATAGACTACTTCCAGAACGGTGAGCTTGAATCCGCCAGGATAGCTTTTGAGGCTGCCCGGGCGGCGGGCCTCGAAAGTAACTCGCTGATGTACAACCTGGGGGTTGTCTATTACCGGCTAGGTGAATACGAGCTTGCCGCCAACGCTTTTTCTGCGCTACTCGGTACCTCCAGCCAGGCTCTGGCAGAGTACAACCTGGGATTGGTCGCCAAGGCCGCCGGTAATCCGGATACGGCCAGGCTCTGGTTTACTCGCGCGGCGTCTGAATCCGCTCACGAGAAAATACGGGCCCTGGCTACTCGCCAGCTTCAGGAAGGAAAGCAACCCTCCCAGGAATCCCCACGGCATCCCTGGATGACTTATGTGTCATTGGCGGGAGGTTATGACGATAACATCGCCAGCGTTCCTGAATCAGGCAGTTCGGGGCAGGAAGGTGGTTTTGCAGAGCTTTTGGCGGCGGGATCGGCAGATGTTTATCAGGCCGAAAATTCTACTGTCAGGCTGGAAGGAGCGGCGTATTCTCGCCTGTACCCCTCCGAATCTGAATTCGATACCGATTTTCTCCAGATTGGAACCAGCTGGTTGGAAACCCTGGGGCCGGGCCGGGCAGGCGCGACGCTCGGTGTCAGCCAATCCTGGTTTGATTCAGAAGCGCTTGAACGCACCTACCGCCTGGACCTTTCATACCGGCTTGAAGAGTGTCCTGTGCTTGGTTCCGGCTCTCGTTGTCGGGCGTCAGTGTCTACCGGGGTCGTTGAAGGAGGGGATGGTTTCGAGGCCTATGACGGGCAGTGGTATCAGACACGTTTGAAGGGGCGCAAGGATTTTACCCACTGGCGTGTTGAAGCCCAGTACCGTTGGGATATGAATGACCGTGATGACATGGAATCCGGGGAGCAGTTTGTCAGTGTGTCCCCGCAACGCAATCTCGTAGAGCTCGCGCTTCTTTACAAAGTCTCGCAGCGCTGGAACGTCGGCGTGGAAGGCAGCTATCGATATAGCCGGTATGCGGATCCTCACCGCTTATTCAGCTCGCAAGGTGTTCTGGAGGCCGAGCGCAGGGTGGATAAGCGTACGCAGGGAACGCTGTTGACCGAGTACGTCTTGAGCGCGCGTTGGTCGGTGCGTGGTGAGTGGATGTTACGGGATAACCAGAGCAATCTTGCCCGTTATGATTATCGTCGCCAGACGGCTTTGGTAGCGATAGAGGGCGTATTCTAAGAGCTCCTGTTGGCAACGAGAGCCACCAGGAGCTTTTTTGCAGAAGCCGTCAGAGGCCGGCGTTTTTCAGCCGGTTGGCATGTTGCTGAAATACCGCTTTCGGGTCTGTTTCGAACAGGCTGTGCAGCCCCAGCGTCTGGTTCACCTCATCCAGATGGTTCATGAAGTAGTTGTCCCGGATGACCTTGCCGAAGTGGTTGCTGCAGCGGCCCACCAGGCCGTCATTGGCACTGAATCCAAATGCGAGGCTGGTAGTCCCAAGCAGAGCGTCGGATACATCCAGTACATTGGTCAGAACGCCGGTACCACCCCAGGAATAGAAACGAACCCCATTGGCGGAATGCGCGCCCTCGCCGCAGGCGGTGGAGGGAACGCCGGCAGGTGCAAAGTTGTTGAATTCAGCACTTCCCTGGGTCGTCAGTGAATACAGGCTGGCGCTCATATCCTGGTCGTAGCCGCCCCCTGACAACAGATCAATGAGCCCGCCCAGTGCATTGCCCAGTGTTGCACCCAGGCCTTCGGCCGGTGAGCCGACAATCAGGTCGGCAACTGGCGACCCCTTGTGGGGCGAGCCGACGGAAGTGACGGACGCAACCAGCTCCGGTCGTACACGGGCGACGTATCGTGCGGTGGGGCCGCCGTGGCTGTGGCCGACAAGGTTAACCTTGCCATGAACTGCGGCGATGGCCTCAACCTGAGGCAGGAGTGCTTCGCCGCGGGCAATCGTACTGTCCAGGGCCGGTACCTGGGTGGTGTAGACGTCAGCGCCGTACTTGCGCAAGTCTTCGGCGACACCGTACCAGTAATCAACACCTGCGATGGAGTCAAAGCCAAACATACCGTGTACCAGAACAACCGGGTAGCGGGTATTGGTATAGTTGGATGGGGTAGAGTCCCACCATGCCAGGGTGGGGGCGGACCATGCGAGAACACACAGCATGATTGCTGCCTTGTACCATTGCTTCATCGTTGTACCTGCATTTGTTGTTGTTTAATTGATCATCTCGTATGAGATTTGCACATACTTTGATCATGCAGGTGTCAAGTCAATGTTCGGGCAGGTGTTGCGGCCAGAAAGGTCTGGATTTGTGAGGGAGCTCACGGGCGTGGCCCCGGATGACAAGCGGGAAGGGCTTGCCATCCAGGTGCGGGATCACAATGTCTTCATAACGCGTTTGGCTGCCGCGATGGTGTGATCAATGTCATCCTGTGACAGGGCGGCGTTGGTAAATCCGGCTTCAAATGCGGAGGGCGCCAGATAGACACCTTCTTTCAACATGCCCTGGAAGAAGGCCTTGAAGCGTTCCACATCACACGCCATGACCTGGTCAAATCGGGTGATGGCCGGGGCGTCGGTGAAGAAGAAGCCAAACATGGCGCCCGCACTCTGAACCGCGAGAGGAATGCCGGCTTCGTCCGCGGCTTGCTTAATCCCGTCGCGCACGGCATTGGTTTTCTCGGTCAGCCGGTCATAGAAGCCCGGTTCGGAAATCGCGTTCAGGGTGGTCAGCCCGGCGCACATGGCCAAGGGGTTTCCGCTCAGGGTGCCGGCCTGGTATACCGGGCCGAGTGGAGAAATATGTTCCATGATTTCCCGTTTGCCGCCGAAGGCGCCGACTGGCAGGCCGCCACCAATGACCTTGCCGAGGGCCGTCAGATCTGGGGTAACGCCGTAGAAGCCTTGAGCGCCTCCGAGTGAGACGCGGAAGCCGGTCATCACTTCGTCGAAAATCAATACAGTGCCGTGCTCGTCACAAACTTCCCGCAGTGCCTCGAGGAAGCCTGGTGCCGGAGGTATGCAGTTCATGTTGCCGGCAACCGGTTCCACGATAATGGCGGCAATGTCGTCGCCCATCCTGGCAAAGGTGTCCCGTACATTATCGATGTCGTTGTAGGTCAGCGTCAGAGTGTGTTCGGCCAGGCTGGCGGGGATGCCCGGCGAATTGGGTACCCCGAGAGTCAGGGCTCCTGAGCCGGCTTTTACCAGCAGGGAATCCACATGACCGTGGTAGCAGCCCTCGAACTTAACGATTTTGTCCCGGCCGGTGTAGCCGCGTGCAAGCCGAATGGCGCTCATGGTTGCTTCGGTACCCGAGTTCACCATGCGTACCAGATCGATGGAGGGGACCAGTTCGCACACCTTTTTGGCCATTTCGGTCTCAATGGCCGTCGGTGCGCCGTAACCAACGCCGAGATCAACCTGGGCGTGGAGCGCGTCTTTGATCAGTTGGCTGGAGTGGCCAAGGATCATCGGGCCCCAGGAGCCGATATAGTCGATGTAGCGACGATCATCCTCATCGAACAGATAAGCGCCTTCGGCATGTTTGAAGAAGATGGGCGTGCCGCCGACGCCCTTGAATGCCCGTACGGGGGAGTTAACGCCGCCGGGAATATACTTCTGTGCCTCGGCAAAGAGGGTTTCGGAGTGAGTCATGATCAAGGCTCCTGATGATTTGAAAACGTGTCGTGAATGTTTTTCCGGGGCTGGAATAGCGGGTGATGGGCGGCGAACAGTCGCGAAAACTCGCGCGCTTGTCGTTCTGTATATTCAAGGTCACCGCCGAACAAGTCGCCGATCACCGCAAGCATGTCCGCTCCCGCCTGAATGAGAGTGCTGCCATTTCCGGTTGTAATACCGCCAATCGCGGTCAATGGTCGCTGGTACTGGCGGGCCTTCGCCAGTACCGAGAGATCTGCCCGCGGTGCATCGGGTTTGGTGGTCGATCCGAAAAAGCGGCCGAAGGCGAGATAATCTGATCCCTCCCCGATTGCTTTCGCGGCCAGTGTCAGATCGCTATGGCAGGTCGCACCAATGATCGCATCGTCACCGAGCAGTTGTCTGGCATCAATAAGTGGACTATCGCTCTGGCCCAGGTGAACGCCGTCTGCACCCACGCGCAGCGCCAGTTCGGGATCATCATTGATCAGAAGGGGAACGCCTGCATTGCGGCAGGCAGCGACCAGGTCACGGGCCTGATTCAGTCTAGTGATTGCTGAACTGGATTTGTCCCGGTACTGGACCAGAACCGCTCCCCCTCGCAGCGCGGCCTCCACCGCCGGGACCAGTTTGTCGCCAGGCAAAAGAGTGCTGTCGGTTATGGCATAAAGGCCAGGCGCGAGACCTTTGGCAAAAGGTGATGGTGTCATGAGATCACTGTTCCCACGGAATGCCGCGATCCGGTACCGGTTGGCCGCGACCAACCTTCAGTGCGTGGAGAATGGCGTGGTTAACAAAATTCTGAGCCTGGGAAATTGCGGCTCGTGGTGACAAACCCTGTGCACGACCGGCTGAAATTGATGCGGCCAGAGTACATCCGGTACCGTGATATTCCCCACCGACCCGCTCGATATGCCAGTAAAGCGGATCGGTTTCCCGGACGTAAAGAGTATTGGTGATCTGCGGCCCCTCTCCGTGACCGCCTGTAGCCAGTACCGATTGGCACCCTTCGGCCATCAGGGAACGGGCAGCTTCAGCGGGATCTTCGCTGTTGCCAAGCAGGGCCAGCTCAATCCCGTTAGGGGTGATCATTTCGGCGCGGCTGAAAAGCTGCTCCTTCATGGCCCGGATAAGCGCATCGTCTGCCAGGTCGCCGCCACCAGCGGCCTTGATGACGGGATCGGTGATGACGGGAATCCCGGGGTGTTTGTCGAGGAATTCCACCAAAACCTCCACCACGTCGGCGTTGCCCAGAGCGCCGGTTTTTACGGCATGAATAGGAGCGTCGGCTGCAACGCAGTCCAGTTGCTGGCGAATCAATTCAGCATCAACCGCGCTGGCGCCATACACATTGCGCGTATCCTGGACCGTCAGGCAGGTTAGCACCGGCAAAGGATGGCAGCCGAGCGCCGTTATGGCCTGGATGTCGGCTTGTATTCCGGCACCACCCGAGGGGTCAAGGCCGGACAGGATCAATACTTGGGGGCGGGTGTGACGTTTTATAGCTCAGCTCCTCAGAACGGTTTGACAACGGCCAGGATCACAACGGCGACTAATATCAGCACTGGCAACTCATTTAGCCAGCGGTAGAATACATGGCCGCGAGTGTTCCGGTCGTCCCGGAAGACCTTCACCAGGTGGCCGCAGTAGAAGTGGTAGGCAATTAAAAGTGCCACCAGCGCCAGTTTGACATGCATCCAGCCCTGGCTGAAATAACCGCCCGCATTGTAACTGATCAGCCAGATGCCAAAAATGAGCGTGGCGATCATGGAGGGGGTCGTTATGCCCCGGTAGAGTTTGCGCTCCATGACCTTGAAACGTTCACGTCCGGGTTGATCCTCGCACGCAGCGTGATACACAAACAGTCGGGGCAGGTAGAAAATGCCTGCGAACCAGCAAACCATGGAAATAATGTGGAGGGCTTTAACCCAGAGCATTGTTTAACTCCGTCGGTATTGGTAATAGCTTTCTATGTCGGATTTCAGCACGATGCCGTACACCCGCTGGATCATGGGGGCAACATGGCGTTGAACATACAGAGCTTCCATACTCGTGCCGTGAAAGACCTCCAGTGCTTCCTCTAGCGTGGCTTGGTACTGGACCGGCGCAATATCCCGGCGGTTGGCCGGGATTTCCATCAGGTCAACGGTGTCAGCCGGTTGGGTCCCTTTTTCCGCAGCCAGTTCTTCCGCGTCCTCAAGGTAGCGGGCGAGGTCCACGGCGGGCAACAGTGCCGTGGGGCCGTTGCTGCCTTCTACTACCAGCCACTTGGGCTCTGACTTGAGTATCTTGCGAGCAGCTTCAGTGGTCAGGTGCCTTTCTGTGCGCAAAATGTTGCGGTCCATGATAGCGCCAACCGAGACCCGACGCAGGGCCTGAATGACGGGGGAGTTCTGGTAACTCAATCCCTGGCTTTTCAGTATGGTGAGAAACAGCGATTTCTTGCCGAAGGCTTCGCTGGTGACCAGGCTGGCGGTTGTGATGATCAACATCCCTGGCAGCATGATATGGGGGTTCCGGGTCAGCTCCATCAACGCCATCAGGGCTGCCAGTGGCGCCTGCAGAACCGCCCCCATCATCGCCCCCATGCCCAGCATGGCGTAGAAGCCGACGGACGATGCGATGTCCGGCGCGATCTGGGCGCCAATGAGCCCCATGGCTCCACCCAGCGTGGCACCCATGAAAATGGTGGGGCCGATAACACCGCTGGGCATGCCCAGGCCGATGGTCAGCGACGTTATGAGCAGCTTGGCAATACCTGCGCCAAGTAGCAGCCAGAAGGCCATGTGTCCGTGGATTGCCAAGTCGACCGTGTCATAGCCAATACCCATCACTTCCGGAATGAACAGGGCAAACGGCACCATTAACAGTCCGCAAAAAGCAACGCGAAGCAGCACCGGTTGGTGGTGGTAGCGGCCCATCTTGTCCACAAGGTGGATGAAGAGTGCGGCGGCTACTCCGATAATCACGGCGATGGCCAGAATCCATGGGATCTCGATAAGAGAATTCATGGTCAGTGCGGGCACACTGAACGCTGGCTCCGAGCCATAGATCGCCTGGGTAACAATGGCTGCACTGACCGCTGCGAGAATAATGGGAGTAAAACCGGCGATGGTGTACTCCATCATTACCACTTCCATGGCGAAGATGACGCCGGAAAGCGGGGTGTTGAATGAGGCGGAGATTGCTGCAGCACAGCCGCAGGCAACGAGGGTCCGAATGCTGTTGTTGGGGAGCCTCATCCACTGGCCCATCAGGCTGGAGAAAGCCGCGCCAAGGTGCACGGCGGGTCCCTCCCGGCCGGCCGACTGTCCGGTTATGACCGTGGTGACCCCGGTAATAAACTGAACCGTAGCGCTACGGACCGAAATATAGCCCTGATGATAGTTTAGGCGTTCCATGATATGGACGATGCCTACCTTTCGGTCATGGATGGCAAGGCGATGGAGAAACAGGCCGAGGGCCAGTGCGCCAGCCAGAGGTAACAGTCCCCGAGTCAGAAAATCCAGCTCCTCAAAGGATTCCGATCCTTCGCCTGGCAGGAAATATTCAAGTGGCCATTCGATGGCAAGGCGGAACACCAGGATGACACCACCGGTGATCAGTCCGGAAAGCAGGCCGAGCACGGCCAGCTGCGGCAGGGCATCCACGCCGGAGAGCCTGCGACGGAAGACGGGGATCAGGTTCTCGGTAATCTGGTGCCAGATCTTTCGCATGAACGCCGGAGTTCCGGTTGTGGGTGGATCGTATGGTTATTGTAACGAGCGGCTGTCGGGCTGCAATAAGTCAGTGGCTTATCATGTTAGACTAGTGACTGGGACATGACCCGTATTTTACGAATCGATCGGAGCTGGAGTAACAGGTGATAAAAGTAGGCATTGTAGGCGGAACCGGTTATACCGGGGTCGAACTTCTGAGGATTCTGGCAGTGCATCCGGAAGCAACGGTGAGCTGTATTACTTCTCGCTCGGAGGCTGGTCTGCCAGTAGCCGATATGTATCCAAACCTTCGTGGCCACTATGACCTGGCGTTTTCCGAGCCGGACCTGGATACCCTTGCCGCCTGTGATTTGGTGTTTTTTGCCACGCCTCACGGGGTTGCCATGCGCATGATGCCTGAGCTGATGGCTGCCGGAACCCGGGTTGTGGATTTGTCGGCAGACTTTCGGTTGCGTGATCTGGATGTCTGGGCCAACTGGTATGGCATGGCCCATGAGACTCCGGAATGGGCGGCAAAAGCTGTCTATGGCCTGCCGGAAGTGGTGCGGGAGGAAGTGCGCGGCGCGCAACTGGTAGCGAATCCCGGTTGTTACCCGACTGCTGTCCAGTTGGGCTTTCTGCCCCTGCTTGAGAACCACCTGGTCGATCCATCCCGGTTGATTGCCGATGCCAAATCCGGTGCCAGCGGCGCGGGCCGTCAGGGCAAGATAGGCATGCTGCATGGTGAGGTTGGCGAAAGCTTCAAAGCCTACGGGGCGTCAGGGCACCGGCATTTGCCGGAGATCCGGCAGGGGCTGAGTCACGCTGCTGGAAGAGATGTCGGCATTACCTTTGTGCCGCACCTGATTCCCATGGTTCGTGGTATTGAAGCGACACTGTACGCCGAGTTGACCAACCCTGAGGATTTCAGCCAGCTGCAATCTCTCTATGAGAACCGCTTCCGTGATGAGCCATTTGTGGATGTCATGCCGTTCGGCAGCCATCCGGAAACCCGGAGTGTGCGGGGCGCTAATCATTGCCGGATTGCGTTGCATCGCCAGGAAAACAGCAATGTCGTGATCGTTTCTTCCGTCATCGATAACCTGGTGAAGGGAGCGGCAGGCCAGGCCGTGCAGAACATGAATATCATGTTTGGCCTGAAAGAAACGCTGGGGCTCGAAGCGCCCGCTATGCTGCCGTAGGACGTTACGGTGAGTGAGCCCCAAAAGCCGACGGAAGAATACGTTGTTATCCGCCACCGCCCGGGATACCGACTGAGGCGTACCCTGATACTGCTGGCATTTTCAGTGGTTGCCGCTGTTGGTGGGTACGCCGCCGGGCTTGCCCAGGGGGGCTTCCGGTTTACCTCGGTCGAGGATTCTCGTGATCGCCTGGAGCGGGAAGTTGAGGAGCTTCAGGACCGATACGGTGATGCATCTCAGCAATTGGTGAATCTGGAACGGGGACGCACGATTGACAAGCAGGCTCTGAATCAGGCTCGTAAGATCATAGTCGATCTGGAAACGCAGATTGTTTCACTGAAAGCAGACCTGACTTTCTACCAGAATATCATGGCACCTTCTGAAACCAGCAAAGGGCTCCAGGTGGACCGATTGTCCCTGCAGCCGGGGCGTCACCAGGACGACTACAGCTTCAAACTGGTGCTTACCCAGGTTGGCAACAACAAGAGTTATATTTCCGGCGTTGTTGCTGTCAATGTTATTGGTATGCGCAACGATGAGAAGGAAGTGATAGCGCTTCGTGATCTTTCTGAAGATATTGACGATCTTGGCGTACAGTTCCGCTTTCGCTACTTCCAGGATATTGAGGGGCTGCTAAAGCTGCCATCGGATTTTGAGCCGGTGGAGGTGCAGGTGGTTGCCCAGTCTAAGGGCAAAAAATCTGCGCAGGCCGAACGTACATTTGATTGGGTTGAATTAACGGAGAACTGATACATGCTCGGCAAGAAAAAACAAAAACCTCGTCGCCCGACTGGGCACTTTGACACCCTGGTGTCATCCCGCACCACAGTGGAAGGCGATATACATTTTTCCGGTGGATTGCATGTTGACGGTCGTGTCCGGGGCAAGGTTGTCGCGGAAGAGGGCAGTGATGCGGTGCTCAGAGTATCCGAGGTGGGGGAAATCGCTGGGGATATCGTGGCGCCTCATGTGATTATCAATGGCCAGGTTCATGGTGATGTGTATGCGTCTGCCCACCTTGAACTGGCTGAAAAAGCCTCCATTAACGGTAACGTCTTTTACAATCTCATCGAGATGGCCATGGGCGCCGCTGTGAATGGTAATCTGGTCCATCAGAGTGAGCCGGTCGGGCTGTTGAACAGCGACAGCCAGAAGAAGCCTGCCAAAGACGTTCCGGAACATTCGGAAGAAGCGGACGATCGGGTTGAAGTCGAATAGTTGATTGTTTTAGTCAGGAATATGATAATCGTGTTGACCATACGTACAGCAATCCGGAGGCGGACTTGAGTGTAGTTCAGGAACAAATGGCCACACCGCTGTTTCTCAGTGACAGCGCCGTAGCAAAAGTACGCGAGTTGGTTGAGGAGGAAGGCAACTCTCAACTGAAGTTGCGGGTTTTTGTGACTGGTGGTGGTTGCTCCGGGTTCCAGTACGGCTTCTCGTTCGATGATAATCAGGATGAGGAAGATACAGCGATTGAAAAGGATGGCGTGACGCTGTTGGTGGATCCCATGAGCTATCAATACTTGGTGGGGGCGACGGTGGAATATACGGAAGGACTTCAGGGCTCACAGTTTGTGGTGAGTAACCCTAACGCCAGTTCCACTTGCGGGTGCGGCAGTTCCTTCTCCATCTGATCAGGCGAAATAGACACCCCCGAGAATTCTCTCCCCGGATGCGCCGGTTACCTCAGGCAGGTTTCCGGGGTGTTTCTCCAGAGTCTGCTTGGCCAGCCAGCCGAAGGCGACCGGTTCCACCCACTGGGGATCAAGTCCCAGATCGGCTGTAGAAGTGATCGTTAACGGGCTGCAGGCACGCTCCAGTCCCCGCATCAGAAGCGCGTTCCGGGTCCCGCCTCCACAGGCAAAGATAGTCATATCCGGCGCATGTGGCAGTTGTCGGGCGATGGAAGCGACCGTGAGCTCCAGCAACGTGCGCTGCACATCAACTTCAGATACTTCCGGATGTCTACGCGCCAGGGTTTTAACCCACTCCAGGTTGAACTTCTCTTTCCCGGTGCTTTTCGGGGGCGGCCTCATGAAGTAACCGTCCGAGAGCATATCTTCGAGTAATTCCTGATGGATTATGCCTTCTTCAGCCCACCGCCCACCTTCATCGTAGGGGCGTCCGGTCTGATATTGACACCAGGCGTCCATCAGGGCGTTAGCGGGACCAGTGTCAAAACCGGTGGCCGCCTGACTTCCACTGGCCGGCAGGCAGCTGATATTGGCGATACCGCCCAGATTGAGGATGCAGCGGTTTTCGGTCTCGGAGCCGAAGAAGGCTTTGTGAAACGCGGGAACGAGCGGAGCGCCTTGTCCGCCTGCTGACATATCCCGTCGGCGGAAGTCGGCCACAGTGGTAATGCTTGTCCTCTCGGCAATCAGGTTGGGGTCGCCAATTTGCAGGGAAAAGGGTGTGTTGCCCCGGGGTTGGTGACGAATCGTCTGGCCGTGGCTGCCAATAGCAGAAATTTCGCTGCGGGGGGTGCCTGCTTTCTCTATGGCAAGTGTGGCAGCCTCGGCAAACAGGCTGCCCACGATGTGATCCAGCTCGCCAAGTTCATCGGGTGTTCCCAGATTCTGACTTAGCTGAGTCAGGCGGTGGCGAATATCCTCAGGGTAGGCAATGCTGTGCGAGGCGTGTATTTGGACCCGGCCATTCGGGAACGACACCAGCACGGCATCTATGCCGTCCATGCTGGTGCCGGACATCAGTCCCAGCCACTTGCTCATGCGGTTACTCGTCCTGATCCTGGGCCAATGCAAGTTGCTGATGGCCATCGCGGTACACTTCGAGCTGTGCGACCTGCTGTTTCGCAAACTTGCTGAAACGAGCCATTTCGGATTTGGGTACCGGTTTGGCATCCGGCAAATCCACCGTACGGGAGTTTCGTGGTGCACCGTTCTTGCGGAATTCATAGTGCAGGTGCGGCCCGGTGACCATGCCGGAGGAGCCGACGTAGCCGATGGTCTCTCCCTGCTTCACTCGGGAGCCGTTTCTGATGCCTTTGCCCAGGCGGCTCATGTGAGCATATAGAGTGGTTATGTTATCGCCGTGAGAGAGAATTACGGTGCGACCATAGCCTCCCTTCCAGCCAGCAAAATGCACACGGCCATTGCCGGCGGCCTTGATGGGTGTTCCGGGAGGGGCGGCATAATCAGTGCCCTCGTGGGGGCGAACGACATCCAGAACCGGGTGGCGGCGTTGCATGTTAAAGGGGGATGATACCCGAGCATTGATCGGCGTCCTCAGGAATGCCTTGCGCATGCTGGAGCCATCGGGAGCATAATAGTCGCTGTCACCATTGCTGTCGGTATACAGTAGCGCTACGTTGTCCTCGCCCCTGTTAATAAAGCGGGCAGAAAGGATGCGACCGGTGTCAAACTTTTCGCCGTCGAGGTAAAGTTCTTCGTAGACCACTTCAAACCGGTCACCTTTACGGACGTCGTATACAAAGTCGATGTCCCATCCAAAAATCCCAGCCATTTCCATGGCAAGTCTGTCGCTCATCCCGGCTTCCCGGGCCGCAACGTAAAGGGAGCCGTCGATAACGCCGGAGACAAAGGCCGGGCGAGCTTCGGGTTCGAGGACAACAGTCTCTCCCTTGAAGCCGTCCTCGTTTCTGGAGATGCGAAGGGTTTCCAGCAAGCTGCGCTTCAGGTCAATGGCGGTCAGGTCGCCATTGGCATCGGTTGCGAAGGCGATGGTTTCTCCTGCGTACAGGCGCTGCAGTTTGCTGGCATCACCCTCGCCATGGATGACCTTGAGCATGATGGCGTCGTTGAACCCAGCTTCACGGAACAGGGAGGACAATGTGTCTCCGGACTTGATCTTGTGCTCCTGCCAGTCCAGCTTGGGCGTCTGGTTTTCTACCGGTTTGACGCTGGCCAGTTCAGTACCCACCGCAGCTGAACGTTCGTTCGCACCGGAAGTGGACGTATCTTCGGTTGCAACCGGAGTGCGCTCTTTGGGCGCGGAGTTGGTGACTGGGTCGCCATTCAGGTCCAGGGAATAGGACATTCTCTTGGCCTCAACGTCGGAGCTGGGGCTCATCAGAATGGCGGTTGTTACTACCACTGTAGCCGCGGCAGCAATGGTAATGTGTGTTTTGGGAAACGTTTTCAGCACGTGTGACACCCGTTTTAATCGGTATTCCGGTAGGTTGAACTACCTAATTAAAGCTGTTGTTAAAGTATAGTCCAACAGATTACCGTATAAAATGCATGTGGGACAGCGTGTAACATTACGGTTACGGCTCCATCCGCCAGATTTCTGGTGGCGTCATTGCTATAATGCGCCGCCCTGTATGACCGATTTTGTTCAAAAACTGAGCATTTAATGTATCAGGGGATCGGGTAACTCACAGATTTCTTTTGTTGAAGTCTGTAACTGACAGAATCTTTCTAGATAAAACTGGGGACGTGTAGTTCATGGCATCTATCGATGAGGCGTTAGCCATAATCAAGCGTGGCGTTGACGAATTGATTCCGGAAGACGATCTGGTCGCAAAATTAAAGGAAGGTCGACCGCTGCGTATCAAGGCGGGGTTTGACCCCACCGCGCCGGATCTCCATCTTGGGCATACTGTCCTTATTAATAAGCTGCGGCAGTTTCAGGATCTGGGGCACGAAGTCATCTTTCTGATTGGCGACTTTACCGGCAAGATTGGTGATCCGACTGGTAAAAGTGCGACGCGTCCCCCGTTGACTGACCAGCAAGTGGCGGATAATGCCGTTACCTATAAAGAGCAGGTCTTCAAGATTCTGGATCCGTCGAAAACACGTGTGGTTTTCAATTCCGATTGGATGGGCAAGATGAGTGCGGCGGACATGATCCGTCTGGCTGGACAGAGCACTGTGGCGAGGATGCTTGAGCGCGACGACTTTTCAAAGCGCTATGATTCGAATCAGCCCATCGCGATTCACGAATTCCTTTACCCGTTGGTGCAGGGGTACGATTCCGTAGCACTGGAGGCGGATGTCGAACTTGGCGGCACCGATCAGCGTTTTAATTTGGGGATGGGGCGCACGATTCAGAGTCGCTACGATCAGGACCCTCAGGTGATTTTGACCATGCCCATTCTGGAAGGGCTGGATGGTGTCCAGAAAATGTCCAAATCCTTGGGCAACTATATAGGGGTTAATGATGCGCCGGGCGAGATGTACACCAAGTTGCTGTCCATGCCGGATGATTTGTTGTGGCGTTACTTTGAATTGCTGAGCTTCCGTCCGCTTGCGGAAGTTGAAGGTTTCCGTAAAGAGGTGGAGGCAGGCGCCAACCCTCAGGATTATAAGAAGTTGCTGGCGGAGGAGATTATTACTCGCTTCCATGATGCCGACGCTGCAGCGACTGCGCATAAATCTGCAGGCAACCGGGTTGGCCTTGGCGAGATTCCCGAGAATGTGCCAACCGTCGAGGTGTCTCTGGCAGGGCGTGGTGAGCTGCACATTGTGTCGTTGTTGAAAGAGGCGAATCTGGCGAGCAATGGCAAGGCGGCGAAAGATGTGTTTGGTCGCGGGGCGGTATACATCAATGGTGAGCAGGTAACGGACGAGCGGATGTTTGTGGCCGGGGACGACTATGTCGTCCAGGCGGGTAAGAAGAAGATCGCCCGTGTTTTGGTCAAGGATTGAGCGGAATACAGGTTTTTTGAGAAAATATCGAAAAGCGCGTTGACACCTCGCCTGAGCTCTGTAGAATGCGCATCTCTTTCGAGGGGTAAGCCACTTAGGCGGCTCCGGATTCGGAAGGCAACTGTTTGAAAGCATTGAAGAAAACGAGCTTTAAATTTCTTCAGAAAGCAGTTGACAAGGTGGCGGTTCAGTGTAGAATGCGCGCCTCGATACAGCAGTAAGCCGGTTCATTTTTCGGCGCTTTCCGGAGACGGAAAACAACGAAAAATAAACGGTTGACAAGGCGGCGCAGCGATGTAGAATACGCCACCTTGATCGGGCAAGCCCCGAACGCTCTTTAAAAAGTTAACCAAGTAATTCGTGTGGGCGCTGGCCGAGGTATTTCGGATACGAAATATCAGGACAGTGACTCGTCGAAATTGAGTTTTGTC
>JAVJZJ010000099.1:0-379 GCA_040223075.1 Marinobacter sp.
CGATAAGAAAGGGCGGGTTTTGTTGTTCCGTTATCGATGAATAGCTGACTTTAGTCCCTAAACCCGCCCCAACAGAGTGCCTAAACCCCCCCCAACCGATTCCCATAAACCCCCCCGACCCCGATCAAAGACCACCCCCAAAAGAATAGCAAAAACCACCACATTCTTATATCTAACGCAACAACAAAAACATCCATTTCTTATCTATAACTCAACAACAAAACCAGCCCCTTCTCATCGATAACGCAAAAACAAAAAACTCCCTTTCTCATCGATAACGCAACAACAAAACCCGCCCTTTCTCATCGATAACGCAACAACAAAACCCGCCCTTTCTCATCGATAACGCAACAACAAAACCCGCCCTTTCTCATCGATA
>JAVJZJ010000124.1:0-527 GCA_040223075.1 Marinobacter sp.
TACAGCTCTACCGCAATAAATCAGTGACCTAATTTGACAGATGCTGAAGGTGTTTTCAGGTTGAGCTGTAACTCAGTCCGCAAGCGAGCAATTTCAGCTCGCAACTCGTCAATAGTAGCTTGTAGATCAACGGATTGAGAGCCAGTCGATACGGTAGTACTTGAATACTGATCGCCCATGGCGATTTCCATTTTCTGTTGGCTGTAACCTGTTCCCTGCTCCCTTCAGCCGTTGGTTCACAGCTAACATAGGTTTGCTTAGCGTATTCTTAGCTTTCAAAGATTTTGAATTCACAACAACCCTTTACTCCCCGTAGCGTTTGGCCTGTTTCCGATGATTGGGTGATTGGTTATTAGTAATTGGTGAATTGGGGAAAGGTGTCGGGTAAAATCCTCTCTTGTCTCCGTTACATAAGATCTACCCAAAGCTACCCATAAATGGACATCTTTGGCACTTACTTCCTGCTTCACTCGCTTCGGTGTCGGCACTCAACCAGTCCACAGGCTCTCCCCCACCTAACTGGCGGC
>JAVJZJ010000129.1:0-282 GCA_040223075.1 Marinobacter sp.
TCCAACATCGGGTAGACACTACTCTAACTTGGGTAAATCGGTTGAGAAAGTTGGCTCCAATTTCTTTTATTTCAATGGAACTGGTACGGTTCGATACTCAGCGACTCAATAACCCGGAAATAGCTGGTATCGAGTATCAGAAGGGAGAGCTGTTTGGTTACGAAGTCCGGGAGTATCTGCTAACTAAGTGGAATCGCCAATGTGCTTACTGTGGAGCCTCTGGCGTTCCTTTACAGGTGGAACATATCCACCCCAAATCCAAGGGCGGCAGCAATCGGGTTT
>JAVJZJ010000135.1:0-469 GCA_040223075.1 Marinobacter sp.
AAGCTCTCGCATCCTCTGGCTTCCCCCGTGCAAAAAAAGCTCTCGCATCCTCTGGTCTCCCCCGTGCAAAAAAAGCTCTCGCATCCCCTGGTCTCCCCCGTGCAAAAAAAAGCGAAGCATCCGCTGGTCTCCCCCTTTTTAAGGGGGACGGAAGGGGGATCTAAAAGGGGGACGGAAGGGGGATCTAAAAGGGGGACGGAAGGGGGATCTCCCAAGGGGGACGGGAGGGGGATCTATAAGGGGGACGGAATGGGGATCTAAAGGGAAGAGGGGGATCTATTGGGGGACGGAAGGGAGTGGTTTTTGCGGTGGCGTTTAGTCCAGATGGGGAAACCATCGCCAGTGGTAGTGGTAATGGTACAATTCGCTTATGGAATGCTCAGGGTCAGTTACAGGGTGAACCGTTACGGGGACATCAAGGTGCTGTGCAATCGCTGAGGTTTAGTCCAGATGGTGAAAGACTTGCCAG
>JAVJZJ010000140.1:0-281 GCA_040223075.1 Marinobacter sp.
ATCCCTGGCTAAAGCTGCCAATTTCAAACAAACATCTACAATTTGAGCATCTTGTTTACCTGTGGGTAAACCAGTCTTTATAGGAATAGTTCCCTGAGCTTTTAAATTTCCTTGACCATCAACATAAGCCCAACCGATAGCACTAGGATTTAGATCGATACCCAGGGCACCATACTGAATTTCTCTACTCACCTTCTCCACCGGTGCGGGCGTGAATTGAACAGCAGCAACCCAGCGCTTATCCTTTCTATAGAAATGCCATGTTTTCGCACCGCTATTGG
>JAVJZJ010000142.1:0-399 GCA_040223075.1 Marinobacter sp.
ACCCACCCTACGGCTGGCTTGAATTCAACAAGAGGTTAGGGCGCGATCGCGACAAGATAATAGTATACATCTCACCTAGAATAAACCCATCGTCATAACTCACCAAGTTATCGGATTTATCGCCATGCCAAAAAAATCCCACGAATCTCTTGATTTATGTTCTGATTTTATGTCCTACATTTACTTAAATACATTGGTGATTTGATTCGCTAGTAGTAGGTTAGGTTGAGGAACGAAACCCAAGCCGTTAACCTTAACGACATTGGTGGTTTGATTGGTAGGGGCTCACTGTGCTACACCGTTTTGGCAAGCGCTGTAATCAAAGTCCCCCTTTTGAAGGGGGATTTAGGGGGATCTAAACGGCTGATGGGTAAGTTTAAGGAGAAGAATTCTGGGATT
>JAVJZJ010000143.1:0-200 GCA_040223075.1 Marinobacter sp.
GCCCCCTTCAATGGTCAAATTTATTCCACAATTTTAGCTGTACCACACCAGTAGGGGCACGACATGTCGTGTCCCTACTAATTTCGGTGTCGTGCCCCTACTAATTTCGGTGTCGTGCCCCTACTAATTTCGGTGTCGTGCCCCTACTAATTTCGGTGTCGTGTCCCTACTAATTTCGGTTCAACATTGACATCCTCCCC
>JAVJZJ010000144.1:0-281 GCA_040223075.1 Marinobacter sp.
GGGAGTGGATTGCACCAGAAGTGGTTAGTCTAACCTTCGGGAGGACGATCACCACGGTGTGGTTCATGACTGGGGTGAAGTCGTAACAAGGTAGCCGTAGGGGAACCTGCGGCTGGATCACCTCCTTAAACGAAGCCGAACGCTTCGGTCAGAGTCCACACGAATTACTTGGTTGGCTAATAAAGAGAGCAAAGGGTCTTTGCAGGCCCGACTTGGCTTGTTGAAAGACAGGCAAAACCGGGTCTGTAGCTCAGGTGGTTAGAGCGCACCCCTGATAAGGG
>JAVJZJ010000151.1:0-266315 GCA_040223075.1 Marinobacter sp.
ATATGACGGGTGGATGAGAGTCTGGGAGTTAACCCCTCGGACCTGCACCCCGGAGATAACGCCCGGAAGTGGGTTGGCCCTCCGGGATCGTCAAAATCATGGATGATTTTGTCGAGCGTACAGGGACGTATTCACAGCGTATCCCGGAGGGCCAACCCACTTCCGGGCGTTATCTCCGGGGTGCAGGTCCGAGGGGTTAACTCCCAGACTCTCATCCACCCGTCATATTCATAAACCGAAGAATCTGTACATCACCCTCAGTGGAAAAGTGGTGACGCTCAGGTTTCAGGTCCATGGCATTAATAATGGTTTCCTTCAGCTTGTCATCTGTCACCGGGTGACCGCGCAGAACACGGCGCAAGTCTACGGAGTGCTCATTGCCAAGACAGAGCAGCAAGCGGCCCTCTACCGTCACCCGTACCCGGTTGCAGGTAGAGCAGAAGTTGTGGGAGTGCGGAGAAATAAACCCGACGCGCACATCGCTGTCCGGCATGCGGTAATAGCGCGCTGGCCCGCCGGAGTCTTCCGGTGTGGGGATCAGCTCATGCCGCTGGCCAATAATGTCGCGGACTTCATCGCTGGTGCATAGCACCTGACCACGATCGTGCTCGGAAATCTCGCCCAGGGGCATTTCCTCAATGAAGGTAATATCCACCTTCTTCTGGCGCGCAAATTCGATCAGCTCAGGTACTTCCTGATCGTTGCCACCTTTCATGACGACCGTATTGAGTTTGATTCCCTCAAAGCCGGCGTCTTTTGCAGCCTCAATGCCTTCCAGAACCTGGGAGAGTTTACCGGTACGGGTAATACGGCTGAATTTCTCGGCATCCAGAGAATCCAGGCTTATATTGAGCCGCTTGAGGCCGGCTTTCCGAAGAGGTTCTGCCATGGTGGGCAGCTGGCTGCCGTTGGTGGTCATGGCAAAGTCACGCAACCCGTAAGTACCAATTTCTTTGACCAGCTCCAGAATGTCCTTCCGTACCAACGGCTCGCCCCCGGTCAGCCGGATTTTCTCGGTGCCGAGTGATACAAAGGTTCTGGCAACGCGGGCTATCTCTTCAAGGGTAAGCACCTGCTGGCGGGGCAGGAAGGTCATTTCCTCAGCCATGCAGTAGACGCAACGAAAGTCGCAGCGGTCTGTGACGGACAGGCGCACATAATTTACAGTGCGACCGAAACGGTCAGTCAGCTTGGCTTGGGGCATTGGCAGGTTTCCCTGTCTGAAAGATTGATTAAATATAATCCAAGTATCGCAGAATGGCGGCAGGATTCCGATACCTCTCGCGGGGTAAGCCTTATGGAACCGAGTGAAGTAGAGTAATCCAGAAACGAAGAAGCGGGCCGTCCCTGGCCCCCGAGGATGGGTGAATCAGGCCCGTGCCTGCTCTGAATCGGGCAATGCGGATTCCGGTTCCAGATCCGGGAAGAGCACGCCTTTGACCACCTGCCAGGCGACGGCGAGGGCGCCGATAATAAAGACGACATCGCCAACAGTACGAATCCAGCGCAGGGTTTGCAGCAGTTCGCTCTGCATAAAGCTCTCGCTACGGGCGTACCACAGGCCTTCGCTGGCGCTGGCCACGAACTGAATGATGCCGATGGGCAGCAGGCTGGTGAACAGCATCAGTACCAGACCAATGTTCAGCCACCAGAAGCCCACTTTCATCAGCCGTTCATCGAAGACGATGCGTGGGCGGATGTAGCGCAGAATCATCAGTGCAAAGCCGAGGGCGAGGAATCCGTAGACACCGAACAGCGCTGCGTGGGCATGGGTGGGCGTGGTATTCAGGCCCTGGATGTAATAGAGGGCGATCGGCGGGTTGATCATGAAGCCGAGCACGCCGGCACCCAACATGTTCCAGAAGGCAACCGCCACGAAGAAGGTCAGCGGCCAGCGGATGTTTTCCATCCAGGGAGCGCGGGACTTCAGGCGCCAGTTTTCCCAGGCCTCGTAACCGAGCACCACCAACGGAACCACTTCCAGCGCACTGAAGGTAGCACCCACCGCCATGACCGGCGTGGTAGTGCCGGAGAAGTACAGGTGATGGAAAGTCCCGGGCACACCACCGAGCATGAACAGGCTGGCAGAGGCCAGGCTGGCTGAGGTCGCCACGGTGCGGGACACCAGGCCCATGCTGCAGAAGATGAACGCCAGGGCTGCAGTAGCGAATACTTCAAAGAAGCCTTCCACCCACAGGTGGACAATCCACCAGCGCCAGTACTCCATGATGGAGATGTGAGTGCGCTCACCGTAGAAGAAACCGGCGCCGTAGAACAGGCCAATGGCCACCACGGACGCGGTCAGCAGAGCGAGCAGGTTCTTGTCACCGGGCTGGCGCAGGGCGGGAACAATGCCGCGCAGCATCAGCACCAGCCAGAACACGATGCCGAGGAATTTGCCGATCTGCCAGAGGCGGCCAAGGTCCACATACTCGTAACCCTGGTGGCCCAGCATGAAGCTGAGGTTGGCCGGCATTATCTGGCTGATGGCAAGGAAGTTACCGATGAACGAGCCTCCAACCACAGCCACAAGGGCCCAGAACAGCACATCGACACCCAGCTTCTGGAACTTCGGGTCTCTGCCGCCATTGATGATGGGGGCGAGGAACAGACCGGCGGCGAGGAAGCCGGTGGCAATCCAGAACATGGCGGCCTGGATATGCCAGGTACGCAACAGGGAGTAGGGGAACCATTCCGAGGTGTTGATGCCGTAGAAGCTTTGACCTTCCACCGTGTAGTGCGCGGTAAAGCCGCCGAGCATTACCTGGAAGGTGAATAGGCCCACCACCAGTAACAGGTATTTGCCCAGCGCCTTCTGGGAAGGCGTGAGCCCAACGACACTGAGCGGATCCCTGACCGGGGCTTCCGGTTCTTCATCTTCCTTGCGCAGGAACGCCCAGGCCCAGATCAGGCCGCCGACACCGGCAATCAGCAGAACCACACTGATTAACGACCAGACCACGTTCTCCCCACTCGGCCTGTTGTCGATCAGTGGTTCGTGGGGCCAGTTGTTGGTGTAGGTAACGTTACTGTCCGGGCGCTCGGTAGCGGCGGCCCAAGCGGTCCAGAAGAAAAACTCGGTCATCCGCTCGCGACGTTCGGCGCTAGGGAGAGTATTTTCCTTCATGGCGTAGTTTGAGCGGGTAGACTGAAGTTCCGGCGCGTCGCTGAATAACCGGCTGTAGTAGTCCGCTGTTTCAGCAATTGCGCGAGTCCGGCGTTCTGACAGGTGCAGGGTGCCGGTAGCTTCGTCATAGCTGTTGGTGCGGTACTCGGTTTTCAGGTCGTATTGCAGGGCGTTCTGCTGTTGCCCACTTAGGCTGTGCCAGTCCTGCCCAAATTCTTCCCGAGCAGCGATTGCCCGCCAGTTTTCCAGCTCCCGGTGAAGCCAGTCCGCGGTCCAGTCCGGTGCCTGGTAGGCGCCATGTCCCCAGATGGACCCCAGCTGCATGCCGCCGACAGATTGCCAGGCAGTCTGGCCGTCGAGAATGCTTTCCTCGGTCATCAGGGTGTCGCCGTTGGCAGACACTATCCGATCCGGAATGGGGGGCGCGGCGCGGTAGACCTCTGCGCCGAAGTATCCCAGCAATGTGAAGGTGATCCCCACGATTGCAATCAGTAAAAACCATAGACGGCGGTATTTGGCCATATTGAGTGTCTCCCTTACGACCATCGATTTGATGGAGAGAATGTCGTTTCCGAGTTGGATGAGTTGTTGGGTAATTCTCTGGTACCTTCACTTGAAGATGTAAAAACAATATATCTTTAAGGTTTAAGGTGTAAATAATATAAATCAAAAAATGGGGTGAGGGGCAGGTTAACCTCGAATGGGAAGGGAGGTAGAAAGCGGTTGCTTGCGGGTAAAAATCGACCTATTCTATAAGGTGTATTGAAAATAAATAAAATCGGGGTTAGGGCGCGGTGTGGCGACAGGCAGGCGGTTAAACCAGACGGGGAGGCCCGCGCATAGATTACTGGTAGACTATGGAGTATCTAATCAAGTGACAGAGCTCTTGCAAATGAATGGTGCTCCGGGGAAAACCGTATTCAAATTTCTTGCGTATATGTTTGCTGGACTCGGTTTGCTGGGTGTTGCTCTTCCGCTACTGCCGACCACCCCGTTCATACTGCTGGCTGCCTTCTGCGCCAGCAAAGGGTCGCCGGAGTTTGCTTCATGGCTGGAGAATCACCGGACCTTCGGGCCAGCGATCGAGAACTGGAGGGAACGGAGGGCAGTGCCCTTGCGTGGGAAGGTTTTAGCCTGCGTTATGCTGGGGATTAGCTGGTCGATTCTGTTCCTGTCAGGTGCGTCTTTAGCCTTGCTGACCGTGCTTGGCGTGTTTTTTTGCGGGCTGGCTGTATTTTTATTGTCCAGACCGTCGTGTTGAGTTCTTCATTCGCAGTCTTGGAGTAAATGAATGCACATCACCCGCTACACTGACTACTCAATGCGCGTGCTGATTTATCTGGCGGTTCAGAGTGATCGTCTGGCTACCATTCAGGAAATTGCCGACAGTTACGATATCTCGAAGAATCACCTGATGAAGGTGGTTCATCAGCTCAACAAGAAGGGCTATATCGAAACGATTCGCGGGAAAAAAGGGGGCATCCGCCTGCATCTTGCACCGGAAGAGATCAACGTAGGCGTGCTGGTCAGAGAAACGGAACAGGATATGAACATTGTCGAGTGTTTTTCCTCAGGCAATGCCTGCCGGATTACACCGGTATGCGGGTTGAAATCGATGTTTGCCGAAGCCCTTAAAGCATTCCTGGAGACCCTCGATAAATACACGTTGGCCGATGTGGTTCAGAGCCAGCATCGGCCGCAGTTACTCAGATTGTTGCAGATCGCCTGAATCAGGCGGTCTGTGGCTGAGCTGTCCACTTCTCGCGGAGGCGATCCGGCAGGGAGTAGCTGAGGATGCGCTTGAGCACCGTGCCGTACTGCCTGGCGAAACTTCCGGTGTTGTAGTGAATGCCATGCTTTTTGCACACCGCCTGCACTTTCTCGGAAATTTCCGGATAGCGATGGGCAGGCAGGTCCGGGAACACATGGTGTTCCATCTGGTAGCTCAAGTGACCGCTGAGCAGGTGTACAAACCGGTTGCCGGAGAAGTTGGACGACCCGGTCAGCTGTCGCAGGTACCAGTGGCCCTTGCTCTCGCCTTCACACTCTTCCTCGGTAAAGGTTTCTGCATCCTGGGTAAAGTGGCCGCAGAAAATCACCGTGGATGACCACAGGTTACGGATCAGGTTGGCGCCAACGTTGCCGGCCAGCACGATCGGTGCAACCGGGAAAGTGACCAGCGGGAAGAACACGTAGTCCTTGAACGCCTGGCGACCACCCTTGCGGACGAATCCCTTCAGAAACGGTAGCTTCTCTTTCAGGCTGACCTCGCCACGGCGGATGCGCTCGAACTCCAGCTCGTGCAGTGCCACGCCCCACTGGAAGAACACGCTCAGCAGGACATAGTTGATGAACTGTAGGCTGTGAGCCGGGCGCCACTTCTCGTCATCGCTCAGGCGGAGCAGGGCGTAACCGTAGTCCCGGTCCTTGCCGATGATGTTGGTGTAGGTGTGGTGCTCATAGTTGTGGGTCAACCGCCAGGAGTCGCTGTCGCACGCCGTATCCCACTCGTAGGTCTGTGAGTGCAGGGACGGATCGTTCATCCAGTCGTACTGGCCATGCATGACATTGTGGCCGATTTCCATGTTCTCGATGATCTTGGAAATACCCAGTGCTGCCGTGGCCGCGACAAAAACCGGGGGAATAAAGCCAAAGGGCATCATCACCCGGCCGGCGACTTCCAGCGACCGGTGCAGACGCACGACGCGGCGAATGTAGTTGGCGTCACGCTCACCCAGGTCGGCGAGGACCTCGTCGCGGATGGCATTCAGGTCTTTTTCAAGCTCGTTAAGCTGTACTTCGTTCATCTGTTTCATTGTTAGTGCTCCTGTTCTTTTAGATTAAAGCTCGACGGTAACGGGGCCCTGGGGAACGGATACGCACAATTGAATGTTCTCCTCTCCGGGCCCGGAGCTTTTTCCGGTTAAACGATTAACGACGGTGCCACTGGTTTTCTTGCAGCTGCACTGGTGACAAATCCCCATGCGGCACCCGTAGCGGGGTGACAGTTTTGCGGCCTCGGCAATATCCAGTAACGGTGCGTCGCCTTCGGAAGAGACGCTAATGTCACTGTTGCTGAACCGGACCTCGCCCCCCAGGGCGTCGGTATCCAGGGCGGCTTTTGGCGCCGCGAAGAAAGTGCTGTGCATCCGGTCTTCGGTGATGCCGCGCTGGGTAAGCAGGTCGGTGGCCAGGTCCATCAGACCCTTCGGGCCGCAGAGGTAGCAACGGCGCGTTTCAATACGGGTCACTTCATCAAGGTCGCCTTCCTTCAGGAAACGTGGTGTCTCGCTCTCATTGGTGGCAATGATGTTGAGAGTGAGCGCGTCCCAGTTCTGGCGAAGCTCGTACAGCTTTTGCGCGGCAATGATGTCCGCCTGAGTCCGTACGAAGTACAACAGTGTAACCGGTGCTTCGTAGTTGGCTGCAGCCAGGGTTTCCAGTTGGCTCAGTACCGGTGTGATACCGCTGCCGCCGGCGATGTATAGCAAAGGCTCGCTGGCTTCGGGAATCAGGAATTCGCCGAATGCCTCGCCCAGACCAATGGTGGCGCCCGGTTTCAGGTTGTCGTGCATCCAGTTGGTAACCAGTCCGCCCGGCAGGCGTTTGATGGTCAGTGTGACGGTTCCATTTTGGTGCCATTGCGCCGGAGCACTGGACAGGCTGAAGGTCCGGTTGCGGCGAATACCGTCAACATCAACACAGATGTTCACATGTTGGCCGGCCTTGAAACCGTCCCAGCGTTTCGCCGGCTTCAAAACAAAGGTTTTGGTATCGGCGGTTTCGTCTTCAATGCATTCAACCCGGGCTGGTGTGTACTGTTGTACCCACATCGGATTGATGCGCTCCAGCAGTGGGTCGAAAAAGGCAGCCGGGTCTTCCCGGTTAAAAAGCTGCTTTCCCAGCCACTGAAGTGCGGATGTTCTTTCGGTTTTGGATAACATAGTTGGTCTCTCCCTCTGCACCGTTGTGTACAGTTGTTCACTAATGTGTACGACTGTACACACGGAATAAGATGTCGGCAATCGGTCTTTTGTTGTTGGCATAAAATGACAAGCATCATGTACTTTATTTTTCCGGAATGTGTACACTTGTGTGCCTTGTATGACTGAGACTGGCGGTACGGTGACGGCATGGCAGAACGACAGCGGCGAAAACCTGGTGAGACCCGGGACAAACTAATGAATGCGGCGTTGACCCTGGTTGGTAAGGGGCGCCATTTTGCCAGTCTCGGTATCCGTGAGGTGACCCGGCAAGCGGGAGTAGTGCCTACCTCCTTCTATCGCCATTTCCGTAACATGGACGACTTGGGATTGCAGCTCGTGGATGAGCTGGGACTTGTGCTCCGTCGAATGATGCGGGAAGCGCGTGAGAACGTGTTGCAGGCGGACAAGCTGATGGACGAATCCGTTGGCATTTTCATCAGCCACGTGCAGGCGAACCGGAGTTTCTTCTTCTTTATGGCTCAGGGGTTGGCGGGAGAGAGTCGGGCCGTGCAGGAAGGAATCCGAAGTGAATTGCGGTTTTTCGCCAGCGAACTGGCTAACGACCTGAGGCGTTTACGGCTGGCGGATCACCTGAGTGACGCCGAACTGGAAATGACCTGTGACTTGATCGTGCGGACGGTAGCCTTCAGTCTTACTGACCTGTTGGGTGTGTCATCGGATGATGACTACCAGATTGACCAGATCCGGAAGCGGACCACCCGCTTCCTTCAACTGATCTTTGTTGGTGCTGCTCACTGGCAGAGTGACCGAGCCTGACAGGAATCAGGCCTTTTTGCGTGTCGCCGGTTTTTTCGTTTCTGACTTCGGCGGCAAAATCAGGTCTTCCAACTCGTCCAACGCCTCACCTGTATACACCGCAAGTTTCTGCATGCTTGGCAGCGTGTCGCGACATCCCGTGAAGCCAAAGTTCAGTGAGCCCGCATAACTCAGACAGGTAATGTTGAGCGCGCCGCCATGGGCTATAAGTGAGACTGGATACATGGCTTCCAGCTTTGCACCTTCGTAATAAAGGGTGCGCTGAGGTCCCGGAACATTGGAAATGGTGACGTTGAATACCGGCCGCATTCTTCCCCCCAAGCCAGACATCAATTGCAGGATGTAGGGAGACATCAACAGCATGGTGTATTGGTTCAAGGCACTTTTCGGCAGTTTCTGCAGGTGTTCCTTGGCTCGTCGGGTCGACTGCTTGATGTCCTGAAGGCGAGCCAGGGGGTCGTCGGTATCTGTAGCCAGTGAGGCAATCATGAAACTGATCTGAGTGCCGGTACCCTCGTCATCTGCTGGGCGGATATTGACCGGGATTCCGGAGGTCAGCGCTGTATCGGGCAGGTTATCCTGTTCAAGTAGGAACCGGCGAAGTGCCGTGCCACAGAGGTACAACACAATGTCGTTGAGTGACCCGCCGGACACATGAGCCAGTTCCTTGAGCCGGTCCAACTGGTAGTGTTGGGTGGCAAACCGGCGCTGGCCGGTGACCCGGTGGTTGAGGGCGGAGACCGGTCCGGTGAACGGTGCCGTCAGCCCATCCTCCGGATGCCTGGCTGAATGCACCAGCCGGTTCATCGCCTGCCACAGCCGCGGCGCCAGGTCCGCCTGCAGTTTCAGGGCGTCCCTGGCCTGGGAAAACGCTGCGGGAAGGGTGGCTTCCTTGTCGGTTTTACTACCGCGGCGACGTTCCGGCCGGACACACCAGGGCGGTTGCATGTTGGTTTTATGAGGGTCGGTGGTGAGCACCCTCTGCATCAGGCGGACGCCGCTGACGCCGTCAATCATCGAATGATGCATCTTGGTGTAAAGGCCGAAGCGGTTGTTCTCCAGGCCCTCAATTACGTGGCATTCCCACAGAGGGCGGGAAAAATCCAGTGGGTTGGAGTGCAGGCGTGATACCAGAATACCCAGCTCACGCTCGCCACCGGGCTTTGGTAGCGCCGAGTGCCGAACGTGATAGTCGAGGTCGATGTCCTTGTCGGTTTTCCAGGCGGGAGCGACCAGTCGCCCCAGCAAGCCAGAGTAGGCCAGCTTTGAGTTCCAGGGCGGTGCAACATCACCGGTTTCTTTCATCCGGTTGACCATATCCCGCAGGAAGGTATCGGGGGCTCCTTCGGGTAATGAAAAAATCTGCAAGTTACCCACATGCATCGGGGTGTCTTCAGATTCAACGGCTAACCATGAGGCATCCAGGGTTCCCAAGCGTTTCATTCGAGTCTCGTCCTTATGTCCTTGTTGTGCTTCGGCTGCTGCTATCAGCCCGCACGGATTATTAGTTATTTTGCGAAAGTATACGCAACAATACGGACTATTCACACGAATAACCGGGGCAATGGTTCCCTCTGGTGAGTTGGGCTGACTGGCTGCGATCGTTACATGTTGTTGCGAAATCCCTGTCACGGAGAACAGCCGGCTTGTGCTAACTTCCATAGCTGACTAACTTCATAAAAACAACAATCTGGAGGCAACGTGGAGTCCAGTCCACTGATTTCAGCGGGGTTACCGATCGCCCTCTTTATTATCATGATCGGTATAGGAATGACCCTGACGGTTCGTGACTTCCGTCAGGTGGCGGTGTATCCGAAGGGAATGATCGTCGGCACGGTGGCGCAGATTCTGGTGATGCCGCTGGTGGCTTTTGCCTTGGCAAGCCTGTTGGCCGTGCCTCCCACCATCGCAGTGGGATTGGTGATTATTGCCGCCTGTCCCGGGGGAACGACCTCCAACCTTTTCGTATTGCTGGCAAGGGGCAACATCGCGCTGTCCATTGTTCTCACGGTCAGCGCCAGCCTGATCACGATCCTGACCTTGCCGATGTTTACCAACCTGGCACTGGATTTCTATATGGGCACGCAGGAAGCCGTTGTGTTGCCGGTATGGAAGACCGTCGGGATGCTGATTGGCATCGTATTATTCCCGGTCGCCATTGGCATGGTGGTGCGGACCCGAAACCCGGCGATGGCCAAGAAGGCTGAGGGGGTGGTCAGTATCTTCGGTGGCATTGTACTGGCAGTTTTAATTGTCGGGTTGATTTACGGAGTACGTGACCAGATCTGGGACTTGCTGAAACAGGCGGGCCCGGCCACCTTCCTGCTGAACATTGCCGGCATCGCCCTGGGGCTGCTGGTTGGGCGCGGCGCGGGTCTCACCCAGAGAGAATCCCTGGCAGTTGCTGTGGAGCTGGGCATCAAGAATGGCACCATCGCACTGATGGTGACCCTGACGTTGCTCGAATCCAGTGCCATGTCCATTCCGGCGGCGGTTTACGGGGTGTTGATGTTCCCGATAGGGTTTGTCCTGGCAATGTATGGTCGAAGCATTATTCCGCAGTCCTCCATTAAAGCAACGGCCACCTGAGAGTGTTATTGACACTTTTGCCATGGCCCCTCTGCCACGAGGGACAGAGGGGCCGCTGCTGTTCACTGGTACCCTGAGGTTTCGCTCTGGAACTCAGGACAATAACAATGACGTTTTCCCCCACCCATCATTCCGCGATCTGCCTGCGGGCAATGGTCGCCTGCATGCTGTTTCTCCTGTCCACTGCCGCCTGGCCCAATGATGACCAATTGCGAGCCACAATTTATAACCAATCTCTTCCGCTTGAGGAGCGCGTGGCTGCGTTCCAGGAACTGACCGGCCTGGAGCCGGATCCGGATCGCGTTTACCGTGTGTGTATCTGGGACATTTTTGGGCGCTCCGGTCCAGTATTTGCGGCAGCTCAGGAGCAACGCAAGAAGATCCTGGAATTTGGCGTCAATGTTGAAATGGTGCCTTACACCAGTGAGTCGGTGATGGTGGAGGAACTGAAATCCGCAACCTGTGATGCCGCCCTGATGAGTGGGCTGCGGGCGCGGCTGTTTAACCGCTACACAGGCACCCTGGATTCCATTGGCGGGTTTCCTGAAAGGGAACAGATGCGACTGGGGCTGAAGCTGATGGCCGATTCCCGCAGTGCCGATCGTATGGTCAGCAACGGCTACGTGGTAATGGGCATTGCACCCGCTGGGGCTGCTCATGTGTTCGTTGATGACCGTAAAATCAACACCCTGGCCAAGGCTGCGGGTAAACGGGTGGCGGTGCTGGACTACGATCCGGTCCAGGCAGAAATGATCTCTGGCATTGGGGCGACCCCGGTGGTGGCGGACATCGTTAACGCCCCGAACATGTTCAATACCGGCGTCGTGGATGTACTGGCAGCTCCCCTGGCGGCCTATGAGGTGATGGAGCTCTACAAAGGGCTGGAGCCTGATGGCGGAATTGTCGATCTGCCCCTGACCCATATCACCGCGCAGCTGATCGGTCGATCGGAGGTCGTTCCCAACGAGCTGGCGCAATTCGTCCGGGAGGCGTTCTATCAGGGGTTCGATGAAATCATCAGTCGGGTACGGATGGAAGAAGAGAAAGTACCGGATAAATGGTGGATTGAGATTCCCCCAGAGGACCGTCTCGAATACGACCGGATGATGCAGCAGGCAAGAGTGGAGTTGCGTGATAAGGGCTACTACAGCGCGGACATGTTGACGTTGCAGCGCAAGATCCGGTGCCGGGCGAATGGCGCCCGCGAGGAATGCACTGATCCGGTAGAGTAACGGATGACCACCGACGCCCAAAGCCTGCCGGCCAGCCGGAGCCGCACCCTGTCCGTCACCCTCGCCAGCCTGCCTATGCTGGTTATCCTGGTGCTCACCCTGCTGGCCTCGGTAGGGGAGACGCTGCATTCCCGTTTGCTGGAGATTGGCGGGGAGACCTGGCCGGATTACTTCAACCTGCGGGTGATTGATCAGATTCAGGCGCCGGACTGCGAGGTCGTGGCTGACCCGGAAGCCGCCGTTGAACTGGCGGTGGTTGCGAAGAAAGCAGAAATGGCCGCGGATCCGTTCGCCGATGTCTTTGGTGGTAATCTGAACCGCGAGGAAATCCGCTCATCCATCATGGCAACGTCTGAGGCCTGCGAACAACGGCTCGCTGAATGGGATCGCCTGCAATCCCTGGATGGCCCCGGTGTGCGGGCCTTTGCGTTAATGGAGACCGGCCTGTCCCGCGCGGTGGTCCTGGTCACTGGCAACCGTCGTGTCCTGCTTGGGTTCATGTTGCTGTTCTGCGCGGCTGCGGCGACGCTCGGGCGACAGCACATTGCGTTGCGTCCGGTCGAGTCCCGGCGGGACGACCGGGTGGCCACCCTCGCCCAGCTGATTGCAAACAGCCTGTTAACAACCTCCGCCTGGCTTTATCGCCAACAGGAACTGGCTCAGGCGGATGCGGGCATGCCGTTGGCGCATCTCTTCATGCACGATATCTGGGTGGCGGGGTTTGGCGCATTGACGCTCATCTCCCTCTGGCAACTTCGGCAGCCGAGGCCAGATCTGACAGCGGGTGGCAGCTGGCCCCGATCATTGCTGAGTGTGCCGCTGTACAGCTTCATGTGCATCAGTGCCACCATTCAGTTCGCGTTTCATGGTTTCTACCATGGCATCGCTGTTTACCTGAACATGATGGCGGAGCTGTCGGCCCTGTTCCTGAATCTGGGGCTTTATGTCTGGGTCGGTATGTTACTGGCCAGAACCCACTTGCCGCGCAAGGTATTTGATCTTATCCGTCCCTGGCAGTTGCCGCCCAAGTGGCTGGGCGTGGTGGTGCTGCTACTGACGGCCTTGCCAACCGCCTACAGTGGCGCCTCCGGTATTTTCATTCTCGCTGCCGGTCTGACGCTTTATCGTGAACTGCGGCGGGCTGGAACTTCCGAGCAGTTGGCGCTGGCAACCACGGCCATATCCGGCTCCATGGGGACCATGCTTCGTCCGTGTCTGCTGGTGGTGATCGTTGCCACCCTCAACAACAGTGTTACCACGGATGAATTGTTCAGCGCCGGTGCCCGCGTACTGTTACTGACCGCTTCGGTTTATGCGGTCTACGTATTCCTGCTGGGAGGTGCATCCACTGGCCGTATCGCACCACTGCGGGATGCCCTTCCGGGCATGCTGCGGGCGCTGGTACCGTTGCTTCCGTACATTGCGATCTTTGCGGCTGTGGTGGTGCTGTGGAATGTTCTGTTGGGGCGGGGGCTGGATGAGTTTTCGGCGCCGGCTATCCTGCCGGTGATTCTGTTGTTGGTCCTCGGTTATGAGCGACTGGTGCTGAAGGCCGGTGACCCGGATGCCGACGATTCAACTCAGCGGACCGACAATATTCCTGCCAGCGGGTTCTCACAATCGGTGATGCGAGCCACCCGGGAGTCCTGCGCGCTGATTGGCGCCCTGTTGATGCTGATGGCGTTATCGGTGAGTGTCGGCGGGCTGATCGAACGTTCGGGTCTGCTGGAGCTGTTCCCGCAGCAATTGGGCTCGGTCTGGCTGACCCTGACCCTGCTGATGGGGCTGCTGGTGTTTATCGGCATGATCATGGATCCCTACGGCGCCGTGCTCCTGGTTAACGCCACCCTGGCGCCGATTGCGCTGAAGAATGGTATTGATCCCCTGCATTTCTGGGTCATGACTGTGCTGGCTTTCGAGATGGGTTATCTGACGCCGCCGGTGGCCCTTAACCACCTGCTGACGCGGCAGGTGGTCGGTCTGCCAACATCGTGGGAGAGTTTGCACGGCACCTTCTGGCAGCGGAACTTCCGCTTTATTTTTCCTGTCCTGGTGATGGGCACGGCGTTGCTCGCCGTGACGTATATTCCAGTCTTGTGGGAAACTGGTTTCAGGCTATTGCTGGGGATTCAGTCATCTTCATCCTGATCCCTAGGCGGGCAGTGGTAATCTTCCACCACCGTGCCTTCGTCGACACTTTCCAGGTGAACATCAAATCCCCACAGACGATGGGCGTGGCGAAGCACCTCCTCGGTTTCCTTGCCCAGTGGAACCCGGTCGACCGGGATATGTCGCAGCGTCAGTGAGCGATCGCCCCTGACATCCACGTTCCACACCTGGATGTTCGGTTCCCGGTAACTGAGGTTGTACTGGCGTGCCAGTTTTTCCCGCAGGGCCCGGTAACCGGTCTCGTCGTGAATGGCGGTAATGCGGTACACATCTTCCTCATCGTCGTTCTGAATCGAGAACAGCTTGAGATCCCGCATGACCTTGGGTGACAGAAACTGCTGGATGAAGCTTTCGTCCTTGAAGTTCTTCATGGCGAAATGGAGGGTTTCCACCCAGTCGCTGCCGGCGATGTCCGGGAACCATTGACGGTCTTCCTCGGTGGGATTTTCACAGATCCGCCTCAGATCCGAATAGATGGAAAAACCCAGCGTGTAAGGATTGATGCCTGAGTACCATGGGCTGTCGAAGGGTGGCTGATAAGTCACTGCGGTATGACTTTGCAAAAACTCCAGCATGAAGCCGTCATTGACCAGGCCTTTTTCGTACAGGCGATGCAGCAGGGTGTAATGCCAGAAAGAGGCCCAGCCCTCATTCATCACCTGAGTCTGGCGCTGGGGATAAAAGTACTGGGCCAGCTTGCGCACGATACGGATAATTTCCCGCTGCCAGGTTTCCAGCAACGGTGCGTTTTTTTCGATGAAATAGAGGATGTTTTCCTGCGGATCCTCCGGGTAGCGCTTTTTGCGCCGGACCGGATCGTCGTCATCGTCCATTTTGGGAATGGTGCGCCACAGGTCATTGATACGGCGTTGCTGGTATTCCTCCCGTTCCTTCTGGCGTCTTGCCTCCTCTGCCGCCGAGATCGGCGCCGGCCGCTTATAGCGATCGACACCGTAATTCATAAGCGCATGGCAGGAGTCGAGGATCTCTTCCACCGCATCCAGCCCGTAACGTTCCTCGCACTCGGCGACATAGTGACGGGCAAACACCAGATAATCGATAATCGCACTGGCATCGGTCCAGGTACGGAACAGGTAGTTGCCCTTGAAAAACGAGTTATGTCCGTAGGAGGCGTGGGCAATTACCAGGGCCTGCATGGGCAGGGTGTTCTCCTCCATCAGATAGGCGATGCAGGGGTTAGAGTTGATGACGATCTCGTACGCCAGGCCCATCTGGCCGCGCTGATAGCCTTTGGACGTGCTCAGAAACTGCTTGCCGAAAGACCAGTGGTGATAGCCAACGGGCATGCCGACAGAACTGTACGCGTCCATCATCTGTTCAGCGCTGATGACTTCAATCTGGTTGGGGTAGGTATCCAGGCCGAATTCTTCAGCGCATTTGGCGATTTCCTCGTTGTATTGACGAATCAGATCGAAGGTCCATTCCGAGCTATTGGAGATTGGCTCCCTGACCTTGGGCTGATCATTATTCGGGCTGTCCGGGATGTTCGGGCGGTCGATGATGTCACTCATGCGGCTTTCCTCTCGAACAACTGGCGGAACACGGGGTAGATCTCGCCAGGATCGGCGATTTGTTGCAGGGCGAAGCTCTGGGGATACTGCTCCTGGATTTTTTCGTACTCGTACCAGAGCATCTGGTGATCCTGCGGGGTGATCTCCACATAGGCAAAATATTGCACCAGAGGCAGGAGGCTCTCCGACAGGATCTTGCTGCACACGGGTGAGTCGTCGTTCCAGTTATCCCCATCCGACGCCTGGGCGGCGTAGATGTTCCACTCACTCGGAGAATAACGGGATTCAATGATCTTGTGCATCAGCTTCAGCGCGCTGGACACAATCGTGCCACCGGTTTCCCGGGAGTAGAAGAACTCCTCCTCATCCACTTCCTTGGCACTGGTGTGGTGGCGGATAAAGACCACTTCAATCTTCTTGTAGTTCTTCTTGAGGAACAGGTACAAGAGAATGAAGAAACGCTTGGCAATGTCCTTGTGCATCTGGGTCATTGAACCGGATACATCCATCAGGCAGAACATCACCGCGCTGGTGGCCGGCTTGGGTTGCTTGACGTGCTGCCGGAAGCGCAGATCGATTTCATCAATGAAGGGAATGCGTTTGACATTGGCCTTGAGTCGCGCAATTTCCTCCTCAAGCGCCTGGATCTGATCATCGTGGCTGAACGCTGCGTCCAGGTCTTCCGGGGCGGACTTCAAGGCGGCGAGCTGTTCTTCCAGATCACGAATCTTCTTCTTGCGGGCGCCGCCCAGACCAAGGCGTCGGGCGTGGGCACCCCGAAGGGAACGAACCACATCCAGCTTGGCGGGTATGCCCTGGGTGGTAAACCCCGAGCGGACATACTTGAACGCTTCGGTGTCCTTGAGTTTCTTGCGGGCGAGGTTAGGGAGTTCCAGATCATCAAACAGGAAGTCGAGAAACTCCTCCTGGGTAATCTGGAAGGCAAACTCGTCCATGCCTTCGCCATCCGGGCTGGCCTGGCCGCCCCCCTGGCCCTGGCCGCCGCCCTGGGGCTTGGGCAGGGTGTCGCCGGCAACGAACTCCTTGTTGCCCGGGTGAACGATCTCCCGCTTGCCTCCCTGGCCGTGGTGGAAAATAGGCTCCTCGATATCCCGGGAGGGAATGCTGACCTTTTCGCCGCGTTCAATGTCCGTAATGGAGCGGCGCTGTACTGCATCGGCCACCGCTTTCTTGATGTGATGCCGGTAGCGGCGCAGGAACCGCTCCCGGTTCACTGCGCTTTTGTTTTTGCCATTCAGGCGGCGGTCGACTATGTGGGTCATACCCATAGTTTTACTCCAGTTCAGTGAGCTTTCACTGAATTAGTGAGACTTACGGACGCGCAGATACCATTCGGCCAACAGCCGTACCTGTTTCTCCGTGTAGCCTCGATCGACCATACGCTCGACGAACTGCTTGTGCTTCTTCTGGTCTTCCTGGCTCGCTTTCGGGTTGAAGGAAATAACCGGCAGCAGATCCTCGGTGTTGGAGAACATCTTCTTCTCAATCACGCTGCGCAGTTTTTCATAGCTGAGCCAGGACGGGTTGCGGCCCTGATTGTTTGCCCTTGCCCGCAACACGAAGTTGACCACCTCGTTGCGGAAATCCTTCGGGTTGCTGATCCCGGCCGGTTTCTCGATTTTCTCCAGTTCGTCGTTGATGGCGGAGCGGTCGAGAATTTCGCCAGTTTCCGGATCCCGGTATTCCTGGTCCTGAATCCAGAAGTCGGCATAGGTCACATAGCGATCAAACAGGTTCTGGCCGTATTCGCTGTAACTCTCCAGATACGCGGTCTGGATTTCCTTGCCGATGAACTGGACGTAGTGTGGCGCCAGGAACTCCTTGATGAAGCGCAGGTAACGCTCCTGGGTTTCTGGCTGGAACTGCTCCTGCTCGATTTGTTTCTCCAGGACATACAGCAGGTGGACCGGGTTGGCCGCCACTTCCGAGGTGTCGAAGTTGAACACCTTGGACAGAATCTTGAACGCAAAGCGGGTAGAGAGACCCTCCATGCCTTCGTTGACCCCGGCGGAATCGCGGTATTCCTGCATCGATTTCGCTTTCGGGTCGGTATCTTTGATGTTCTGGCCATCGTAAACCCGCATCTTGGAGAAGATACTGGAGTTTTCCGGCTCCTTGACCCTCGACAGCACCGAGAACTGGGCGAGCATGTCCAGAGTATCCGGTGCACAGGGCGCGCCGGCGAGTGAACTGTTCTTGAGCAGCTTTTTGTAGATCTCGATCTCTTCCGATACTCGCACGCAGTAGGGCACCTTGACGATGTACACCCGGTCGAGGAATGCCTCGTTGTGCTTGTTGTTACGGAAGGTCTGCCATTCGGATTCGTTGGAGTGGGCCAGAATAATGCCGTCAAACGGCACCGATCCCATACCCTCGGTGGTGTTGTAGTTGCCTTCCTGGGTGGCGGTCAGCAGTGGATGGAGTACCTTGATCGGTGCTTTGAACATCTCCACAAATTCCAACAACCCCTGGTTGGCCCGGCACAAACCACCACTGAAGCTATAGGCATCCGGATCGTCCTGGGAAAAGTCTTCCAGCATGCGGATATTGACCTTGCCCACCAGAGCGGAAATATCCTGGTTATTGTCATCACCGGGTTCGGTCTTGGAGACACCTATCTGGTCGAGGACCGACGGGTATTTCTTCACCACCCTGAACTGGCTGATGTCACCGCCGTATTCGTGCAGGCGCTTCACCGCCCACGGAGACATGATGTTTTGCAGGTACCGCAGAGGAATACCGTAGTCTTCCTCCAGAATGGGTCCATCCTCGCCCGGATCAAACAGGCCCAGTGGGGATTCGTTTACCGGTGAGCCCTTGATGGCATAGAAGGGCACTTTCTGCATCAGGTATTTGAGCTTTTCCGCCAGTGACGATTTACCGCCACCCACCGGACCCAGCAAGTAGAGAATCTGTTTCTTTTCCTCCAGGCCCTGAGCGGCGTGGCGGAAAAAAGACACAATGTTCTCGACGGCGTCTTCCATGCCGTAGAAGTCGGAGAATTCAGGGTACTGTTTGATAACTTTGTTGGAAAAAATGCGTGACAGGCGGGAGTCACGGGAAGTGTCTATCAATTCTGGCTCGCCAATGGCCAGTAACATCCTCTCCGCGGCAGTGGCGTATGCCGTTGGGTCCTTTTTGCAGATCTCCAGGTATTCCTCAAGGGAATATTCTTCCTCCTGAGTTGATTCATACCGGTCTTTGAAGTGCTGCACAATGCTCATAGATGGCCCCTCGCTCGCTGGTCTTCAGCTTTCAGTTCACGCAATATCCCCGTTGCAGTTGGCTCCGCCAAGCTGGGCGGTGTGTCTGTTTATTAGTGGAAGAAATGGATACTTCAAACCGATCTACGGTGCGCGACCGATTTCGGTTTGGCTACTTAAAGCTTAGTTCACGCTCCGAAACTTGGACAGCCTATTTAAGGTTTCGGTTCATTAATTTGTGTTGCTTTTGGTTTTTGTTCTGGTTTTGGGGGGAGGGAGCATGGGGGAGGTCCTTTTTTAAAAACTCCGCTTGAACTCGCTTCGCTCAGACAGGCGGTGTTTTGAAAAAAGGACCTCCCTCACACTCCCACGAACTCGAGTTAGACCGTAAGAAGAAAAAAGATGGGGGTTGGAGTTGCTGAAAGTGTTGTGGGCAGCTTCTCGATAACACAGTTATAAAGAGTCCGTTACTCCGGGTAAACGTAATCAGTCAAACGAGGCGGATATGGGGGTACCCTTTTTTCAAATGACCGCCTGTCTGAGCGAAGCGAGTTCAAGCGGCCATTTTCAAAAAGGGTACCCCCGTAGCCGCCGATCCCCCATACCAGAAGGCTACTTTTTAACAAGCCGAAACACACTCTCAGTTGCCCCGGCCAACCCCTTCCGCTTGGTAAACGGATGGTCCTTGGCCAGCGTGTTGGTCAGGATATGTTCGATGTCGTAGTCATCGGAATACAGCTCCCGAACTTCCTCGTCGCTGACGTTGAAAGGCGGCCCCTTGATCTCAGTGTCATAGTCCAGGGTGATCAGCAGGATTCGGGTACCGTCGGGGATGACAGCCGTCAGGTGCTCGACATATTCCTTGCGCATTTTCGGGGGCAGGGCGATCAGTGCGGCGCGGTCGTAGACCAGGCGGATGTGTTTCAGGTCATCGGGGACCAACTGGAAAAAGTCGCCGCACCAGAGCTCCAGATTGTCGTGCTTGAAACGGGTGAAGGGCTCACCCGGCCGAACCATGGCTTTCTCGCCGGCTTCCTCAAAAAAGTCCTTGCAGGCGATGTCACTAAGTTCCACACCGATGATCGGATGGCCGCGATCGTGCAGCCACCACATATCGTGCGCCTTGCCGCAGAGCGGAATGAAGACTGCCGGCGTGCCTTCGCCCGCCAGCTCTGGCCAGTGGTCGTGAAGATAGCTGTTGATCGTTCCTTCGTGGAAGCCTATTTCCTTCTTTGCCCAGCGCTCATGCCAGAATTCATGTTCCATCGTCTACCCATCCTTACAATTGGAGGTTTTTCTCAGTCTATCTTAATCTGTGCCTTTCTTGGTTAAGGAGAAACGAATGAAAGCGGTTTTCCTCGATGCCGATACCCTCGGAAATGATGTCGACCTGACGCCCATTGAAACCGTGGCCGGGGGCCTCGTAAAGCATGAACGGACAGCACCGGACCAGGTGCTTGAACGGATTCGTGGCTTTGACACCGTCGTCGTGAACAAGGTAGTGCTCAATCGAGAACACTTCGAGGCCTGCCCGGAACTTAAAACCATAGCCGTGGTAGCGACCGGACTCAATAATATCGACCAGGCCGCTGCCAAAGAGCATGGTATCCGGGTGATGAATGTCACCAACTACGGCCGCTCCACCGTGGCTCAGCATACCATGGCGCTGATGCTGGCGCTGGCTACGCGATTGCTGGATTACAACCGGGATGTGCGGGCCGGGCGATGGGGGCAAAGCTCAATGTTCTGCCTGATGGATCATCCGATCATGGAGTTGGAAGGGCGGACCCTGGGTATTATCGGCTATGGCGATCTGGGGCAGGGTGTCGCGGAACGGGCCAGGGCCTTTGGGATGAAGATTCTGCTGGGCGCACGGCCCGGGCAGGCGCAGGGCGAAGTGGATGGTTATCCCCGGGTACCGTTGGACGAGTTGCTGCCGCAGGTGGATGTGCTGTCGCTGCATTGTCTGCTGACGGATGAAACCCGCAACCTGATTGGCGCCGACGAACTGAGGAAGATGAAGCGTGATGCGCTGCTGATCAACACCTCCCGGGGCGGGCTGGTGGATGAACAGGCATTGGCGGACGCACTGAGAGCCGGAACCATTGCTGGTGCAGGCTTTGATGTGCTGACCGAGGAGCCTCCACGCCATGGCAATCCGCTGCTGGCGGACGATATTCCCAACCTGATTGTAACGCCACATTCCGCCTGGGCGAGCCGGGAGGCAAGGCAGAGGATTGTTGAGATTACGGCACGTAACCTGTCCTCGGCCTGATTTTCCGGGTATTCCCCCCTGACTCACCCTCGAAAAATCGGCAGCCGTATGACGCGGCTGCCGTTCCCTTTTCAATGCCGGTTCTGGCTTTTGAACGCAATGAACTGCTTATCTGGGTCAACTCCGACAAGGGACATCAGTGCGGTTTCCACCACTCACGAACTGGCCCTGGCTGAGAATCAGAAAGAATAACCCAGGCTGGCCGAGAGTCCGAACTGGTACATACGCAGTTCTATGGTCTGACCGGGGCCGAGTGGATTCTCACCCTTCAGTGTTTCCTCGGGCGTGTAGAAGGCCATGCCGGAAACCTCGAGATCCTCACTGAAGCGGTGGGTGAAGCCGCCGGTAAAGTGCCACTCCGGAACTGCCGGGGCCAGAATGTTGAACAACACCTCCTCATCGGGGATCGGTTGACTACCGTAGCTGACACCTGCACGCCAGGAGTGAGAGTTGCTCTGTTGCCATTGCCAGCCCAGTTTTACGGTAGTCATGTCATTCCAGCCAAAACCGGCGCCATCATCATCGCCGAGGCGGGCAGTTTGCAGGTTCGGCAGGAGAGGGTTACCCACGCTGTTGATTTCGCTGTAACGGATGTGCTGAATATCGATCGCCAACCAATGATCCTGAATGCCTGACCAGGCAAGTCCTGCGCTGAACATCTGGGGAATATCGAAATCCCCTTGCTCGGCAAACAGGCCTTCATACTTTTCGAACTCCTCCATTTCCAGAATCGTGCGCCAACTTAGGCCACCGCGCAGGTTTTCAGATAGCTCTCCCTGCCAGCCGATCTGAAAACCATAACCCCAGGCTTCGTCGGTTCCCTGGTTGCTCAATGCATCCGGGTTAGAGGAAAAAGCACCAAAGCTGGCTAATCCCTCGGCCTTGAAACGCTGATAGGCGATCATCGGAGAAAAGCCAATGGCCTGGTTATCGGAGAATTTCCACGACCACGTGGGCGCAATGAAAAGCTGTTCCATATTGACGCCTGCAGTACCTGCGCCAAATACCCCACCATTCTCACCGCTGTATTCGGTGTTCATGCCACCATTGGCGAATACGGAAATGCCGAGGGCGTGATCTTCACCAACCTGCCGGTTTACACCGAAGTGAGGAATGGCGAAGAGATTGTTGCGGCTTTCTCGGGTTCCAGGTGCGAGAAAGAAAGTTCCCTGGGGAGGTTCAGCCATGCCACCCTCGACGGTGAATTCTCTGCGAGGTGAGAACAGTTCCACGCCACCGTCCACTCGGTTGCCAATAAAAGCCATGCCTGCAGGGTTTGTAGCGGCGGCAATGCTGTCCTGGGAAAGCGCGGTGGTGGCTCCAGCCATGCCCGAGCTGATGGTGCCATAGCCGAGTTTGAAATAGCCGTTGGTTGCCAAGGCTTGTCCAGGCATGAAGATGGTCATGGCCAGGATGCTGAAAAGATTCTTCAACCGCATAATGAAGCACCTGTCTGCGTTGATCGGGTTGGTCTGAAGGGTGCTTTATACACACAGAAAGGCATAAGTAGAAGTATCATAATGCTATATTGATATTATGAGGCCCCGTGAGACATGCGAGGCATAGAATATTGGACACAGTGTTGAAACTTGGGGCGAACTGCCCATACTTTGAGCACTACTCTGAAAAACAGGATGTTATGTGGCTTCCTTTCAGTTAAAAGACCGGCTTGACGCCGCGGAAAAGTGGATTCTTGCCAATCCCAACCCACCCCAGACGTGGCCGTGGACCTGGCTCTATAAAACCGGGCGTAGCTTGTACGCACTGATCCGCGATGTGATCAGTGGCAACCTGACGCTGCACTCCATGAGCCTGGTGTACACCACGCTACTCAGTATAGTGCCGCTGCTGGCTTTGAGCTTCTCGGTGCTCAAGGCTATGGGAGTGCATCAGCGGCTGGAACCATTCCTGTTTCAGTTCTTTGAGCCCATGGGACCACAAGGGGTGCAGATTGCCGAGCAGATTCTGAGCTTTGTCGACAATATGAAGGTCGGGGTGCTCGGGTCTGTGGGGCTGGCGTTGCTGGTGTATACGGTGATTTCGCTGGTCCAGAAAATCGAGCGCTCCTTCAACATGATCTGGCGTGTGCCGGACATGCGCTCCATGGCACAACGGTTCAGCAATTACCTGAGTGTGATTATGGTCGGCCCCTTGCTGATGGTGTCTGCCATCGGCGCGACCGCCACCATCTTTTCCTCCAAGTTCGTGCAGACATTGGTCGAGATTGAACCATTTGGTTCGTTGATCATTGCCATCAGTCGTTTTACACCATTCTTCCTGGTGGTGGGGGCATTCACCTTTGTTTATGTCTTTATCCCCAATACCCGGGTCAAACTGCGTTATGCCTTTATCGGTGGTCTGGTGGCAGGGGTATCCTGGCAGGCCGCTGGGATGTTGTTTGCTTCCTTTGTAGCGGGTTCCGCCAAATACGAGGCGATCTATTCCAGTTTTGCCATCGGTATCATTCTGCTGATCTGGATATATCTCAACTGGATGATCTTGCTACTAGGCGCCAGTTTGTCCTTCTACATTCAGAATCCCGGGTCCGTGGCCAAGCGTCACAAGGTGCAGTTATCTCCTGAACTCCAGGAAAAGGTGGCCCTGGCGTTGATGTGGCTGGTTGCCAGACCGTTTAGCGAAGGTAAGCCGGCGCCTCAGCAGGAGTCGTTAGAGCAGCAATTGCGGGTGCCCGGGGAAGTCACCCGAGGGGTCAGTGACAAGCTCATTCGGGCTGGTTTTCTGACGCTGGCCGGAAAACAGGGGGATCAATTGACGCCGGGACGGTCGCTCGACCTTATTACCGTCGGCAATGTCCTGGAGGCTGTTCGTCATGATGAGGATCGGGTGGTTGACCGCCTGCCTCCGGTGATTCCAGAGGGGTTGCGGAGTCGCTCCGCAGCCGATGAGTCAGTGACCTTTGCTGAACTGCTGAGTGCCGGGCGAGGGGAGGGCAATGCCTGACCTGTGAGGGCTCACGGTCAGGCGGGGGAATTGCTGTTTTCCAGCATTCGGAGCAGCGCTTTGCGAACCCACACAAATTGCTCCTCCTCCAGACGAATCAGGCTGAGAAGTTTCTCTTCCGCCATATTACGCTGGTGGGCATCACGCAGCGCTTCACGGGTCCCCAAGATCATGCCGTCATTCAACGGAGAGTGTTGCTGCTCCGGGGCGGGGCGCTCGGCGGCCAGCAAGTAGGCGTGGTATTTGGGGGGAAGGTTCCATTCATTGGCCAGCAATTGGGTGGTTGCCCAGTGGTAGCGCGCCAACGCATGCCGGATTACGGCTGGTTCAGGGTCCTGTTTGTGCCCGTTGGCGCGGTAAATACGGTGGATTTCCCTTCGTAAGGTGATATAGGACAACGCAGGAAGGAGTCCCACCATAAAGTGTGCGCTGGTGTCCTGCCCCTGTATTCTGGCGATGAGCTCTGCCGAGCGGGCGCATGCCAGCCCCCAGCGCCAGACCCGTTGAGCAAACAGGGCCTCTCGGCTGTTCCGGGCTGCCATCATCGGCCGCAGAACCGCTGCTGAAATGACATTCCGGATACCGTCAATGCCCAGCACAAACACCGCGTGGTCCACCGATTCGATGGTTTGATCACCGGTCTTGAAATAGGGGCTGTTGGCAATTTGTAGCAGTTGGTCAGTGAGTGACGGATCGCTGAGTATGACTTCGGTGACCTGATGACGGTCTGACGATTCGTCTGACAGTGCTCGCATGAGCATCGGGAGTGTCAGCGGCTGGCGCGGCAACTCTTCCAGGGACTGGTCTTGCAGGCGTTGCTCAAGTTGCTCCAGTAAAGGCGTGATTTCGAGTGTGCTGGTTTTGAGCGCGGACGGTGGCGAGTCCAGAAGCCAGCAGAAAAGGTGGCTCTCCAGTTTATGAATCAGCAGCGAATCCTGCTCCGTGGTGGAGGGTTTGCCAGCTACCGGATTGAACAGTCTTGGTTCGGGAGTCCGGGATTCAGGCACTGTGGCCGAAAACAAACCTGATATCCAGGAGAAAATGCCTGGCATCCAATGCCTCCAGGTCGGTGAGTCGTCAAATGATACGTACCCGTTTCCTGCCAGTATAGAGGCGTCATTGGCTTGTGCACAGCAAAATGGCCCCGGTTATCCCAGGGCACCACCAAATACGAATATCAATTGGCCGACGCCTGCCACCATACCCAGGAAAGCCCCCACCAGAATGAGTTTGATTTCATCCTCCTGGAAGCAGGGACGAAGCAGATCCTGGAATTCTTCCGATGTCAGAGCAATCATCCGCTCAACCATGATGGATTTAACGGCCCGGGCCCGGTCTTTTTCAAACATCGGATTGTTGAAAGAAGACTGTGAAATTTCGATAGCTTTCAATCCCACCTTGTTCTTCAGGGTAGCGAAGCCGGTAGGGCCAAATGCCATCTGGGTCAATGCCTTGCCCATGCCAGCGGTTTCATCCACCAGCGGTTTGATATGTTTCTTCACCATATTCCGGGCTCGATCACTTTTGGGGCCCTCAATGATGGCGTTGATAATGTTGCCGACAGTCAGGATTTCGTGGGTCACGATATGGCAGAAGGACTCTGCCACTTCGCTCTGGCGCTTGAGGAACAGCCCTTGAAACCGTATCGGTCCGAACTTCTTCTCGTTCAGGGGGCGGAAAATCACGTTCAACGCGATCCAGTTGGTGGCATAACCGACCAGCAAACCGAAAAATGGCAGCACCCACCAGCTTTGGTAGAAATACCACACGGCCATCTGCACCAGGCCGAATAGAAAACCGAAGTAGAGGCCGGAATTGACGATGAAACGAAACTCAGCATCGCCACATTCCAGGAAGATGCGGTTCAGCAGTTGCTTGTCCTTGGCCAGGCGATCGATGACCATGCCCTTGATGTCCAGCAGGTCTTCGATGTTGTTGGAAATATCATCGACCAGGTTGTCTACCAGCTGGGGTGTGGCTTTGCGAACCCTGTCGTAGACCATGTTGCGGGCGGAGTTCGGAAGGTTTTCCCAGAATGTCGGGTATTCCCGCAGCATCATTTCGTCGACGTATTCCTCGATGCGGGGGTCGGCGGAATGCACGATGTGGGCGGCCAGCACCTTGGGGTCGATCTGTTGGAAAATTTCATCGACGGTGCCAATCTTGGAGATGGTCGCGTCTACGCTGATGGCGGCCATTTTCCGGGCTTTGGAGGGGATGATGCCCTGCCAGCCGAGTAATGGCGGCTTGCCGATAAACTCCAGGGGGTAAAACGTCATTTTGATGGCAAGCCAGTTGGTGCTCCAGCCGATCAGCGCGGCAATGACTGGGATGCTTAGGTACTGCCAGAATTCGGGATTGGTAAACAGACTTGTCATCCGGTACTCGCGTTTGTTCGTTGTTGGTGTTTTGGTTCCCGCTACTCTTCTGCTCGACAGCGATAATGTTTGTCAGCCAGCGTCCTGTCAATGACTGATAAGCCGGGCAAAGGCGGCGTCACAGTCGGTGTGCTCAGCTGCCGATGTCGCCCCAGAGCCACTGACACAGCGCCATGGCAGCGATCGGAGCGGTTTCTGTTCGCAGTACCCGCGGCCCGAGAGCGACCGGCAGGAAGTCGTTGTTTTCAGCTGCCGCTATTTCTTCGGGGCTCAGGCCCCCTTCCGGACCGATCATCAGGGCGACACGGGTTGGTTTGTTCATGGAGTCCAGGGACTGTTCCGTGCGGTGATGCAGGACCAGTCTCAGGTCGCAGTCCGTGGTGTGTTCAAACCATTGCGCCAGGGTCATGACCGGAAGAATCTCCGGCACGCGGGCCCGGCCGCATTGTTCGGCGGCGCTGATGGCAACGGATTGCCAGTGGCGAAGGCGTTTTTCCTCGCGGTCACCTTTGAGTTTTACGTCGCAGCGCTCGGTGGTGAGGGGGACGATGCGGGTTACACCCATTTCCACGGCTTTCTGCACGGCGTAGTCCATGCGGTCGCCTTTGGAGAGGGTCTGGCCGAGGACAATGTCCAGGGAGGATTCGGTGGCGTTAGCGACCGGGGAGCCCACCTGAACGTCGACCTGTTTCTTGCTGGCGCTGGTAATGGTGGCGGGGTAGTCGTGCCCGTCACCATTGAAAAGCTGCAGTTCCTGGCCGGGCTGCATGCGCAGTACCCGGCCGACGTGCTGGGCTGCGTTTTCGTCCAGCCCGGTTGTGCAGCCCTCGCTCAGGGGAGAGCTGGTGTAGATTCTGGGAACGCGCATGCTCAGTCCCTGACGGCAATCTCAATGCCTTCGGTAGCTACCTGACCGAGATGGCGGATCTGCTCCTCGGTGATGATGTAGGGCGGCATGAAATACACCACGTTACCTAGGGGACGTAGCAGGGCCTGGCGTGTGAGGGCGTGTTGGTAGACCTTGATGCCGCGTCGTTCCTGCCAGGGGAATGGCGTCTTGTCGGCCTTGTTCTTGACCATTTCCACGGCCAGTGTCATGCCGTGCTGGCGGATGCCGCCTACGTTCGGGTGATCCGCCAGGTGAGCCACAGAGTCCGCCATGCACGCGGACAGGCGCTTGTTGTTCTCGATAACGTTGTCATCCCGGAAAATGTCCAGGGTGGCCAGGGCGACCGCGCAACCAATGGGGTTGCCGGTGTAGCTGTGGGAATGGAGAAACGCCCGCAGGGTCTCGTAATCGTCGTAGAAAGCCTGGTAGACGTCATCGGTGGTCAGTACCACGGACAGCGGCAGGTAGCCCGCCGTCAGCCCTTTCGACAGGCACATGAAATCCGGCGTGATGTCTGCCTGTTCGCAAGCGAACATCGTGCCGGTGCGGCCGAAGCCAACGGCAATCTCGTCCGCAATCAGGTGCACACCATACCGGTCGCAGGCTTCCCGCAATTTGGTGTGGTACACGGGATGGTGCATACGCATGCCGCCGGCGCACTGAATAAGCGGCTCTACCACGACAGCACAGATTTCCTCGTGCTTCTCGGCGAGCAGTTTGTCCATGGCCTCGAACTGACGCAGGGCGTATTCCTCGTCGGTTTCACCGGCTTCCTTGTTCCAGGCATCCGGAGAAGGCGCGGTGAGCACCTCCATCAGCAGTGGCTGGTAGGTGTCCTTGTAAAGCGCCACATCGCCAAGCGCCAGGGCACCCAGGGTTTCGCCATGGTAGCTGTTGCCCAGATTGACGAAATTCTTCTTGCCGGGCTTACCCTGGTTTTTCCAGTAGTGATAACTCATCTTCAGCGCGGCTTCGATGGCGGACGAACCGTTATCGGCATAAAAGCATTTATTGAGCCCCGGAGGGGTGACCTCAATCAGGCGTTCTGACAGGTTGACCACGGGCTCGTGGCTGAAACCTGCCAGTATCACGTGCTCGAGCTTTCCGATCTGCTCCTGGATGGCCGCGTTGATGCGTGGGTTGGCGTGGCCGAACAGGTTGACCCACCAGGAACTGACGGCATCTATGTAGCGGTTATTCTCGAAATCTTCCAGCCAGACACCTTCGCCCTGTTTCACTGGAATCAGCGGCAGGGTTTCGTGGTCTTTCATCTGGGTGCAGGGATGCCAGACGGATTTGAGGTCCCGTGCGACGAGATCGGCGTTGCGCATCTGTGAGTCTCCTATCGGCCCGGTAAAGGGATCGGTAGCTGATGAATCAAAAGGTTCACCATGATACTTGGCCGAGGTGCGGCCTGCCAGTCTCCCCGTCGGCTCATTCGTCAACGTATTGAGCGGTACGGGACTCTAAAGTGTGACCTTGATCACTCTGGCTACGCAGCCATCAGGACCTGACCTGACGGCCAATGTTTGCAGGCACCGCCCCCGTAACAATCTCCTTATACTTTTTGGAGGCCGTTATGAAACTGGAGCTTAAACACCCTTATGAGGCAGGCCTTGAGCATGTGCTGGGCGCCTTCTTCGACGAGAGCCGCATCATCGAAAAAAATCAGAAGCTGGGTTCCCGAAATGTGCGTGTCGTGGAACTGAAGCGCGATGACCTGTCAGCGAAACTTGTGATAGAGCGCGAAATGATGACGTCCGCGGAAGTACCGGGCATTCTGGCCAGTTTTCACCGTGAGTGGAATCAGGTGCGTCAGGAGGAACACTGGTTCCGCAAGGACGACTCCGAGTGGCACTGTGAATTCCGGGTGCGTATTGAAAATGTGCCGGCCAAGATTCAGGGCATCATGAAACTCCAGGGGTCGTCTGAGAGCTGTACCAATCATGTCAGCCTGAACGTGAGATGTGACGTGCCTTTGCTGGGGAAAAAAGTGGCCAGCTTCCTGGCGGAAGACTCCCGCGTCAAAATTGAGCAGGAATATGACGCCCTCCGAGAGTTATTGTAAGCGGGACGGCTGATACTTCTTGAAGTTTTCGGATTGCTCAAAGATTTCCTTGCACACCTCATCCCGGTCAATGGAGGGATAACCATGCTTCCCCAACAGCAGGATGAGGTCCACCTTCAGTTCTGCCTTGATGTCCTCGCGTCTGTTCCAGTCTGTATACTCTATTTTATCGTCCACCACGGCTTTCACTGCCTCGGAAAGGGGGAGGAGCTTCTGTTCGAGGTAGGTGAAGTCATATTTGGTCGCCAGATCCTTCAGGATGTCATAGAAGGCTTTGACTTCCAGGTCGATGCCCAACTCTTCGAAAGAGCCAACTTCATGTTTTAGCGACTGGATGATTTCCAAGTAGCGGTCGATAATCTCGTCGGTGAAATCCTCAACTACCTCGCCTCTTAGAATGTCCGCTTCTGTATTTTTCTACGAGCGCCTGAAGCTGCTTGGAGAAGTCGACACCACCAGCTTTATTGACCCGCTTGAAGTCCTCAATCGCTTTGGCAAGAAGCTGCTGGAGAAGATTGATCTTCGTGTTTGGAAGCTTGATTTTTTCGATTTTGGCCAGAATAGTCATCGTCGAAAATGTTTCGTGCTTCGGCGCCATCTTCGCCAAGCTTAAAAATTTCCTCCACACCGTCCGCTTTCAGGGCCTCCGTCATCATCTCCCGCACCCGAGCATTCATCTGGGCGGTGTCCGGGGCATGGCCGCGGGTCAGTTTGAAAACGATGGAGCAAACGGCCAGATAAAAGTGAATGCGGTCCCGCTCGGCCTGGGCCACGCCTTCTGAGCCACTGCAAATGTCATAGGCCGCTTTCAGGCGTTTCACCAACGCCATAAAGCGCTTTTCGGTCTTGTCTGTGAGTTGGGCGGACTCGGTGCCCTGTTCCAGTTCGTTTTCGGTGAACTTGGGCATTGCCTATCCTTACTGCGTGATCTGGTGTCCCGGGGTGTCTTATTCGCGGAGTTCGTTAGCATGCTATCCGATTGTAGCCGTTTTTTGCTCGCGCGACGGCATCACACTCTGAAATGGCAGAATTTGGCCGGGGCCGTGCTTCCGTATAAACTGCGCTTGTTAACTCAAAGCGCCACGATGGCGAAAGAAAACGCAAAGGATGCGACATGAGTAAAGCGATGGTATTACTCGGAGACCTGGGCTCCGACCACGAAGGTTTCCCGCCCACCCCGGTGATTTCCGGTTCCCCTGACGTACTCATCGATGGCAAGCCAGCTGCCCGGGTTGGCGACCCGCTGGCACCCCACTCCAAACCCAAACATTCACCGCACCCGCGCACCGTTGCTAGTGGCTCTGCGACAGTCATGATCAATGGCAAGCCGGCCGCAGTGACTGGTGGCGCGATTTCATGCGGTGGTGTGACGATCGGGTCGGGGTCTGTGGTGATTGGTGATACGCACACGCCGGCGGCTTTTTCGGGAGTATCACCCGTCGTGCAAAGGGCAGTGGCAAAACCAGCGACAGCGGTAGAATCGGTTCAGTCGAAATCAAAGACTGTGACTTCGGAAAGTCTTCCTGAATCGATGTCTTCTTCGCGTAGTTCGTCCTCGGCAGCGGCGTTCAAAACCCCCGGCGCACCGACTTCAACTCGTTCTGAGGCCCGCGAAAATCGGGGTTTGAGTGAACCCGGATTCCATGTTGTTCGCAAGCCCATGAGCCGCAATGAGCTTCTGGCTGATATTTATGGCGACGCCTCAGCAAAGCCCGATAATTTTGATCGCCTGAATCCTGGTTTGGGCAGCCGAGTCTTGCCCGGCGAAATGATCGTAGTCGCTGATCCTCACAGCCTGGAGTGCACCGTTGAGGAAAATGACCTGATGGGGGTGGCGGCGCAGGTGAATCAGCAAGTGCGCCACATGAGCGAGCAGGAGGCGCAGTTCATTGTCGATCATTACGACCTTCTGGAACAGATGACGGCAAATGCCGCGACCGGCATGGGTGCTGGTGCGACCATGATTGGTCAGCAGATCAAGAGCATTAATGCCACGCTGAAGAACATTGAGGCGCTTTATCAAAGCACTTTCAGAAAACATGGCCGGTTAAACGTCCCTGAGTTTTACGAGAAGCGCCGGGCGTTGTTCTCTAAACTGGATTTTGCGCTTGGGAATATGGCGCGAAAAGGGCTGTCATTAGATGACAACGCCAAACTAAAGAAAGCGCTGGGGCTTTCAACTAAAGGTATCGTTCACCACTGGAAAGAAGCCGGTGTTGGTCCAATTCCTGGTTATGGAGCCCATTATTCAAGGGCTGCGGGTGCAGCACGGTTTGTGGAGCATGGAGGGCGATTAGTTGTAGCCCTCGATGCTGGACTGGCTGGATATAAGATTTACGAGGCGTGTACGACTGGACGAGCCAACGAATGCGAGCGCGTTGGGCTAACTGAATCTCTGCGATTTGCTGGCTCAGCCGCCGGTGGCACGGCCGGTGCCGTTGCAGCACCGTTACTCTGTGTAGCTGTAGGCATAGGCACGGCAGGTGTGGGTGGCGTTGCTTGTGGGATTATCGCTGGGGGCGTGGGCAGTGCAATTGGTGGGAAGACCGTTGGTGACATGGGAGCAGCTGCGGGCGAGTTGATTTACGAGGTGCACAGCCGTGAGTGAGGAATGGCACATCTTCGCAGCATACGTGGTGGCAGGGGGCATACTGCTGAGTCTGTTGTCTATCTTTATGATGTTGACCGTGGGTTTTCGTTACGCCCAAAAAATAGAAGAACGAGTCTCGACACCCACTGGCAGTCTTTCCAGGGTTAGTCAGATCTGGTCATCCGCATTCGTTGGACGTTTGGTCAGATGCAGTCATGTGTTTGCCTTCCTTGCATTTCGGAATTGCTCATCGCGATTCTGCCAACAAAGAGCATCAATGCTGGGGGACCCTGATGTCTCGCTGCCAAGGCTCTGGCAGGCGTGGTGTCTTGTTCCTGTTCTGTCGATGTATGGAACCCTTGCGGTTGCTCTGCTGGCCGGTGCATTTGCACAGTTTGAATAAACCCCTTTCTACCCGCCAGATGTCGTTATTGGGGGGGGGGCAGTAGCTTTGCCCCCTGCTCCTCTGAGGCAACGACATACGAGTACACCAACAACGCGCAGGTGCAGCATTATATCGACAAAGGGGGCATCCCGGCTTCTAGGTAGGTCCTGCAGCAGTAGTTTCGCGAAACAGAAAGGTCTGTAATTCAACAACTGAAAAAGCAAGGAAGTTTAAACATGATTGTCAGAACTATCCTAAACTTCACCGGCTTGTATGCAGCCTTTCAGCTCTGCATTATTACGATCGGTGAGGTATTCAACATCGAGATGAATTCCGGAGTACAGATCGCGGCAATGATCGGTGCCTCATATGGCGCGATGGCCGTATCGGTTTCCGCGTATGGTCGAGCACCTACATTCCGGGAGAACTGGATAATGTCCGTCTCTGTTAACGTGAGTGCGTTGATCATTTCGTTCGTTTCTCTTGTCGCAATGCTGTTCGTATCAGCCAGCGCTCCGCCGATTGATGAATTCATGATGGTTTTCTCAGGGCTTCCACTGGGGGTTCTGATGATCGGTTTTGCTGTTGCAGTTATATTGCAGACCCTCGTGTGCTTACTGATTTTTGGCAAGGTGGCGCGCCGCTATCTCATGAGCTTGAATCTGTCTTAACGAATCAAAAGCATTTGGCCGCTGGCAAAAGGTTAATCTATGATCGGTCGTATTCTGAGTCGCAGGTGAATTGAGAGGGCCCCAGCGGCAGTTTTACTAAAGGTTTTTTTACGTAGTGAAGTCGGATCATCGGTTTCTGGCTTCACACGCTGCTGACGTCTCAATACAGCCAATTACGATTTGCGATGAAACAAGACAGTATATATTTTTCATGTGATTACGTGTCTCTGTGCGACTAGTGGTGAAGTACACTCGACGGATTTCTGCACTTTCTCGTGAAGAGAATATGGGATACGGTTAAGGCGTATTACTGAAGCCTCCGATAAGATGTCTTGTGGTAACTACCAAGGAAAAAGGAAATTTCACTCACGTGTCGAGCCGTCAGCCACCTGAAGTCGAAATAGTCGAGGTTTTGCGTCGCTCCGAACATGGCATGACGCGGCCTTTTATCTGCAGAGGGGACGACGACAACGTCTATTTCGTCAAAGGCTTTGGGGCGGGTCGGGACAGCCAGATTAAGGAATGGATCGCGGGGAATCTTGCGCTCACCTTTGGCATCCCGCTGGCACCCTTCAGAATCGTAACGGTTTCCGAAGAGTTAACCGACTTGATGATGCCGGGTGATGCTGCGGATCTTGGCTCTGGTCCCGCGTTTGGGTCGCAAGAGCAGATCGTAACGGAGCTGGCTTTTTCGTAGGTAAATGAAGTACCCATTGAACTGCGAAATTCAGTTCTGGTTTTCGATTGGTGGATCTCCAATGTGGATCGCATGCTGACTGAGAACAGCGGCAATCCAAATCTGTTTTGGGAACCGGAAGCGCAGCGCCTCGTGGTTATTGATCACAATCAGTCATTTGACTCGGACTTTGACACTGACGATTTCCTCCAGTATCACGCCTTCAGGGATAGCCTGCCGGTCGTGTTCGATGACTTGATCGAGCGGCAGCACTATACTGACCGAATGGAACAGGCTTTGAGGGAGTGGGATGACATCATCCAAGCTATTCCCGAGGAGTGGTTTTACAGAGATCCGGAAATGACGATGGAGCTGGACTTTAATCCGGATTCATTCCTGAAACACTTACAGCGCTTTCGTAGCGACAACTTTTGGAACCGGAAATGACTAGGTTAGCGTGCCAATACGCCATCGTGCGGTTTATGCCTTATATCGAGACGGGCGAGTTTGCCAATGTCGGTATTTTGCTGTGGGCACCCAAAACCCGCTATCTGGGCTTCAAACTGCTCCGGAAGAAGCATGCGCGTATCACCCAGTTTTTTGAGGAACTGGACAGGGGGTTGTACCTCAAAACCATGGCGAATCTGGAAGCTGAGCTGCACAGAGTGCAGGGAATGCTGAAAGACCAGATCAGGGAGTTTGGTGACAACAACCGGGAGTATGGATTTCACAAAGGCCTGTTTCAGGAGCTGATTCGACCCCGTGAAACTATTGTGCGGTTCAGCGAGCAGCGGGTGGTTCTGGCGGAGAATCCGGAACAGACGTTGGCTGAGCTTTATAATTTCTACGTGGGCAGGAACTTCGTCACCAGGGAATATCAGGAAACCATTCTTGAGAAGGGTGTAAAGAAACTCCTTGAACAGCGGGATCTGGCCCGACGCTTCACAAAGCGCCGAATAGAAGACCAGCTTTATGGTGTTACCTTCCCATTTGTTGAGCAAAAGGGCGGTGACGCCATCAGGGTTATCAAGCCGTTATTCCTGGGCCAGACAGATTCCACGGCAATCATCGAACATGGCGGCCGGTGGAAACTGAAAGTCGATCAGCTCCGCAAGCGGCACTTGCTCAAAGGCCCTGTGTTATTTCCAGTGAAAGGCCCGGAATCAGGAGAGGCTAACGACATCCGCCTGGAGGCTTTTGAGGAGACCCTTGCTAGCCTTACCGGCGATGGCATCGAGGTAACTCTTCACACGGAAAAAGACAGAATTCTCGAGTTTGCCGCTCATTAACTGCCCCGCCTGCCTCTCTCTTTAAGTTCTATAGTGCCTCCTCCAGCGCCACAATTCGCCGCCTACCGTCGGACCAAGTGCTGCGATTGGTTCTGGGAAACCTGTTTCTGGAGAGTCGCCCCCGACCTTCGAGGCCGAGAACGGTCAAGATGAGCAAAACCCACTGCTCGGTAAATCGGCATGCTGCTCAGCTTATGTGAACAGCATTACCCAGGAGCGGGGGCTTTTCAACTCGGCTAACTTCAATGAGCCAAAACCCGGGACAGGAACGCCTGGGTCCGCTCGTTTTGCGGGTTGTCGAAGACATCGCCGGGCTTGCCTTCCTCGACAATCTGGCCTTCATGAATGTAAATGACCCGATCCGCCACTTCCCGGGCAAAGCCCATTTCGTGAGTCACCACCATCATGGTCATGCCTTCTTTGGCCAGCTCGCGCATCACGTCCAGCACCTCACCGATCATTTCAGGGTCGAGCGCAGAGGTTGGCTCGTCGAACAACATCAGTCGCGGTTCCATGGCCAGCGCCCGGGCAATGGCTACCCGCTGTTGCTGGCCGCCCGACAGCTGGCTGGGGTACTTGTCCGCCTGATTGCCGATGCCCACGCGGTTCAGCAGTCGCTCGGCGGTGGCGTTGGCGATTACCTGGGAGGCGCTTTTCACTTTCATCGGCGCCAGCATGATGTTCCTTTTCACCGTCAGGTGGGGGAACAGATTGAACTGCTGGAACACCATACCCACTTCCTTGCGGATTTCCGCCAGCGCTTTCTGGTTGCCGCCTTTCGGTGCGAGTTCATTGCCATCGACCACAAGTTTGCCGGATTCATACTCTTCGAGGCCATTCACGCAGCGAATCAAAGTGGACTTGCCGGAGCCACTGGCCCCGATGATGACGACAACCTCGCCGGCTTCCACTGTGAGGTTGATGTCCTTCAGAACATGAAGTTTGCCAAAGTACTTGTTCATGCCCTTCATTTGCACAATTTGTGTCATGGGTACCTTTCCTTCAGACAGAAGCCAGCCCGCGACGCTCAAGGAGTCGTAGCAGTAGTGAGAGGGAGAGGGTGATCATCAGGTAGAGGCAGGCCACCACAAAATAGACCTCAAAGGCCGTAAAGGTGTTGGCAATATAAACCTGACCCTGGCGGACCAGTTCACCGACACCGATAACTGAGAACAGCGAGGTATCTTTGATGCTGACAATCGCCTGGTTGCCGAGCGGGGGTATCATCCGCCGGAATGCCTGGGGCCAGATAATGGACCAGAATGTCTGGGATCGGGAGAGACCCAGTGACAGCCCTGCCTCGGTCTGGCCCTTGTCGATTGACTGAACGCCGCCGCGCACCACTTCCGATATATAGGCGCCGGAGTTGAGGGCGATGGCTGCGATGCCAGCAGTCAGTGGGTCAATCGGGTTGCCAATCAGGTCGGGTAGACCGTAGAAGATAAACAGCACCTGAACCAGGATGGGGGTGCCGCGGAATATTTCGATGTAGGCGGTTGCCGGCCAGCGCAGGAACCATTTTTTGTTAATGCTCAGCAGGCCGAAAATAATGCCCAGCACAAAGCCGATGGCGAGACCGCCAAACGAGATCAGCAGGGTATAGGGAACCCCTTTTAGCAGGTAGGGGATGGAGTTGATGGCCGCCTGCCAGTCAAACTGAAACTGGAATTCCACAGTGGTTGTCTCCGTCGGATGGGGAGTTACCTGCCGGGGCGCTTGGCGCCCCGGCTATGGTGCCAGAGGATTACATGTCTTCCGGCATTGGGCCGAACCACTTCTCGTATATTTCCTTGTAGGTGCCATCCTCTTTGATGGAGGCCAGTGCCGCGTTGACCTCGTCAAGCCATTCACTGCCTTGCTTCAGGGCGATGCCATATTGCTGGCCTTCGTACAGCGGCCCAACCGTTTTGACCTTGCCTTCGCCCTTGGTGCTGGCGAAATAACCGACGTTGGGTGCGTCATAGAAAACCGCGTCCACCGCACGGGACATCAGTGCCATGTACATGTCGGAGCTGCCCGGGTAAGGGGTTACCCCGTCATTCTGATCCAGTGTCCTGGTCAGGTAGTCATAGCTGGTGCTGCCGATCTTGGTGCCGATTTTCTGACCGTTCAGGTCCTCCATCGCTTCCACGGAGTCATTGTCTTCGCGCACCAGAATGCGCAAACCGGAATCGTAATACGGATCAGAGAAATCAACGATCTCTTCGCGTTCTTCAGTAATTGTGATACCCGCGATGGCAATGTCCACGTTGCCGGTTTGAAGGGCCGGAATGATGCCATTGAAATCCATGGTGTTGAGGTCAATCTCGAACCCGGCCCGTTCAGCCACCTCGCGAATGATCTCCATGTCGAAACCAATCATTTCGCCGGTTTCCTGGTCCATCATTTCAAAGGGTACAAAGCTGGGGTCGGTCACGACTTTCAGCGTTTCAGCGCTAACGGTTCCCGCGGCGACGGTCATTGCCAGTGTGGCGCCGAGGGTTTTCAGCCATTTCGTGCTCATGCTTTCTCCTTGTCTTCTTATGGAGCTCCGTTTGCCCGGTAAGGCAAGCCAAAAGGCACGGTTGGTGACAGTGTCTTTCGGGGAGCGTTAATGGAACTGCATCAAATTAACCTTAGACCATTAACGGGAGAAATGCAGGAAATCAGGTGGTTAGAGGTTGCCCCCTCTCCCCGGCCCTCTCCCGCGAGGGGAGAGGGGGACGTTGCCGGTGCCTGGGAGTGTGTAATCCTCTATTCCCTCGGGGGAGAGGGGGGAGTTGCCGGCGCTTGGGGATGTGTAAGCCCCTCTTCCCTCGGGGGAGAGGGGGAGTTGCCGGCGCCAGGGAGTGTGTAAGCCCCTCTCCCCTAGCGGGAGAGGGGTTGGGGAGAGGGGGAAAAGCAGGAATCAGAAAGCAATCTTCTCCCGCTCACCAATTCCCAGGTTCTCCCAGATGCGGATACTGGGCTGAGCCTGGTTCAGGGTGTAGAAATGCAGCCCGGGCGCGCCGGCCCGAAGCAGCTTGTCACACATCTCGGTCACTACTTCCTCGCCGAACTTGCGAATCGAATCGCTGTCGTCGCCGTAGGCTTCGAGCTGCTTGCGGATCCAGCGCGGAATTTCCGCGCCGCACATGTCAGAGAAGCGTACCAGGTTGGAGAAGTTGACGATGGGCATGATGCCCGGCACCACCGGTATGGTGATGCCCAGCTTCTCCAGGCGGTCGATGAAGTAGAAGTAGCTGTCCGCGTTGAAGAAGTACTGGGTGATGGCGCTGTTGGCGCCGGCTTCCACCTTGCGTGCAAAATTCTTCAGGTCTTCCTCGGCACTGCGGGCCTGGGGGTGAAACTCCGGGTAGGCTGCCACTTCCAGGTTGAAGTGGTCGCCGCTGTGCTCGCGGATAAACTCCACCAGCTCATTGGCGTAACGAAGTTCACCTGCAGCCCCCATACCGGAAGGCATGTCGCCCCGGAGGGCGACAATCCGGTTGATGCCGTTCTCTTTGTACAAATCCAGCAACTCGCCGATGTCCTTGCGGGTGCCACCCACGCAGGACAGGTGTGGAGCTGTGGAAATGCCCTGCTTGTGCAGGTTCAGTACGGTTTCAATGGTGCGGTCCCTGGTGGAACCGCCGGCACCGAAGGTGACCGAGAAGAAATCCGGGTTCTCCTCGGCGAGCTTGTTGCGCACGTTCTGCAGCTTTTCCTTGCCCTGGTCGGTCTTGGGCGGGAAAAATTCAAAGCTGAAACGGCGTTTGAACTGTTTCTGGGATTCCATCTTGATATCCGATCAGTACTTGTAGCTTTCCGGCTTGTACGGGCCTTCGACCGGTACACCGATGTATTGGGCCTGCTCCGGGGTCATCTTGGTGATCACGCCATCAAAGCCTTCCACCATCGCGCGGGCGACTTCCTCGTCCAGCTGCTTCGGCAGTACCTGAACGTATACGCCTTTGGAACGGGCGTCTTCCGGCAGATCGGCGAACTTACGCTCGAACAGGTACATCTGCGCCAGCACCTGGTTGGCGAAAGAACCGTCCATGATCCGTGACGGGTGACCGGTGGCGTTGCCCAGGTTCACCAGGCGGCCTTCGGACAGCAGAATCAGGTGGTCGTTGACGGCCTTGTCGCGATACACCACGTGCACTTGCGGTTTGACCTCGTCCCACTCCCAGTTCTTGCGCATGTAGGCGGTGTCGATTTCGTTATCGAAGTGGCCGATGTTGCTCACCACGGCGCCGCTCTTCAGGGCCTTGAGCATATGAGCATCGCACACGTTCATGTTACCGGTGGTGGTGACCAGCAGGTCGGTGTTCTGCAGCAGGTCACGATTGATGCCGGCCTCGGTTCCAGTGTTGACGCCGTTGATATACGGGGACACCACTTCGAAACCGTCCATGCAAGCCTGCATGGCACAGATCGGGTCGGCCTCAGTAACTTTTACGATCATGCCTTCCTGGCGCAGGGAAGCGGCAGAGCCTTTGCCCACGTCACCGTAGCCGATCACCAGGGCCTTCTTGCCAGCCAGCAGGTGGTCGGTAGCGCGCTTGATGGCATCGTTCAGGCTGTGACGACAACCGTACTTGTTGTCGTTCTTGGACTTGGTGACGGCGTCGTTGACGTTGATGGCCGGCACTTTCAAAGTCCCTTCGCGCAGCATTTCCTGCAGACGGTGGACACCGGTGGTGGTTTCTTCGGTGACACCGTGGCAGTTGGTCAGGATTTCCGGGTACTTTTCATGGAGCAGGGCGGTAAGGTCGCCGCCGTCGTCCAGGATCATGTTGGGTTCCCAGCCGTCAACGTCAGCACCGACGGTGCGCTCGAGGCACCAGTCGTATTCTTCGTCGGTTTCGCCTTTCCACGCAAACACGGGAATGCTTTGCGCGGCGATGGCGGCAGCGGCCTGGTCCTGGGTGGAGAAGATGTTGCACGACGACCAGCGCACGTTGGCGCCCAGCTCGACCAGTGTTTCGATCAGTACGGCGGTCTGGATGGTCATGTGAATGCAGCCCATGATGTTGGCGCCTTTCAGCGGCTGCTCGGCTTTGTATTTCTCGCGGAGCTTCATCAGGGCAGGCATTTCGCCTTCCGCAATCTTGATCTCTTTACGGCCCCAATCGGCCAGGGAGATATCGCAGACTTTGTAGTCGTTGAAACTGTTCAGTTTTTCTGCCGGAGTGCTCATTTTGTGCTCCTATCGTTTTGGCTTTGGGAGTTTGTTTCTCCCTGGCCTCTTAACTTGGTGGCGTCGGGAGCGGGGATTTGCTTTCGCGGAACCGCTACGAGCACATCCATGTGCGCTTCTCTCAGGCCATCCTTGGCCTTCGAAATTCCGCGAAAGCAAATCCCCGCTCCCTAGTTCAAACTGTGGGCGCATGTGGTCAAGCAATACGCCTTAGAACGTGTTTCAGGTCTCCCGGTATCCGGAGGGAGGCATTCAGCATATTTCGATCAGCCCTCACCAACTCTGCAAAGCGGTGGTGAGGCAAGTCCTTCGGGGACTATCTTTGGCCAAGGATGGCCAAAGCTAAGCGGCCATGGATGGCTCGAGCGTGTCCCCGAAGGACTTGCCTCAGCGCCGCCACCCCCAAGAGTGACGGGCCGGGCCAAAACAACGGTCCAACTCCAGAAGTCAGACCTATAACAACCACATCAAATGCCAGCAGCATCCTTCAGGGCAGCCGCACGATCCGTCTTCTCCCATGGGAAAGCGGTGAACGTCTTGCCGCCAACGGTCATCTCATACGGCTCGCGACCAAAGTGGCCGTAGGCTGCCGTGGCCCGGTACATCGGGTGCAGCAGGTCGAGCATTTTGGTGATCGCATACGGACGCAGGTCGAAGTGCTGGCGGACCAGTTCGATGATCTTGTCGTCGCTGACCTTGCCGGTACCGAAGGTGTTCAGTGAGATCGACGTCGGCTGCGCCACGCCGATGGCATAGGACACCTGAATCTCGCACTGGTCGGCCAGGCCGGCGGCGACGATGTTCTTGGCGACGTAACGGCCGGCGTAGGACGCGGAACGGTCAACCTTGGACGGGTCTTTGCCGGAGAAGGCGCCGCCACCGTGGCGTGCCATGCCGCCGTAGGTGTCAACGATGATCTTGCGGCCGGTCAGGCCGCAGTCACCCACCGGGCCACCAATCACGAACTTGCCGGTCGGGTTGATGTGGAACTGGGTGTCTTTGTGCAGCAGTTCCGCCGGCAGGGCGTGCTTGACGATCAGCTCCATCACCGCTTCTTTCAGGTCTTCCTGGGAGACGTCTTCGTCGTGCTGGGTGGACAGAACCACGGCGTCGATGCCGGCAACCTTGCCGTTTTCATAGCGGCAGGTGACCTGGCTTTTCGCATCGGGGCGGAGCCACGGCAGCAGGCCGCTCTTGCGGGCTTCGGCCTGGCGCTGGACCAGACGGTGCGAGAAGGTGATCGGTGCAGGCATCAGCACGTCGGTTTCGTTGCTGGCGTAGCCGAACATCAGGCCCTGGTCGCCGGCACCCTGGTCTTCCGGCTTCTGGCGGTCGACGCCCTGGGCGATGTCCACGGACTGCTTGCCGATGATGTTGATCACACCGCAGGTGTCGCCGTCGTAGCCCACGGTAGAGGAGGTGTAACCAATGTCCTTGATCACGCCGCGCACAAGATCTTCCAGATCGACCCAGGCGCTGGTGGTGATTTCACCGCCAACGATGGCAACGCCGGTCTTGACCATGGTTTCGCAGGCAACACGGGCATGAGGATCTTCTGTCAGGATGGCATCCAGAACGGCGTCCGAAATCTGGTCGGCCAGTTTGTCCGGGTGGCCTTCAGAGACCGATTCGGAAGTAAAGATGCTGTATTCAGACATAGCGTTTGCTCCTCTGTGAGCGTTTCAAATTCGTACCGGTGAGTGACCGTAGCGGCACATTCCGGTGACCGGGTTTGTTGGTTTTAGCAAGGATACGTAAAACTACGTATCTGTATATCAAAAATTGTTGATATTGAGTTTTCGGATCAGCCGGTGGTGGTTTTCCAGAATTCTCGCACCTGCACCTGAAAGCCGTTGCGCAATCCTATAAACAGTTGCTCGCCAGCCCTCAGTCCCGCGTCTGCTGCCCAGGCGGTCAGTTCCTCAGGCTCGAAGCCCAGCCAAAGGTCACCGCAGTTCTCCTTGGCCCAGTCCTGGTCGTGACTGCAAAGGTCGCTGACCACAAAGCAGCCACCGCCGTTGATCAGGGCGGCGGCGTCAAGGAAAATGTCCGCCGGGCTGGGAACGTGGTGGAGCACCATGTTGGCTACCACCAGGTCAAAAGCGTCGCCCCGCGCCAGCAGGTTGTCGGTGACGCCCTCAATCAGGTCGACGTTGTTAAGGCGTTCGTCAATGCAGGTACGTGTGGCCTTGGCCAGCATGTCCCGGGAGTTGTCCAGCGCCACCACTTGTTCGCATATCTTCGACAGTACCGGCAGGAACGCACCTTCGCCCGGTCCGATTTCCAGAGCGGTCTGCCATGGGTGTTTGCCGGCCCGCTGCCGGATGAGCTCGGCCACGGGTTCGGCATACAGGTCAAACGCGGCAATCAGTTCCTGTTGCTCGCGGAACTGCTCGGCGTGGCGTGAGAAAAACGCCTGTGACTGGCTCGCCCGCTGGGTGCGGATAGCTTCAATCTTTTCCTCCAGGTGGGAAGGCAGGGGAACCTGGTCCACGGCCTCAAACACCTGGCGGATGGTCTGGTCGGTGAGTTTGTCGCTGTCCAGGCTCAGCGGGCGGCGATAGAAAATCGCATTGCCTTCCCGCTGGGGCTCCAGCAGACCGGCCTTGTGCATCACCTTGAGGTGGTGGCTCATGCCGGACTGGCGCATTTCGAACAGCTGGCTCAGTTCCAGTACTCCGAAAGTATCTCGACGCAACACGCGCAGAATCTCCAGGCGCAACGGATCCCCGCTCGCTTTGTAGATCGGGGCCAGGGCGTCCAGAGAGGACAGGTTGGCGTGATGCGTGTTCATCGAAGTCATGGTTGGCAAGTTTAGGGGTGTTCGGTTGGTCAATCAATAGCCATATCAAAAAAAATTGATATAGATTTTGCGTTCAATGAATTCGGCTGTTTCGGCAATCCCGATTTGCCCCGGCACATACTAATCGGCGAAAATACGCGCCTTATTTTTGAGCAGCTCTATTTGTCCCGATAAACACTGGAGAAACGTCAATGCCGTCTCGTAAAGATCTCGCCAACGCCATTCGCGCGCTGAGCATGGATGCGGTTCAGAAAGCCAAGTCCGGCCACCCGGGTGCGCCCATGGGGATGGCGGATATCGCCGAGGTACTGTGGAACGATTACCTGAGCCACAATCCGGCTAACCCGCAGTGGGCCAACCGCGACCGCTTCGTGCTGTCCAACGGTCACGGCTCCATGCTGCAGTACTCTCTGCTGCACCTGAGCGGGTACGACGTTTCCATTGACGACCTGAAGAATTTCCGTCAGCTGCACTCCAAAACACCGGGGCACCCGGAATACGGCTACACTCCGGGCGTTGAGACCACCACTGGCCCCCTGGGGCAGGGGTTCGCCAACTCGGTAGGTTTTGCCCTGGCAGAGAAAGCCCTCGCGGCGCAGTTCAACCGTCCCGGCCACGATATCGTGGATCACTACACCTACGCTTTCCTGGGCGACGGCTGCCTGATGGAAGGTATCTCCCACGAAGTAGCTTCTCTGGCCGGTACCCTTGGTCTGGGCAAACTGATCTGTTTCTACGATGACAACGGCATTTCCATCGACGGAGAAGTGGACGGCTGGTTTACCGACGACACGCCAAAGCGTTTCGAAGCCTATGGCTGGCAGGTGATTCCGGCAGTTGACGGCCACGATGCCGACGCCGTCCGCGCTGCGATCGAAGCCGCCCGCGCCAACGCCGATCAGCCCACCATGATCTGCTGCAAGACCATCATCGGCTTCGGCTCCCCCAACAAGCAGGGCAAGGAAGATTGCCACGGCGCTCCGCTGGGTGACGACGAGATCGCTCTGACCCGCGAGCAGCTGGGCTGGACTCACGGTTCCTTCGAAGTGCCGTCAGAAATCTACGCCCAGTGGAACGCCAAAGAGAAAGGCGCCGCTGCACAGCAGGCGTGGGAAGAGAAGTTTGCAGCCTACGAAAAGGCTGAGCCGGAGCTGGCGGCCGAGTTCAAGCGCCGCATGGCCGGCGACCTTCCTGTCGATTTCGCCGAAAAGGCACAGGCGTACATCCAGGAGTGTCAGGACAAGGGCGAAACCGTCGCCAGCCGCAAGGCCTCCCAGAACACCCTGAATGCCTACGGTCCGTTGCTGCCGGAACTGCTGGGCGGCTCCGCTGACCTGGCCGGCTCCAACCTCACCATCTGGGGCGGCTCCAAGGGCGTGACCAAAGAAGACGCCAGCGGCAACTACATCTACTACGGTGTGCGCGAGTTCGGCATGGCCGCCATCATGAACGGCATCGCCCTCCACGGTGGCTACGTCCCTTACGGCGCCACCTTCCTGATCTTCATGGAATACTGCCGCAACGCCGTGCGCATGGCGGCGCTGATGAAGCAGCGTTCCATCTTCGTGTTCACCCACGACTCCATCGGCCTCGGTGAGGACGGCCCCACGCACCAGCCCATCGAGCAACTGGCCAGCCTGCGCACCACGCCCAACATGAGCACCTGGCGCCCGGCTGACACCGTGGAATCCGCGGTGGCCTGGAAAGCGGCCCTCGAGCGCAAAGACGGCCCGACCGCCATGGTGTTCTCCCGTCAGGGGCTGCCCCACCAGGAACGCGATGCCCAGCAGTTGGCCGATGTCGCCAAGGGTGGCTACATCCTGTCCGACAGCGAAGGCATGCTGGACCTGATCCTGATTGCCACCGGCTCCGAAGTAGCCCTGGCTCAGGACACAGCCGCCAAACTGCGGGAGCAGGGCAAGAACGTACGCGTGGTGTCCATGCCGTCCACCGACACCTTTGATGCCCAGAGCGCCGACTACAAACAGAAAGTGCTGCCGCTGGAAGTCACCAACCGCATCGCCATCGAAGCCGCTATTGCCGACTACTGGTACAAGTATGTAGGGCTCGACGGCCGCGTGGTTGGCATGACCACCTTTGGTGAGTCGGCTCCGGCCGGTGAGCTGTTCAAGGAATTCGGCTTCACCGTCGACAACATCCTGGAAGTGGCTGCGGAACTGCTGGACGCCTGATGAGCAAAAGAAAGCCTTTTCGCATCGCGATAAACGGATATGGCCGGATTGGCCAGTGCGTGTTGCGCGCGCTGTATGAAAATGGCTATCGCGATCACCTTCAGGTGGTCGCGATCAACGAGCTGTCAGACATCGACACCCTCGCTCACCTGACCCGCTATGATTCCACCCATGGCCGATTCCAGGGTGAGATTGCGGTGGAAGGTGACAACCTGGTGGTGAACGGCGATCCCATCCGCGTTTTGCGGCATCCGGAACCCTCGGACCTGCCCTGGCGTCTGCTGGATGTGGATCTGGTGCTGGAGTGCTCCGGTGCCTATTCCGACCGCGCGACTGCCGAAAAACATGTGGATGCTGGCGCCCAGCGCCTGCTGTTCTCTCAACCCGGGGAGCCCGATGTCGACCGAACGGTGGTTTTCGGCGTTAATGAAGGCGAACTGACCAACGAAGACGTGATCGTCGCGGCCGCCTCCTGCACGACCAACTGCCTGGTGCCCGTTATCCAGGTGCTGGACGATGCCTTGGGCGTGGAGCAGGGCAGCACGACCACCATTCACGCGGCGATGAACGATCAGCCGGTTATTGATGCCTACCATCATCAGGACCTGCGTCGAACCCGCAGTGCGCTGCACAACATCGTGCCGGTGGACACCGGACTGGCGAAAGGCATCGAGCGCTTGTTGCCACATATGGAAGGCAAGTTCAGCTCGGTTGCCATGCGGGTACCGACCATGAACGTATCCGCCATCGACATGGTGGTGAACGTCCGCAAGCCAACCACGATCAAAGCAGTGAACGACCTGTTGGCAAAGGCCGCGAAAGGACCGTTGAAAAACATCCTCGGCTATACCGACGAACTCCTGGCCAGCTCCGATTTCAACCACGACGCCCATTCCGGCGTGGTGGATGGCGGCCAGACCCGGGTGACCGGGGAAACCATGGTGAAAGTGCTGTGCTGGTTCGATAACGAATGGGGCTTCGCCAACCGAATGCTGGATGTCAGCCGGACTTGGCTGGGACGGGTGGAGTAATTTCCCCCTCTCCCTGGCCCTCTCCCGCGAGGGGAGAGGGGATGAATGACTGGGGCTATGTGTAAGCCTTTCTCCCGCGAGAGGAGAGGGAATGAATGACTGGGGGCTATGTATAGGCCTTTCTCCTGCGAGCGGAGAGGGGATGAATGACCGAGAACTCTGTGTAAGCCCCTCTCCCCTGGCGGGAGAGGGGTTGGGGAGAGGGGGAAGCCCCCACCGAAACTATTTGCCGATAACCTGAAACAAGGGAACTTTGACAATGGCCATCAAAAAAATGACCGACCTGGACCTAGCCGGCAAGCGGGTCCTGATCCGCGAAGACCTCAACGTGCCGGTAAAAGACGGCCAGGTCTCCAGTGACGCCCGTATCCGCGCGTCACTGCCCACCATCAAGGCAGCCAAAGACGCCGGTGCCAAGGTCATGCTGATGTCACACCTGGGCCGCCCGGAAGAAGGTGTCTACGACGAAGCCTCTTCCATGAAGCCCGTCGCTGACCACCTCACCAAAGTGCTGGGCCAGGAAGTACGCCTGATCAAAGACTACCTGGACGGCGTTGAAGTGGCCGACGGCGAAGTCGTCCTGTTCGAAAACGTCCGCTTCAACAAGGGCGAAAAGAAAGACAACGAAGACCTGGCGAAACAGTATGCCGCCCTGTGCGACGTCTACGTAATGGACGCCTTCGGCACCGCCCACCGCGCCCAGGCCTCCACCCACGGCGTCGCAAAATTCGCCCCCGAAGCCTGCGCCGGCCCGCTACTGGCGGCTGAACTGGACGCCCTCGGCAAAGCCCTCGACAACCCGGCCAAACCGGTCGTTGCCATCGTTGGCGGTTCCAAAGTCTCCACCAAACTCGACGTCCTCAACGCCCTGGAAAAAGTCTGCGACCAGATCATCGTCGGCGGCGGCATCGCCAACACCTTCCTGGCAGCAGCCGGTCACCCGGTTGGCAAATCCTTGTGCGAGCACGACCTGGTCGACACCGCCAAAGAAATCGCCACCCGCGTGGAAATCCCGCTGCCGGTCGACGTAGTGGTTGCCAGCGAATTCGCCGAAACCGCCACCGCCACCACCAAGAACATTGCGGATGTCAGCGACGACGACATGATCCTCGACGTTGGCCCCGAAACCGCCGGGAAATTCGCCGACGTACTGAAGAACGCCAAAACCATCCTCTGGAACGGCCCGGTTGGCGTCTTCGAATTCGACCAGTTCGGCAACGGCACCAAAGCTCTCGCTGACGCCATCGCCGAAAGCGACGCTTTCTCCCTGGCTGGCGGCGGTGATACCGTGGCGGCCGTTGACAAGTACGGTGTTGCTGACAAAATCTCCTACATCTCCACCGGCGGCGGTGCGTTCCTCGAATTCGTGGAAGGCAAAACCCTGCCGGCTGTAGCAGTACTGGAAGAGCGCGGCGATTAAGTTTTGTTTTTTTCGGCCCAAGCATAGGCTCGGGCCCTGAGTAAGAAGCCAGAATCGCAAGGAGGGTGGGAAGTGTGTTTCGCGGAATTTCGAAGGCCAAGGATGGCCTGAGAGAAGCGCACATGGATGTGCTCGTAGCGGTTCCGCGAAACACACTTTCCACCCTCCGCCGCAGACTCCAAAACTCAGAAGTCTGCGACCAAACATTTTGAGAACCTAAGGAGAAAACCCATGGCCCTGATTTCGATGCGGCAAATGCTGGATCACGCCGCCGAGCATGGTTACGGTGTGCCAGCCTTTAACGTCAACAACCTGGAACAGATGCGCGCCATCATGGAAGCCGCCGACAAAACCGACTCCCCGGTGATTGTCCAGGCCTCCGCCGGTGCCCGTAAATACGCCGGTGCCCCCTTCCTGCGCCACCTGATCCTCGCGGCCATCGAAGAATTCCCCCACATCCCGGTCGTCATGCACCAGGACCACGGCACCAGCCCGTCCGTGTGCCAGCGCTCCATCCAGCTCGGCTTCAGCTCCGTCATGATGGACGGCTCCCTGGGTGAAGACGGCAAAACCCCGACCGACTACGAATACAACGTCGACGTCACCCGCCGCACCGTCGAAATGGCCCACGCCTGTGGCGTCTCCGTCGAAGGCGAACTGGGTTGCCTGGGCTCCCTCGAAACCGGCCAGGCTGGTGAAGAAGACGGCATCGGCGCCGAAGGCACCCTGGACCACAGCCAGATGCTGACCGATCCGGAAGAAGCCGCCGACTTCGTCCAGAAAACCCACGTGGACGCCCTGGCCATCGCCATCGGCACCAGTCACGGCGCCTACAAGTTCACTCGTCCGCCGACCGGTGACATCCTGGCCATCGACCAGATCAAAGCCATCCACGCCCGCATCCCGGACACCCACCTGGTCATGCACGGCTCCAGCTCCGTGCCCCAGGACTGGCTGGAAATCATCAACCAGTACGGTGGCGAGATCCCGGAAACCTACGGTGTACCGGTTGAGGAAATCGTTGAAGGTATCAAGCACGGCGTTCGCAAGGTCAACATCGACACCGACCTGCGTCTGGCCAGCACCGGCGCGGTCCGCCGCTTCCTGGCCGAAAACCCGGCCGAGTTTGACCCGCGCAAATTCCTCAAGGAAACCATGAAGGCCATGACCGACGTGTGCGTCGCACGCTACGAAGCCTTTGGTTGTGCCGGCAACGCCAGCAAGATCAAACCGATCAACCTCGAGCGCATGTTCGAGCGTTATGCGGCTGGCGAGCTGGACCCGAAGGTCAAGTAAGGCCTGCTTTAGAGTGCCCCCTGGCGTTGAGCCAGGGGGCTCCTGAATTCCCTCCGCCCCCCCCCCCCCCCCTTTTTTTTTGAAGTTCTAGCATTTCCTGCCGAATGGCTATATGAAAAAGGCAAGGCTCACCTGAGTGTGCTATCTTGTCCGGAAAGTGATGTGGTTTTCCGGACAGAATTCACGACCTGTGTTTTATGAAAAGCCTTGAAAATAAGTTAATTAGCAAGATCTACGGCAAGGGTAGGGGGTGGTCTTTTTCAAGAAAAGATTTTAGCCTGCTAGGATCTGCCGAATCCATCGATAAAGGGCTGTTCCGCCTCGCTCAGAAAGGCACTATACGGCGTCTCACTCGGGGGCTGTATGACTACCCTCGCTATAGCAAGTGGCTACAACAGGAACTTGGGCCAGATATGGACCAGGTCGCCCATGCGCTGGCGCGGAAGTTTGGCTGGAGTATCCAGGTCACAGGTAACGCCGCGCTGAATATCCTGGGTATCTCAACGCAGGTTCCTACGCGCTTTATCTACCTCAGCGATGGCCCGAGTCGCACCTATTCGATACTGGACAATGAACTGACGTTCAGGAAATCCCGCTTCGCTCACCTGAATCTCAAGCACACCCAAAGCGCGTTGCTGGTGCAGGCCATAGAAGCGCTGGGCCAGAAGAGCCTGACTCAAGAAAATCTTACCGCCATAGCCCGATACCTGAGCCCGCATGGCCCGTTACCCGAGCGGCAGAGGCAGAGGATTGCTAAAGATACTCAATTTGTGACCAGCTGGATCCAGGAAACCATTACCGTCATTTTGAACATGGCCTCAAAGGAGGAGGCAGTGGTATGAGGAATATCGCCAGGGAAACGGCACAGCAGCGACAGGATCTGTTTGCAGCAACCTCCAGTAAAATGACAATGACACCCGCTGCCGCGGAAAAGGATTTCTGGGTGGTTTGGTGTCTAGACACCCTGTTCAGTATGCCAGATTGGGCATCCCGTCTGCGCTTTAAAGGTGGCACCAGTCTCTCGAAGGCTTACGGAGTGATTGAACGGTTTTCTGAAGATATTGACCTGATTCTGGATTGGACTGGGCTGAGTGATGAAAATCCGGTTGCGGGGCGTAGCAAAACCAAGCAGGGGCGGTTGAATGCATCCATCAACCAGTCCGCCCAGTTTCTGATTCGTGAGCAATTATTGCCTGATTTGCAGCAGGCTCTACAACCGGTATGTCAGGCAAGTCTGGATAAAGAAGATCCACACACCATTAACATAGAGTATCCGGCACTGTTCGCACCCGGGTATCTGCGTCCGATTGTCCGTCTGGAGATCGGCCCATTGGCGGCCATGTTGCCGATGGAGCCAAGAACCGTTGCGAGTTACGCCGCTCAGTGCTTCCCACAAGTCTTCCGGATGCCTGGAGTCGAAGTGCCAACGATTCGAGCGGAACGGACTTTTTGGGAAAAATTGACCATCCTTCATGCCGAGGCGCATCGGCCTGCGGACAAGCCCTTGCCAACCCGCTATGCCAGGCACTATTACGACGCGTACCGTATGGCCAGTAGCCCGTACGGAGAGAGTGCCCTGAAGGACCTAGAATTATTGGCAGATGTAGCAGCTTTCAAGCAAAGATTTTACCCCGCCGGCTGGGCAAGTTATCAGACGGCAAGACCTGGCACTATGCGGCTACTGCCTTCTGATGCCCATATCCGAGCTCTTGAAGTCGATTACGCTGCAATGGCGGAAATGATTTTTGGTGACGTCCCTGAATTTGAATCACTTCTGCAGGTTCTCGAAGTGCTGGAGGGAAGAATCAACAACCAGGACTTGGCAGAAAAATTATAGCTATCCCTTCCTTCCCAGTCGTTCCAGCGCCAACAGCGTATCCGCGTAGTTCACAAAACGGTTCAGATACTCCGGCGACAACTTCTCCATGGCCGCAATCGCACGGCTGACCAGCCGGTGGGCGTTCATCGGGCCGGCGTTTTCCGGGGTCTGTTCGATAGCCTGGCGAATTCGATCCTGAAGCGCCTGAGAGCCCTGGTCCGCCTGCACTCTGGCCATGGCTTTGAGTGGGCGTGGCGACGTGTTCGTTACTGCAGAAGGTGTGGCCTCTTCACCGAATAGCAGTCTCTCCATGGGTGAAGGGGAGGTTTGTACGTGTGTTTCCGGTGACTGATTCAGAGCATCCAGAAGAACCTGCAAAGGCGAAAGCTGTCCGGTCTCGGCAGATTGTTCCGGTTGTTCTACATGAGACTGAAATCCGGATCTGGCCTGATACTCCGCGACGGCCTGCTCCAGCTTCTGCCAATGGCGGGTGCCCTGCAGTCCTTTCGCCTGCAGCCTTTGCTCCAGAGCTTCCAGATAACGGAAACGGACCGGATCCAGCCGATCCGCACCGGAGTGCTTTAGCTCGGCCAGTTGCTGCTCCATGGTGGTCGCTTCCGCAGAGGCAGACATCAGTTCCCGGCTCCGTTATCGGTGTCTGCTGCCATGGCAGGGGCCCGTGGCACCGTGCTGATTTCCACCCGCCGGTTCTGGGCCCGGGATTCGGCATCCACATTGGGCACCGCCGGGTGGTGGGGGCCAAAGGCCGCGGCAAAGACCCGGTCTTCGGGCAGGCCCAGTTCCATCAGGGTACGGGTGACCGTCAACGCACGCTGGGCAGACAGACCCCAGTTATCCTGATACCGGTTGCCACGGTGCATGGGCAGATCGTCGGTGAAGCCGCTGACCATCAGCAGCTCATCGTGTTGGGTCAGGTAGGTCTGCAGGGGCGCAACCAGGGATTGCAGCACGGCCACACCATCCGCCTGTAACTGATCCGAGTTCAGCTCAAACAACACGTTACCGCTGATACCGATACGGCCGTCCCGGAACGTCACCAGGCCTTTGGTGAGGGGATCTTCCAGTGCCTGCTCCAGCGCCATGCGGCGCTCTTCCTCGGCCACCCGTCGTTCCTTCTCCTCCGCCAGGGACTGGCTGAGTTCCAGCTGAACGCCGATCACCCACACCAGAATCAGCACCAGAATACCCACCAGCGCCGCCATCAGGTCAGAGAAAATCGCCCAGATCGGTGTGGACTGCTGTTCGCCGCCTTCCAGGTGCTCCATTAGTTGGCTCCGGCAGTCTCTGGCTGTCCCTTGCGCAGGGCGGTGACGGCATCGATGACGTCTTTCTGGGAGCTGACAGACAGATCAATGACCTCGCGGGCCTGCGCCACGTAGTAGGCCAGTTGTTCATCGTGTCGGCTGCTGGCGTTGTCCATCGCCTTCTGAATGTTCGCCAGGCTTTCCTGCAGGGTGCTATTGGAGGTGCTGAACAGCTCTACCGCCTGGTGGAAGGCTTCGCTGAGGGCGCCCACTTCCTGGCTGCTGCCGGTAATGTCGTCACCCAGTTTGCCAAGCTGCTGGCTTTGCTCCTCAATCAGGGTGTTGAAACGCTCGCTGATCCCGGTGAGGGTGTCACCGGCGCCGCTGATCAGGGAATCCACTGCCTGGCGCTGACTGTCGGCATTGCTGCGCTGGGATTCCAGCAGGCTGTCCAGTTCTTCGACCAGTCTTTGGCGTTCCTCCAGCAACGCGTTTTCCCGTTCGCTGTTTCGGGCCATTTCACGTTGCAGCTGGTTGATCACTTCGGCGGCGGCTTTCGGGGTTTCCGAAGCCGTTTCTATCAGCCGGGTCATCGGCGCTTCCAGGCCCGCGCCCAGGCGGGACAGGTGGTTTTCTACCGTCGCTTCCAATTGCGCCAGTCGTTCAGTGGCTGCCTCGCCTCTGACGGCTTCCTGGTCCCGGAGTGCTGTGAGCTGCTCGCTGATTCGGCCGACCAGCGTATCCAGACCTTGCTGCTGGTTACTCGCCATCTGGCGGCTTTCCTCGCGGAAGAGAGACTGATACTCCTGAAGCTGGTCACGCAGATCGGCCATGAAGGATTCTGCGGTCCGCTGCTGTTGTTCCAGGCCTGTTTGCCAGCGCTGAGCGCTCTGTTCTGAAGCCTCCTGCTGCGTCACGAGGTTCTTCTGCCAGCGCTCTCCAGCGTCCATTGTGGTTTTCTGGAAGGCTTCGGCGATGTCGGTCAGTTGCTGTCTGGTGGCATCAGACCAGCTCTGGTGCAGTTCCCCGGCATCGTCGCGCAGGTGGGTCATCGCCTTCTCTACAATCGGTTCTACGCGCTCTGCCGCAAGGCGGGTGCTGGCGTCCAGAGCCGACTCCAGCGACTGCGCCACGGAATCCGCCAGTGTCTGGTAATGGTTTCCGACGGTGCTGTGGAATTCCTGCTGATTGCGGGTCAGAGATTGCTCAAGGGTCTGGCCGAGCTGTTCCATGCGCGTGGTCATGGCTTCCATGGCAGACGCCAGCTCTGGCAGGGCCTGCGCCTGGGTTTCCAAAGCCTGGAACGCCCGCTGTTGCTGGTAATCGGCCGACAGGTGGTGTAGCCGCTGGCGCAGGGTTTTATCCAGCTGGCGGGAAACCAGCAACCGCTCGCGCCGGCTGAGAGTGGAAGCCAGCCCCAGCATGGCTGAAGCGGCCACACCGGCAATGGAGGTTCCAAACGCCAGGCTGAGTCCGGCAATAGGCGCGGCCAGGGCACTGCGAATCACGCTCAGCTCGGTACTGCCGTCGAGTGCTGAGGCGGCACCGTTGAGAGTCACAATCATGCCGGCAAAGGTGCCGAGCAGGCCCAGCATCACCAGCAATCCGACCAGATAAGGCGTGAGCTGCGGGCTGGGTAGCGCAGCGGAGTGGCCGTCGAGGCGTTTCTGCACCGCAAACTGAACCGGTTCCGGCAGGCCGGACAGCCAGCTGTCGACTTGTTCGCGGCTGTTCGGGGCTGTGTTCAGGCGTGCGGCAAGCTGTTGAGTGGTACGCCGAAATCCGATCAGTTCGGCGAAGCCCAGCCCATACACCGCTGCGATAATGGCGGTCACGGTCAGTGCCAGCAGATCGGAACCGAGAAAACCCCGGCCAATCCAGGCCACGACAGCCAGGCCGACGGCGAACGCGAGAAAAAAGAAAAGTCTGGTCATGGTGAATTACTAACCTCATTGTGGCAGGCCTCCAGCAACCCCAGCACCGGCTCCAGCCGAACGTCCAGTTCAGCGACTAACAAAGTCTGCGCTTCCTCGCAGTAACGGTGGAGCCAGTCACCGGGTTGGGTGCCCGGTTCCGGGGATTGCTCAGAGGCTGTCTTCAGGGTCTGGAACCGCTGCTCCAGTACCTTTGAAATTTGGGAAAAACACTGGCTGGTGTAACCGGCCATGGTGTGATCAAACACCGAGTCCAGCTCTGCCAGCCGGGCCAGGTTCTGGCCCTGATCTTTCATGGTCTTGCGTACCTTGTCCCGCAGTTGGCGGGCGGTGGCGGCGATTTTGCGTTGCATTGTGAGCCAGGCGTTCAGGTAGGGCTCATGTGCAATCGGGTCTGCCTGCTCAATCTCATCCCCGTAGCGGTGAATCCGCTGAATCAGAGCCCGGCGCGTAGTGGCCAGTTCCCGCGACAGTTGCACGATGACGGAACCCTGAGCCATGGCCGGCTGACCGCCGCGGAATGCCAGCGCCGAATCCAGGTTCATGGTGTCACCAAGCCCGAACAACCGGCCCAGGCGCTCGGAAAGACAAGGCAGGCTGTCATTATCCACCTTGCCTTCTACAGGCGTCGCCAACTGTAATAGCCTTGACCGGGGATGGCCGGTTTGTCGGGGTCGTGCTTGAGTCATGGGGTTGGTGCACCGTTTGCCGTTATCACGGGGAGCGTACATTGCCGATAGTCGGCGGGTGCCTATACTAATGGCTATTCGGGGGGAATGATAATGACCGTTTCTTAGTGCGGTTGCTGCCTCCAGGCCAAGGCGTGTGTCTGCCAGCACCTGATCCTTGTATTTTCGCAGTCAGCGTCAACTATAAGTACTTAGAGATCCATCTTTGGTCAGCTGTGAGGAGATCCATGGACTTCAAAGACTATTACGCCGTCCTCGGTGTGAGCGAGTCTGCCTCCCCCGAGGAGATCAAAAAGGCCTACCGCAAGCTGGCGCGGAAGTATCACCCGGACGTCAGCCAGGAAGAGAACGCTGACACCAAGTTTAAGGACTTGGGCGAGGCCTATGAAGTCCTGAAAGATCCGGAGAAACGGGCGGAGTACGATGAGCTGCGCAAGTACGGTGCCCGCCCGGATGGTTCGTTTGAGCCGCCGCCCGGATGGCAGAGTGCGTCCGGATTCGGGCGTGGTGGCTACACGGAGGCTGATGCGCGGCAGTTCAGTGACTTCTTCGAGGAAATCTTCGGTGGCGGCCGTGGCGGTTTTTCCAGCCAGGGATTTGGTGGCGGTGGTTTCCGCCAAAGTGCCCGTATGCGAGGCGAAGACGTGCACGCCAGGCTGGCACTGTTTCTGGAAGAAGTCTTCCACGGTTGCGAGAAGCAAGTGTCGTTCACGGTCCATGAAGCGGACGATCATGGCCGAATTGTCGCCCGTCAGAAGAACCTGAAGGTCAAGATTCCCGCTGGTATGCGGGAGGGGCAACATCTGCGCCTGAAAGGGCAGGGCTCGCCCGGTATCGGCGGCGCCGAGCCTGGTGATCTGCTGATTGAGGTGGAAATCGCCCCGCACCCCCTATTCAGTGTTGAAGGTCGCGACGTGGTGGTCACGGTTCCCGTTGCTCCCTGGGAGGCTGCGTTGGGTACCTCCGTCACGGTGCCGACGGTGGGCTCCAAGGTGAACGTGAAAGTGCCCAAGGGGTCATCGAGCGGGCGCAAGCTACGGCTCAAGGGTAAGGGCTTGCCGGGCAAGCATCCGGGTGACCAGATCGTGGTGCTGCAGATTGTGATGCCGGAGCAGCACACTGAAGCGGCCGAAAAGCTCTATCAGCAGCTGGCCGAGGCGGAGAAACACTTCAATCCGCGCAGCAAACTTCATGTGTAAGCGGGGGAGCGAGGCATGACCAGCAAAGATCCGATTCATACGGTGGAGGTGGCCGAGCCTCAAATAACACTGACGCTGACCGAAATTTGCGAGCGCGGTGAGTGCCACGCCGAGTTTGTCATCAAACTGGTCAACTACGGTGTCATTTCACCGGTTGAGGATATCACGGAGGAACGCTACTGGCAGTTCGATCTGGCGGCACTGGCAAGGTTGCGAAAGGCGCTGCGGCTGCAGCGTGACCTCAAGATGAATCTACCTGGATTGGCGATGTCTCTGGAGCTGCTTGATGAAGTTCAGGATATGCGCCGTGAGGTGGATCGCCTGAACCAGCAGCTCCGGCAACTGATGGGGGAGTGGTAGCTCCCCCGTTCTTTACTCCCGCTTTTCCAGCGCCTGTAGTTCCGCGTAAATCTTTTCCGCTTCTTCCATAAGCGTGCCATGGGTGCGCAAATCGCCGTTACGCTGTGCATGAAGCGCCTTGGCGAGCTTGTCTTCGTAAGCTTTTTGCAGCTTTTTCTTCGGATCGCCTTTCAGAAATCCCAGCATGGTTCCGCACCTGTTTTCGTTTGTGTGTATACAGCTTACGCACTCGCGGTCCAAAAGTTCATAAATTCTTAATGATCAAAAACTGGACAACTCGTCAATATGGGATTAAATTCCCAAACAATAATGTGGGAATAAATTCCCAAAAAATAAAGTGGAAGAGAGCGGGCCCAAAAGGCCTTGTGGGAAAGCGGGAAAATTAAGTCTGGAGAATTGAAATGAAACGTAATGCCTTGTCTAAAGCAATCAAGTTCGTCATAGGCGGAGCCCTTGCTGGCACTCTCGGTGCCTGTGGTGGTGGCGGTGGTTCTGGAAGTTCGGACAGCACAGCAGCCTCCAGTGGCTCCAACGTGGGCCCGGTTTCCGGTTTCGGCAGCGTCTATGTCAACGATATCCGTTTTCATACCGATGGCTCAGTCAACAGTGACGACGGAGTTGAGCGGGAAACCCAGTTGGAAAAAGGCATGATCCTCAAAGTTCGTGGCAATTGGGACGATGATAGTGGAGAGGGTGAAGCGGAACGCGTTGACTACGATGACACGATACGCGGACCACTGACGTCCGCCACATGGGACGATGTCGAGAATACCGGCACGCTGATGGTTGCCGGACAGACGGTTCACCTGGATGGTCAGACTGTCTTCAAGGGCTTGGGTCCGGTGGAGCTTAACGGCGTGGCTGCCGACACCTATCGTGTGCGAGTCAGCGGATGGCAACTGAATAATGGTTCTTTCCGCGCCAGCTTTGTCGGCGTAAAGGCATTCAGCGGGGATTTCGATGATGACAACGAAGTGGAAATTGAAGGCGTCGTAGAGAATCTCGATACCGACGCCCAGACCTTTACCATTAATGGTTTTCCGGTGGACTACACCAGTGCCGTCTTCGACGACGACATAACCGGGGACGACCTTCGCGATGGCCTGGCAATTGAGGTTGAGGGCAGCCTGGAAGGGGGTGTGCTGATTGCCCGGAAGATTGATGATGAAGACGATCTGTTCGACGACGATGACGACGTGGAGATCGCCGGTACCGTTTATGATTTTGACGCCGCTGATCGCACGTTCTTTATCAACGGAGTTCAGGTACAGATCAACGGCAGCACCGAATTTGATGATGGGTTGAGTGAGAGCCGCATGGCCAATGGCCTGCTGGTCAAGGTGGAAGGCGAGTACCGCAATGGCCTGTTGGTTGCCGAGGAAATCGAGCCCCGGGACGGGGATGCTGAACTGGACGGTGTTATCGAGTCAAAGCCAGACAGCGAAACCCTGATCGTTAGCGGCGTGCGCGTGGTATTGACCAGTGGAACCCTGATTGAGGACGACGATGACGATGATGACGACCGCATCACAATGCGCACCCAGGATATTGAAAGCCTGAACGTGGGTGATTTTCTGGAGATAGAGGGCCGTCAGCGTGTGGATGGCGGTGGTTTTCTGGAAGCCATCAAGGTCGAACGGGAAGACGACGGTGACGACGGCTTCGAACTGGAAGGTCGGGTGACGGCACTGTCCGGCACCTCCGTCACCGTCATGGGCCTGGAAATGTTGCGGGGCAGTGGCAATTTCTCCGGTATTGAGGTCGGCAGTGAGGTGGAAGTGGATTACTTCCGCAATAGCGGTGGTGATTATGTCGTCGATGAAATTGAGGAAGATGACTGATCAGACCGGAGCCCGGCCGCGGTTGTATCTGCGGCCCAGGCAATTCTGGTTTTGACGATGCCATGGGAATACAATCCCAAATATGAAACATTCCAACACCAATGCCCTGCATCAGGCGCTGTACCGCATTCTCCGCCCGCTTGCCCGGCTCCTGCTCCGCAATGGCATCCCCTTCGGGGAGTTTGCGGATCTGGTCAAGCGGGCGTACGTGGACGCAGCCCTGGAGGACTTCGGCGATGACCGTAAAAAAACAACGGACTCCAGGGCGGCTGTGATGACAGGCCTGACCCGCAAAGAGGTCAAACGACAGCGCGAAATCCTGGCCGGTGAGCATTCGGGCAAGTCTACTGCTGTTCATGCTAACCGGGCCTCCCGCGTGGTGTCTGGTTGGGTTCACGATACGGCATTCCAGAATCGCAAAGGGGAGCCGGCGTTGTTGACCTTCGATGGGCCGCTCAGTTTCAGTGAGCTGGTGAAGCGATACAGTGGGGATATGCCGCCCCGCGCGGTACTGGATGAGCTTCTGCGGGTGGGCGTGGTCTCTGTTGATGGATCATCGGGTGACCTCGTCCTGGAGCAGCGTGCCTACATTCCCCTCGGTGACAGTGAGGAAATGCTCCAGATTTTTGGCGAGGATGTATCTGACCTGGTGGCAACCATCGACTACAACCTGGTCAGTGGTGAAGCTGGCCATCAGCCACTGTTCCAGAGAACACTGACGTACAACAACATACCTCCAGAGATAATGGCCCGCTGGCGCAGACACGCAGCTGAACAGTCACAGCAACTGCTTGAGCAACTGGACCAATGGTTGGGTCCCCATGATCGCGATATCTCTGGAGAAGAAGATGAAGGATGTAATGCAGAGCCGGTGAGAACCGGCGTCAGTATCTTCTATTTCGAAGACCCGATAACCATTACCCCGGTCCGAAAGGCCGGTGAGGGAGAGTAACCCATGAAGCCGACAATAATGTACCGGTCTCTTTCCGTCTCAGCGGGTGCGTTCGTGATTGTTTTGATTTCTGGCTGTGGCGGTGGCGGCGGCGGAGGCGACTCTGTGGATGTTGCGGACGGTGGCATTCGGGGTACTGGTGCCAGTGTGGGGCCGGTATCTGGTTTTGGCAGTGTGTTCGTCAATGGTATCCGCTTTGAAACCGACGGCTCGGTCACCAGCGACGACGGCATTACCCGCGAGGGTCAGCTCGACGAAGGCATGATCCTGAGGATCGACGGGCAATGGCGGGCCGATGGTGAGGGTACGGCTGAGGAGGTGGAGTATGACGACACCTTCCGCGGCGAGGTGGTGATCGTCTCTGAGACGTTCGATCCGGACGACAGCAGCATTCGCGAGAGTGTAACGTTCACCGTCTATGACCAGACCATCGTTGCGGATCAACAAACGGTGTTCAAGGGTTTGTCGTTGCAGACTATAGAAAGCGGTGGGCTTGTTCGTGTCAGTGGTTGGCGCCTGCCGGATGGCCGTTATCGGGCGAGCTATGTCGGCGCTTTGGAGGAGTCTTTGGATGACGTCGAGATAGAGGGGCGGGTTGACGATACCTCCGTGGACGTCGGCGTGAACCGGTTCTCGATCAACGGATTTCCCATTGAGTATGACAATACCACCATCTTCGGTGATGGTCTGACAGAGAGCGATCTGAATAACCCCGGGCTTGTGGTTGAAGTGGAGGGTCGTATCGGTTTCATTGGTGGAGCCTCCGGACTGATCGCCAGTAACATTGATCAGGATGAAACCCGCCGATATCAACGTGGGGATGAAGACGACATTGAGTTTGCCGGGCCGGTGGCAACAGCATTTGACGAAGCTGACAGTGTCTTCACCATCAATGGACTGACAGTGATAGTCCCTGATGATGACGTGTTTGAAGATGGCCTGACCAGTGAGGACCTGCAACCGGGGCTGCTGATTCAGGTTGAGGGGAACTTCCTGGCAGACGGGCGTGTTGAAGCAGAAGAAATCGAAATCCGTGACGCCAACGCTGCAGTCGAGGGGCCAATCAACCAGGCCTCCATCGATTTCAGCGCCCGCACCTTCCTCGTCGGAGGCGTTCTGGTTCAGGTGACGCCGTTAACCATCATCACCGACGATGATGACGATGACCAGAGGATCGGCCTGGCAGACCTGAACGGCGCCTTTGACGTAGAGGTCGAAGGCATTGAGCGGTCAACGGACGGCGGCGAGGTGTTTCTGGAGGCGGCCAAGGTTGAACGAGAAATCGAGGACGATTCGGATAACGAATTCGAAGTTACGGGTCGTCTGGGTGCCATCGATGACACCACCATCACCGTTCTGGGTTTACAGATACGGGCCGTTGAGGGTGAGACCGAGTTTGATGACATCCAGCGCGACCAGCTAGAGGCTGATTTTGCGAGCGGGGAGCGTCCGTTGATTGAAGTTGATTACGTCGAGCAACCGGCAGGCAGTAACAACTTTATCGCTGAAGAGGTGGAGCTGGAGGAAGACGACTCCGACAACTGATCGCAAGGCCGGAAACAAACCGGGGCCTCGCGGGCCCCGGAACGGTTCAGCGTTTAACCGCACAGGGCCGATTTGCCCGAGTGATACTCGTCACTTAACCGGGCGACCAGCGTTTCCACCGACAGCACGTCGTGAATCTGACTCACCCCCTGGCCAGCAGACCAGACAGTTTTCCAGGCCTTTGCTTCGTCATCGATGGGTTTGAGCTTTTCTCCATAGTTGATATCACCGGCCTGGTGCAGTTTATCCATCGGGAATCCCGCCGCTTCCAGGCTCTGGCGCATGAAACTCGCCGGAATGCCGGATACCGCCGGCGTGTGAATAATGTCCCCTGAAACCGCTTCGATAATCATGTTGCGGTAGGCGTCTTCCGCCTGGGATTCTTCCGTATTGATAAAGCGGGTGCCCATGTATGCCAGGTCGGCGCCCATAGCCTGTGCCGCCAGGAGATCTTCACCGTTTGACAGCCCCCCGGCCAGGATAATGGCGCCATCGAAGACCTCGCGGATCTCGTGCACCAGCACAAACGGGTTGATGGTGCCGGCATGACCGCCGGCGCCAGCCGCGACCGCAATAATGCCGTCCACGCCGGCTTCGGCCGCCTTGCGTGCGTGCTTCTGGTTGGTCACATCATGAAAAACCAGGCCACCGTAGCTGTGGACCGCTTCCACCACCTGGCTCGCCGCCCCCAGCGACGTTATGACAATGGGCACCTGATGTTTGACGCACAATTCCAGGTCAGCCTGCCAGCGGGGATTGGTTTTGTGAACGATCAGGTTTACCGCGTAGGGCGCGACTTGCTGATCCGGGTTCTGTTCCCTGTACGTAGACAGTTCCTGATTCATCTGGATGAGCCATTCTTCGCACCCCTCACTGGTGCGCTGGTTCAGTGCAGGAAAGCTTCCAACAATGCCCTGCTTGCAACAGGCCAGCGCCAGTTCCGGACCGGAGATCAGAAACATGGGCGCGGCAACCAGGGGCAGGGATAATGTGTTCCTGAGAGATTCGGGCAATGCCATGAGTATTCCTTAATTTTTGTTGGAACTTTTGTAGGATATAAAGGATCTTAGCGTGCTCACCAATCCCTGAACACTGACTTTGACAATCAATAACACATCAACGAATAAAAAGGAGTCCTTATGGGTGAAGCGAAACGACGCAAGGAAACCGGTGCCCCTCCACCCAGGAAAGGCAATGATCGAAAACCACTGGTTATAGGAGCTTCGATCCTGGTCGTTGTACTGGTCGTTATCGGCGTATTCTTCCTCACAGCCACACCGGACCCGACGTCAGACGAGTTGCCGGTGGCAGCTCCGAATGCCGATGCGTTCCCTGAGGAATTGGATCGTTATGGCGTTTCAGTGGGTGATGTTGAAGCCCCGGTGGTGGTTCGCGAATTTGCTGATTACCAATGTCCGGCTTGCGGTCGGTTCTCCGATGCCAGCCAGCAGTTGAAAGAAAAGTATGTGGAGGCAGGGCAGGTACGCTTTGTCTACTTCGACCTGCCCCTGCAGCAACACCAGAATGCCATGCCAGCAGCCCAGGCGGCGAGGTGTGCTGGAGACCAGAACGCCTACTGGCCCATGCACGACCACTTGTTTGATAAGCAGAGCGAGTGGAGTGGATCGGGTGATCCGGTAGCGACCTTTACCCGTTACGCCAACGAACTGGGGCTGGAAGAACGCCGCTTCCGCCGCTGTATGGACACAGAGCTGCACCGGGAAGCGATAGAACAGAGCCGGAAAGTGGCCATGCAGCTGAAGGTAACCAGCACGCCGACGGTACTGGTCGACAACATCCGCCTGACCCGGCCGGGCTGGGGGCAGTTGTCTGCCGTGGTGGAGCGTGAGCTGGCGGACAGTAACCAGGATTAACTTGATCGGACCGCTCAGTTGGTTAAAATCTGCGCCCTCCCGCAATCCTGGTTTTGCGGGAGACTGACGCAAATACATGCTCCGGATTTACGGTCCGGCCCGCAGGAGAAAACCATGAGCAAAGACGTTGTCGTCTGCGCACTATACAAGTTCGCAGTGCTGAATGATTACAAGACCCTTCGCCAGCCGTTGCTGGACCTGATGCTGGAGAAAGACGTGCACGGCACCCTGTTGCTGGCGCGGGAAGGCATCAATGGCACCATCGCCGGCAGCCGCAAGGGTATCGATGCCATCAAGGGTTGGCTTGGTGCCGACGAGCGTTTTGACGGCATTGATTACAAGGAATCCTTCGTGGATATCCAGCCGTTCAAGCGCACCAAGGTGAAGCTCAAGAAAGAGATCGTCACCATGGGGGTCGACGGCATCGATCCCAAGCGTATTGTTGGCACCTACGTGCAGCCCAAAGACTGGAATGATCTGATTTCTGATCCGGACGTCGTTCTGGTGGATACCCGCAACCAGTACGAGGTGGAGATCGGAACGTTCAAAAATGCCGTCAATCCGGCCACTGACACCTTCCGTGAATTTCCCGAGTATGTGCAGCAAAATCTGGACCCTGCCAGGCACAAGAAGGTCGCGATGTTCTGCACCGGTGGTATCCGTTGCGAAAAGTCCACGGCGTTTCTGAAAGAGCAGGGCTTTGAAGAGGTCTACCACCTGCAGGGTGGCATCCTGAAGTATCTGGAAGAGGTCCCGGAGGAACAAAGCCTGTGGCAGGGCGAGTGTTTTGTCTTCGATGATCGTGTCACCGTCAACCACAAGCTTGAGCGCGGCGAATACGACCAGTGCCACGCCTGCCGACGCCCGATCACCGAAGAGGACAAGCAGCGCCCGGAGTATGAACAGGGTGTGAGTTGCCATCAGTGCATTGAGTCACTGACGGAAGAACAGAAAGCACGGTTTGCAGAGCGTGAGCGGCAGATGCGCCTGGCGGAAGAGCGTGGCGAAGCCCACGTGGGCGGCGAGGCGGCCCGCATTATCGCCGAGCGCAAGGCCCGCAAGAAAGCGGAGCGCGAACGTCAGGCCCGCAAGAGCCTGGTGGGGGAGCAGGCCGGAAAATCCGCGTAAGCGTAACAAGGAGTTTTCATGGGATTGAAGCAGGCAACGGCCATTACCGCGATTTTGATGTCACCCCTGGCAATGGCGGAGTCGAAAGACTGGTCAGGTGAGGCGGAACTGGGCGTACTCAAGACCACGGGTAACACAGAGGAAACCAACGTGAATGGCCGTCTGGGCCTGGTTCACGAGATAACGGAATGGCGCAACATCGGTAACCTGCGTTCAGCCTATTCCGAGGCCGAAGACGAAACCACGGCCGAACGCTACCGGGCAGACTTGGAAACCAACTACAAGTTCGACGAGAACCGGTACTGGTTCCTGCGTGGCGGTTATGAGAAAGATCGTTTCTCGGGTTATGACTTTCAGTCGTCCGCCACTACCGGTTACGGTCACCGCCTTATGAACTGGGGGGAGCGTTCGTTTCTCGATCTGTCCGCCGGTCTTGGTTATCGTTTCAACAAGCTGGAGGAGCCGGACGAAGACGGCAACCGGGAGGAAGAAGAGGCGATTGCCCGTCTGGCAGCGCAGTTTGACTACGCCCTGTCGGAAACCTCCCTGTTTCGTCAGAAGCTGAGCTCGGAAATCGGTCTGGACGAGAACAACGTTATCACCGAGTCGGAGACGTCGCTGCAGGCCAGTGTCGTAGGCGATCTGTCCCTGAAAGTGGCCTACCGGGTCAAGCACGTGTCCGATGCCCCGGCCGATTCTGACAACACCGACACCGAGACATCCCTGTCCCTGCTGTACGGTTTCTGAAGACCGGGTATTAAAAAACGGGCCTCGCGGGGCCCGTTTTTTAATGGATGGCTATACCTTGTTACGCAACCCCAGCTCATCCGGATACGGCGTCATATATTGCTGGGTGTGGAGGTAATCCACCGGTTCACGCCGTTGCGCCATACGCAACAGCGTCATCGGCACCACCAGGGGGATTTCCCCGCGGTGGTAGGCCTCAATCTGTTCCATCAGTACCTTACGGTCTTCATCGGCCATGGAATCCCGCAGGTAACCCATCAGGTGTTGCATGGCATTGACGTGGGAGCCGCGGCTGACTTTCTGACTCATCGCTTCCATGAAGTGGTGGATATAGCGATCAGCCAGTTCCGGCAACGGCTCGGACTTCAGATCGCCCAGCATCGGGCCAAGCTGGCGGTAGATGCGTTCCGAATGTGCCAGCAACTGGAACTTGTGGCGGGTATGGAACTCGATCAGTGCCTGGGGTGAGAGCTTGTCGCCGGCCACGTTCTGCATCCAGTCGTCGTAGGCGAATACCCGCTCAATGAAGTTTTCCCGCAGCATGTCATCGTTCAAACGGCCTTCTTCTTCAACGGGCATCAACGGATAGGTCTTGATCAACGCCTCCGCAAACATGCCGCGACCATCACGATGCACCACTCGGCCTTCTTCGTTATGGACCTTGATACGCTCCATGCCGCAACTGGGGGACTTCGCCATCAGAATGTAGCCACGAAGGTTGGCCAGCGAGGGCATCACCTCCTCAATAAAGGACTGCATGGCGTCGGTGTGGTCTGCTGTCCCTTTGGTTTCAATCAGGCGCAGGCCCGCCGAATACTCACGCAGGTGGATGGCTGGGCGGGGCACACCCAAACCGGCTTCCAATTCGGGACATATGGAACGGAACTCAAAATGCTTCGAGAGCACCTGAGTGCAATAACGGGAATGCTTGTGGCCGCCGTCGTGGCGAACCTCCTTGCCCAGCAGACAGGTGCTGATTCCAACTGGTATTCCGCTCACGTGTGGCCTCCGGTGGTGAATCGTCACAGGAAATACGTGATTGCAGTGTAAATCGATCAGCGGGCTCTGGGGAAGCGTATTTCTACTCACTTCCGGAGGTAGTGGGTGAACGGCGCCGTTTCTTGGCCGTCAGCGCCAGGGTGGTTGCGTAGATGTCGTGAACATCCCGGGCAAACTGCTCCACGGAAAAGTCCCCTGCGAATGCGAGTGCCTGTTCCGACAGTGTCTGTCTCAGCTCATCGTCCTCAAGCAGGCGTTTCACCTGGGCGCACCACTGGTCCTGTCTCTCCGGGGTCTTGAAGCCGTTGAATCCTTCACGGACCACATCCTCAATGCCGCTGGAGCGCACGGCCACAACGGGTAGCCCGGCGGCCATGGCTTCCAGAATCACCATGCCCTGGGTCTCGGACTTGGAGGCAAACAGAAACGCATCGCCGAGCCGGTACCAGGTTGCCATGTCCTCTGGTGGCACAGGCCCCACCAGGGTGACGTGTTGGTCCAGGTCCAGATCCCGGATTTTGCCCTTCAAACGGTCTCTTTGATGCCCATCTCCGATCATCAGGAAACGGAACGGCACGTCTGTCTGTCGCCGTAAAGAATCAATCGCTTCGATCATGAAATCGATGTTTTTCTCGTTGGACAGCCTGGACACGCTGATCAAGACTTTTTCTTCCTTCAGATTCAGCGATTGGCGTAGCTGGTCTATGTCGTCCTGGCTTACCTGCTGGAACCTCTGATACTCGATGCCGGTTGGTTGAACAAATGTCGGAGTCTTTACCCCGATCATCCGCAGGTACTCTTCCGTGGAGTAGGTCGGCACGATGACCCCGTCGCACTTGTTGGCGAAACGCTTGATCAGTGCATGGGAAATCAGGTTGCGGAACAGCATGCCGGGTAAGGGCACGAAGTGGGCGTAATGTTCCAGCCGCGTATGGTAGGTGTAGATGGCTGGCACCCTCAGCCGCCGCGCCAAGAAGAGGCCCAGGGATCCCAGCCAGATAGGGTGGTGCAGGTGGATAATATCCGGCCGGAAAGATCGCACGCTCCTGCGGATGCGGGCCAGGAAAATATTTGCCAGCCGGAACTCCCGTTTCTGCCCCATAGCGAGCAATGAAGGCACCCGCACTACCTGTTCTTCCGCCTCGGGCTGATCCTTGTAGCTGGGTGCAATCACCAGCAACTTGTCGCCCAGCTGTTCAAGACCCCGCCGCAGCCGCTCGATGGAGAGCGGAACGCCACCAATAAACGGCAGGTAGTTGTTGGTAAACATCGTCACTTTCAGCGATTTCTTCTGCCAGGGTGTCGGGTCCAGATCGTAATCGGGGTAGTAATCCTTGCCGACAAAAATGGCGACATAGAGCTTGATGGTAATGGCCACAAAAAGCGTGACGATAAGGATGAAATTGATATAGCCGGTGTAGAGCAGGGAGTAGATAAAGAACCAGAGACCTTCCAGGCGCTCAAGAATGGGGTGCTGGCCAACCTTCATGCGCTGGAGGGAGTGGCTGATGTCGCCAGTTGGGCTGACATCCACTCGCACGAAATGGTAGAAGCTGGATTCGTTATTCAGAACCAGTCCACCGGCGCCACCGGTGGTGATAAAGCGGGTATCCCCCACCTGACGGTCCGAATACAGGGAAACGTTGGCGGAGAACACAAGGTCAATATTGTGTTGTTCTACGGTACGCAGCAGCGCTTCCCGAAATGCTTCCGGGGCCAGGTAGTCGTCCCGTTCGTCAAACGGCGCATCGACTTCCGGCTCTACCGGCGGGTGGCCGATAAACAGGATCCTGGCGGCGGAGGTGTCCTGGCTCAGCAGATCATCCAGCCAGCGCATCTGCCATTGCCAGGAGGTTTTCCCGGTGCTGTCCAGAAAAATCAGCCGGCTGTTGCCCGCCAGGATGCTGTAAAAGTGCGGTCCGAAGTGGTCGTAGAACCGGAAACTGCCAAACTCCTCGTACTCATGAGCGCCAAAGGTGAGCAGGTAGGGAATCGTAAGGTGGCTGAGTGACCCGTACAGGGCGCGGTACTTGTCCTCGCCGCCACCGCTGACGGCATTGCCCGCCGACACCATGAAATCGATGCCGGAGCGGTTGAGTTCCGGGATGATCCGGTCCTCGAAAATGCCCACGGAGTTATTGATATTGCCAACCACGGCGAAGCTGAAAGGGGGGTCCTTCTGGATTTTCTGGTGAATCCATTCCACCTGTTGGGTATGTATGCCGTCGAAGTCTTCCAGGAACAGGTTCAGGTAAGCCTTATACCCAACCAGCAGGAGCACGATCGCCAGGCATAGGTAAAACAGCCATTTCAACGGATTTCGGAAAATCATCCGGATGTCCTGCGGTTCTTGATAAGTTCCCTCTGGAGAACTACCAGGCCAATCAGCATGCCCAGATAAATGGTCAGCAGGCGCCAGCTCACAATCACCAGAATCAGGTGGTTGCCTGACAGGATATCCCGGAAGAAGCTGCCAAAGACACCCTCGGAGATGCCGGATGCACCCGGGGTTGGCGCGAAATACATGATGAATGTAGTCACTACCAGCAACCCCAGGGAAATCAGGTAGTCCACATCGTAGCCCAGGCCGTGGATAAGGAGGGCAGGGAAGCTGAACAGGCTGAGGAGGAAGATCATGGTGAACAGAATCGACAGGCCTATAAACAGCGGGCGACCGCCGAGGTAGTCACGGAAACTGTGTGAGAATCTCAGCATTTCCCGTCGCGCCTTGAATTGCCAGCGCCGATGCCGGGCGTCACTGAGCAGATGGAAGTGATGGAGTCTTTTCAGGAAACGGCTGAGTGGCCGGATTAGCCAATGGGTACGAAGCAACAGAACGGTGAAAAAACCCAGGTAAATGACCACAAAAATAGCCAACGCCATCCCCACCTCACCGGCCAGGGTGTTGCCATCCAGGGCATCCAGAGTGACCAGGAAAACCGGTGTCAGCGAGAAAATAAAGAACACCGCCAGAACTGTTCGGATGGTGGTAGCAGCGGTTGCCCGTCCGACGGGTACGCCGTGATGATGCAAATACCAGATCTGTGCGAAGCCGCCGCCCGTGGCCATGGGCGTGACATTGGAAAAGAACAGGTTGAGGAACACCAGGCGGAACATGGTTCCCAGGGGCATCTGATGTCCCAGTGCTTTCAGGGTGAAGTACAACCGCAAGCCGTCGGACAGAAAATAGATGAACAGCAGGCCGGCGACTGCGGCCAGGATCTTCGGGGACAACAGGTCGAAATCGAAACTGAAGCTGCGTTCGGCAAACACATCGTAGACCACATACAGGCCGATAGCCGTCAGCGCGATAAAAACCAGGCTGAAGGCGGTCAGCCTTCGCCAGGAGGAGCGTTTCGAGTAGTTGATATCCGTTGCGTCGGTCATCGGGCGCCTGCTGGATATGTGGCCTAAGAGGCGAGCGCCTGCTGGATCAGGGCTTTCTGGTGTTCGGCGAACTCCCGGATCAGTGCCTCCGCCTTGTCGGTATCCCGTGTCAGCACCGCCTGGGGCAGTTGCGTAAAGAACTCGCTGGTCTGGGCCAACCCCTGGCGGTAGCGTTCGGCGCTCAGGTAGTAGGCGCGGCTCACGGCCGGCTTGAAATTGGAGAGGGCTTCAGTGAGGTAGGGGTTCCGAGCGACCTCACAGCAGACTTCCATCACTTCGAAACTGGCTTCCACGATCGCTGTAACATCGACCGATGGTTCTTTCATTTTTTCGATCACGGTCGCGACGACATTCAACATCCGAGGCTTATCCTCTTCCTGCCATCGTTGACACACCTTGACGGCCAGCATAACGAGCAGATGCATGTAGACGTCATACAGCTCAGAGGCATGGACCGCATCCAGCCGCGTCGCCGATGCCCCCTTGCGTGGCGTGATCTCAACCAGGTGCCAGCGTTCCAGGGTGTACAGCGCCTCCTTGACCGAGGCACGGCTGACCTTCAGGTCCGTAGCTGTGGTGGCTTCATGAATCCGTTCACCGGGCCGGATCTGGCCAGTCATGATGCGTTCGGCGAGATAGTTGGCTATTTGCTCGGCAAGGGTGTTGGGAACCTGAAAATCCATAAGGGCTCTCTGAACGGGACGTAAAAGCCGGCTGGCCCCGAAGGGCAGTAAACCGCTTCTTGAAATTAGTGTGGTCATGAGTTTATCACAGCCTCGCAAAAGGAGCGTTTCAAGGTACTGATCACTGTCAGGTTTTCCGGATGGTTACAAAAAAGTCCGCCATGACTTATTGACGACTGCTGTATTGTAGGACAATAATGAGTGCAACAACAAGATCGCCGTAGTCCATCGCACGGCTATCCACAGAGCATCACTGATAGAGGTAACGACCATGAGTACCGAATCTCTCAGCATTAACTCCGAATCGACGCGCCGAAAGGTGCTGCTGGTTCTGAAGAAATACAGCTACCTGATCGCCATGATTCCGCTGGTGCTGCCAGCCCTTCTATTGGCTGCGGGTGAGGCTACTGAGTTGGTGAACGTCTTCTCCTGGGGTGTACCCGTCGTCGTGTTTGGCATCATTCCGATACTGGATATGTTGCTGGGCAAGGACGCGTTGAACCCGGACGAGTCCACCGAAGTGCCGGTGATGAACAACGAAAAATTCTATCGCGCCATCACCCTGGGGTGGGTTGTGGCGTTTGCCGCACTGCTGGTGTGGGGCATGGTGACACTGGCATCCGGAACCTTCAGCGCTGTTGGCGGCCTGGGTTGGATTGTGTCGATCGGCATCGTCGGTGGCCTGGGTATCAACGTCGCCCATGAGCTCATCCACAAGGATGGCAAACTGGAAACCTGGGCTGGCGGTTTCCTGCTGTCACTGGTCTGCTACGCAGGCTTCAAAGTTGAGCACCTGCGTGGTCACCATGTGCATGTGTCCACTCCAGAGGATGCGTCGTCTTCCCGTTACAACCAGTCTCTCTATAACTTCCTGCCCCAGGCTTATGTGCGCAACTTCATCAACGCCTGGAAGCTGGAAGCCCAACGCCTGCAGCGCAAGGGCCACAAAGCCCTGAGCTGGCGCAATGAGCTGATCTGGTGGTACAGCATCAGCGCCCTGGTCGGTATTGGCTTCACCATCGCCTTCGGCTGGCTCGGCGCGGCCTTCTTCTTCGGGCAGAGCTTCATTGCCTTTACCCTGCTGGAGATCGTCAACTACCTGGAGCACTACGGCCTGCACCGCCGTAAACTGGAAAACGGCCGCTACGAGCGCACCACGCCGGAACATAGCTGGAACTCCAACTACTTCCTGACCAACGTCTTCCTGTTCCAGCTTCAACGCCACAGTGACCACCATGCCTGGGCCAAGCGCCGCTATCAGGTCCTGCGTCACCACGACATTGCCCCGCAGCTGCCTGCCGGTTACGCCGCCATGGTCGTCCTGGCCCTGGTTCCGCCACTGTGGAAGCGCGTCATGAATCCACGGGTGGAGGCTTATTATCAGGGTGAGGAGCATCAGTTGGCTTCCTGATTTTCTGGTAAACGAAACGAACAAGGTTCGAACGGGTGGGGTTTGGGGTACCCCACACCCCGACCCATGCGCCCAAACTCGTCCCCTTGAAATACAGCAGAAACGCACACAGGTATATGGTTTGAATCCTGCCAATCAAAAGGGAAACAACCATGCCCAAACACTTCGAACAAGCCCCAGGCCTGCACGAAGAACCGGTCCCGGAAACTGAAGGCTATGTCTTCAACCAGACCATGATGCGCATCAAAGACCCCGAGCGCTCAATGGACTTCTACACCCGCGTCATGGGCATGCGCCTGGTCCGGAAGCTCGATTTCCCGGAGATGAAATTTACCCTGTATTTCCTCGGCTACCTGGATGACCGCCAGGCCAACACCGTGCCCACCGATGACGCCCACAGGACCACCTTTACCTTTGGCCGCGAAGCGATGCTTGAGCTGACCCATAACTGGGGTACCGAAGACGAAGAAGGCTTTGCTTATCACAATGGCAATGACCAGCCCCAGGGATTTGGCCACATCGGTATCGCGGTGCCGGACGTCTACGCCGCCTGCGATCGGTTTGAGCAGCTGGGTGTGGAGTTTGTGAAAAAGCCTGACGACGGCAAGATGAAAGGCCTGGCCTTTATCACGGATCCGGACGGCTACTGGATCGAGATCCTGCAGCCGAACATGCTGGAGAAACAGCGCAAGGATAGCTGATCAGTCAGCACTGGCAGTGCCGGGAGCCTTCCCGGCGCTGCTCCTCGACGCCACGATGACCGCCGTGGTGAGTATCAGTGCGCCCGCAATACCGATCACCCCGAGTACCTCCCCGAGAATCACCCAGGCCAACAGCGCCACAAACAGCGGCTCCAGGGTCACGATGATGCTGGACAGGGTCGCTGGTGTGGTTTTCATGCCGGCAAAGAAGCAGACATAACCGATGCAGGTTGGTACCACGCCGATGTAGGCCACCATCAGCCAGTGCCGGGGGGCGAGAGTGGTCAGCCCGTCAAAACCGCCGGTCAGTGCCACCACAGGCAACAGGATCAGCGCGGCGGTCAGGAAACAGATAAAGGCCGTGGTGAACACCGGCGTGCCGGCGGAATTGTAACGGCTGGTCAGGGTGAACCCGGTGTACACCACTGCAGCGATCAGGGCCATCAGAATGCCCGCCAGTCGCAACTGGCCGGTGGTGTCCATATCGCTGATCACCAGCATGCCCGTACCCATAATCGCCGCGATCAGTGCCAGTACCGTCACCAGCCCCGGGCGCTCGCCCAGCAGTGGTGCCGCCATGATGGCCACCAGCACCGGTGGCAGGCAGAGGGCAATCAACGTGGCAATACCGGCGCCGGTCAGATCAACGGCCAGCAGGTAACTGCCCTGGTAGAACGCCTGGAATAAACCCAGCGCCGTCAGAGGGATCAGGGCTTTCAGAGTCAGGTCTCGGAGAGAAATGGCCGATGCAGTGCCCGCCAGGTCACGTTGTTCACGGCGCATCAGAACATAGAAAAAGGGTAACGCGACCACCAATCGCAGGAAGCCCAGGGTGATGGCCTGCAACTCTGTTCCAGTGAACAGAAATTTTGCCACGATGCCGGTGGTTGCCCATAACAGGGCCGCCAGGGCGATCAGTATTGCACCGTGAATCATCGGATAACCACCACGCTTACGACCTCACTTCCATGTCAGTTGGGCGAGAGGTTAACAGTGCGTTGGCGGGTGTGCCAGAGGGGAGAGGCGGAACCCGGATGGCTCCGCCAGGGCAGTGTTACTCGACAGAGAGGCTGTCAGCGTTTTTCTCAATCGTGCGCGCACCAATGCCTTTCACATTGGCCAGATCCTGCGGTGCCTGGAAAGGCCCGTTGGCTTCGCGGTACGCAACAATGGCTTCGGCCTTGCTTTGACCAATACCGTTGAGGCTGGCCAGGGTTTCGATGTCAGCGGTGTTGATGTTGATTGCAGCAGGCTCGGCGTGGGCAAAGCCTGTGAACAGGCTGAACAGCAGTACCAGTGTGGCAATCATCGGGGTGCGTTTCATGGATTCGAACTCCTGAGTCTGAAAACGATCGTTATGGTTAGGTGCCAGAACGCAGTCAGCAGGAAGGTCGCTTGGTGAATGATTGTTGTTGCAGGTGGGCAATAACCGGAAGGTAAAAGTGCACGGAACAGGACCACATTCCATGTGGTCCCCAATCCGTGTCTGACCCCCGCCTGATCCTTCAGGCTGCACACCTCCTGTGTGCTTCATCCCTGGTAGCCATCCCTGTAGCCCGTCTCCGTGGGCAACTCCAGATCCGTGGAGTTATCATCCCTGTACCAACTTCCCTGCTGGCTTGTCATCCCTGACAATTTCCATTCTACAGGGGACTGGGGTTGTACAAATCGGAGATTCGCTCCCGATGATGTGCGATATCTCCTACACATCTGTGAGCCGATGAAGCAGGGAGAAAATGAACCGGAGTTCAGTATTTACGCGCTCTCCGGAGCAATTTTTCGCCCGCCACGATGGGCCTCGGCGGCCTCACGAATTCGCTCCATGGTGATCTCCCGAACGGCCTTTTGAGAGGTGCGAATATGCTGGGTAAGTTTGTCCGCAGCGGCGGTTGCCTCGCCCGCGCGAATGGCCGCCAGAATTTCTGAGTGTTCTTCGTAGGTGGCATCCACCCGATCATCCCGTGTGAAATCCAGCCGGCGGATAATCCGCAGCCGGTCGGTAATTTCCCGATGGATTCGGGTCATCTCCCGGTTACCGGCGGCAGCGACCAGGTCGCAGTGAAAGCTTTCGTCCAGAGCACGAACGGTGCTTCCTACTGCTCGCTCCGATGGATGATCGGGATTCCAGATCGCTGTCAGCGTTCGCACGGCCTGGGGTTGTTCGTCCAGAGCGCAGAGTTTGTGCATGGCTGCCCGTTCCAGGGTGATCCTCAGGTCATACAATTCTTCTACCTGTTGAAAATCAAACGGTTTGACTTGCCACCCACTGCGAAACAGGACCTCGACGTAGCCTTCCCGCTGTAATCGGTACAGGGCTTCACGTACGGGTGTCCGGCTGGCACTCAATCTCGTTCCAACATCGCCTTCGCTGAACTTGTCACCAGGAATCAAACGAAACTCAAAGATGTCATCTTTAAGGGCTTCGTAAACCCGATCAGCCATGCTTTCTTTGCGCTTAACCGCGGTTTTCCGACTCATATCATTGGCCTTAAATTGACGAATGCACTGAACTTGAAAGTGGTGGAGGGGGGAGTCTTTTTTAAAAACGTCGCCTGTCTGAGCAAAGCGAGTTTAAGCGACGTTTTTAAAAAAGACTCCCCCCTCTGCCGCTAAGCACCCAAAGCAGAAGTCTCTCAGATTTTAATGCTTAGTATAGGTTCTCCCGGGGTGACGGCTTTGCCAGGAGATGTGTGTAGTGCGCTGATTTCTCCGGACTGGGTGGCGTTTATTTCGAATTCCATTTTCATGGCTTCTACGATCACCAGTGGATCACCTTCTGCGACAGTGTCGCCGGGCTTTACCAAGCACTTCCAGATATTACCGGCAATCTCCGCACTGACCAGTTCTCCGAATTTTTCCAGATCGGATGCATCCGGCTTGGGTGGTGCCTTGGCCAATTTGTCGAGTTCTTCTGCCTCGCTGTCTTTCCATAGGGCGACTTCTTTTGCATACGCCGCTTGCTGCATCTTCCTGAATTCAGCAATGGAATCCGAATTGGCGTCGAGGAAGGCCTGGTGAGACTTCAGATCAAACGTTTCCTCTTCGATCTTCACCTCCAGCTGGCCAGCGCGGAACTGGTCACGCATTTCGTCCAGCTCAGCTTCGGTGACCGGGTAATAGCACACCTGATCGAAGAATCGTAGCAGCCAGGGCGCGCCTTCGGCGAACTGGGGGTTCTTCAGGTATTTGTTCCAGATGGGCAGGGTGCGGCCTACCAACTGGTAACCGCCTGGGGAGTCCATGCCGTAGATGCACATGTAGACGCCACCGATACCTACCGTGCCTTCGGCGGTGTAGGTTCTGGCCGGGTTGTACTTGGATGTTAACAGACGGTGCCTCGGGTCAAGGGGAACCGCGCAGGGTGCGCCGAGATAGACATCGCCCAGGCCAAGTACCAGATAACGCGCCGAGAACAATACATCCCGAACCTCCTCCCGCGTCGGCAGGCCGTTGATGCGCTGCATGAAGTCGACGTTGTTGGGCAGCCAGGGTGCGGTGTCACGCACGGACTGGCGGTATTTGTCGACGGCTTCCAGGGTCGCGCTGTCTTCGAAGGCCATAGGCAGGTGGATGACGCGGCTGCGGACTTTGAGTTCGTCCGTGGGCGGCAGGGTGCCTTCCAGGTCCAGCAGGTATTCCATCAGTGCCTGTTGCGGGAGAAGTCGCGCGTCGTACCGGAGCTGCAGGGAGCGCACGCCCGGGGACAGTTCCAGCAATCCGGAGGGTTGCACGTCGGCGATGGCTTCCATCAGAGCGTGAATGCGCATGCGTACGCCCAGGTCCATGACGTTGGGGCCGTATTCCAGCAGGATGTACTGGTCGCCGGCCTGGCGGTAGGTGACTTCCGGGCGGCCTTCTTTTTCCGGCAGGTACGCCAGGATGGTGGCGGACAGGTCGTTCAGTGGCGCCAGGTCCGGGGCGATCAGGTCCACCACCGGCGGTGCCATCAGGCTGTTGACGGCCAGTTCCTGGCGTTCGGACAGTTTCACGGCGGTGTCGTTGTCGATGGCGACAAAGCGGATGGTGTCGCCGGGTTTGACCTGACCGACTTTCCACAGCTCGGCTTTGGCGATGGTCACCGGGCACACGAAGCCACCCAGGCTGGGGCCGTCCTTGGTGAGGATCACGGGCATGTCGCCGGTGAAGTTGATGGAGCCGATGGCGTATTCGCAGTCGTGGATGTTGGATGGGTGCAGGCCCGCCTCGCCGCCGTCTGCCCGGGTGAATTCCGGTTTCGGGCCGTTCAGGCGGATGCCCAGGCGGTTGGAGTTGTAGTGCACTTCCCAGTCCTGCTCGAAGAACTTTTCGATGGACTTTTCGGTGAAGAAATCCGGGGCACCGTGGGGGCCATAGAGCACCCCGATTTCCCAGTGGTCCGGGTAGTCGGGGATCAGGTCCGGGTCTGCCGGCGCGGGATCGTGCGTGGGTGCCGTGGTGGTGCAGGCCGGCAGATCGATCTGGCTGATGCCCAACATGTCACCGGGGCGTAATGGCCGGCCGCCGTGGCCGCCGAACTGGCCGAGGGCGAAGGTGGAGCGGCTGCCCAGGTACACCGGCACATCAAACCCGCCGCGCACGGCCAGGTACGTGCGACAACCCTTGATGGCTTTGCCGACGGCCAGCACCTGGCCGGCTTTCACGGTGATGGGTTTCCAGAATTCGACCGGCTTGTCGTCCAGGGTGGCTTCCGTCAGTGCGCCGGTCAGCGCCACCACGGAGTCCTTGTGGAACTTCAGGCTGGGGCCGATCAGGGTGGCTTCCAGTCCCGCCGCTTCGTGGTGGTTACCCACGATACGGTTGGCGATGCGGAAGGCGTAGTCGTCCATCGGACCACTGGGGGGCACGCCGATGTTCCAGTAGCCCATGCGGCCGGGGTAATCCTGCACGGTGGTGTAGGTACCGGGTTTCACGACCTCCGCCACCGAGGGTTTGAACTCGAAGTTTTCCAGCGCGCGGGTGGAGACAACCCCATCGGCAAAGCTTTTCTGGGCCACCACCTGGCGCAGGTAATCCAGGTTGGTGGCGATGCCCATCAAGCGGGTTTCGGCGAGGGCAGCTTTCAGTTTGGTCAGGGCGTCGTCGCGGTCTTTGCCGTGCACGATCAGCTTGGCGATCATCGGGTCATAATGCGCTGAGACCTCGCTGCCGTTTTCCACCCAGGTGTCGACCCGCACGCCGTCTTCCGGCCAGTGCACATCGGTCAGTTCGCCCGGGGAGGGCTGGAAATCCTTCAACGGGTCTTCGGCGTAGATGCGCACTTCCATGGAGGCGCCATTCAGCTCTGGCTGGAAGCTGGCCAGATCCGGGCTTTCACCGGCAGCGATTTTCAGCATCCACTCGATCAGGTCCAGACCGGTGACAGACTCGGTCACCGGGTGCTCTACCTGTAAGCGAGTGTTTACTTCAAGGAAGTAGAATTCGTCTCGTTCCTCGTCGTAAATGTATTCCACGGTACCGGCGGACCGGTAATTCACCGACTGGCCTAGGGACACGGCGGCGTCTAGCATCTTCTGGCGGGTGGCCGCCGGCAGGTTTGGGGCCGGGGTTTCTTCCACCACCTTCTGGTTGCGGCGCTGCAGGGAACAGTCCCGCTCGCCAAGGGCGACGACATTGCCTTCGCCATCCCCGAACATCTGCACTTCCACGTGGCGGGCGCGGGCGATGAAGCGCTCCAGGAACACACCGCTGTCATTGAAGAAGCTCTGGCCCTGGCGGCGCACGGTTTCAAAGGCATCCCGCAGTTCGTTTTCGTTGTTGCAGCGGGTCAGGCCGATGCCGCCACCGCCGGCGGTGCTTTTCAGCATCACCGGGTAGCCCAGCTGGTTCGCCACGCCCAGGGCTTCGTCCAGTGTTTCCAGCAGGCCGCTGCCCGGGGCCAGGGGCACACCGGCGGCTTCCGCCAGTTCCCGTGCCCGGTGTTTCAGGCCGAACTCCCGCATCTGGGTTGGGGTGGGGCCGATGAAGGCGATGCCTTCGGCTTCGCAGGCTTCGGCGAATTCCGCATTTTCCGACAGGAAGCCGTAGCCGGGAATAATGGCGGTCGCGCCGGTCTGTTTGGCGGCGGCCAGAATCTGGGCCTTGTCGAGGTAGGTTTCGCTGGCGCCGTTACCGATCAGTGCCACGGCTTCGTCCGCCAGGGTGACGTGCAGGCTGTGACGATCCTGATGGGAATAGACCGCGACGCTGCCCACGCCCATGGTTTTGAGGGTACGAATGGTGCGCACGGCGATTTCGCCACGGTTGGCGATCAGAACTTTGTTAAACATGGGGCAGATCTCCTTAAGCCTGGCCGGATTTGAGTGCAGTGATGTAGGCGCGCCAGCCACCGAATTCGGTGACATCGCGTGCGCCTTCAAGGCCGTAGCCCTCGCAGATAAAGCCGTTGACCCAGCGGCCATCGGCCAGCTCGACATTGCCGATGCCCAGAGGCGCAGGGATCAGATCGACAAAGGAGCCGAATTCGGAACTGGCCATCTGCCATACCTCCACAATCATTTCGCAGCCGTCCTCCGGGCCGACTCGCTTGAGTCCGGGTTTTGGAGGCGTGGTATTGGGCAGGGCGTAAAGCCGGTAGTTGGCCGAGGTGGTGGTTTGTTCCAGCAGCACCGCGTTGCGCTCAGTAAGCTGGGTATTCAGGGGCATGCCGGTGAGATGGGCGCCTACCACGGCCACAGTGATGGTGTCCGCTGAAGCCGGGCTGCCCGGGAGTTCCTGCGGTCGCTTGCAGTCGGTCGCGCCCAGTTGCGTGGGGTGGGCGTTCAGCCACTGACAGGCCAGTCTTTGCAGTTCCGCGTCTTTCCAGGCGCCGCTGATCAGGGTGACGCCAAAGGGCAGGCCGTCATCCCGGAAGCCCGCCGGCACCGCCAGGGCGCAGAAGTCCGCCAGATTGACGAAATTGGTGTAGGTGCCGAGCTGGCTATTGAGCGTCACCGGGTCGGCATTGACTGCCTGGATGGTCGGAGCCGTCGGTGCCGTGGGCACCAGCAGGGCGTCGATATCCTGCAGTTGTTCATCAATGGCGCGAACCAGCTCTTCCTTGCGGTACTGGGCCTTGAAGGTATCGGTGGCGCTGAAGTTGCCCGCTTTCTCAATAATGCCTTTAACCACCGGGTTCATCTCACTGCCGTGGTCGGCCATAAACGCTTCCACGGCAGCATGGCGTTCAGCCACCCAGGGGCCTTCGTACAACAACGCCGCCAATTCCATCAGCGGCGCAAAATCCATCGGCACCAGTTCTACATTCTGCTGACGCCAGTTGCTGACGGCGGTGTTCCAGGCCGCTTCCGCCTGCTGGTCACCAAACCATTGCGGATGCTCGGGAATCGCCAGGCGTTTGATCGGCCCGCCACGGCGAATGGCAGGTCCATCGCTGGGCAAGCTGGCTGGCGCCTTGCGGGAAAATGCATCGCTGGCCTGATAGCCGGCCATGACGTCCTGCAGCGCACCGGCATCGCCCACGGTTAATGCAAAGATGGACACGCAATCCAGGGATCTGCACGCAGGCACCACGCCTTCAATGCTGAACAGCCCCTTGGTGGGTTTCAGTCCCACCAGATTGTTCAGCCCTGCCGGCACCCGACCGGAACCCGCAGTATCCGTACCCAGGGCAAAGGGCACCAGCCCCCGGGCGACCACAGAAGCGGAACCGGAACTGGACCCACCGCTGACCACCTCCGGTTTGAAGGTATTGGGCACCGCACCATAAGGGGAACGGGTACCCACCAGCCCGGTGGCGAACTGATCCAGGTTGGTTTTGCCGATCAGTACCGCACCGGCGGCCTTCAGACGGGCGACGGTGGCGGCGTCCTGCTCTGGTGCATACTTGTAGGCCGGGCAGGCGGCGGTGGTCTCAAAGCCCACGGCATCAATGTTGTCCTTCGCCGCGAATGGCACACCGTATAAAGGCAGCGCTGCCAGATCGCCGCCGGCCTGTTCCCGACGCTGCTCCAGCTCGGCCAGGGCCTTCTTTAAACCGGCCTGGTCGATCAGCGAGATCCAGGCAACGTCCTTTTTATTGGAAGTATCCAGGCTGGCGAGCAAATCGCTCAGCAGTGTCTCCGGCGACTGGCCCTGTTCATAGGCGGCGCGCCAGTCCTGAAGTGTCCATCCACGTGTTGAAGGCATGGGTTGTCCTCGTGCAGGTTGTCATCTTGTATACATCCTGATTGGCAATGCCCGTGCCATTTGGCGAATTTTCTTTAAAGTTCATATAAAACAATCGCTTAATAAAATAGCGTTCAAAGTTGGTGCGAAACGGAATGCCCAAGTACGGTGCGATCGCACCAAAACTGAACCAGAAAACAGGGGGTTGGGCGGGGTTCAGCCCTGCTCTGTGGCGGGAGTGATGGCTTGTATACTAGATAACACGCTGTTTTTGCTGAATATACAGGTAATGTGGAACGGCAGATGCAGAGAGGGAAGTGCGTTTACGACGAACGACACTCTCTAACGGCAAAACCCAACGAAGATAAAAGGACTCACAACATGAGCATCAAAAAACACGTGAAGCTGGGCCTCTCTGCACTGGCGCTGTCGGTATCCTTCCACGCCATGGCGGCGGAAGATCCCATCAAGGTTGGTATCCTGCATTCCCTGTCCGGCACCATGGCGATCAGTGAAACCGCCCTGAAAGACACCATGGAAATGCTGATCGAACAGCAGAACGCCAAAGGCGGTATCGACGGCCGTCAGCTGGAAGCCGTGGTAGTGGATCCCGCCTCCAACTGGCCGCTGTTCGCGGAAAAAGCCCGCGAGCTGCTGGAAAAAGAAGAAGTGGACGTGATCTTCGGCAACTGGACCTCGGTGTCCCGCAAATCCGTACTGCCGGTGGTGGAAGAGCTCAACGGCCTGCTGTTTTACCCGGTACAGTATGAAGGCGAAGAGTCGTCCGAGAACGTGTTCTACACCGGTGCAGCGCCCAACCAGCAGGCGATTCCCGCGGTGGACTACCTGAAGAACGAATTGGGTGTTGAGCGCTGGGTTCTGGCGGGCACCGATTACGTGTACCCCCGCACCACCAACAAGATCCTGGAAACCTACCTGAAAGACATGGGTGTGGCCGAAGGCGACATCATGATCAACTACACGCCTTTCGGTCACTCCGACTGGCAGTCCATCGTGTCCGACATCAAGACGTTCGGCAGCGCCGGCAAGAAGACCGCGGTGGTCTCCACCATCAACGGCGACGCCAACGTGCCTTTCTACCGCGAACTGGGTAACCAGGGCATTTCCTCTTCCGATATCCCGGTAGTGGCTTTCTCCGTGGGTGAGCAGGAACTGGCCGGCATCGACACCGGTCCTCTGGTCGGTCACCTGGCGGCCTGGAACTACTTCATGAGCGTGGACAGCGACGCCAACTACGACTTCATCGACGCCTGGATCGAGTACAAGGGCGATGAAACCGCCGTCACCAACGATCCGATGGAAGCTCACTACATCGGCTTCAACATGTACGTGGAAGCGGTCGAGAAAGCCGGCACCACCGACGTGGATGCGGTAAAAGACGCCATCATCGGCGTGAGCGTGCCGAACCTCACCGGCGGCTACGCCACCATGATGCCCAACCACCACATCACCAAGCCGGTGCTGATCGGTGAGATCCAGGACAACGGCCAGTTCTCCGTAGTGTGGGAAACTTCCTCCACCGTGGCCGGCGATGCCTGGTCCGATTTCCTGCCGGGTTCCCGTGACCTGATTTCCGATTGGCGCGCCCCGCTGAAGTGCGGCAACTTCAACGTCAAATCCGGTACCTGCGGCGCCTCTGCCGGCGAGCAGGCCCTGGCTGACGCGGAATAATCACGCGGCAAACCTGTAAAGAGAACCCCGGGGCGGTGTGATCGCCCCGGGTGTTCCGGACCCGGGAACCAACGATTCATTGCCAACCTTTTATTTCCAACAACAGGACGGACACATGGGCATCTTCCGATGGCTCACGCCTCTTTGTCTTAATTCCCTGGGCCTTGCCTTGCTGCTGGTGCTGAGTTTGCCGGCACACAGCCAGACCGAAGCCGATCCGGGGCAGGCGCTTCTCACCAACCTGGCAGACGCCTCATCCAGAGAGATAGACGCCGCCATTGAAGCCATCGTAGACAGCGGTGATCCCCGCGCCAGAGACTGGCTGGACGCCTTTGGCAACAACCGCCTGAGCCGCATCAAGGACACCGGGCAGGTGGTGGAAGTGCTCCGCAACGTGGGCCGCAACTGGACCATCGCCGACCCGCTCACCGGTGAGAACCTGGGCGAGATGTCACGCCGCAAACTGGACCGGGTCAACATCAACAACGCCATCCGCGGCAAACTGGAAGGCGTGCTGGCCATGCTGGACCTGTACTCGGACGACCCTGAGGTGCAGGAAACCGCCGCCGAAGCCATGATGGGCAAAGTGAACGCCAGTGTGGTGAAACCACTGACCAAATTACTGGAACGGGACCTGCCGGGTCCGGTTCGCAATCGTATTGAAGAATCCGTTGCTATCTACCAGCTGGAGCAGGGCGATGCCGAAGCTCAGGCCCAGGCCATCACCGTTCTGACCGGTAGCCTGCACAGCAACGCCCGCGCCGCCCTCAACAACGCGGCCGCCGGGGACGATCCCGCCCTGGCGGCCCGCGCCACGGAAGCGCTGGTCTCCATCGAACAGAAACTGAAAATGAACCGCGCCGCTGAAACCCTGTATTTCGGGTTGTCCCTCGGCTCGGTACTGGTGCTGGCCGCCATCGGCCTGGCCATCACCTTTGGCGTGATGGGCGTGATCAACATGGCCCATGGCGAACTGATCATGCTGGGGGCCTACACCACCTGGGGCATGCAGCAACTGTTACCCGGCCAGCCCGGGCTCGCGCTGATTCTGTCCATTCCCGCCGGGTTCCTGGTGGCGGCGCTGGCGGGCATTGCCATCGAGCGTAGCGTGATCCAGCACCTCAAAGGCCGCCCGCTGGAAACCCTGCTGGCCACCTTCGGGGTCAGCCTGATCCTGCAGCAACTGGTGCGCACGGTTATTTCCCCCCTTAACCGCTCGGTGACCACCCCGGAATGGATGAGCGGCTCCCTGGTGATTAACGACGCCCTGTCCCTGACCCTGAACCGCATGTACGTCATCGGCTTCGCCCTGGTGGTGTTTGCCGGGCTGATGCTGATCATGCGCAAGACCCGCCTCGGCCTGGAAGTGCGGGCGGTGACCCAGAACCGTGCGATGGCCCGGTCCATGGGCATTCGCGCCACCCGGGTGGACATCCTCACCTTCGGCCTGGGTTCCGGCGTGGCCGGCCTTGCGGGTGTGGCGCTGTCGCAGATCACCAATGTCGGTCCTAATTTGGGCCAGAACTACATCATCGACTCCTTCATGGTGGTGGTGTTCGGCGGCGTGGGTAACCTCTGGGGCACCCTGCTGGCGGGGCTGTCACTGGGCACCATCAACCAGATCCTGGAACCCTGGGCCGGCTCGGTACTGGCCAAGATTATGGTGCTGGTGTTGATCATCCTGTTCATTCAAAAACGCCCCAAGGGACTCTTTCCCCAGAAGGGCCGGGCCGCGGAGGGCTGAGCTATGCCAACATCACAAACCTGGCTGCTCCGGCCATTACAGGAGCGTTCCACACAAATTTTTCTCGGGGTGCTGTTTGCCGCGGTGGCGCTGGTCACCCTGCTGCACCTGATCATGCCGGAAGGCCATGCGCTGCACGTCAGCGCCTACACCGTCACCCTGCTGGGTAAATACCTGTGCTACGCACTGCTGGCGGTGGCGGTGGACCTGGTGTGGGGTTACCTGGGCATTCTCAGCCTGGGCCACGGTGCCTTCTTTGCCATCGGTGGCTACGCCATGGGCATGTACCTGATGCGCCAGATCGGTGATCGCGGCGTGTACGGCGACCCGGTGCTGCCGGACTTCATGGTATTCCTGAACTGGGATTCGCTGCCCTGGTACTGGCAGGGCTTCGACATGGCCTGGTTCGCCTTCATCATGGTGCTGCTGGCCCCGGGCCTGCTGGCGCTGGTGTTCGGCTTCCTGGCGTTCCGCTCCAGGGTGACCGGGGTGTACCTGTCCATCATCACCCAGGCGCTGACCTTTGCGTTGATGCTGGCCTTCTTCCGCAACGAAATGGGCTTCGGCGGCAACAACGGCCTGACCGACTTCCGCGACATCCTCGGCTTTAACCTGCGCACCGACGCCACAAGGCTGGGGCTGTTCATCGCCACCGGCATCGCGCTGGCCATCGGTTACGTGATCTGCCGCGGCATTGTCACCAGCAAGCTGGGCCGGGTCAGCGTGGCCTGTCGCGACGCCGAAGCCCGCACCCGCTTCCTGGGTTACCGGGTGGAACGGGTGCAGCTGTTCGTGTTCGTGGTCTCCGCCATGCTGGCGGGCGTGGCCGGGGCGCTCTACGTGCCGCAGGTGGGCATCATCAACCCCAGCGAATTCTCGCCGCTGTTCTCCATCGAAGTCGTGGTGTGGGTGGCCCTCGGTGGCCGCGCCACCCTCTACGGCGCGGTGATCGGCGCCATCCTGGTGAACTACGCCAAAACCGTGTTCACCGGCGTGATGCCAGACGCCTGGCTGTTCGCCCTCGGCGGCCTGTTTGTGCTGGTCACCGTGTTCCTGCCCAAGGGCATCGCCGGCCTGCTGCAGAAGCGCCAGAAACCGGCTGACGACAGCACCACACCCCAAACACAGGAGGCCGCCGCATGAGCATGTTCGAGCAACTGACCAACCGCGAGCGCGTGTTCGAATTCCTCGCGCCCGAAGCCTCGCCGGTGGACGTGCGCCACGGCCCGATCCTGTACCTGGAAGACGTCAACGTGAGCTTTGACGGCTTCAAGGCCATCAACAACCTCAACCTCACCATCGACGACGGCGAGCTGCGCTGCATCATCGGCCCCAACGGCGCGGGCAAAACCACCATGATGGACATCATCACCGGTAAAACCCGCCCGGACACCGGCTCCGTGTGGTTCGGCAGCCGCCACAACCTGCTCACCAAGAGCGAGCCGGATATCGCCAGCCTGGGCATCGGCCGCAAGTTCCAGAAACCCACGGTGTTCGAAGCGCTCACCGTGTTCGAAAACCTGGAACTGGCCATGGCCACCGACAAGCGCATTCTGCCCACGCTGACCGCCATCATGAAACCGGAATTCCGCGACCGCATCGACGAGGTGCTGGAAATGATCGGCCTGAAACAACTGCGGGACAAACCCGCCGGCATCCTCTCCCACGGCCAGAAACAGTGGCTGGAAATCGGCATGCTGCTGATGCAGAAACCCCGGCTGCTGCTGGTGGACGAACCGGTAGCGGGCATGACCGAACAGGAAATGGAACGCACCGCCGAACTACTCACCAGCCTGGCCGGCAAACAGTCCGTCGTGGTGGTGGAGCACGACATGGGCTTCGTGCGGTCCATCGCCCGCCAGGTCACCGTGCTGCACCAGGGCAGCGTGCTGGCCGAAGGCACCATGGACCAGGTCTCCAACGACCCGGAAGTGATCAAGGTTTACCTCGGGGAGGAGGCGTAATGCTCAAGATCCAGAAGCTCAACCAATACTACGGCGAAAGTCACACCCTCTGGGATCTGGACCTGGACGTACCCCAGGGCCAGTGCACCTGCGTAATGGGCCGCAACGGCGTGGGCAAAACCACCCTGATGAAATGCATCATGGGCGAGGAAACCACCAAAAGCGGCAGCATCGAATTTGCGCAGGATGTGGAACTGACTAAAAAGAAAGTCGAAGACCGCTCACGGCTGGGCATTGGCTACGTGCCCCAGGGCAGGCAGATATTCCCGCTGCTGACGGTGGAAGAAAACCTGCGCACAGGCCTGGCTGTGCGTAAAGACGGCAGCAAGAAGATACCGGAGCGGGTGTATGAGCTGTTTCCGGTGCTGAAGGAGATGAAACACCGCAGAGGCGGCGATCTTTCTGGGGGGCAGCAACAGCAACTGGCCATTGGAAGAGCGTTGGTGATCGAGCCCAGGCTGCTGATTCTGGATGAGCCGGGGGAGGGGATTCAGCCGAATATTGTAGCGCAGATTGGGGAGGTTATTCGCCGGTTGATCGAAGAGGACGGGCTGACGGTGCTGCTCGTTGAGCAGAAGTTGCCGTTTGCGAGGAAGTATGCGGATCGGTTTGCGATTCTGGATCGGGGGCGGCGGGTTGCTGAAGGTGGGATTGGAGATTTGTCTGATGAGTTGATCAAGACGCATCTGACGGTATAGCCACCCGGGTATTCTCCCGCTTCGAGAGTCCTAAAAGCCCTGACTATAATGACTCCGTGCCGAGTGATGCTTGGCACGGAGTTTTTGTTTTCGAACTCATTGAGGCGAACTACGCAAATTTGGGGGCAGCTCGACAAAGCATCGGCGATTGGCTATTAAACAAAAGCGGCCAAGATAGGGTGACGATCCGCGGCCACATTATGGTGATTTACGTCGGGAGTTCTGGCCACTTCGTTTTAGTAATAGGTCTGTAACTCATTCTCTTACGGGTCTATCTGAGATTTCAGGCCCGCCTCAGTGAGCGCCGCGGCAATCCCGTCAGCCATCTTGCGATAGCCCCTAGCGTTGGGGTGAATCCGGTCGGCCCGCAGGCCCTCGTCAGAAAGTACCTCGGAGAAAATATCGTCGATCAGCAGGATGCGATCTTCTTCGGCCAGTTCCTCATAGATGGGCGAGTCTGAGAGGCTGCCCACACTGGCGCCGAACAGGGAGAACTCTGGTACCGCTACCAGCACAGGCACGGCTCCGGACCGGCGAACGGCGGTAATGATTTCCCGAAGATGCTCCTTTACCTGACTGGCAGACTGGCGCCGCAGAAAATCATTACCGCCCAGTTCCACAATCACCAGGTCTGGTTCATGTTTCTGAAGCATTCCCGCGATGCGTCCACGGGCTTCACTGGCGGTGTCACCCGGCACGCCGGCATTGACGACCTTCCAGCCGGTTGACTTTGCCAGCAGTGAGGGGAAGTCTTCGCCCTTTCCAGATCCGGTGCCGTGGGTAACGCTGTCCCCGAATGCCAGTACCACCGAGTCCTGCGCCAGAGGTTGATAGCGAGGCGGCGAATCGCCGCAGGCGGTGAGTAGTAGCGACAACACGAGGAGCATCAATAAACGCAATCGCGGTGCCCCTCCCGCCGTGGCATGCTGGGTATTCACAGGTGAACTCCCCTCCGGGTCATATCTGCTTCACGATAGGCTTGCGCCTGAACGGACGCAACTGCTGAATCCCGCATTAGGAATCTCAGCCCCATGTTCCCGCCAGTTGCTCCATGCCAGAAATAACCCAGCATCTAACAGTACCGCTAACGATACCTTTTGACCCTGAGGAAGAATGACCTTTAGCCAATGCGTCAACGGGACCAGTTTTCCGCTGCCGCTCCGAACCGGCCCTTTACACTGTCGTTATCCCTTAATTTGAATGTTCGCTTTAGCGACAAGCTACTCACGGATCTCAGCTAAACAAAAGCGAACATTCGTGTCCCTTATTTTTCCGTTGGATTTCGTTGTGAGTTCGGAACCGGATACTTCCAGCTCTGGGTGGACCTAATACGGCGTCAGGCGAAACTGCCTACTGGACCACTTGGCTGACAGAGGGCTCTGGCGGGCTATGACCAGTTGTCGCTTTACGACCACTCCTGTGCGGACTGGGGTAGCGACGAATCGCTGCCGGTGGCTTGAGCCCGAGGGTTTTCGTGTAGTCGGGCTGTCAGGCCATGCGCTTCATGATCCGGTCTCCCAGCACATACTGATGCGCCAGGGCGGCCGCCACGTGTACGCCAATCATGACCCACAACACGTTGGCCAGTATTTCGTGGACGTCTTCGCCGCTCTCTTCCAGCCATTCCACTTCCGGGCCGTAGCCGAAGACTGTCCAGCCGAAAAAGGTAACGGGGTCGCCCTCGCCGAGAGACGTTGCCAGCCCTGAAAGCGGCATCAGAATCATCAGGGCGTAAAGCGCAATGTGCCCGAGCTTCGCCATGGTGGCCCAGTGCGCCGGTGGTGACAGTCGTGCGCGGTTAAGCCAGCGCCAGAGACCGCGAAAAATCACCAGCACGAAAATGGTCAGGCCCAGGGTCTGGTGCCAGGTCATGAGAGAGGCTTCCGAGAGGGTATGCTCCAGACCTTCAAACCAGACTTCGCTGGCGAGCATCACCAGGAGCAGAACGGCCATTATCCAGTGCACAGCCCGGGAAACGGCACCATAACGGTTGTCAGCGTCCATCAATGTCATCTTGATTCTCCTTGGTCAACTGGTGGCGGGGACCTGAGCAAGGCCCCCGCGCTGGCTGCTGGCTATCAGTCCCGACGGCCGCCGCGAACCGGGGCACCGTACTGATTGAATTCCTGCTCCCGGATCAGATTCTGCTCGGCATCCCGCAGCTGTACCCGGTAGGTGCCATCCGGGGTTTCGTCGACGGACACTTTCACGCCCGGCCCAAAGCGCCTGAGTGCCTGGCCATAGGCCATGATGCGCATCTCATCGGTGCTGTACTGCTTGAGGTTGGCGCCCATGTGCTTGCCGTCACGGCGATTCTCATAGCGATCCTCGTAGCGATCGTCGTCCCAGTAATCGTCATCGGCTGATACCAGCAGGGGCGTGGCGGCAAGTAAAGCGGCGACGGAGAGGGCAGCAATGGTGGTGGTTTTCTTCATGGTTGAACTCCTTGGTTGGTGAAACCCATGACGGAATGTCGTCGTTGGTCGGGAGTTATTCCACCAAGGAAACGTCGCAGAATTGTCTCGGTGATACGCCGAGTTTGTCGCAACTTGTCGCAAGGCCTGGATTTGCGACGGTTTTTGACAAGATCGTGCCCAAGCGGGAAGTCGACTCCTCTATAATCAGGGCAGATGGTAATTCAACGGAGTAACGAGTGAGCGACTCTCCCACAATCCTGGTGGTCGATGACCATCGAGACATCCGCGACCTGGTCGGTCGCTATCTGCAGGAGCATGGCTTGCGCGTGCTCCTTGGGGATGGCGGCGATGCGCTGAAGCGGCAATTGCGACAGCATTCTGTTGATCTGGTCGTTCTGGACATCATGATGCCCGGTGATGATGGCCTCACCCTCTGCCGTTACCTACGTGAGCACACCGAATTGCCAGTGATCCTGCTGACCGCCATGAGCGAGGAAACCGATCGCATCATCGGCCTGGAAATGGGGGCTGACGATTACCTCACCAAACCCTTTAACCCCCGGGAGCTGTTGGCCCGCATCAAGGCGGTTTTGCGCCGGACTTCAGCGCTGCCACCCCAGCACAGCCCTATGGCCGGGCAGAGCCTGACCTTCGAAGGTTGGAAGCTGGATGTAGACCGCCATCAACTGGTCGATCCGGAAGGTGTCGAGGTTTCACTGAGTACCGCCGAATACAAGCTGTTGCTCGCCTTCCTGGAGCATGCTGGCCGGGTGCTGTCCAGGGATCAGCTGATGGACCTGACCCTCGGCAGAGAGGCAGATGCCTTCGACCGCAGCATTGACAACCATGTCAGCCGACTGCGCCGCAAGATTGATCCGGACGCCCGCAGCCCCAGGCTGATCAAGACCATCTGGGGCGGTGGCTATCAGTGGATTGCTTCAGTCGAAGGGGCGGAGCAATGAAGCTTTGGCCCCGGCGTGCCGGCGGACAGCTGGCATTGTTGCTGATTCTGGTGCTGTTGGTGGCACAGATCATTACGATCGTCATCCTGGCTGGTGAGCGTCAGGGGGCTTTGCGCAGTGCCAGCCTGGAGCACGTGCTTCAGCGGGTGGCGGATGGCTACACATTGGCCGATACCACGGATCCTGAGCGGCAGGAGCGTATCCTTCGGGCACTTTCCAGCCCGACCCTGCGGCTTTCCATCGATCCCTCGCCGTATTTGTCCGATGACCTGGCCCCCGGCATGACCCGCCGGCTGGCCGGCGAGCTGGACCTGTCGAGGGAGAAAGTGCGAACGGCCATGGAGTCTGATGAAGACGATTGCCTGCCGGATCGGGAGTCGGACCACGATGACCATCGGGACCGCGAGCAACACGACGATGAGGATGATGAGCATCACGAGTACGAGGAGCATCGTGACGATGACGAACACGGGAAGGACCTGCACGAATGCCCACCGGTACTGGGGGTTTCCCTGGCCTTGTCTTCCGGCCAATGGTTCAACGCCCGGGCTCGGCCACCAGCGCCGTCCTGGCTGTGGTTGAAGGCCACGCTCACCAGTGTCGGGATTACCGCGGTGTTACTCACTCTGACCTTATTGTTGGCGGTCCGTCGAATCCTGCGGCCAATGAACGAGTTGAGCCGGGCGGCCCACGCGTTCGGGCGGGGTGAAAAAGTCCTGATTCCTGAAAAGGGGCCTGAGGATGTTCGGGAGGTGACTCGAGCCTTCAACCAGATGCAGGATCAGGTTGGTCGGGCCCAGGAAGACCGGGCAAGACTGCTGGCGGCTCTCGCTCACGACCTCAGGACACCCATTACCTCCATGCGGCTGCGGGTGGAAATGCTGCCGGAAGGTGAGGACAGGGACCGCCTGCTCGATTCCCTCAGGGAAATGCAGCATCTTGCCGAAGCCACCCTCGATTTCATCCGGGGCACCACCACCGAACAGCACCGTCGCTATGATCTGGCGACCCTGCTGGACAGCCTGTGTGGTGATCTCCAGGAAATGGGGTTGGCGGTGCACTGTGATGACAGCCCGAGATGTGTACTCCAGGGGCAGCCCGAAGCCGTCAAACGTGCCCTGCGTAATTTGATTGAGAACGCGGTTAATTATGGCGAGCAGGCGGAAGTAACACTGGCAACCACAGACACAGAAGCGATTGTCACTATTGTTGATCAGGGTCCGGGTATTCCCGAGGCGGACCGGGAACGGGTTTTTGAACCCTTCTACCGGTTGGAACACTCACGCAGCCGCGAAACCGGTGGCGCAGGCCTGGGCCTGGCTATCGCCCGTACCCTGATTCGGGGGATGGGTGGCGATATCCGGCTGGGTTCAGGTACGGGAGGTCAGGGCCTGAAGGTTTCGGTGACCCTGCCCAAAACAAGGTAGGGCCTGTCAGAACAACACTTCGGCCCGGGCAAATCCCAGGGCGTCGAGTGCCTCGACGGTCGCATCCAGGTTTGCGTAGCTGCAGACATGATCCTCGTCGGAGACCAGGAAAAAGGTTTTTCCTTCAATATCTTTGAAGAGTATGACCCACTCGTGCGCATTAGAGGGGGATCGTACGATTTTCACGGAATCAACGCGGTTTTCTTCCCGACGGGCTTTAATTTCATGCTCTTTCATCGTTTATTCTTCTCTTAATGCCTAGCCAGCTCAATCTTGCCAACTGCCCGGCTCAGGCGTGGTAAACCACTTGACTTTGTCTGGTGGTGCGCAGCTGGGGTTCATTTGTTCATCTGTCAATAAAAGGTAGTTGTCCCTGTGGGCTGTACCCAAGTGAACAGCGCCTTCCTGAGTGAAACAGGGTAACTCAATCTGATCGGCAACGAGGAGATAGCTGTTGGCGGTTTCGTTCATCCACAGCCAGGCATTCCGGTTTTCCTGTTCCCGACCAGTGAAGAAGCTGAAATGGGTAAAATCGCGCTTTGAAAACAGCAGGAACTGTTCCCGGAAGTCGATCATGCCGATCTGTCCGCCGGGCGGAATATGCTGTTCTGCGGCGGCCAGCACGTTGCGAGGGGTTCGAAGCGGCTCAAGAATTCGATAGCCCCAGGTGCCCAGCAGCAGCCAGGTGATCATCATGGCCAGGAACAGACGCCCCAGCGCGTGGGAGCGCCAGAACCCGAACAGACTGATCAGCCAGGCCAGCCCTGTGACTAAGACAAACCACCCCGCCTCATGCAGTTTGGCCGGATCGGTGCTGTAGTCGGCCACTTTTTCAACCAGCCTGGGGTGGTCGTTCAAGGCCAGGACGCCAACCGTCATCAACGCGATACCGAGCAGGAACTGCAAACCTGTCAGGAGCGGCGGAAACCAGCCGGCCGGCTTATGGCTGCTTAGGAGCGGGGCGAGAATCAGCGCCAGCATGGGCAGCGCTGGCAACAGGTAAACACCGCGCTTGCCGGGGCTGAGGCTGAAAAACACGATGCCCAGGGCAATCCAGCCCAGAAGCACCGGAATAATCGGACGGTACCGGGCGGTTTCAGACATTGGCCGGATCAAGGCCAGCAGCAATAATGGAAGAGGAAACCAGAGCGAGGGGATTACGCTGGTGAGGTAATAGTACCAGGGCTGGATATGGCCCCATGAGTCGGCATAGCGCTTTCCGGTCTGCTTGAACAGGATATTGTTCCGATAGGCCAGGGCCTCTTCGGTGCCGAGATTGTTAACGTAAAGCACCATGGGAATTAGCCAGGCGGCAACCACTGCCAGCATGGCCAGCGGGCCCAGTGCGCAGCGCCATGTGAGCGCGTCACGGAACAGTGCGCGATCGCGAAGGTTCATAATCACGATCGGAATGAGCATCAGCGCCGGCAGGAAGCCAACCCCTTTGGTGATGATCCCGAGCCCCATAAACGCCCAGCCAACGAAGTGCCAGCCCCAGGCGGGCCCGGCGAAAAAGTGTCGGATCAGGCCGTAGCAGGCAACCGCAATCCAGCAGGCGACCATGGCGTCGATCTGGGCTTTCTGGGCCTGGATCACGAACTGGGGCGCAAGCATCAGCAACATGACCGCGATGGCACCGGTCCGCTGGTTCCACAGGCGGGTGCCCAGATCAAAGACCAGTCCCAGTGTCAGCAGGCTACACAGCGCATTGGGCAGCAGGAATGCAATCTTCAGGTTGCCGGTCAGCCAGTAAAAGAAGGCAATACTCCACATGAACACCGGTGGCTTGTCCGGGTAGAACTCACCACCCCGCATGGGGATCAGCCATTGCCCGGAGGCGACCATTTCGCGGGCCACTTCCGCGAACCGCGGTTCGTCGGCAGGCCAGGGGGAACGTAGTCCGATCCCGGTAAAAATCACGACTGCGGCAAAGGCCAGCAATAACAGCAGGAGTTGATTGCGGGACAGGTTAAACACGGTATCCGGCAGGTGGCGGACGAAGGGTGATGCAGGCATGGTTCGGTCTCAGAGAGGGTCGGAAACGGAATCGGCCAACGTCCTGGCCCTCTGGTTGTGATAGAGAAAAGCACCAATCAGCGAGGCGAGAATGAAAAAGCCGATGCTCACGGCAAGCTGATAGGCATTGGCATTGCCGATACCGGCACCGGCCAGGGCAAACACCAGCATCTGGGGTAGGTAGCCCAGGGTGCTGCCGAACAGGAACGGTGAGAAACGGATCCCGGAGCAGCCTGCGGCAAGGTTGGTCACCAGGTTACTGCCCACCGGCAGCAAACGCACCATGAGAACCTTCAACAGCGTCTGCTCCCGGAACAGGCGATCAAACTGCTGCATGCGATGGCTGAACCGCCGGCTCAATGGCGTTCGCAGCAGCCAGCGGGCGGTCAGGAAACAGCCGGTGGCCCCAATGGCGGCGGCCAGGGTCGACAGCAGTGTCCCGTTGAGCCCGCCCAGTGCAAAACCCAGCACGAAGGCGAGCAACTGGCGTGGAGCGCCGAGGCCGGTAAACAACGCGCCGGCGAGGGTAATCACCACCAATCCGCCGACACCATGGCTGTGGAGAAAGTTCGCCACTTCATTCTGGTCGGCAATGAAGTCGAGCCAGCCGTTGTGGATGGTCAGATAGCCAACCAGCACAAGGGCAGCGAAGGCCAGCCAGCGGGAACCGTTGATCATGTCAGGAGCGCTCCGCCACCGACCCCTGTGGATCGGCCTGACCAGCACTGCTGATAACAGGAACCCGGGTGCGGTGCAGTAACCAGAGCACACCGAGCAGGTCCAGGATGCCGGCCCAGGTCCGGTTCCAGGCGTTGTATTTGGAAATGCCGGCGGTGCGTGGGCGGTGGTTGACCTCCACGATGGCGATGTCACCGCCGATTCCTCGTACCAGCGCGGGGATGAACCGGTGTCCGTGGTCGAACCAGGGCAGTTTCAGAAAGGTTTCCCGGGGGAACAGCTTCAGACCGCACCCGGTATCCGGCACGCCATCATGAAGCAGGGCGTCGCGCACGCGATTCGCCAGGCGGGACTGGAAGCGTTTCCAGGCGGTGTCCTTGCGGTTCTTGCGATAACCCGCAATACAGAAATCCGGATTCCGTAGGGTGTTGGCTTTCTGCAGCATGGCGGGAATGTCGGCCGGGTCGTTCTGGCCATCGCCATCCATTGTAACGATCAGCCTGCTCCTGGCCTGGCGGATACCCGATGCCAGGGCACCGCTCTGGCCGATGCTGCGCTCGTGGCGGATGGTTAACAACCTGCCACCGAGGGCCCGGGCTGTCCTCACCGCGGTATCCAGCGTGCTGTCGGTGCTGCCATCATCCACCAGCACCACCTCAAAACCGTGGTAGTCCCGCATTACCCCGTAAGCCTCGGTCAGCAGGGTGGCGATGTTGGCTTCTTCATCCTTGGCCGGGATAACCAGCGATAGAGTTCTTTCCTGACCCATGTAGCGACATCCTCGAAAACGGAATATCAATCGGGCCGTTTGTGGCCCTGTTCAACTGGGCCGAAGTATCCTCCTCAAACCTTAAAGCAACCTTAAGTCTGCTTGCGACGGAACGTCGCACGGACCGGCAGCCAGATTCTGACGCACAGGCCGGCGTTGCCATCCGGCCGATGGAAACCGGGACAGATCTATTTTTGATGGATTGAACGGCATAGAATTGGCGAACGGTATCAACTGGATGTTCATGTGGCACCCAGATAACAAGCGCAGCGACAGGCCTTATTATGCATTTGGATAAAGCAAAAAAGCGTATTGCAAAGCAGGTTAAGAAGGGCTTTCATGGCTATCCGTTGGTTTCGCTGGAGTACTTTGGTAAAGCGAACGTTGGTAAAGCGCCGGATTCAGCCACCGAAGTCGTTGTTTCATTTACTGAGGAAGAGGGCGCGGATCCCCAGAAGCAAACGTTTGTAAGTGGCGGTGACGCCCGGGAAGATGAAACGATTCAATCCACCCTCGTGAAAATTATTGAGCGGGCGGATGCCAAAACGGTGACCGAGATCGAGGGTATTTCCACGATATGACTTCCGCTTCAGCGACCTATCCAATCGGTACGCCCGGCACTCCCTGGGGCGACGCGGAACGTGCTGAGTGGCTGTCACGGCAGACCCGTCAACGCAGTTACGAGTCCGACGTGTTGAGCGTGGTCGAGCGGCTGCGTTCGCGCTTCAACGTGCAGGAGTATGGCCGTCTGGAATATGGCCCGGACGTTTATCCGCTGATGGCGATCCGCAGCCGCGACTGGCGTGCCAATCGGCCGGTGGTGCTGGTAACGGGCGGAGTGCATGGCTATGAAACGAGCGGTGTTCACGGTGCGCTGCAGTTCGTTGAGCAGCAGGCAGCGGATTATGCCGGTCGAGTAAACCTGCTGGTCGCGCCTTGCGTCAGCCCCTGGGCTTACGAACGCATCCATCGCTGGAACGCGAACGCGATTGATCCAAACCGCTCGTTTCGTGAGGACGGCCAGGCCGGGGAGTCAGCGGCGCTCATGCAGCTGGTCGCTTCGACAGAGGAGCCAATACTGCTGCACATCGACCTGCACGAGACCACCGATACCGACGAAACCGAGTTCCGCCCGGCGCTTGCGGCCCGTGATGGCAAACCGTTTGAGCCGGGGGACATTCCGGACGGCTTCTACCTGGTGGATGACACCGAGAGCCCGAACCCGGAATTCCAGCAGGCGTTGATCAAGGCGGTGGAAAGGATCACCCATATCGCGCCGGTGGATGCCAACGGCGAGATCCTCGGCTCACCGGCGGCCGCCCGGGGCGTTATTCAGTATCCGCTGGCACAGCTTGGCCTATGCACCAGCATGACCAACGCCCGCTACAGGACCACCACCGAGGTATACCCGGACAGCGACCGAGTGACCCCCGAGCAATGCAACGCCGCGCAGGTTGCCGCGGTGTGTGCGGCGATCGACTATGCGCTGGCAGGATAGAAAAACCGGATAGGAAAACCGGGACACCCATTAGCCAGCCGGTGTTCGTCGAACGCCGTGATTTTGAGTACTACCTGGCAAACCTTCAGGAATGGAAGCAGGTCTATGAGCTGGAGGTGTTCAGCTACTCGCTTTCAGCTGCAACGACCGTTCAGCTGTCCTACATAGGCGCTGATAAAGGCCGCTTCCTGAAAGGCCTTCAAACCCGTCTCGGCAAAAGCAATGGGCAGCGGGTTGGATGCCAGGGTGGATTTGATCAGTGCCGGGGGCAGCATGGTCACCGTCAACTCAATATCGCTGATCAATTGAATGGCCGCTTCCATTTTAAAGCTGATGGCACCACCGGCAAATTTGCCTTTTGGCATCCGTTCTTTGATCGCGACACTGGTGACCCCGTACTCGGCCATTAACGCCGCAAAGGCCGCCTGGAACCTCTTCAGGTCTTCACGGCTATGGTTTTTCGGCAGTGACAGTTTGCGCACCTTGCACTCCGGCAGGTTGAATTGCCCCCTGTCCATGTTCAGCAAACACACCACCGCGTCACTGCCGGTCAGCTCAACCCCACAAACAATCATAACCGTTTCCCTCTATGCCCCGGCTGTCCTCAGCCACAGCACTTCTTGAATTTGAGTCCGCTGCCGCAGTGGCAGACGTCGTTGCGGGAGGGCGATTTTACGGTGGTGACCGTCCCTCCTTTGTTCAGGATAGCGGTAAGCTCGTTGATGGATTCCACGGCGCCCTCGCGGGTATCAATCGAAATAGTCGCGTGCAGCTTTGCCTCAGCCACCTGTGCCTCAACTTCCTGCTTGCGCGCCTCGCTGGTCACCACCAGCGTTAGCGGATACTTCCTGCTGCCACTCTTCTGGCTGGCGTTGGTCTGAAAGCCGCCGTAAGCGGTGTGGTGCTGGCGTGCGTCCTGCCGGCCCTTGAAGAAAAATTTATCTGACATGCGGAGATCCTGATGGGAAGAATGCCCAGACTAATGCCGGGAGGCATCTTTTAGCATGCTTGCGGAAATGGTGATATAGGCAAATGAGGAAATCGGGGCAGAATTATTTGTCTTGGGTGCGATCGGGGTGAACGGCTCTTTGGCTCTCGTGGGACCTGAAACGCTCGAGGCCCATGCCCTATTGACTACACTTAGGTGAGGCCTGCTGCAGAAAAGGGGAGCTGTAATGATCGAAGTTCTCACCGAGTTTCCTGATAACGTACTGGCGTTCGTTTGTCATGGCCATGTCACGAAGCAAGATTACGAGACGGTTCTTACACCCGCTGTCGAGAAGGCGCTTGAGAGCCAGTCCAAGGTGCGGCTCTACTACGAAACGGCCTCGGATTTTGAGGGCGTTGCCCCTGGTGCAATCTGGGAAGACACTAAAGTGGGCCTGGGCCACCTGGGGCGTTGGGAGAAATTTGCGGTTGTTACCGATGTCGGCTGGATAGGCCATACCCTGAAGCTTTTCAGTTTTCTGGTGCATGGAGACGTACGAGTATTTTCGACTGACGAAGCGGCTCAGGCGCGGGAATGGATTGTGTCCTAACACGTCGTTTTCGAATCAGATACGCGCCTGGCCAAGGGCTTTGATAATTGGCTCTTAAATCGCCGAGACCCCGATGCGCTTGGCCAGGTAATCGCAAAAGTGCTGGGCGACGTCTTGCCCGTCAAGGTCCTCGGCGATGGTCATGGTTTTTTGCTGGTTATCTACGGCAAGGAGCTTGAAGTGTTCTACTTTGTCTACGCCCTGTCCCGTGCTGCCCGTGCGCTTGATTGCCAGATGCTTAACCTGATTCATTGCCAGTTTGCGGCTGCGCATAGGCAGGTAGAGCCAGCTTCTTAAAGTACGAATCCCCTGGCCGTCAATACGGACGACCAGGCGGTTGAAGGGCAGGTACAAGGCCGCAGCACCTGCAGCGAGCGTCACCAACAAAAAGGGGATGCTGAACAGACCCGCGAACAAACCAAAGACCCCGCCCGAGAATGCGGAAGTGAGCAGCATTGAGCTGGCAAAACCGAAGCCGCCTGCAAAAATCCAGGCGAACAGACTGAGCATTTTGTTGCGGAACATGGGGAAGCGCATTTTTATCTGATGGCCATAATCCTGGTAATGCATGGCCCGGGAAAGGCCTGGCAGATCCAGCTGCCCCGAATGTATGGCTTCTCTGGCGGCCCGTGATTTTTCGTCGCGTAAGGCGCGCACCTGCGCACTGATATCATGCTCTACATTTTGCGAGCGAGCATCGCCGTTGAACGCCGGAATGTCGTACTGGCGCTCCAGATCCACGCCCTCAATATCCGCTTTTACCGACAGACGCCAGAAATGGTACTGGCTGGAGCGTTCAACATCGGACTCTGGCAAGTCCTCCGGCACGTCAAATCGAAAGGCAAGGCGTACACCTGGTCCTGCTGCTCCAATTCGCGGCGTTCCGCGCTCTGCCCAGAGGATTTTCTCTCTGCGTGAGCGATTTTTCCCGGAGCCGGAAACATAGGTATAAATGCACTCCAGTGTCACGGTGACCTCTGCACCTGGAGCCATCAGGTCCTGGGCCCGAAGCCTGGGTACCGTAATGGTGCCGCCCATCTGGCCCCCAATGGCCGCCGGATAGGGGTCCATTACCAGCTCGACCGTACCGTAGTGACGATATTCACGGGTCATGACGACCGCTTTCCACAACAGCGCCAGCCCCACGGCAGGAAAAACCAAAGCCATTAGAACCATCCAGAGGCTTTGGTCCCAGGCTTTGGGCAGGGTCCACAGTAGCGGCGTGCTTATGGCGTTCCAAAAAAGGGCCATTACCCAGATAAGCAACAATGCGCCTTTGCGATCAGATCGGATGTGGGGGCTTTCCCAGCCCTTGCGACTTTGCCAGTTGGAATCTGTCATTGGTCTTCTCTTAATGGAGTAAAACCCCGAAATTGCGGAGGCGCTTCAGCCGACCCCATGCTCCCAGCAGCGAACGGTAGTGTTCGACATCCGCGACCCGGGCCGGTTCGGGTCAGGCTGATTTCGACAAACACCGTGAGGCCGATGCCCAATTTACGGGCATTAAGGATGGCACGGTAGTTCTTTATGTAGCCATCCCGTTCGAGTTTCCGGACCCTCTCACTAACGCCAGAGGCGGTCCATGAACTGGCCGCCCATGGCCATTCGGTGGTGTGCTTATCCCCGGGGCTGCTCAATGGGCTGAATGCGGTCAGCGGTGTGCTGACCGGCCCGTCGGTGGGCGCTGCCCAGGGGATCGAATCGATTAGGGGCTGGCACTGATGCACTGATCGTTCTCATCACCATACGACAACAACAAGAGGAATTGATCCAATGGATTATGTGAGTTCTGTATCAGGAGATATTAACGCCAGACGCTGGGTGTGTCCGTGGAATCCTCGGGAGCCGGTTCCTGAGGACTGAGGCGTTTCCTTGGCTTTGAGTATGGTCAAAAAGGGGCAAATCGAGCAATCTGCCCCGGTTTCGGTTGAATTCCGTGCATCTGCCCTGATTATTGCAATCATTGGACAATCAGAGGCCGATCAACCATGACCGATACTCGACACCTCGTGTGTCCCCATTGCCACAAAGTGAATCGCGTACCTGTCGACAAGCTGTCCGCCGGTGGCAACTGCGGTGCCTGCAAGCAACCGCTCTGGCCGGATCAGGTGCTGGGGCTGACAGAACAGAACTTTGCGGCTCACACTGGACGCAGCGATGTACCGGTGCTGGTGGACTTCTGGGCCAGTTGGTGCGGCCCCTGCAAGATGATGGCACCACAGTTCGAACAGGCTGCAAAGGCGTGGCGGGGTAAAGTGCGTTTTGCCAAGCTCAACACCGAACAGGCGCCAGGGCCGTCCGGCCAGTTCGGCATCCGCAGCATACCCACCATGATCCTGTTCCAGAATGGCCGGGAAATTGCCCACCAGAGCGGCGCCATGAACCAGGCCCAAATCAGCCAGTGGCTGCAATCCCAGGGTATTCGCTAGGGCGTCGCTCGTCGGGGTGGCGACATTTTTCGGTCTTCGTCACTGAAGAATAGATCTTCCCCGGATTGTGACCGAGGCGAATCGCCAGGACCGGGGCCCTGGCGATGCGCACCCACGGGAATACAAGTCGCGCTTTAATATGTGCCGCGTTCCAGTTGCTCGCGACGGTTCATCTCTACCTCTAACCAATCAACCTCCATGTCGCGGTTTTCCTGGGGGCCGGCGGCCGTAGGTGGCAGGCTATTGATATCAAAGTCTGTTTCCGGATATGTGCCTCGCTCCAGCTGCATCCGACGGTTGGTTCTCACTTCTGACCAATCATAGCGGATGGTGCTTGCGGTGCCCGATATGCTCTGCGCTGCTCCCTCGTAGTTCAGCTGCCGTTCCCACTGATCACCGTATGAAGGAGAAACGGCCAGCAGTAGTGACAGGGATGCGGAATAAATGAACGTATGTTTCATGGTTTGCCCTCCTATGACGTACCCGATGGCTTGCATCGGAGCTTTCGCAAGGAGATGGGCATGTTATTTTTGATCGAGCCCACCACCTGCGCGTTGCAAACCCTGACAAGCGATAACCAACAGTTAGAAACCCAACGCGAGAAAAAGTTACAAGGGATTTGTAACAAAATCAGGGCAGATCTGTTTTCATTCTTTCCGCCAGGCACTGGAGATTAAGCCAATCATGCTTATCAAGCTGTCACTGTGCAAAAATGTCTGCTCAGAAGAGGCCTAATCGGAATTGCTCCATTCCAGCCCTGGGGTGCTGCTCCTTTACGGGGGTGCAGTGGTAAGGCTACAAAATTGACCTGTCTCGGTTTTGGCCATTGGCCTTTGATACTATTTAATCCGTACTAGGTAGCACGGGAAGGCACCAACCACCGGTACCAGGCAATAGTGGTGGAGGACAGTTCGGCCAGCGCAATTGAGTGCGCATGGGTTCTATCGGAGCGCTCCAAGTCAATCTCTCTGTTTGCGGAGCGATGCCCAACAGGGTATTCATGCGCCGGACATCGCAATTGCCATTGGCTTGAGCCTGCGGGCACACATCGCGCAAGCTGACGTAACGCGACGGGGATATACCCCGTAGCCAGCGTTCTGCGACTTCAGGGTATGGGTGAATCCGGGCATCTGCCGGAAATGCACCGTTTGTGTTTCCCCAGTTGCCGCCCTCGGCGCCCCATTCCGCTACGATCAGCGACGTCATGCGGATATCAAACTCCTCGATGAGGCGGAAATAGCCGTCAAACCATTCCACGCTGTCCTCGCCTGAAAAGGTCCCTATGTACCAGGGCGTGGATTCGCCAATCATCAACTCCAGTCCAAGCTCCCGGGCTTCGCGCAGCAGGCGGCGTGTTTCTTGCTCGTACAGGTCTCGGTAACTCTCCGGCGAGCGACCGGTATAGCCATTGCCGTCACCCCAATAGCTGATGGCGAAATAGTCAACGTATCCTTCTCCCGGGTAGTAGTCGGCAATGGGGGTCAAGTCGTATACCGGGCTGATTCCGTAGGTCTGGGTGAGGAGGTCTAGTTGAGTTACGCTGAGCCCGCCGTAGATGCCAGACTCGTCAAAGGTGCGCACAAAAGGGCCAGCGCTATGCCAAACGTATGCGGTATTTGTCAGGTCTTTGCCGCGTAGGTTGTCGACGATGTAGCGATAGGCTGGTTTATACAGTTCCGGAGGCCCATAAGTGCCGCCGATGCGATCGAATTCGTAGAGTGTTCGAAGGAAGATTGCATGATCACGACTTTTTAACCATTCGCCAATGGCATCCAGTTCGGCATCAAAGAATCCCGCAAGCAACAGCCCCGATTCCTTGATGTTTTGTGTTAGCTCGGGTCCATAACCCAGGCCCAGTTGCAGTACCGTGCCCGGGTAGCGATCCATAAATGTAGCGATGGTGGCCAGCTCGCTTCGGGTTCTCTCAAGATCTCCAGACATGATGAGATAGAACATGAAGCCGGCGGGCGTCACGCCCAGATGCTCGGTATAGTCTGACATGGAGGCAGTCACTGGAGGCTCGACGGCCTGGCCGAGTACAACCAGAGTCCTCCCCGCTGGCACATGAGGCGTCACATGGGGTTCGCCAGCTTCTGCCAACGTCTGTTCCTCTGAGCCAACGTTATCGGTGTTCTGGGCAGCGTCTGGATCTTGTTTTGCAGTATCGGCGATCTCTGCGCCACGACAGGACGCCAGTATTAGTACTAGCGACAGAAGGAAGAGTTTACGAAATGTCATGGCATTCTCATTGACAGTGGGATTTTGGGAGACCTCAGGACGAGGGATTGTCATCCCTATGCGGCCAAGGGCAATGTAACGCTCAGAAAATAATACTTATTTTTTGGTTGCGGTCCCTGCTGACATAGGGCCGGGCCACCGTCAATATCATCGGCAAGCTTTGGTAAGAGTAGAGGCTCCCCGCAGCCGGTTAATTGGCTCACTTGACCGCTGAGGGGGCCAGATCGGTAACTAAGACAGATTCATTTTCTATTGATTGTGGCTTCCTCAGGACATTTACCGTTTCAAGGGAGAAATGCATTGAATCAAAAAGGCTCACTCACCTCATGGAATGACGCCAAGGGATTTGGTTTTATTACGCCGGAGGGCGGTGGTGAACGGATTTTTGCTCATATCAGCAGTTATGCAGGCCGGGGCCGGCCGGCTCCCAATCGCAAAGTGACTTACAGCATCACGAAAGATGCTCAGGGCCGGCCGAGGGCAGGGCGATTTCAATATGCTGGTGCGGCAAAGGTTGGCGCCAGCATTGCTCCGGGAGTCTGGCTGGCGGTCCTGACCAATCTGGGCGCTTTGGGGTGGCTGCTTGTGGCCCCGGAGGCGATGAGCTTGCGGCAGCAACTGGGCTTTGATTTGTCGGAGTCATTGCGGCCGCTTGTCTGGTAGGTGACAACGGCGTGGAAGCGGGGACGGATCTATTTTCCAGTCTCATAACCGTGCGCCACCTCGGGCGCGGCTCAGATGAATGTCCAGGCCAATACCCTGGTAATCTTGTTTCCCTGCTTCATCTCTATTTCCCGACTATCAACGGCACCGAGCTTACGAATCAACTTCTTTGCAGGCTTCACATTGTCGGCTTTTGACACCAGGCTGGTAAACCAGCGGCATTGAGTGGAATACCTCTGGCTTTCTCTGATTAGCTTTTTCAGAAACAGCTGTTCACCCCCCTTACACCAAAGCTCTGCACCCAGCCCGCCAAAATTCAGGGTGGGAGAGTCGGTTTTTGCTTTCTGTTCACCGCGGCTACGAGCCAGGTTATTGCGTTTAAGCTGGTTGCCTTTAAGTGCGTCATCGAGCGAGGCATGGAAGGGCGGGTTGCATACGCTGACGTCAAAGAACTCCCCGGCCTGAATGATCCCTTCAAAGATGTGGTGTTTATCGGGCTGCGTGCGCAGCGCGAAGCGGTCTTTGAGTGCGGGGTTGTTGGCGATAATCGTGGCTACGTTCTCAAGCGACTGGGCGTTGATGTCGCTGCCGACACACTGCCAGCCGTAAATCTGGCAGGCCAGTAGCGGGTAGATTCCATTGGCGCCAGTGCCTATATCGAGCAGCTTGATGCTGGGCTGTTCCAGCTCAGGCTCACCAAGTCCAAGCAGGTCTGCAATGTAATGGATGTAGTCGGCTCTGCCCGGGATGGGAGGGCTAAGCGCGCCGTCTGGAATATCCCAATCAACAATGTTGTAGTATCGGTGCAATAAGGCGGCGTTGAGCGTTTTTACCGCCAATGGGTCTGCGAAATCGACGGAAAGGTCGCCATGAGCGTTCGGTTTCACATGGGGAGCCAGTGCTGGGTGGCTTTTTATGAGAGCCGCGAAGTCATAGCCCTGGTTGTGCAGGTTCCTCGGGTGTAGCCCTTTGCGGACAGGCTTGGCTTGGCTTTTTTTACGTCGATGGAGGGTGCTCACAGAAAAAGGCCCGAGGCTTGGAGTTCGAAAGTAGAGTAGGTCTGGCTAGGTCCGTGATTATAATCTTACTGTATGTGATGCACGAAAACATGGTACGCAGTCGTTGTGCCCGGAGCCCCAAGTGATTAAGCCCAGTTGTTACAGCTGTCGGAAAAAGTTTGAGCCGTCGGCGCTCAGGATTCATTACTCAAAAAACTACTGTGAGGAGTGCGGCGTTGGGCTGTTTGGTGAGGATTACTTCACTTTCGCCAGAAAGCCCGCCCCAACGACTCGGAAGAACCTGGCTATCCATTTTGCAGTGCTGCTTTTTGGGGTTGCTGGCTTGTTATTATGGTTTTGGACTGGCAGGTCGTGATGGCTCAGATAACCGGAACAGATCTATTCAGAAACGTTTCCCTCCCGACGAAGATGGCACCAGGCAGATTGGTCATATTCCGTTTTGGGAGTTTGGGGTCTTCGTTGTCGAAACCAAAAACATGAAGGGCTGGATCTTCGGCGGCTCTTATCAGCGGTTCTTGGTCCGGGAGATTAAACCGGTCATGCTTATCAGGATGTAACTGTGCAAAATGTCTGCTCAGAAGAAGTCTTATCGGAATTGCTCCAGTCCAGCCCTGCGGTGTTGCTCCTGTATGGGGGCGCAAGTTGTGGCGTCTGTCAGGCCATCAAGCCCCTGCTGGAGAAGCTTGCCAGCGAGGAATTCCCCAAACTGGTCACCGCTTACATCGATTGCCAGGAAGCCGCCGGCCCATTATGTGCGGTTCGCGGTATCTTTTCTCTGCCGGTTGTTCAGCTGTGGTTTGATGGGCAGCGATTCGCGGAATTCGCCAGGGTGTTCTCCATCCGCGATGTACGTGCCGCGCTGGAGCGGCCTTATGGACTTTTGACTTAACGCTGGCTCCGACAGCTCAGCACCCGCCGACCTTTCAGGTCAGCGGGTGTAGGTGCCTGGCGTCAGGCTATCTCGAAGTGATGAAGGTCCGGCGTGCTTGAGAAAGTCACGCCCCATATCAGGTCCTGTTGTGCAAAAAGGACCACCAGGTCTCTGGGCAAATTGAAGAAGCCTCCATGAATTTCGGCCGCCCGCAAAAGTCTGCTGTGGCCGCTGAGAATGTCGCTCAGCTGCTCGCCGCCGTCAACGCGCTCTTCCAGCTTTGCTTTATAAGCGTCGTTGAGAGCTTTGATATCATCCCAAAGCTTGCCGGGTTCACGAAGCCAACGAGCGCGTGAACGGTCAACCGTCTTCTGTGCAAGCGTTTCGATCAGGGTCCAGGAATTCGAGCGGATCTGCGGGTTGGCATCCTGTGGCGTGATATCCACAGCGGTACCGGTTGCGTGATTACTCAATGTCCCCAACCGGTATCGGCCGTGCTTTTTCTTGGGCCTGACAACCAGAACCTGTGACACCGAGAATGTCTCTGGCGCGTAGGCGTCACGAATTGCATCCAGCTTATCGCGCATGTCCTGAGTCAATCCGTTGCGGATGACGTCCAGTGGATCGCTGATGCCTTGGCGGTGAAAGGCTTCCCGCAGCCAACGGTAGAGAATCCTTCTCGACTCATCGTTGTCATTGGCAGTGCCGATGACCAGGCGTTCCCCGGAGGTAAGCTGATCGTATTCGGCATCCGCAAGTGTCTGCTTTTCCAGATAGGTATCAAGAGAGCCGAAGTAGTCGTTCCGATAGGCAATGTAATCGATATAATCGCGGAAGGATTCGCTGTCTCGATTGCTGACCCGATCCGCGATGGCGTCGAATTCCTGCTCATCGCCGTGACCAAGTTGCGCAAGGTTACTGAACTTCGTCCACCCCAGAGAGCTGGCATCGTCCGGATCAACGGCTTCGACAACCCGGCCCAACTGCGCTATTTCCCTGTCACGGGTTAACAGGACCACCCTTGCCCTGGGCAGAACCACATGCTCATCCGCGTCATCGAGGATAGGGTTGAAGTCGTCTTCAGGATCCCGCAGATAGGCGAGATCGTCGGCTACGATAAATCGGTCGGAAAGCGGTTCATAGTCCCGCTCCTCTGCGGGAACGGCTGGGGCTGCCCCACCGCTGGCATCGGCAACACCGTATCGCATCAGCTGACTTGGTTCGCTGACATTGACTGAACGGACACCGTCCGGCGTTTGTTCTGTAACTGACACATTGCGATCGGATCCAAAGCGCTCCACCAGATCCTGTGATTCCCGGGAAAGTCCTGTTGATGGCTGGCGTCCCATCTCATTAGCCTGTGACCGCAACGCCTGTTCACCATCCTCCTGTGACATCGATCCTTTGCTGACGGCCCGGTCAATGGCCGCCCGGTTACGATCAAAGTTTTTGCCGGCATCCCGTTCTGCCTGGATGTCGGCCAGGCGGGCCTGAAGTGCAAAATTGCCGAACTGGCCTGCAAGATTCGAGGCCGACTGCATGGCACCCAGCGCGTTTTTCTGAGTGCCTTCCAGGCCAGCCATATCGCGAAACGCGTTGTTGCTGCCCAGCGTATTAAGAATATCGCTGAATCCCTGGGGGCCAGGCGCTGCGGGCGCGTTATGCAGGTTAATGATGGAATCCGGCATCTGGGATGGCGTCATGTTCTGAGGCTGGCTGCGGCGTGAATCAAAGAAGTCGCTGGGGAAATCCGCCAGTGCCGGATCTTTGTCATTCAGCACCCAGTCGGTGGAGCCTTCGTGCTCCTCGCAGGCCTCGCATTGATCCATGATGGCCTGGGCGTATAGCCCGTCAGTTGGCAGGCTTACACGCATGGGGGTCGCCGGCGCGCCTTCACCTTTGTAGTAATCAAATGCCTCCTGATAACTTTCATGGCCATTGATGCCCAGGAAGGCGCCAGCAGCCACTTTGAACACCAGTGAATTGCCCAGTATGGCAATGGGCTCCCGCTCCACCACCGAGGCAATCGAGCGCCGGTCGCTGGAGGAGATGGCAAACCCGTCAAGGAGCATATAAAGCTCGTCTCGGTCCATCGTCCACCAGAGCACCTTGTGGTAATAGTGCAGATTATCGTTGATGTGGCCCAGAACCTTTTCGATGGCTTTCTCAGCGTCCTCTCTGGGGTTCTGTTTCTCCCAGTTTGTCGGCTTGAAAGACAGCGTTGCGCTCTCAGAGGCTGCGGGCCGGGATGAATCGTCGTCGTAGGCGGGCGGGGAGATTAGGTCATGGGTGCCCCGCGCGGCGCTGACACGGCGATGGTAATGTGCAGTATGGAATTCCACCGTGGCACTGGTCACATTGGCAACGGACCCCTTGGGCAGGTCCTCGGCTGCCGAGAAAATCAGTCTGGTAATGTCCTCCCGGGAAGTATCTTCCAGGGCATCAGCAGGAACCGTGAAGTCCACTCGAACCGTCCGGTTGAACCGGTATTCCCCAACCAGGGTAAAGTCGGCGCCTGCCAGCGCGCCGTTGTCGCTCTCAATTTCCAGCCGGTCACACCAGCGCCGGGCCATGCCGGGCGCAATTTCCCGCTGGAAGTAGGCGTCACGTTGGGCGGCGCTGTAATCCCGGATGCGGGCGACGATCTGGCCCACGGGGAAGGGCAGAATGCCGGCATAGGCCTGCCAGACTTTTGTGGTCACTTTTTCACCGACGGCTCCTTCTTCTTTAAGCTGGTCGTCAATATCTTCGGATACCACTTCGTCTCTTGGCCGCTCGATGCCGAGTTTGATGTAGATCGATCCGGACAGGCTTTCCAGCTTTTGGGACATCCGGGAACCGTCGGGGGGTTGGTCCACGCCCCTCCAGTTGTTGGCAATATCGTCGGCGTATTTCAGGGCCCAGCGAAGTTCCGGTTTTTTCAGGTAGTTTTCGAACACGTCCCGCCACCTGGCAAGACGGGGCAAGGTAAATGGTCTGATCGAAAAAGGTACGAACAGGCATTCCCGAACTCCCGCCAGGGCTGTGTCGACCCGCATATGGCGAAGAATTTCGTGGTAGATCACCGTCAGGGAATGGCAGTAATTAGGGTTGCGCACCACTTCTGATACACCTTCGACCGTTTCCTCCTGGCTGACTTCATTCACCACGGTGCTCTCGAACTGCCGAAGGGAATCTCCGTACTGGCGAACCGCATCCCGCAGGCTTTGTTCTTCTGCGGCGGCTACGCTGCGTCCGCCCTTCTGCCAACTGCTAGAGCTGGCACGACCATGGGAGGCGCCACCTCCTATCACCACTGGTCCCATGGCAAAGCCGATGCCCCCGGCCACGCCGGTGGTTTGCGACTTGCTGCCGCCTTTGCTCCATTCGTTCATGTTGGAGCGCACCGCGTCGCTGTAATCGCGCTCCCGAAAGGTGCTTTGCGCGACTTCCTCACTGAAGCCGGTGCGCTCGCGACGGCTGCTTTCTTCCCGACGGCGCCAGTCCATCTTGACGATACGGCGGGTTTGGCGGGGGGCAAGGGTCAGAGTGTGTGCCACATCTCCTAATGAATATCCGTTTGAACGCCACTGCACCCGCCATTCCATGATATGGCCGCCGGCGACCGACAGAGCCTGGTATTGGGTGGAGTCGCCGTCCCAGTCAATGGGGTTGCCTGGGCCCACCGGTTGACGTCGATTCAGCCAGGAGATCTTTGGCAGTGGCAGGAAGTCGATCGCTTTTACCGGCGGTATCAACGCTGCGCCGTTCTGAGGAAGGAAGCGACTGATGCTGCCGGCAAAGTTGTGGAGTCTCGGAAGATCGGACTCCATATTGCGTGTTTCAGCGCCGGTTTCAGCCACCATGGCATTCATCCGCACCATTGGCTGAGTGGCATCTTTGGGATGCATCAGCCCTTTATAGTCCGGTCTTGTGTTGGAGGTGGACTCAATTTCGGGCTGCTCGACCCGGAAAACCGTATGAAAACGCCGTTCCCCCAGAATCCGGGCCGGATTGCTGAACGGTTTGCAGAAAGAGCCAGGATCATCACTGAACATGTCCGGCTCATTCAGAAGGCTGTCCTCATCTACGTCAAGGGGAGGATTCTTGTCGCCTTTTGCCGGGTCAGGCCCGCTGCCTTCCGCACCGTCTTTTTTAGTCTCACTCCAAGGTAGTATTAGCCGAAGGTCGCTTTGTGGCTGGCGCAGGGAACTGTCTTCTCTGTAGCCAATGATCAGTTCAGGGCCATTCAGCATCCAGGCCCAACCCGCTGCCTCGCTGCCGGGGCTGAACGGGCGTTTGATATGAAAGCTACCGTCGAACTTCAGGTCTGCGGCAGTTAACGACAGCGCGCCGAGCTGGTCTGCCGTCTCCGGCACCAGGGCAAGCTGGCCGGCATTGGTTTGCAGGGTTTGATCTTCGGATTGCTGAAGCAGTGCCTTGAGCGCGTTATGCTTTGCCGGGGTGTCTATCAGATCAACGCTGAGCGTATATTTGTCGAAGCGCTGGCCTGGCTGTCCCAAGCGGACAAACTGGCCGGAACGCATCAGTACCGGTTGCTCATCCGGGGTCAGGCGCGCCAGTGCTTGTTTGAGAACCGTTGCCGTGAGCACCAGTTTTGCGGTAAACGAGTCAGCTTCGGTGTCCAGAGATATAGTCCCCAGATCTGAAATCTCCAGCCCTTGTCGATTTTCGAGAATGGCGTTGATGGGCCTGTTAACGGCAATCGGCTGAATCGTTGTTTCGCCACGAGCATGCCTGTCCAGGCGAACGATTTGACTGGCAGGGTGGCCGGTGCTCTGCTCTTCTTCGACTTTACCGGGCGCTTGGTAGGTAATGCGTACCTGAAGAGATTCTGCTTCCTGGGTGTCGATGCTATCTTTGGGCTCAATGTGTAACCGCAGTTCTTCTGACATCGTGGGTCCTTTCTTGTTATATCTGCAGCATCCGTGTCATCGTTACCCACCAGGGTAGGATTGTCAGACAATACAGCCGGGCCCGTGTATGACCTCGTCACAGAGGGCAAGACAACCTTGTCAATCAGGACTTCACTACGCCCTTGGTGGGAGATAAGAAGACTAGTCTGCATCCATGTTTACAAAACTTGCCGGCAGGATGTGTCTGCTTCAGCGACGTACCTGCCTTGGCTTCCAGCGCGTTCAGCTTTGTCGAGGATTATTAATTTGTAAAGTCTGAATCTGTATTTTTCTAGCCCCTCAGAAAACCGGGGCAGACCTATGTTCTAGTCTCACAATCATGCGCCACCTCGGGAGCGGCTCAGATGAATGTCCAGGTCAGCATACAGCGATAACCTGAACTACACTTCCTATGAACCTACACCGGTATAGGGAGGCTATCGATATGGCTGTCCGACCGAACGTAGTTTTATTCGATGTCCTTGAGACATTGATTGATCTGGATCCGCTCGCGGCTCGGCTGGAAGAGGTTGGCCAGCCAGCGTCCATCCTGCAGCCCTGGTTCCTGCGCTTTCAACGGGATGCCATGGCACTGACACTAGCCGGTGACCCGGCGCCCTTCGAAGCAGTTGCACGGGAATCACTCCGCACGGAAACAAAATACACGCTCGGTGAACGTGATATTGAGTATGTGGTCGAAGGGTTCTCCACGCTGCCCACCTTCGATGATGCTGCGCCGGCGTTGAAGAAAATCTCTGAGGCGGGCGTGTCCGTTGGATGCCTTACCGTCAACAGCCCTGAAAAAACACGCCATTTCCTGGAAGGTGCCGGGCTTGCCGGTTTTGTTGACCACGTAGTCACCGCACAGGAGGCCGGTGTCTGGAAGCCTCATCCAGAGATCTACCGTTTCGCCGCAAAACGTTTGGATACACCCATTGAGCGCCTGGCTTTGGTTGCCGTGCATGCCTGGGATTGCCATGGTGCGAAGCGTGCCGGTGCAATTGCGGGCTGGTGTGCGCGCCTTGAATATGAGCCTGGCGATGTCTTTCTGCCCCCCGACGTCACTGGCGATAGTCTTGTTGAGGTGGCAGACAAACTGATGTCACTGCACTAGACCTGCCCCGGTTTTCCTCAACTGGAGTCAGCGCTGTTGCTGGTTATAATGGCGTACCTTTAACCGTCTCAGAGAACCCTATGCCAATCGAAAAGAATCAGGTGGTCCTGTTCCACTACAGTGTCCGCGATGAACAGGGCAACGTTGTAGAAAACTCCCGTGGCAGTGAGCCCAACGCCTACCTGCATGGCCACGGCGGCATTATCCGGGGCCTGGAAGAAGCCCTGGAAGGTCGCGAGGCTGGCGATACGTTCAGCGTCACAGTCGCGCCGGAAAAAGCCTATGGTCCACGCAAGGCCGATGCCGTGCAGCGCGTGCCCATCAAGCATTTGGTCGGTGCTAAACGCTGGAAGCCGGGCATGATTGCCCAGGTGCAAACCGAACAGGGCCCGCGCCACGTGGTCGTCGCCAAGGTCGGCCACAAGTTTGCCGATGTCGACACCAACCATCCGATGGCCGGTAAAACCCTGACCTTCGATATTGAAATCATTGAAGTGCGCGATGCCGATGCGGAAGAGATAGCGCACGGCCACGCCCATGGGCCGGGTGGGCATCATTGAAGGATTACGTTCATGCTTTACAACAGGGGCAATAATCGGATGGAAACAGTGGCGGGGATCCGTTTTACTGGCGTTGTCCACGTTGAATAAAGGGTTCGGTGATGTCGATGCCATCGGAGCAACAAATACAGGCGGCGATTGAGGCCAGGAATACGTCTTATGAGGGGCATCCACGGATTGCCCGGCTGGTGGAGGTTGCACGCCATATTGAAGCCCACGCAGATGAGCCACTGCCTTTGGCCGGTCTGGCGGAGATAGCCGGACTGTCTTCCTCCAGGCTGCAGAAACAATTCAAGGAAGTTTTTGGCATCTCGCCCAAAGCCTATCAGGATGCCGTGCGTATGCGGTGCTTCAAGCAGTCTCTCAAAGATGGAGACAAGGTGACGGATGCCATTTTTGCGTCCGGATTTGGTTCGGTCAGCCGTGTCTACGGGGAATCATCCCGCAATCTGGGTATGGCGCCCAAAGCCTATCGGGCTGGAGGAGCGGATGAGGTCATTGCCTATGCATCCCGAAGAACCTCCCTGGGGCTGGTGGCGATGGCGGCCACGGATAGAGGCGTTTGTTATGTCCAGTTTGGTGATGATGAAGAATCACTGATTGCCTGCCTCAAAGCCGAATTCCCCCGGGCAGAGCTGGTTGCCTCGCCTGCCCAGAATGCCCCGGAGCTCGATGCCTGGATGGAGGCATTGGATCAACACATCAGCAAAGGTGCCCCCAGGCCGGATCTGCCGCTGGATATGCGCGGTACGGCCTTTCAGATGAAGGTTTGGCAGTTCCTGTTAAGTATCGGCGAGGGCGATGTTCTGAGTTACAGCGAGCTGGCTGAGAGAATCGACAAGCCCAGAGCGGTACGGGCCGTCGCCTCCGCCTGTGGCAAAAACCGCATCGGCGTGCTGATTCCCTGCCACCGGGTGTTGCGGGGCGATGGCGGCCTTGGTGGATATCGCTGGGGGTTGGCGCGAAAACGCGCATTACTGGATGCGGAGAGGGAGCGGCGGGGGGACTAGCACTGCCAAGAAGGGGTCTTATCGGCTTTCCAATAAAAAAGGCAGCCTGAGGCTGCCTTCATCACGTATTGGCTGTTACTTACAGGCCAATAACATTCTCTGCCTGCGGGCCTTTCTGGCCCTCGGTCACGGAGAACTCAACTTCCTGGCCTTCGGCCAGAGTTTTGAAACCGCTACCCTGAATAGAGCTGTAGTGAACAAAGACGTCTGCGCCGCCTTCACGAGTGATAAAACCGAAACCTTTTGCTTCGTTGAAGAACTTAACGTTGCCGGTAATTGTAGACATAAATAGCTATCCTGAAATTAATCAATAAGGTGCCGCCAAATGATCGTTGTGATCTTTGATCAGCGATATGCGGGAAACAAAAAAACGTGCAGGATCAAAAACAGGACTAAAGGTGTGGCAACACTAGAGGTCTTATTCGTGAAATGCTTTGCTAAATCTTTCCAACGAGAACGACGGTACGCTAATTAAGAGGCCCTGCATAGGGAAGTTTTGGATATTGGGAAAATCGCTGTGTCTCTTGTCTTCCCGACAATCGGCGCAGATTTATGTTTGGGCTGGCCTGTAACGGCAACACCATACTGCTAGTATGGCCGCCTTTCATCCTGAGAACGATCAAGCCCTGCAAAATGAATGCTCCTTTCAAACTCCGGCCTTACCAGCAGGAAGCCGTCGACGCCACGCTAGACCATTTCCGAAGATCGGACGAGTCTGCCGTCATCGTGCTGCCAACCGGTGCGGGTAAAAGCCTGGTCATTGCCGAGCTGGCCCGTCTTGCCCGGCGTAGGATTCTGGTGCTGACCCACGTAAAGGAGCTGGTGGAGCAGAACCACGCCAAGTACCAGAGCTATGGGCTAACGGGCGGCATCTTCTCCGCCGGGCTGAAGCGCAAGGAAAGCCGGCATCAGGTGACCTTTGCCAGTGTGCAGTCGGTGTCGGCGAACCTGGATGAGTTCCGGGATGAATACTCGTTGGTCATCATTGATGAGTGCCATCGGGTCAGCGGTGAGGAAACCAGCCAGTATCAACGGATCATCGAGCTGCTGCGGCAACAGAACGACTCCCTCAAAGTGCTAGGGCTCACCGCTACCCCCTATCGTCTGGCCATGGGCTGGATCTATCGCTATCACTACCGGGGCTTTGTCCGAGGGTCTGGTGAAGAGGATAAGCCCTTTCAGCACTGCATTTATGAACTGCCGTTGATCTACCTGATCAATCGGGGCTACCTCACCCGGCCTGAGTTGGTGAACGCGGCGGTGGCGCAATACGATTTCTCCGCACTGTCTCAGGACCGCTTTGCCGAATACGCCGAGAAGGACGTCAACCAGCTGCTGAGCAAACATCGGCGGGTGACTCGTGCCATCATTGAGCAGGTGATGGAGCTGGCAGCTGAGCGTAACGGGGTGATGATCTTTGCCGCAACGGTGGACCATGCGCGGGAGATCACCGGCTATCTGCCGGAACACCAGACCGCCCTGGTGACCGGCGCGACCGAATGGAAGGATCGGGATCTGCTGATCCAGCGCTTCAAACAGCGGCAGTTGAAGTACCTGGTGAATGTGTCCGTGCTTACCACCGGCTTTGATGCTCCCCACGTGGACTTCATCGCCATTCTTCGTCCCACCCAGTCGGTGAGCCTGTATCAGCAGATCGTGGGCCGCGGTCTTCGTCTCGACGAGGGCAAGCGGGACTGCCTAGTGATTGATTACGCGGGCAACCATGTGAATCTGCACCACCCGGAGGTGGGAGAGCCGAAACCGAACCCCGACAGCGAGCCGGTGCAGGTGTTCTGCCCAGGCTGTGGTTTTGCCAATATCTTCTGGGGAAAAACCGACGATGACGGCCGTGTTATCGAGCACTACGGGCGCCGTTGTCAGGGGCTTCTGGAGCCTGCGCAAGGTGATCAACCTGCCGGGCAGGGCGTGCGCCCGCAACAGTGCGATTACCGTTTCCGCTTCAAGGAGTGCCCACACTGCGGTGGCGAGAATGACATTGCAGCCCGCAACTGTCACCAGTGCCACACAGCCATTATCGACCCGGACGATCAACTCAGAGATGCCCTGAAGCTCAAGGATGCCATGGTGATCCGCTGCGCCGGGATCACGTTAAGTGTTGGTGAGAGCAAACTGAGGATCACTTACCACGGTGAAGATGGGGAGGAGCTCAGCGAGTCGTTTGATTTCAGCAAGCCGGCACAGCGTTCCGTCTTTAATAAACTGTTCGGGCGTCGTTTCGCCAATAGCCAGGCCCCGAAAACGTTCAGTAGGGCGGACGAGGTGCTGGAGATACAGGCCTTGTTGCCGGCACCGGATTTTGTCGTTGCCCGCAAGCAGAAGCACTATTGGCAGGTGCAGGATCGGATCTTTGATTATCAGGGTAGCTTTCGTATGGCGAATGAGGCGTAGGCAGTTGACGGGGTACGCTCAGCCACACCCCATCAGCACCCAGGGGCTGCAGGCTCTCCCGCCCATTGGCCACCAATGACAAGTACATTGTCCCCTTATCCTCTTACGGTAGTGGACTCCCCGCCAGTATGATCAATTCATCGCCAACTCCCTTCCCGAGGGCTCGCAATGATTGCCAATAAAACAAAAGCCGATGTTCACCCGATTTCAGCACGCAAACCAGCTCGAACTACCACTCCCAAGGGGATAATCCCCGAAGTCCGGAAGCCGAATTTTGATCTGGCCGAGGACGTGCCCAAGTACTGGTGGGACAACGATCCGGCCAAAACGCTGCTGTTGGCCGCTTTGTCTGCCAGTTTCCCGCCGGGTGAGCGCTTCTTTATCGACTCGGTACGCCACTACCAGAAACAGATCACAGACCCCGAACTGAAAGAGGCGGTGCGTGGCTTTATTGGCCAGGAGGCTCACCACTCGAAGGAACATAAGGCCCTCAACGGCTATATGCAGGAGCGCGGTATCAATCTCCATCGCCTGGAGCGGGAGATTCAGGGGCTGATGAACTGGATGCGCAGCCAATTCAGCCCCGAGCGCCAGCTGGCCCACACTGTGGCCGTGGAGCATTTCACCGCCTTGATGGCCGAGGAATTTCTCCTGAAGTACGACGCTTTGGAGGACATGGACCCGCGCATGGCACCCATTTGGGCCTGGCACGCGATTGAGGAATCCGAGCACAAGGCCGTGGCTTTCGATGTCTACAAGAGCATTGGCGGCAGCGAGTTTGTTCGGGTGACGGAAATGATGGCAGTGAGTGTGATGTTCCCGCTGTTCGCCGGGATTCACTTGGTTCAGCTTATGAAAGAAGACGGGCAACTATTGAACCTGAAGTCCTGGATGGGCGGACTCAATTACATGTGGGGCAAGCCCGGCGTTTTACGCAAGCTGTTGCCGTCCTACTTCAAGTACTACAGCCCCAATTTCCACCCTTGGAATCACGATGCTCGGGGTCTGGTAGAGAAGGCCAAGCGCAAGTGGTTGGCACCGGTTATGAAAAAGGCCTCTTGATGGCTTTCCGACCGACGTCACGGGCGAGAGTCTTGGTGAGGTGGCCGACAAACTGATGTCGATGCACTGATAGCCGGTCCTGCTCCATGACAATGTCAGTGGTGACCAGGGCGGGGGCCCATAAAAGGTCAGGCGCAAGTGCTGGAAAAAAGCGGAAATAGACCTAGTCTTGGGACGGTTCAGCATGTGCCGTTTTGTTCGATCCGTTGGGCTCAGGCATGGGGTGGGAGTAATGGCGTGGCCGTGGGCATTTCGCATGCCCGATAGTGCGCTCACACGATGTGCGACCTCAACGTAATCGTCGATTCCGACGCTGCTCCACTAGGCATAGGGACAGGGGCGGTAGGGGTGCTGACAGCCAACTGATCATTGGCGCGATCGGCATGGTCGCGCCTGATCCTCAATCAGGGAGAACCCGTATGCTTACCCTTCGCGCCGTCACTCTGTCATCTGCACTGGCACTTGGCTTTTTGGTCTCAGCGCCGCTCTCGGCCGGTCAGGAAGACGCAGCCAGCACCCTTTTCGAAAACGTGCGCATCTTCAACGGTACTGATACAAAACTCTCGCCGCCCTCCAACGTGCTGGTGCGGGACAATGTCATTGACACTATATCGACCGATCCCATCATCACAGATGACAGCACGCGCACCACGGTTATCGCCGGGGATGGCCGTACACTTATGCCGGGGCTGATCGACGCGCATGTCCATATCATTATGTCGACTATCCCGATCGTGGTCATGATGAGAGCCGACCCGAATTATGTCGCGCTTGTTAGCGGTCGGGCCGCCGAGGAGATGCTGATGCGCGGCTTTACCTCGGTGCGCGATCTGGCGGGGCCGACCTTTGGCCTCAAGCTGGCGATCGACCGGGGAACGATTGCAGGGCCGCGCATCTGGCCGTCGGGCGCCATGATCACGCAAACTTCGGGGCACGGGGACTACCGCACGGTTTACGACATTCCCCGCGGCAATAACCAGCCGCTGCATTTCACGGAACAACTCGGATTCTCGGCCATTGCGGATGGCCGGGCCGAAGTCCTGCGGCGGGTGCGCGAACAGCTCCTGCAGGGTGCAAGCCAGATCAAACTGGCTGCAGGCGGTGGTGTTGCATCGGATTACGATCCACTCGATGTAAGCCAGTTCACAGAGGATGAGCTGCGTGCCGCCGTTGAGGCCACCGAGGACTGGGGCACCTATGTCACCGTCCACGCCTACACCCCTGACGCAGTGCAAACGGCGATTCGCGCCGGTGTCAAGGTGATCGACCATGGTCAGCTGTTAGACGATGAGACTGTCAAGATCATGGCGAAGCAGGGCATATGGTGGAGCATGCAGCCGTTCCTCGACGACGAGGATTCTATTCCCTTCCCTGAAGGTTCGGCCAACCGCGAAAAGCAGCTTGAAATGACCACTGGCACCGATACCGCCTATAAGCTGGCCAAAAAACACGGCGTCAAGCTGGCATGGGGCACGGATACGCTGTTTGATCCAAAGCTGGCGACACGGCAAGGAGCGCAACTGGCCAAGATGGTGCGCTGGTTCGAGCCGGCCGAAGTGTTGAAAATGGCGACGCATGACAACGCGCAGCTTCTGGCGCTGTCGGGTAACCGGAGCCCCTACAAGGGCAAGCTCGGTGTGGTGGAAGTAGGCGCGCTCGCCGATCTGCTGCTGGTCGAAGGCGATCCACTGGCCGACATCGACCTGATCGCGGACGAGGAAAACCTGGCTGTCATTATGAAAGACGGGCAGATATTCAAGAACGCTGACGCCGAGTAGTCAGTTCCGGGATGAATACTCGTTGATCATCATCGATGAGTGTCATCGGGACAGGCGGCCCTATTGCGATCTGGGAGGTGAGGCGGGGTACGCGTACTGGGCTGAACTGGCACAGGCTCGCCGCCTCCTGATCAGGATCTTATGCAGCTCCTCCACGACGAGAAGGCTCATGGCGAATGCGAGCAATTGCAGCCATTCGTTCACTGAAATCGGCTGAATTTGCAGGACATCGGAGAGCCCCGGGGTATACATGGCACCAATGTGGGCCAGTTGCGCCAGGGGAACAGCCAGTACCAGAAAAGGGTTACTGAGTAGGGGAATGTTGAAAAGGGAGCGGAACTCCGAGCGGCTGTTCAGGGCGTGGATGTTGCCGAAGAGTACCATCAGCATCAGCGTCAGGTTACGAGCTTCCTCAATACTTTGGCCCTGATCGAGTGTCCATTGGAAATTGAGGAATGCGACAAGACCCATCCATGACCCCACCACCAGTACATGCTCAATGATGTGTTTATCAAACACGGGTTCGTGAGGTGAACGCGGCTTTACTGACAATTCGCCGCCTTCCTTAGGTTCGAATGCCAGGGCCACGTCCTGGAAGCCGTTGGCAACCAGGTTAAGCCAGAGTAGCTGTACCGCGATCATGGGCATGGGCAGGCCCGCCAGTACACAGAAGAAGAAAAGCAGGATCGCTGAGAAACCGGTGGCAACCAGCAGCCCGATCACCTTGCGGATATTGTTGTAAACCACCCGTCCCTGCTCGATGCCGGCGACGATGGAGGAAAAATTATCATCGGTCACGATCAGGTCCGCCGTTTCCTTCGCCACATCTGTGCCGCGCTTGCCCATAGCGATCCCCGCATGGGCCTGCCGCATGGCGGGGGCATCATTGACGCCATCTCCGGTGACCGCGACAAAGTGCCCGTCCCGCATGAAGCTGTCCACAATCTGGGCTTTCCTGGCGGGTTCTATGCGGGCGAATACCCGGGCCTGGCGAATGAGCTGGTCGACAGCCACCTGGCCCCTGGCCTTGGCTTCATCAAGCATTGGGCCCGTAACAACCGTTGCATCCGCGTCACACAGGCCCAGTTCCAGGGCGATCGATTTTGCCGTAGCAGGATGGTCACCCGTGACCATGGCCACCTCAATACCGCCGGTACGGCACTTTTCGATGGCCTCAAAAGCCTCATGACGGAGCGGATCGATCATGGCGACCATACCGAGAAAGATCATATCGGCCATCTCATGGTCGCCGGATGAAGACGTTTTCTTCGCCAGGGCGATAATCCGATAGCCCCGGGAAGCCAGCTGGGTGAACTGGCTTTCAAGGGCTGGCTTGTCGATTGCTGCAGTGCCGTCAGTGGTGGCCATCCGATTGCACATGGCGAGCATCATTTCAGGGCTACCTTTGGCATAGATGATGGTTTGATCGCCAATCCGGTTGACCACACCGCTGTAGGCCCTCTCCGACTCATAGGGGATCAGGGCTACCTGCTCCTGCCGGGTTCGCAGGTCAGTGATGGACATACCCAGCTTTTTGGCCATGACCAGGAAGGCAATGTCCACGATATCACCCTGGGAAACCCACTCGCCGCCGCTATAGTCCAGATGGCTTTCATTGGCGAGGACACCTGCGACACAGAGCTCTCTGAGGGTATCCTGGCCTGCCGTATCCACCTGGGCCCCGGCATAGCCCGTGATCTCCCCACCCGGGGCCACGCCCTCGCCAGTGACATCGAACTGGCGTCCGTCAGGCAGCATTACCTTGCGAATGGTGAGTTCGTTGACGGTCAGGGTACCGGTTTTGTCGGAGCAGATGAGGGTGCAGGATCCGAGGGCTTCCACAGCCACAAGCTTGCGGATAATCACGTTGCGCTTTGCCATCCGGCTCATGCCAATGGCGAGGGCCACGGTCAATGCGGCAGGCAAACCCTCGGGAATCACTGAAACCGCCAGGCCGATGGTCATCAGAACCATTTCTTCGATTGAATAACCGCCATCAAGGATCATCAGGCCTGCCAGGGCGGCAATGGCCACCAGAATGCCGAAGGCCATCTGGTAGGTGAACTTGCGGATCCGAATCATCAGGGGCGGCTCGGCAGATGTTTTGCCGGTGACTCCCTGGGCAATCTTCCCAAGCTGGGTACTCGAAGCGGTGGCGATCACCTGGCCGCGTCCGCGCCCATGAGTGATGATGCTGCCCGCAAAGCACTGGTCAACGCGCTCTGTCAGCGGGGTGCTGTCGTCACTAGTCGCATCGGCATTCTTGGCAACGGCCAGGGATTCTCCCGTCAGCATGGACTCATCCACCGCGAGACTGCTGGCGCTGAGCAACTGAATATCGGCCGGCACCTTGTCTCCTGAGGAAAGCAAAACGACATCGCCCGGAACAATCTCTTCCACTTCAACGGTGAGAATCTGACCATCCCGAAGTACATGGGCTGTGCCTTTCATCATTTGCTTCAATGCGGCTGCTGCCTTCTGGGCCGAAAACTCCTGGACCGTGCCGATAATCGCATTGATCAGCAGGACGATCAGGATAAATACCCCGCTGGGGGTCTGGCCGAGTGCGAATGACACCCCGGAAGCAATCAGAAGGATGTAGATGAAAGGGCTGAGGAATTGCCGGGCAAAAAGCTCCACCACACCTGGCATTGGAGGGGCGGGCAGTTGGTTGTAACCATATTTCTCCAGGCGGGCACCGGCTTCCAGGCGGGACAGTCCGTTGTCAGCGGGATCCGGTGTGATAGGGGGAGCAGGGGATGCGCTGTTCATGGTTTTTATCGGGCCATGGAGGAGAGTGAATGTCGTGTCTAGGAAGCGTAAACCCCGTTCTTACCCCGGTCCAAAAAATCGCGACAGATTTATTTTTCAAGCACTTTGTGTGGCTTTCTATCCTGGTCTAAGTTTTCTATTGAGGTGTCGGAACTTGCCAAAACCGGTTGCAGTCATCTCGCCTGAATCAATCAAGGTGATCAGAGAGGGATTGCTATGAAATCTAAAATTTTATCCGCCATGCTGGCAAGCGTTCTCTGCCTGGGAACTGGATCAGCATTAGCCGACTCCCATGGTATGTCCAGCATGCAACTGGCTGAGGAAAAGAAGTGCACGGCTTGCCATGATGTAAAAGAAAGCGAAGCCGAATCGATAGTGCCATCTTTCCTGACTATCGCGCAGAGATACTCAATGGAAGAATCTGATCGGCTGGTTCAGGTTGTGCTGACTGGCGGAAAGGATCACTGGGGCAAAGCAGAAATGCCGGACATGGGAATTCGCGCTGACGTCAGCCGTGGAGACGCTGAAAAGCTCGTCAAGTGGATTCTAGAGATGGAAGAGTAAACGATAAATTGGGATAGATTTATTGCCTGGTTGTTTGTATGAATGTGACTGCAATCAGCTTTATAAGCATTCTTGGGCTCTTTCTGATAATCGGCATTTCGTCGATCCGGAAAAAACATGAGGACGTTAACGATTATTTGACGGCTGGGTGCAACACGCAGGCCTGGATCATTGGGTTGTCGTCCGTAGCAACCAATAATTCCGGATATATGTTCATCGGGCTGGTGGGGTATACCTGGGTGGCCGGTGTGTCGGCCTTCTGGCTGGCCTTTGGCTGGCTGCTGGGGGACTGGTTCGTGTGGCGTGGTTTTCATCGCCGGTTGCGGGAGTATTCGCAAAAACATCCGGTGAATACAATTCCGGCACTCACCTCCCAGAATCCCGCTCTGGAATCGAGCCCTCTGCGTATTCTGTCGGCGGTGTTGACGTTGCTTTTTTTGTCGGTGTATGCGGCCGCTCAACTCAAGGCCGGCAGCAAAGCCCTGCATGTGATGTTTGAATGGCCGGTCTGGGTGGGTGCTGTGCTGGGCGCCGTCGTGGTGGTGTTATATTCGTTTGCCGGTGGCTTGCGAGCGTCTCTCTGGACGGATGTGGCGCAGTCCATCGTGATGCTGTCAGGTATGGTACTGCTCTGCATTGTCGCGATGGCCAATGTGGGCTTTCCCTGGACTCTTGCCGATCGATTATACGAGGTTAATCCGGCCCTGCTCGACTGGACGCCAGACAGTCTGGCCTTTGGCTCGGCGGCATTCGTGCTGGGTTGGGTGGCTGCCGGGATCGGGGTGATCGGCCAGCCGCATATTCTGGTACGGACCATTGCCCTGCGTCGCCCGGAGGATATTCCGGTGGCACGAAAGGTTTACTTTTCCTGGTATATCCCCTTTGCACTGATGACGGTCACTATTGGGCTGTACGCACGGGTGTTGCTGGCTGGTGATCTGGACGATCCGGAACTGACGCTGCCTACAATGGCGCAGGTGTATCTACCGGACGTTCTGACCGGTATGGTTCTGGCCGCCATCTTTGCGGCAACTCTGTCCACTGCCGATTCCATGTTGCTGTCGTGTTCTGCGGCGATCAGCCAGGACCTAATTCCACAGTTCGGGCAATCCTATGTGCGAACCAAAATCGGTACGCTGGGCATCACGCTTGTGGTGCTTGGCGTGGCGCTGAGTGCGCCAGCCAATGTGTTTACCCTCGTCGTATTTGCCTGGTCTGCGCTGGGCGGCACGCTAGGGCCGGTTATCGTGCTGCGGGTTCTGAACGCACAACTGACCCGGACCACCGCTGTGGTCATGATGCTTGCGGGCTTTATAACGTTGATGACCTGGCAGGCCCTCGGCTACTCCGATTCCATCTATGAGTTGTTGCCGGCTCTAACTGTTTCATTCGGGGTCTATTTTCTGATGCGGCTTTTCTATCGGAAGGAGGCGTAAATGCCATCAGCCACTCCCCAGAAATCGAGGCTCAAAGCCCTTTATGCGGTGGATCCCCTGAGGCCTCTGGATCAGCTCGACCCCGCAAGCGTTTTGATTGATCCAGAAAACGTGTCTTTATTGGTACTGCTGGTGTGTGAGGTTCCCCAAGAGAGCCTGGCCCTGTTTCGGAAGCAACTGATGCCGCCTGATCAACTTAGGCGACAAGTGGCCGTTCGGGAGGTGGAATTGAAGCACCATCTGGCCGAAATCACCCACAGGTTGGAATCGAAAGGCTATGAGGTCGATGGGTTTGTGGAGCGTGGCAAACAGACAGGGCTTGTCATTACGGAGGTAGCTGAACGGGAGAACGTCGATTTCATTATTCTCCAACGACGCCGCCAGAAAACCTGGCAGAGAGTGCTTCTTGGAAGCGTGGCCGATTATGTAGCTCGCCATGCCAAACAGCCTCTGGTGATCATTCCCTGTGTTTGAATTCTATGGAGTGGCTGGGATTATCCGCCGCTACAGTAACCCCGTTCTGGTCCTGTCGAGCAGGGTTTGCAGTGGGGGTGGTTCAGACATTGGCACCTCATCTGAGTATCAAATCAGGCTCGGGCTGCGAATAGCTTCAGTGTTTGGGTGGCCTGCCGAAAAGGACTCGCAATTCATCCTTTGCAGCCTCAAGACGGTCTTTTTGTTCCGGGGGAAGTTGTTTGCCCGCCCTGTTGATGTAGAAGGTCAGCATCGACATAGCAGACCGGTAAGGATCCGATTTGCGACGCTTGCTCTCTTCGGCGGACTTCTTCAGAGAGCGGGCGATTTCCTCGGGATCTTCAAGGGCAAACACGCCGCGCTCGAGGTCCAGGGCATTGCTGGAATCGGTCACCTTCTGGGACCAGCGTTCAGAGTTATCCAAAATTACCTCCAGTCGTGTTCCGGGTCGGCCCAACAGGTTGCATCTCACGGGTGAGTGGTCAGTGCTAGACTGACAGAAAGTACAAATCTCAGCCAACCGGAGGAGGTCAGAGCACCATGCCGCAGCCTCAGGGACTCTGTATCGATATTTCCGGTGTGCTCCACGTAGAGGGTGAGACGGTGGCCGGCGTTTTCGACGATATCGCCGCCGTAGTGTCGCACTGGTTCTGAAACGGGATAAGGCTTACGCTCATCACACACATTTTTCATCCGGGAATCGATTTATGAGTCTGGCTATCGCACTGCATGTTCTCTCTGCCGTGATCTGGGTTGGTGGTATGTTCTTCGCCTACATGGCCATGCGGCCGGCGGTGGTCGAGGTGATTGATGCGTCCCAGCGGGGTGTGCTCTGGTGTCACACACTGTCCCGCTTTTTCCGGTGGGTATGGGCGGCGGTGATCCTGTTGCTGGTGACCGGTTACTGGATGATCTTCAGCGTGTTCGGTGGCATGGGAGGAGCCGGCTGGCATATCCACCTCATGCAGGGGCTGGGGATTGTGATGATGCTGATCTATTTTCACGTCTACTTTGTGCCCTTCCGGCGGCTGAAGCAGGCCGTTGCCAATCAGAATCCCCAAGAGGGTGGGCGCCAGGTGGGGCAGATCCGCAAGCTGGTGGGTATCAATCTGATCTTTGGGCTGATCGTGGTCGCGGTCGGTGCCGGCGGCCGGTATCTGTAAGCCCAGCGGAATCCCGGCGTGTTGAATGACAGGTAAAGAGGCAGCTTAGATGGCGACTGAACAACCGGGCGGTCTGGGACTCAAAATGCGTCTGTTTCAGATCATTTTTGAATCAGACACCCGATTGGCCAAAGGCTTTGATGTTTTTCTGGCTTTGCTGATATTTCTCAGTGTCGGGATTATTCTTCTGGACAGTGTTCCGGAATATCATGCCCGCTTCGGTGAGCTCTTTTATGTGCTGGAATGGGTTGTAACGCTGCTGTTCACTGTTGAACTAGGCTTGCGCATTTATTGCCTGGAGAAACCGCAGCTCTATCTGAAAAGCTTTTACGGGGTTATTGACGTCCTGGCTGTCCTGCCTACCTGGCTGGCACTCTTGCTCCCGGGCGCGCAGATCCTCGTCGTATTGCGCCTGCTGCGTACCTTGCGCCTGTTCCGGGTACTGGAAATGATGACGGTAGTGGGTGAGGGCCGTCTGCTGATGGGTGCACTGATTCGCAGCCGCCATCAGATCCTGCTTTTTCTGTTCACAGTCATGATACTCGTGACCATCTTCTCATCTTTGCTCTATCTTATTGAACCAGCCGAAGCGGGCTTTAGCAGCATTCCCACCGCTATTTACTGGGGAATCGTGACACTGACGACGGTGGGCTATGGGGACATAACCCCGGTTACTCCTTGGGGGCAGTTCATTTCCATGATGATCATGTTGACGGGCTATTCGATTATTGCGCTTCCCGTTGGTGTTTTTTCCGCGGAAGTTATTCGCGCCCTGCGTGCGGAACGTTACTCAGATGAAGCCTGCCCGGGATGCGGTAAACATCGACATGAGATCGACGCCAACTACTGTAAATACTGCGGCACCTGGCTTGATGAGGAGAAACCCGAGCCGGATGGCTCCGGCTGAGGCATACGCCCGTCCCTCAGCTTGCGCCCCACATTCTAAACAATTATTTCCAGTTTCGGATATGATGGAGGTTTGCAGTTGGTGAATAAACCAACGGTTAACCTGGAGAGCATAATGAGCAAGAAACCCGAGAAAGCGACATTAACGACTGCCATGATTGAAGAGCAGACGGCTGCCTTTTTAAAGTCCGGTGGTTCTGTCGAGTATGTGGGCAAGGGCAAAAGTGGGCAATACGCCTCTTCAGGTTCAAAGCCGGTTAAGCCGACCGCGAGCTGATTTGCGGTACTGCGATGGGCTGAGGCCTGTCTTGTCCTTGATGTAGCGTGAAAAACTGGATTCGTTGGCAAAGCCCAACTCAGATGAGATCCCCACCATCGCTTTGTTGGTGTGGGCCAGCAAATGCTCAGCAAGATCCAGGCGGCTCTGGTCATGTATCGTCTTGAAGTTCGTTCCCTCATCATTGAGGCGGCGGTTAAAAGTGCGCAGTGAAACATGCAACCCTTCGGCAATGCTCTGGGCATCTACCTTGTCTCCTCGTGCCAGATGCTCTTTGATCGTCATGAACACTCTGTAAACCAGGGTTTGTTGAGTGGCCAGAAGCTGCTCACGGCGCGCAAGTTCGCTCTCCATCATTCGGAAGGTGGTTGCATTTCCGGTACGCAGCGGTGTGGCCAGCGCTGACTTCGGAAATACCATCATGTTCTGGGCGCAGCCCATTTTGACCGTCACGCCCGGATAGAACGAGGCAAATTCGGTCATTTCCAGTGTGTCGTGTTGGAAGGTTACGGTTAGATCGTTATAGCCGAGATCTAAAAACGGTAGCACGGAATTTACCGCGCACATTGTAATCTCCGCCAAAAGCGCACTGTGCGTACCAAAATCACTGATGGGGTCTACGGTGAACAGGCACGTCTGCCCATCAATGACATAGCCGGTATCAAAGGCTGGCATGACGTGGTGGAAATAGCGCACGCCGATATCCATAGCCTGCTGCAGCGTTGCGGCCGTCATAGCCGCCAAGCCCACGTAGCCGTGAATGGTCAACGGAAAGAACTTCAGAATCTTGGCCTGGGCCTGAGGTCCGCCTTGCTTGATAAACGCAGATAAGACATTCAGCAGTGCGGAAAACTGGTCACCGTCGATGAGGGCTTCCGGGTTATTGCGCCATCCAGCCGGTAGATTCACATCATAGTGTGATAACAATGATTCTACGGGAACAGGATAGGCATCAGACAGCACGTAAGCTGCTGGGAAACGCAATGCAGACGGTGCGATGGCCATGGTATGTGCGCCTCTATCATAGAGTTTGACATCCTATTATAGTCGTCAAAGTTAACTAAAATAGCCAAATATAATGTAATTGGCGCATTTGGATAATTATTGGCAGGTCTGGTTATGGCGATCGCCAGTCAGCATTTCTTAAGCTTGACAGCACACTCGATAGCTTAAGAGCGAACTGTCATGTCAGATTCTGCAATGCTCTCTTCCGATACCGTGAAAACGGCAAAGAAACACACGCGATGGTGGTTCGGCACCAAGCTCAGCCTGGTCATGTGGGCCGTACTGGGCACCTTCCTGATTGGCTATGGCTTTGTGGCGGTTGATTCGGCTACCACGGTTTCGCCCAGATTAAACGAGTCCGAGAATCAGCTTGGTCAAATTGACTACCTGATTGAGCAGGCGCGCAATGGCGTCTCTACCGTTGGATCGCTGGAATCCGAGAATATGTCGCCGATATGGGTGAGGACCATAGAGAAAATTCATTCCAGCGAGTACGTCAACGGCGAAGACGCGATCATCACCACCAACCGTCATTATATAAGTATGTCGGATGGACAGCGCGAACGGCTGAGTCTGCATATGATTCTCGGATTGGCCCTGATGGGCTTCGGCTTCTTCCAGTTCTGGCCCGCGTTCCGTCGCCGCTATCGAAAGGCGCATAGGCTAATGGGCGGGGGGTACATCCTGGCCGGTTTTACCTCCATGGCCATGAGCGGTTCGCATCTTCTCACAAACGAAATCAGTGACATTTATGGTGAGTACGTCTTTTACACGGGGTTGTGGGTCATGCTGGTGATCGCCGTGTTCGGGATGTCGGCTGCCATTTATGCCATCTACCGAAGGAACATCGCGGCGCACCTGGGGTGGCAAGCGCTTGCGTTTGGCACCTTCTTAACAGCACCGCTGCAACGGACCTATTGGATAGGCATGTCGCCCTTTGCAGGTGATGCCACCTTTAACGAGATGAACATGCTGGTGAACGTGTCACTCTTTGCGCAGGCGTTCCTCGTCGCTTACGCGCTATTCTATATCAATCGCACCAGCAGCCCTGTGCGCGGAGCCATGCGCGCCCATAGCGGCATAGTTGAAGCCGGAAGCACAGCCAAGATGATTGGTTACGCCATCACCGCAATCGCTGCGGTATTCTTGTTAAACCTGTATATGTTCAGCCCGGGTTACGCCACGAGTGACTTTGCTGCCTACATGGTGCCGGCAAGTGCAGCCGCCTGGCACGACGAGGTGATTACGGCGTCAGCGTTGCGCTATGTGCTGGTCCTGGCGGTCATGATTCAGTTAGTTGTTGGCATGCGCTTGTTCCTGGCCAGCGAGCAGGGTGTTCGTTCGCAAACAATGGCACCTATGGTGATTGTTGCTGGCGGTGTGATCAGTGGCGGCATTCTGATTAGCTGGGGTTACCAACTGGGCATGCCGCGCCATGAAATCTCTCTGGCGGGTGTGTTCTACTTCTATGCCGGTATACTGCAATGGCTGCTCGGTGGATTCTTCGCTGCGCAGGTCTGGCGTCAGCAGCTGGGCAAGATGCGCGAAGCTCTTTGCCTGGTGCTGGGTATGGCCATGGCGCCGGCGATCATGAGCCTGGGTCTATGGGGGATGGCGATGGCCGATACGGTGCCCCCCATTTACCGAGAGGCGGGGCATGGCTATCTGGCCGCAGCATCATTCGGACTGTTCTTACCGATTACTGTCGGTCACCTGTACGCCATGTTCTCGGCAGAGACAAAACGTTACGCAGTGAATTGAGTTATACGTTGGCCAAGTCCCAAACCCCTGGCCGGCACGGACGAATTATCGGGGCATTACTATTTCAGTTTTGCTCCCCGCTTGCACAGCCATGAGAGGTCACCTGCTTGAAGCGTACAACCTGGCAAGGCGATATTGTTTTTTCACACAGCATGGCCATATTCAGGGGGCAGGTGGGTGACAACAGGCTGCACAGTCACTGGGCCTCTCAGCTCACCATCTCACTGGATAGCGAGTTGGTCTTTGAAACCGATTCAGTGGCGCAGAGCGCAAAAGCGGTCTATTTCCCCTCCAACACGGCACATCGACTGGAACCGGGCTTTGTCTGCTCGATCTATTTTGACCCCCTGGCTGAATCCATCCCCACGACTTTACGGCGGGGGGCTGCCGAAGGCTGGGCGCCTCTGTCCCTGGAGGATCTGCCGCGGGAGCTGGCCTCAATCGACGCCTCCACTGACCTCAGGGCGCTACTGAATTCAGAATTACTCAGTCCGCCCGACATGGCTTGCCCTGAGCCCAGGTTCGAAAAGGTCATCCAGGAGATCAGAACCCGGCTAGCCGAGGGCAAGGATATTGATCGGGATGCCCTCGCAGAAATCGCGCATTTGTCGCCAACACGTTTCTCACACTGGTTTGTTGAACGCACGGGCGTGCCTTTAAGGAGCTATAAAAAGTGGCTCAAGCTCAGGGTCGCCGTGGATGCCGTGTTAGAGGGCAGGAACCCGATGGAGGCCGCGGTGATGGCCGGCTTCAGTGATCTGGCGCATATGAGCCGGGCCTTTTCCGAATCCTTCGGATTTACCTACACGGATGCTCTGCGGGCCTGGGAACAGACAAACCAGCTGTAGCTCTTTCGTTCAATACAGCCGAGACGCCGACGATTAGACTGCTACCATCTTTTGGTAATCAGATGCCCCAGCCGGGGTAACGATGGGAGCAGTGCATGGACATCAGGCAAGGCGTCGTTGAGTCAGAAGGCCACCGCATGGCCTACCTCGCTGTCAATGAACACCTGGCCTGCGATGAACAGCCGGCTATCGTATTCATTCATGGTGTGCTGGCCTCAGTCAGTTTCTGGCGTGACTGTGTCCCGCCCGGCTTCAAAACAGACCGGGCGTGGTATTCCCTGAGCTTACCCGCCCATCACCCCTCCACCGTGCCAGCGGACTTCAAGCCCGAACAAGTCAGTGCACAGTGGTTCTACGATGTCATGAATGGCGCCCTTAGAGAACTACTGGGGGATCGCAAAGCCATCGTTGTCGGGCATTCTACCGGCGGCTTCAGTGCGCTGAATCTTGCCATCCATCAGGCGCCCAATGTGGTCGGCATAGTCAGCATTGCGGGCTTCCACAGTGGCAACTGGGGCGGCGTTGAAGGCTTGCTGGTAAAATTGGCGGGACTGGGCGGATGGGCCAAGGGCCTGTTTGCCCTCAACATAAGGCTCGCCGGTAGAAGCCATTTCATACAGCATGTATTCGCGAGCCTGCTGGCCTATAACCGCCGCGCCTATCGGGCGAGCCCGCTCAGCCAGCGCATGATTGAGAATATTCGGCCTGATGTCTGTGCGCAGGATCCTGCGGCATTGTTCCCCCTGTTCAATGGCATCAGTCGTCTGGAAATCGCGGATCAGCTGGATCAGATCGACATGCCCTGCTACCTGTTTGTCGGTACCGATGATCCGGTCGTGTCTGCCAAGCAGTCGCTGCTATTGGCGGGTAACATTGCGCAGGCCAACACCGTGGTTTTCCGTAACGTGGGGCACATGCCCTTCATCGAGGATACCGAGGCCTACACGGCAGCCTTGGAGCAGGCGTTGAATGACATCGAAGCGCAATATCGAACTCTTCGACAGCGCAGCCCAGGGCTTTACGAAAAAGGAACTCCTCACCATGAATTCAAATAAGGTCATTGTCATCGGTGCTGGCTTTTCCGGGCTCGCGGCTGCGGAAAGGCTCAACGCAGCAGGCATGGAGGTGACCATTCTGGAGGCACGCGACCGCGTCGGCGGCCGGGCCCGCACCGAACAACAGGCGGATGATATCTGGCTGGATTACGGCGGCCAGTGGCTGGGGCCGGGGCAGGATGAAATGTATGCCCTGGCGAAGCGTCTGGGGCACAGCACCTGGCCCATGCATGTGGCCGGGAGGAACCGCACCCTGTTTTCCGGTCGGCTCGGTGCATACCGCGGCAGCATTCCTTTCAACCTGCCACTGACAGCCCTGCGTAGCCTGGGGTACGCCTTCCTGCGCCTGTCATGGCTGCTGCGCAGCATCGACGAGGAAAGCCCATGGCTGTCCCCTCGCGCAGTGGAACTGGACAACCAGACGGTGGGTGACTGGATGCGCGAGCATGTGCGTCATCCGGATGCGTTAAGCGTGTTCAGTATCTCAGTCAAAAGTGTGTTCGCAGCCCATCCCGACGATATCAGCCTGTTGCATGCGCTGTTCTATTTTCGCAGCGGCGGCGGCTTCTTTTCCCTGGTGGAGTCAGAGGGCGGTGCCCAGCAGGACCGACTGGAGCGCGGCGTGCAGCCACTGGCCGAATCTTACGCAGAGCTGCTGAGAACGCGTGGCGTAAAGATTCTGTTGAACAATCCCGTACGCAGGATTGAGCAGCAGATCGACAAGGTCAAGGTGATAACCGGTTCGGCCGAATGGGAATGCGCCTCGGTGATTTGTGCGGCGCCGCCTGCACTGGCCAGTGAAATAGAGTTCGATCCGCCGCTGCCCGACGAGAAGCAGCGACTGCTGCATAATCTGCAGCCTGGCTGCGCCATCAAGTGTTTCGCCACTTACAAAACGCCCTTCTGGCGAAAGCAGGGTTGGTCGGGATCCGCAGTCTCGGACCAGCCGCCGGTGCACATCTGCTTTGACGTTACCCCGCCAGATGAAAGTCGTGGCATTCTTATGGGGTTTATCGAAGGCCGGGATGGCGTGGAATACAGCGAGCGTTCTTCGGATGAGCGGAAGATGGCATTCTTGCGTGCACTGGAAGCCTGGTTCGGGGCGGAAGCCGCCAGCCCTGTCGCCTACTACGACCACAGCTGGCGACAGGATGAATGGGCTCGGGGCTGTTACGCCGGCGTTGCCGCGCCCGGCCACTGGACCTCTGTCGGACATGCTATACGTGAGCCGAGCGGGCGGATTTTCTGGGCCGGTACGGAAACCTCGACCAAATGGAACGGTTACTTTGAAGGTGCTGTGCGCGCAGGCAAGCGAGCGGCGGCGGAAGTGATTGAAGGCTTGACCCAGGCCGGCTGATGAGGCGGCTGTTTACTACAAAAAGATGAACTCATTGCGTGCGTGGTAACTGTGATGCAAATAGGAACAATCAAGGAAATCTGGCGCTTCCCGGTCAAATCGATGTTTGGCGAGCGCGTCGGGGCTGCAAAAATCGAATCTGCAGGCTTTGCCGACGACCGCACCTGGGCGATTCGCGATGATGAAACCGGTGAAATCGCCACCGGCAGACGAATTCCCAGCCTGATGATGCTGAAAGCCCGCTATCTCACTGAACCCAGCACCGGCTTTGGCCCCGCTGCGCAGTCACGGATAGAAATCGAGTTTCCGGATGGCCGCTGCATCAGCTCAGACGACCCCTACGCCTCGGCGATCCTGTCGATGTTCACCGGCAAGCGTGTCAGCCTGATCCAGCGTCCGGCAGCGAGTGACAAAAAGCCCTACCGCCTGGCCCAACCCATGAGTCCGAGCGAAATTCGCTATGTGCTGGGCATGAAAGCGGATGACCCTGATCCGGATTTTTCCTCGTTTTCGCTCAAGGTGCTCGCCACCCTGTCCAGATACACCACGCCACCAGGTGCGTTCTACGATGTCTATCCCCTGCATTTCATCACCACGGCAGCGCTGGACACCATGAACGCGATCTACCCGGAGGGAAATTTTTGCCCCGAGCGTTATCGCCCGAGCTTTGTGATCGAAACCCACCCGGACCTCAACGGCATCGTTGAAAACGACTGGCGTGGCCGCGACCTGCGTATCGGTGATGCCATCATTCGCTGCAACCATCCCACCATCCGCTGCTCCATGCCCGGTACTGCGCAGCCCGGCATCCACAAAGACCCGAAGGTACCGCTCACCGTCATGCAGCACGCCGGCCAGCACCTGGGGGCCTACGCGACGCCGCGTAACCGGGCACAGATTCGGGTTGGCGACAGCGTTGAACTGGCTCCCCAGACCGGAGGCAAGCTGTACCTGTGGTTCGACGAGGTGGGGCGTCGGGCAAAATCGAAGATTCTTGGCGTCAGCAACCACATCACCGAGTTTCTGGAGAAGCAGACCAGGCGATCTCCCACCGTGAAAGCGGCTCTCCCGAAGGGGTTTCGATCCTTCACGGTGGTGAAACGCGACCAGGAATCCAGTGACACCGGGTCGTTCTGGTTCAAAGACCCTGAACGCCCCGAACTGCCGCGATTCGTGCCCGGCCAGCACATCGTACTGGCCATGCCACAGGCCGACGGCAGTCATGTTTATCGCCCTTACTCCGTCTCCAGCCCTGGCCACCAACAAGACACCTACCGCATTTCAGTAAAACGCGAAACAGCCACCGTCGATGGCAAAACCGTCGTGGGCAAGGGCTCAGGCTGGCTCCACGACCAACTTGCCGTTGGCGACAGCCTGACCATCAAAGACCCAGGCGGTCAGTTTGCCGCAGTACCGACAGACAATACGCCACTCGCGCTTATCAGTGCAGGCATCGGCATCACGCCGTTCCTGTCGATCCTGCAGAGCCTGGCCGCAGAAAACCCTGAACGTGAGGTGCGGCTTTTCCACGGCATTCGGGACCCGCAAGACTTCGCCTTCCAGCATTCATTAACCGCACTGCAGCAGCAGTTGCCAAATTTCCATTTACAGCTGTTTGTCAGTCAGCCCGGCGCCGACTTGCCGGTCGGCGGCACGGCCGGTCGCATGACACCCAAGCAGGTGATCAACGCGCTTGCCACCACCGATCAATATGAGTTCCTGATCTGCGGTAAACCGGCGTTCAGTAAGGCCTTTCATGACGGCCTGATCGACGAGGGCATTGCCGCCGAGCACCTGCACTTTGAGAGCTTTGGCGCCAGCCTCGCGGCCGATGATGGTGACCAGGTTGCCTACCGCATCAGCTTTACCGAAAGCGGTCAGACCCTGCACTGGGACCCGAAACAGGAAAGCCTGCTTAGCTTCGCCGAAGAGCAAGGAATCGATGCCGCTTCCGGCTGCCGCTACGGCGCATGCCAGGCTTGTGAGGCCACGCTGCTCTCAGGTGAAGTCAGCTATCCGGAAGACATCCAGCCGCCGGGAGGCAAAAACAAGGTGCTGCTGTGCTCGGCCAGGCCGAAATCGGATTTGGAAATAGAGCTATAAGGTCGTTTAAAAAAGAGACTATGCGGGCTCGTCCAATTCGTCTTGAGCTATGACGAAGGGTGATCCGCCCGATTATTAGCGGGGTTCAAAAGTAGGCCCCAGTCCGCCAAAGTGCGTCTAATAACAAGGAAAAGCGCATGCCAATTTTTAAGTACCGGTTAGTGCTGGCCGGGTTAGTCATCACTTCAATGCTGACAGCGTGCGGGGGAGCTAACAATAGTTCTCCGCAGCGACCGGAAGGCGTGGTTGAGCCAGAGCAAACCACCGATCCGACCGAGTCCGGCCCCGGGAATAACAACCGACCGATCGCCTGCGAACCACCACCGCCGAATTCGCTGCGTAATGCGTATTTCGGGGAACTGCATTTGCACACCGAGTACTCCCTTGACGCGGTAGCCACCCGGCTCAAGCCTGAAGACGCCTATCGCTTTGCCCTGGGAGAGCCGGTCGCCGCGCCACCCTACGATGAAGCTGGCAACTCACTGATACCCCCCCACCAGATCGATCGACCACTGGATTTTGCCGCAATCACCGACCACGGCGAATGGCTGGGCGAGCAACAGCTGTGTACCGATCCGACAATCGACACTGTCGCTTACAACTCGCCGGAATGTGTGGTTTACCGAGAGGACAAGGAGATGGGATTCCTGTTGTTCGGCGGTGGTTGGGCGGCCTTCAGCCCAGCCATTTTTCCCGAACCAGAGCCCGGCAACCTTGGTTATCTGACCGAACCGCAGGCACAAAGGCCACTCTACTGTGGTCCGCTTGGGGAGAAGTGCGAAGCAGCTGCCCGCAGCCCCTGGCAAGATATTCTGCTACAGAATGAACGCTTCAATCAGCCGGGCTGCTTCACCACCTTCAATGCCTATGAGTACACCTTGTCACCACAAAGTGACAACCTCCACCGTAACGTGATATTCCGAGGCAATGAGGTACCAGAAAGGCCGATCAGCGTCTACGAGGCGCCCACGCCCCCGGATCTGTGGCGGCAACTGGACGAAATCTGTAACGGTGACTGCGAGTACCTCACGATTCCGCACAACTCCAACCTGTCCAACGGCCGAATGTTTCTCTCGCCCGAAGAGGATGGCTATGACGTTGATGAAAGACGCCGTGCAGAACCACTGATCGAGATCTTCCAGGTCAAAGGCGATTCGGAATGCAGTATGGCACCCGGCGCCAGCGAGGATGATCCGTTGTGCAACTTCGAAAAATTGCCGTCAACGAACTTCATGGAATTCTTCCTTGGCGTTAGCCTATTACCGGCAGCCCCTCCGCATACCAACACCGTTCGTTATGGTCTGAAGCAGGGCCTGCTTTTCGAGCAGCAATACGGGGCTAACCCCTTCCAGTACGGGTTCATCGCCAGTACCGACAGCCACTTCGGCCTGCCAGGCTCGGTGGATGAGCAGAACTTTCCCGGCCATCGGGATGTGCCGCCGGTGCGTGGCGTCAAGGACGATTGGTACAACAACCCCGGCGGGCTGGCCGTAGCCTGGGCCGAGGAGAACACCCGTGACGCACTTTTTGACGCCTTCAAGCGCAAGGAAACCTACGCCACCAGCGGACCGCGGATGCAACTGCGTATGTTCGGCGGCAATGCCAGCGGCCTGCCGGAAAACATGTGTGCGGGCAGCGGCGAGAGTTTCGTGCGCCGGGGTGATGCCGGTGGCGTGCCTATGGGCAGTGAACTACACGCCGGTCAGGGTCGCCCTCGCCTGGCAATCTGGGCTGCTGCCGACGCCTGGCCCCGTGAGAACGACCGGACCACAGCAGTACCTCTGGCACGCGTGCAGGTTATCAAGGGTTGGGTAGAGAAGGACGATTCCGGAAACCCGGTGACCCGCCAGCAGGTCTATGACGTGGCGGGCGCCGCGCAAAGCGATTGGCAGGTCGACACGTCCGACTGTTCCGTTTCTGGTAGCGGACCGGCACAGTTGTGCGCCGTGTGGGACGACCCGGATTTCGACGCGTCACAAAACGCGTTTTACTATTCGCGGGTTGTGGAGCAACCAACCTGTCGCTGGCAAACACGGCAGTGCCTTGCGGCGCCTGAGGATCTGGATTGCAGTGATCCGCCTGCCGAGTGGGCATCATGCTGCGTAGCGGAAGCGCCTGCTACGGTGCAGGAAAGGGCCTGGGCGTCGCCGATCTGGTACAAACAATGACCGGTACTCGACACTCCTGGTTGCGGCGCCTGGCTCAGATACTCGCGCGCCATCCCCTGCCGGGTTTCTTGCTGCTGGGCGGACTGCTTTATGCCGCTGACGGGCACTGGTTAACGCCATCCACTCCCCAGGCACAGATTCTCATCGAAGCGCCGCGAGTGGATCGTTTGCGCCAGCAATGGACACAGAAACTGGGGCGCGCGCCGACAGACGTCGAAATGTCGGCAGTGCTGGAAGACGTGGTACTGGAGGACATGCTGATCGCCGAGGCGATTGCCCGTGGCTGGCACCGTAATGACCACGTCATCCTGCGACGGATGAAGCAGAACCTCGAGTTTCTCGGTATGAGCAGCGATGAAGATGCACTGGAAACCGCCTACAATCTGGATCTGCATCGCCGCGACCCGGTGATGCGCAAGCGCCTGCGGTTGTTAATGGAGTCGGCACTGCTCGCCAGCGCCCCTGCAGCAACACCGACAGCTGAAACCACGCCCCCGGAACCTGTTCTGAAACTAAGCTTCAGCCAAATCTTCCGAAAGGATGAGATCAAACCGGCCGAACTGGCGCTTCTGAAGAATGCCTCGCCGGAAGAGGCTGCTGGACTGTCGGATCCGTTCCTCAAGGCCCATCACTTCCGCCAGGCTAATCAGTCGATTATCGCCCGCGAATTCGGTCCCGGTTTTGCCCGCGAAGTTAATACGATGCCTACCGGGCGCTGGGTGGGTCCCCTGCGCTCCGCGTATGGTCACCACCTTGTTCGGGTAACGGAACGAAAACATGTGGTTCCAGCTCTCGATAAGGAACGAACCCGCATTGCCCGGCAAATCGAGTCGGAACAACAGCGCCTGGAACTGGCACTGGCTGACTTGCGCGGACGCTATCGCTGGAGCGTAGAAAAACGCGGGGAGGAACAGCAATGAACCTATACATTCGCATGCTGCTGGCACTTACTCTGATAGGGTCCGGACCAGCACTGGGACACTCAATGGCGCCGGCCTTGCTTGAACTGGAAGCTGACTCCGGCGGCAGGGTTATCGCCCGCCTGAAGCAGAGCTTAACGCAGACACTCAGCGAACCGGATTATCCACCACAGTGTCGCGTGTCCCGAGAATTTCCGCCGGAGCGAGAGGAGGATGCCGTCTGGAGACGCTGGCAGCTCGACTGTGAAAACGAGGGGCTCCCTGAAGGCCTGGTGGGCTGGGCAGAACTGACCGAAATCAATGTGGTGCTTCGCCTGATCCCGGCCAGCGGGAAAAGCCGCTCCGTGCTGTTGCATCGCAATCGCCCCTCTTACCACATCGCTGAACAACCAGGGATGGGCGAGCAGTTTACCCACGCCGTCAGTTCCGGACTGAGCCACCTGTTCGCCGGGCTGGATCACCTGTTGTTCATCATTGGCCTGGTGCTTTATCTCGGCCGCACCCGCGCACTGGTGATCGCGGCCACTCTGTTCACTGTGGGGCACAGTCTGACCCTCGCCGCCGTCACCCTGGGCCTGGTCCGGGTGCCAATGGCACTGGCAGAACTCGCGATAGCCGGAAGCATCCTGTACCTTGCCGTGAGCCTCCTCAAGTCCCGGCGCCTGCCGGCCAATCCGGGCCGGGCGAATGTCCTGCTGATGCCCACGGGGTTCGGCTTGCTACACGGCATGGGCTTTGCCAGCGTGCTTGAAAGCTCGGGACTGCGCTCGGGCGACTTGCTGATCAATCTGCTCGGATTCAATGTGGGTATCGAATTGGGACAGCTCGCCTGCATCGGCGCCATGCTGCTCTTAAGCGCATCTGTTCGGCAATTCCAGATTGCGTCGCGCTGGCGAGCGGCCTTCACACCCACGCTGGTGTGGGTGGTAGGCAGTGTCGCGGCTTACTGGTGGTGGGAGCGTACGGTAGAGCTGCTGATTTGAGTAGGATCTAATCAGAGTAACGGGGTAAGGCGTGGGGCCGGTTTTGTTGTTTGAGGGTGTTCCCGTCAGCGGCCGATTGCGTCCCGCGCCTCCAGCTGGACTTCTGTCTGAGCCCCACGGCGTGTTAGTTGGAAAGCACCAAGGATCTGTGAGTTACCGAGGTTGGGTATTGGTTTCCAGGAAATGCGTCCTGAGTCCGGATTCATCCTTCGCAATTCACATGAGCGTACAGGTCAAAGGGCGTAATCCAAAGGGTCTCATCATCAAGAGGGAAATCCTCCGGAAGGAAGGGGTTCTCTAGGTGAAAGACCCGTTTCTCGCAACCCTGCAGGTAGTCCCTGAGCCCGCCGTATTGCTTTGCTAGCAGATGGTGAAAGCTGCCATCAGAGAGTGCCCGGCGAAGCCCCTTTTCGATTCGCTCCGCCAGGGAAAGGTTGTTTTTGGCGACATAGAAAATGGAAGCATTGGGGTAGTGCAGCATTAGACGAGGCTCCACCACCAGGTCCAGTGATTGCCGATTGGGGGCATTTAATTCATCCCAGGGCTCATGGAAGCCCCGGTGCAGGTAATCGAATCGCCCTGCGTGAAGCATCTCGAACAGACTGTCGTAATTCGACGAAAGCACGGCTGGCCCAAGATTGTGTTCCAGGACGTTGAGGTCTCCCCAGCTTTCACCGTATCCGGGTGTGAACTGTGAGAGTTCCACCAAGGTATTAACCTTGGCGAATCCAGCCAAGTCTTGCTGCCGGATAATCAGAACGCGCCAGCCCAGCAAGCCTAAACGAATGGGAACAGAAATCGGTCGCAGCCGTGCGTGTGCTTCACTTGATACAGGCAGGGAAACAACATCGAATGTATAATTATGCTCCAGCATCCAGATCATACGTGCCTGGACCTGTCCCAGCCCAACGCGTCGAATCTCGACCTCGCCCTCTTCTTCCGTTTTCTCGAATGCCAGTTGCAGTAACTTGGCGGGAAAATCGTACCGCTCGTCACTGGCGCTCTCGCCAGCTGGAAAGCCCACGACGAGCGTGGCGCATGCTAAATTCGCCATCAAAGCCGCCGCGAAACCGAAGGTTAACAACCAGTGCTTTTTCATAGTTCGCTTTGCAAATAGGTTTCAAGTGCAATTATATGCCGGGTTTCAGACGTTGGCTCTCAAATCCGAGAGTCAGGGCACCTAGTCTTGATATAGATCAATGTTTGGTGCGGTACTGGGGGCAATGCAGAGATTGCGGGAACTAAATCCGATTTCCAATGCCCTCGATTGCCCAGATGTTGCCGACGTTCGCGAAAAGATCTTGCCTGTCAGATACGCTGGGCGGCGCGCGTCACCACAGACGCTGCGCAGAAGGATGGAAACGCTTCGGAGCTTGTGAAAGACTTCCTAGAATATTCCCGATCGGATCATGTCGAACGTATCCAGAATCCGGGCCACAAACTGGTCTTTCGGGCGAAAGCTGCTTTGGGTTCTGAGTGATACGTCCCTCTGCAGATGGTCCAGTAGCTTGAGCAGGCGCCGGCGGTGCAAGCCGACAGCCGCCTGAACGGGATCGAAGATCACACCGGACAAGGCCGCAAACGCCGCCAATGCGGCCATGACAGCGACCATAACGCTGGCTGTCGTCGCCAGCGAAGGTTCCGGTGGAAATACGCTGTAGTACCACCCACCGATGGTTTCTCCCAGGATAAAGTCCCTCGCGGCCAGGGTCTTGGCGAGCATGGATGCGAGCACCACCCCGAGCCCGATACCACCGGGAGTAAACTTCTGGAACGCAAACGCGCCCAACACCGTGCATGAAATGCTGTTGGTGATGTCGGCAGAGGCGGTCCGGGTCACACGGTACTGACTGAGAGCGTCTGCGACCAGCGGCTCGATCAGCCTGCTAAACCGCTGGTGATCGACTGGCTCACTGGTATGGCGATCATAGACCGCCTCCAGCGCCTCAATCAGATAGCTCTCCAGCAGAGGGCCTTCCTGGCCGTTGTTCAGCAGGTCTGCCAGGATCAGATATGAAATGTGTTCTTGTACCCGGGTGGTAAAGCCGGCGGGTACACGGTTGGCTAATCCATGCAGCCAGATCAGGCCTGCGCGTTTGGGAACCAGGATCTTCATCAGGCAGGCCAGGGCGTACACCGGCGCCCAGAGTAGATTGAGGGGCGCCCGCAACATGTCCCATCCCAGTGCCATCCGGTTGGTCGCGATGGCACCGGGGTAATGGAAATGACGGTCAATAAACGCCGGTACCCGCGCCCGGCAATCATCAAAATAGCGCTCTATACCGGAGCGGATTGCCTGGTCTATCTCAGCTTCGGAGACGTGTTGTTCGGGCGATTCAAGCCTGCTCACATGCACACCTGAACGTTGTCGCCGAGTGTCACTTCGCCCCCTCTAACCACTCGCGTAGTGATCCCGCCATGCCCACGCATGGCGTTGTAACCGCCCGGCCCAAGTGCTGTCTCCATCTTGCTGCAGGGGTGGCACAGGCCGGTGTATTCCAGCACCACACCCCCGATCCGGAAGGTTTTGCCTTTCAGGGCCAGCAGGTTCAGGCCGGAAACCACGATGTTGCGTCGGAATACGTCGGGGCCAATGGCCTCCCGCCCCAGGCATGAGGCGATGGCGTGCAGGTGCTCTTTCTGGATCAGGGTCACCTGTCGTTTGCTGGTCTCGCGGCCCTCAAAGCGATCGCCGCCCAGGCCCTTGCCGGGGGTGACCGCCACGCTTTCGAGCGCTTGCATTGGCTCACCCCGGGCAGGGCGAATACCGATCCATTCCACCCGGCCGCATTGGGGGAGGGTGTCGAGAAGGGTTTGCAGTGGGGTTGATTCAGTCACTCAGGTTCAACCCCATGTCCCAGAAATCGATTTCCAGCCGGGTGGCGTCCCGGAAGATTCGGGTCAGTTGCTCGAAGCGGGCAGGGGACACGTCGGCCAGTCGTTCATCCAGCCAGTGAATCTCCGCCTGCATGGCGTCCTGAAATTCGTCGCTTTCGTACATGGCGATCCAGGCATCGTAGGGGTTCGCTTCGCCCCGAATGGTGTCCGCGCGGTGGTTTAGCCAGTTGGCAATCTCGCCATACCCCACCATGCAGGGCGACAGGGCCACATGCAGGTCCAGCAGGTCGCCGCGGTTGCCGGTGTCGAGCACGTAGCGGGTGTAGGCGAGGGTGGCGCGGGCTTCCGGCAGGTTGGCCAGTTCCTCCTCTGAAATCCCCCACTCGTTGCAGTATTGGATGTGCAGGTCCAGCTCGGTGTCCAGAATGGCCTGCAAACCGTCTTTGGCCTGCCGCAGGTCCGACAGGGTCGGGCTTTTATAGGCGGCCAGGGCAAACGCGCGGGCGAACTGGATCAGGAACAGGTAGTCCTGTTTGAGGTAATGCTGGAACGCCTCCGCGGCCAGTGAGGCATCGCCCAGCTGCTGAACAAAGCTGTGCTCGATGTAGTCACGCCATTCGGTCGGGCAGGTCTTTTTGAGGTCTTCAAACTGATAGGGCATGGAGTTGCTCTTGTGAAGGGTTTAGCCGCATTATTCCAGAAGTCGGGGGCTATGTTCGAGGGAGAAGTGCCTCGATTCAGAATCGGCCTGGACCGGGAGGCTTATCATGCGTATCACGAGTGTCGAGGTGTATACCGCAGACCTGGAGTACGCCGGCAAGGCGTATGCTTTTGCGGGTGGGCGATCACATAAAAGGTTTACCAGTACCGTGGTCGTGTTGACCACGGATGTGGGCGTTGCTGGTTATGGCGAGGTTTGTCCCTGCGGCTCCAATTACATGGCCGCTTTTGCCGAGGGGCTCCCCTCGTGCCTGTCATTACTGGCGCCCGTTGTCATCGGAGAAGATCCACGCCAGACCTCTTTCATCTATGAGCGCATGGACCAGGTGCTGACCGGGCACGCTGTTGCCAAGGCTGCCATTGATATCGCCTGCTGGGACATACTGGGAAAAGCGGCTGGGCTGCCCGTATATACCTTACTAGGCGGGCTCCAGATGCCCTCCATGCCTTTGCACAGGATTGTTCCCCTGGGTGAGTCGGAAGAGATGGAAGTCTCTTTGCAACGTTATCGGTCTGAAGGGTTCCGGCACATTCAGATCAAGCTGGGGCATCGGGTTGAGGAGGACATCGATCTTATCCGGGCTCTGAGTAAGTTCAAACACCCTGATGAGCTTTGGGTTGGAGACATTAATGGGGCCTGGCAAAGGGACCAGGCCGTGCGCTTTTCACAGGCGATCGACGGGGTGGATCTTTATCTGGAGCAGCCCTGTCGGAGCTATGAGGAATGCCTGTCGGTCCGGCGTCGCATAAGGCATCCAGTCAAGCTGGATGAAAGTCTCAACTCCCTGGCCGATGTACAACGGGCCCTCTGCGATGACGCCATGGATGCGATGGCCCTGAAGGTCAGCAAGTTCGGTGGCCTGACCCCCTCGAGAATCATAAGGGATGTCTGCGTGGATGCCGGTATACCCATGACCATCGAAGATGCGTGGGGCAGCGGCATAGCTACGGCAGCCTATGCCCATCTGGCAGCGAGTACACCGACCAGGGCTTTGCTGAATACCACGGATCTTCAAAATTACAACACGGCTCAGCTTGCCACCGGTGCCCCCGAAGTGTCTCGCGGCCGAATGACGTTGAGTGATCGCCCCGGGCTGGGCGTGACTCCGGATTTCAGCATGCTGACACTGCGCGACGTCTACGAGGCATAAAGAACATCAGGCGCGGGCAACATGGTTATTGGCTGATCATGTCCAGCGCCAGCAACTCCTGCAACATGCTATAACTCAGCCCCCAGATGCAGTAATCCTGATATCGGCAGCAGGGGAATTTCAAGGTGCCGATAGGCGTGCGCCAGGGCAGCCTGCTCTGGTTCTCTTTGGCTGCGAGGTAGTCGAGCGGAACCCACACCACCTGCTCGACTTCATGGTTCAGCGAGACGGGCTGCGTTCCCTGCCATTCGTATACGTAGGGCGTGACGACCATCGGTCGCCAGCGGCTGTGATGGCGGGTAATCAGGTCCGACAACCGGGCCTGGAAACGGCCCTGGCGGATCAGGTCGACACCGGTTTCCTCAAGGGTTTCCCGTTCGGCGGCCGCCCGGGGAGTGGCATCCTCCGGTTGCAGGCGCCCGCCGGGAAAGGCCATGTCCCCGGACCAGGGGTCGCCTTCCCGGCGGGCCCGCTGGATAAACAGCAACTCCACTCCGCCATCCTTCGTGCGCCGATAGATCAAAGCGACGGCGGCCCGGGTTAGACGACGCCGGAAAGGCAGCTTTTGGGGGCGCAGGGTAGACAACAACTCAGGCAAAGTCGTATTTTCCGCCCTTTTCGAGCGCTTTCTGGTAAGCCGGTCTGGCATGTACTTGTTCCACCCAGGCGGTGATATGAGGTCTGTTCTTACCAACGATACCCCGTGCGACTGACGCTTCCAACGGAAAGCTCATCTGAATATCCGCCGCGCTGAGGTTATCCCCCAGAAACCAGGTATTTTTCGCCAGGTGAGATTCGACAAAATCCAGATGCGTTTTGATCATCGGACCGATGAATGTTTCCGTGGTTCTATCGGCAATGCCTTTTGCCACCGGTTTGATAAAAAACGGCATCGGGCTGGTTTTTACCTTTTGAAATACCAGACGCATCACCAGCGGCGGCATCAACGAGCCTTCGGCGTAATGCAGCCAGTAGGTGTAATCAAGCCACGCCTGGCCGCCAGTCTCCGGCAGTAGAGTGTCTTTACCGTAGGTGTGGGCAAGGTATTCGATAATGGCACCGGATTCGGCCACCACCAGATCGCCGTCGGTGATCACCGGTGATTTCCCCAGTGGGTGTATCTTTTTGAGACTTGCCGGTGCCAGCATGGTTTGGGGATCACGCTCGTAACGCTGGATCTCGTAGGGCACGCCCAGCTCTTCCAGCATCCAGAGAACGCGCTGTGAGCGGGAATTATTGAGGTGGTGAACTGTAATCATGCAGAAACTCCGTTCGCATCAAAAGAATGGGCAGGTGAGCAGACTACTCTGATAATGACGTTTTGGTTCACCGCCAACGTGTCTTGGTTCACTAACTTCGGTTTCGGACCGCTGAAGCGTGACGTTTAAGGTCTGTGATGATCTCTGGCACTTTCAGGGGTAGCAACCTGAGCGTCGCTTTTAGTAGGTAAATGAAGACATTTATTCGCTTGTACCAGAGCACGCGGCGAATCTTTTTCTTCATAGGGCGGTAGCCCTCGAGATAGAGTTCTTCCACGCAATCGGCGTTGTTGGTCAGGCTGTAACGGCTCAGGTCCAGCGGCACTGCTATGTCCGCTTTTTTCAGTTGCTTGCGAGTATTAAAGTCGATACCAATGTTGATGGCGTTGCTGATCACATCAAGTGTATCTTCCGGTTTCGGGTACCGGCCGACGTGGCTTAGATCGATGGCCACGATTATACCTGCGCCCATGTCTGGCAAAGGTGAGATCGGGACATTTTCAACCAGTCCGCCGTCGACCAGCATGCGACCATTCACCTCCACCGGTACAAACAGACCGGGCACAGCCATGGACGCACAGACGGCGTCTGCCAAGTTGCCCTCTCTGAAGATCAGTTGTTCGCCGGTTTCAATATCCGTTGCGCAAATGGCGAGGGGGATGTCGCTATCCTCGATCCGGCAATCCCCCAAATCACGATGAATCATCTCCCGAATGGCGTTGGTACTGAACAGCCCTCCGCGCTCCAGGGTGAAGTTGAGGATTTTGGACAGGTTCAGGGTTGAGCCAATGGAGAGAATGGACTCTGCCGGGCGGCCGAAGGCGTAATAGCTTGCGACCAGTGCCCCCACACTGGTTCCCGAAATACAGTGAATCCGGATGCGCTCTTCTTCGAAAGCCTTCAATGCGCCAATGTGCGCAATGCCCTTGGCAGCACCGCCTCCCAGGGCCAGGCCAATACGGGTATTAAAGGGGTTGAATTTCATGCATGAGTGCCGATTGATTCCGTAGAGGGAATATGTGGGCGAGAGTTTAACAGACCTGTGTTCAGCCAGTTGAACATGGCTGTGCGGATGTCGCCAAAAAAGTCGCCGCCGATGGTCCAGTGACAACAACCGGGTATTTCGACAAGCTGGCAGCGGGCGCCATATCGTTCAGCGATACGGCGCTGGATGGTTATCGGGGTAATGCGATCCTCAGTACCGCCAATGATGAGCACGGGGCAGGTGATTTTGTTTGATTCCACATGGCCGAATACCTTTTTCGTGAATGCAGCTAGGGTAATCTGGAACGTGGCCATGCCGGATTCGTATCCACAGTGCTCGAAGATCTCCTGTTGTTTCGCGACGCTTTGAGAATTGGCGATGCCGTACTGAATGTTGGACAGTTTTAGCTCGGTCACGCGCTTCCAAAGTGGAAAGCGCAGTAGATTGGTGCCGAGGGTTCGAAACACTGAAAGCCCCAAGCCATTGATGCCAGCGGGAGCGGCGGATGACAGGAGAATTAAACGTTCACAAGGTGCACGGGCAGCGGTAAGCTGCGCAAGCAGCCCACCCATGGAGTGCCCCACCAGAATCGGCGCGCGCTCCTGTTGCCTGACGTGCTCGACCAGGAAATCGACATAGTCCTGCAGCCGTGTCCGCGCCAGGGCGACGCGGCTTTCCGTCGTGTGGTTCGCTCGAGGGCAGTGGTAAGGAAGGGGCAGGGCCTCGACCTGGTAAGCCTGCTCTTCGAAGACATCACGCACTTCTTTCATGGTGTCCGCGTCACTCCACATGCCGTGGATAAGAAGCACAGGTGGTTTATCATTATTCAACACAATGAGGTCTCCTGAAATCCGGTGTGTTCAGGCGGTAGCCTGAAGAGGCTCGTCGTTGGTGATATTCGCTGCTTTTGGTTCTTCAAACACCAGCACACCATCATCCACGGGGTCTTCCACCAGCATCTTTTTGTCTTTGCCATAATGCATAGTGACTTTCCAGGGGCCATCGCGGCCTTGTCGCGGCATGCGGTCCTTGGCGCGAACGATATACCCCGGTGAAAAATCATCAAGCATGCCGACATTGGTCTCGTTACCTGTTTTATCCACTGGGTAAACGACTTTGGCACCACGCTTGTCCATCTGTTCGAATAAGCGGCAGATGTACTGGCCTGCGATGTCGCACTTGAGGGTCCAGGGCGCATTAGTATACCCGAAGACCCAGCCGTAGTTGGGTACGTCCTGAAGCATGATGCCCTTGTAGGTCAATTTGTTCGGCATATCCACGCTCTTGCCATCCAGCTTCAACTGGATCCCGCCCATCAGCTGAACATCCAGGCCGGTCGCTGTAACGATAATGTCGGCGTCCAGGGCTTGTCCTGATTTCAGGAGAATGCCGTTTTCGGAAAACTGATCGATATGATCGGTTGCAATGTCGGCTTTTCCCGAGCGAATGGCTTCGAAAAAGTCGCCATCTGGTGCGGCACACAAGCGTTGCTCCCAGGGATTGTACCCGGGGGTAAAATGTCGCATGTCGACTTTCGGACCCAGCTGGCGGCGCATGTGGCCGAGCATCAGCCTGCGCATGGCGTTTGGCCACTTTGTGCAGGCGAGATAGAGAAAGCGTTGAAACAGGATGTTGCGTTTACGGGCCATCCTGAATACCAACTTTTTGGGTAGGAATTTATTCAATGTCCTGGAGATCTTGTCGGTGTCTGGCATAGCCATTATGTAGCTCGGCGAACGCTGCAGCATGGTGACACTGGCGGCCGATTCGCTCATGGCGGGCACCATGGTGATTGCGGTAGCACCGCTGCCAATGATTACAACTTTTTTTCCAGTGTAATCAACATTTTCAGGCCAGAGCTGGGGGTGAATGATATCGCCTTTGAAGTTTTCTTCACCGTCGAATTTTGGGCGGTACCCCTGATCAAAGTTGTAGTAACCCGCGCAGTTAAGCATGAAGTGACAGGTGAACTGACGAGTTTCACCGGTCTTTTCATGGGTCGTGGTCACGGTCCAGCACTGCTTGTCGCTGGACCAGTCGGCGCTGGTAATGTGCAGTCCGTAGTGCACCTTGTCGGCGAGGTTAAATTCCCGGGCAGTTTCCGCCACGTAGTTACGGATGTCGTCACCTTTTGCCAACACCTGGTCGGAATACCAGGGCTTGAAGTTGTAACCAAAACTTGCCATGTCTGAATCGGACCGGATTCCGGGATAACGAAACAGGTCCCAGGTGCCGCCTATTTTTTCCCGCCGCTCCAGGATTGCAAGGCTCTTATGTGGATACTTCCTGGCAATGTGACAGGCACTGCCGATGCCGGACAGGCCGGCGCCGATAACGATGAGATCGAAATGCGGTGTCGTCATTTTGTTTTCCTTTTTATTGATAACGGGTAGTCACTTGCGAAGCATGCCAACACGACTCTTGACAATATTGTCGGATTCGGACATTTTTTTGACGGATCGCGACAATTGATATATCACAAGTGAAAGTCGCTACAGTGCCGACTCATTTTGGGTTTGTTCGGGTCACAATCTGGAGGGTTCGTGTCGAGCCTTATAAGAGCCACCAATTTGTGGGGCTATGACGATCTTGTAAGAAGTAAAGGGGGGGATCCGTTACCCTTGCTAGCACGATACCGTATTCCCCCGGAGGAATTGCGGGACGACCAGTCATTCCTGGTTTTCAAACATCTCACCGCGCTGCTGGATGATACCGCTATTGAGCTTGGTGATCCGGCCTTTGGAATGATGCTGGCAAAGTACCAGGGAATGGACATTCTTGGTCCCATTTCAGTCATCGCCCGCAGCTCTTCGACTGTTGGTGATGCTCTCAATAGTATTGCGCGCTATCTGGACCTGCATTGTCCTGCGCTGAGCATGCAAACGACTTCGGTCACCTTGGAAAGCCATCCGGTTGTCCGTTTCGAGTTCTGGATTGACGAGGAAGGCGTTGGGTACCGAAGCCATGCTCACGAGCTCAGCCTGGCTAATGCCGTACAGGTGATGAAACTCTTGTGCGGAGAGGACTTTCAGCCCCTGTCGATGCACTTCAGGCACCGGTGCACCGCCGATTACACGACCTACCGTACGATCTTCCAATGCGAGGCCCACTTTGAGCAGGAATGGACCGGGTTTTACATATCAGAAGCCGACTTTAATAAGCCATTGTCCAGTGCAGACCAGCAGACCTGGCAACTCGCAGAGCGTTATCTCGATTCCCAGCAGGTACCCAATGCCAATACTCTTTCCGAAGATGTAATTCGCCTGATCAACCGATTGCTGCCTACCGGCCAGTGCAGCAGCGGGAGCATTGCATCCCATCTGTCCATGCATAAGCGTACCCTGCAGCGGAGGTTGGTCAAAGAAGGGACAAGTTACGAACAGCTACTCAACGAAGAACGAATACGAATGGCTCGTCAGTATCTGATGGAGCCCAACCTTGGATTCAGCCAAATCGGTGGACTACTGGGTTATTCTGAACAATCCGCATTTAATCGGGCCTGCCGCGACTGGTTTGGGGTGACGCCCAAATCCTATCGAAAGCAGTTGCTGGTTCAGGAAACGAGCATTTCGGAGGCGCTCTTACCTGTTCACCGATGAATTCGCCGTAGACATCTGGCTTGACCCGGACGTTATGGTGCGTATAAGCGTACTCAGCTATAAGAGTGTTTACGCCAGACAGTTAACCAGGAGAGTCGCCATGCATGTGTTTATTGCAGGAGCCAACGGGCAAATCGGGCAATACCTGTTGCAGGAAATGGCCGACAGCGATCATGAGGCGCGGGCGCTGATCCGGCACCCGGGGCAGGGGCCGGAATTGCAACAGCTGGGCGCTACGGAAACGGTGCTGGGCGATCTGGAACAGGACTGCAGTGAGGCTATGAGAGGCTGCGATGCGGTCATATTTACCGCGGGCTCAGGGCCTCACACCGGGCCGGATAAAACCATTGATGTGGATCAGGAAGGTGCGATCCGGCTGGTGGATACGGCCAGGGCCATGGGCATAAAGCGTTTTATCATGGTGAGCAGCATGCGGGCTGAGGAGCCGGAAAAGGGACCGGAAAAAATCCGTCATTACCTTAGGGCCAAGCGCAACGCCGATGAGCACCTGAAGAACAGCGGCCTGAATTACACCATTGTTCGTCCGGGCCGGCTGACCAATGAAGACGGTACGGGCAAGGTTGCGGTGAGCTCGAAGCTGGAGGCGTTCGGTGAGATTCCGCGTGAGGATGTTGCCCGCGTGCTGCTGGCAGTGCTGGATTCGGACAACACTGATAATCGCGTCTTTGATGTGGTGTCCGGTGACACGCCGGTGGCTGAGGCGCTTGTTAATGACAGGGCCGGTTTTCTGTAGAGATCTCGCTGCTATAATCGGTTAATAATCCAAGCGGCCAGGTTGAGAGAATGCTATGGGTGGGGAAAGTGGCGGCCCGAAATTAGAGGCGGACCGGAGAACAAGTCCAGCGGCCTTCTTCCTTGGGTTCTTGCGGGAGCCGCGTCAGGTGGGCTCCGTTATCCCCAGTTCGCGATTCCTGGAGCAGCGGATTGTCGAGGCGTCAAACCTGTCTGCCGCCAAGCGGGTGGTTGAATTGGGGCCCGGTACTGGCGGTACTACTCGAACATTTCTGCGACACCTTGCTCACGATGCGCAACTCCTCTCCATTGAGCTGAGTCCTTACTTTCATGACTTGCTTGGCGAGATCACAGACCCGCGCTTCACCAACCACCTGGGCAGCGCTGAGAATCTGGCAGAGATACTGGCGTTGCACGATATGGCGCAACCGGATGTGATCATCTCCGGTATTCCCTTCTCGAAAATGCCGCAAGCTGTTGCCACCCTCGTGGCGCAGGCGGTGAAGGACAGCCTGGCCGATGACGGGCGTTTCATTGCCTATCAGTTCCGCCGGGATGTGGCGTGCATAACCGATCCAATCATGGGGGCGCCCGCCACGCGTTCGCTGGAACTACGGAACATCCCTCCTATGTGGGTCTATAGTTGGTTAAAGGCCGCAAATGGTTGAGCTGGTTACCGATTCACCAGCCAAGCCTTACGCTTCCCAGAAGGGCATCGCCCAAACGTAGATCCAGGGTTCCGGCGTCCAGATCCCGATACCGCACACGGGTATCCACACTCGCACCAATGCCCAGAATCACTGCCGGCCACAATCCGTCACCCGAGCCGATCCGGTAGGTCAGCTCCGTTCGCCATTCACGCAGATAGAGCGTACTTTCTACCTCCCGAGCTTTATCAAGCGTGGCCCAGCGATCCCCCTTGCGTTCCAGTCGAAGCTCCCAGCGTTCACCCGAGCTTTGCCATCGGAGCATGACGGGCAGATCGATCAGCCAGTGGCCTTTCTCACTGGCGTGCTCCCAACGCACCCTCGGAAGCCAGCGGAAAGATCCGAAGCGATGATCGCCACCGACGCCCAGGCTCAGAGACGAGCCCTCACTCACGGCCCGGAACATGGCCACACGGCCGTTCACCACATCACTATGAAACTCCTGGTGTTTGAACATATTGGATGTACCGGCAAAGCCTGCCCGTGCTTCCACGCGGTAAAGCCGGTACTGCCATTGGCCACCGAAGGTTAACCGGTGCAAATGGCCGTTGTGTGCAGGGGCGCCGCTGCGTATGCGCAGAGGTTGGTGATGGTAATCAAAGCCGAACGCACCCTCAGTGCCCTGGTGATACCAGCCCAGTCCACGTTGAGAACGGCTCACTTCGGTGGCCGACGGCACATCTTCCGGCCAGTCGTAGGGCTGCCAGTGGCGGTATAACAGGTAGAAGTCACCTGAGGCCTGAACGACACGCGGCAGGGCAGGGATGGCTAAGAGAAGAACCGCCAACGGGAAAATCCACGATGGCGCACGAGCTATGGTTTGAGAGCTACGCCTCTTGAGCACAATGCTGCCCCCACTTTTGGGCCTGTGAATTGTGATGTCTTTGCCCTACGATTGTAGTGTTAGTTTGGCTAGCCCAGGCGGTTTTAGAAACTTATGTCCGACAAAGAGCTACGCAACAAATCCGATAAACAGTCCATTGACCAGTTTATCCACCGGGTGCGCACGCTGCCGAAGCAGGGTGAAGGGCAGGGCCGGCTGATTTTCGCCCTGGACGCGACCGCAAGCCGGGAGGCGACCTGGGACCAGGCCTGTCATTTGCAGAGTGAGCTGTTCCTGGCAACCCGGGATTTGGGCGGCCTGGCCATTCAGCTTTGTTACTACCGGGGTTTTAGGGAGTTCAAGGCCACGAAATTTGTCACCGAGACAGGTCAATTGTTGAATCTGATGAACGGCGTTTCCTGCCTGGGTGGCCACACCCAGATCAGCCGGGTTTTGGCCCACGCTGTGAAAGAAACCCGCTCAGAGCCGGTCAAAGCCGTGGTGTTTATCGGGGATTGTTGCGAGGAGTCGGTGGACGGGCTCTGCCATACCGCCGGCGAATTGGGCATGCTACGAACGCCGGTGTTCATGTTCCATGAGGGGGCCGACGCCCATGCCAGGGCGGTATTCCAGCAGGTGAGCAAGCTGTCCGGAGGCGCCTACGCACCGTTTGATCGTAACAGCCCGCAAGTTCTCAAGGATCTTATGGCCGCTGTTGCGGTCTATGCTTCCGGGGGAGCCAAGGCCCTGCAGGACTTTTCCAGCCGCAGCTCTGCGGAAGTCAGGCGCCTGACCCGCCAAATCAGATAGCGCTTGTTTCAATTCATCTTCAATCCATTGATGGGCCCGTGAGCCCGGGGTATCCGAGTGCCATTAGTAACACTGCTGGTTATTTTATTGTCGGTTGTCGCGTGGGTCTGGCTGCGTAACCAGCCGCCCAGCCAACGCAAACCGGCCATTATCAAACTGGCGTTGATTGCCGGAATCGGGGTGGTGGTTCTGCTGGCCGTTACCGGCCGATTGCACTTTGTGTTCGCGTTGTTGGCGTTTCTTTACCCGCTGCTACGCCGGGTGCTGCCATCACTATTGAAGGGGGGTATGGCAGGCGCAGCAAAGGCCAAATCGGGCAACCAATCCCACGTGTCCAGCGATATTCTTGAGATGAGCCTGGACCATGACTCCGGAACCATGAGTGGCAAGATCCTGAAAGGTCCCATGGCCGGGCGGGAACTGGCAGATCTTGGCGAGAACGAATTTATCGAGCTGTTACGATACTGTCGGGAGCATGACGAGGACTCGGCCCGACTACTGGAAACCTACCTCGACCGCCGGTTTGGCGACTCCTGGCGTGCAGATGACCCGGCTGGTGCTGGCGATGGTGAAGCCGGCGATCGTGGCAATGGCAGCAACGCCGGTGGGCCTCTGACGGAGAGCGAAGCCCTGGACATCCTCGGACTGGAGCCGGGAGCCAGTCGGGAAGAGATCATCCAGGCCCACCGCCGGATGATGCAGAAAGTGCACCCCGACCATGGCGGAAGTAACTACCTGGCTGCTCGTATCAATGAAGCGAAGGAGTGTCTGCTGGGTTGATGTCCTGGCGTTGAGTTCGCTTTATTCGCTGCCTGCCATTGCCCATTCGCAGAACTTCTCCAGCGGCATCGGTCTGGCAAACAGGTAGCCCTGCTGCCGGTGGCAGCCCAGTTGGGTGAGAAGCTCCCGGGTTTTGTTGTCCTCCACGCCTTCGGCAACCGCTTCCAGGTTGAGGGTATGTGCCAGTTTCAGGGTGCTCTGGACGATTCCCAGGTCGTTCTGGCTGGAGCACATCTGGCTTATGAAGCAACGATCTATTTTCAGCTCATGGATGGGCAGGCGGCTCAGATAGGCCAGGGAGGAGTAGCCTGTACCAAAATCGTCCAGGGCAATCTTGCAGCCGCTGTTGGCAATCTGAAGCAGGGACCCGATGACCGCGTCTATGTTGTGCATCATGGCGGTCTCCGTCACTTCGAAGATTACGCGATTCATAGGAATGGCGTGTTCACGGATTCCCGCCAGTGCAAAGGACACAAAGTGGGTGTTAGTGAGATTCTGAACTGACAGGTTGATGCTGCAGGTAATGTCCAGCTTTCGTTCCTGTAGCGTCTGCATGGTCCTCCAGGCCAGAGACACGATGTAGCGTGAAAGCAGATCCATCAGGCCGGCACTTTCGGCGATCTCGATCACTTCCCCGGCGGGCACTGCCCCGAAACGCGGACTGTGCCAACGCAGCAGTATCTCAGCGCCTACCAGTTCCTCGCCGGTTCGGTTCATTTGCGGTTGCAGGTAAAGCTCCAGTTCCCCGGCCTCGATAGCCGGCGGCAAGGCTGTCACAAGGTCCAGGCGGCGCCGCGCGAAATCGGAGATCTCGTCATTGTAGACCTGTACGGGAACCTTGCTTGATTCGCTGCGATCCCGTGCCGCCGAGGCATGTTGATACAGGATTTCCGCACTGTTGCCATGCTCCGGCGCAACAGCCACGCCGCAGTGAAGGTTCATGAATACAGGCAGTCTGACGGCATGGACAGAGATTTCATGATTACCCACCAACTGTGTAACAAATGGCTCAAGTGGGTCCTCCAACCGCTGGAGGTCAATCAGGAATGCCGCTGAACCGAATTCGGGAATCGCAATGTAGGCAGGCTGCTGGCTTTCCAGGCAGACCACCCCGTCCAGCCCCGCCAGTGTGTGGTTGAGCTTTTTCATCAACTGACAGAACATTTCTTCTGCCAGCCTGTGGCCCATGCTGGACGCAATGTCCTTGATCTGAGGATAGTGGACCAGCGCGAGTGCGACCCGGTTGTTCTGACTCATCGTTGATTGTAACTGCTGATTAAGCAGGGAGGCATTGGGCAGCCTGGTGGTTGAATCGTGCATGGCCTGTTCAAGCGATTGCATTTCCAGATCCCGGACCTGTCGTTCAGCTGTTTGTTGTCTCCGTAGTGCCGCCATCTTGCGTGCCCGCTCGTCCTTGATGCGATGGGCCAGGGCAAATGAAAGCAGCAGGACCTCTGCGGCTGAACCAAATTGCATGGCATGGTTGGTGACGAAATTCACCGGGATAAAGTTGAAGACGTTCAGTAAGTACAGGCTGGCCCCCAGGGCAAAGGTAGTCCAGGCCAACACAAAATAACGGGCAATGGCGACCCCCGCATTCAAGCCGGCCACCCCCACGGAGATGAGCAGTACAATCACCAGGGTACCCAGCAGGCCGGCGAACAGAGCGCCGTGTATGGGATCGGCCCAGGTGTAGACGATCAGCAACCCAGCCAGTAAGGCTGCGATCTTCATGCTGCGATCCCAGCGGGGTGAAATGTCCTGCCATTTCATGAAGCTGCGTGCGAACATAAGCGCGAAAAAAGACACAAGGGCGGTGCTGATGGGTAGTGCATAACGGGTCAGCAACGGCTGCCCGCCCCAGATCCAGGCGCTACCGACCCCGGATATGCAGAGCATCAGCACACCGATCGAGCCGATATACAGCACGTAATAGCCATAGGCCAGATCCCTGAGGGATAGAAACAGGAACAGGTTGTAGATGACCAGGGCGCACAAGATGCCGAAATAGGCTCCCCAATAGAGGCTCTCCAGTGAAAATCGATTGAGCAGGTGGTCCTCGCGCCAAAGCTCGAGCGGGACTTGCAGTGACGACGCCGACTTCGCCCGCAGAAACATGTCCAACTGGCCGTTCAGGTCCCGGGGCAACGGCAGGACCACCTGGTAGCTGTGCACCTGTTCTCGCCGGTTTTCGGTATCCTGGCGATTGGTGTGATAAATCACTGGCAGTTGTTTATCACGCAATACGTAGAGATCTACTTCCTCCAGCAGTGGATATGGAATCACCAGGTACCACTGGCGGGACAAAGGTTCCGGTATGGTCAGGGATATCCTGAGCCAGGCTGATTGGTCGGTAAATCCCAGGTTCAGCACGCTGTCATTGTGCTTTTTTTGCCACGGTTCCTGTTGCAGGACCTGATCAAGGGTTAAGTCACCGTCCAGAAAGTACTCGATGTGGTGGTTCAGGCTGTAATGGACCGCCTCGTCCTGAATCGTCAGCTCTTTGCCACTGGCGTTAAGAGCGAATAAAAGAGATATCGCCACGAATCCCGCTGCCCACGTGTCGCGTTCCATCATGCTACATTCCTGTTCATCCTATTCGTTCAGGGGGCTGACCAGGCGGCCGGTAAAGCCAAGAAACTCGGCTTCCTGACAAAAGCCGGAGAAGTCGCCTTTTCCGGCTCCCGGCTGGCGAAGCAGAACCAGGGCTTCGACCAGGCACCCTGGAATATCCCGGTTGTTCCAGGCGGGCATGCGGGGCCACATCAGGAATTCCTCGTGTGAAAGCACCACCTTTTCCACTGCGATTTGCTTTTCCTGCAGGCGTTCCCGTGCAGTCAGACTGATACAGGGGTGGGTGTCATCTGCGATCAGGGCGCCCGGCGCTATATGTTGCTGGAGCTCGAGTACGACATCACCATGATGGGTTAGACCAATGTAAAGCTTCTCGCCCTGTAAATGAGATGGTGAGGAGGTCTGCAATACCGTGCCCCGTTCGGTGGCTATTTCCCTGTCCTCCTCATAGCGTGGATCGAATCCAATCACCTTGTCATACAAATCAGTGAGATCCTGACACACCGCATTGCCGATGCGCCCGGCGCCTCCCAGCACGACAATGCTGGTTTGCTGGCAGTATTGGGGACGCTCACGCATTTGCCGCGCCACATCCCAGATCATGTAACGCGTTCCCAGGCTTCCTTCCACCAGCGGGTCGTTGATCTCCAGGCCGGCTTTCATGACGAAGTTAGGGAGCCGTCCGACCAGGGCAATTCGTTGTACGTTGGGGTAGTCCCGTTGTAATCGATCCAGATAAAGTCGGACTTTTTCGGGGGCCTCCTGTAGCTCATGTTCCAGGAATTGCGACGCTACCATCAGCCCTCGCATGTCTGCATTGCGAATGAAGCCAAGCACCACATTGGACGGCATACGCTTTGCCATGCCGGGTGTAAAATAAGATCCGACTTGCTGCTTGTTGCCGTACACCGCAAACAGAAATTGCGGCCTGGCCAGGGCATGAACGAGAGGCCGGAGGTAGGTATTGGCCAGAAAAACCGCAAACCGGCGGCTGCTCTTCCAGAGTGCGCGTTTGCTTCTGGCTGTCAGGCGTTGCCAGGTGGGCGCAGCACGATAGAGTTGGTTCAGTTCGTTTTCGGAGAAGCGTCTGCGATAGAACTGCAGGCCAATGTGAGACTTGCCGGTGTAGGCCACCGTTGCTGCTACGTTCATGTCGGCATTGTCGGGAAAATCGACGTCAATGACCTCTCCGGGCCGGATATACACCCTTTCCGGCCGTTTCAGGCGTAACCCACCAGCCGAGATATCCAGCGTAATGGTTTCAATGATGTGATTGGTGTATTTCACAACGACCGGGACTCTGATCCCGGATCGCAAATGCCGGCGATACTCTCCATGCATCCTTATCATGACTGGCCCTTGACACCCTGTCGGAGCTGAACGTCGTATTTACACCCTAGTCTGGACCAAAGGTCTGAAAGCCGCCATTTTTCTGCGATTTAATGAACGTTTATGGACTCATTGAGTGGCTGGTCAGACAGCTCAGTGACAGATCCTTCTCCAGACGGTAAGTATCAAAATCCCGGGCCAGAAACAGCTGGCCCCGGTAGTGTTGCATGGCTTCGGCCGCCAGTTGGTTGATGTGGGGTGCGCCGCCCGGTCCGGACTGGTAGCGGGAGCTGAAATGGGTCAGCACCAGGTTGGGTAGCTGGACCTGTTGGGCAAACCGGGCGACCTGTTCGGCGGAACTGTGTTGTGGCCAGGGGCCTACCCGGTCGGCCACGTCCTGAGTGTAGGTGGCCTCATGAATCAGCGCATGGCTGCCGATGCAGGCATCGGTCAGCAGCTCCGGGCTGTCGTTGTCCCCGGCGACGATCAAGCGGCGGGCCGTGCGGGGAACGTGTGTGTACTCTTCACTTCTGAGCAGGCGACCATCTTCCAGCAGTACGTCCTGTCCTTTCTGCAACTCGCCCCAGTCGGGCCCGGGTTCCACGCCATCCGCCCGGAGCTTGTCCTGCAGCAGCTGTCGCTCCAGGTTACGCTCAGTGAACAGATAGGCGCGGCAGGGCACGCGATGGGACAGCGCCACATTGGTAACCCGGAAGTGTTCATCCTGCCAGAGGAAGCCCGGTGCTTCGGAGTCGATGAAGTTCAGGGGGTAGCTTAGGCTGGAGTCGCTGTTTTCGATCACAGCATTGATGAAGCGCTGTACCTGGACCGGTGCGATGATATCCAGCGGTTCCGTGCGGCCAAGCATGGAGGCGCTGGTGAGCAGTCCTGGCAGACCAAAGGTGTGGTCGCCGTGGATATGCGTAATGAATACGGCCCGTAACTGCATGACGGAGTAGCGGGTGCGAAGCAGCTGGTGCTGGGTGCCTTCACCGCAGTCCACCAGGTACCAGGGTTTGGGGCTGGAGTGGCACAGGGCCAGGCCGGTCACGTTGCGTGACCGTGTCGGTGTTGCGGCGGATGTGCCCAGAAAAGTGAATTCCATGGTTCCTCGTTTCGCCATATCGCTGGTGAACCCAAAATGGATTCGGCTACTCCTTTCGGATCAACCCCGTTTTGGGTATCGAAACTTTGATCTTGATGGATCACAATCAACCCATTATAGGTCGGGGGGAGATATCTTCGACGTTCTGTCGCAAAGAGCATTGCATGAAAGACCAAAACAAAAAAACGAATCAGGTGGTGCATGAGACTGCGGCGATAGCGGATCGACTGCAGACTGCCTTGTGGATTTTTGACATCGAGCGCGTTGCCATGGTGTGGGCGAATGCCGCGGGCTTGTCAGTATGGGGTGCAGACGATCTGACGGCGCTTCGCAGCCGAGATTTCCGTTCGGAGATCTCAGGCCCGGTATTGACCCGTTTAGGCGACTATCTGGAACGGTTCCGACGCGGCGAAACCGTCGTAGAGACCTGGACGCTCTACCCGCACGGTCGACCCACAACCCTCCGGTGCCTCTGTTCCGGTTATCCGCTCGAAGAAGGTATGGGGATGATGGTTGAAGCGCAGCCAGTGGCAGAGCATGGAGACATTCAAGCCCTGCGTGCTCAGGAAGCAGTGCGCCATGCACCCACGCTCCTGTCTATTTTCGATGCTCATGGGCATCTTATGGATCGGAACCCTGCAGCGCGGGCGACTTTGCCGGATGAGAGGTATTTTGCCGAGAGCTTTGTTAGCGACGGTGACCGGGAACGTGTGCTCCAGTGGGCAGACAGTGGTCGTGAGAGCCTCTCGCTGGAAGCACCCGTGCAGACACGATCCGGAGACCGTTGGCATCGAGTGGATTTACAACGTTCAATTGACCCGGTTACCGGACAACGGGTGGTATTGGTCAGTGAAAGTGACATCACCGCCCGTGTGGAAAGTGAACTTGCCTTGATTAATGCCCGTGAACGACTTTCCGCATTGCTCAGAAATCTTCGCGGTGGCATCGTCGTGGAAGACGAACGCCGCCGGGTTATCCTCGCCAACCAGACCTTTTGCGAGTTGTTCAGCATTGATGCGCCACCCGCCTTGCTTGAAGGCGCCGACTGCGCCGAAGCTGCCGAGCAGAGCAAGTCCCTGTTCCGCGATCCGCTACTCTTTATTAACGGCATCACCGCGGCCCTGGAGGCACGCCGGACCACAACGGACGAGCTTGAAATGGTGGGCGGCCGAGTGGTTGAACGTACCTATGTCCCCATATTCCATGGAGAATCCTATCTGGGCCATCTCTGGCAGTATTGGGATATCACAGACCAGAAAAGCAATATGACCAGGCTGGAGCACGAGGCCTACCATGATCCGCTCACGGGGTTATGGAACCGGCGTCGTTTTGAGCAGGCTCTGCTTCAAACTCATGAAGAGGCATCCCGTTATGGCCAGACGTATTCGCTGGTTATGCTCGATATTGATCACTTCAAGCAGGTTAATGATCGTCACGGCCACGATGCGGGTGATGTTGCGTTGCGATTGGTGTCGGAGGAAATGAGCCAGCGCTTGCGCCAGGTGGATCGCCTGGCGCGCTGGGGCGGTGAGGAATTCGTATTGTTGCTTCCGCAAACGTCTGTAGATGGCGCCTTAAGGCTTGCGAGCAATATACGGACACGCGTGCGAGACTGTTCTCTGCCCTTGATAGGAGGGGTAACCATCAGCCTGGGTGTCGCTGAGTCTTCTAAAGATGAATCCCCTCATGAGGTTTTGAAACGCGCTGACGCGGCGTTACTCAGAGCGAAAGCGAACGGGCGGAATCGGGTAGAAACAATCGGCTGACTTCCAGCATTGAGGCTGGATTCTGGCCCTGCAACCCATGGCGGGGATCATTCCCATGTGGACAATGGCGCCTTCATCCAGGCGGAGTCCACACAGACATGGCACGAGTAACAACACACGATGGCGCCAGGCTGAAGGTGCGGGAAATCGGGCGCGGCCCGGTGGTCATCCTGCTTCACGGTTTTGGTATGGACAGCCGCCACTGGTTGCCGATCATCTTGCCCCTGGCCCACCGGTTCCGTTTCGTGCTTCCTGACCTGCGAGGGTTTGGTGGGTCTTCCCGCCTGAGCTGCAGTGAACCCTGTGTGTTGACCAGTCATGCCAGGGATCTTGACGCGGTGATTCGCGAATACAGCGTTGGCGAGCCGGTCGGGTTGGGCGGAATTTCCATGGGCGCGAGCACGTCACTTCGCTATATGGAACTGTTCGGCTCACGCGCGGTCCGTCACTATGTCAACATTGACCAGTCGCCGCGGATTGCTCACGGTCCCGGCTGGCCCTGGGGTATTTTTGGCGAGCAGGGACCCCAGCGAATCCGTGAATGGTGGCCCTTGCTGGAGCAACTGGAGCGGATTGATCCCCAGACGCCATTTGCTGAGCTGCCGAAGGACCTGCGCAAGCAGTTCCATGAAGATCTGGCAGATTTCATGGAATTTGCCATGAGCCGTCGCTGGATGAAATGGGCCGCTGGGCGATTGATGCGTATCCCCAGTGTTGCCCAGCAGCTGGTACCGGTCGAGAACTGGTACACCCTGTATCAGCACATGCGCGCCTACGCCGAACAGGAATACGATTTCCGTTCATTCCTGCCTGAACTGCTTGTACCCACCACTGTGCTGGCTGGTCGCCGCTCGGAAATGTACCCCTGGCCAGGTCAGGCTGTCATGGCGGACCTGATCCCCGACGTCAGGCTGGTGACGCTTGAGAACAGCGGCCACGTACCGTTGATCGATCAACCGATGTCCTGTATCCGGGCGCTTGGTCAGGCGTTTCAGCCCGCCTGATCACTTTGCAGGCGTCTGAATGGCGCCTGTCACCCTCCCCATCTTTGACAAAATCCCCCGCCTTGCCAAAGCTTGTAGAAGGCAATTAGCGGGTTCCTGATTGTCTGATTGCCAATCATGGAAGGTCTCCTCATGGACAACGTCGACGATGGCTCTGTTATCACGCGGCAAGGCTTGCAGTGCTTGCTGGATGCATTGGCCCAGCGCGGGTATACGGTTGTTGGGCCCACCGTCCGGGACCAGGCCATCGTGTACGAAGAGCTCGCCCGTACCGAAGAGCTTCCCGCGGGCTGGACGGATGAACAGGATGGCGGCCACTACCGACTGAAACGGCGTTCGGACGAGGCGTTGTTCGGTTATGCCGTAGGTCCCCACAGCTGGAAACGTTTTCTTCACCCACCCAAAGTGTCCCTGTGGCAGGCGACCCGCCACGGGGACGAACTGCGTTTTGTTCCCGCCCGGGATGAACCGCCCCGATACGCCTTCATCGGGGTGCGAGCCTGCGAACTGGCGGCCATCGGAATTCAGGATCGCGTGCTGATGGGGGACGAGTACGCCGACCCCCATTATCGATCACGTCGTGAGCAGGCCTTCCTGGTAGCGCTCAACTGCTCAGAGGCGGGCGGCACCTGTTTTTGCGATTCCATGAATACCGGGCCTGACGTCAAGCAAGGCTACGACCTGGTACTCACTGAATTGCTGGATGATAACAACCACCTGTTCCTGATTCGCTCAGGCTCTGAGGAGGGGGCGGAAGTTCTGGCCGAATTGCCCCGGAAACCTGCGACAGAGGCCCATCAGGCAGCGGCCACCGCGGTGGTGGAGAAGACCCGGAGTCAGATGGGGCGGAGCATGCCGCAAACCGCCATCCCTGCCTTGCTGATGGATAACCTGGAGCATCCGCGTTGGGATGAGGTTGCCGACCGGTGCCTGAGCTGCTCTAACTGCACCATGGTTTGTCCCACCTGCTTCTGCACCACCGTGGAAGATACCTCGGATCTGGAGGGGGTCACCGCGGAGCGCAGCCGGCGTTGGGACTCCTGCTTCACGTCGGACTTTTCCTATATTCATGGCGGCAGCGTGCGCAGTTCAACCCGGTCCCGCTATCGTCAGTGGATGACCCATAAACTGGCCACCTGGGTGGATCAGTTCGGTACGTCGGGTTGTGTCGGTTGCGGCCGCTGCATTACCTGGTGCCCAGTGGGTATCGATATCACGGAGGAAGTGCGCGCCATTCACGATGATGTGTCATCGAGGGATAAAGAATGAAAAACATTGCCCAGATCGTCTGCGAGCATCCGTTCTTTCACGGTCTGGACGGCGAGTTCTGTGATCTGGTCTGCGGCTGCGCCCGCAATGTCCGGTTCAACCCGGGTGAATACCTGTTTCACGAAGGCGGAGACGCCGATTACCTCTATCTGGTCCGCTATGGCCAGGTGGCGCTGGAAATCGCGGTGCCGGGAAAGCCGTCGGTTCGTTTTCAGACCCTCCATGATGGCGATCTGGTGGGGGTGTCCTGGATTCTGCCACCCTATCATTGGGCCTACGATGCTCGCGCTATCACGCTGACCCGTGCCATTGCTATGGACGCGCACTGTCTGAGGAAGAAGTGTGATGACGACCCGGTTCTGGGCTACGACGTTATGAAGCGCCTGCTGCCGATTCTGACCAGCCGGCTGCACGCGACACAAATGCAGATTCTGGACGTTTATGGTACGCCGGAGCAGCCCGAGTGATTTCAGAGGACTTCATGGTGCCCGAGCCGGTTCGGGTTCTGCGCAAACAGCAAGAGCTGGAGACTACCTGGACGTTGGAGCTGGAGCCCGGTGGGGCCGGTGGTCGCCCCTTTTTACCGGGGCAGTTCAACATGCTTTATATATTCGGTGTGGGGGAAGTGCCCATCAGTCTGAGCGGTGATGCCGGACTGACAGAGACTCTGATTCATACAGTGCGGGCGGTGGGGCCGGTGTCCAACAAACTGGCGGCTTTGAAACCGATGGATACGGTTGGCCTGCGCGGTCCGTTTGGGATCGGCTGGCCGATGACGGCAGGCGAGGGCGCGGATCTGCTGATCGTGGCTGGAGGGTTAGGGCTGGCCCCCTTGCGACCGGCTATCTATCACGTGTTGCGCCATCGGGAGAGGTACGGCCGGGTGATCCTGCTATACGGCACGCGCAGCCCCGACGACATCCTCTATGCCGGGCAACTGGAGGAATGGAGCAAACGTCCGGACGTTGAAGTTCACATTACGGTGGACCATGCCGGTGGTGACTGGCCGGGCAAGATTGGCGTGGTTCCTTCGCTGGTGCCTGCGCTGGATTTCGACCCTGAAGACACTGTGGCCATGGTGTGCGGGCCGGAAATCATGATGCGTTTCACGGTCAATGCATTGCGGGATGCCGGTGTTGAGGATGAGTCCATTTACCTGTCCATGGAACGAAACATGAAATGCGCGCTCGGACATTGTGGTCATTGCCAGTTCGGATCGACCTTTGTCTGTAAGGACGGTCCGGTGCTGTCGTTTAACCGGCTCCGCGGATTACTGAGCCTCAAGGAGTTCTGATATGGCGCGCTCGGATCACAAACCACGCCTTGGTGTCTGGAAGTTTGCGTCGTGCGATGGCTGCCAGCTGACTTTGCTGGATTGTGAAGATGAATTGCTTCAGGTCGCCGGGGCGGTCGATATTGCCTATTTCCCGGAAGCTACCCGTGGCAGTGTCCGTGGCACGTACGATCTGTCCCTGGTGGAGGGCTCCATCACCACGCTCCACGACGCTGAGCGTATTCTGGATGTGCGTCGACGCTCACGAACGCTGGTGACCATCGGGGCCTGTGCCACCGCTGGCGGTATTCAGGCGTTGCGTAATTTCGCCGATATTGATGATTTTATGACGGCTGTCTATGCGCACCCCGAGTACATTGAGACATTGTCCACCTCCACACCCATTGCTGACCATGTGCCGGTGGATTTTGAATTGCGTGGCTGCCCCATCAGCAAACATCAGTTACTGGAGGTGGTGTCGGCATACCTGTGCGGACGGCGACCGGTCACGCCGGCCCATAGCGTCTGTCTGGATTGTAAGCTCAGCGGCAACGTCTGCGTCATGGTGGCTCATGGAACGCCCTGCCTGGGGCCGATGACCCACAGCGGCTGCAACGCCCTGTGTCCGTCCTATAATCGGGGGTGCTACGGTTGTTACGGACCCAAGGAAAACCCCAATGCGCCTGCGCTGAGTGAACGCCTGGATCAGCTGGGCATGGGCCGGGCAGAACGGCTGCGCTTTTACCGGACGTTCAACGCCTGGGCCGGGCCGTTCCGAGAGGAGAGCGAACGTCATGAGCCGTAAAACCATCAAGGTGGATTACCTGGCGCGGGTCGAGGGCGAGGGCGCTTTGAATGTGACGATCCGGGACGGCCGGGTCAGCAAGGCGGAGTTGCGTATTTTTGAGCCGCCGCGCTTTTTCGAGGCGTTTCTGCGTGGGCGCGACTATGCGGAGGCGCCCGATGTAACTGCCCGCATCTGTGGTATCTGTCCGGTGGCCTACCAGATGAGTGCTGTTCATGCGATGGAGAACGCGCTCGGCATTGAGGTGGAAGGCCAGCTGAGGGCATTGCGGCGATTGTTGTACTGTGGCGAATGGATTGAAAGCCACGCCCTCCACATTTACATGCTGCATGCTCCCGATTTCCTGGGGTACGCCGGGGCGGTGGATATGGCCAGGGATTATCCCGACATCGTCAAACGGGGACTGTCCCTGAAAAAAGCGGGTAATGCCATCATGAGCCTGTTGGGCGGTCGGGAAATCCATCCCATTAATGTGCGTGTGGGGGGATTCTACCGAACGCCGACCCGGAAGGAGCTGGAACCGCTGGCTGAAACCCTGAAACAGGCCCGAGAGGACGCGCTGGCAACTGTGTGCTGGACCGCCGGGCTGGACATGCCGGAAGCTGAGCGGGACTACCATCTGGTTGCACTGCATCATCCGGACGAGTACGCCATGAATACCGGGCGTATTATTTCCAATCGAGGTTTGGATATTGATGTAGCGGACTACAACCGTCACTTTGTGGAGTCCCACGTGCAACGCTCCACGGCGCTGCATTCGCACCTGCGAGAACACGATTGCTATCTGGTCGGCCCCCTGGCGCGCTACAGCCTTAATTACGACCAGCTCTCATCCCTGGCCCGGGAGGCGGCCAAAGAAGCCGGTCTGGGTGTGACCTGCACCAACCCGTTTCAGAGCATTGTGGTACGAAGCGTCGAGGTTGTGTATGCCTGCGATGAGGCCCTGCGCATCATCAACGAATACCAAGGACCGGAACGGCCGTTCGAGACGGCCGAGCCGAAGGCCTCGGAGGGTTTTGGGTGCACCGAGGCCCCACGGGGACTGCTTTTCCATCGTTACCGGCTGGACGCGAATGGTGGCATCCTTGAGGCGCAGATCGTTCCACCCACGGCGCAGAACCAGCCGAGCATAGAGGAAGACCTGAAAGACCTGGTGGGTGGCTGGCTGGATTTGCCGGCCGATACCTTCCGCGAACGTTGTGAGCAGACCATTCGCAACTACGATCCCTGCATCTCCTGTGCAACTCACTTTCTCAAGCTGGATGTCCGCCATGAATGATACCTCCGGTCCCATCAGGGTTATCGGTATCGGCAACCGGGACCGGGGGGACGATGCTCTTGGCCCCCTGGTGGTGGACGCCCTTCGTGATCGATTGCCGACAACCGTCAGCGCGGTTGAGCACAGTGGCGAAGTGGCGGGGCTCGTGGATCTGATCGGTGGCGCCGGAGCGGTGTACCTGATCGACGCCGCCGTCATGGGGCTTGAGCCGGGCAGCTCCCGGGAATTCGATGCCAGCACTTCGCCATTGCCGGCTTTGGGGGGCGCGTTTTCGTCCCATGCGCTGGGGCTGTCGGAAGCGATTGAGTTGGCCCGTGCGCTTGATGAACTGCCTTCGGTATGCCGGGTGTTTGCAGTGGAGGCGATCAGCTTCGAAACCGGTGAAGGCCTGTCACCAGCGGTAGCGGACACCCTGCCGCGGGTGGCTCAGGCAGTGATTGACAGAATCAGACAGGAGAATGGTCATGCATGAAACGGCACTGGTCAAAAATCTGATTCACAGGGTCGAAACGGTGTGCGCGGACGAGAACGCTGAACGGGTAGTGGAAGTGGCGGTATGGCTGGGAGCGCTGTGTCATATGTCCCCGGAGCATTTCACCGATCACTTCCGTCAGGAGGCAGCCGGCACCTGCGCTGAGCTGGCCCATCTCAGGATTGAAACGTCTGACGACATCAACCATCCCCAGGCCCAGGATGTTCTGTTGCAGAGTCTGGAGCTGGAGACGGAGGATGAGGCCGGTTCATGACTGATGGCTGCCGGGTCGAAGCCTCGCCAGTCCGTTGGCGTATCCATGTTCATGGCCTCGTACAGGGTGTGGGGTTTCGACCGTTTGTCTATCGACTGGCGACGGGACTGGGGCTGTCCGGGTGGGTGAGTAACACCCCGGAGGGCGTGGTTATAGAGGCTGAAGGACACCCGGAGGCACTGCAGAATCTGGTGTCCGGGCTGAAACCGCAGGCTCCGGTGAATGCTCGCGTGGAGGCCGTGTGCGCGGAACCTATAGCCCGGTCCACGGGGTTGGAAGCGGATAGAGAGTTCCGCGTGTGCGAGAGTCAGGAGCAGGGTGCTGCTGCCACAAACTTACCTGCAGATCTCGCTCCCTGTCCTCAGTGCATCGAGGAATTGCACGATCCCGGTAACCGGCGTTACCGATACCCCTTTATCAATTGCACGGATTGCGGTCCCCGCTACAGTCTGATCGAAGGGTTGCCTTATGACCGTGCCCGCACGGCGATGAGGCATTTTCAAATGTGTCCTCATTGTCTGGCGGAGTATCACGATCCAGCCAGCCGGCGCTTTCATGCCGAGCCCAATGCCTGCCCGGCCTGCGGTCCTCATGTCGCCTTTTGCCAGCCAGATGGCACTGTGCTGGCAGAGGATGAGGCCGCTGTGTCCGAAGCGGTCCGCCGTCTGGCGACGGGTGACATCATCGCGCTCAAGGGGCTGGGCGGGTTCCAGCTGTTGGCCGATGCCCGCAGCACTCGCGCAGTTCAGACCCTGCGCGAACGAAAGCACCGGCCACGAAAGCCCCTCGCGGTCATGTTCGATTCATTGGCGTCATTGCAGCAGGTGTGCCCGGTCTCTGCGTCGGAAAGCCAGCTGCTCACCGGTCCGGAGAGGCCCATAGTGCTGCTTCATGCGCCTGAACATGACTTGGCTGCCAACCTGGCGCCAGGCAGGGCAGATCTCGGTGTGATGCTGCCCTGCACGCCGCTACATGAGCTACTGCTCGGCGATCTGGGGTTTCCGGTGGTCGCGACCAGTGGCAACCTGAGTGGCGAACCGATTGCCATCGATAACCAGGAAGCCTATGCCCGCTTGGGCGCGATTGCCGATGGATTTCTGGTACACGATCGCCCGATTCTGCGACCGCTGGATGATTCCGTGACTCGCGTGGTGGCAGGGCGGCCGCAAATACTCCGGCGGGCCCGCGGTTATTCGCCGAACCTGACTTTGCCCCGACCCGTACCAGCCGGGTGGGCGGCGACCGGGGGCCACCTGAAAACCACCGTGGCCCTGGGTACCGGCTCCGGGGTGGTACTGAGCCAGCATCTGGGTGATATGGACAGTGCCCCGGGGCGTGAAGGGTTCGTCCGCACGGTGGACAGTCTGCGGACTCTGTTCGCGACGGAGCCCCGACGCTGGGTTCACGATGGTCATCCAGACTACTTCACTACACGCTACGCACAGGCCAGTGGTAATGCGCCGTTTGCGGTCCAACATCATGTTGCGCACATTGCCGCGGTAATGGCGGAGCACGGGATCAGTGAGCCGGTGCTTGGGGTGGCATGGGACGGCAGCGGGCTTGGCGACGATCACACCCTGTGGGGCGGTGAGTTCCTGCGCCTGGACTCACAGGGATACGAGCGCGTGGCTCATCTGCGGCGGTTTCGACTGCCGGGTGGCGAGGCGGCCATGGGAGAACCCCGGCGTTCGGCCCTGGGTCTGTTATACGCGTTACTGGGTGATCAGATCATGAAGTACGAGGCTCTGGCTCCGCTACGCAGTTTTACCCGGGCTGAAAGAAAGCTGTTGGTCCAGTCGCTCAGGGCCGGCCTGAACGCGCCGGAAACCTCCAGTGCGGGGCGACTGTTTGACGTGGTGGCGGCCTTGTCTGGCATATGCCAGCAGGCGAGTTACGAAGGCCAAGCGGCGGGCGAGCTGGAAGCGGCCCGTGGTCGCAATAACAGGTCATCGTCCTATCCGTTCGAGCTGTCGGCACCGGAGGCAAGCCGGCCCTGGCAGGTGGATTGGGTGCCGGCGATTGATGCGCTGTTGGACGACGTCCGGCGCGGCCGACCAGTGTCCGGGATATCTGCCGCCTTTCACCAGGGGCTGGCCAACGTCATTGTGGCGGTGGCCAGACAGGCTAAACTGTCGAGAGTTGTGCTGGCTGGCGGGTGTTTCCAGAACGCCTGCCTGCTGGAGTCGACCATAACAGCCCTTGAGGGCGCCGGATTCCAGGTGTTCTGGCCGTGCCGGATACCGCCTAACGATGGCGGCCTGGCGCTGGGTCAGCTGGCCTGGGCAAGCGGAGCGCTTTGGGGCAGGGAGGGGGCATGTGTCTGGCCGTACCGGGGCGCCTGATCAGTATTGACGGCGACGATCCGCTTACCCGTCAGGGGCGCGTCGATTTTGGCGGTGTCATCAAGTCAGTCAATCTGGCCTACGTGCCGGAGGTGCAAGAGCAGGACTATGTGCTGGTGCATGTGGGATTTGCCATTACCATCGTCGACCCGCGCGAGGCCGAGCGTGTTTTTGAGTACCTCCGCACCCTGGAACAGGAGGCGGACGAGCCGCAATGAAGTATCGTGACGAATACCGCACTCCAGATGCCGCCCGCGGGTATGCGGATGCCATCGCCCGCATCACCACAAGGCCCTGGACCCTCATGGAAGTCTGTGGGGGACAGACCCACGCTATCGTGCGCTTCGGGATCGATCAGCTGCTACCGGAATCCATCTCCCTGATCCATGGCCCCGGCTGCCCGGTGTGTGTGACCCCCATCGCCTACATTGACAAGGCTTTGGAAATTGCCGGGCTCCCCGGGGTTATTCTCTGCACCTTCGGCGATATGCTGCGGGTGCCCGGGACGCATTCGGACCTGTCTGCTGCCCGAGCGCGTGGGGCGGATATCCGGGTGGTGTATTCGCCGCTGGAAGCGCTGACGATGGCCAGAGAGAACCCTGGCCATGAGGTGGTTTTCTTTGCGGTCGGATTTGAAACCACGGCCCCGGCCAATGCCATGGCGGTGTATCAGGCCGAGCGGGCAGGGCTTGAGAATTTCTCGGTGCTGGTCTCCCAGGTGCTGGTGCCACCGGCAATTCGCGCCTTGCTGGAGCGTCCGGGCAATCAGGTTCAGGGATTTCTGGCTGCCGGTCACGTCTGCACGATCACCGGGTATGAAGAGTATGAGCCCATTGCCCGTAAGCACGGTGTTCCCATTGTGGTGACTGGCTTCGAACCTCTGGATATCCTGGAGGGGGTGTACCGATGCGTGCGCCAGCTGGAGCGGGGTGAGAACTGCGTTGAAAACCAGTACAGCCGGGCTGTCCGCCGCCCGGGTAATGCCATGGCCCAGCATGTGATTCAGGCGGTTTTCCAGGTGGTGCCCAGGCAATGGCGGGGCATGGGAGGCATCCCGGACAGTGGGCTGGGGGTTGCACCGGCCTACAGATCCTTCGATGCAGAAACCCGTTTCGGCGCCGTGAACGGCGAGGTGGAGGCGCAGGGCGAATGCCTCAGTGGGGCCGTGCTGCGGGGCGAAGTCCGCCCTGACCAATGCCCCGCCTTCGGCACCCGCTGTACTCCGGAGCGTCCGTTGGGGGTGACGATGGTGTCCGAGGAAGGGGCCTGTGCGGCCTATTACCGTTATCGTCGACCGGCGGGAGGTCAAGCTCGTGAGTGAGAGTTGCGACAATCAGTGTCCACCGTTGAACGATGATCACGATGTGGTGAAGATGGCCCACGGCGGGGGCGGTCGGGCGATGGCGCAGTTGCTTGATGATATTTTCCGCCCGGCATTTGATAACCCCTGGCTGGCAAAACAGCACGACGGCGCTGTGGTGGAGATGCCCGGAGCCATTGCGTTCACGACGGACTCATACGTGGTACGGCCGCTGTTCTTTCCGGGCTCTGATATCGGAACCATGGCGGTGCATGGCACAGTCAACGACCTCGCCATGTGCGGAGCCAGGCCTCAATACCTGAGCGCCGGTTTTATTCTCGAAGAAGGTCTTCCTCTGGCCACGTTGCGCCGAGTTGTGGATGCCATGGCGGCCGCAGCTGTCGAAGCAGGCGTGCAGATAGTGACCGGCGACCTCAAGGTGGTGGAGCGCGGCAAGGCGGATGGCGTGTACATCAACACCGCCGGGGTCGGGAAAGTGGTGGCTCCCGAACCTGTGGAACCCACCCGGATACAGGCCGGTGACCGGATTCTGCTCAGTGGCGATCTTGGACGACACGGCGTCGCGGTGATGACCGCACGGGAAAAACTGGACCTGGAATCAGCGATTGAGAGCGATTGCGCGTCGGTCTTGCAGCCGGTGCTGGCGTTGCTCGAAGAGGGGATAGACGTGCGCTGCCTCCGTGACCTTACTCGCGGAGGCCTCGCCAGTGCACTGGTGGAAGTATCGGAAAGTGCCGGTCTGGCGGCCGAGATCCGGGAAGTGGATATTCCGGTGCGGGAGGACGTATCGGCGTTTTGCGAGCTGCTGGGCCTGGATCCCCTGCATGTGGCGAACGAGGGCCGCTTTATCGCCATCGTGGCCGAGCAGGATGTGGCTCGGGCAACGGACGTTCTCAGGCGGTATCCGGTGACCCAGGGGGCGGTTGAGATCGGCCATTTCGTGCAAGGAGCCGCCGGATTGGTAACGGCATCCAGCATGATCGGTGCCAGCCGGGTGATTGACCGACTTTCCGGAGAGCAACTGCCCCGTATCTGTTAGGCCGACACCCCGGGACCCATCGCGCCCCTGGCCGTTGAGGCAGCGAGTAAACAACTTGACGGGAAAGGGGCGTGCTGGGATCTTTGTGCCTGTTGCGTTTCCAAACACTCACTTTAATGCCAGCTTTTCAGGAGAACAGGCCTGTGACCGATCTTGTTAGTTATGAACTGAATGATGGAATTGCCACGATTACGATAGCCAATGGTAAGGCCAACGTCTTGAGCCATGAGGTATTCGAGGGCCTGAACAGCGCGCTGGATCAGGCGGAACAGGACAAGGCCGTCGTTATCCTGACCGGTCAGCCCGGCGTTTTCTCTGCTGGCTACGACCTGAAAGAAATGCAAAAGGGCCCCAAAGAAGCCGGCGCACTGGTGAAGGTCGGTTCCACACTGACTCGCCGCCTGGCAGCCTTCCCTCTACCGGTGATTGGTGCCTGCAGTGGTCACGCGATCGCTAAAGGTGCCTTTATCCTGTTGTCTGTGGATCACCGCATCGGGGTTGAAGGGCCGTTCAAGCTGGGCCTGAATGAGGTGGCGATCGGCATGACCATGCACCACGCAGGCATCGAGATTGCCCGTCATCGTCTGGCGCCGGCGCATTTCTACCGCTCCGTGGTGAATGCGGAAATCTACAACCCGGAAGGGGCCGTCGACGCTGGTTTTCTGGACGAGGTGGTACCCCAGGATGCGCTGCTTGAGCGAGCCGGGGCACTGGCCACCCAGTTCAAGCAGCTCAACATGCGTGCGCACCGCGAGACCAAGGTGAAAGCCAAGGCGGACTACCTGTCGTTGCTGGACCGTTGTATCCAGCAGGACGCCGAGAGTCTGGGGTTGAACGGCTGAGAGTCCTGGCCAGATTGCCGGGAGGCTGGTTGCCCGGCAATTGGTTATCCTTTCTGAAAGGCGTCGTTCAGAGCCTGCAGGTGGTTCCGCAAGGTTGGCTCGAACGCCATTTTGAAGACCGTCAACGGTGGTTGCTCCATGGCCTTGCGTGCGGCTTCCGGCGGGTGGGTCATATGCCAGCACCCGATCAGCGCCTGCTGGCACTGCATCAGGAACTGAAAGCAGGCGGCCTCATCGCGACCGCTGGCGGACTTGATGGGTTCTGCCAGTAGCCGTGACTGTTCCAGAAGGAACAGCTTGAAATCACGAGCCTCCTGTTCGGTCAACCCGGTTTCCAGTGCGATGTGCAAGATGGCGTTCAGACTGCAGAAGAGCGGGTGTGCGATCAACAGATCGGCCAGGTCCTCCGGCAGGTTGATGGCTTCCCTGGACTGTGCGTCCTGCACCAGGGCGTTAAAGGCGCGCTGGTATACGGCAATGAACAGCAGCTCCTTGCTTCTGAAATAACGGTACAGCGCAGCCTTGGTCAGTCCGCTGGCCGCAGCAACGTCCGCCAGTGTCAGTTGGTCGTAGCGGCGGCTGACGAATAGCTCTGCCGCCGCATCAAGAATCTGCTGTTCCCGGGTGATCTTTTCCGCTTCCGTGCGTGCTCGTTTTTTACCACCGCAAAGCCTGCTCTTCATAGTGTCTCTATGCCTGTAACCAGCCTGCAATGCGCCGGTTAATGAGTCGGGGAGAAAATTTGCCCAACCATACCATTAACCGGTTACGCAGTCCCGGAATGACAATGGCGCTGCGGCGCTTGGCGAGCGCCTGTTTTACGACGGCTTCAGCCGACATGGCGCCGGCTTTGAACAGCTTGGTGTTGGTCATGTTGGCTTCAGCCGCGAACTCTGATTCGGTCGCTCCGGGACACAGGGCATTGACTGCCACGCCTGATTCCCGCAACTCCTCATGCAGAGCTTCGGAGAAGGACAGCACAAACGCCTTGGTGGCGTAGTAGATGGCCATATTGGGGCCGGCCTGGAACGCGGCGGTGGACGCGACATTGATAATGAAGCTGCCCTGGTTTTTCTTCAGGTTGGGCAAGAGCTTCCAGGTGAGTGATACCAGTGAAGCCACGTTCACCTGGATCATGTTGAGCTGACGTTCCAGAGAAAGCTCTGTAAAGGCACCCCGGTCACCAAAACCGGCGTTGTTAACCAGGCCGCCAAGCTTCCAGCCGGAGGATGCGACTGCTGCGGCAACCTGTTCGGCACCGTCCGTTGCGGCCAGGTCTGCGGCCAGAACTTCAACGGACACGCCATGCTGTTCAGACAACTCACTGGCCAGAGCGGTCAGGCGATCTTCACGTCGGGCCACGAGAATCAGGTTCTGTTTTTCCGCTGCAAGTTCGCGGGCAAACACTTCGCCAATGCCGGCGCTGGCGCCAGTGATCAGTACATAGTTCATGGTTTCTGTCTCATTAAGTGAACGATGGTTACTTAATATACGGCAGGCCTCCCGCTATGTAAATAACCATCGGTTACTTAAGTTTTGAAGCCTGATCAGTTATCGGGCGGTGGCACCCTCCGGATGGGCCGTGCATATATCTCCCCGGCAGCTATGGGCAAGGCGCTTTGTTGATTTTACTGATCGAGCCGTGCCGTTGCCTTCTTGTTGACTCCGATCAACCTTGCGATTTCCAGATCAGTGCTACTCTGATAGGACATACATGGGAAAGAGGTTTCGTCATGGACAAAGGTTCTCAAAGCATTGTTGTTGCCTGTGATGGTTCGGATCAATCATTAACCGCAGCAAAAATGGCCGCTGACCTGGCTGATGCCACGGGCCACCCACTGAAACTGTTAGCGGTGTCGTCTTATTCAAAGACCGACACACTGGTGATTGCCGGCTACGAGCAAACCAAGGTGGATGCTGCCAAGGAAGAATACGGCCGAAAAGTGTTCGATGCCACGAAGGAGGCCTTGGGCGGTCGGGCTGACTCTGCTGAAGAGATTCTCCTCAGCGGAGATCCGGCACATGAAATCATCGAGTATATACACAGCAACCCAGGCGCTCACCTGGTCCTGGGACGGCGCGGTTACTCGGCGGTACGCAGCCTTACGCTTGGCAGTGTAAGCGAAAAAATAGTAAGGCACGCCACCGGGCCAGTGACCGTCGTAGGACATTAGACCTGTCCCGGGCTTTCGCTCGCTATGGGAAATAGCGGCAAGGGGGAAAGAATATGCGGCGCTTTATACGTCACCCCACGGACTTCCCGATCCTTGTTTTCTCAAAGGATAGATCCCATGGCGACGAAGCCAGCTTGTGTGACATCAGTCAGGGTGGTCTGGCCTGCAGTCTTCAAAGAGAGTTCCAGCTTGGTGAACCGGTAGCGCTGGGGATTCCATCACTAGAACCGGATTACCGGATCTCTGGCCAGATCGTGAGATGCAGACGCTGCAGCAAGGGCTACAGGGTCGGCATCCAGTTCAGCGATGAAACCGAGGCCTTTAAAAGTAAAATGGTAGAGCAGGTCTGTCAGATAGAGCACTTCCGCCGGGAACTCTGTCGGGATGGCTGTGAAATAGACATCGAGACTGCGGCGCGTGAATGGATTGACCGCTATGGCAGTCAGTTTGCGGATATCTTCTCAGGCTAGATAACCGTGGGCTCAAGGAGGCGTGTTTTTGGAAGTATTTGAGCTCGGGTTCAAAGCATGGCTATGGCCGGGGTTATCGGCAGTTCTTGCCGTGGTCGTTACGTTTGTCATCTACCGGCTGGCTCTGGCGCTGGTTCGTCATTTCTCAGAGTCGAGAGCAGTGCCGAGGTTATTTCTCGATGCTGCGGCCAGAGCCCTTGGTGTGGTGGTCTGTTTGCTGGCACTGACAGGGTCCTTAAAAACAGCGCCAGACGATTTGCCATGGTTGGCGGGAATTCAGCAAGTCACCACTTTATCGCTCATTCTTGCTTTGACTTGGGCGGCGGTTCGGCTGACCTCCGCCATTGGAGACGTCATTGTCGTACTGAACCCGGCACTGGAGGGGCAGTGGAAGCGGGCCCGCAAGGTGGAAACCCAAACTCGATTCCTGGTCCGGGCCCTGAATATCCTCATCGTGATTATTGGTTTTGGCGCGGCGCTGATGACCTTCGAGTCCGTTCAGCATATGGGGGCGAGCCTGCTCGCCTCCGCTGGTGTTGGCGGCCTTATTCTGGGGTTCGCCGCCCGCCCGGTGCTGAGCAACCTGTTGGCTGGGATGCAGATCGCACTCACGCAGCCATTCCGTATAGATGATGTGCTGTATGTGCAGGGCGAGTGGTGCTGGGTGGAGGAGGTGACCGCCACTTATGTTGTGTTAAGGGTCTGGGACCTGCGCCGGCTGGTCGTCCCATTACAATGGTTTATTGAGAATCCGTTCCAGAACTGGTCGAGAAACAGTGCGGATTTGCTGGGCACGGTGTTTGTCTGGGTGGATTACACCATGCCGGTAGAGCCACTCCGCAAGGAGTTCAACCGCTTATTGAGTGAGTCGGATCTTTGGGACCATCAATTAGCGACGGTGCAGGTCACGGACACCAGCGACCAGGCCATGCAGATACGTTTTTTGATGAGCGCCTCAAGCTCCAGCAAAAACTGGGACTTGAGGTGCGCTGTTCGTGAGGGACTGGTTACGTTTATCCAGGAATACTACCCCGCCCAGTTGCCTCGCCTGAGGGCTCGGCTGGTGGAAAGTTGATAGCGACTTCAGTTTCAGTGTCGATCAGAATAATGTTGTCTGGCTCACTGCTCGTTGGGCTGAGGGACCGCTGGTAACCGTTTTCCGGACCAGTTCTCCATCAACCGGCAGGTAACCAGGTCTCCGGTAACGTTAATGGCAGTTCGGCTCATATCCAGAATCCGGTCCACGCCCATTATCAGAGCTATCCCGCTGGGCGGCACTCCCACAGTCTGCAGTACCATTGCCAGGATAACGATACCGACACCCGGTGTTGCCGGCGAGCCAATGGAGGCGCCCACGGCCATGGCGACCACAAGCGCCATGCTGCCGAGGCCCAGGTCAATGCCGTAAACCTGGGCCAGGAAGATGGTTGCAACGGCCTGATAGAGAGCCGTTCCGTTCATGTTGATAGTGGCGCCAAGCGGAATGACAAACTGAGAGACGGACGGCCGAACTCCCAGCTTGTCTTCCGCTGTGCGGATGGACAGAGGCATGACTGCAGCGGAGCTGGATGTCGAGAACGCCAGCAGTAACACGTCCCGGCTGTCCTTCAGGAACCGCACCGGTGATTGGCCTGCCAGAAGCCTCAGGATAAGCATGTAAACACCCAGCAACACGACTAGCCCGGCAATGACCGTTGCCACATAGGATGCCATGCCCAGCATTGCTTGGAAGCCGAGCGTTGTCGTCAACTGTGCCATCAGGCCAAACACGGCAATGGGGGCAAGGCGCATGGCCCAGCGAACGACTGTCATGCAAACTTGCTGGAGAGAATCGAGTAAATCGAGCATCGGGCGAGATTTTTCCGGAGCCATGCTGACCAGGGCAATCCCGACGATGATGGAAAAAATCACCACCTGCAGCATCTGGCCTTCAACCATGGCATCGAGGGGGTTCCCGGGCAACAGCCCAATAAGGGTCTTTGGCAACTCATCAATACCAGGCATCGTCGCGGCGGGTGCGTTGCTTTCACCTGTCACAGCCGGGGCCGCAAGCCCTTTCATCATGCTGCCGGGATTAATCAGCCCGCCAATCCAGAGACCAATGGATGCGGCGACAGCGGTCGTGACGATGAAAAAACCTGTCACCCTCAGCCCGAGCTTGCGCAGTTGATCCAGGTCCTCGCTGGAAGCGAGACCTCTCACGACGGAGGCAATCACCAGCGGAATCACGATCATCTGGATAGTGGCCAGAAACAGCTGTCCCGGAAAGGCCAGCCAGTTGCCAATCAGTGTTCCGGTTTCAGGGGCGACCAGGCCCACGGAGGGGCCGAGTAATGTACCGGTCACCAGTCCGAGAAACATGCCGACCAACACTTTCAGCCAAAGTTTGCCCTGCACGAGTCCCGAAAGATAGCTGCTCAGATGGCGAAGAGGACGGGGATAAAGGCTGCTCGCATAATTTGCCATAGCCGCGAATTCTCAGAAGTTCCTGTACTTTTCAGACTGAAAGCATAGTTCATCCGGCTCAGGGAGGGGCTGAGCCAGATCAAGAAGACACGCGGCGCGGGTTTGATATCTGCCGTTTTCCGGTTTTCAGGCTAGCGTCGCAAGCAGATTGTTAATCGCCCAGGCAAAGGGCACCGGCGAATCCTCCTGGAGGAAATGGCCGCCTTTGAGAGTGACATGGGGCTGATCTTTGGCGCCCGGAATCCGCTTCTTCATGTACGCATCCCCTCCGCGGGTAATCGGGTCGCCGTTGCTGAAGGTGGTGAGAAAGGGTTTCTCCCAGCGCTCCAGAACGTGCCATGCTTTTCGGTTGGCTTCACTCGCAGGGTCGTCCGGGCGAACCGGAACCAGACGAGGGAATGCCCGGGCGCCCGCTTTGTATTTCTTGCTCGGGAACGGAGCATCATACGCCCGTAACTCATCCGGACTGAGTTTGCGGAACGAACCCACGTTAATGATTCGGCCAATCGGAAACCAGGGGCTGTGCAGTGCGAAGTTCTTCCAGAGGTTAAACGCCGGAGGTGTTTTCTGGTCTCCTGTAGGCAGCATCCCGTTGCCAACCACGATGGCCCGGAAGCGGTCAGGGTTTTCGGCGGCGAGCCGCAATCCCAGAAGCGATCCCCAATCCTGGCACACCAGCGTGATGTTGTTCAGTTCGAGCTTATCAATGAACAGCTGCATCCATTCCATATGCCGTTGATAGCTGTAATCGTCGATGGACGTGGGTTTGTCGGATTTGCCGAAACCGATCAGGTCCGGCGCAATCACCCGATGGCCAGCTGCTGCACACACCGGAATCATGTGGCGATAGAGATAGGACCATGAAGGCTCCCCATGCATCATGAGAATGGGGTTGGCATCGCTCGGCCCTTCATCCACGTAATGCATCCGCAGGCCATCCAGCTCGACATACTGTGGATCAAAGGGGAAGTCGAGCAGTCGATCAAAACGTGCATCCGGGGTTCTTACAAAATCCATAACCTGTGCCTTGTTGTTCTTTATTGTGTGGGAACTTCTTCGAACAGTCTGCCCATCCCAGACTGGTGAGTCAGTTTCCCACATAAACGCAGGGCTTCCCAGAAGCTGACCTGATTCGCTGTCAGCACGGGCTTTCCCGTGGCTTTCTCCAGGTCGGTCAGCCAGGCGGCAGAGTGCAGGGCGGTGTCAGGAATGAGCAACGCGTCAGCGTCCCGACGGGTATTCTCCAGTGCAAAGTTGATCACGTCCTCTTTTTCCAGGGTGCCAACTTCGGCCGCCGTTACGATACCCCGGCTTGCATGGTGTACCACGTTGATATCGAAGTGGTTGAGGAACTGGCGGAATCGCTGGGCGACGTCTTCCGGATAAGTGGCAGCAATGGCCACCGTTTCTGCATCGATGGCTTTAACCGCCCGGGCAAACGCCATCGCGGTTGTGGACGCCGGTACACAGAGCATTTTTTCCAGGGCGTCGATTTGTTTGCTGATGCCATCCAGGCCGAGCACGAAGCTGGCGCTGGTGGAGGTCCACATAACCGATTCAATGTCTGAGCCGCTCAGGGATTCCGCGCCTTTCAACAGTCGCCGGATACTGCCCATTTCACTAAGCGCTTCAACGGTGTGGGCGTCTTCGAGAAAGTCTGTGTGAATAAGCGTGACCTGGGCCGGCGGTTCAACCATGGTCCCCATCAGAGGGTAGTCATCCTCGGCCGCATGGCCTGGGTACAGGAATCCGAGTCTGGCCGAAGGCAATGTATGGCTCATGTGTCGCTCCTTGTTTTCCACGCGAATTACGGGGGCGGGGCCGAGTTATTTTCCCCGGACGATGTCCTCCAGCGCGTTCCTGGAGGCGCTTTCCGCGGCAAGGCTTGTGGACGATACACACAGGGCGCCGCTTGCAGCGGCGAGTTGCATGCATTCGCGCTCCGGCAGGCCCCTCAGGTAGCCATAAAGAAAACCGCTGAAAAAGGCGTCGCCGGCGCCGTTGCTATCCTCAATCCGGTCGACCTGGTAAACGGGCTGCTCCAGCCACTCGCCTGCAGCATTTGCCAGGGTGGCGCCAGCCGCACCGTGAGTACAGACCACCCACTGCTTTCCCTGTTGCAGTAATTGTCCCATAACCTGACGATAGTCCGGCAGGTTGTCGCTGGCCAGGAACACAACGTCAGCGGCATCGATAAAGGCCTGATGGTGGGGATTGGCGCCATCATAGTCGTGCAAATCGGTCCAGATCGGCACACCGAGCCTGACGGCTTCCTCCAGTATAGGACGGGTATAATCCAGAATGTTGATAACCGCGATGCTGCAGGTTTTCAGAGCTTGATTGATGGCGAGCCAGTCGAGCGTTACCTCATGAGCCGGCGGCTGGACAAAGATTGAGAGACGCTCACCGTTCGTCGCCATGAGATTGACATGCTGCTCCGTCGGCTCAGCCGTTTCGCTGATGAGAGTCCTGACCCCCGCCTTTTCCAGAGTCTGGCGGATCATCTGTCCCTCCTCGTCGTTTCCTACCACCGCATGAAGCGCAACCGGGACTTCCAGGGTTTTGAGGTTCAGGGCCTTGCCAACACCGGTGCTGCCAACGGCCTTGTAGCTTCGGTTCGGCCAAACGGTCTGGGCGACCGCTTCGGGAAACGCATCAACATGCACGATGGTGTCGAGGGAGGCACCACCCACGACAAATACCGGTTTTATTGTTTGTTCCATCTGGCTTATCTTCCTGACAGGGTTATTCGGTCTGAATACTGAACAGTACTCTTTCCGGGGTGCTGCCAGCTCCCCCTCACCGAGAGTCGGGGGGAATGAGTCCCGGGGTGGAGCGACGAGGATCACTGAACAGATGGGTGAGTGCCCTCACACAACTTTCCATCTGTTTCTCGCTGGCACTGGCGAATCCCATGACCAGGCCTGTCTGACCCTGTTCTCCCAGGTAGTGGGCGCTGAGTGGTGTGCTGCCAAAACCGTGGGTTTTCAGTTGTTGGTGCAGAACCCGATCATCGAACTTTCCTTCCAGCACCAGGTGCATGCCAGCGCTCTCTGCCACAGGCCGCACCAGGCCGTCGAGTTCTTCGGTTACCCGTCGCTGGAAGAGTGTCCATTTATCCCGGTAGAGTTGGCGCATGCGGCGCAGGTGGCGGGTGAACTGACCACTGTCGATGAACTCGGCGATGGTTGCCTGGGTGAGCAGGGGCGTTTCCCCTCCGCTGAGTTGCTTGGCCCAAAGGACTGGGTCCACGACTTGCTCCGGTACCACCAGGTACCCCACCCGCAGCGATGGCATCAGAGTTTTACTGAAGCTGCCTACGTATAACACAGGAGCATTGTCGAACATGCCCTGAATGGCGGCAAAGGGCTTGTTGAAAAAGTGAAACTCGCTGTCGTAGTCATCTTCAATAATCCAGCAGTCATTACGCTGGGCCCAGTTCACCAGAGCCATACGTTCGGAAAGGTTAAGGATGCCTCCCATCGGATACTGGTGGGTGGGTGTACAGAACAGCAGCTTGGCCGGGCCCAAGTTGGCCAGTGCTTCGATATCCAATACCCGGTTTTTCAGGGGCACAGGCACCAACGGGTTGTTGAAGCGACCCAGTGCGTGGCGCGCACCACGGTAGCCGGGGTTCTCACAGAGGATCCGGTCCTTCGGTTGCAGGAACACATCGGCAACAAGCGACAGCGCCTGTTGGGCACCGTTGGTGATAATGACCTGGTGCTCTGTGCAATGCACCCCGCGGGATGATCGCAAGTAGCTGGCTATGGCCCGTCGCAATGGCTGGTAGCCCTTTATGCTGTCATAACCCCGCAGTGACCGACGGCTTTCCTGATGGTGAAGAATCCGGTTCCAGCTACGGATGGGAAACGCATCCAGGTCTGGTAGTCCGGGCTGGAAGGGCAGGTTTGAGTCTTCGCCCATCATCAGGTTGTTGTGGGGGGGTACCGGCAATGGTGGCAGGGCATTAACGGTGGGAATGGGGCGTTCAGGTCCGGGGACGACAGGCCTTACAATGGTTGTGATGTCTTCATGAACAAACACGCCTTTACCTGCCTGGCTTTGCAGGAATCCCTCCGCTTTAAGCTGATCGTAGACGGCATTCACCGTATTCCGGCTGACCCCCAGGTCTCTGGCCAGCTGGCGGCTGGAAGGTAGTGGGCTGCCTGGCAGGTATCGCTGCTGAAGGATGCGCTGAGCCAGTTGCTGATACAACTGATACTGCAGTGATGCGGTGCCATCGAGCCGGATATCGTTAATCACGCAGACTGGTCCTACAAAAGTTCATAATCTGGATCTTTTTATGGTATCAGATATGCCCTTCAATAGACGCGTACGTTTTATGGATTCACTGTTTATTGAAGGAGTACCCGATGGCAATCACGGACAGGACTTCGAGCATCACATCCCCTCTGGCCTGCTGCCCGCGCAGTCAGGTGAAGCGGACAGCCAAGCGCGCCAGTTATGAACGGGCACCCGTTTACGCTCTTATCGATCGTTTGAAAACTGGCCATGTAGCGTTTGTGGAGGACGGAGAGCCCCGTATTGTCCCGCTGACGGTCTGGCGTCGGGGCGACGACCTTTACCTCCATGCCCTCAACGGTGGCCGGATGTCACAGCGCCTGTCATCAGGAACATTGCTGTGCATTTCCTTTGCGATTACGAACGAGTGGGTAATGACCAAGTCCGCCTTCAATCACAGTGCCAACTATGAGTCCGCCGTCCTGTTTGGCCGACCTTCACGGGTGACGGATGATGGAGAATTTGACGCTGCCTTCCGGGCGATTATCGATCAGTTGGAGCCCGGCCGCTGGGATCAGGTGCGTTCACCCAACGCGAAAGAGCGGAAGGCTACAGCGCTTTTCCGGGTGGCCATTGAGGAGGGGGCGTTCAAAAGCCGTACCGGAGGTCCCAGTGAAGAGCCTGAAGATATGACGTTGCCAGTCTGGCACGGAACTGTTCCGGCCTGACAGCGTGTTGCGTCATTGCTGATCTTCACGAAGGGATGCTGGTTATTGGATGGTCTGCATTGTCTTGAAGTCTGTGAATCAGGAGCATCATCCCGATGAAAGGCTCATGTTGTCCTTTTGGGCCTTTCTCGAGGCAAAACGGAACACAATGTGATGTTTTGTCGTTGTTCTCGTTGAACTAGCGAATTACAAAAACAAGGACAACTAATCATGTCTCATTCCTTACGTCGCTGTGTGCGTCTGACACCCTTTGTTCCACTGTTGCTGACTCTGACCGTCGCCGGTTGCGGTGGCTCTGGCTCTGAATCTGATGATGCCGCATCGGAACAACCCCCTGCCGTTGCGGGGGAATCGGAGCAACGGGCCTGTGAAAGTCCGGGAAACGGCACTGCTCCCCAGTGCGAATTGCCTGACGTGGTCCCGGTGTCATGCTCGGAAGACACGCCGACCGAAGGAGGGCGTAGCTACCCGGTCATGCTGGATTCGGCCAGCGGTGAAACCATTGCCTTTCAGGTACTCGAGCCGATTGGTGGAATCGACTGCGAAGTGGGACACCCATTGGTACTGCATGGTCACGGTTTCGGCGGATCACGTACTACCGAAGGTTTCGAGAACTACCGTGAAGCCGGCTTTACGGTTATTTCTATCGACCAGCGGGGCTTCGGTGAAAGCACCGGTACCGTCCGGGTGATGGACCCCGAGTTCGAAGGCCGTGACCTGATACAGATTCTGGATTGGGCTGAGGAGAATCTGGACTTTCTGCAACACCGGAATGAGCCTGATCTGCCGAAGGAATTGAATCCCAACCTGGTGGCCGGTGCCATTGGTGGCAGCTATGGCGGTGGTTTTCAGCTTCTGCTGCACGGCCAGGATCCGCGCCAGCGGCTCGATGCCCTTGTACCGGACATCACCTGGTACGATCTGCGTTATAGTCTGAATCCCGGCAATGTAATCAAGACCGGTTGGGATCTTGTGCTAGTGGCAGGGGGCGAAGCTGGTTCTACTGCCATCGGGAATGGCGGTCTGGACCCGATCATCCGCGAGATTCTCGTTCAGGGAGCAACACTGAACCGTTTCCCGGAAGCCGGTCTCGATTTCTTTTACTATCACAGTCCGGCCTATCGTTGCACGGGCGAGCCGGTGGCGGTATCTGACACTCCTGATTTGCTGAACTACCAGATCAATCCGCCCGCCTTTGATGTTGCCCCTACACCTTATCCGAAGGTGGACGTGCTGCTGACTCAGGGCATGAAAGACACGCTGTTCAACTTCAATGACGCCTGGCGTAACTTTGAATGCCTGCAGTCCCTTGGTGGTGATGTTCGGCTGCTAACCCATCAGACCGGTCACATCCTGCCGGTGGAGGCCCCGGACGAGGCGCAACCAGCTGAATACGTGGATCCGACGGCTGGATTGCTCGAGATTCCCGGGTTTCAGGGCGCGGCGGGTCAGTTTGCCTGTGGCGATATCTCAATATCAGACGCAACGTTGAACTGGCTTGAGCACCATTTGCAGGGTAAACCGCTGGCCGGCTATTTTGATGGCACCGATTCGGAGGTCTGCCTTTCCCTGGATGATGGCCAATCCATCTCAGTGCCCATGGACTCATTCCCCGCGCCTGCCCTTGAGGGTGGAGAGCTGCAGGGGGACTCGGTAGTCGAATGGAACGTGGTGACAGACCTGCCGGTCGCCTCCGGCTACGAAGCCGTGGCAACCGCCACCCAGCCGCCTGCGGCACTCTTGCTGGGGCAGGCGGGTGAGAACGGCGCAACACTGGGCGGCATTCCTACGGCCAGGCTCACGGTCTCGGATCTGACTGGTCGCTCATCCTGTGAAGTAGAGCTCGACCCCTATGCAGCTGGTTGTGATCCCATTGTGTTTGTCGGCGTTGGTAAGCGGGCTGCGGGCGAGAGCCGCTGGCAGCTGATCGACGATCAGGTCAAACCGGTGCGTGGATTGAAGGACCAGGAGGTCATTGAGCTGGTCGGGATTGCCGAGGCTCTGGCCCCTGGAGATGAGCTTGCTCTCCTGGTCTACGGATTCCATCCGCAGTACCCCGCGAGCTGGTCAAGGGATGCACTGGTTCCCTACGTTAACCTTGAGGGTACGGTACAGGTGCCGGTGTTGCAGGGTGAGTTGTCAGGCGGCATGTGATCCTATGTTGAGATGCCCGGCGCGGCCAGGAAAGGCCGCGCCGTCAGGACTGTCATTCTTGCTTGCAAAGGATTGTCGGGTTTTTCGCAAGCGCCTTCCATGCGTCGTAAGTGCTGAGAAAGATCTGGCCGGTCAGCTCCTCACAAAAAAGTGACCGTCTAAGGCGATCCATGACCGGGCCCTTCACTTCTGCCAGATGCAGGCGGATTCCTGCATCGTCCAACCGGCTGTTGATTGCTTCGAGGCTTTCCAGCGCCGAGGCGTCAATATCATTGGTCGCCTGGCAGGCCAATACCAGATTTTTCATCTTTGGATGATCGGAGACCAGCGCCATAACGGTGTCCTCAAGGTAGCGGGCGTTGGCGAAATACAGGCTCTCATCCACCCGGATAATGACAGTTCCCTCATCGGTCTCAACCTGATGCCGCAGGACATTGCGGAAATGCTCTGTACCCGGAATTCGGCCGACAATGGCGCTGTGAGGGCTACTTGTACGATAAAGGTACATTCCGATGGAGAGTGCGATGCCTACGGTGATGCCCGCCTCAACGCCATGTGCCAGGGTTAGGATAATCGTCGCCAGCATGGCCGCCCCGTCCGCTTTCGAGTACGCCAGAGTCCTTCCAATAGCTGGTAGGTCAATGAGGGTGCTGACGGCAATAATGATGGTTGCTGCCAGGGTCGCCTTGGGCAGGAAGGCCAGAAGGCCGGTCAGGGTCAGAGTGGCAATGGCAATACCCACGGCTGTCAGCATGCCGGCAATGGGTGTCTGTGCCCCGGCCTCGAAGTTGACCACGGACCTTGAGAAGCCGCCGGATACCGGGGAACCGCCGCTGACACCTGAGGCCATATTGGCGAGACCCAGGGCAATCAGTTCGGAATCCGGGGCAATCCTCTGGCGCCTCTTGGCAGCAAGGGTTTGTGCCACGGAAACGGACTCGACGAAGCCTACCAGGCTGATCAGGATGGCGGCAGGGACCAGGGTGGCCCAAAGGTCTGGATCCATTGACGGAAGGCTGATGTTGGGAAGGCCGCTGGGCACCTCACCCACGAGATTGACGCCTGCAGCGCCAAGATTGAAATGCCAGGCCAGGGCCGTGGTGACGATTACCGCAGTGACCGGTGCAGCCTTGGTAGCGAGATCCGCTAGTCGATCCGGAAGTCCCGCACGTGTCAGCCCGGTTTTCAGGAACTTGCGGCAAAGGTAAAGGAAGAGCAGGGCACCACCACCAATTTGCAGGGTAATGGGATTGAAGCCATCCAGTTGCAGCCAGAGTCGGTGAACCATTTCCAGCAAGTTATGGCCGCCACCGGAGATGCCGAGAATGTGACCAAGCTGACTGCCGGCAATAAGGATGCCGGATGCGGTGACAAATCCGGATATCACCGGATGGCTGAGAAAGTTGGCGAGAAAGCCCAGGCGCAGCAGTCCCATGGCGAAAAGGACCAGGCCTGAAAGTGTGGCCAACACCAGTGCGGCACCGACGTATTCCGGTGTTCCGGCTTCGGCAATTCCGCCAAGCGCTGAAGCCGTCATCAGGGATGCCACGGCGACCGGTCCCACGGCCAGCGTGGCACTGGTTCCGAACATGGCATAGGCCACCAGTGGGATCATGCTTGCATACAGGCCTACCTCAGGGGGCAGGCCTGCCAGCAGCGCATAGGCCAGTGCCTGGGGGACCAGCATCAGGGTGACGATGACAGCAGCCAGTGCGTCGCTGGCAAAGGTGTCGCCCCGGTAGTCCTTCAGCCAGCCCAGAATTGGCAGGTACTGGATAAGCCGATTCGTCATATGTTACTTCCCCTGTCCGCCGGGCTCATTATTCAGAATTTACTTTTCCAGCATTTCCCGGATTGGCTGGGGATCGTGGCCGGCCTCATGGGCTGCCTTGAGCAACAGGGGAATGTTGCACTGGGGCTCCCGGGCGCGGGTCTGGGCCCACAGGTGAACCGCGCGGCGGCCGGTTCGGCAGAAGCCGAGGACTGGCGAGGGAGCGCTTTCCAGAGCTTTGCCAAAGGCGTCCACGTCGGCTTGCGAGTATTCACCTGGAGCGACCGGGATACAGACCCATTGCAGACCTGCCTTTGCAGCGGCTTCTGAGTAGGCGTCTTCTCCTGCGTAGCCTTCTTCACCAGGCCGCCGGTTGCAGATTACGGTGCGGAAGCCCTGGTCTCTGATGTCTGGAAGATCTTCGGGTGCCACGGTGTCAGCAACCGCGAATTCCGGTTCAAGGTAGTGAATCTTCATGCCATGCCCTCCGTTAAAAGCGATTGATGGGAACTTTCAGGTACACCTGCCCGTTGTCCTCGGCCGGGGGCATCTCACCAGCCCTCATGTTGACCTGGACCGATGGCAGGATCAGCCGTGGCATGTCGAGAGTGGCATCGCGCTCTGTTCTGAGTTTGATGAAGTCGTTTTCACTCATCCCCTCGTGAACATGGATGTTGTGGGCGCGCTGATCGCGTACCGTGGTTTCGTGCTGGTACTCGTCCCGTCCGGGTGCTTTGTAATCGTGACAGAGGAAAATCCGGGTCTCTTCAGGTAGTGCCAGCACTTTCTGAACGGAGCGGTAAAGGGTGTGTGCGTCACCGCCGGGGAAGTCGCAGCGAGCGGTACCCGCATCCGGGGCAAACAGGGTGTCCCCCACAAAAGCTGCATCACCGATAACATACGTCAGGCAGGCCGGGGTGTGTCCGGGTGTGTGCAGGATGTGTCCTTCAAGGTTGCCTATACGGAACGTGTCGCCTTCCTCAAACAACTGATCGAACTGGCTGCCGTCACGGGCAAACTCGGTACCGGCGTTGAAGGCTTTGCCAAAGATCTCCTGAACGTCAACGATCTTTTTGCCAATGCCGGTCTTACCGCCCAGTGTTTCATGCAGGTAAGGTGCCGCGGACAGGTGATCGGCATGCACGTGGGTTTCAAGTATCCATTCGACCGTCAAGCCGCTGTCTTCGATGTAGCGGATGATCCCGTTTGCGGAGCGAACATCGGTCCGTCCGGCCGCATAATCGAAGTCCAGAACCGAATCGACAATTGCACAGGCATTGCTTTCAGGGTCTTTCACGACGTAACTGAAGGTGTTGGTTGGTTCATCAAAGAAATGTTTGACTACTGGCTTTTGCATAGTCGTTCCTCCATTTGGAGCGTCTGTCATTAGATAGTAGATACTTAACCATAAAAGTGGTTCTAAGCATAGATCTATATTGCATATGCGTCATTATGACGCTGATAGCCAAACTTTATTAGGGGCAGAGGAGCTTGAGAGGAATCTGGTTTATTGGTCTGGCCGGCGGGAGGCAAGGCAATGAATTGGCGGGCTTAGCGCCTGAAGAACTTGGGGTTGCGCTCAATGAAGGCGTCTATCCAGCGTTCCAGGAATGATTGCTTGCCGGGGTTTTTGAAATAACGCCAGCCCAGCATAGAAATTACCAGCGCTCCCAGGGCGTCAACGATGAGATCCCACATGGTATCGGTCAGTCCCGACGGATCGCCGAGCATGGGTTTTTGCATGTTCATGCCGAGTATTGAGTCTATGGTGAACTCGAAGATTTCCCATAGAGCGCCCACACCCAGGGCAAACATGAAAGCAAAAAAAGCGACGAAACCGGGTTTCATGTGCACATGGATTTTTTCTGTTTCGTTCATGATGTGTACGAGTAGAAAGCCGAGAATGCCAAGCAAAAAGCCGGACAGGGTGTGTAACGCCATGTCCCACCACCAGAATCGGGTGTAGTAATCTCGTATTTCGCCTAGAAACAGGGAGCTGAAAACAAATCCTATGGCTGCGAGCTGAAGTTCCGGCGGTATGTGAATCCGGAACCGGCGTTCGAACAGTACCGGGAAAAAGGTGATAGCGATGATCATCGTGGTCAGGAACGCGGTAAACCAGCGTTGACCCAGGATGGCCAATACCGTTTCACCCAGCAGGATAAGTTGCAATGCGATGGTGATTCGTTGATGGGTTATTCGGATGCGCATACGTTCAGGGCTGGAGGTTTCAGTGTCTTCATCCTGGCATATCAGAGTGTTGATCAGGGCCGCTGGTTGTCCAGAGGCCCTGATTGTTTCGCCCAACTTATTAGCGAGGCAACCGTTCCCAGACTGTCACTTCAGACAGAGTATGCTGGAACTTGTGCTGAGTTTCACGAATAACGAATGGCACCTTCCTGGGGGAAGCCACCAACCGGAAGTGCCTGGAAAGGTGGTCTTTCAAGCCGTCGAGGGTGGTGTAGTTTTCGCCGTCTTTTTTGAAGCCACCTATCCATTCCTGTTTCGGCGTGTGCTCCTCCAGCCAGGTATAGGGCGAGGCAATGATCAGAATGCCGCCATCATTGATGCGTTCGTCGATGTTATCGAGGAATTGTCTCGGTCGATAAAGTCTATCGATGAGATTAGCCGCCAACACCAGGTCGTAACCTTTGAATTGAGGCTTGAGGTTACAGGCGTCCCCCTGGTGGAAGGAGACTTTCTCAGCACTGGCTTCGAGTCCCAGTTCTTGCAAGGTGCGGGTGTGGTAGCTGACAAGCTCTCCTTCCTCAGCGAGCGCATAGCGGATGGCGCCTGCCTCGGACATTTCAACGCCAAGCCGAATAAAGTTGGCGGAAAAATCTACCCCCTCTACCTCGTTGAACTGTCTGGCCAGTTCGAAGGTTGAGCGGCCACAGGCGCAACCAAGATCCAGGGCTTTCCCTTTGAGTTTGTCTTTCATTGACTCGATCGCAAGATCCGCCAGGGCTTTGGGGAAATTATCCACGCCGAACCAGGTATCACCAAAGTGAAACTCTGCGTATTCGGCTAGTAACCGGTCGCTCTCATAGTAAGCATTAGGTTGCGCAGCTTCGGCTTCAGACGCGATGTAGCGGAAACCGGCATTCTGGAAAAAATGGCGTCTGAACGCATAGCGAGACGCCAGACGTGCCTCGTTACCGCAGGAAATCCAGGAGCCGCCTTTGATCAGATTGTGTTGTCCGTCAAACGTCGGCGTCGTGAAGTCATCGTAAAGAGGGTGAACCTTGAAGTTGTCAAAAGGGTAGGTAGGTGTCTCTGTCCACTGCCAGACATTGCCTACGACATCGAACCAATCCCCATGCCGAAAGCGGGTCACCGGGCAGGGGGATGCGCCATGATCGAGATGCAGGTTGGCGTTGGCTTTGTCCATGCCAACCTCCCCGACGCCTGCTGCCGAACAGAGGCGGTACCACTCGTCTTCGGTTGGTAGGCGAATCGGTAGCCGGGTTTGTTCCCGCTTCCATTCACAGAAGGCTTTGGCCTCGTGATAATTTACTTCCACAGGCCAATCCCAGGGCATTTCGATTTCTTCGGTCATCAGCCGCAATTGCCAGCCGTTGTGCCAGCGCCAGAATGTTGGATGCCTGGCTTCCGCGAACTGACGCCAGGAGCGTCCCTCCTCACTCCAGAGCCTGTTTTGTTCATATCCGCCGGCCTCAACAAACTCCAGAAATTCCTGGTTGCTCACCAGATACTGGCTGGCTTTGAACTCTTCAACACTTGCCTCATGCTCGCCATACTCATTGTCCCAGCCGTAGAAAGCATCATCATAGTCCTTACCAATACGTACGGTGCCTGCAGGGACAGTGATGAGTTCATTCTCAGGGGCTTCTCCGGTTGTGGGAATCGGCGTCCATTTCGAACGGGAACGGACTCTGGCCAGATCATGCTGGCGGATCAGAACGGAAGAGGTCTCCAGATGAATGCGCTCGTGCTCAATGCCCATGATGATAGGCCACCAGGGGCTTTCCCAGTTAATGGGCAGTGTCAGTGGCAGGGAATCGATCAGGTCGAGTACGGTGGCTCGTACCTTGGTCCGGTAGGCCATTACTGCTGTGACACTTGGCCAGTCGTAGTGATCCTCGTTCAGATCGTCCCAGCTCATTTCATCCACGCCCACCGCAAAAACAGATTCCATGTGTGGGTCAATCCTCTCGGGCAGGAGCTTCGCCAGCACCAGTTTGTTGACGAAAAAGGTCGCAGTATGGCCGAGATAGAATATGAGCGGATGCCTCAAAGGGATCGACTTCCGGAAGTAGCCCGCATCATCGGCCAGACAGTCGAAGAGTTGTGTATAGGTATCAAAGGTGTTGGCAAAGTACAGAGAGATTTCTTTGCGTTTATCTTCCGGGCAGCCCTTCTTCAGATCGGGTGTCCTGCGCAAGGCAATCGGAGTCTGTTGTGCCTCAATTGGCGTGGCAGCAAATTCGTTTTCCTGAAATGGCAAGGTCATGGTTGGACACATCCTTTATTGTGATGACAACACATGCAATACGTTGCATCTTAGGGCAACGGTTCAAACCGAGCAAAAGAGGACCCCATGACACCCCATATTCAACATCTGGTATGCCCGTACTGCGACAAGGTAAGCCGTGTGTCCGCCGACAAGCTTGCATTGTATTTCTATTCGCTGACGTATGCCGGAATGGGCGCTATAGTTGAATGATGCTTAGAATGTACCGTCCCCTGGTGGTTGTTGGGATATTGCTTTCCAGTGTGTGTGCCTGGGCTCAGCCTCATTCTCAAGGCTGCGTTGCCAGCGAGATTCAGCCGGCGTCGATTGACCTCGATCAGCCCCGGGACCAGTTGGCGCGCCAGAGTGATCTGGTGATCCCTGAAGGGGCTCGTATCGGTCGGATCCGGGTCGTTCGCCGGCCCATTTTTGATGTCAGTGACCCGGAGCAGGACAATTTTCTCTACCGGACGCTGAACACCCTCAATATTCCCACCTGGGAATCGGCGTTGCGTGCCCAGCTGGTATTTGACGAAGGTGATGAGTACCAACCGGGTCTACTTGCCGAGTCCGAGCGTATCCTCCGTCAACGTGAGTACTTGACTGCAGCCTGGGTCGGCGTGACCCATGTGTGTGGGAACGAGTTAGAGGTAAGTGTTCTGGCGCGCGACACCTGGACGCTATTGCCGAGTGTTGGGGCATCGAGGGCGGGTGGAGAGAACACGACAAATACCGGGTTGTCGGATCCGAATTTCCTCGGCTCAGGCAAGAGTGCGGGTGTGTCTTACGCGAGGGATCCTGACCGCACCGAAACGAGCGTGTATTTCGACGACCCGAATGTCCTGGGCTCCCACTGGCAGAGTGGCTTTTCCTACGACCGGCGCAGCGATGGTCGCGGCCGTAGCGTCTACCTGGAGCGCCCGTTCTACAGCGAGCAGGCAGACTGGCGTTTCGGGATCAGTGGTGTGGACGATATTCGCGAGGAGTCCCGTTTCGTGGGCGCGGTAGACATCGCGGAGTACCGCCGTAGTCGTGAATTCGCCAGTGTCGATGTGGGTTGGCGGCTGGTGGAACGTAATGATCGGCAGCTGCGGTTGTTGGCCGGTTATCGCTATGATGCTCTGGAATTTGAGCGCTTGCCGGATGAGCCTGGACTGGACGTGCTGCCGACAGACCGGACTTTGAGTTACCCATGGATCGGCTTTGATTACCGCGAAAACCGGTTCCGGGAGATGACAAATCTGACCCAGTTGCAGCGGGTGGAGGACGTGCGGAATGGGTTCGTGTGGCGCACGGAACTGGGCTACTCCTCCCCCGGCCTAGGCGCCACTGAGGACCGTGCTGTGCTGAACATCGATTTTCAGGACGCACTGTTGGCCACCGAGACCAATTTCGCCCGCTACGGGGTCAGCCAGAGCGGAACCTGGCGGTTCGATGAGAACCGTGTCGAAAATCTGTTGGGAACGTTCAGCGTGGAGTATTTCCACGGTGGTTCGGTGCGTTGGAATAGCTGGTATACCAATCTGTCCTTCACGGCGGCCCATAATCTGACTGTGGATCAGCAGCTCCTGATCGGTGGTGACAATGGCCTGCGGGGCTATCCCAGCGAATACCAGCAAGGTAACCGGCGGGCACTGTGGACACTGGAGCGTCGCTACTTCCCCGACTGGCACCCCTTCAAGTTGTTCCGCCTGGGCGGAGTGCTGTTCACGGACGTGGGGCGGGCCTGGTTCAGTGACGGCCGGAATAACGGTCCGGACGAGGGCGTGTTGAAAGACGTCGGCTTCGGGCTGAGGCTTGCATCAAGCCGAATCGAGGTCCAGCGGATGCTGCACCTGGACTTTGCATTCCCGCTGGATGGTGATGACAGTATTGACGATATGCAGGTGTTGTTGCGGGGAAGGACACGCTTCTAGCAGAATACCCGGCTTTAGTTGCAAGCCTTTAAGCCTAAGGAGAATCACGGCTAATGTCTGAAGATCCCCTCAAAGCGCTGTCCGACATGGCCAGTGATGCTCACGCCCGCATCCAGGCTGCCCATCAGCACATAAATCCGGTAGTGGAAGTACGCCGCGGCATGCGCGATTCTGGTATACCCGCCGATGTTATGACCATTGACTGCCTGCGCACTCGTCGACGCATCACGCTTATTCTGCATGATGGTCAACCGGGCTTGGTGCTCTACCAGTTCGTGACGATGGACGATGAAGTCGGTAACGACTTTAAACAGATGCCCTTGGCCGATGTGGCTGTGGATACGCTGTTTGACTGGATGCAGGATTACTTCGGCTGAGTTGACGCGCTCCACGGGGGCTGGCCCCGGGAGCTGCATTCCTGTGGGACTGCTCAGAACCCGTAGGATCGCGAAATAGTGTCCTTTTCTCCGGACTCAACCAGTTTCCGATAGCTTTCGTGCAAAGCCCGCAGAATCTTCGGGTCCGTGTCTTTGTGGACCGCGAGGTACATCGGGGTCTCACGGAATACCAGCACTGGCTTGAGATCCGTTACATCCGAGGAATCGGCCGCCAGGTACGGGCCTGCCAGGCCGTCCGCAACCCAAAGATCAATCTGATCCTGGACCAGGCGGCGGGCGTTAAGGCCATTGTTGCTGATGGCCGATACGTCGAAGCCCTTATCGGCGAGGTAGCTGGTCATGACGTCGCCTTTGTAACCACCGATCCGGTACTCCCTGGCGTCTTCCAGATTGTCCAGCTCGATGGATGATCCCGGCTTGGCGAACAATGTCCACTTGATGGACGACAATGGTCCAACCCAGTCAAAGAACGGCATGCGATCCTCTGTTTTGGATACGCAATAGATGCCGTGATCAGAGTGTTTTTTGGTGCGGTTCAGGCCATAACTGAGAGCCCGGAGCTTGATGCTGTATTTCAGGTTGGTCTGGCCGACGAGCGCCTTCATTACGTCCGTACACAGGCCGGTGATGTCTGCTTCGGAATGGGCAAACGGTTGACCGTTGATGGTCATGTTGTAAGGAGGGTATTGTTCAGTGTAGATTCGAAGTTCCTCGGCGGCAGTCGCGTAACCTGCCACCATTAGCAAGGCTAGTAAAAGCCCGGATTTTCCTTTCATGAACCCGCTCCACTTGTCTGGTTATCGTATTTGGGAAGCGCGGTATGATATTCGACGTGAACCCGACATGACATGCCGGAATCCCGTTCTTTACATTTTCACAACACTGTGGGAAGTCCGCTAGACTCGCGGTGCCTTTCGAGCCCTGCTCCTGCTCTACTCGAGCACTTTCGGCCAGTTCGCATCCGCTTGACGAATGAAGGTTTTGGTATCTCTCAGCCAGCGGTTCTGAACCGACTCATCGTAGTTCAGGTACAGGCGTCCATCCCGGATGGCCCAGTGTTGTGGATCGCCTTTTGCCAGATATCCCTGGCTTACCGCCCAGGCGCAATAGCCACCATAAGCCGGCGCGTAGCGCTCTGGATCTTCTTCAAACAGCGACAGGTTCTCTGCTGTCGAGAAACGCCAGGTGGCACCCATGTATTCCGTGGTGTATTCCGTGGAGCCTTTAGTTGGCTCCCCTGATTTGAAGTAGCTCACGGTGTCGTACCCGCCAGCGCCGGTATTGCTCAGAAGGCCGGTGTAAATGGGATCTTCACCGGCCAGGGCGCTGCCCGTCGTGAATAGGCCTATGATTAGAAGAAGCAGGACTTTGATCATGTTCATCCTCCGGTGGATTCTACCGAGTAGGACAACGAGAAACGGGATTTGTTACAGGTAAAAGAGGGTTTCAGAGCCGATCAAGGCGTTGGGTCTGGCGATACTCTCCCGGAGAGCAGTCCATCCAGCGTCGGAACGCTCGGGTAAAACTGGCGGTATCGGTGTAGCCGAGATGGATGGCCAGCTCCTCCAGTTTCATGTCGCTGCCGTCGAGAAACTGCAGGGCGATTTGCCGGCGCTCGTCTTCCACCAGGGTGCGGAAACTGGTGCCTTCCTGGTCCAGTTTACGGCGCAGGCTGCGTGGTGACAGAGCCAGTGCCTGGGCAATTTCGTCAAGTGAGGCGACCAGGCCCAATGGGCCGTGCAGTTTCTGACGCACCTGGCCCGCCAGGCCGCTGGTCTGCAGCCGCTCCAGGCGTCGGCGGCACTGGTCGTCCAGCATGCGGACAAGGTGTGAGTCGTAAGTGGACAGCGGCTGATCGGCAACATCACTGTGAACCACAATGGCGTTTCTTGCACAGTGGTATGTCGGCGTGATGCCGCACAGTTGCCCGATGCGCTGGGCATGCTCCGGGCGAGCTCCCTGAAACTCCAGGGCAAGGATGTCGACACTGGACAGGCTGAGCTCCTTCAGGAGGTTGAACCCCGTGGCAAGATCGCGTTCCAGGAGAAAGGGGCGCAGGTGATGGGGGATTGGTTGCGCGTCCATAGCGACCCCGAAGCAGTTGCCCTCATCAATTCTCGATATTCTGCAATAGGCGGTACTCAGCGGCAGATACCGCATGGCTCGTGCAACCGCTTCTCGCAGGGTCCGACTGGTGCGCATGGCAAACCCCCAGATCCCGAAGGTCGCAAGGCTGTATTGAAGGCCAAGCTGGAAGCCCAGTGCGGGCGTCTCAGGCAGCGCAAGTATCAGATTTTCGATCAGGCGCATTTCCTGCCCCCGGGTAATCAGCGCCTCGCCGTCCAGCAAGTCCTGGTCGCTAATGCCGGTGCCTAACAGGCAAGTATCCCGGTCCACCCCGTGGCTGGCGGCAAAATTGATCATGACCTGGCTGATCGCGACGGGATGCAATGTGTTTTCAAAGTTCGACATGGTGGAAAGTCTACCCCGGTACCGTCATCTTGGACAGTCATCTGACGCCCTGGCCATAAATGCCGTCCGAATGGCCATTGCAGTCCTGTCTGGCTGTTCTGACCCTGATTAGACTGGCATTCGTACCCACGCCCAATCCGGAGGTTGTTCAATGTCACAGGATCTTGCCGTACTCAATAAACAGGCGATTGCATCCGCCAAACGCTATATGGGACATGTGTCCTGGCCCACTGTCGTTCTGGTAGCTGCGGTGGTTGCCGGGTTTGTACTGAATCTGGTGCTGTTCGCGCTCGGGGTGATATCAGCCTGGGTGGCTTTGCCTGTCCTGGGAGCCCTGACCTACATGTCCTACACGCCCCTGCATGAAGCAGTGCATGGCAATATTCATGGCGGGCAGGAGTCGTTGAAGTGGCTGAACGACCTCTGTGGTTACCTGGTGGCGCCGATGATTGCCATACCCTACGCATCACACCGGGTTGAGCATTTCACCCATCACCGATACACCAATCAGCCGGACAAGGACCCGGATTATATCGTCAGCGGCATGGGAAAGGGTCTGGTCCCTGCGGTGGTCACGGTAATCAAGTTCCTCTGGGTTCAGAACAGCTTTTTCGTCAAGCAGCACTGGGGTACGGCATCGTTGAAGGATCGCGCCATCTATAGCCTGGAGGTCCTGGTGTCTGTGGGCTGGCGAGTGGTATTTGTGGTGGCGGTGGATCAGCCCGGGACCCTCAGCGTTATCCTGTTGGGCTACCTGCTGGGCGGCTTCTTCACGGCATACTGGTTTGCCTATCGTCCACACATTCCCTATCAGGACGCGAAACGGTATCGCAACACAAACAGTCTGATTATGCCGACGTGGATGAAACCGCTGGAGTGGTTCTGGCTGGGCCAGAATCTGCACTCCATTCACCATCTTTTCCCCCGTGTGCCTTTTTACCGGTATCACGCCTTGCATCGTGATATTGAACCCATTTTACGTGCCCATGGCACACCGATCGTGGGCATCTTCAGCCGCCAACCGGTGGAACCAGGCGCTGAACGCCGCTGATGGAGAATGTGGAGTCCCGGGCACACTGACTTGGCTCGACGGTGGAAGACCTTTATGATCCGGGGCTCATATCACCACAGTGGAAACCTTTCTATGCAGTTCCCCAAAGCGACCGTCATACTGGTTTCAGCCGCGTTGGTTTTCGTTGTATGGGAGCAGTTCCGCGAACGCCCCGCTCCTGTTAACTCCGCCCGTTTCACCAATCTGGCATCCAACCCGGCAGAGCGTAGAGAGGTGGTTGACTGGGTGGTCGCTCAGATTCCTGCTCTTTGCGAAGAGTCCTCTGGCGGGGAAAAGGGGAGCACAGCCTATTCTGACTGCGTTAAGCGTGGTGAATCCCGAACCTCTACATGTCGGCGAGAGATCTACGACGCGTTTCCGGGGGTTATTGCTTCCGAGTCGGTTTTTCGGGATGTGTCGATCACGGTGATGAATTGCCTGGTACCGCAATCCGGGTTAATTAACCCGTAACAATAACAATCTGAGAGGAATACTCATGCCGACTCAAACCATCTGGATTACTGGAGCATCCTCGGGTATTGGTGAAGCATTGGCTGTCCGCTTTGCCCGGGACGGGGCCCGTCTTGTGCTCTCTGCCCGGCGGGAAAGTGAACTGGATCGGGTTGCGGAGCGATGCCGGGCAGTCGGTCTTGAGGCTGATCAGGTCCTGGTACTGCCACTGGATGTGACGGACTGGGAAGGCTTGCGGGGGGCGGTTCAGCGCGTACTCGATACCTTTGGGGGTATTGATCTTCTGGTCAATAATGCCGGCGTGTCCCAGCGTTCGTTATGCAAAGATACCGATATGTCGGTCTATCAGAAGTTGATGGATGTCGACGTGATGGGCCAGATCGCGCTAACCAAAGCTGTACTGCCACACATGCTGGAGCGTGGTAGCGGGCACCTGGCTGTGACGGCCAGCGTGGCGGGCAAAGTGGGCGTGCCTCAGCGCACGGGGTATTGTGCCGCCAAACACGCCGTCATGGGCTTCTTTGATGCGTTGCGGGCGGAAGTGGAGGATCAGGGGGTTCACGTTTCAACGATCACCCCGGGCTTCATCCGGACGGATATCTCCCGTAATGCTCTGGCCGGCGATGGTAAGGCCTTTGGTCAGGAGGACGAGGATATCGCCGGTGGTATGGATGTGAACGAATGCGCCGAAGTGATCTTCAAGGGGCTTAGTGCGAAGAAACCGGAGATCCCGGTAGGCAAGGGCAAAGAAATGGCTGCGCTCTGGATCAAGCGGATTTCACCGAATGCGCTGTTCCGGATAATAAAGATGCGAAATGGAAACAGTTGAGCGACCCTATGAACAATGACGAATTACAGAGCGTTCTCGAGTCAGACGGCGAAGAACGGTACGACTACTTCCTGAGTCAGGTACTCGAAGAACGTGAGATCTGGATTCTGGTGAATGCAGACAATCGTTTCCTGAAAATCGTGTCCGAAGACGGCGACGTGGAGCACCTGCCAGTCTGGCCCAGCGAGGCCTTCGCGGCAGCGTATGGCAAGGGGGCTGATGATCTCACCCCGAAAAGTATTTCCCTGCCGGATTTCTTCCGGAAATGGGTGCCGGGTTTAACGAAAGATGGTCTGGATATCGGGGTGTTTCCCGGTCTGGATGACACCCTGTGGATAACAGAGCCGGAAGAACTGAAGCGTGACCTGCAGGATGAAATGTCGAGTTTCTGATGGCTGAGCAAAGCGATAACGGCATTTTTCTGCTGATGACCTACCAGGCGATGAGCCGGGCCGGGCTGGATTGTGCCGCTATTTTCGCCAGTGTTGGCATGCCTGACGAGCCACCTGACCAGCAGTTGCGTCGGAAAAACTCGCCCCAGCATCAGTTCTGGTCCGCCGCGGAGAAGATCAGTGGTGACCCGGACATTGGTCTTCGCATTGGCGACTTGATGCCGCCGTTTCGAGGACAAGTGATTGAATACCTGTTCCTGAGCAGTCCTACCTTTGGCGATGGCCTTGAACGCTGCATTCGCTATCACCGTTTGCTGACAGATGCTCTTCAGTTCAGCCTGCGGATGGAGGACGATGTGGCCGTGCTCGCTGGTCTGGAGCACCCGGTGCGTCACTATCTGGAGTGTGCTGCCAGCGTGGTTCTTCGTTTTCTGCGGCATGTGTCGGAGGGGCATTTCCAGCCCCGGGAAATCTGGTTCACCCATCGGGATGGCGCTGTGGCGGAAACCTATGAACGGGTATACCAGTGTCCGGTGCGGCTCGGCATGCCAGAGGGCGTGATTCGTTTTGAGCCCGACGTGCTGTCCAGAAGTTCCCTGACGGCCGAACCGGAACTGTTGGCAATTCATGAAGATCTGGCGAACGCCAAAATGGCGGACCTTTCCCGCAGGGATTTCTTCTATCGGATTGAGAGTGAGCTTGGCGGCTTGCTGGAACAGGGCACCGTGTCCCTGGATACTCTCGCGCAGCAGATGGGCATGTCCCCCAGGAGCCTGCGTTCGGAGCTCAGTAAAGCGGGCACCAGTTACAAGGAGGTGCTGGCGGGATTCCGGGAGAAGCTTGCCCGGCGGCTGCTGGCCCGAACACAAGAACCCATTGATCAGATAATCTACCTGACCGGGTTTTCCGAACCCGCTGCCTTTTCCCGGGCGTTCAAGCGCTGGACTGGGGAAACGCCAACGGCTTACCGATCGCGCAAGCAGCAACAGAATCCCGACATTTGATCGAGGTGACGCGCCGCAGGCTATCCAGGATCAAAGAAACTGGGGCAGCCTGCGGCATGATTGATCCAACAAAGCAACAAATGAGGATTGATCATGCTGGGGTTTCCGATTGCGATTCTGGGCGCCAACGCCTTTGAGTGGTACGCACACAAGGTCTGGTTGCATGAGTACCCGTCAAAGCATCGTAATGCGCCATTTTTTACCCATATCCGCCACCACAAGCGGGCACGGCTGAACCAGTTTGAGGATGAGGGCTATCGCGAGTCCATGTGGCGGGATCAGGAGATGTTCAACGAGAAAGTTGCACTGATAGGTTTGTGTGTTGTCTCTACCTCCGTGTTGCCCGTAGCGCCGTTTTTTACTCTGGGAGCCTATTACAGTGCCTGGCAGTACTGGAACAAGCACAGTAAGGCCCACCTGGATCCCGAGTGGGCAAAGCAGAACCTGCCGTGGCATTACGACCACCACATGAATTCCAATCAGAACGCCAATTGGTGCGTCACCCGACCCTGGTTCGACTACATTATGGGAACGCGTATTATTGGAGATCCTGAGATCGCTGAGTCGAATCCTTTGGGGATGAACCTGCCAGGCTGGCTGGAGCGCCCGGTGAATGGTGTCGCCCGGAGGGTGTTGCCCAAAGCATTCCGACGTCTCAATGAGAACCGGCTTGAAGAAAGCCAGCGACAGGCGAAGGGGCAAACGACTGAGATAGTGGCGGCCTGAGGATTGTTTATGGTGGAGAGACAGGGAGAAGGACTTGGAAGCATTATTCATTGTTCTGGTTGCCGGCATCGTTTTGCTCATTCCTGTCGGCTCGCTCCTTGGATTTCTCGCCTTTCGGCAACGTAGCGCACAAACCACCCGTATTGAGTCGCTGGGGCGGGAGATATCGGAGTTGCGGGAGGAGGTTGGCCACCTGAGGCGTCTAATGACGCCAGAGGGGGATGTGCCAGCTCCACAACATGCAGAATCTGAAGAGCCTGCCTCCACATCAACTGATTGGGTCGAGCAGGCGCCGCCGGTAGTGCACAGTGAACAGTCGAAACCGGACCGTGTTTCCCGCCTTACCACCGCCCTCAAAGAAAACTGGATGGTCTGGCTTGGTGGCCTGAGCGTTGGTCTGGCCGGAATTTTCATGGTCAGCCATTCCATCAGCGCCGGACTGATCGGGCCGGTACAGCAACTGTTGCTCGCGCTGTTCACGGGTCTTGCCTTGCATGCTGGCGCGGAGTTTCTGCGTCGTCGCAACCGGGGAGCGGATCAGGTGTTTGCCGCGTTAGCGGGCGGCGGCAGTATTACGCTGTATGCGGCGCTGCTTGCCGGTGTTCATCATTATGAACTGATCAGCCCGTTGACCGGCCTGGTGGGGCTTGCGGCGGTCTCCCTTGGCACTATGGCGTTGGCCCTGGTTCATGGCCCGTTGCTGGCCATCATGGGGCTGAGTGGTGCCTATCTTGTGCCTCTGCTGGTCGGGGGTGAGGACGGCAGTGTGACATTTGTGCTGTCATACAGTTTCCTGATTACCCTCAGTTCGCTGCTATTAATGCGTTACGTCTTTCGTGACTGGCTGTGGTTCGCCACGCTGGCCGGTGCGCTGTTGTGGTGGCTGGTCACCCTGTCCTCGGCCCCGGTTGGAGCGCCGATGGCCTGGTATATCGCAGGCCTTTTCGTGGTCTTTGCAATCCTTGCGGGGAGCCTGCAGGCAGGCGTACCGCGCCTGAGGGAAACGTTGCTCGCGCTGTTGGCCATCTGGGGCTTGTCGATCGCTGATCAGCCCGCCGACAGTCCGTTGTTCTGGAGTTGGTTGCTTATCCTGCCGGTAGCCGCACTGGTGCCCCAGAGCCGCGGGGCATTCTGGTACCTGCCCTGGGGAGCGGTGATGAGTACTGCCGCGGGGTGGCTGGTCTATATGATTCGTGAGGTGGTCGATGGTGTATATCTGGAACAGATGCCGGTAGTGCATCAGGACGGGTTTCTCTCCTACCTGATTGTCGCCGCAATACTGACGCTGGGGCTTGGTCTTTGGCACTGGGTGCGTGACCCGGATCGCCGCCGCTGGGCGTCGCTCACGCTACTGTCACCGTTGGTGTGGCTGACCCTGGGCTGGTTGCTGTTGCATGGGTACGGCCCTTCCTCCATTTGGGCCGTTGGCACAGTGTTGCTTGGCGGTTTGTACGGTGCTCTGGCCTGGCTGATGGAAGGTCGTGAGCGCTATCGTATGGGGATGGTCTGGGCCATCCTGGCCGCACACGTCAGTTACTCGCTGGCTGCGGTGATGGTGTTCCGTGAGGCCTCACTCACGCTGGCGCTGTCCGTTCAGTTCATCAGTCTTACCTGGCTGGCGCGCCGCTATGAGATGCCGGAGCTGTACCTGCTGCTCAAGATAGCGCTGGCGCTGGTGGTGGCGCGGCTGACCTTCAATCCGTGGTTGCAAAGTTACGATGCCGGTGTGCATTGGTCACTGTGGACCTACGGTGGCGCAACACTGTGCGCCGCTGTGGCCGCCTGGATCGCGAGCCGGAATCACCGTATCCGCCCCTGGCTGGAAGGCGCGACGTTACATCTGCTGGTGTTATTCCTGGGCTCGGAAATGCGCTACTGGCTTTACGATGGCAATATCTTCGCCCATGAATACAGCTTCACCGAGGCGATGATCAACACGCTGCTCTGGGGTGCGCTCAGCCTGACCTATACGGTTCGCGCCAAAGTCAGTGAATCCCTGGTCTGGCTCTACCGGCTGTTTGCATGGATTCTGCTCGGTCTTTCCTGCCTCAGCTATTTGACGCTGATCACCGTGCACAATCCCTGGTGGGGTGGCAGTGCCATTGGCGATACGGCGATCTTCAATATCCTGTTGCCTGCCTACGGTGGGCCGGTGCTGCTGGCACTGATTGCCAGCCGGTTCCCGACGCTGGCGCCAAGGTTCTGGTCACTGTGCGTGGCGGCTGCGAGCTTTCTGTTATTCACAGCCCTGGAGATTCGGCAACTTTGGCAGGGCAGCGAGATGGCGTTGTCTTTCGGAATCAGCGAGGGTGAGCTTTACAGTTACTCCGTTGTGGGGATGTTGTACGCCATTGCCGCAATCATCTACGCCACCGGACGCAATAATACGTTGCTGTATAAGGCCGGTATGGCTTTGTTGGGGCTGGTGATTGGCAAGATTTTCCTGATCGACATGGCCGGTCTGCAGGGCCTGTGGCGGGTTGCTGCCTTTATGGGGTTGGGGCTTGCCCTGCTGGGATTGGCGTGGCTCTATCGGAAAGCTCAGGGTGCTCCCGAGCGCAGTTAGGGGCTCGGGAGTGGCGGGCGGTCAATTTACGGTCATATTTCTGAAACGCCCGTTCTAAAGCGCTTTGAGGTACCTATCCTTACGTTGCTAACACAGTTATCCACAGATTCTGTGGGCAACTTTCGGTGCTCCGGCCCTCTCGAACCGGAGCACCTTCCCATCAGTGGGCAGTGGTTGTCTTCATCGTGGCTTTACGCCGATTCCCGTTACGGAATGCCGGGGCGATGCTGTCCTGTACGGCGCGCTTGAACTGGTCAATGAGCTCACTGTTGTCATGGTCCCAGGGGTGGAACCCTGGCTTGAAATAGCGCAACCACTCGCCTGTCAGACTCGAGAACGCCCCATTGATGCCCCACATCCGCCAAAGCCCCTGAACAGTATCTGTCAGTGATGGGCGACCGTCGCGGGCCATCATGCGAAGGGTGCCATAAGTCGTGAACACCGCCAGTATGGCGGTACTCAGCACCAGCCACCCTGTTCGCTCAATGTAGTTGCTGCCGTCAACCGCCTTGTAAACATTGAACGCCACACCCTTGTGTTCGGTCTCCTCCACGGCGTGCCAGACCCACAGTGGACGCATGGTTTCGTGCATATCCTCACGAATGTCGTCCCGTGCCAGCAGCAGGTCGGCGAGCATGGCAGTCAGGTGTTCCAGGGCACAGGTGATGGCCAGATGGTGACGCTTTGGAAGCATCCGAACCGCATCAAGCAGAATCTTCAGGTGTGCTTCGATCTCCTCGGTGGGCATGCCCTGGTCGTGGACGTGCTGGTTCATGGCAACGTGTTCCAGGGAGTGCATGGCCTCCTGGCCGATAAAGCCGGAGATCTCTTTCTGCATCACCGGATCCTGTACCGATGCGCGGAAGTGCCGGACAGCGTCAACAAAGAAGGTTTCACCCTGGGGGAAAAGCAGCGACATGGTGTTCAGGGTATGACTCATCAACCGGTTGCCGCCGAGCCAATAGCGGGGCACCTGACTGTCGAAGGTGAAACCCATGCGCTGGGGCTTGATGCTGACATTTTCGGGGGTGGGGCGTAGCGGGGTTTTCCTGGTTTCGGGTGATTGCATGGCGATGTCTCCGTCTGTTCGGTGATGTGTGAAGAGAAAAAGAGGGCCGGTTGCGGAAGCAGAGCCGGCCCTAAAGGTTCGGGGTTATTCGGTTTCGGCGACTTCCCGGACCCGCTCGGAAGGCAGGACTTTGCGGCCGACGCCGAACTCGAAGTCGGTCTCGTGAACCCGCCGGGTCCAGAGCCAGAACTTCCAGGTGGAATAGGGCCAGACAGCGAAGTTTTTACCATCGGCCTGCTGGTACCAGCTGGAACAGCCAGTGGCCCAGACCGTGCCTTTGAGTGCCTTCTGGGCGTTTTCGTTGAAGCGTTGCTGGGCCTCTGGTTTGACGTCGAGGTAGTCCGCGTAGCGCAGGCGGGCGCCTTCCATGCACTTGAGGATGTAATCCACCTGGGCCTCGATCATGAAAATGATGCTGTTGTGTCCCAGGCCGGCGTTGGGGCCAACCAGCTGATACATGTTGGGGTAGCCGCTGACCATGGTGCCCAAGTAGCCCTCCACTCCGTCTTTCCAGTCTTTGCCGAGGGTGTGGCCTTTGCGTCCCTTGAGGGTGAAGTCTTTCATGTACAGGCGCGGGTCCACCTGGAAACCGGTGCCCAGAATGATGCAGTCGGCCGGATGCTCGACGCCGTCGTTGGTCACAATGCCATTCGGAGTAACCCGGTCGATGCGTTCGGTCACCAGCGACACGTTTTTGCGGTTGAACATCGGGTAGAACTTGTTGGAAATCAGCACCCGCTTACAGCCAATGGTGTAGTCCGGGGTAAGCTTGCGGGCGGTGTCCCGGTCACGGACCTGCAAGCGAATAAACAGCTTGGTTAGATGCTGCAGGCTGCGGGCCAGCGCCGGGTTGAAGATGGGCCAGACCCGGGATTCGTTGGACCAGTAAAGGCGGGCCCGGTGCAGCTTCCTCAGTGCCGGGACGTGCTTGAACACGGTCTTTTCGAGGCCGTTGTAACTGCGCTCGTCCCGGGGGATGATCCAGGCAGGTGAGCGCTGCATGACCGTGAGATGTTCCACCTCCGGAGCGATCTCCGGACAGTACTGGATCGCACTGCCACCGGTTCCGATGGACACCACCTTTTTTCCCTTCAGATCGTAGTCATGGTCCCAGCGGGCGGAATGAAAGAGCTTGCCTTTGAAGCTGTCCAGGCCGGGAATATCCGGATATTGAGGTACATGCAAGGGGCCGGAAGCCAGTACCCAGTGATGGCAGTCGAACTTGTCCCCGGTTTCCGTTGTCAGCGTCCAACGCGCCCGGTCCTCGTCAAACTCGGCGGCGATGACCTCCTGGTTGAAGCGGATGTGCGGGCGAATCTGGTATTTGTCGGTGGTGTTCAGGATGTAGCCCTGAATTTCATTCCAGGGTGCGTAACGTTTGCTCCAGTCGGGTTTGCCCTCGAAGGAGTAGGAGTACAGGTGCGACTGCACATCGCACGCACAGCCCGGGTAGGTGTTGTCGCGCCAGGTACCGCCGACGTCGTCGGCCTTTTCCAGCATCACAAAGTCGTGGATGCCTGCTTCCTTGAGTTTTATCGCCATGCACAGGCCGCCGAAGCCGGCCCCGACGATCACGACCTCGGTCTTTTTAATGCTGGGCGTGGGGGGTGTTTTTTGTTGACCCATAACCCGGTCTCCTCTTGCTGATGTTGTCATGTGTGAGGTCGAGTGTATGGGGAGATGGTGGCGTTTCTCGGTTCAGAAACGGCCATGGGGCATGCCCGATGGGACATGAGGGGGTGATGAGGCGGTAGGCTTGCTTCAGGTCAAAAAAGAGTCAGTAATTAGTGAGGAATGGCCGTTGTGGCGTGAATTGACATGGACGGGAGTGATGGACCTAGTTGCTTTGCCAGGACCCTGGTGTTCTTTTTGATTCTTGCACGGGTTCGAAGTAGCGGTTGAGCAGACCCGGGTCATCGAAGTGACGCTTGCCGATGAACGCAGTGGCGTGGTGGCCCCACTGGCGCATGGCTCCGGGGGAGAGTACACCGGTGTTCCAGAGTAGAAATCGCTCCAGGCGCTGTGTGCCGGCCACGAGGCCGTTGGGCAAGAACAGGCTGCGGTGCTGACCCGTCGAGTCCGGTAGCGCCCTGAGCCGGTCATAGTGAATCAGTTCGTAGGGTGTCGAAGCTGTTGTCGGATCCGGTGAAGCCGAGAAACTCACATTGGCGACGTAGTGGGTACCGCTGGCCAGGTGAACAATCGGGCGGGACATGGCCCGGTGGTTGTCTGGTGCCTCCAGAGGCAGCACTGTCATGATTTCGTCCCCCACCGCGTCGGGCTTCAGCCGGAGTCGGTCCGACAGGGGGTACCATTGGTGATAGCAGCCACAGGAGTGGACACTGTCATACAGCAGGACCTGCCCATTCGCATCCAGCGTGACGCGCCAGATAAGTCCATCCAGCCGTCCGCCGTAGATATCCAAGGGGTGGGGCTTGGGGCGTTCATCGAACCAGAACACATAGACCAACTGTGGTAACCATTGGTCCTGCCAGCGCACCTGAGTGACCAGCGTATATGCCCGGGCGGGTGGTTCGATTACCCAGCGGCTGTCTTTCCACCGGGGTGTTCCTGGTCGGTCATAGGGTTTATCCGTTGCCATGGTCAGATGGGGAGCATGAGTCGACAGCAGTGTTTCGGCCCCTTCTCGTGAAAACACTGGCAATCCCAGCCGGTCCCGGGCGTAATCATGTCTTAGAATGGACGTTACAAGTGCCGGATCGGGTTTCGGTGGTTTTGGCGAAAACTGATGGGCTCCGGGATTGTCAGTCTGTGCGCCAAACATTCGTAACTGTGACGCCTGGAGTCTGCGGACCTGATAAGCCAGTACCGGACGGATCAAAGGATAGGCGCCAAGGGTGCGGCGCCAGTCGAGATAGGCATCCGGCACCTTCACATTGGAAACAAGGTCTGCCCACTGGCGCGAATCGGGTGCCAACGCGGCCACCTGTTGTTTGGCGCAGTGCATTAGCCAGCCGGGGTCGAACATATGACGTTTTTTTAGCCGGGCAAGTCGGACCCGCAACGCCCGCTCCCCGTTGTATAGTGCATGATATAGCCAATCATGGCGTTCTGCGGGCGCAAGGGCAGCGAGGTCAAAATCGGCCAGCGTCCGATTAACCCGCAGGTAGGGATAGCCGGGAATCCGCGTTCCCTGGGCATCCTGGATGCCGGCCTGTTGCAGTTGCCGCTCAACATCCTGCCAGGCCGTGGTGCAGGCTTCGCTGGTCAGGGATATCACCGGTGTTGTTGGTTGGCCGGCACAGCCGCCAAGTACCCAGGTTATAAGAGCCAGGGCTAAGAGATTGCAGTTAAACGCCTCGTGCGGCCTACAGAGTTTAAGCATTTTCCTGGCTGCCTCGGGTGTCTATAGCGCTATTGACCCCGGGGCCGCCCGGAAGTTTCAGGAGAGTGATATGCACACCAGTATACCTACCATGAATATCATCATGACCGGCATGCCGGGTAGCGGTAAAAGTACCGTAGGTGTTCTGCTGGCCAAGCGCCTGGGGCTCGGTTTTGTGGACACTGACCTGCTGATTCAGCAACACGCCGGTTGCACGTTGCAGGACATCGTGGACAACGAGGGATACCAGGCGTTGCGGAAGGTTGAGGAAGAGGTGTTGCTCAGTCTGGACCTGGAACGGCACGTGATTTCCACGGGCGGCAGTGCCGTTTACAGCGCAAAGGCGATGAACCACCTCAAAGGCAATGGTGTGGTGGTGTTTCTGGATATCCCCCTGGAACTGGTCATCAAGCGCATCGGGGATTATAGCCTGCGCGGCATTTCACGCCGGCCGGATCAGTCCCTGGAAGAGCTGTTTGAAGAACGCTTTGAACTTTATAGCCGTCATGCGGACATCACTGTTTCCGGTGCCGGGCGGGATCAGGATGAGGTGTGCGAGGCAGTAATTGAGGCCCTGGAAACGCGGCTTGCCTCTCGATGAGTCGGCTACCAAGAATGGTGGCTGCCAGGTAGCAAAGGCTCGCAGCCCCCATCAGCACCGTGAATCCCCAATGCATCGCGATCAGCACCGCCGCCAGTGAGCCGATGACGCTGGTAAAGCCGTTGATGCCCCAGGCCCAGGCGATGGTGGATGCGCCGGCGGCGCGAACGCGGAGCATACCCTGGGGCAGGGCGCAGCCCATGGGAAAGGCAATGGCGAAGACCGCGGCGGAAATAAAACTGGCGCGGGCCGCGAACGACCAGTCCGCCGCAAACTCGAAGCCATGGGCGAACAGACCCATGAACAGGGGCGCGAGGCCGGCAGGCAGGAAGAGCCAGCCGACCAACGCACGGTTGGTCAGCCGCCGCCGGCCCAGTGCAGCAGGTAGCCCCAACTCAAGTGGGCTCGCCAGGTTGGTCCGAAGGTCTCGCGTAATGTGGCCAGGCCCTGGCGGCGGAAAAATCTGTCGAAGAAAGGACTGTCGTCGGTGGTGGGCTCGACGTCGAAGGCGTAGCTCTCCTGATAGGTCGTCGCTTCGCCCTCAATAAACGCCTTGAAGGGACCGTAGAGGCCGCCGTTTCGCCGGTGATGGAAGCGATTGGTGTCCGCCTCCCGGAGCCCTGGCAGAGCCACGAGGTCAAAGCGCCAGCGATCGGCGAATGCGCGCAACGACTGCTGTCGATCGTCGTCAATGGGGGCCCGGGTGACGAGCAATACGAGGTTACGCCAGTCACGAATCGCTGCGATGTGCCTTGAGGGCGCCTTGCCCATCTGTCGTAGCGCGCGCGTCGCGGTGGCGACCAGCCGCAGGCTGTGCTGTGGCATGGCCTTGATGTCGGTTACGATCGCGTAGACACCGTCCTCGCTCAAATCGGCCAGTACGTCCCGGAAGGCTTCCACTGTGGTGTCGTAGCGCACGGTGCCCGCCGCAAGTCCGGCTTCTGGCGCGGAAATGGTCAACATAACGACATCGAGCGGGCCTGGATGAGCGGCATGGAACCGCCGCGCGGTCATCGGCTCCAGCTCTACCCCGGCAGGTAGGTAGGGGCGTGCCGGGCCTGCATCACCGGTGAGCAGACGGCGCAGGGTGGCGTTTTCCTCGCTGGCCTGGATGCGTTCCGGATCATGGAATGCGGCGATCCAGGCTTGCCAGCCGCCCCCAAGGGAATGGAGCAGCACCTTGGGTTTTGGCGGTGCCAGCTGAAAGGCTGCGCTGGATATGACCGATTGCATCAACGGTGGCGGTGTTGTCACGTCCAGCAAGGGCGCTCCAGGATCACCGTCAAAAAACAGCCGTACCTGAGCCGGGGCTTCCGCGGTTGAGGCGATGCTCATCCCTGGCGCGCCGTGAAGGCCAGGGGCATCCAGCACGGTGAGCCGGGTATCGGGTGTGTCTCGCTCCCAGAGTATCCGGGCATCGCGGGTGTTCAGCTGGATGGACAACTCCTTGTACTCGGCGGGTTGAATGGGCAGGCCGTTGATGTTGTGGATGGCAATCACGATGCCGGCCAGACCGGCGCCGATGGCTCTGTTGCGGGCGCCAGACCTGGTCAGGACGACGGCCATCGCTGCTGCCAGGGAGAAGAAGGTCAGCAGGCTTTCCAGGGCCATGACTTGCAACGCCAGCGGTACGCTCAGTGCGCCAGCGGCGCTCCCGGTGAGGTCGGCGGCATAAAGTTGACCGATGTGCCCGGACCAACAGATAAAACAGGTGGTGACAAACAGTGCGCCCAGAAAGAAGGGGGTCAGGAAACAGGCCACGTAAAGGCCAAACCCGATCAGCTCCTCCGGGCGCCAGGCCAAAGCGGGCAGGGTCATGTCGATGTGTCCGGACAGGATCACACTAAGCGGCAGGGTCAGGGCAAAGCTGGCGGCGGATACCGTGAGCCAGGCCGCGCCATGGCGCCGGATGGCGTCGGCGAACAGGCTGACAAAGGCGCCAGCGGCCGCGAAGCCGAGCAGACCCAGGGCAACGATCACTGATGCGAGGTGATGCAGGTGTTGTATCGCAATGATGCGGGTGAGCGCCACCTCAAAACCGACGATTCCGGCAGCCACCAGGCCCAGCGCCAGGAGGAGGGTGCGACGGGGTGGGGCGTCGGCGGGGTGCATGGGTCAGCGTAGGGATTTACTGGTCAGAGGCACAAACCGGACCGGTAACAGGCTCTCGGTGGTGGTTTCGCCGGCCTGATCTTTGGTGACCAGCATCAGGGTTTGCGCCCCCCAGCGGGGGCCGACTGGAATGATCATTCGCCCGCCAGGTTTGAGCTGCTCCAGCAGGGGTGGCGGAATATGGGCCGCGGCGGCGGTCACCAGGATGCGGTCGAACGGGGCCTGCTCTGACCAACCGTAATAGCCGTCACCTGGCCGTGTCTGGATGCGGTTGTAGCCAAGGTTAGTCAAGCGCTCCCGGGCGTCCCTGGCCAGGGGGTCGATGATTTCGATGGTGTAAACCTGGTCCGTCAGTTGCGCGAGAATGGCCGCCTGATAGCCCGAACCGGTACCCACTTCCAGCACCTTGTGGGTGTCGTCCACATCGGCCAGTTGCGTCATCAGTGCCACAACCGTTGGTTGTGAGATGGTCTGACCATGACCAATGGGTACGGGTTTGTCCAGATAGGCCTGGTCCTGGAGTCCGTCCGGCACAAAACGGTGCCGCGGTACGCGCAGCATGGCCGCGCGGACGTTCGGGTCGTCGATCATCAGGTCGGGCGCGACACCGCGCAGGGACTGGACCAGCGTTTGCCGTTCCGCCTGTCGGTCCGAGTCGGCCAGGGCTGGAGACGTCTGGCCAAGAACTACCTGCACACCCAGCCACATCAGGAGCAATACGGAGGCGCTTCGTCTCATGGGAGGTGAGGGCCGGTACGGGTTTCCATACCGGCCCTATAGTCTTCAGAAGTGAAGCACTTGCGGGTGAACCAGGCGGTCGTAATCCTGGTAGCTCATCCGCATCACCTCGCTGTGACTGCCGGCGTTGAAGACGATCTGATCGTCCTCCCGTAGATGCTCACTGACGAACACGTCCATGTTGTACAGATTGCCGAATGGCGGCATGGCGCCGATCTCACAGTCGGGGAATGCCGCGTTGATATCATCCTCATCCGCCAATTCCAGCTCCTTGGCACCTAGCGCCTGTTTCAGCTGGTCAACATGTACACGGTCAGTGGATGGCAGAACCGTCATGAACAGGCGGCCGTCCGCTTTGACAATGACAGTCTTGGCGAATTCGCGGCCCCGTACATGGGCGGCCTGTGCGGTTCGTGATGCGTCAACGGTGGGCTCGTGAGCTTCTGTCCGGTACCTCACTGCATTGCTGTCGAGAAATTCCCGAAGTTTCTGGTTAATCATGGCGGTATCCTCCTTCACCTCAGTGAAAGTTCCATGATGTTTACATCTACCAGTTTAGCACGTGATCGGACCGCTGTCGGATTACGTTCGGAGCCCGGGATGATCGGACCGGTTGCAACGGTTTGCCGCTTTTGGACTTTTCAGTGTCGTATTGGTTCATTCCCCATTGACCAAAGACGGTCACATTAAAGCTATCGGAAACCCGAGAAAAGGGGAGATAGCCATGGCGGTTAAATTTGAGAAGGCGCTGCTGGATTATCCACAGCAACGAGCGGGCGCTGCACGGCAGCCCGGAAGTGTCGACCAGTCGGACCGCAAGGTTCCGATCAACCTGCGTCAGTCCGGGCCCACACCGGTGGAAATGCTGATTTCCACTCGGGTCCGCAAGTCCCCGTACTGGCACCTGGCGTATGAAGCCGGCTGCTGGCGGGCCACAGTGTATAACCGTATGTATCATCCCCGTGGCTATGTCCGCCCTGAGGACGGCGGCGCCATGGTGGAGTACGAGTCCCTGATCCACGACGTCACCATGTGGAACGTGGCGGTCGAGCGTCAGATCCAGGTCAAGGGTCCGGATGCGGAGCGGTTCGTTAACTATGTGATCACCCGGGACGCCACCAAGATCAAACCCATGCGTGGCAAGTACGTCATCCTGTGCAATGAGGACGGCGGCATCCTCAACGATCCGGTCCTGCTGCGAGTGGCAGAGGATGAGTTCTGGTTCTCCCTCTCCGACAGCGACCTGGAGTTCTGGCTGCGTGGCGTCAACATCGGCATGGGCTTCGACGTCAGCATCGCGGAAATCGATGTGTCACCGGTCCAGATTCAGGGGCCCAAGTCCGAAGCTCTCATGGCCGACCTGTTCGGTGAAGCTGTGAGGGACATTCCCTACTACGGGTTGATGGAAGGCCAGGTGGCAGGCCACGACGTGATTGTTTCCCAGACCGGTTTTACTGGCGAAAAGGGCTACGAGATCTACCTCAAGGACGCTACCAAATACGCGGAAGACCTCTGGTATACCGTGTTGTCTGCTGGCGAACCCCATAACTTGCGGGTGATTGCCCCGGCACACCATCGCCGAATTGCTGCAGGCATTCTTTCCTGGGGGCAGGATGTCGATCAGGAAACCCTGCCGTTCCAATGCAACCTGGCCTACCAGGTACCGCGCAACAAGGACGCGGACTATATCGGCAAGCAGAAGCTTGAGAAGGTTCGCGAGCAGCTCGATGCCGGTCATCCGCCCTTCAGCCACATCATGGTGGGTATCCGCTTCGGAGGCGGCCAGGTGACTGACTACGCCAACGACTTCTGGCTGATCAGTGAACAGGAAGGTGGTGAGCCGCTGGGATACGTGACCTCGCCCTGGTACTCCCCGGAACTGGAAACCAACATCGCGCTGGCCTACGTGCCGTTTGACCTGCGCACCGCTGGTACCCGCCTGACCGTGCACCTGCCAGTGGAGTATGCCGCAGCAGATGGCTCAACCGAGGTGGAAGCGGAAGTGGTGGAAGTGCCGTTCCGGCCATCGGTCAATCCCAATGCCCGGGAGCGTGCCAGGGCTAAGGGGATCGACTTCGCGGATTAATCCCTGAGGGGCATCGGTTGAAGGAGGTGAAGTGTCATGAAGCTGGCATACCAACGGCAGAGTGGGAAGGCGGAGGATCCGCGGACTGTTGCGCTTGTGCGGGAACTGGTTCGCGCCGCCTCCATCGAGGCGACGCCCCGTCAGATTCTGGAAGTGAACGCCATGTCCGAGCTGTTGCCGGTCGGTACCTGGGTTTACGTTCCGTTTCTGCCCCACGGTCAGTTCAGTGAGACATTGCCTGCCTGTCAGCGACTGATCGATGAGGGGATGCTGCCGGTTCCCCATCTCCCCGCGCGGCTGGTCGAAAGTCTCGACCAGCTGCGGGACTGGCTGGGTCAGCTGAGAGACATCGGCGTAGACCGCTTGATGTTGATAGCCGGTGACAGCGACTCCGTCGCCGGCCCCTTCCCGGATACCCTGGCATTGCTGGAGTCGGGTCTGCTGGAGCAACAGCGATTCCTGCACCTTGGTGTTGCCGGTCACCCGGATGGTCATCCTGTCGCCAGCCCGGACAGCCTGCGCCGGGCCCTCTCTCTCAAGCGCGATTACGCCAGGGTCACCGGCACCCGGTTGTGGGTGGTGACCCAGTTCGCCTTCGAGGCAGATAGCTATACCGGCTGGCTGCAGGCACTGGGAGATACCCTGCCGGAGGTTCCGGTCTATATGGGAGTGGCCGGCCCCACCAACCTGAAAACATTGATTGCCTATGCCGCGCAATGCGGCGTGGGTGTCTCAGCCCGGACCATGTGGCGCAAGCCCGGCAGCGCCCGGCTGTTGAGGTCCTGGACTCCCGACGGTCTGGTACACGCCCTGGCGCGTCACCGACAGGACTTTCCGGACACCCGGCTTGCAGGCATACACCTGTTCCCGTTCGGCGGTCTGCAACGGTCTGCCCGGTGGATACGCGAGTATGACGAAACCGACGAGCCCGACGAGGCTCGGGGCAGCCTGTCTGACCCCGTGTCCGACGGTGTGTGATACCTATAGGGGAGAGCTTCAGCCAAAAAGGGGAAGAGAAACGTGAGTCTTCAATACACCGAGTACAACGAAACAGCTCCGACTCCGGAGAGGCTGCCGCCAGGCACCCCCGATATCGTGATTGCCCGCTCGGTGCAGCCGCAGTCCATCCTGTTGCTGGCCCAGCAGCGTCTCGGCCTGCCGGCGGACAGTCTGATTCCTTTCGGCCACTACAAGGCCAAGTTGAATATGGCTCATGTGGATACCTCCGCGCGGGCGGCCAGGGGCAAGCTGGTGATGGTGACGGCTATTACGCCCACCCCTGCCGGTGAAGGCAAAACCACCACCAGTGTCGGGCTGAATGATGGCTTCAATCATCTGGGGGTAAGATCGTCAGTGTGCTTGCGGGAACCCTCCCTGGGGCCCTGCTTCGGTATGAAAGGTGGGGCTGCGGGCGGCGGCCGTGCCCAGGTGATTCCCATGGAGGACATCAACCTGCATTTCAATGGTGACTTCCACGCCATCACCACCGCCCATAACCTGCTGGCATCGATCCTGGATAACCACATACACTGGGGCAACGAGGTCGGCCTTGACCCTCGACACGTGTACTGGCGTCGGGTCATGGATCTGACAGACCGGTCCCTGCGCTATATGGTGAGCGGTCTGGGTGGCAGCGCCCATGGCACTCCGCGGGAAACCGGGTTTGATATCACCGTGGCTTCCGAGATCATGGCAATTCTCTGCCTGGCGGATGGTCTGCCCGACCTGCGTCAGCGTCTGGGCAATATCATTGTCGGCCGGCGTTCGGATATGTCGCCGGTCACGGCGCGGGACCTGGGTGTAGAGGGTGCGTTGACGGTGCTGTTGAAAGAAGCGCTGCTGCCCAACCTGGTACAGAGCCTGGAGCACAATCCGGTGTTCATCCATGGTGGGCCATTCGCCAACATTGCCCATGGCTGCAATTCAGTGACCGCCACCCGCGCGGCTCTGGCACTGAACGATGTGGTGGTCACCGAAGCCGGTTTTGGCGCCGACCTGGGCGCCGAAAAATTCATCGATATCAAATGCCGTCAGACCGGGTTGCGCCCGGACGCGGCGGTACTGGTATGCACCGTTCGCGCCCTGAAGATGCAGGGTGGTGTGCCCCGCAAGGACCTCGCGACCCCGGACCTGCAGGCGCTGAAAGCCGGCGCAGTGAATCTGGAGCGACACATCCGCAACCTGAGGCAGTTCGGGTTGGTGCCGGTGGTCTGCATCAACCGTTTCCCAACGGACAGTGACGAAGAGTTGGCGCTGATCCAGTCCATCAGTGCCGATTGGGGTGTACGTGCAGTGACGGCTACCCACTGGGCGACGGGGGGCGAGGGCGCAACGGAACTGGCCCAGGCGGTGTTGGATCAGATGGACGAAGGCACACCGGAGATCCAGCTGCTCTACGAAGACGACATCCCCCTCGCTGACAAAATCGAGACTGTCGCTACCCGGATCTACGATGCGGCCAGGGTGGATTTCTCACCGGCGGCGAAGCGTCAGCTGGAAGAGTATGAACAACTGGGCTTCGGTCACTTGCCAGTCTGCATCGCCAAGACTCAGTACAGCTTCTCGGCGGATCCGTCGTTGCGGGGTGCTCCCAGCGGTCATGTGCTGCCGGTGCGGGAAGTGCGCCTATCAGCTGGCGCCGGGTTTGTGGTGGCGGTCTGTGGTGACGTCATGACCATGCCCGGTCTGCCGCGCCGCCCGGCCGCCCTCGATATTTCGTTGGATGAGAATGATCAGGTTACCGGGCTGGCGTGAGGCTGGCTTGCAGAGCCCTGATGGCCTCCACGGCCGCAGGGCTCAGTCCCTCGCCCCCGGACTCCAGGTAGGCAATAATATCCTCCTTCATGGAATGAGCCCAGAATTTGTGGATATGGGTGGTGGTTGCCTGGGTGACAGCCGCCGGATCCCCCTGAAAGGGACAGTTGGCGGCGATCTGATTGATCATCTTCACCAGGTGGGCGGTGGATTCCTTAGTCATGGGAACTGTCTCCCGAGGTGTAGACTACCTGCCGGCCGCGGCGGGCAAAACCGATCAGGTTGAGCCCGGCGTATCGGGCGTCGCGGATTGCCATGGCGGTCACGCCGGACACGGTCACCAAGGTGCCCAGATCGGCCTCTGCGGCCTTGGCCACCATCTCATAGCTGCCTCGGCTGGATACCAACGCAAAGCCATCACACCGATCATGTCCCGCATACCTCAGAGCGCCAATCAGCTTGTCCAGGGCGTTGTGTCGCCCGACGTCTTCCCGCAATAACTGGATTCGTCCCTCGTGGTCGCACCAACAGGCGGCGTGCATGGTGCCGGTGAGTTGCTGAAGGCGCTGGTGCTGGTCGAGGCCAGTGAGAGCTGTCTGCACCTGTTCGGGACCGGGGAGTGGCCTGGGCTGGCGTGTCGGTAACGGCTGGCGGATCTGTTCCAGGGTGGCTTTGCCGCAAAGACCGCAGCCGGTGGGACCGATCAGGTTGCGCTGTGCCAGCTTGAGGGCGTTGGCGCAGGCGCCGTGGATGTGCATCTGAAGTTCGATGCCCTGTTCGCCGTGATCGACAATGTCGATCTCAAATATCTGCTCGGGTTCGGTCACAATGCGTTCGGACAGGCTGAAGCCCAGGGCAAAGTCTTCCAGATCGGTGGGGGTAGCCATCATCACCGCATGAGATATGCCGTTGTACGCTAGCGCCACCGGGCATTCCTGGGATACCGAGTCGGGAAGGGTTCGCGATACCCAACGGTCATCGTGGCGTTCCCGCACCCTGATGGTTACCGGCTGGCAGCCGTTCCCGGCCAGTTCGTCTCGCTTTGGTGCTGTCATTATGGCTCCCGGGCCGGTGTGGCTCCGGCCAGATAGCCCCGCTGTTGCCGGTCATCGGCCTGATGGCGTTTTTGCCAGTTGGAAGGCTGGTGCACCTTCTCGACCTGAACGGCAGTCACCTTGTATTCCGGGCAGTTGGTGGCCCAGTCGGAATTGTCCGTGGTGATCACGTTGGCACCACTGACCGGGTGGTGGAAGGTAGTGTAGACCACGCCGGGCTGAACCCTGGTGCTGATGCGCGCCCGAAGTACGGTGTTACCGGCGCGGCTGGTAATGCCGGTCCAGTCGCCGTCGGCGATGCCCCGGTCCTCGGCATCCTGCGGGTGTATGTCCAGAACATCCTCCTGGTGCCAGAAACTGTTCTGGGTGCGCCGGGTCTGGGCGCCCACGTTGTACTGGCTGAGGATGCGCCCGGTGGTCAGCAGTAACGGGAAGCGGCTGTTGGACTTCTCGTCCGTGGGCACGTAGTCAGTCTGCATAAAGCGCCCAAGACCAATGGGGAACTCCGCCACATGCATGATCGGGGTGCCTTCCGGGAAGTCGTCGTTGCAGGGCCACTGGATGCTGCCGAGACGGTCGATCTTGTCGAAACTGACGCCCCGGAATGTCGGCGTGAGTTGGGCGATTTCGTCCATGATTTCACTGGGGTGGCTGTAGTTCATGGGGTAGCCCAGGGCATTGGACAGGTCCTGGGTGACCTCCCAGTCGGCCTTGCCGGCCAGGGGCGGTATCACACGGCGTACCCGGTTGATCCGCCGTTCGGCATTGGTGAAGGTACCGTCCTTTTCGAGAAAGGAGGAGCCCGGCAGCAACACGTGGGCGAACTTGGCGGTCTCGTTGAGGAACAGGTCCTGGACGATGAGGCATTCCAGAGATCCCAGCGCCTGCTCCACGTGACGGGTGTTGGGGTCGGACTGGGCAATGTCCTCGCCCTGCACGTACAGTCCCTTGAAACTGCCATCCACTGCGGCATCGAGCATGTTGGGAATACGCAGCCCGGCCTCGCGGCCGATGGTCACGCCCCAGGCCTGTTCAAAAGGCTCACGTAACTCGTCCACCGCGACATGTTGATAGCCCGGCAGTTCGTGGGGAAAGGAGCCCATATCGCAGGAGCCCTGGACGTTGTTCTGTCCGCGCAGGGGATTCACCCCCACACCCTCTCGGCCCAGGTTGCCGGTGGCCATGGCCAGGTTGGCGATGCCCATGACCATGGTGGAGCCCTGGCTGTGTTCCGAGACCCCCAGGCCATAGTAGATGGCGGCATTTGGGGCTTTGCCAAAGAGCCGCGCTGCTTTTCGTACCTGTCCGGCAGGTACGCCGGTGACCGCTTCGGTTGCTTCCGGGGCATGCCGGGGCTCGGTGATGAACGCCCGCCACGCGGTGTAGGTATCGGGCTCACAACGTTGTTTGATGAAGTCCTGATCCTCCAGGCCTTCGGTGACCACCACATGAGCGAGGGCGTTGATCAGTGCCACATTGGTGCCAGGCCGCAGCGGCAGGTGGAGCCCTTCGTCAGCATGAACCGTTCGCAGCAGATCAATGGAACGGGGATCGGCGACGATCAGCCGGGCGCCCTGGCGTAGGCGGCGGCGCAACTGGGAAGCAAACACCGGATGGGCATCGGTGGGATTGGCGCCGATTACCAGGATCACATCCGCCTGCATGACGGAGTCGAAGGTCTGGGTGCCGGCGGACTCGCCCAGGGTCATTTTCAGGCCATAACCAGTGGGGGAGTGGCAGACGCGGGCACAGGTGTCGGTGTTGTTGTTGCCAAACGCCGTGCGCACCAGTTTCTGCACCAGGTAGGTCTCCTCGTTGGTGCAGCGGGAGGAGGTGATGCCCCCAATGCTGTCAGAGCCATGGCGGGCCTGGATGTCCCGCAGTCGACGGGCGGCGAAACCAATAGCTTCGTCCCACTCCACTGGTCGCCAGGGCTCATGGATGCTGTCGCGAATCATCGGCGTCTTGATGCGATCCGGGTGGGTGGCGTAGCCAAAGGCAAAGCGACCCTTGACGCAGGAATGGCCGTGGTTGGCGTGGCCATTCTTGTGGGGCACCATGCGTACCAGTTCATTGCCTTTCATCTCCGCGCGGAACGAACAACCCACGCCGCAATAGGCGCAGGTGGTCACCACGCTGCGATCAGGCTGGCCGATCTCAATCACGCTGTTTTCCATCAGGGTGGCGGTGGGGCAGGCCTGAACACAGGCGCCGCAGGAGACGCATTCGGAATCGACAAAGGGATCATCCTGGCTGGCAGCCACGGTGGAATCGAAACCCCGCCCCTGGATGGTCAATGCGAAGGTACCCTGAACCTCCTCGCAGGCCCGGACACAGCGGGAACAGACAATGCACTTGCCCGGATCAAAGCTGAAATAGGGGTTGGAGGTATCCGCTGTTGCGTCCAGGTGGTTATCGCCGTCGTAACCGTATCGTACCTCCCTCAGGCCCACAGCGCCGGCCATGTCCTGCAGTTCGCAATTGCCGTTGGCGGAGCAGGTCAGGCAGTCCAGGGGGTGGTCGGAGATATACAGTTCCATCACGTTACGGCGCAGGCGAGCCAGTTCCGGTGTCTGGGTCTGGACCGCCATGCCGTCTTCCACCGGCGTGGTGCAGGAGGCGGGGTAGCCTCGCCGGCCCTCGATGGCCACCATGCACAGACGGCAGGAACCAAAGGCCTCGAGGTTATCGCTGGCACAGAGTTTGGGTATCCGGTGCCCGGCCAGTGCCGCTGCCCGCATCACCGAGGTCCCGGCGGGTACAGTGACGGTCATGCCGTCGATGGTCAGTTGCACCTCGGTGTCCGAGTCGACGGGGGGCGTTCCCAGGTCAATGTCGGCTGTTTGTGCGGGGTCAAAGTATTGCAACATGGTCAGCCTCCCTCGTTGCCCGTTGCTGGCCGGGCAAAATCGTCCGGGAAATATTGCAGGGCGCTACGTACCGGGTTTGGGGTCATACCGCCCATGGCGCAGAGCGAACCCATTTCCATGGTGTCACATAGATCCTGCAGCAGGGTGAGGTTATCGGTGCGGTCCTGGTTGGCGATGATGCGGTCGATCACCTCTACGCCGCGCACTGCGCCGATACGGCAGGGCGTGCACTTGCCGCAGGATTCCACCCGGCAGAACTCCATGGCGAAGCGGGCCTGTTGTGCCATGTCCACGCTGTCATCAAAGGCCACGATACCGCCGTGGCCAACCATGCCGCCGACATCGGCCATTGCCTCATAATCCATTGGCGTATCCCAGTGACTCTCAGGCAGGTAGGCACCGAGTGGTCCGCCGACCTGCACGGCCCTTAACGGGCGACCTGACTCGGTACCACCGCCATAATCGTACAGCAGGCTACGCAGAGTGGCGCCAAACGCCAGTTCCACCAGCCCGCCCCTGGCCAGGTTACCGGCGAGTTGGAAGGGCTGGGTTCCCCGCGAACGGCCCATACCGTAATCGGCATAGGCTTGCCCGCCTTCGGCCAGGATGTAGGGTACGGCCGCCAGTGTCAGTACGTTATTGACCACCGTAGGCTGGCCGAAGGCGCCGTGGTGGGCCGGCAGTGGTGGTTTGGCGCGCACCATGCCTCGCTTGCCCTCAAGGCTGTCGAGCATGGCGGTTTCCTCGCCACAGATGTAGGCCTCGGCCCCCAGGCGGAGGTACAGGTTAAAGGTCCGGCCACTGCCCAGCAGGTTGTTGCCCAGATAGCCCTCAGCTTCTGCCCGGGCGATGGCATCGGTGAGTATCCGGTGGGCATGGGGGTATTCCGAGCGCAGGTAGATAAACCCGGTCTCGGCGCCCACGGCCAGTCCGGCAATCGCCATGCCTTCAATCAGCACATAGGGATCGCCTTCCATCAGCAGCCGGTCGGCAAAGGTGCCGGAATCGCCCTCGTCCCCATTGCAGACGATAAACTTGTGGCCGCTCCAGGGTTGCCCCGGCTGTTCCGGATTGGCCTCCAGTACCGTGCGCCACTTGCGTCCAGCAGGAAAGGCGGCTCCACCCCGGCCGCGCAATCCCGAGCGTTCTACTTCATCCACAATCTGCGAGGCTTCGAGTGTCAGTGCCCGTTCCAGGCCCCGGAACCCGCCATGGTTGCGGTAGTCGGTGATCGATAGCGGGTCGGTGATGCCCACGCGGGCGAAAGTCAGGCGTTGCTGGTTCTGGAGGTAGGGTAGGGCCTCTGTGTAGCCCTGGCAGAGGGGATGGTTTCCGCCACCGTCGAGCATGCCCTGGTCCAGCAGCTCGGAAATGTCGTCCGGTGTGACCGGGCCATAAGCCACGCGGCCCTCAGCGGTGTCCACCTCAATCAATGGTTCCAGCCAGAACAGGCCCCGGGAGCCGTTGCGGACCAGTTGGGCGGACAGGGAACGATGCTGGATTTCCTGCTCGAGTCGATCCGCTACGGCATCGGCGCCCAGTGACAGGGCGGTGGTATCACGGGGCACATAAACGTTGGTCATTGTGCCTCCCGCTTCTTGTCACTGGTTTCGGGAGGCAATGGCTGGGGCTTGAACCGCAGGGGCACTCGGGTCAGGTCATCCAGCAAGCGGTCCATGACGGCCGGGTCTACCCGGCCGAGAATCTGGTCGCCAATGCGGACACTGGGGCCTGTAGCGCAGTTGCCAAGGCAATACACTGGCTCCAGGGTTATTTCGCCATCCGCTGTGGTCTGATGAAAATCCACCCCCAGCCGTTGCCGGGTATGGTCGACCAGTTGTCGGCTGCCCCGGGCCTGGCAGGCTTCCGCGCAGCAAACCTGCAGGACATTGCGACCGCAGGGTTGGGAGCGGAAACCGTGGTAGAAACTGATGACCCCATGAACTTCGGCCCGGCTTAACGCCAGGGCTTCGGCTATGGCCGGCACAGTGGTGTGGGGGATGTAGCCGAAGGCTTGTTGCACCGCGTGCAACAGTGGCAGAAGCGCGCCTGGCAGGTGCTGGTACTGCTCGATCAGTTGGGTCATCCGGTCATCCTGATCGTTGAAGTTCGGTTCCTGCATTCGACGCCTCCCGCTGCCTGGACAGCGTGCATGGGAACGGTCAGTTGATGGTCCCGGATGACCTTGGCGGTGGATTCTCCGGGCCAAAAATGCCGTAAGTCGGCTCAACCCGAGCTCGGTACAGGGCCATCATCGATGACGACGGCAGGCTCTGCATGGTATCGGTTATGACATTGCCAGTGGATTCCGGAGACCCAGTCTCCATTCGTTCATGCTTCGGGGCACGTCCCATGAATTTGCGGTAGCAGCGGCTGAAGTGGGTTGCGGATACGAACCCGCACATGGATGCAATTTCGACGATGGAACAGGATGTCTGTTTCAGCAGTCGGCGGGCCCGGTTGAGGCGAATCCGCAGGTAGTACCGTGAGGGAGTACAGGCCAGGTGTTTCAGGAACAGTCTTTCGAGTTGGCGACGGGATATTCCGGCCAGGTTGGCCAGTTCCTGCAGTTCGATGGGCTCTTCGATGTTGGCTTCCATCAGCTGGGCGGCTTCTGCGAGTTTTGGCTGTGCGCAGGCCAGTTTGGGAAGCATTGGCACGGGCTGTTGCTCCTGCTCTTCACGTACCCGGTCACAGACAAACATGTGGGATACCGCATTGCTGAGTTCCTGGCCATGGCGACGTGCCAGGAAGCTGAGCATCATATGCATGGGTACGGTGCCGCCGGTGCAGGTAATGCGTTCACGCTGGACGGTAAACAGATGATTGTTGGTCTGTACCCGGGGGAATCTTTCCTGGATGGCTTCCAGGCATTCCCAGTGGGCACTGCAGGAATGGCCATCGAGTAATCCGGCACTGGCCAGGACATAGGCTCCGGTACATACCGCCCCCAGTAACACATGCCGGCGGGACAGCTGTTTCAGCCAGCTGACCTCCTTTGCTGAGAAACTGCGGGTCACGTCGACGCCGGCGACTACGATGACCAGGTCGAAATCCTGTGCCTCGCTTATGGACGCATCCGGCAACATGGTAATGCCGTCACTCGCCCGGGCGGCTTCACCCTCCGCGGTCAGCAGCTTCCAGGAATAAAGTTCGGCGCCAGCCAGCTGGTTGGCCATTCTCAAAGGCTCAACGGCCGTGGCCAGTGCGATCAGGGTAAAGTTATCAATCAGCAGGAAACCGACCCGATACGGCGCCTGAGCTGGCTTGACTGTGTGCGAGTCTGTACCTGTGGCCACTATGTATTCCCCCCGCCTTTAACCTGAACACTACCTGCTGTCATTAGATCGTGCAATTAATGATCAGTTCCGGCTTGATTCCATTCTAAGGCGGGCCATCGGTATCGAATGGTCCACAACCGACATCACTCATCCTCGAATGTTCCATATGCGACGTTTCTGTCGCTTTTCGTCCTGACCAATGCGCTTCCATAATGCGTCTTCAGGTTTTCACCCGTTCGTTGTCCGGATCAAACAGCGCCCGGTACCCCACCGCTTCAATTCGGATGGGGTAGTGCTCCTGGAAGTATTCCAGAGTCAGTTCCCGGCCTTCCTGGGCATAGTCAGCCGGGATGTAACCCAGCAGGATAATCTTGCCTACCGACGGCCCCCAAACAGCGCTGGTGTTGTAGGAGCGACGTCCCTGGCTGTCGACCAGTACCTCGCCGGATTGCGGGTCCAGAATTGGCCACTGACCTACTGGATATCTTAGTACACCGTTGGCATCACGGTGCTCCAGCATGGTCATGGTGCACAGATAGGCGGCCTGCTGTGGCAGTGCCCGCTGTTCCAGATAGGCGGCCTTGCCATGGAAATCCGCTTCCTTGACCTTTGGTCGCGCCAGGCCGGCCTCGTACAGGTTGTATTCCACCTCCAGATCCACGTTCTGTAGGCGCAGACTCTTCTCCAGCCGGCGGGTATTGGCGTAAGTTTCGATACCAACCGGCGTGACGCCTGCGTCGTAGAGCAGGTCCCAGATCCTGAGGCCGTAGCTGAACGGGAAGTAGAGTTCCCAGCCGAGCTCACCTACATAGGAGATCCGGAAGGCCCAGACCGGCACGCCCCGCACGTTCAGTTCCCGGGCGGTGGCAAAGGGGAAGTTTTCGTGGGACAGCTCGTCCGGATTGCTGACCAGTTTCGCGAGGGTCTCCCGAGCTTTGGGCCCCCACAGTCCCAGAGTGGCCAGTTCATCAGTGCGGTCCTGAATGCGAATATTGTCCAGGCCTTTTGCCCGCGCCATACGGGTGATCCAGCAATAGTCCCGGTGGCCTGTGTCACCGCCACAGATCACCCGGTAGTCGTTGTCGCCCCGCCGAATGATGGTGAGGTCGGAGCGGATGCCGCCCCGGTCATCGAGGAAATGGGTGTAGACCCCTTTGCCATGGGGCGTGGTGCCACCCACCTTGGCCACGGAAAGATACTCCAGCAAGGCCTCGGCGTCGTCGCCTGAGATATCGAAGATGGCAAAGTGGGACAGGTTGATCATACCCACGGACTCACTCATCTCCAGTTGCTCGGCGTTAGAGACTTCCCAGAAATGCCGGGCGTCCCATTCGTGTTCCCGCACCGGTATGTGGTCCCGGTACTTCTCCAGCAACGTTGCCTCGTTGGCTGCATAGCCATGGGCCCGCTCCCAGCCGGCCGCCTCCATAAAATAGCCGCCCAGTTCCACTTCCCGCAGATAGAAGGGGCTGGTGCGCATCTGCCGGCCGGTCAGGTAGGGTTCCCGGGGGTGGACCGCCGGGGTGTAGATTTTCTTTGAGGTCTCGTAGCAGCGGTTGTAAACATAGTCGGGTGTTTTCTGCAGTGGATAGTGTCGGGCGATATCGACGCTGTGGGGATCCATGTCCGGTCGGCCGTCGGTCATCCAGTCCGCCAGAAGCTTGCCGGCGCCGGGGCCATCCTTGACCCAGACCGCCTCACCGAACCACAGGTTACGAACCTCCGGAGATTCCCCCATCAGTGAGCCGCCATCGGGTGTGACGGAGAGCAGCCCGTTGAAGGAATGTTTCTCCTCCCAGCCCAGTTCACCCAGGATGGGAGTCATCTCAATGGCTTTTTCGTAGGCATCCATGACCTGATCCAGCGACAGGTCCCGCATAGACGGAGACATCCGTGCCTCTTCCGGCTCGACGATGGCACCGGGATACACCAGACGCGGGTTTTCCGCTTCGTAATAACCCCACTCAATGTGGCCACCCTCAGTGGTAGTCGGATCTCCGGTGTCCCGCACATAGGCGGAGTTGCCCTGATCGCGGAACAGCGGGTAGACGATCTGTTTGCCGGTGCCGTTCAGAGCCTCGTAGGGGCCGAAGAACAGCAGCGGGTGTTCCAGTGGCATCAACGGCAGGGGCGACGACGCGGTGTTGGCCATTAACGGTCCCCAGATACCCATGGAGAGCACCACGTATTCGGTTTCGATGTAGCCCTTGTGGGTTTCCACACCACGCACCTGGCCGTCCTGGACATCAATGCGGATCGCCGGGGTGTAAGGGAAGGCCTGCAGCTTTCCGGTGGCAACGGCTTCTTCCACCAGGTCACCGGCCACCTTCTGGGACCGGGGCACCACGAGCCCGGCATCCGGGTCCCACATGGCTCCCTGAATGCAGTTCTCATTCACCAGTGGGAACAGCTCCTTGGCCTCTTTCGGTGAAATCATGCTGACGTTGGTGCCAAAAGCCTTGCCTGAACCTACCTTGCGACGCAGTTCGTCCATGCGCTCGTCATCATCGATGCGAGCTACTTCCATACCACCGCATCGCTCGTAGTTTCCGCGTTTCTCGTAGAACGCCTGACTGTATTTGGTGGTGTAGATGTTCAGCTTGTCGTGGGACGTGGTGAAGCAGAAATCCGAGGCGTGGGAGGTGGAGCCGATATCCGTGGGAATCGCGGACTTTTCCAACCCGACAATGTTGTCCCACCCCCGTTCAATCAGGTGGTGGGCGACGGAGGCGCCAACGATTCCTCCCTGCCCAATGATCACGACTTTTGCGCTTTTCGGTAACTGTGCCATATCGATCACCTCTTCCAACCACAAATACCAGGGCAGCCGCCAGTCGGTCCGGACACGGCTTTGTTTCAATGTGGCCCCGATTCCGGGAGGTTGCTACATTGAATACGACATACTCAAGTCCAAAAGCGGCACAGGGATCATGGACAGACTGGACGTTCGGCAGACGGTGTATCAGGTCACCATGGTGACAGTGGTGGCTGTTGCCGTGGGTGCCGTGGCGTCACTGGCCGCCATTGCCTTTGTTGAGGCGGTGCTGCTGATGAATGACTATCTGCTGGTATCGCCTTATGCCCGTATCCAGGCGGAGGACCGGCACCTTCTGGTGATGGCGGCGACCATTGCAGTACCGGCGTTCGGCGGATTGATCGTCGGGCTGATTGTTCGCTGGTTTGTCCGGGAGCGCCGTGCGCTGGCACCCCCGGATGTCATCCTGGCGGCGCAGACCCAGCGATCGGGGCCAGGTTTTCGCAGCGGACTGGCCTCCACCCTGGCAGCTCTGGTCTCTCTTGGCAGTGGCGCGTCGGTGGGGCAGTACGGTCCCCTCGTCTACCTTGGGGCCATGTTCGGAAACCTCGCCGGGCACCTCAAGCTCAAGCTTCGTCACCAGCGCTCCATCGCTATCGCCTGTGGTGTGGCCGCCGCGATTGCCACGGCGTTCAATGCGCCCATCGCCGGGCTGGTCTTCGCCCACGAAGTCATCCTGCGTCACTACTCCCTGCGGGCGTTTGCACCGGTCACCGTGGCATCGGCAACCGGTTACATCATTGCCAATGTGATCTTCGATCGGCCGGCACTGTTCCTGGTGAGTTTTGGTCATGTGGAACACAGTTACGAGTTTGTGTTCTTTGCACTGGAAGGGGTGCTGAGTGCCGGGTTGGCCTGTGCTTTTTTGTGGCTGCTGCGAGCCAGCACAGCGGCAGCCCGTCGGTTTCCGGTGCCGCAGTGGTTGAAGCCGGCATCGGCAGGGCTGGTGCTGGGCCTGATCGCATTATGGATTCCGGAGGTGCTGGGGATTGGCCAGGAAACCCTGCGTTTCGCCACTATTGAGGGTGCTTTCGGCATTGGTGAGCTGGCGCTGATTATTGTGGCCAAGCTGGTGCTGACGGCACTGTGTATCGGCTTCGGTTTTGTGGGCGGCGTATTCAGCCCCGCCCTGCTGGTGGGGATTCTGTTCGGTGCCTTCTACGGCCTGGTTCTGCCATACCTGCTACCGCTGCCATACTCAGGTCTGGAGGTGTATGCCATCTGCGGCATGATGGCGCTGGCCAGCTCCGTTATCGGTGCGCCCCTGACCACGATCCTGATCGTCTTCGAGCTGACCCGCAGTTACGACCTGACCATTGCAGCCATGGTCGCCGTGGTGTTCTCGAACCTGATTTCCTACCGGGTGATAGGACGTTCGCTATTCGACCTTCAACTCCGTGCCCGCGGATTCGACCTGTCTCTGGGGCGAGACAAGGCCATTCTGGAGACCCATCCGGTTCGTGATTATGGCAGCCAGGCCTACACCACAGCCTACGTGGATGAAACCCTGGGAACCGTACGCCAGCGCCTGGTGGATGATGATCGGGCCGAGGCCATGGTGCTCACTCGTGAGGGGGAATTCCAAGGAGTCGTGCGGCTGCAGAACCTGGTCAATGGCCGCGCTGAAGCGCCGCTGGATGCCATGATAGTGTCGGGGACGACGCAGTTTGGTGATGACACCACGGTCTGGCAATCCATGGAGATGCTGCGGGGATTCCTGGGCGAGGCCGTGCCGCTGATCGGTGACGACGGCCGACTGATTGGCGTGGTACCCGAGGAAGCGGTGATCCGGGCCTACCTGGAAATTGTCCATGACCTGCGCGAGGAAGAGAATGAAGCGGCTTAGCGCGTGTGCAAGGCTGGCAATGGTCTTGCTCATATTGCCCGGGCTGGTGGCTGCAGAGGACCAGGTCCTGACGGTGGCAACCTGGGGCGGTGCCTATGAAGAAAGTCAGCGGGCGGCCTATTTTGAGCCGTTCACAGAGCAGACGGGAATTGAAGTGCGCACTGTGGTCTATAACGGTGGCCTACAGGTACTTCGCGACCAACTGGCCACCGGAGAGGTGGAATGGGATGTGATTGACATGATTCAGTCGGACGCCAGTGCCGCTTGTGAGGAAGGGTTGCTGGAAACCATTCCCCCGGCCATTCTGGAACCGGCTCCTGACGGTGCATCCCCGGAAGAAGATTTCATGACCGGTGCCATTGATCCGTGTTTTATCACCCAGATTGTGTTCTCCACGGTGATCGCCTATGACGATCGTGCCTTCCCCGGTGTTAAACCTCGCACGGTGGCGGATTTTTTTGATCTTGAAACCTTTCCCGGTAAACGCGCATTGCGACGAGCGCCAGTTGGGCTTCTGGAATGGGCGCTACTCTCGCTGTCGGTGCCGAAAGAACAACTTTACGATCTGCTCAGCACCCGGCGCGGGCTGGACCTGGCTTTTCGGCGTCTGGATGAAATCCGTGACGACATTGTCTGGTGGACCGGCGGTGACGAATCCGTGGAGTTGCTCACCAGTGGCAAGGTGGCCATGGCAACAGGGTATAACGGGCGGTTTTTCGATGCGCAGGTAAAAGAGGGCGCGCCGATTTCAGTAATCTGGGACGGACAGCTGATTGGTTTTAATAGTTGGGCTATTCCCCGAGGGACAGATCAGGTGGCCATAGCGGAACAATTCATCGGATTTGCCACCCGCACGGAGAATATGGCCGCCCAGGCGAACCGAATCAGTTATGGCCCTGCCCGTCGTTCGGCACGCCAGCATATCGGTCTCCATGTGGAGACCCGTGTGCCCATGCGTCCTCATATGCCGACGGCTCCGGAGCACATGGCAAATGCCGTTATCCGGGACCACCGTTGGTACTCCCAAACGGTTCGGCTGAGGGAGCAGTGGTTCCGGAATTGGCTTGAACGCAATGGCGAAGCTCTTCCGGAAACGTCGCGCTAATCCGGCGTGAGACGTTTGTCTGTGAGAAACTCCCCTCAGGCGGGAACCGGGGGCCAGACTTTGGCGTGTATTGATGTTGCCCGAGTATCGGGGTTGAGGTAAAACTCACGCCGCTTTCGATTATCTGGAGGAGTATCCATTGAAGAAGGTTTATCTGTTTCCACTTTTCCTGACAACCGCTTTGGCCGGTTGCCAGACATCCGGCTACATGACGTCCGCCGCCACGGATGGTGACGGTGTCACCTGCAGTGAAATTTATCAGGCCTTTGATACTTACCAGCAGGACAAGCAATCCGCCCAGTCATTGCAGCAGTTGGCTGCCCTGGTGAACCCGACCGCCGGTTCCATGGTCCAGAAGGGCGCGAGCTCTGCTGAGAGTTACTACGACCAGATCAAGGCCAGCGCCAATATTGCGCTTGCCGTTCGTGGCTGCCAGCCAGTCGGATAGGGATTAACGCACCCGGTCGGTTCGCAGGTACTGCCCCGACCGCAGACCCACCGAGAGATTCTGATGTGACGCTTCTGTTTCCTTCGGGAGCAGGTCGGCGACGGTCTTCATTTCCGCAAGTAATTCCTGCTCGGTTTCGGTCATTTTTTCCCGCGCAAAGTCACTGATCTCCAGTCCCTGCACAATCTGGTAGCGGCCATAGTCACAGCGCACCGGGAAGGAATAGACGATTCCCTTTGCGATTCCGTAGCTGCCATCGGAGACGATGGCCATACTCACCCAGTCATTTTTGGCGGTGCCATTGATCCAGTCGTGCATGTGGTTAATGACCGCCTGGGCGGCGGAGGCCGCGCTGGAACGCCCTCGGGCTTCAATAACGGCCGCTCCACGCTTTTGGATCTTCTGGATAAAGTGATCGCGATACCAGCGCTCATCCACCTGCGACATCGCCGGCTCACCGTAGATGGTGGCGTGGCCCAGGTCGGGGAACTGGGTGTTGGAGTGATTGCCCCAGATGGTGATGCGCCGGATGTCCTTGGGGTTGGCTCCGGTGTGGTTGGCCAGAATGCCCCGCGCGCGGTTGTGATCCAGTCGAGTGAGGGCGGTAAACTGCGCCGGTGACAGGTCCGGGGCGTTGCGGCTGGCGCACAGCGCGTTGGTGTTGGCGGGATTGCCCACAACCAGTACTTTTACGTCCCGGTTGGCGAATTGATTGATGGCGTGGCCCTGGTCGGCAAAGGCTGGGGCGTTCGCGGCAATCAGTTCGCTACGCTCCATGCCTGGTCCACGGGGCTTGGCGCCGAGCAGCAACACATAGTGGGCGCCAACAACACCTTCTTCAAACTTTTCGTGCAGGCTGATGCTGTGCAGCAATGGGAAGGCACAGTCTTCCAGTTCCATGGCTATGCCACGCAATGCCGTCATCGCTTCGGGCACCTCGATGAGCTGCAGGATGACGGGCTGATCCTTGTCGATCATTTCGCCGGTGGCTATCTTGAAAAGCAAAGAGTAGCAGACGCTCCCGGCGGCACCGGTGATTGCGATTCTGACGGGACGTTTCATGGAGACCTCCCTTACGCAGATGGACGTTCCATGTAAACTCTAGCACTGTGCGGAGGGAAATTCCTCCGCGAACCAACCTCCACAAATCCTGGACGAGTGACGGTATGAGCAGGTCATCCACACCCCAACCGATATTCTGGCGCGACAGTCGGCTGCCCCATGTCGAACTTCGGGTCGTCGAGGATGGTCGCACGGTGTGTTACGCACCCCATACCCACACCCAGTGGTCGATGGGCGCCATTACCGCCGGGCAGAGTACGTTTGTCTATGTGGACCGGCGTTATCGAGTCAGTGCCGGGGCTCTGGTATTCATGAACCCGGAATGGGTACACAACTGCAATCCCATTGAGAATCAGCCATGGGCCTACCTGATGCTGTATGTGGATGCCGAATGGCTGGCCGGGCTCAGGTTTCGCTTGGGGTTGTGTGACGAGCCGGTCTGGCAGGACCTGGATTGCGACGTCAGCCGGTCGGAACCGTTGTTTCTGGGGTTTCGGGATCTGGCAGATTGTCTGTTGGATGAGCAGATGTCGATACAGCATAAACGGGATCGGACGGAAGCATTTTTATCTGAAGTGATGGTGTCGGTTTCGGCGCCATCTGCGCAGTCTGACGAGCCATTCCCAACTGCGCCTGGTCCGATTCAGGAGCTTGCCCGGTACTTGGACGATCACTGTGTGGAAGAGTTGTCACTTGAGTGGATGGCGGAGCGTGTGTCGTTGTCTCCCTCGCATCTGGTGCGGGTGTTCCGCAAACACTTCGGGATGACGCCACACGCCTATCAGATCAATCGCCGCATCCAGCTTGGGCAGCGCGCTCTGAAACAGGGCGCACCGATCGCCGATGCCGCCCTGGCGGCGGGATTCTTTGATCAGCCCCACTTCCAGCGGGCATTCAAACGTCTGGTTGCCGCGACTCCGGGGCAGTACGGTCGACCGTTAATCAAGGATCAGGTACAGGCAACTCGCCGCGAGTAAGGCCGCCAGAGCGCGATTAACCGCACGCAGGAGTGAAGGGCGCTGGATATGCTGGCGGAGAAAGCGCCCGGTCAGCACCCAGGTGGACAAGGACAGCCAGCAGATCGGTAGATACAGGGCGGCAAAGATTGTCAGTTGCGTCAGATCGCCGCCGGAAGTGTATGCCCCGATGCCTGAGACGGAAGCCAGCCACGCCTTGGGATTGAGCCACTGCATAAGTGCGCCGGTCCAGAACCCGGGAGCCCGGTCCGGAGCTTCTTCGGAGATTTGTCCATCATCCACGGCCAGTCGATAGCTCAGATAAAGCAGAAACGCGATACCGGCCCAGGTCAGCAACCGTTCAAATCCCGGAATCCAGGCAAGTGCGGAATGCAGCCCGAATCCGATGGCGAGGAAAAGGGCAATGAATCCCAGGGTGGCGCCGGTTACGAACCACAATCCTCTGTTCAGGCGATAGCGGGTCCCGCTGCTCAGGCATACAAGGTTGACTGGCCCCGGTGATATGGAGGCGGCGAGTGCAAAGGCGGACATGGGTAGAATCAGGGAAAGGGACACGGTCGACTCCTCACTATGTTGGTGGTTTGAGAGGAGTCTGATCCGGATTAAGGCTCCGGGTATTGCACAAAATTGCGCTGGCCTGTTACAGCCCTGCGTCTTTGACGCTCTCCATCACCACAAACGTGCTGGTCTGCAACACATGGGGCAGGGCCGAGATCTGTTCCCCCAGTACCTGTCGATACTCTGCCATGTTTCGCGTCCTTACCTTCAGCAGGTAGTCGAAGTTGCCGGCGATCATATGGCATTGCTCGACGGCGGAAATCTGCTTAACGGCTTTATTGAACGCTGTGAGGGACTGGCTGCTGGTGTCGTGCAGGGTGACTTGCGCGAAAGCAATATGGCTCTGCCCGAGTTTGGTCTGGTTAACCAGTGCCGTGTAGCCGGTGATGTAGCCCTGCTCTTCGAGCCGACGCATACGTACCTGGCAGGGTGTCTTTGACAGCCCTACACGAGAGGCTAGTTCGGTAACGGTGATCCGGGCGTGCTTCTGAAGTTCGCGAATAATGGCGTGATCAATTCTATCCAATTCGACCATAAATTTATTTCCCGGCTGGATGAACGGCTATATCAAGACCCAAATATAATCAAAATACCTGTATTTTGAAACCATATGGTCAAAGGGACTTTGGGGAGTTGAGTATACTGGAGCTTCCTCCATTCCATATACCCAGTTGAATGAATCCGGAGACGCTTCATGTCACAGTCCCGCCCATCACAACAACAAACCTTGCTGGAACAACTCGCTGACGCCCTCCAGGACCAGGAGACGGATCCCCACGGCACGAGGAACCTGCGGGAAATTGTCGCGAAGATGATGACTGAGTCCCAGTCCTGGGATGATGATCTGCACGCCCAGTTGGTTGAGTCACTGGGAGCGACGTCCGGTGGTCTGTGTGCCCAGATGTTCAGTGGCGGCTTTCCTTCAGCGTACCGGGCACGTTTCCCGGTGGCGGAGGCCCTTGGCGACATTCACCAGATCCAGTCTATCGCGGTCAGTTCCGATGTGCCCATGCGTTTTTACCAGCTCGCAGAGCCATTGTCCGACGGAGAGCTGAACTTCAAGCTTTATAGCCAGGGCAACCCGGTGATTCTCTCGGACGTCATTCCGATCCTCGAGAACCTGGGGATGCGAGTGCTGGGGGAGCATCCGTATCGGATTCAGCGGCGGGACGGGCAACATTTCGGCGTCAGTGACTTTACCGTGGAGTGCCACTCACATTGCCGTGACGCAGACCTGGAAAAGGCCAGGCCCTTGTTGCAGGAGGCATTTCGAGAAATCTGGAATGACTTCGCGGAGAATGACGATTTCAACCAGCTCATCATGGCTGCAGGGCTGGGGTGGCGCGAAGTCGCGTTGCTGAGGGCGTATTCCCGGTATATCAAGCAGATACGTTTTGGGTTCAGCCAGCCGTTTATTGCCGATACCCTGGTGCGTCACCTGAGCATTACCTCGATGCTGGTGGTCTATTTCAATGCGCGTTTTGATCCGGACATCCCGGCGGAAACCCGGGAGGTGATGGCCGGGCGGATTGAGGCCGACATTCTTGGCGCGCTGGAGGCCGTGGAAAGTCTGGATGATGACCGTATTCTCAGGCGGTTCTATGTGCTGATCAAGGCAACGCTGAGAACCAACTACTACCAGCGCCAGCACGGCGGCGAGTTCAAGGGCTACCTGTCATTCAAGCTCGACCCCGGTGCTATTCCCGACATTCCCAAACCCTGCCCGCGCTTTGAGGTGTTTGTGTATTCGCCACGGGTGGAAGGCGTTCATTTGCGGGCGGGGCCGGTTGCCCGGGGTGGTTTGCGCTGGTCCGATCGTGTGGAGGACTACCGCACGGAAATACTGGGGCTGGTCAAGGCGCAGCAGGTCAAGAATTCGGTTATCGTGCCGGTCGGAGCCAAAGGTGGATTCATCGTCAAGCACCCTCCGCGCGGCGGGTCCCGGGAAGACCTGCGGGCGGAAGGCATCGCCTGCTACCAGACCTTTATCCGGGGCCTGCTGGATCTGACGGACAATCTGGACGGTGGCGTCGTTGTGCCTCCGACCAATGTGGTTCGCCATGATGGCGACGATACCTACCTGGTGGTCGCTGCCGACAAGGGAACCGCCACGTTTTCCGACATCGCCAACCGGCTGTCGGAGGACTACGGTTTCTGGCTGGGCGATGCGTTTGCCTCCGGTGGTAGTGAGGGGTACGACCACAAGAAAATGGGCATTACCGCACGCGGTGCCTGGGAATCCGTGAAACGCCATTTCCTGGAAACAGGCCTGGATACCCAGAAGGATGAATTCACCGTGGTTGGCATCGGGGATATGGCCGGCGATGTGTTCGGGAACGGCATGCTGCTGTCCGATCGTATTCGTCTGGTAGGTGCGTTCAATCACCAGCATATTTTTATCGATCCGGAGCCGGATGCCAGGGTTTCCTTTGCTGAACGTCAGCGCCTGTTCCAGACGCCCGGATCGACCTGGGCTGATTATGACAAGCAGCTGATCAGTGAAGGCGGCGGGGTGTTTCCACGATCCATGAAGTCGATCCCGCTTTCACCGCAGGTGCGCGACGTACTCAACGTTGAAGCCACCCGGTTATCCCCCAACGAGTTGATCAGCGAGCTGCTCAAGGCACCGGTGGACATGATGTGGAATGGTGGTATCGGCACCTACGTGAAGGCCAGGGAAGAGTCCCACGATGACGTGGGTGATAAATCCAATGACGGGTTAAGGATCAATTGCGACCAGTTACGCTGTAAGGTGTTGGGTGAGGGTGGCAACCTTGGGGTGACCCAACTTGGTCGTATCGGTTTTGCCCGAACTGGCGGTGCCGCCAACAGTGACTTTATCGATAATGCCGGTGGGGTTGATTGCTCGGACCATGAGGTCAATATAAAAATCCTGCTCAACGATCTGGTTCAGCAGGGCCGGCTGACCCTGGACGAACGCAACCGGATGCTGCGGGCGATGACCCCCGAAGTGGCCGATCTGGTGCTGACAAACAATTACCGGCAGGCGATGACGTTGAGCCTGGCCCAGAGTGGTGTTGTGGCCTCGGCGGATGAGTATGAACGTCTGATGCGGCGCCTGGAGACGGAGGGCAAGCTGGATCGGGCACTCGAATTCCTGCCCGACGATGATGAGCTTCAGGCGCGGCGTGAACGCGCTGTGGGCTTTACCCGCCCGGAGCTCTCGGTGCTTGTTTCCTACGCCAAGATTGAGCTCAAACAGGCTCTGCTCACGGCTCCCATTGTTCACGATCATCGTTTTGCACCGGCGCTTCATTCGGCCTTTCCCGTGTCCTTGTTGGAGACCTTTCCCGATGCCGTTGAGGCACATCCCCTGCGTGCCGAAATTTCCGCGACCCAGATCGCCAACGATATAGTCAATCGCATGGGGATTACCTGGGTCGACAGAATTCGCAACGCCACCGGGGTCGACTGTGGCCGCCTGGCCGCTGCCTACCTGATCTCCCTGCGTGTCCATGGCGTAGATGCCAAATGGGCCGACATAGAAGCGCTGGACGGCAAGGTCAGCGCACGGATCCAGGCAGAGATGTTCGGAGATGTCATTCGTCTGGTCACGCGGAGCACCCGCTGGTTGCTGCAAAACCGCTGGCACGGCCTGGATCCGGACAACTGCCTGGGGCGTTATCAGGAACCTCTGGCTGAGGTGTTGGCATCGACGGAACAGTTGGCCGCGGTGATCCCGGAAAGTCGTTGGCAGGAACGTTATGAGGAGTACCATAGGGAAGAGGTGCCGGAGCATCTCGCGGCTTATTGTGCGTCTGCTGAGAGCCGTTATTGGCTGATGGATATGATCGAGATATCCCGTCAGTTGGATCAGCCCCTTGAGTCCGTGGCATGGGTGTATTTCCGGCTGGGAGAAAGTCTGAACCTGACCTGGCTGGACAGGCAGATGCGAGTATTTCGGGCCCGGGGGCACTGGCAGGTGTTGGCTACCATACACTACCGGGATGAGCTCGATCAGAAACTGCGGGATCTCACTTCCAGTGTGTTTTCAGCGGAACCTGAAGAGGCTCCCGGGAAGCTTTCTCCGGAGCAGTTGCTGGAAAACTGGCGTGAGGATAAGCAGCCGTTGCTGGGACGCTGGAAGCAGATGTTGGGCGATATGCAGACCGCCAGCGAGGTTGATTGTGCGGTCTTTTCGGTTGCTCATGGCGTACTTCGGGAGCTGGCCTCCAACGTCGATTGATGAGGCTCTTTCAGGAAAAATGTCTAAGCATTAATTATTTGATGGGGAATTAATTAAAATTTAAGTAACAAAAAAGACAAAATGGTAAGCAGATACGGTTCTAATAGAGAAACAGTCTTTGTTGATCTCGGTAGAATGCGAGACAGATAAACAACTAAGAGGGTACAACTATGAGACCGCAGCAGTCAGTGACTCCCGCACTTGTCGATAGCCGGCAGGCCATTCGTGATTACTATCTGGCTGACGAATACCAAGTGATTCGTGAGTTGATTGCTGGCGCTCAGTTGTCCCAGCAGGAGCGGGAGGCTATCTCTGTCCGCGCCGCCGACCTGGTGCGCAGCGTCCGCAAAAATGCCAAATCCACCATTATGGAAAAGTTCCTGGCGGAATACGGCCTCACCACCAAAGAGGGCGTTGCGTTGATGTGCCTGGCGGAGGCGCTGCTGCGTGTACCTGACAACACCACCATCCACGAGCTCATTGAAGACAAAATCACCTCCGGCGCCTGGGGCGCCCATGTGGGTAAGGCTTCCTCGCCGCTGATCAACACTGCTACGGTTGCGTTACTGATGACCAGCAACCTGCTGCGGGATTCGGAACGTCACACTGTGGGCGATACCCTGCGTAAGCTGCTCAAGCGTTTCGGTGAGCCGGTGATTCGCACCGTGGCCGGTCAGGCGATGAAGGAAATGGGGCGCCAGTTCGTGCTGGGTCGTGACATCGATGAAGCCCAGGACGAAGCCAGAGAGTATGTGGCCAAGGGCTACACCTATTCCTACGATATGCTCGGCGAAGCGGCCCGCACCGATGATGACGCCAAGCGTTATTTTGATGCCTACTCCAACGCCATCGACAGCATCGGCAAGGCCTGCGAGGGCGATGTGCGCAAGAATCCGGGGATCTCTGTCAAACTCTCCGCGCTGCTGGCTCGTTACGAGTACGGCAACAGTGAGCGGGTGATGAACGAGTTGCTGCCTCGCGCACGCACTCTGGTCAGGAAGGCTGCGGCGGCCAACATGGGCTTTAACATCGATGCAGAGGAACAGGATCGTCTGGACCTGTCTCTGGATGTGATCGAAGCACTGGTATCGGATCCCGAGCTGGCCGGCTGGGACGGTTTTGGCGTGGTGGTCCAGGCCTACGGCAAGCGGGCCTCGTATACGCTGGACTGGCTCTACGGACTGGCCGAAAAATACGATCGCCGCCTTATGGTTCGTCTGGTCAAAGGCGCTTATTGGGATGCCGAGATCAAGCGCGCCCAGGTGATGGGCCTTGATGGCTTCCCGGTGTTTACCCGCAAGGCGTGCAGCGATGTATCGTTTGTCTCCTGCGCCACCAAACTATTGAACATGGCCGATCGGATCTATCCGCAGTTCGCCACCCATAACGCCCACTCGGTTTCCTCGATACTTGAACTGGCCAAGGTCAAAGGCGTGGACAGCTATGAATTCCAGCGTCTGCACGGCATGGGTGAATCCCTGCACGATGAGGTTCTGAAAGTGAGCGGTGTGCCCTGCCGGATCTACGCACCGGTTGGCCCCCACAAGGATCTGCTGGCGTATCTGGTCCGCCGTCTGCTTGAGAACGGCGCTAACAGTTCGTTCGTGAACCAGATTGTCGATACCCGCATCACTCCCGAAGAGATCGCCAAGGATCCGATCGTCAGTGTTGAGGAAATGGGCAGCAACATTTCCAGTAAGGCGATCGTGCATCCGTTCAAGCTGTTTGGAGAGCACCGCCGTAACTCCAAAGGCTGGGACATCACCGATCCAGTCACGGTAAAAGAGATCGATGAAGGTCGCGATGCCTACCGGGATTACCGCTGGAAAGGCGGCCCGGTGATTGCCGGTGAGGTGGCCGGTACAGAGGTTCAGGTCGTGCGTAATCCAGCTAACCCGGACGACCTGGTCGGGCATGTGACCCAGGCTTCCGATGCGGACGTGGATACCGCTATTACTTCTGCTAAATCGGGTTTCAGTCGCTGGTCCAAAACTCCCGTTGAAGAGCGGGCGGCACTAGTGCGCAAGGTGGGTGATCTTTATGAGGAGCATGCCTACGAGCTGTTCGCGCTGACTACCCGAGAGGCCGGAAAGTCCCTGCTGGATGCGGTTGCCGAGATCCGCGAAGCAGTGGATTTTGCCCAGTACTACGCCAATGAGGCGATCCGCTATAGAGACAGCGGTGATGCCCGTGGCGTGATGTGTTGTATCTCGCCGTGGAACTTCCCGTTGGCCATTTTTACCGGCCAGATCCTGGCCAATCTCGCAGCGGGTAACGCCGTGGTTGCCAAACCTGCTGAACAGACGTCGCTGCTGGCCGCGCGGGCTGTGGAACTGATGCATGAAGCCGGTATACCCCGCGATGTCATTCAGTTGCTGCCCGGCATAGGCGCGACCGTTGGGGCTGCGCTGACCGCCGATTTCCGGGTGGCCGGGGTGTGCTTCACCGGCTCCACGGCAACGGCCCAGAGCATCAACAAGATGATGACGGAAAGCATGGCCCCGGATGCGCCACTGGTGGCGGAGACCGGTGGCCTCAACGCCATGATCGTGGATTCTACTGCGCTGCCGGAACAGGTGGTGCGGGATGTGCTGGCGTCCTCCTTCCAGAGCGCGGGGCAGCGTTGTTCGGCGCTGCGTATGCTTTATGTGCAGAAAGACATCGCTGACAACCTGCTGGAGATGCTTTACGGCGCCATGGAGGAGCTGGGCATTGGCGATCCGTGGCTATTGTCCACGGATGTGGGTCCGGTTATTGATGAGGCGGCCAAGAAGAAAATCGTCGATCACTGCGATAAGTTTGAGCGTAATGGTCGCCTGTTGAAGAAACTGCCGGTTCCTGACCAGGGGCTGTTTGTCTCTCCGGCGGTGCTCAAGGTCTCGGGCATTGAGGAAATGGAAGAAGAAATCTTTGGTCCGGTGCTGCATGTGGCGACCTTTGCCGCGAAAGATATCGACAAGGTGGTGGATGATATCAACGCCAGGGGGTATGGCCTGACGTTTGGTATTCACAGCCGGGTTGACCGCCGGGTTGAGCGGATCTCAAGCCGGATCAAGGTGGGCAACACCTACGTCAACCGCAACCAGATTGGTGCCATCGTCGGCTCCCAGCCGTTCGGTGGCGAGGGTCTGTCCGGGACTGGTCCCAAGGCGGGTGGTCCGCAATACGTTCGCCGGTTCCTGAAGGGGGCAACGGTCGAACGCCCGGCGGACTCCGGTGCAAAGTCGGTTGATATCAAAAAGCTTGAAGGACTGATTGGCAAGCTGCGCGACATGAAGGCGCCCGCACCGGAGGCCAGAATCGAGGCAATGAAGCCGATTTTCGGGGAAGTGCCGGAGCCGCTGGATGCCCATGCCGAAGAGCTGCCAGGGCCCACTGGTGAGCTGAACCGCCTGTCCAACCACGCCCGTGGCATTGTTCTCTGCCTCGGCCCGGACAAGCAAACCGCACTGGAGCAGGCCGCAACGGCGTTGTCTCAGGGCAACAAAGTCCTCGTGATCGCGCCTGGCGTGGAAGACAGCGTCAATCGTGCCGCCAAGGCCGGCCTGCCGATCGTTGGTGTCGAAGGACTGCTGGAGCCCGAGGCCCTGGCAATGGCGCGTGGTTTCCAGGCCGTGGTGAGCTGTGCTGAGCCATCCCTGCTGCGGGAATACCGTCTGGCATTGGCCAAGCGTGAGGGGGCATTGCTGCCGTTGATCACGGAACATACCCTCGATCAACGGTTCGTGATTGAGCGCCACCTGTGTGTGGATACCACCGCCGCGGGTGGTAACGCCAGCCTGATTGCTGCCTCCGAGTAGGGAGTATGCCAGCCAGGTGACGGCCCCCCCAGGGAAGGGGAGGTTTTACACCTGGCCGGTGTCGCTAACCCTCCTGGTAAAAGGCCCGGCTCTTCTCGTGCACCGGTCCCATGTCGACCATTGAGAATCCCATCACCGGCCGGTGCAGGTAAAACACATACTCACTGCCCGCCGGTACCGTTTGCCAATATTCCGCGATTTGGCTGTTCCGTTGGTCGATGGCCGGATGGTTGGGGTGCTCGAACAGCGCCGTGTCGGTTGATTGGTAAGGGACCGCGATCGGCTGTGGTGCCGCGAGCAGGCTATAGCGTTGTAGGCCGGGGTAGGTGGCGGCAACGGCGGCCAGGGTGACCAGTGCCGTGACGCCAAGGCGCTCTGCCATCGGTGCACCGCGACCCAGGCGAATGCCGAGCGCCGCAGTTAGCAATCCGGCGGATACAAACGGCCAGAGAGGGAAATTGCCCAGCACCAGATAGTCGGTGAGCAGCACGAAATCGGCTATTCCATAGAGCCCGAAAATGGTCAGCAGGACGAGTTGCGCCACCATGCCCTTGTGAGTCATCAGGTTGTACTGATTGGCCAGTGGACCGCTGGATGCGGGCTCGGACACAGTAATGGCCTTGCCGGTCGCCGCTGACAGCGACTGCACCAGCGGAGCTTCTCTCAGCAGGCCGTGGAGCTTGTCCCTGGGTTTGCCAAAGACATTTCTCAGGCCCATGCGATGATCCGGTCCCTGCAGGCGTAGAAAGTTATAGGGCTGTAAGCGGTAGGTCTGGCTGGCGGTGACAACTTCCAGCCGTGAATGATGGAGTGCCGGGGTCAGCGCTTTCGGGGCGGCGGCGGGCCGGAGTCGGATCTCCTGGATGCTGTGAAGCAGAATGCGGTGATCTCCGGTGGTCAGACCCATCAGCCCCATGCCGGTCAGTCGGGGGATGTGGACCTTGAGCGTGGACGAATCCAGCTCCACTCGGACTTTCCTGTTACTGACAACAATGAAAGGCAGCAGTGCCAATAGCGCCAGTACCAAAATGCTCTCGTACCCCAGGGAGCCATCGTCCGTATGGAACAGCTTTGATAAATCACCGGTTTCACTGAACCCTAGCCAAGCCAGCACCGCAAATATTCCCAGCATAGGTACAAGAATCACGCTGAGCAGGGCAGCCATGTGAGTGGTGCGCAGAATGCTGGGAGAGTATCGAAAGTGTTGGGTGGTCATGGTCAGTTGCTTCCCTGGAACTGGTTTCTATAAGCCATTAACACCGGGAGAATAGCATGGAGCTGGGGGACGGTTTGTGATGGACAACATATTGGGTGGTTGCGCCCACCACAAGCTGCTATCGCTTTGTTGCCCAACTTCATGGTATATCAGCAACTCCTTTGTCCTATTCTTTATTCCGGAACCAGAAACAATGCCAAAAGCAGGTGAAATCAAGAAAAACTCAGCGGTTGAATATGAAGGCAGAGCCTACTTCGTCAAGGACATCGAACGCTCCGTGCCACAAGGTCGTGCGGGCGGTAGCCTGTATCGCATGCGGATGTACGACGTAGTGACGGGTAACAAGATCGACGAGACCTTCAAAGACTCGGACATGCTGAGCCTGGCGGACCTGGTTCGCCGACCGGCGACCTTTTCCTATTCCGATGGCGATGAATACGTCTTCATGGACAGCGAGGACTTCACGCAATACAGCCTGAACCGGGACTCCATCGCCGAAGAACTGCTGTTTATCAGCGAGGACACTGAGGGCCTGATGGTGATTCTGGTGAGTGATGCCCCGGTTGCGCTGGGCCTGCCGCCGACGGTGGATCTGGAGATTGTGGAAACCGATCCTTCGATCAAGGGTGGTTCGGCAACGGCGCGGACCAAGCCGGCAACACTGTCGACGGGGCTGGTGATCCAGGTCCCCGAGCACATTTCCACCGGCGACAGAATTAAGGTGAATGTGGAGGAGCGCCGATTCCTGGGGCGTGCCTGACCTGATTTGAAAGGGGCGCCCTACGGAATCGATAATGGGCGTATCGCCAATACTCCTGAAGGAGACGATGATGGTTACCTCAGCCGGCAAACTGGTGGTGTTCTACGATGGCTCTTGCTCCGCCTGCATCAAGGACCGCCGTTGGTATGAAAAGCTGGCGGGCAAGACCGGGGAATCCGTTGAGTGGTTGGATATCACCGGGCGTGACAATGAACTGCGCGAGGAGGGTATCGATCCAGATAAGGCCCTCCGGGAGCTACACGTCAAGGACGACCAGGGCAGGGTACACCGGGAAATGGATGCCTATATCCTGCTGATGTCCCGTGTGCCCGCGCTGAAGCCCTTGGCGTGGCTGATCGGTTTGCCGGTGATTCGCCCCACTCTCGCTTGGCTGTATCATCGATGGGTGGCCAAGCGCCTCAGCAATTGATCTTCATTCGGGCAGGGTTTCTCCCGAGCCGCCCATTTCCGCAGGTACGTCCTTCATTTTTGGCAGACCGTCGTGAATGGACAGTACGGATTCCTGGTAATGCACATGCAGCGCCGGCTTGAAATCCAGGTCGGGCAGATTGGCTACGTACACATCCACCAGCCCCATTGTCGGGTGGTCGGTAAAGACATGCCCGCCGCACTTCTTGCACCACTTGCGGTAGCTTTGTTCAGTCAGGTGGAAAGTGCCGATATGATCTTCGCCGGCAAGAACTTCGAAGTTGCTGGGTGGCCATAACGAGAACGCGTTCACGGGACCCGCTGACCAACGCCGACAGGAATCGCAATGGCAATAGCCCATGGCCGCTGGCTCGCCACTGACCTGAAATTTCACTTCACCACAGAAACAGCTGCCATGATGTTGGCTCATAATGCTCTCCCTCAATTGCCTGGATACGGAACGTTTCCATATTTACTGTTATTAATGGGGCTCGGGTTAATATTCCAGAGACATATTGTTGATGTAAATACTTCGAAAGTGCCGATAGCGGGCCACAGCTGATTTGCTCTGTTATCTAATGGGTTGTTTCAGTACGCTTGGCAACTTGGCTCATTAGGAGAGAATGAATCATGCCCAGCCCTAAATCCAAACCCGTTTCCGCATCCGCCATTGAGCAGCATGTCTATAAAGTTTTTCCCAATGACATGAACTCCCATAACACGGTGTTCGGCGGCATGATCATGGCCAAGTGTGATCGACTGGCACTGGTGGTGGCCGAGCGTCATTCGGCCCATGTCTGTGTGACAGCCGCGGTGGACTCCATTCACTTCCGGGCGCCGGCGAAAGGGAACGATACCCTGCTGTTCAGCTTGTCACTGAACCGAAGCTGGGGGTCGTCTATGGAAATCGGTGCCCGGGTCGAGGCTGAAAACAGCTATACCGGAGAGGTTCGGCATATCCTGTCTGCCTTCTTCACATTTGTGGCGCTGGATGAAGAGGATAAGCCCGTCGATGTCCCTGAAGCAGTCCCGGAAACCGACGAACAGAAACGTCGGTTCGAGAATGCAGAAATTCGGCGAAAAGGGCGTTTACAGACTCGGGAACAGTTATCCAGCCGCACTGGTCAGTAGGGTTTTTTGGTGGACTCCACATCCACCACCTGGCCATTACGAAGAGTGATCACCCGGCGGAACTGGGTATTGCTCAGTTCGTACAGCCATTCTTCCACGGGGACCGGATAACTCCGGTGTGCCAGCCCGGTGTGATTGGGGGTAACGACCTGCCAGGTCACCTGCCTCGACAGGGGCTGACCACAACGGGCGATGACTTCGAACTCGCTGATACCTTCCTGTAGGGCGCCAGTATCGCAGGGCCCCGGGTTATCGGGGTAGAAGCCATAACCCAGGCTGTCTTCCCGTTGGAGTTTGCCATTACGGAAAACCAATCGACGAATGAAACTCTGAGGGCCGCGGTTGTAGTACCAGTGTTCCTCGGTTTGGACCACTCCGAGTCCCGGTACGACGGTCTGGGGATATGTCGCAACGTAGTCCGGCTGACCACAGCGTTCTTCCACTTCCAGCGGCCAGTCCCCCTGACTGACCAGGGCACTGCCGCAGCGGAAAGAGGCCATCACGGGATTGACGGTCAGCAGTAAGGTCAGGCTGGCGAGAGCCTTAGTTGCGCGCGTAACGTTCATGGAGAATTCCCACCCGTTCGACATAGGCGCGGGTTTCCGCGTACGGCGGGATGCCGCCATGCCTGCCAACCGCACCGGGACCGGCGTTGTAAGCGGCGGTGGCCAGTCGGGTGTCCCCGCCGAAACGATCAAGCATCTGCGCCAGGTAATTGACCCCGCCGCGGATGTTCTCGGCCGCGTTCATGGCATTGCTGACAGCCAGTTCCCGGGCCGTTGCGGGCATCAACTGCATCAGCCCCTGGGCCCCCTTGGGGGAAATGGCGCGGGCATTGAAAGCAGATTCCGCGTGGATGACCGCGCGGACCAGGGCTGGATCAATCTGGAACTGCCGTGCAGCGGCCTGGATTTCGTCACGGTAGGGCTCGTGGTAAAGCGGCGTGGTCCGCCAGTCCACTTTGGAATTCGGATCGCAGGCGTAGCAGTGGAAGCGGATAACATCAAAGTCTGCCCCTGCCGGCCGGTTGCCGCTGTAGGCGACCACGCCATTTTGGTCCCGATAGCGATAGACCACCTCACTCTTACTGGAAGCATGCCGCTGTTCGGTGCTTTTGACATTGGTGTATTCCACGGTGCCGTCGGGGTGAACAATACGTTTCACGCCACCAGCAGCAACCGGTTGGGACAGTAATGCCAGCAACAGGGTTGCCAGTATTGGTGTAAAGAGAAGATTACCGCTTGTCATTGTGCACTCATGAGAAACCTGAACGGATATCTGCGTGATACACGCCAGTATACGTCGTTGTGGTACGGAAGAAACGTAACGATAAGTGTCGATAGTCGCAAATGTGATGGTGTCTTCAGTCATTGTATTTGAACAGGCTTTGATCATAGGCTTTTGATTCATTCACAAGTGCGGGAAAAACGATCATGAACGTGGCGGGTAAAACGGTGGTCATCACCGGCTCTTCCAGTGGTATTGGCGCTGTTGCGGCCAGACAGTTGGCGAAGCAGGGGGCCAGGGTGTGCCTGGTGGCGCGAAGGGAGGAAGAGTTGGCCAGTGTTCAACGTGAGATCACCGGCGATGGCGGACAGGCATGGATATACCCGGCGGACCTGACCGATGAGGCGTCGCTCAACCTGTGTGCCGAGCGTATTCTTAATGAGCATCAACGGGTGGATGTGCTGGTGAATAACGCCGCCCACTCGATTCGACGTCCAATTACCGAGGCCCTGGACCGCCTGCACGATTACCAGCGCACCATAAACATCAACTACATTGCGGCGGTGGGACTGACTCTCAAACTGTTGCCTCGCATGCTCGAACAGGGGGCAGGGCAGGTGGTGAACATCTCGACGCTGTCGTCCCAGGTGCCAATCCCGCTGTTTTCCGCCTACCTCGCCAGCAAGTCGGCGCTGGAGTCCTTTTCCCGGTCCCTTCTGGCGGAGCTCGGCCACAAGGGGATTGATGTCACGGTGGTGTATTTCCCGATGGTGCGCACGCCCATGTCCTCGAGAACCAGCATCTACCAGCATATGCCAATGATGAATGTGAACAAGGCGGCAGGGTGGATTGTAAAGGCGGTGAACAAACGTCCGGCGCGGGTGGGAAGTCCGGTGGGCACCCTGGGCAGTCTGGCATTGGCGGCGTTGCCGGGCCCGGTGACCCGGCTTACGCAGCCAGCTTTTCGCCAGATGGATCGTATGTTGAAGCAGAAAATGGGCAAGGACAGCTAACCTTACCGGCGGGGGATGGACTGGGTTTCCGTATGGCTCAAGGGGCGATACTCACCGGGTTGCAGTTTCCCGTCGAGGGCTATGTCGCCCATCTGCTCCCGGTGCAGGGAGACGACCCGGTTACCTACGGCATGGAACATTCTTTTTACCTGATGATAGCGGCCTTCATAAATCGTCAGCCGGACATTGGTGGCATCCATCTGTTCAAGGTGTGCGGGTGAGGTTGTCAGTTGTTCGTATTCAAACCAGATGCCCTCGGCAAAGCGTGCTTTGGTGTCGGGCGACAATGGGTATGCGGTGGTCACCCGGTAGACCTTGGGGATTCTGACCCTGGGTTCGGTCAGGCCCCGGGACCAGATGCCGTCATTGGTCAGTATCAGCAGGCCGGTGGTGGCCCGGTCCAGGCGTCCTGCGATATGCAGGTCCGTCCGCAGGTCCGGGGCAATCAGGTCCAGAACTGTGGGGTGAACGGCATCGACGGTGGCACTGAGGTAACCGGCGGGCTTGTTCAGCATCAGGTAATGGGCCTGTGAGCCAGGCTGGATGACCTTGTCATCAACCGCGACGGTGGTGAATCGGTCAACATCGAGAGAGGCGTTGGTACACACTTTGCCATTCACCATGGCACGACCAGCGGCAATCAGCGCATTGGCCTGTTTACGGCTGACACCGTTCTGGTTGCTGAGGATTCGGGAAAGTTTCATGGCGTGAATGATAGCGGGTTGGTTCGGGGCAGGACAGCGTCATGAATTCGTGACTGTGATGGTGGTAAAGCTCTTTACCTGTACCTGTATTGATTGCCTGCTAACTTTTAAAGTGGCTGTATTCTGGAATCTCTTTGCCTGGTTGAATCATCATGCGTTCACTTTTCTTCACCTTTCTGGTGCCCGCGTTGTTTGTGTGGTTGTGGAGCACTGGATTCATTGGCGCCAAGTACGGGCTGCCGTATGCGGAGCCCTTTACGCTGCTGTTGATCCGCATGCTGTTCACCCTGGTGCTGCTGGCGGGTCTGGCCTGGCTGATGAAGACCCGCTGGCCCGGATGGCGGGGAGCGGGGCACCTGGCGGTGACCGGGCTGCTGGTCCACGGTTGTTACCTGGGGGGTGTGTATTACGCCATCCAGGGCGGTATGCCGTCCGGTATTGTGTCGCTGATTGTTGGTCTGCAACCGCTGGTGACGTCGGCCGCAGCGGTGATTGTGCTGAAGGAAGGTGTCTCGGGGCGACAATGGCTGGGGCTGACTCTGGGGCTGGTGGGCGTCACGCTGGTGTTGCTGGAGAAGTTTGTCGGCGGTGATGGCAATACCTCGGATTTCCCGTTATGGACGCTGGTGTGGGCCGGCTTCTCCCTGGCCGGGATATCCCTCGGTACGGTGTATCAGAAGCGCAACGGCACCCAGGCGGATCTGGTGGCGGGCACGCTCATCCAATACAGCGCCGCGGCCGTGTTTTTTGCCATCGGGGCTTTCACGCTGGAATCCCGGGAAGTGGAATGGGCGCTTCAGCTGCAGCTATCCATGGCCTGGCTGGTGTTTGGTGTATCCATCGGCGCCATCCTGTTGCTGATGTGGCTGATCCGCCAGGGGGCCGCCTCCCAGGTGGCCAGCCTGTTTTACCTGGTCCCGCCGGTGACTGCGCTGGAGGCGTTCCTGTTGTTTGATGAGCGGCTGGGTGTTCTGGCCATGGTTGGTGGTGCGATTTCCATTACCGGGGTGGCTCTGGTGGTTACCAGGCGAGCATGATCACACTGCTGAGAATGGCCAGCAGGATGACCAGGACAACCAGCTGCATCCACGGAAACCGGGGTTGTGGTTCCGTATTCAGCTCCTGTTCCAGATACTCCCGCAGCAGACGTGTATTGCGGGTGTTAGCCTTGTAGACGATATCGAAAGCATCCCCCACGACAGGCACCATGCCGCCGAAAGTTTCAATCAGCATATTCTTGATCATGTGAGCCTTGATGCGCTTGCCGGCGCCGGCCCGGTGCGCCTCCAGCAGGACATAAAGCGACAGCACCAGGCCGATAAGGTCGCCGACGACCGGTAGCAGGCCGATAATCGGGTCGAGCCCGAGGCGGATACGGGTAAAGGGAATCCGGATGGCGGAATCGGTAATCCGGGAAAACCTGTCGAGGCGGGCAAGCGTAGCCTGCTGTTGGGCTCTCAGGTCGGTATGGGCAGTGGTGGTTTCCCCGTTGGGCATGTCGGATTGATCCTCGAAAATTCTTGAGTATGAAGTGAGGTAGAATGTTAGCCTTCCGGAAAGATGGATGCGAGGACTGCGGTAAATGACGGCGATCAGGGTTATGGTTTTGGGTGCCACGGGGCTTACAGGCAGCATGGTGGTGGACGGACTGCTGGCAAGGGATGAGGTGGCCTCGGTGGTGACCCCCGTGCGGCGAAACAACGACAGGCAACATCCAAAGCTGGTGCAGCGGGAAGTGAATTTCGACCGCCTGGATGAGCACGCGGATTTGTTCGAAGTCGACGTCATTGTCTGTTGTCTCGGCACTACCATTCGCAAAGCCGGTTCCCAGCGGGCATTTCGTCGAGTGGACTACAGTTATCCCCTGAAAGCGGCAGAAATCGGTCTTTCCCGGGGAACCCGGGCGTTTGTGCTGATGTCCGCGATTGCGTCGTCGTCATCCTCCACGGTGTTCTACAACCGTATTAAAGGGGAGCTGGAAGACAGTGTGGGCGGGCTTGGTTATCCCTTCCTGTCGATTTATCGGCCCAGCCTGTTGCTCGGGGAACGTAAAGAACACCGCACTGCCGAGGCTCTGGGTATGAAGGCCATGCCCCTGATCAACCGGGCGATGATCGGGCCACTGGAAAAATACCGTGGCATTGAGGCTGACACCGTTGCTCGGGCCATGGTGAACGAGGTCTGTGGGCTGTCATTGACCTCGGATGTCGAGGGCGTGGTCCGGATTCATGAGTATCCAGACATCGTCGCCCTGGCGAAATAGGGCTCGCTTAGATCTCTTCTTCTCCCGGCCGGCTTAATCACCGGCCAGTATCCAGGTGGCGGCTTTTTCCGCAATCATCAGTGTGGGCGAGTTGGTGTTGCCGCTGGTAATTGTGGGCATGATACCGGCATCCACTACCCGCAAACCGTCAACCCCACGAACCCGCAGGTGGGAATCCACCACCGCCATGTCGTCATCGGCCCGCCCCATGCGAGTGGTGCCCACGGGGTGGAAGATGGTGGTGCCAATGTCTCCGGCCAGCCGGGCCAGTTCGTCGTCGGTTTGGTATTGCATACCGGGTTTGTATTCTTCCGGCTGGTATCTGGCAAAGGCCGGTTGTTCGGCAATGCGGCGGGTGACCCGCAATGAATCGGCGGCTACCTTGTGGTCTTCCGGCGTACTCAGGTAGTTGGGGGAAATGGCTGGCGCTTCACGGGGATCACGGCTGCGGATGCGGACCGTGCCCCGGCTGGTGGGGTTCAGGTTGCACACGCTGGCTGTGATGGCCGGGAAATCGTGCAGGGGCTGACCAAAGGCATCAAGGCTTAGTGGCTGCACATGATATTGAATGTTGGCGTAATCGTAGTCGTCGGAGCTGCGAGTAAAGGCGCACAGCTGGGACGGCGCCATGCTCATGGGGCCCGAGCGTTTGAGCAGGTACTCAAGACCGATTTTTGCCTTGCCGAACAGGGAGCCGGCCATTGTGTTGAGGGTATTCGCTCCGTGGACCTTGTAGACCGAGCGAATCTGCAGGTGATCCTGAAGATTTTCCCCAACACCGGGGAGATCCCTGATCATCGGGATACCATGCTGCTTGAGCAAGTCCGCCGGCCCGATTCCGGATAGCTGCAGCAATTGTGGTGAGCCGATTGAGCCGGCGGAGAGGATGACTTCCCGCGAGGCGGTGGCGAGGATTTCGCTGTTGCCGGGGCCAGAGATTCGGACGCCGGTACACCGGGGTTGGCGGCCCGTCCCGGTTTCCATTTCGAGCCCGAGCACCTGGGTGGAGTGCCGGACGGCGAGGTTCGGGCGTTTGGCGGCACTTCGGAGGAAGGCCTTGGAGGTGTTCCAGCGCCAGCCGGCGCGTTGGTTTACCTCGAAATAATCGACGCCTTCGTTGTCGCCACGATTGAAATCCCGGGTTCTGGGAATGCCCGCCTGCACCGCGGCCTCGGCGAAATCCTCCAGCACCTGCCATTTCAGCCGCTGGTGTTCTACCCGCCATTCACCACCGTGGCCGTGGAACTGTGCATGGTGATTGTCCGCATCTCCGCCGTTATCGAGCCGGTAATGGTCTTCGTGGCGCATGAAGTCCGGCAGGCAGTTGTCCCAGCGCCAGGCGTCGTCTCCGGTCACATCCGCCCAATGGTTGTAGTCGCGGCGCTGGCCACGAATATAGAGCATGCCGTTAATACTGGAGCAGCCGCCCAGTGTCTTGCCTCGCGGATAGATCAGTGAGCGGCCGTTGAGACCGGGGGAAGGCTCGGTTCTGAAGCGCCAGTCGGTGCGGGGGTTATCAATACAGTAGAGATAACCCACGGGTATGTGAATCCAGTGGTAGTTGTCCCGACCGCCGGCTTCAATCAGCAGTACCCGGTAATCCGGATTGGCGCTGAGGCGATTGGCGAGCAGGCACCCGGCGGTGCCGGCACCCACGATAATGTAATCGAAGTATTCTGAAGCAGATGTCGTGCTGTCGTTCATGCCGATTAACCAGGGAGTTTTTGTTGTCGTGGTTATTGGCTTTGTAGCGTATAACGCAACCAATTACATCCTGGTTTAGACTAATTCCTCAGGCCTGTCTGTCGGAGTGCCCTAAATCCCGCTGCGGGTTAATCTCATCGCGAACCAATTGCTTGAGTTGCTTGATATCCGGGAATCCCCCCTGTTCCGTGCGTGACCAGATTTGTGACCCGTTTACCCAGACTTCGAAAATACCACCGGTGCCCGGGTGTAGTGTCAGCTCATCCAGTTCACCTTCAAAGGTGGTCAGCAGTTCCTGGGCCATCCAGGCTGATCGCAACAACCAGCGGCAGCCGGTGCAGTAGTGAATATCAACGCGATTGGTCATGTTAATCTCCTGCAATTGTTCGAAAAGGCTTTGTAGATTGGTCGATCCTCGTATAAAACTAGTGGGGTAGGTTCCAACATATGATGAGGATCGTCCATGGCTTTTTCCCCCGATCATCTTGCTGAACTGAATTTGCTCACGCAGTTTGGTTCTTCCTCAACCCAGGAAGGCATCAAGGTACACCAGCACTCCGCGCCGGAGGACACCGTCAAGGCTGCCGAACGCTTGCACCAGAAGGGCCTGATCACCCAGCAGGATGGTGGTTATCTGACTAACCTTGGCAGTGAGGCGGTGGAATTGACCCAGAAACTCCAGTCCATTCTCTCCAGCCAATAATTTCAGATCGGTAGGGGATCGGAGTCATTACCAATAACCAAGGTTCGGTTCCGGTGCCCTGCGATCGATATTTACCCCCTTGCCCTCCAGGATGCGCAGCAGTATCTGGGTGTCTTCCACATTGAGAAACGCACCCAGGGGAATGTGCTCCTCGCGGTAGGAGAGGAACAGCTTGGGGGGCGTAAAGGGATGTCGCGGCATGTTGGCGCGAACCCTTGCGTAGTGCCGCGGGAGTGTCCATTCGGCCTGTTTGACTCGTCTGCCTTTCTCCAGGGTAAGACTGTCAGGGTAAACGGACAGTATTTCCCGCGTCTGGCAGGCCCGCGCCGTGTAGTAAATACCGGCTGCCAGAGCGATGAGCTCCAGCCCCGCGAAAGGCATCACAACCCAGGCGCCGGCCAGGGCCATGCCAGTGGCAATCACCAGTGACACAGAAAACAGTGCCAGCCAGACCTGAACATTGCCCCGCCAGCTGAGTGACTGGTTAGGCGTCAGTAACAGCCTGAGCCCTTTCTTGCATTCGAGGTGTTCTATCATTGCGCTTATCCCGCAAGGGGTATGATTGCCGCCGCCTGACAGACCTGTAATTCAAAAGGGGCGGAAACCACGACATACTGTCTGCTTTTAGCATAGCCGCAAGTGCATTGGAGTTTCCATTTGGCGAGAAAAACGTTCCCGCGCCGTATTTTCCGGCTTCTGTCCTGGTGTTTCGCCAGTGTGCTGGGTCTGCTGGTTGCCGTCCTGCTGGTGTTGAGATTCATTGATCCGCCCACCACAGCGTTCATGCTTGTCTACAGTCTCAATCACCAGGATGACAGCATTCAGCAGCAGTGGGTGGACTACGCTGACATATCCCCGTGGATGCCGCTCGCAGTGATCGCCAGTGAGGATCAACGCTTTCCCGATCATTGGGGGGTGGACTTTGCCGCCATTCGCAAAGCCCTGGCAGAGTATGAGGCTGGCAAGGGATTGCGCGGAGCCAGCACCATTACTCAGCAAACCGCCAAGAACCTGTTTCTCTGGAACGGTCGAAGCTTTGTTCGAAAAGCATTGGAGGCGGTCCTGGCGCTGGGGCTGGAAACCCTTTGGCCAAAACAGCGGATTCTTGAGGTGTACCTGAATATCGCAGAATTCGGGCCGGGAATATACGGTGTGGAGGCGGCCAGTCTGGCTTATTTCGGCACCAGTTCCCGTCACTTATCGCCGTCCCAGGCATCAAGGCTGGCCGCAGTGTTGCCCAATCCGAAGGTGCTGAGTGCCGATAACCCTTCCCGGTATGTGTGGGAACGTGCCGCCTGGGTGCAACGACAGATGCGTCAGCTATCCGGACCAGGATATCTTCAGGGGCTGTGATCCGGACTGGCGGAGCTGGGTAACGAAATCAATACATTCTTTCAGATACCCCGTCCGGGGCGGCTCTGCTAGAGTATTGAGGTCGTTATTTTGCCACAGGATCTGCGCCTGATATGTCCAGACAAACCACCCATTCCCAGAAACTGTTGCTGTTTAGCCTGACTGGACGAAAGCAGTTCGCGCTCGGAACGCTGAAAATTCGCGAAATCCTGCCATACACCCGGCTCACCAGGTTGCCCCACAGTCATTCTGCCGTACTCGGCACCATGTCGTTTCGAGGCGCCGCAGTGCCGGTCATTGATATGGCCGCAGCCGTCGGCGGGCGTCCCCTTACATCCGATGAGCAGAAAGCCGGTTCTATTATCGTGACCGATATCCAACGCCAGGAAATCGGTTTTGTGGTGCGTAGCGTCAGCAAGATCATCGAGACGGACTGGAAGCAGGTTCAATCACCACCGGCGGCTCTTGGGGACCACGCCTTTGTGACCGGACTGCTGGAGCTGGAAAACGAACTTATCCAACTGCTGGATGTAGAGTTACTGTTGTCGAAAGTCTATCCTTCCGCCGTCAATGTCGACGCGGCTGCCTTGACGGATGTGGAAAGCGAGACCCTGCGGGCACAGCGAATTCTGCTAGTGGATGATTCCCAGGTGGCCCGCAAACAGCTTTCCGATGTATTGGACAGCAAAGGCATTCCCTACGAAGTGACCAGTGATGGTCAAAGCGCTCTGGAAATAATACAGGAGGCGAGCTCCATAGGTGAGTCCGTGGACATCCTGGTGAGCGACATCGAAATGCCAGGTCTGGATGGCTACGAACTGACATTCAAGCTCCGTGATCATGGATCACTCAAGCAGCCCTATATTATTCTTCATACCTCGCTGAACAGCGAAATGAGTCTGAGTTATGCCAATCAGGTTGGTGCCAATGAGGCCCTCACCAAATTTGATGCCCACGAATTGATGCAGGCAATGTTACGCGGGGCCGGGCATTAGTCTCTGCGAGCCTGATCGGGAGCCAGTGTTCTGGGGGATTCCGTCAGTTGGGCGATGAGGCGCGGGTTGCGTTCATAGATGTCATTGCGGAAGTGCAGGGTGCCGTCCCCGTCCACCCAGGTGGTCCGGTATTCCAGATGTATTGGCACAGGTTCTTTCAGGTATACCGTGGTCAGCTCGCGGGAATTTACCACACGCTCAATGTGTTCCCCTGACCAGCCATCCTGCTCCTCCAGCAGCAAGCTGGCCAGCCGGAACGGATCCTCGACACGAATGCAGCCGGAGCTGAAGGTCCGTTCGCTGCGGGAGAACAGGCTGCGGGCGGGCGTGTCATGCAGGTAGATATCAAATTCGTTTGGAAACATAAACTTGACCCGGCCAAGTGCGTTGCGTGGTCCAGGCTCCTGAACCAGCTGAAACGGAAAGTTGTTCTTGGACAGTAGCCACCAGTCGACGGTTTCTGGGTCCACTCTTTCACGATCCGCACCCCATCCCCGATACACGGTGAAGTCCATTTCCTGAAGATAGTTCGGATCTTGCCGTATGGTGGGTAACTGGTCTTCGGTCATGATGGAACGGGGAACTGTCCAGGTCGGATTGAACACCAGATAGCGAATCCGATCGCTGAATACCGGTGTCTGCCGGTAGGGACGACCGACTATCACCCGCGTTTTCAGAACCTCTTTTCCTTCCTTCACCATGTGCAACTCGAAGCCGGCAATGTTTACGATGATGTAGGTATCGCCAAGATCTTCGGGCAGCCATCGCCAGCGTTCAAGGTTGGCGTCGAGTTGGGCAAGCTTTTCCCGCGGGGTCATGTTGAGGCTGGCAAGGGTGCGTTGCCCGATCAATCCGTCGCTGGTCAGCCCGTGGCGAGCCTGGAATCGGGTAACAGCCGCCACCAGCCTGTCACTATAGTGGCGTTCGAGCACCTGTTCTTCCAACGATATGGTGGGCATCAGGTCGCCCATTGCAATCAGGCGCTGGCGGACGAGTGGAAGCCGGTTATCCGTCATGCCGGGGCGGATGGTGGGGCCGTCATTAATTGGTTCCCAGGGCATGGAGAGAAGGGATTGCAGGAATTCGCGGGCTGTCAGCAACTGCCGGTAGCCGCTGGGAGAGGGCGTCAGGTGATCGACGAGGGTAAGGAGCTGTTGATTCTCCAGAGCCTGGGTTACGATTTTAGCCACGTGTTGAGCCCGGCGGCTCGCTGTCCATTCTGCCTTCATGGAGTCTTTGTTTACTTTGCCATGAAGTAGGTGTGAAGTGAGCAGGAGCAGGCTGTCACTCAGTAGAAGATCAAGATCCGCTCTTGCTTCGGGGACGAGGTCATCGGGCGAGCGAGCCGCAAATGTTGCCAGCACGTTGTAATGATAGTCCGGCGGCTTCAGGCCGTGACGTTCTGCCTCCCGGATTGTGTCCAGTATCGCTTTGCGATCTTCGTCCCGGTCCCAGGCCAGGGCGTACTCCCGGTGACTGTAGAATTCAGAAAGGGCGTCCAGCGCCAACAGGGGTTCCCCGAGAGCGCTGATCGCGAATCCCTGATGTATCGCTTCCATGCGTTCACGGATTGCGTCGTTCGCCAGGCTGCCAAGGGACCATAGGCTTAACACCAACAACAGCGCAACTCGCACAACGGTCAATCCTGAGGACATCCTTTCTCTCCGGGACGGGTAAAAATTGAACAGCCTTATGATTAATCCTAGACTTTTATTGGGCGGTTAAAAAGGAGGTATGCCCGATGAACAAGACATTGAACGGACATTACGAGGATTTTGACCAGGCAAGAAACACCGAAGAGGATTTGCTCGCAATGGGACTGCCCCGGGAATCAGTCTATGTGGACAAGGAAAATCAGGTGATCAGGGTGATGATTCCCTCGGAGGAAGAGCGGGAAATCCGGGAAATCTTCGACAGGCACCGTGTCACCTATTGAAAGGGCTGGCCCCCGGCCAATAGTTGGTCGGGGCCCTGTTTTCGGTTGCGCAGGCTGTGGATGAAAAATAGTCAGGAGGCGAACAATCGTCCATAGTAAAACTTGAGTGTTTTGTTACTGAAGGTAAGGCAGGATCTTTGGCCTTGACGTTTGGCAATGCTCAGCGGAATCGGGGGGATGCCATGAACGAGTCCGACTTCACAGCACGCAGGATGTCGATGGTGGAGCTTCAGATACGGGGCAGGGGGATTGCCTCGCCCCTGGTGATAGAGGCCATGCGCCGAGTCCGGCGGGAGCAGTTTGTGCCAGAGGATCTGCAGCAGTCGGCCTATGAAGACGGCCCCCTGACGATTGGGGAAGGGCAAACCATTTCCCAGCCCTATGTGGTGGCGTTGATGGTTGACGCTCTCAATTTGCGAGGTGGAGAAAGAGCTCTGGATGTGGGCACCGGGTCCGGGTATGGGGCTGCGGTGCTGGGCTGTATCGCCGCTGAGGTTTTCGGTGTTGAACGACTGCCAGCGTTGGCAGCACATGCCCGTGAGGTATTGCGTGAAGAGGGCTTCAGCAACGTCCATGTGTATTGTGGCGATGGCACCCTGGGTTTGCCGGAAGTGGCGCCCTTTGACGGCATTGTGGTCGCTGCTGGAGGCCCGTCAGTCCCGCAGGCATTGAAGGATCAACTGACTGTCGGTGGTCGCCTGGTCATGCCGGTTGGCGGTGAGCACATCAGCCAGGACCTCGTTCGCATAACCCGGGTGTCGACGTCCGAGTACGAGCGCGAGAGTCTGGGCGGTGTGCGATTCGTTCCCCTCATCGGAGAACAGGGCTGGCCCGAAGGCAGTGCCTAGTGTCCCATCTGGCCCTCAGCCCGTTGCGTTGGTGCTCTCGAAGATCTTGTCTGCTGAGGCAGCGACGAATCCCGGATACAGCTTGCCACTGGCATCGGGATGGCGCAGTGCAAATTCATAGAAACAGCTGGGAATGGCTTCCGTGCGGTCAGCAAACCGGACCGGCACCCTGTCGGCCATGGTGGAAGACTGCTCCAGGAGTTCCTCCGGTGACCCTTTGATCTCCCCGCCGGAACTGTTCACCCGATAGCCGTTGCCTTTCAGTAACTGGTTAATCTCTGCCACCGAATGATACTGGCTGAGCTGATTGATGCTGACGGTGAAGTGGTTGGCGCGGAAGCCCCAGGCGGCCAGCCATGCGGCATACTCACTTTCCCGCAGCAGTGCCTCATAGGTGGCGTAGTCCACGCTCCAGTGTGGTCCGGAATACAGGAAGTTATCGGCGAGCACGTCCTCCGGGTTTACCTGCGACACCAGTTCACTGGCAATAGCCTGCAATTCTTTTGAGCATTGCTCGGTCAGGAGTTCCGATATAAAGACCTTGGGAGCCAAAGGATCCGGGTGCTCATAATGCCGGGCGTAGAGTTTCTTGGCCTCGAAATGGTACTCACCGCCCTGATAGTAACCGAGAGAGGTAAAGTGTTTCGCCAGTGCCTCCAGGCCGACAGGTGCCAGGTTGAAAGTACGCAGGGCGATATGATCGTTAATGATGCTCTGTCCCTCCGCGGCTCCCAGAATGCGGTGTATCTCCTCGGCCGAAGGTGTTACCTGGCGGTAGTTGTCCCACAGATGTTGAAACAAGGTGTTCCGATCAGTGTGCATACTGGACCTCCGATGAGTTCGTGTGGGCTTGGGCTCCGGACTTCCCGGTGGTGGCCAGTGGCAGAAAGTGCGTCACGCCGCCGTCCGACAGGCCCAACTGACGGGCCAGGGATTCCGGCACCGACAGCAGGTTGTGATGGGGCAGCCAGGCCGCTTCAGTGGTGACAGTGGCGCGGAAATCCGATACAGCAGTATTGGCAATCAGCATAGCATTGTCGCGGTTGCCCGGGTGATTGCGGGTAATCGCAGGCATGGAGTCATCAACAACCTGGACCCGGCACCGGGGGGAGTGTCTGATGCTGGTGATCTCGTTCAGTTGTGCTTCCACCGTGGGGCCTGCGTCAAACAGGTCGACGAAACCCTTGTGCCGGAAACCCTCCGCTTCCAGCATCTTCAGCGCCGGTCGTGTCTGCTCGTGAACCTGACCGATGACCCGGATTGCTTCGGGGGGCATCATCGCCGTGGACAGTGGTTCCGCGGGCAACAAGGCCTCCAGAAGCTCAGGCGGTGCTGTACCTGCCAGCCGGGTGACGGTGGCAAAGTCCAGGTTGCCCGCCCGGGTCCTTAGCCAATTCCAGAAAGGAGACTGGCCGCTGGCATCGGAGACACCCCGCATTTCGGCAATGATCGTGGCGGAAAATCGATGCGGGTTCTGGGCCATGAACAGGAACCGCACTTTCGACAGCAGTTTCCCAGCATTGGCCCGGCGGTATCTGGGGCGCAGATAGAGGCTGCAGATTTCAGTGCAGCCTGTGTAATGGGTGCAACGGGTCAGTCGTTGACTCCCTGGGTGCGGGGCGGGTTCGGAATTCCGCCGGAAGTGGCAGAGTGGCCTGTGATACCCGGCGGACGCTTCGATACCGGTTGTACCCATGATGTCGCCGGTTGCTTCATCTTCCAGGACAAAGAGATAGTGTTCATCGCCTGGCTGGTGAAGCTCCCGCTGGAAGCTGTCTATGGCATGCCGAACCTTTTTCTCAAGGTAGTCACGGTCATCAACCAGAGACGTGAACCCGGGGCCGGATTCCCGTGCAATCTCGTGCAGTGCTTGCAGGTCGTTGTGCTGGATTGGGCGGATAATCATGGCCAGTCCCCGCATCTGGGTTGTGTGTCTGTTGTCTTTATCTCTTGCGGATCAGTATGTAAGCGGAGTGAGGTAAGTTGTAGTGGCAAATTGATCGAATTAATGGAAAGATTTAGTAAATCGCTGGTATGAGTTTGCAATATGCTGAATAAGCAGGATCAAAGACTACTGCTGTTGTTACGGCAGAACGCTCGAACGAGTATTTCAGACCTGGCGCGGGCGCTCCATTTGTCTCGGTCAACGGTCCAGAACCGACTGGAGCGTCTGGAGAACAGTGGGGTGATAAAGGGCTATTCCGTACAGTTGGGGGATGCCTACGTTGCCAATCAGGTCGAGGCGCATGTGTCGATCAAGGTCTATCAAAAACTGACAGCCCGAACCAACGCGTCGCTGGAAAGTATCAGTCAGGTATCCCAGCTTTTTTCAGTGAGTGGGGAGTATGATCTGATTGCAATTGTGCAGGCACAGTCCCTGGAGGAATTGAGTATGGTCCTGGATGAAATCGGCAATCTGGAAGGGGTTGAGCGAACCAATTCGGCGGTGGTTCTGGAAACCCGGTTTCGCCGCTAGCCGATATCCAGGCTCGTCCCTGAGCATGATGTTATCTGGCTTTATTCCGGTGCTGCACTTTATTCCGGCAGCGTGCTCTGGTTCAGCAGTGACGGTTTCTTCAGGGCCTTACCAAACAGCTCCTTCTCTTCAGCGATGGCCAGCGCTGCTTTCTCCGCCAGGTTTTCATCCATTCCCTCAACCCGCGCCTGCAGGAACTGGGTAATCTCCTCTGCCAGTTCCAGCACCTTGTCTCTGGCATCGGCTTCCGCCTTGGATGAGAACAGCAGGGTATCCGGGTGTTTCAGCGCCATCTCCAGTCCATCCCTTTCCGAGTAATACAGTGCTTGTACAGCCATGAATCTCTCCATTGGGCACCCACACCCAGGAATCGGGTGTGGGTGATTGTTTACGTATGGCGAGAGTGTACAACACTGAAGCTGTATATGTATACAGTGATCGGTCAGGCTCGCGGCTCACACCGCCGACATGGTAAAGCCCTGCCCGGGGAAATGAACATGCAGTAGACCCGTGCGTGGGTGCTCGCGCTCAAGGATGATGGTGTCGTCATCGCCGAATACCAACACACCTTGCACTGGCTCCCGGCCATAGTCGTCCGGTTTTACGACAACGGTCTGTCCGGTCAGGGGGTGCTGGGAATCCTTGTCGGGTCCTCTGGGCGTACTGTTTCTGGCAATGTCCAGGGCCTGATCCTCGGTAATATCAGAAGGACGGCCATGGCCGAAGGCTCTCATGCGAGCCATCCAGTCCTGTACCCGGGGATAGTCCCTGAGCCAGGGCTTGCCCGCCAGGTCGCATACAAACCAGAGTCCGTGATAGGCGGAAAAATCGGCAATGCAGGGCGAGTCTCCAAACAGGAAGTCCTGCTCCAGCATAGACTCCATGTTTGCCATGTGGGCAAGGACCAGCGCCTTGGCTTCCGGCCCTCTGGCGGCTTTCACCCGGGCTTTCCGGCCCATATTGATGCGATCTTTCAGGAACCGGAAGGCATTCAGCAATGAGGTCTCTTTGATTAGCCTTTTCAGCATGCGGCCGTCACTGGCGGCAATCACACAGGCCAGAAACAGTTCGAGATCCGTTTCCCGAACGAAGCCTTGAACGTCGGCGGGTTGCTGCTCGAGAATCAGTTCATTCCGGCCGGTCAGGCGAGCTACTTCAGCCGCTATGCTGCGGCTATCACAGAATATATCGGCGCCGTTCTGGGCCACCGGAATCTTGCGGTAACCGCCGGCGATGGCTTCAAGCGTGGGGCGAGGCGGCATTTCCCTGACCGTGACTGATTGCCAGTCAAGGCCAGCGTAGCCGAGCATGACGCGGATTTTCTCCGAGAACGGAGACATGGCGTAGTGGTAGAGAACAAGTTCGTGCATCAAGCTGTTAACAACCCCGTGGAAGCGCAGTAAATGAAAGCAGCAGAGCCTATCAGAATAAGCCCCCAGGCTGGAAAGATAAGGGATGAGCGGGCAGTGGTTTTCATCGGCATCTCCTGCAGTGGCCTTTGTACTACGCACAGCATTTCAATGTAGACCATTCTGACAAAGTGTCACGAATGATTTGTGAGTAAGCGAAATCAAGTACGAATCAGCCAGTTGTGAAGGCACGTCCGGCTATTGAGGAAAGCTGAAATACCGGTAGTATGCAGTGGAAACAGAATAACAACCGATATTCATACAATAACAACAAGGAGCCGTACATGGCTGTAGAAAACGAGAAGCAGACGTCACTCCATTGCCTCTATCACTGGGCGAGGCACATTCCAGATAACGTATACCTGACTCAACCGTTCCCCGATGGCCGGGTTGAAGATATTACCTGGAAGCAGGCGGCTGACCAGGTGTCACGCATGGCTTCACACTTGAACAGCCTTGGCCTGCCCGAACGCAGCAATATTGCCATTCTGGGGAAGAACAGCGCGCACTGGATTCTGTCGGACCTGGCCATCTGGGCGGCGGGCCATGTTTCCGTACCCCTTTATCCGACGCTGAACGGTGATACTGCTGCCTATGTGCTGGAGCACAGTGAAGCGCAGCTGCTGTTCCTGGGCAAACTCGATGGCACGGCCGACGGCTGGAACGATATCAAGGGGCATATTCCCGAGGATTTGCCGATCATCTCCCTGCCATTATCCCCACGGGATGACACGCCAAAGTGGATGGATATCATGGCCCAATGTGAGCCGGCAGAGCCGAGGCTGCCGGACCCGGACGATCTGGCCACGATTGTCTACACCTCCGGCAGCACCGGGCGCCCGAAGGGCGTCATGCACAGTTTCCGTACCATGATTTCGGCGGCTGATGGTCTACAGCAGTTATTTCCGGTGAGTCCGGACGAGCGCATGCTGTCATACCTGCCGCTGGCTCACGTCGCGGAACGGGCGGCCGTGGAGACCCAATCGCTCTACTATGGTTTCCATCTGTATTTCGCCAACTCGCTGGATACGTTCCAGGAAGACCTGCAGCGGGCCCGGCCGACGTTGTTCTTCTCGGTACCGCGCCTGTGGATGAAGTTCTACCTGGGCGTGAACGCCAAGCTGCCCCCGAAAAAGCAGCGGCTGTTGTTCAATATTCCCATCCTCAAGGGCGTGGTTAAGAAAAAGGTGCTCAGGCAATTAGGGCTGGATCACTGCCGTGCTGCATTGACCGGCGCGGCACCCTTGTCAGCGGAGATTATTGACTGGTATCGGGGCCTTGGCCTGGAGCTACTGGAGGTCTACGGCATGTCGGAGAACTTCGGGTACTCCCATGCCAATCGTCCCGGCCAGGCAAAAGTTGGCACCGTCGGCATGGCCAATCCTGGCGTGGAGCATCGCTTGGGAAACGGCGGTGAAATCGAGGTCAAGAGCCCCGGCCAGATGCTGGGCTACTACAAGAACGAGGAAAAAACCCGGGAAGACGTCACCGATGACGGCTTTCTGAAAACCGGGGACATGGGAGAAATCGATAGCGACGGGTGTCTGAGAATTACCGGTCGGGTGAAAGACCTGTTCAAGACGTCGAAAGGCAAGTACGTGGTGCCCGTGCCGATTGAGAACCGTTTCAATCACCCGAAGGCGGAAGTGGTGTGTGTCGCGGGGGCCAACCAGCCGCAGCCGTGTCTGATGGTGTTGCTATCAGATGAGGCAAGGGCCGAGCTGGAAACCGGTGGCAGCCGTGGCGAGCTTGAACAGGAGCTGGCACATGAGCTGGATGCGGTGAATGCACTAAGCGAAGGCCATGAAAAACTGGCGTTTGTGGTGGTGGTGAAAGAGCCGTGGACCATGGAAAACGGCATGCTGACTCCTACCATGAAGATCAAACGCAACGTGATTGAGAACTACTACACCCAAAAAATGGATGAGTGGTTCGGCCAGCGGGCCAAGGTCGTCTGGGAATCCTGATCCCTTAACGCAAAACACCGGTGGCCCGCATTTGCGTTGCCACCGGTGTTTGCAAATTCCTTTTCTACGTTCCTGTTTACTTCACTCCAAACTCACTGGGCATTGGCGGCAGTGTCAGTGACCGCCCTGGGGCACCTGTGGCATGTCCGGAGTTGCAGTCCGGGCTTTCCTGCCCATAATGCGCATCTTCCTGCTAATCAGCTGAACCGCCTGCTTTGCTGCAGCACGGGTATACTGGCGCCTGACCTCAACACTGTTGTGGAGGATGCTGGACGGCAGGGGTTGAACGGTTGCGATATGTCTTGGTGTCATAGCGCCTTCCTCCTTTAATCTGATGGATTAATTAGCGATCTATCTTTAATTTACATGCAATTTTAAGGATTCTTTTTTGCAGTTTGAATACGTTAAAATCCGTACTCTCGTTGCAAATATGCAGTAACTATGGACTGGGATTATCTTCGATACATACATGCGCTGGCAGTAGGCGGAACGCTCGCCAAGGCCGGAGAAATACTGGGTGTACACCAAACCACTGTTTTAAGACGACTTGATCAGATGGAAGAGTCGTTGGGTGTGCAATTTTTTGAACGCAACAGGGATGGTTTACAGCTTACGCCAGTGGGGGAAACGGCGTTTCGGGAAGCGGCCCGGCTGTCCACAGAGATGGAAAATCTAGAACGTAAGCTTGTAGGGCAGGACTCCGCCCCCGTGGGGAAGCTGCGTCTGGCCGCCGAAGACTCCATGATGAACGAACTGCTGAGCCCGATTCTGGCTGAGCTGGTGCGTGAGTTTCCAGACATTGAGCTGGAAGTCCTGACGGATAACGATGTCGCCAATCTCAGCCACCGGGAAGCGGACCTGACCCTGCGCGCCGAGAACAAACCCCAGGCAACGCTCGAGGGGGAGCGCATTGCCGCCGTTGAGTCGGCGGTCTATGGTTCGGCACGATACTGCCGCCGCAATCGCAACATGGACGTTGAAAATCGCCCGGAGGAGTGTGTCTGGATTATTCCCGATGAGACCTTCAGTCATCTGGCGACCGGTCGCTGGTATCGCAAGCACCTGAAGAATGTGTCATCGGTTATTCGCTGCAACAGCCTGCAGTCCATGCATGCCCTGGCCAGGGCCGGTGCTGGTCTTGCGGTATTGCCCTGCTACCTGGGCGAAAGCACCCGGGAGTTGCGGCGCCTGTCCGACCCTCTGGAAGGTGAGAGCGTGGACCTGTGGCTGCACGTCAATCAGGACACCCAGCAAATGGCCCGGGTTCGTATCGTGATGGAGTATCTGGTGGATCGACTGAAGTCGCTTGAATCCGTGATCGAGATCAGTACCACATTCTAGCTAGCCGCAAAACGGCCAGAACTGGTACCAGCGCCAGCACTGGAATTCCTGCTCACAGGTGTTGAGCTGATTGTCGTAGCGGAAAGCCCGGGTTTGAACCCTGGACGCCAGGTCAACCACGTCGGGTTTGGCGTCGTAACTCCGGCGTGCGTAACCCGTTCTGCCCTCATGGTAGGCCAGATACAGCCTTTGCGGGTTGTAGAATGAAACGCCCAGCTTTCGATTGGTCAGGTAGTTGTACCAGCCGACAAAATCGAGCGCGTGTTCCATATGGGTACGTACCACGAACAGGCCATCTCCATTGGCTTCCCGGTACTCTCCCCAGGCCGGATCGAGTGCCTGGGCGTAACCATAGGCGGTTGTGGGCCGGGTCCAGGGGATAAAACCCCATAACTTGGTTCGTGGCGGTCGGGCGTGGCTGCGGAATGAGGACTCGTAGTAAACGAAGGCCATCTGGGTAGCGATGGGCGTGCCCCACTTCTCTTGCGAGGCTTTGGCATAGTCGTACCAGACTGGATGCTCACGGAAGATCTCGCAGACATTGTCCTGTCGCAGTGGCGGATCGGGGGCGAACAAACTGAATCGCAGGATTGCCCAGGTGGCGATGACCAGACCAAGGATTGGCAGGCCATACCACTTCAGCCGTGACTTCCAAACATTAAGACGTTTTCTGCGTTTCCTCATGGTCTGGAGAACCGAAGCCTCTTTGTACCATACCAAACTGTCATCAAACTCCCCCTCTATAACGCTTGCAGGCGGCAAGTTCATCGTGGCATAAACCGCCCATCAATCTTTCCGGATGATAGGTCATGAAAGCATTTTCCCAAATTACACCCGTTTTAGTATCAATCGCCTTGCTTTGGGGGAGTGCCCACGCTGCCCCTTCCGCGGAAGCCGTGCTGGAAGCTTCACCCATCGATGACATCGTCGCCCAGTACCCGGCAATGATGAGCCAGGGCATTCGTCAGGGTCTCAAGCAAAGTGGTCGGATACCGCCCTTTGCCGCTGATTCCATCGGCCATGTGGTCAGTAGTAGTTACAACACTGACGAGATCCAGGCGCGGATTGTCTCCGGCCTGGAGGCGTCTCTCAGTGATCAGCAGTTGCAGTCGGTCATGGAATGGTACGAAACCCCCGTGGCGAAAAAGATTGCGAGGGCGGAAGTGGCCGCCTCCCGACCAGAAGCCTGGGCGGAGATCCAGGCCCGGGCTCCGGAGCTGAATCGCCAGTTCCGCGGCAGTGAGCGAGCGGGGATGTTTGACCGTTTTGACAAGGCATCCCGTGCGACGGAGAGCGCAGTGGATACCTCCATTGCCGTGCAACTGGGGCTGGCGTCGGCGTTGGCTGCTTTCAAGGGCGACAATGCCGCTTCCTATGATCAGATCAAGCGCCAGATAGAAGGCCGGCGTGGCATGCTGAAAGGCATGGTGAATCAACAGGTATATGACAGCTATTTGTTCACCTACCAGAATGTCAGCGCCGCCGAACTGGGACTGTACATCCAGTTCCTGGAAAGTGATGCCGGATCGCAGTTTTCACGGGTGGTGACCAACAGTATCCAGCAGGCGATCACTGATCCCATTGAATCCATCGGCAGCCAAATGGTGAGAATGCTCAGCCCGGCCAGCTGAGAACGTGTAGATAGTTGAATAACTCACCATTTGGGTCCACCCTCAAGGTAGAGGGCTATGCCTGAGGAGTGCCCAGATGGACTTTAATGCGTACCAGAAAGTGTTATCCGGTACCGCCAGAGGTAAAGAATGTCCGTTTCCACCTGAAGAGTTCGAGCAGCGACTGGCCCGGGTTCGTGCCCGGATGTCGGAAGATGAAGTCAGTGCGCTGTTATTGACGGATCCTGCCGATATTTTCTACCTCACCGGCTACAGCACCTTTGAGGTGTCGGTGCATGTTGCTCTTGTTGTGACGCCTTCTGAACTGCTGCTCCAGGTGCCGTCCATCGAGATGGGGCCGGCCATGGTGACCACGAGAGTGACGCGTGTGGTCGGGTATCGCTGGGAAGGTATTGGTGAGGTCCTGATACCACTGGTCGAGGCGCTGACCGGCTATGAGGATCGGGTAGGCGTTGATTTCTGGCACGGTTCCCTGCGCCATGGTGTCATTGAGGGGGTTCGGTCGCGCCTGCCGGATGTCCGCTTCGTGGACAGTGGTGCTCTGCTGAAAAAAATTCGCAAGGTGAAGTCTGCCGCCGAGCTGGAGTACTTGCGGCAGAGCGCCCAAATCACGGCAGCTGGGTTGGAAGCGGCTGTCTCGGCGATCCAGCCTGGGATCACTGACAATGACATCGCTGCAATCGGATCGGAAGCCCTGTTGTCTGCTGGCAGTGAATTCATGAGCATGCAGCCTATCGTCACGGTGGGTTCCCGAAGTGGGGTGATTCACGCCAACCACAAGCGCCAGCCGGTGGAGGCCGGAGATGTGGTATTTCTGGAGTTCGGTGCCGCCTGGCAACGTTATACGGCACCTATGATGCAGACCGTGGTTACCGGAAACCCAACCCAGCAGATGCAAAGGGTATTCGATGGTTGCCGGCGGATGGTGGATGCCCTGCTTGCGAATATCAGACCCGGAGTCACCTTCGACTTTGCGGCGCAGGCGGCTGAGAGGGCATTGGCGCCACTGGCCAAAGAAGTGTTTTTTTCAGGGGTATTTGGCTATACGGTCGGGGCACAGTTCCCGCCTTCCTGGGTCGAAGGCTCCGGGTTTATTGCCCGGGGGCAGTCGTCCGTGTTCCAGCCGGGCATGGTGTTCCACCTGCCTATTTGTCTGAGAGTACCCGGGCAATGGGGCATTGGCTGCAGTGAGACAGTGGTGGTGACGGACGAGGGATCTGAGTGTCTCACCCGCAACCCCTGGACGATGTCACCGCAGCCTTAGATCCAGCAGGTAAATCGTTCTTGGTGCGGGTAGCCGAGTCGTAAAAATCCCCAGTCTCCGAATGTTGTCCATGTTCATGGTACGGTGTTGCGGCGCGTGCTCAATATCCCCCAGCTCCAGCGTGAAGGTGTTGAGCCCAGGCTCCAGCAACAGTTGCGCATTGAACCGGTCTCGATAGACATTGCTGCCACGTTCATGCTCCACATCGTTGACTCGCAGCGTCAGCGTGAGATCTTTCTCGTCCGGATTAAACAGGGTGACCGTCAGTTGGTCGTAGCCACGCCAGTCTGCAGGCAGATTATCCAGGGTGACCCCGGAATAAAGACGGGTGCTCAGGGAGACTTTCAGGCTCTGCCCATTGATGTCGCTGTGGGCATCTGACGGTGCCAGATTTCCGCGCCACAAGGTTAAAGGGTCGGTACGACTGAAATCATACAGTAGCGGCAACTGTTGATTGATCTGGAACTGCCGCGCAGCAACGCTTGCGGTTAAACCCAGTTCGAAAACGACCAGTGCCACAGCCGTCACGGCCAGCGCGCGCTGACGGACGCTGAGACGCGTGGCAGGGGCAAGCAGTGGGTGGCAGGCCAGAACCAGCCAGGTGCCCACCAGATTCCTCGCTACATCGTGCCAGTCGTCCTGTCGCCCCAGTCCCGATTGCAGGAACTCAATGATGAGGCCGACCGCCAGCACGAGCGTGGTTGTCGCTAGCCACAGTCGTCCGCCCCTGAGCCATCGCCAGGGTTGGATGGCATAGGTCAGAAGCGCAAAGTACAGGATGTGGCCCAGATTCCATACGGACTTGTGCAGCGGGCCAGAGGTCCAGTCCGGGCCACCGATGAAGAATAGTGGGGCAATCACCAGAGTGCCCGCAAGGGCCAGCCACCTCAGCCGCTGGCCTTCGTGGGCGCTCATGGATACGGTATCGGGACCCATTAGCTCCGGCTGGTCACTTCCAGCAGGTGGTAGCCGAACTGGGTCTTGATGGGACCGATAACGGTATTCAGGTCACTGCTGAATACCGCTTTGTCGAATTCGGGAACCATCTGGCCCGGACCGAAGGAGCCCAGGTCGCCACCGTTGCGGCCGGAAGGGCAGGAAGAGTGTTGTTTGGCTACTTCAGCGAAGTCCTGACCGCCTTCGATGGCTTTCTTCAGTTCTTCGCATTTTGTTTCGCTGTCTACCAGGATGTGGCGTGCGGTTGCCTGTGTCATGGATATTGTCCTGTTGGTTTCAATGAATGTGCATTACAGGGTAGGAATGCTGCCCGCCCGACGGGCCGGAGGCAAGTGCTTTTTATCCGTGTTTCTTCTGTCTCACGGTTGGCTTGCCAAACCTGTACAATACCGGGTTTTCTTTGCCGGCGTGTCCGGCCCTCACATAGACAGGTCTGTTTCTTGATTTCCACCGCTAATATCACCATGCAATTCGGGGCGAAGCCCCTGTTTGAAAACGTATCCGTCAAATTCGGCAATGGCAACCGCTATGGTCTGATCGGCGCCAATGGCTGTGGCAAGTCCACGTTCATGAAAATTCTCGGTGGCGATCTGGAGCCCTCTGGGGGGCAGGTCATGCTGGAGCCAAACACCCGTCTGGGCAAGCTGCGCCAGGACCAGTTTGCCTATGAAAGCTGTTCGGTGATGGATACCGTGATCATGGGGCACGAGGAGCTGTGGAACGTCAAGAAGGAGCGTGACCGCATCTATTCCCTGCCGGAAATGAGCGAGGAAGACGGCATGGCCGTGGCGGATCTGGAGGTGCAGTTCGCCGAGATGGACGGCTACACGGCTGAATCCCGCGCCGGCGAGCTGTTGCTGGGTCTGGATATCCCCCTGGAGCAGCACGAGGGGCCGATGAGTGCCCTGGCACCGGGCTGGAAGTTACGGGTGCTGCTGGCTCAGGCGCTGTTCTCTGATCCTGACGTGCTGTTACTGGATGAGCCGACCAACCACCTGGACATCAATACCATTCGCTGGCTGGAAAACATTCTGGTGGCTCGCAACAGCACCATGGTAATTATTTCCCACGACCGTCACTTCCTGAACAGTGTCTGTACCCATATGGCGGATCTGGACTACGGTGAACTGCGGCTGTTCCCGGGTAACTACGACGAGTACATGACCGCCGCCACCCAGGCCCGCGAGCGTATGATGGCGGATAACGCCAAGAAGAAGGCGCAGATTGCCGAGCTGCAACAGTTTGTCAGCCGTTTTTCTGCCAACGCGTCCAAGGCCAAGCAGGCCACGTCTCGCGCCCGCCAGATTGACAAGATTCAGCTGGAAGAAGTGAAGCCTTCCAGCCGGGTCAGTCCGTTTATTCGTTTTGAACAGACCAAGAAGCTGCACCGCCAGGCTGTGACCCTGAAGGATCTGACCAAGGGGTTTGATGGTGAACCGCTGTTTAACAAACTCAACCTGCAGATTGAAGCGGGTGAGAGAGTGGCTATTCTCGGCCCTAATGGTATTGGCAAAACGACGCTGATGCAGTGCATGGCCGGTGCCTTGACGCCAGACAGTGGCGACGTCAAGTGGACCGACAGTGCGCAGGTGGGTTATTACGCCCAAGACCATTCTGCAGACTTCGCCGAGGATATGAACCTGACCGACTGGATGGCTCAGTGGACCACCGGAGGTGAGCAGCTGGTTCGCGGTACGTTGGGGCGGATGCTGTTTTCCGGGGATGACATCGGCAAGATGGTGAGTGTGATTTCCGGCGGTGAACAGGGGCGTATGCTGTTTGGCAAGCTGATTCTGCAGAAGCCGAATGTGATGCTGATGGATGAGCCGACGAACCACCTGGATATGGAGTCCATTGAGGCGTTGAATCTGGCGCTGGAGAATTATCCGGGGACGTTGGTGTTTGTCAGCCATGATCGGGAGTTTGTTTCGTCGCTGGCGACCCGGATTATTGAGTTGAAGTCTGATGGCATTACTGACTTCAGTGGGTCTTATGACGATTACCTTCGGAGTCAGGGATACGTTTGACTCTTTGACTCATTGACTCGGGCTTTGGGCGGTGGCGGACGGGTGGGTAGGCCTTTCCAAAAACCGCTCCTGCGGCACATCCCTGTGGCGCTTCTGCTCCGCCATCCCTGGCTCCGCAAATTTTTGGAAAGGCCTACCCACCCGTCCGCCACCGCCCAAAGCCCGAGTCAATGAGTCAAAGAGTCAAACGTATCCCTGACT
>JAVJZJ010000152.1:0-235 GCA_040223075.1 Marinobacter sp.
GCCATTTTGCCTGAGCGTCGGTTGTCATTTGTCATTGGTCCTTTGTCCTTTGTATAGCAGCTACCTTGGTAAGTTAGGACATTCCTTACTGTTCCCTATTCCCCATCTCCGCGTCTCCCCATCTCCCCATCTCCGCGTCTCCCCATCTCCCCATCTCCGCGTCTGCTTCACTACCAACCCTATTACCGAATCCCTATACCACAAAACTTCCAGGCGCTTGCGCTACAGTCGGTCC
>JAVJZJ010000153.1:0-353 GCA_040223075.1 Marinobacter sp.
TCCCTCTTGTTATGATGATCTGGTGTTTGCCGCAGCGCTATCGCTGTTTCTGCTTGAATATGGTAGTGTCATTACAGCAGTAGCCTCGCAGACCTATCGTGCTTGCGCTGGTGTCTACCTCGACTCCCGATTTCAGTCCCCTGCCTGATTGACGCAGGGACCTGGGTAGAGACGTGCCATGGCACGTCGGGGAGCAATGTAGAGACGTGCCAGGGCACGTCTGGGAGCTGGGGAGGACAAGGGAGAATTTCTCTACTCACCAATGAAATAAGATCATAAGCTGTTCCCTATTCCCTATTTCCTTTTCCCTATTCCCTGTTCCCTAAAAAATGAAAAATGACACATGACACATG
>JAVJZJ010000154.1:0-411 GCA_040223075.1 Marinobacter sp.
TTCAGATGGAAAAATTTGTCGTGTTAAAAACCACTTGTATAAGTCAATTGTAGGGGCGGGTTTTACTACTATCTTTTCGGTTGCACCCAAATGCGACTAAACCCGCCCTTGCTCAGGAAAGGGCGACTCCCAGACGTGCCATGGCACGTCTCTACATTGCGACCAGACGCGCCATGGCCCGTCTCTACCGTGTGCCATTGCACGTCTGGGAGTCGCCCATTCCTGAGCAAGGGCGGGTTTATTCGCATTTTGGTGCAACCGAAAAGATATTAGTAAAACCCGCCCCAACAATACACTACTACAAGTGGTTTTAAACACTACAAAATTATCCCTCAGAAAAACAGAACAATAAAAAACAACCCCACCTAATGAAGGACTGATTCCCTGGTTTAGAATCTTTAGAGCCACTAA
>JAVJZJ010000155.1:0-4843 GCA_040223075.1 Marinobacter sp.
GCCCTCTTGCCCCGCTGACCGATCTGCTCAACCCGGATCAGCTCAACGACGTGCCGCTCTTGGGTGATCTTCTGGGGCTGTTTGGAGCCTAAGTCCAGGCATCACTCGCCCACAAAAAACCCGCCAGCCGGCGGGTTTTTTGATGGTGAACTAAAAGTGAATCACCGACCGAATGCTTTTCCCCTCGTGCATCAACTCAAACGCCTCATTGATATCCTCAAGTGGCATGTTGTGGGTGATAAACACATCTAGCGGAATCTCCCCTTTCTCGGCCTTTTCCACATAACCCGGCAATTCCGTACGACCCTTGACACCACCAAACGCTGAGCCCCTCCAGACCCGGCCGGTGACCAGCTGGAACGGGCGGGTACGGATTTCCTCTCCGGCACCAGCCACGCCGATAATGATCGACTCACCCCAGCCCTTGTGGCAACACTCCAGAGCGGAACGCATCACATCGACGTTGCCGATGCACTCGAAGGAGTAGTCCACACCGCCGTCGGTCATTTCGATGATGACTTCCTGAATGGGCCTGTCGTGCTCAGCCGGGTTGACCACGTCTGTGGCACCGAGTTGGCGGGCAATATCGAACTTGCCGGGGTTGATATCTATGGCGATGATGCGGCTGGCCTTGGCCATGGTGGCACCGATAATAGCCGCCAGGCCGATACCGCCAAGACCGAAGATAGCAACCGTTGCGCCTTTTTCCACCTTGGCGGTGTTCAGCACCGCGCCAATGCCAGTGGTAACACCACAGCCCAGCAGACAGACTTTATCCAGCGGGGCTTCCTTGGGAATTTTTGCCAGCGAGACTTCCGGTAGCACGGTATACTCAGAGAAAGTCGAGCAGCCCATGTAGTGGTAGATAGGCTCGCCCTTATAGGAAAAACGGGAGGTGCCATCAGGCATCACACCTTTACCCTGAGTCTCACGAACGGCACCGCACAGGTTGGTTTTGCCGGAAGTGCAGAACTTGCACTGGCCGCATTCGGCGGTGTAAAGAGGGATCACATGGTCGCCCACCTCGACGGAGGCCACACCTTCGCCGACGGCCTCGACAATACCACCGCCTTCGTGACCCAGGATGGCGGGGAAGTTGCCTTCAGAATCGGCACCGGACAGCGTATAGGCATCGGTATGGCACACGCCGGTGGCGACAATGCGTACCAATACTTCCCCCTTCTGGGGCGGAGCGACATCCACTTCTACAATTTCCAGCGGTTTGTTGGGGGCAAAGGCCACCGCAGCACGGGATTTGATCACTTTCAGGCTCCTTGAAATAGGTGGTCGAATTCATTTGGCCATAATTGCTTATACACTTATACAATGTGCAACGTACAGTGTAGAACTGGTTCATCGTTCGTGGATGACAACATAGACATGGTACAACTCCAGCAAGCTCTCGCACAGATTATTCACATTTGCCAACCTGAGGACACTGTTGTGGTGTGTGGCAGGCTGGCCAGTGAAATAGGCTACCAATGGTGTAGTCATCACGCTGACTCTGAACTCATCACCTTGGATGCCGAAAAGCTCAACGGAGCCTTCCCGCTGTCCAAAACTCCGGATCTGGCTTTGATCACAGATACACTTGAACGCCTGAGCCATCAGCAGGGAGAGGAACTCCTAGGACAACTTCGCAACTATGGCACCCATCGAATGGCCGTTGTCGTGCCGGACGACAGTGAGTGGACGTTCTCCGACTTCATAGCACTGGGATTTAGACGGCAATCTGAGGTGCAGACAGCAACCGTCCCACTGACACTGTTCACGTACAACATCGACACATATAACCACAAAAGGGCGTGGAACAATCCCGACAACTGGGCTAATCCTGAGATGTGGGACAAAGCAAGGTGGTGAAATGCGAAGGGAGTCCAGGTGTTTTGATTCGCGCACTGATGAGTGGCGCTACGAGTCCACTTTAACGCAATTTCGACCGGATTCTTTCGCGCTGTACAAAGCGGCATCTGCTCGCTGTACCAGCTCGTGGGGTGTTTCCCCCGGCCGAAACGCCGCAACACCGGCGCTGATGGTGACTGATTCCGGAATCGTAAATCTGTAATTTTCAATACTTTTCTGCAAGCGGTCAGCAACGGGAATCGCACCCTCGAGTGGGGTTTCCGGCAATATGATCAAGAACTCCTCTCCACCCCAGCGCCCGGCAATCTCTGACTCCCGGATGCACTCATGGACTACGGATGACACACTGGAGAGCACAGCGTCTCCCTCGCTGTGGCCAAATCTGTCGTTAATGGACTTGAAGTGGTCGAGATCGAAAATGATCAAGGAAAAAGTGCTGCCATAACGACTGCAGCGTGCAACTTCCTGGGCCATAAAACTCTCAAGTTTGTGGCGATTATAGAGCCCGGTCAGTTGATCGTGAACGGCCTGATAGGTAAGCGAGCGCAATAGGTCATTTCTCGACAATGCGCTACCAAATAGGTTGGCCATCAATTCTGCCGTTTGTGACCGTTGCGGTGTCCAGGGATTGGAGGTCGCAGTAATCTGAACCCCCAGGAGTCCCAACATCCGGTCCCCACGATGCACCATGGCCAGGAGTACCGATTGATTATTCTGCAAATGCAATAACTCCTGCAGGAATACCAATGGTAAAGGCATTTCCCTGCCGGCATGAAAAACTACATAGGATTTATCCTTGAAGACGTTCAACACTTCCCCTGGAACAATGGGATACTTTTTCTGGACGGAGTTCATGAAGAGAGAGCCGAATGATTCCTCAGCCCATTCATGACTGACCCACATCAGATGACTGGCTTCATCAAGCTGACAAAGAAACACTCTATCCGCTTTATAGTGGCCACCCAAAACACCACAGGTTCTGGTAATGCCTTCGTCGGTCTCTTCTACATCTTGCGTAAGCAGATCAGTACTTATCTGCCGAACCATTTGCTCTGACAATACCATTTGTTCCAGTTGCGCTTTTGCCTGATGCCTCTCAATGGCAAGACTGGCAATCGCAACCGGCTCTGTCAGGGCATCGATATCGTCATCGCCTGGCGTCCAGGGTTCGTCATGATAGACATCGAAACTGCCTAGCAACTCGCCACTACAGCCAACGACAGGTTCCGACCAGCAAGCGCGAACACCAGCAGATTCAGCCTGTGGACGAAACATTTCCCAACGATCATCTGTTTTTACATCGCGGCTAACAACTCTCCCGCGAATAAAGACAGCAGTACCACTGCTTGCTGCCCCAAAAGCCACCGGTAGTCCATCCATTTCTTCACGGAACAAGGACGGCAATGAACGACCACCGCCCCAGCGAAGGCGCCCGTTTTCAATATCATGAACCATGACACTGCAACGCCCACCCGCAATCCGAACTTCCGCCATAGCGGCCAAATGTTCCAGCGTACTGTTCAAGAGATTGTCGTTCGCCATGGATGCCATAGCGCGATGGCGATGGCGATCGGCCACGTCCGCATGTTTGCGGTCGCTAATGTTCATTCCGGTGAACATCAGGGCACGGCCACCCTTGTATGAAATGACAGATAGTGAACAATCCAGCCAGACCGGTCGGCGGCCCTTGGGTTCCAGAAACCATTCAAACCGCTGTAATCCTGAACGGCCGGTCCTGACGATGTATTCTTCAAAATCCAGCAAGCGATAGGGAGCCTCTGACCAGGCGTCTGGTCTTTGCAGGATATCGGTTGTTAACTGTTCTTCCGTCCGAACCCCGAACGCCGCCAGGGCGGTTTCATTCGCATAGAGAGTTGAGTGAGTTGTAGGGTCCAGCAGAATGACAGCAATGGCAGACTGATCGAACAACGTGCGTAAGTCCCGATCAGCGTTGCGTAATGACCGGGTCGCGGTCCCAACCTCCAGACTGAGCCCCTTTAATTCCCGAACAACGCGCCGGTACTTTAGAAGGATAAGGATGACAGCTCCCCCCAACGACGCAGTCACGAGCGGTAACAGCGCTACTATGAAATTGCCGGAGAACGGGGGCCAAGAGATCATTACTGAGTCCACTGACGTGACAGCCATGCATGAGGGTTTTTTGTGTACTTTTTTACTATAGACACATCAGCCGGGAATTGTGTTGTATTTTGGTTAGCGTAAGCCAGTATTCCAATGACGTCAGCCCTATCGCAACTAGAAAGTCATTATATATTGTATTATACGACTTGACGTGCATTTGGATTCGTTTAGGATCAACCAGGAGCTTCCCGGCTCAAAGAGCGAACACGCTCACACCCCTTGCCACTGGCCCGAATATAGTTTGTCGGGCCAGTGGTTTTTTAAAAGAGTGATTCATGGCTAAATTCTTTTCTTTCTTGACAAAGAGCAACCAGGAATCGGCCAATCAGGATGTTGTGGAAGAGCAGGGCATGCAAGGGCCAACCGAATCATTGGCGGATGAAAGCCATCCCTCGCCCAGACCAGCCTCATCCAGGCTCGTTGAAACTCCAATTGGCTGGTTTGCCCGGACCCGGGAAAAAGACGACCTTGGCCCTTATCCGACCGAACAAGATGCTCAGGATGCACTGTCTGCTTACCTGAACTTTACCAAACCAAATAACAAGAGAGAGTACTCGCCACAGGTCGTTTATGGCATGGTGATTCACGATCCGGAGACTTGCCCCAAAGACCTTTGCGCATTTTGCATCGAAGCGGAAGCATCGCAAGAGGACACCTGGAAAGATCTTATTGAAGATTGACTTACAGGTGAGCCATAAAAAAACCCGCCGGCTGGCGGGTTTTTTGTGGGCGAGTGATGCCTGGACTTAGGCTCCAAACAGCCCCAGAAGATCACCCAAGAGCGGCACGTCGTTGAGCTGATCCGGGTTGAGCAGATCGGTCAGCGGGGCAAGAGGGC
>JAVJZJ010000156.1:0-285 GCA_040223075.1 Marinobacter sp.
GTCAACCCCAATCAGCGACCACCCCGGCTAAAGGTGGCGTGGTGAGGAATCCCCCGCGCTCTTTAGCCGGGGGAGGATGTCAATGTTGAACCGAAATTAGTAGGGACACGACACCGAAATTAGTAGGGGCACGACACCGACATAAGTAGGGGCACGACACCGAAATTAGTAGGGGCACGACACCGAAATTAGAAGGGACACGACATCTCGTGCCCCTCCGACTAGCGGGGACGTGCCCCTACTCATCTCGGTGTCGTGCCCCTACTAATTTCGGTGGCGTGTCCC
>JAVJZJ010000157.1:0-561 GCA_040223075.1 Marinobacter sp.
GGGGCGAAGCATTCGCGCCCAAATTTATCGGTTTTTTACCAACGTTTCAACGCGAATGCTTCGCCCAATCCCCAACCACCAATCCCCAACCACCAATCCCCAACCACCAATCCCCAACCACCAATCCCCAACCACCAACCCCCAACCACCAATCCCCAACCACCAATCCCCAACCACCAATCCCCAATCCCCAACCACCAATCCCCAACCACCAATCCCCAACCACCAATCCCCAACCACCAATCCCCAACCACCAATCCCCAATCCCCAACCACCAATCCCCAATCCCCAACCACCAATCCCCAATCCCCAATCCCCAACCACCAATCCCCAACCACCAATCCCCAATCCCCAACCACCAATCCCCAACCACCAATCCCCAACCACCAACCACCAATCCCCAACCACCAATCCCCAACCACCAACCACCAATCCCCAACCACCAATCCCCAACCACCAATCCCCAACCACCAACCACCAATCCCCAATCCCCAACCACCAATCCCCAACCACCAATCCCCAATGACAAATGACAAATGACAAATGACAAATCAATAGTGA
>JAVJZJ010000158.1:0-282 GCA_040223075.1 Marinobacter sp.
ATAGAGCCACCTTAATTCGGGCTTTCTCGTAATTTTTTGACCTCTTTTGTTTCCTGCTTAGCCTGCGTTGCAGTAATTTCAACTTGCCTTGTAGCTCGGCAAAAAACCTGGGAGGTTTTACAAGAGTGCCCTCACTAGTTGATAAAAACTTCTCTAACCCAATATCAACACCGATGGGATACCCATGTGGTTTATGGTCTGGGACAGAGACATCACACTGAATATTGATAGAGGCGTACCATTTATCGGCTTTCTTGATAATACGAACCTGTTTCACCGTGA
>JAVJZJ010000161.1:0-246 GCA_040223075.1 Marinobacter sp.
TGGCTTTGGCTACCCAATCTTTCGCTGACTTAACTCGTGATTCTAATTGCTTTATCTGGATTTTTCTACAATATGCGGCTGAGGCAGTTTTTCCTTTAGCTAATGAAATTACTCCGTTAGCATAACGCTTACTGATTCCGTATTTATCTTGAATATAACTATTCCAACTGGCTTGATTAAATTTTATTTCTTTATTTAATAAATGGTTAACTGTTTCAACTGTTGCTTGATAAAATATATCGGACA
>JAVJZJ010000166.1:0-571 GCA_040223075.1 Marinobacter sp.
GACCGCCACAACAGACCTGCGGGCCCTGTGTGACGAAGAAGGTGACCTGGTCAAGACTCTGACCGAAAACGACTCCGCCGCCTTCATGACCGGCAGTGAAGTGGATAGTCAGGGACCGTCAGCCGTTACCTCCTCGCCTGAAGACGGCGAAACCCTGGCCCCGACTGACACCAACATCTTTGTCGAGTTCGATGAAGAGATCGACCCTCAGTCAGTTAACGAGAACAACTTCACCGTCACGGAGATCGACGAGAACGGTAATCCGGTTGGCACTATCGAAGGTGTGATTAATCCGGTGGGCAACTCCATCGAGTTTAATCCAGACAGTAATCTGAGCTTCCAGACCACATACGAGATCATGGTTGATACCACCATCACCGATCTCGCTGGCAACGGCCTGGAACAGTCTGCGACCTTTACCTTCCGTACAGGTGGCCTGGTTGTGCTGCTGGACAACACCCTGCTGGGAGACCCGGCGATTGCGCAATCCGAAGGTTTTGACAGCGGCATTCTGGTCGAGGGTTTGCATACGCTTGGCGGCACCCTGCTATCCGCCCTGGAGTTTGGTGAT
>JAVJZJ010000167.1:0-559 GCA_040223075.1 Marinobacter sp.
GACCGCCACAACAGACCTGCGGGCCCTGTGTGACGAAGAAGGTGACCTGGTCAAGACTCTGACCGAAAACGACTCCGCCGCCTTCATGACCGGCAGTGAAGTGGATAGTCAGGGACCGTCAGCCGTTACCTCCTCGCCTGAGGACGGCGAAACCCTGGCCCCGACTGACACCAACATCTACGTCGAATTCGATGAAGAGATCGACCCTCAGTCGGTTAATTCAAACAACTTTACCGTTACTGAGGTCGAGAGCGGCAACCCGATTGTCGGCGAGCTTAATCCGGTCGGCAACTCCATCGAGTTTAATCCAGACAGTAATCTGAGCTTCCAGACCACATACGAGATAATGGTTGATACCACCATCACCGATCTCGCCGGCAACGGCCTGGAACAGTCTGCGACCTTTACCTTCCGTACTGGTGGCCTGGTTGTGCTGCTGGACAACACCCTGCTGGGAGACCCGGCGATTGCGCAATCCGAAGGTTTTGACAGCGGCATTCTGGTCGAGGGTTTGCATACGCTTGGCGGCACCCTGCTATCCGCCCTGGAGTTTGGTGAT
>JAVJZJ010000168.1:0-351 GCA_040223075.1 Marinobacter sp.
TCCTAATATATTTAACAAATCAAAACAAACTCGTTTAAGCTGTATTGCAAAAACAAAGATTTATTCCTGGGTTGTATAAAATCTATTAAAAAATATTATAAACACGACTGTATGCCCAGGCAGAAAGCATTCGAGCATATTTTTTTGTTCGCTCTCTTAATTGAGCTTTCTTGGCCGAAAAATCTAAGCTTTCGCACAGAATAGGGCAAGAAAACTTCCTGGCTAAAGCTGCCAATTTCAAACAAACATCTACAATTTGAGCATCTTGTTTACCTGTGGGTAAACCGGTCTTTATAGGAATAGTTCCCTGAGCTTTTAAATTTCCTTGACCATCAACATAAGCCCAACCGA
>JAVJZJ010000171.1:0-201 GCA_040223075.1 Marinobacter sp.
AAACCTACCCATAAGTAATTCTGCCTTGGTATAAGTCCACGGTGTAACTTTTGGTCGATGACCGTTAACGCTTGCGCTTGGCTGATACCCGGCGTTGTTGCTCGATATCAGCCTTAACCAACGGCTCCCAGTTAGAGACACTATAGTAATCGTGTCTACGATTGACTACAGGGCATCGACCAATAAAATTATTAAATTGAT
>JAVJZJ010000172.1:0-223587 GCA_040223075.1 Marinobacter sp.
GACCGTCGCAGCATCAACATCGGCGTTGAAGGTCACCCGGATACTGCGGTTGAGCGCAACACCCTGTTCGCCATTTTCGGGCACGAACTCAGATACTTCAAAGACCGTGCTCTCGGACGTGCAGAAGGTTTCCTGTTCGCCACCGACGTTGCTGTTACTGCCGCCACCATCGGAGGGTGTGTTCTCCGCCGGTATACGCGGGTCGCTTGGACCACCGCCGCCACCGCCGCAGCCGGCGAGTGCGATTGCTGACACAAGTGTCAACGGAATCCAGTTTTTAGATGTTGTCATCATGACTGCGTCCTCTGCACGTTACTTTTTGATGATTTCGGAATATTGGCCAGACACAATCGCCTCCACACGACGATTCTGTGCCCGCCCCTCAGCCGTCTTGTTAGACGCAACAGGCTGCGACTCTCCCATGCCAGTTGTGTTGATCCGGCCAGAGTCGATAGAAAACTCATTGATCAGAACTTTCATAACAGCATCGGCGCGGCTCTTAGACAGCTTCTGGTTATAAGTTGAAGAGCCGGTGCTGTCGGTATGCCCCTCCAGCAAAATGGTGCTGTTCGGGTACTGTTTCATAACATCTGCGAGCTTACCGATTTCCGGGTAAAACTGACGACGCACCTCCGTCCTGTCCAACTCAAACTCCACATAGAGTGTTTCGCGGATCTCCTTGGTCAACTCCTTCGCGCAGCCGTCAGAATCAACCAGAGCGCCTTGGGGTGTATTAGGGCATTTGTCGAAATCATCGATGACACCGTCACCGTCGGAATCCTTCGGAGGGACAACCTCTGGCTCTTTTTTCGTTGCCAGGACTACTTCCTGCTTCGGGGCCTGGGGGTATTCACGGCCGAAAAGATAATGCACTCCGGCAAAATACTGACCATCGACATAGCCGTCTTCGAGCTCGGTTCTTGCACGGATACCACCTTCAACCATGAATCTCTGCGACAGCATCCGTTGCAGGCCGCCCTCCAGATACAGAGAATCTTCCTTCTTGGAGGTCCCACTCTGCTCAACTTCAAAATCGGTGTAGCTGTATCCCAGGCCACCAAACGGGCGCCAACCAGCCAAACGGAACTTTCCTGGGTGCACCCGACCGCCCAGAGAAAACCTCATCATGTCCACATCAAGATTGGTATTCCGAGTTTCAGGTTCTGCGTAACTGCCCTGCAGCAGCATACTAATATTGGGATTGAACTGATGGGTAAAGTTCAGGCCAAACTCCCCGTAATTGGACAGGTTGTCGCTTACCGCCCCCTTATCGCGGGAATTACCAGAATCGACGTAGCTGGCTTCGACCCCTACAGAACTGTATTTGATAGGAAAGTGTTCCTTCGCCATAGCTACGCCCGGCAAAACAAGTGCCGCCAAGGCAAGCTGCCTGATAATCGTCACGCCCATGTTGAGTCTCCGCATTGGTTTTAATTCTTGCGTCAGTATATGTTAGGCCATATTATTTTGGAAGGCGGCCAATTGCTGATTTGACATTTCATAAACATAAGAAATGTAAACGCGCGCAACTGCCGTATCAGATTGCTGTACCCGAGTGTTTAACACTTAACGGAGCCTTCCCTGGGAGCGGTCGGGATCAGGCCAGAGGGGTAACTATGAGCATAAAACACACGCACGGCAGCGCCCCGCATTCCGAAATGGAAGTGCGCAGCACAGATCACGATCAGCTCACTCAGCTTTTGAGCCGGGAAGGCCTCGCAAAGAAGCTTAAAAGGTGTAAAAGCAACTGCGGAAGACAATCAATTATCCATCTGGATCTCGAGCATTTCGGGCTTATAAACCAGAAATTCGGGCGAAGCACAGGCGATGAAATTCTACGAAGCGCCGCACTTCGGATCCGTGGAGCACTGGGAGAGCGGCATCTTTATTGCCGCCCAGCAGGAGATGAGCTACTGGTGCTGCTCATGGCCTGTAATAAGGAAGACGTCCTTGCCTGTGCTTACCTAATTCAAGACTTGCTGGAGCAGCCTTTTTACGCCGGCTCCCAACAAATCAGCTTGAACGCCAATATTGGCATCGCGCGATACCCTCACGATACCGATAACCCGGAACAATTGCCGGACCTGGCCGAGTGCGCTCTGCGGCAATCCAAAAGCCGGCGAGAGCCCATTTCTTTTTTCAGCTATGACTTCCACATTGAATTGAAAAGGATGCTGGATGTTGAGCAAGCCCTTAAGTCCGCCATCCTGAACGACGAGCTGGAAATCTTCTTACAGCCAAAGTACTGTTTCGCAACACAGGAAATCGTCGGGTTTGAAGCCCTGCTGAGATGGCTGGATTTCAGGCTGGGATGTGTTGCGCCAGAAGAGTTTGTTACGCTTGCTGAGCGCTCTCTGATTGGGCAGCAGCTAGATTTCTATGTACTGAGAGCCGTCAGTACATTGATCGCCGAAAGAAAACACTTCAACCTGCCCACCCCTCCCATAGCCATCAACATCTCGGCCGGCCACTTTTCCGATCCGGACTTCGCCAACAACCTTTTCGCGACCATGGATGCCGACGGTGTGACTCCATCAGACATCGTCCTGGAAGTAACCGAAGGCGTGCTGATGGGTACCAATGGGCAGGCGCTTACCAACCTTCAGATATTGAGGGACCATGGCTTTTCCATCGCCATCGATGACTTTGGGACCGGGTACTCTGCGCTAAGCTACCTGCAGTCCATACCCGCCACTGAACTGAAAATCGACAAATGTTTTATTAACGACGTGGAAACTGAGCAGGGCAAGAGCCTGATCAGACTCATGGTCAATCTAGCCAAGACCTACAAGCTCAGCGTGACAGCTGAGGGCATCGAGACCAAAGCTCAGCATTCGCTACTGCAAAGCCTGGGATGTGATCACGGCCAGGGGTTTTACCTGGCCAAACCGCAGCCAGCCTACCGAGCACTATGGTTGCTGAAATCGCCCGGGATCAGCTCTCCCATGACCGTCTGAGACAGGCCATGGGTATCACGCCCCCACATCGGATTAGCCTTTAATGCGGCCTTTTCTGGTTTTCGTGCGTGTAACAGGCTCCGGAGCGGCAATTATACCTTCATCTCTCGAATACAAGGCGCGTGCGTGATGATCGGAAACCGCAAGCGATTCGATACACCGTTTTCTGACCGCACGCTCTGTCGCCATATTCATGCCTGGAGCTTTATCAGACGCCAGGCTGGCATCGATCTGCCTGAGAGTACGAGCACTTAGAAGACGGAGCTCCATCCCTTCTGACGCCATCGCTGCTATTGCGCTTAAGTAGCTTGCATCGTAGTTAGTTTGCATGATCTAACCCGCCTTTATCGGTAATTTCAACCCAACTGTATCAAACTGCCCGCGCCAACTCTCTGACCATTGTCACATAATCACTATAATACTGAACTGGCAGCAGCCATTCGATTCTTCCCTCATTACCCGCCACGCCATCATTTTCCTGTAATGCTGATATCAGGACACACCCATAGGTCCGATAAAATTCTCGAACCTCTGCGGCATATTGCCGATCAGGTACGGCTTCCCAATCCGCATAAACGACATACTCTTCACCATCGAGCTCAAACGAAATCATCTGCGGCGAGCCCTCCCCGAAGGACTCATTAAGAAATATTGCCTCTTGAGGCTGACCGGTGGTTTCCGGCAAACCGTAGAGAAACCATATGATATTGGCGATAGATTTCTGATCGTCTCGCTGTATTGCGAGAGTACCGTCTAGTACGATGGCCATTAAAACAATCCCTTACAGCCGATAACTCAACTTTCGCGGCGCTGAATTTCCGCGAGGTATTCATCCATTTCGTCCTGACTGGCAAACACGGTCAGATCAGGCATCACTTTGACAATTTCGAAAACTTTTCTGACGCCCTTAGACATCTGGGACATGCTGACCTGTCCGCCGCGGACTTTCATTTGCTTCAGAGTCTTGAATATAACCCGAAGACCGGCGGAACTGATGAAGGTCACCGCCCCCATGTTTATGGCAACGACTCTGGTTTCAGGCGTTATAAGCTCCGCTAACGTCGAGTCCAGTTGAGGCGCGGTTTCACTGTCCAGAGCCCCAATCAGAGCCAAGCTAACTGTTTCAGCTGTGCTCTGAAGATGATCGATGGTTAATGACATGACTATCTTCCTTGGTTTGATCTCAAAAATGCTTCTTTATGGTCCACTCGTTCACGCCGTCATGGTAATGGTAATGCTGTTCATCGCTTAATGACGATATCAGAACCAACCCCAACCCTCCGATCTCACGCTGCTCGATCGGGCGCTGATTCACGCTTGTCGTTGCCGGAGTGGGATCAAACTTCTCACCAGAGTACCTGAACTTAATTGTTACATCAGAATCTGATTTGTCCAGCTCCAACACCCAGTTGATGTCCGGCGCGTGTGGTAAAACATGGAACTTCATGTTTGCCATGAATTCATCAACAATAATCTGGCACTCATGAGCGACCTCATCCGGCGCTCCAACTAATGCCGTTGTTGTTGCTGACAGAACGTCACTGACCGAATCATCGGGACTAACCGTTAGCTTCATATTTTCCTGGCTTGGCGCTGTATTGTCATTATTGTGATGTCATCCGACTGTGGAGCATAACCGGAAAACTGCTCAACCTCACGTCTGAGTGTGGTCAGGAAGCTGGCATCTTTATCGTTCGCCCGGTACCCGACTCTGATAAGTCGGGCGTCGCCAAATTCTTCGCGGGATTCATTGAACGATTCTGTCACGCCATCACTGTACAAGGTCAGGCTCGCACCCTGTTCTATTTTGACCTGATCCGTTTGATATTGGACCCCTTCATATAGTCCAAGTGGGGGACCGGATTCCCCGGATATGAACTCTGGCGATGCAAAAGGCCCGACCAGCAAGGGTGCGGTGTGCCCAGCGTTTACGAACTCCACTTCGCCATTTGAGAGATCCAGGAGGGCAAAAACGGCGGTCACGAACATACAGGAGTCATTGTTGTAGCTAAGTTCGGAGTTCAACTTGGCGACCATGGCATTGAGACTTGCCTCTTCTTTCGACAAGTAGTTAATCAAGGACACGGATTTTGCCATGAAGAGTGCTGCGGGCACGCCCTTATCGGAGACATCACCAACCACCAGTAGTAATTTTCCATCGTCGCAACGGATTACGTCGTAAAAATCTCCTCCAACCGCACGCGCAGGCTTCAGCATCGCCTCTATCGTCCAGTCCTTGTAGTCTTCACGGAACTCACCCTGAAGAGGGACCATCGACATCTGGATATCCCGGGCAACCGACAACTCTCCCTCAAGCTTTTCCCGGGCCCCCTTTTCCCGCTTGACCGATTGCGATAACGAGCTCACCAAACGGCTATTCATCATGCTGGTGGAGATCATCGATCCAATAATCAGCAAGTAGTCAATGACGGATTTAGGTATGTAGAAATACCGGGACTGGACCGTTAATAACCCGAGGGTTGTTTGTTGGTCCACGATTAATGGCATCACCAGGATCGGTCGATTCTCATGGCCATAAGAGCAAGCCTTGTAAAGGCCGTCCGAAGGCATGACGTAGTCGCTGGAGGCATCACTCAGCCTGCTCTTCACCTCGTCAACCGACAATATCAAGCCGGGAGATTCGGGATCGATATCGGCACTGGTTGACGCTATTGGCGTGAAATACTTTTCCTTGATCGGGCGCTCCCATAATGTAATACCACCTAACTTATACTGACCTTTTATATGCAGTAAAACACTTTCCAACTCTTCTCTTAGGTTATCGAATGTTATGCCAGCCAAACGAACACCAACATCCCGGATGAAGCGCTCGCCCGATAACGCAGTTTCCAGTGATACTTGCCATGTGTGGCGCTCTATTGCCAAACTAACAAGAGAGACGACCGAGGAAAAGTCTGTTATTTCCTGATCAGTCGGGCTTTTCATTCGTTCAAAAAATACCGTGATAACGCCCAGCAGGTTACCATCCTTACCAGGAATTGCTTCGGACCAGGACGATGTCATGCCGAGTTCGGCGACCAGCGAACCGTAACCTTGCCAACGGTGATCCGTTTGAAGATTTTCACAAATAACCCTGCCACTGATATAGGCAGCCGTGCCAATTGAGGTGGCACCATAGCAGGACATAATCGTCGGAAATAACTTGCGGAAATTTCTCTCGAATGGTGAAGAACCTGACGGACGAAGGGTAGCGCTCTGCTCGTCATATAACGTAAGCACGCAGTTTGATCCGGGTATAACTATTTCAGCCAGTTTCGACAGAGTATCCAGAACGTTTTCCAGAGAGCGGCCTGACATGATGCCAAGCAGTGCTCTGCCACGCAGATGCTCTGCAATTTGATTGGTCTTGGAACCGTGAATGTTGTTTGCAGCAAATAATCTGGCGGGGCGCCCCTCAAAGACTGTATTACTGATGGTTGCCTCGACCCAGAGGTGGTCATCCTGCCCAGTTTTAAAACACCACTCCTTGTTCTCCATGCCCAGGTTCTTTGCCTTGCCCAGCCAATCCTCGAAATCAATCAGCCTATGGGGTGCATCCAGCCACGCATCAGGGCGCGAAATGATGTCGTTCATCAACTGAGCTATTGTTTGTTTTTCAAAGACATTGAGTGCTTGTTGATTCGCAAAGAGGAGAATAGGTGCATGGCGCTCAAACACCATGATGATTTGTGAAGTCTGATTGAGCAACGCTCGCGTGTCTGCGACGGCGGATCTCAACTCCCTCGAGAGTTGGTTCCTGTTTTCCTCATGCTGAAGCATGACATGCATAACTTTGCGACGATAAGAATACAAAGCCGCCGACATGCTGAGCGCGAATGCGAAGCCCAGCAGGGCCATCCACTCGGAAAAATTAATAAGGCCAATCACTTCCTTGCTGATCATAGCTCTACGTTTTCTACTATCTGGGTCCGTTCCTGACTGGCGCCGATGACCTTCACCGACATGCCCCCCAAATCGGCCCCAAGGGCTGAGAGCAGGGGTGACAGCACCGCTCCGAGTACAGTTCCGGTCACGTCCTCGACAACAGTTTCCGCCACGCTTTCCAAGGTTCCGGTCAAAGGTGTTAGCAGCGGACCTAGTATTAGATCCAAAAGGCTATCGTCAGCACCACAATCAAGCGCCACGTTATTCAAACTGACAGACAGCCCTTGAAGTTCACCGGTGGACCCCTCCGACACCATTGACTCTGAGCATTCCTCGTCGGGGCAGTACAGGCTGTATGATTCGACTTCCTGGAACATTTCCTGGGCCGGCAGTGCAACACCAAGATCCCCGCTTACACAGACAATTGCTTCAGGTAACAGAAGTGCCTTGAGCCTTAGGATATCCAGCTCAAGTGGAGCTGGGGAGACCGCCCCCGTCGAGGGATCGATACCTCCCGTTTCAATTGCCACCACACTACTCTGAGCTGAGAACTCCATATTAACCGTATTATTGTCACCCCGAGCGCAGTCTGCTGCAATAAGCTCAGACTCACCACCGCCGACCTGGACCGCCAATGGAATGCTGATACTGTCCAACACGGTGACATTGATAAGGCCAAGGGACAGCGCGCTCACGAGATCCCCGACAACGCTGGTTGCCAAGGTCACATCAATGCCGGCCTGAACGCTGATATCCGCGCTTCTCACTCGCGTCAGCCATTCGCCATCCTCTCCCTGCCGGGCCGGACCGAAAACAATTCTCGGGGGTTCATCGACAATGAGATCCAGCGTGACGTCCACTTCGCCCAGCAAATCAAGCGTGGATACCAGACTGTTTATCGCAGACGATTCCGAAGTATCGAGCTGCAGGGATAATAGTCCCACAGCGCTCTCATTCGCCGCTCTGACACTGTTCAGGACCACACTTGTCAGGAGATCGTATAGGGGAAAAGAACTGTTATTTGGCACGCTGGCATCGCCCACAATGTCAAATACCGCGCTGCCGTTCAGGCCGCTGACTCCGACAGCCCCCGTCAGATCATCTATAACGCCACCCGCCGGCGTTGCCACCCCGCCGATGGAATCCCTGACCGCTTCGAGCACATCGATCAATGGCTCATCAACGACCGCGGAGAGGTCCGCCACGCCGAGGTTATCCAGCAAATCACCGACACCAACAAGAGTCGACTCTATACTCTGAAGGCTGGTGGCATCCAACGAATAAGAGGGAATACCTGTCAGCTCTCCAATCAGGCTACCAAGCAGGCCGCCCTGAATTTCAGCCGTAGAGCCAGCCGCGCTCAGGGTTGCGACCACTTCTTTCCTTGCCGCGGCATTCACGGTTAACTGAACTGGCTCAAACAGGCTTTGCGGTAGCAGGCGGGACAGAGGCTCTGACCGAGTGTAAGTTACGAGGGCTGCATTGGTCTGTCGAATCTCACTGACCGGATCCTTCTGAGAGAATCGTAATACCTTGGTGTCATCAACGTCAGGTTCCAGCAGACCGGCACTGACAGTTAGGTCGTCATCATTGCCAGTAAAACCCACAGCCCGCGCAGCGGATAGCGCGCGAGCTCGCATCTCAACAATATCCCCCGTTGGTCCACCACAGGATTGCGCGGCATCCGCCGCGGCAGTCGCTGCCGCGTTGACCTGAGCCTGCATACCCGATTTTATTGACAGCAATCGGGAACCATCCAACACCAGAGTCAACAAAATGAAGATCAAGGTTAACAGGATGGGGGTAAGTGCGATTAATACCCCTTGCTGAGACCGTCGGCTAATCATCACGCGTCGATTCATTGATGCTGTCCGGGATCGGGCGTGAGAACGTTTCCGCAATGCGTTCCTGAGTAACCACGTAAATGGCCTGGCTCAACTCTCCACCCTTTACTGGCCTGGACGCTTGCTCATCCATTATTCTGGTGACGCTTTTCCTCGAATCCGTTTCAAAAGATAATCCGATTATTCCCCCGGGTTTCGCGTCTTTTTCGTGCGGGACCTCCGCGTGGCCTGTGCCACTGACACCGAAAGACGTGATAAGCACCAGACTCCTGATGAGCGTTTTCATGGCCGGCCTCCCAGAATATTTTTTGCTACCTGCTTGCCTGCAGAGAGATCCTTCTGTCGTAACCCAAGGGTTCCTCTGAGTTGATTAAGCGCAGCATCACCTCCATTAAGATAATACGCTGCTATCATGTTCTGCTTCACGGCTGCTTTATCTTTGGCCAATTCGTAGGCTGTTCTCAACTCAAACGCCGCACGCCCATAATTGCCGGAAATCATGAGCGCATATCCATAATCATTCCGAATTTCGGGAACTGCCGGCGACAAATTCTTTGCTTTTGCCAACATTTCAATCGCTTCACGGGTCTTACCCAGCTTTACGTAAACCACTCCTAGACCATGATACGCTTGGTAAGAGTCACAGGTTTCCGCGATAGCTTCAAATGCGTCGGCCGAATCATCTACCTGTTCCACCTGGGCCAATAACTGGGCCCATCGCAACCAGTGATGCTGTGTATCGAATGATAGCGATTCCAACTGCGCCAGGGCCGCGTAATACTCCCTGTCGCCCATCAGTGAATCGATGAGATCCAATTCTACACGATGCTCAGGCTGCAATGTTGTCGAACAACCGACAGAATAAATCGGATCCTTCAGTGGCCGCTGACTTGTGGTCTCCGGTTTAGCTTCTTCCAGGGCCGCGCAACCAGCCGTCGTTAGGCTGAGCACCATCAGAAACCCCGTAAATACGTTTAGATGACTTCCCGTTCGACCGTTAGATTTCATAACCTTTTCCTTCACTGACATCTTCCATGGAGCCTGTTTAATTTTGCAGAGTGTCCAGAATCGAGAGCACCGCTGGACCTCCGATAACGATGAAAAGCGCGGGCAGCATGAAAACCATCATGATGATAGTCATCCTCGCTCCAATTCGGTTGGTTTCTTCTTTCAGCTTGCTACGCTCTTCATGCTGGGCTTCCTCTATGATTTGGTCGAGGCTGCCAGAGACGCGAGAACCGAGTGTTCCGCTTTGTTTCATGAGAGTAACGTAGCTGCGCAACACAGTAATATTCCGGTTTCGACCTAACTCATCCAATGCAACAGTCCTGTCTGCACCGCTTTCCATGACACGATTGAACCGATCAACTCGATGAATAAGGCGCGGCATCAAATCCCGCGCCTGACTGGCTATAAGCTTAAGGCTGCGCTCGGGAGAGAGTCCTGCTTCCAGGAGCATTCGGGTGATGTGGCAGAGCTCAATGGCTTCCCGGTTCTGTTGTTTCTCGGAAAACGTTCCCGAGGCACGAATCGCCCTGCGGGGTATGTAAAACGCAAATACAACGAGCAAAACCGACACTAGAGTGCTGAATAGAACAATTGCAGTAACCAGAACCAGGAGCGGCATGAGCCAGCACGTAATCAGGTAGTATTTCCGCGCTTGATAGGCCGTCCGCCCGGCAGTTTCAAAAGCAGGTTCCAGCTCTTTAAAATCACCTGCGAAGAGACGGAGGCCGACCAACCAGAAGACCAAATCCCCCAAAGCCGATTCGCTATCAGGATCATCGTCCACGAGGCGCTGCTTGGTAAGACGTGCATTGATGCGTGCCCTCATGGACCAAGAGGGTGCGCCAACGATTCCAACAAACAAGGATAACAGCGCCACCAACAGGGCTGCCCCGAAAATGAACTCAGCCACGGCCCACCCCCCGGATCAAATTCCAGATCAAAACACTTCCCACCACCTGCAAAAACCCGGCGACCATCAAAAGAGTACCGCCAGTCTCCGTGTTTAACAGCACAGCCGAGAACTCTTCATTGAGTATGACCATGTAGGCAGCCAGCCCCGGAGGCAGAAGAGCGAATACAACAGCGGTAAAGCGTGTCTCCGCCGTTGCCGCCATGAATTCCCGACGTAGCTCTTGCTGGGAGCGGATGGCCTTTGACACCTCTTGCAGCACTGGCTTTATGGACGAACCAAAACGGCTCGCGGTACGAAGAGCGATCGCAATCTGAGTGAGTGCGGGAACACGATACATCTGCGCAAAGCCTTCAAATATCGGCGTGTAATCACGTCCCTGGCTGATAGCGCCTCGTAACCGGAAAAGCAAGGGTTCGAATACGGGTGAGGCGTCTCCAAAGGCCGACAACAATGCCTGCTCGATGGACCGTCCGGCGGTGATGGAACGCAACACGGAATCCAGAATGACCGGCATTTCTTCCAATACCTGCCGACGTAATTTCTCGAACTTCACTCGCCACACGGTTACAACGGCGGAACAGACAAAAAACAGCCCAATCAATGCCTCGACCAGCCCTCTTGAAACCCCCACAGCTACGATCAGCGAGAAGGTAAACAAAATAAGCGACAGGGCCTTTCCAGTCGACATGGTAAAACCGGCTTTCACCAGCAACTGCTCTATCGGCCCCATGTCGACCTTTGCGACTTGGCCGTTCTGATCCGAAACTTCGTGCCGTAATCGCCGGCGTACTCTGCCCTTGATTTCGCCCGAAGCGCGGCCCGCACTCCAAAGCCCCTGAAGCACAGCAACGGTGAGGGATAATGCGCCCAATATCATGGCCAGCAAGAGTGACAGCTGAACAGTCATGGGGACTCCTCAGCAGCTGGAGCCAAGTCCAGCTCCGGTGAGCGATAAAGCGACTCCATCCGGTAGGGGTCCGACATGGTCGGCTTGAGTGCGACGACTTCGCTAATCAATCGCCTGCCGTTGGGTAATCGGCTGAGCTGTACGATAATGTCGAGAGATGACCCGATTAGACGACCAATGGCTCTCTCACCAGCGTCGTAGCCATTGACCGCCAATAGAGTTTCAATCCTCACCAGGGCATCTCGGGCAGAGTTCGAATGAATGGTACTCATCGAACCTTCGTGCCCCGTATTCATTGCCTGGAGCAACTCGATAATTTCACCTGAACGCACTTCACCAACAATTACCCGGTCGGGGCGCATTCGAAGTGCGTTCACGATCAGATCCCTGGCCGTCACTTTACCGGACCCTTCGGTGTTGGCCGGCCTGGTTTCAAGACGAACGATATGAGGATGATTCAACTGGAGTTCCGCCGAATCCTCTATGGTGACAACCCGCTCGTCCTTCGGTATGTACTGGCTCAACATATTCAGAATCGTGGTTTTCCCCGTCCCGGTTCCTCCACTGACCAGGAGGTTCCGCCTTCCTTCAACTATGGAGATGAGAAGGTCGAGGCACTCTGAGGTCATCGAACCACTATTCACCAAATCCACGGCGGATAGGTGCTTGTCACTGAACTTACGAATACTGAGGGAGGGACCATCCAATGCAATGGGAGGAACAATGGCGTTGACACGCGAGCCATCCGGCAGCCGTGCGTCGACCATTGGACTGCTTTCATCGAGACGACGACCAAGGGGTGCAAGGATTCGACGAATGATTCTGACCACATGCTCGTCGTCGATGAAACGTGTCGGAACTTTCTGTAGTACCCCGGCAATTTCGACGAACACCACATGGGCGCCATTAACAAGAATATCGTTTATCTGATCATCGGCAAGCAAGGGCTCCAGTGGACCAAAGCCAACAATTTCATCCAGCGTTTCTTTCGCTAGCATGTTCTGATCCGATGTTGCCAATGGAATGCGATGACTGGACACATACTGGGCAACGGAGGTTTGCACGAACGTCTGAAGCGCTTCCCTCGTGGCTTTCTCGACTTCCACACCTTCCTCATCGAGTCGTTCGATCAGGTAGGTATGAACGCTCTTCTTGAGCTGTTGGTAGTCTTCATCAATTCGAGTGGCCACACTTTACCTCTGGATGTCACTTCCGGCCCTTGAGACCAAACCGGTGCTTTGAGGATGACTTTGACACGAAAGTTGAGCTGACGTACCGATGGAGTTTTTTATGGTATGCGGAGTGGCTGGGCAGCATCCCCAAAGGAACACCGGCATTAATGGAATCCAGACGGTGGCGCCATTCCATGGGTAGCACAAGATCACAGGCCATGCCCGCCGTTTTTTCAATATCGTCAACTGAAAGCTTGGCCCGCCTCTCATAGCCATCAACAATCAGGCTCTTACTGCACTCCGATGACAGCCAATCATTGGCTTTCTGGAGAAAACCCTCCGCTTCCTGTACCTGGTCAACCACCGGGTGCATGACGACATACAGTCGGCTCACGTTTGCTCCCACGGCGCTTAACCATAATTCCGCCAGATCATGATCCACTCTTACAACGACTTCATCGAAAAGTTCCCCCAACTGGGTCAGAGTGATAAAAAGATCTGCGCCGGCATCTCCTGCAAGCTCTTCTCTGTCCAAGCCGCCGGAAAGCAATCTCAGACCCGTCGAGTATTCACCGAGAGCCGTTTCGACAAAAGATCGGTCGATCGAGTCTTGCCGTGTGACCAGCTCGTCCAGAGTAAGCCGATTCAGATTATCAAAATAAAAGGTCCGCTCCCCTTTGGACAGAGAATCAATCGCCAGAATATGGCGATCGGGCAGCACACGATTGATTTCACTGACAAAGTTCTGGCAGAAAAAGCGGGTATCAACAACGGCACTGACCGCCGTCACCAAGGTGATATTACGCCGGGACCCCCGCCCTTCAGCGGAAGCAGGCTTGTGCTGTGACGCCTCAATCACTCGACGTATTCGCTCGGGGGCCGCCTCTGTATCCACGCCAGTGATCAGACAATCCCTGGCGCCAGCGCGCATGATTTGCAGCAGTGCATCCTGGGATATGCGTTTGGCAATCGCTATGAGCTCGGCCGAATCACACACTTTCCGAATGGCAGTGAAGGTCTTGATCGCTCTTTCGGGGCTATCTTCCTCAACCGCAACCACCACGACCGGCGCTCCCATTGCCTTCACCAGCCGGCTTACCCTGGACAGGTCCGAGGAGGTAACGGACTCAATCGTCCAATCACTGTCCAGAGACCGCTCCAGCCAGACTCTTACACCAATGTCGTCAGCTACACAGACGAGGGATTCATTCATGTTTGGCACTCCCTACCAGCTCAGCCCGTGTTCAATAGGCTCATCGGCTTTTCTCGTTCCCATAAACATATCTGGCCACTCGGTGCTGCTGCTCTCGTATTCGAGGCCAAAGCGTTTGACAGAGTCAGGCATTTTTTTCTGGGGGCTGACGATTCTCGGAGTCACTACCATGATCAACTCCTTTTCCTCGGTGGACACACGGTCGGACCGGAACAACGCACCAAGAATAGGGATATTGCCCAGCCCGGGCAGGCGATCGCTATTGTTCAGTGTTGTTTTACTGACCAGGCCACTGATAATGAAGGATTCACCGGGGGCCATGGACACCGTCGTTTCCGTGCGACGAATTCTAAGACCAGGCACAGCCACTCCCGATGTTGCAACACCGGCAGTGAAGTCCAACTCGCTGACCTCCGGAGCTACTTTCAGGATGATCTGATCGTCCTCGATAACGGTAGGCGTCAGCGCGAGACTCACCCCAAACTCTTTGTACTCAATCTGGACCCCGTTGTTATTGGACTGAGTGGGAATCGGGAACTCCCCCCCGGACAGGAAAGTAGCACTCTGTCCGCTCAAGCTTACCAACGAGGGCTCCGCCAACGTGTAGGCGAAACCGCCAGATTCCAGGGCATTAATAATGCTGAGTGAACTCTTGCCAAAACTGAAAAGGTTAAAACCTTCGCTGGAAATGCCCGCAGCCGGGCTGCCGGCACCCCCAAAACCACGAAACCCACCCCCACCCGGGGGAGCTAGACCGATACTTGATTCACCGCCGTTGAAGAGTTTGGCGTAATAGAGCCCCAACGTATTCAGCTCCCTGCGGTTAACCTCCACGATACGTATATCGGTCTGAACCTGCATGGCCAGCGGTGATCGCCTCCCCCTGGTTGAACTGATAACCACACTGGATACCAAAGGCTCATCCTTGTTGTCCAACCAGATGCTGAGAGTGGCCGTGCCTGAAGCCTCGCCGGTTACGATCACCTCCGACTCACCGGAAGCAACAACTTTGGCAACACTCGGATCGGAAACCGCGACCTTGCTGAGCTTACCCGGAAAATTCAGGGTACGCTGCTCGCCCGCCCCCATTTCAAGGGCTGCTTGCTGCGCCGCCCCGGCCTGCGCAGCAAACACCAAAAAGGCAAGGATGTACCCTGCCGCTGCCACCAACCCATGCATTCCACGCTTATTGCACATAGACATTCCTTGCTTCAGAGCCTTCAAACACTTGCACCTTACGCCCGGGGGGGTCGCGCTGGCGTTCGGGGCTTGCTTTTTCCCGGGATGACCGTGGAGATTCCGGGATCAGGTCGGACAAGAAAACAACTGATTCCTCCGATTCTTCATCCTTAACATCCGGGCTTGAAGTTGCGGAGCTCTCCTCAGCCACGGGCGAACGTTTTACCGCAGCGAAATTGAGCTGAGCCTCCCTCGATGCCAGCACCAGCATTCTGACTTTATCCTCCGGAATCGACAGCACCATGGTGCTATTACGCCTGCGGTCATCTTCTGAAGAGGAGCCACCCACTGTGGTATCACCCTGAACGGCGAGCACCTGTATGGATTCAAGGAGGGTTTTTGATGATGCTTCGTTTTCGCCTTTAGCCTTGAACGACGCGAAAACATCCACAAAGTCCCCGGGTTTCAACAGGCCACCTATGCTCGCCACGCTACTCATTTCAAAAGCAATCGCCGTGTGTCCGTCCGGAACAACCTGGCGGATCAGGCTTTGCTTCTCCAGGGTCTCCGTGGTTAACAGCTCGCCAGCTTCCATGAATGTTTCAATAATCAGGTCGTAGGGAACATCCGTGGCTACAATGGCATTTTCAATCGGGGTGGCTGTTTCGATTTCGATGAAGCTCTCAGGTAACAGTCTATCGCCAGGCTCAATTGGCTGAACGGCAACAACGTATCGGTAGAGCGGCTTCTCTTCGACCTCGGCTACAGGCCCGGGCTCGGAGGCAACAGATGCCTTGTTGGCTTCTTCAGCGGCGTCGTACTTCATCAAACCGAACAGGGCGAGGGCAATCGCCAGCACGGACATAAGAAGGGAGGGGATAAAATAAACAAAACGAGATTTCATAACTGCATCATCCTGAGCTCACGAAGGTAAAATATCACAATCGCTTCCATATACTCTCCGTCCCTGAGTAAGACTGACTATTCTCAGAAGGCCACCGCCGATTTGACCTCGATTGACTCAGGCAAAGGTGGAAATTTCCCGAGAAACCCAAATGTCAGTTGCGGCACGAATGGTGATTCCTGTCCGCTTGCCAGGACCCTGCATTCCAAAAGCGAAACACTACCCGCACTGTCTACAGAACAACCCCTGTCTCCGGAACGGGATACGAGTGACTCAGGCAAGCCGGACATCAAAAGTTCCAGAGCTTCGGTTGCCCGCGTGACAGCCTGCTCAGCCGCACCTTCGTCAAACTGACTGCGGTCGAGGGACATCACAGACGATGCCGCCTTATCGACCGCGTTCTGCAACTGATATTTCTGGTAGAAGACCACACCGTACGCAGCCGAGCCGTACACCATGGCCAGGATCAGAGGGAAGACCATGAGAAACTCAAGCGCAACGACACCCTTGCCGCTTTCGATAGCGGCGTTTCTTGCTCGTAACGCTATCATGCCCCGGCCTCCTCATCGTCACTTGACACACTCAATGACGCATCACCGACGTTCATTGAGCCAGCGAAGCATACTGCTACTACCGCTAGGAGGCGGTGGTATCGGCTGCTTCAGTGAATAGGCCCGAGAATGCATCTTGGACGATGGTGTCAAGGCCGCCAGTAGCTCCAAGCGCGCCAATAATAATGATGATGGCCGCCGCAAGCACCAGATACTCAAGAGCCGAAGCCCCTTTTTCGCGCTTGCGGGCAGAAATTGAACCAAACTTTTGTCTTATAGCGTGCATACTCATGTTTTATCTCTCCGCGTCCACTGACAAGTGTGTTGCCGGCCCGTTGGCAGTCTTGGCCTCAGCTCGCCCTAATATTAACACTCATTATGAGTAAGTGTGTGTAAGTTTTGTGGTATTATTCGATAACTTAGTAGCTACTTTTACTATGATTTCTTTGCAGAGTAACCCCTACATTCTGCACTGAACAAGCTGCATTACGAAAATAAATGTCAACTTTCGTGAAAGTGCCGCATATTAGGCCTTTCTCACTACCAAGCACATGTACTTTGGTACTAAATGCTGGCTTGTAGTGCTTTCTCGCCCCTCACTTGTGCCAACGCCCATCTCTCCAGAATTGCGCGGAGTCTAACCCCCGCGCGCTCAATTCATCCTCCACGCACGACCGTATCTGTTGGTAGATAGGCTCCCCCATGAGGGCACGTTGCTGGAAAATTCCGGCCAGCCGCCTGGCAAAGAACGGACAGGGAAGATCATCATTGGCAAACCCATAACTCATAACCCGCGACGCGCCGAACAGCGGGCCCAACTGACCGAGCCTGAATCCGGGATCCTCCTGCTGAATCCTTGCCAGGATCTCACTGCCTTTCCCCGGAGCACGAATAAAAATTCCGATATCCTCTGGGTATCGGAATAAATAGCGGATCAGAATGGACGTGGGCGCATCAATACGCTTGTCCGCCCGTAGACGAAACCGGTAGAACGCCTTCACCTGTATGCCCAGTATCCAATAAGCCTCTGCGCTCGTCAGCCCAAAACTCTCTCTGAACAGAGAGAACATGCTCTCGCTGTTCCCCAGAATAGGTTGCGTATTGCGACTGTATTTCTGGAAGTCAGTCCCGGAAACGGGATTTGCGTTAGTCCACTTGCCTTTTGTCAGGGCCAATTCAGGTGTTAGATCGCGAGACAGAGCTTCGTCGACCAACACCCGTAAATACTGGTTCTGAAACCAGTTGCTCCACAAGGCATTCAACTCGTCCGAAAAATCCTGATAAGTCTCATCGGACATCCAGGCAGTCAGAGAGTCCTGTTCCCGCAGAATGGCCCAGCCTCTCGGTTCAAGCCTGTCGATCTCGAGAGGTATCCGCCCCCCTTCTTTCTGCGCATAACTGGCTAACAATGTTTTAAAGATGTCCCCAAACTTTCCCGCCACAAGCATTTGTAAACGGGTTACCGGGATACCGCTATTTGATGAGCTTGAGTTATCTTCCGAGAGCATTTTGTAAGAAGAAATATATGACCTGCCAAACAAGGGTGCGAAACTGCTTTTCCGCGGCACGAGACCCTTACCATCTTGCTCCTTGGACTCGAACGGCATAAACCGTCCGATCAAGTCAAACATCTCAGGGTTGGTGGGCCGCAAAATCAACTGATTGTAGTGAGGATATTTCAATAACAAACGGACCAGAATGGCCTGACTTGGCCGCAAACTCGGCAATTCATCCACCTTCCCTTGCGCATCGTCGATTTGGTTGGCGGCAGAACGAGCACTTCCAAGAACATCGACGGATGATTTAGCCCGCTTGAGCTGACTCAGCCGATTGACCGGCACGTTCATCAGCATTGCGAGATCAAGATCTCTGACCTCTCCGCCACCCATGACACCTTCGAGCATGACTTTTAAATACTGCAAATTCTCTCCGCAGATCGGCTTACTGGGATGGGAGAGTTCGTTTTTATGCGACACCGACATTATTGAATCTCTGGAAGCAATTGGAGCTGATGCCGAATGTTACACGTTTTATGCACTTGATTTCGATGCTAACATTGTGTGGCTGGCAGGTTTACAGAGTGTCCTCCCAGTAGCATAAAAAGCGCAAACAAGAGGGACATTCCGGTGCAAACAAGGTGTAGGGTGTGTCAGTAATTGGTGCAAAAACGTTTTTTTTCTTCGAAGGCGACGCCCAGCCTTCAGACTACACTGTCAGACAACCTGATTATTTTCAGAAGCCAGACCTGGTACTGCCCCGCTCAGGCGTTACGCTACTCTATGGCCATAAAGGACCAGGCAGCCTGGTTGGTGCGGCTATAAGGAAAAGTGCGACGGAGAATCTTGGGGTATGTTTTGCTGACGTAAAAATAGAAATTGGAGAATGGGACCCTGGCAAACAAAGCCTGGACAACTTTGAGTACTGCCGCTTTCTAAATCTGCCTTCTCGTGCAAACAAGGAGGTGCTGGATGACATTAATCGCCGTTGGAACAGCTGGCTTGATCAGCAATGCCTTGAGCATGAATCTTTCCCACGAAAACCCTCGCCCAACATGCATTTTCTCGACAACCTGATCCAGACAGAGCCCTACTCGCATCTCAATGCTATTGCTTACGATGCGGTCACACGCTTCGGAATTTCTAAATTTGTGACCGTATTCAATCTTGATGCAATTTTAAAGGATGAAGTTACGGTGATCCCGCCATCCACTCGCATATCCTTCGTCAAGCCTGGAGCAAATGACTAATGCCTGGCACTACATTATTTCTTCCGTTACTTTTCGCTTGATAAAGCGCTATGTCTGCGCGCTTGATAATAGAACCGGTTGTGTCTCCTGGTTGAAACTCTGCAACTCCAATGCTAACAGTCAACGTCATTCCCAATTCGAAATTATAAGCTCCAAGAAAACGACGAATTGTATTCGCGACCCCAATCGCCGGCTCAATCGGCGTTTCTGTCAGTAGAACGAGAAACTCTTCCCCTCCCCATCGACCGATAAGATCAGCCGCCCTGATTTTCTGACCGACTAAACCCGACAACTCTCTTAGAACTCTGTCCCCTACATCATGACCGAAGTTGTCGTTGATGGATTTGAAGTGATCAATATCGAAAAGCAACACTGACAGCGGGTTGTCGTATCGCTGGCTTCGCTCCAGCTCATGCTGCAGGACCTCTTCAATCTTGTTGCGATTGTAGAGCCCGGTCAAACCGTCGTAGATAGCTTTATGCGTTAAGCTCTCTATCAATCTATGGCGGCTAAGGGCGCTAGCCAGAATAGGGGCAACAGTAGAGAGCAGATTCAGTTTCCACTTCAACTGCCCGCCCTGAGAATCAAAAACCAGAAATCCTTCAAGCGTGCTTTCAACACGCAAAGGAAACACCATGTACCGCGACGCGCAGCCTTGCGCCCCTTCAGTATCGTCCCCGCCCAAACCCAGGCGTCGGGCCATCTCATGATCCTTGCCAATCAGCACACACTGATACTCAGCTTCCAGTGAAGCCTCCATATCTCGCTTGTGAATGAGCAACCTATCACTCACCAACCACTTCCGTACACTTTCAATGTCGAGCTCGGAACAGGTGACGCCCCCTTCATTTATCAAACCAAACGATCGATACATCGCATTATTGTCTGACAGCACCCAAAACCCCAGACTGGATGAAGGAATCCCCATGAAGGAAACTATTTTCTCAATCGCATCCGTGAATGTCGTGATGTCAGTGCGGTGGGGGCTAGCCATCAGTTGCTGACTAAAAAACCTTAAGAATCCCTCAAACTGAGCATTTTCCCGAATGGCTTCCATAGACTGATGCCGTTCAATGGTTGCGCTCGCAAGATGCAGGAGTGGAGCCAGCTTCTGGGAATCAATTTGTGCATTCAAAGAGCCACTCAGGAAAAAGAAATCCAAAGTTCCAAGCAGCTGATTACCCATCCCCAGTATTGGCAAAGCGATCCAGTGATGCACATCACTCGACTCCATGACGCCTGCAATTTCTGTGGACACTATATTTTCAGTGTCACAAAAATCAGTCCTCGTCTCTTTTTTCAATATCGCGGCGGTAGCGTGAGCCCCATTTCCGTATACCACCTGGACATCGTTGATTGCTATACGTGCGTTTTCAGACAACCCTTTCGGCTCAACTGCGAATCGGAGGCGTTCGCTCTTATCATCATAGATTGTGATTCCGATCGATGCCCTGCTTCCAATAACGTCACTGCACAATCCCACGACTCCCAACAAGGCATCAGGCAGATTTTGTGCGGTGAGCGTAGAATCGACCAATTGTGCGTAGTCGCCAAGAACTTTCCTTCGATCCTCACGTACAGCCCTGACCTTTAATGAGATTACGGATTCCTGACCAAACAAACCCTGAATCGGTGCTACGCTGACATCGACAGTTATAAGCCCTCTGTTTGCAACGTCGGCCGGGTTCAGAATGTAATCCTCCACATCCACGGGAAAAGATACGCCCTCCTGCATAATTCGCCTGAGATTGGCAAGCTCAGGCATGGGCTCGTTTTCAGGATTCAGAAGCGCCTCCAACCTCCTTCTCGCAGGCTCCTCCGTGCCAGCGCCAAGGAGATCGCAGCATGCTTTGTTTAATGACCTGATCGAAAACGGGACTTTCTGGACGATGAATACCGGAAGGTGGATGACCTCAAAAACATGGGCCATATCCTTGCTGACCAGCTGAACCTTCTGGGAAAGCTCACGATTTCTAGCCAAGATGGAAGTAGATCGGGACTCTACCAGAGTAGCCCTGGACAGGGCTGCCCGAAGCCCCAGAGCACCAATAGCCAAAATGATAACCAGCACCACTAAAGCCAGCCAATCCAGGGGAAACACAAAGACTGGCATGCCTATTGATCGCCTATTTCGAACAACGCATCGACGAGACCAAAAATATCATTCGAGCTTTTCTCTCTGTCCGCCACTAGGTTGTAGCGAACACGTATAACCTGGCCAGATGCAATGGTCGGAACACTGCTACTGACGCTGTTACGCCAAACCAGAACAAAACCCTCGCCACCGAGAACATCGTCTGCAGCATCATCAACGACTATATGTTGATGGGAGTCCATATGAGTGAGGACTTTACACACTCGGAAATCTTGCTCAAAGACTGGCTCGGGAAACCCCTTCCCCCACGGTTGTCGCTCTACCCAATGAGCCAAGGGAAACACCCTTTGATTTCTATTGAGTAACCCGTCACTCTCCTCCCGCCCGACAGCGAATGGAAATTCACCCTTGGCACTGTCAAGATAAACTCGAAGAGCTGATTCAAAAGCCGATACTCCAGATTCATCCAGCTCAATATGGGCAAATAGCGTGTCAGCCTGCCATATGGGATTATAAGACATCAGCTTCGACTTGAACGACATTGCGATCAGAGCATCCCCCAAATGAACATCTTGGGAGCGTATATGGCATAAAGTTCTAGTTGGCCTATCAGGGTTTGAGGCGATCAACATACAGACCCCTCCGAACTGACGACAATTTTGCTCCACAACGACCGCCAGCAATGCCTCGGAGAGAGAATCATTTCTCTCGCTCCTCAACTGAAACTGCTTTTTTTTCAGCTCTATCAAGTCTCTACTTTCCCGGTTTAATACAGGATGCACAGTGCTGCCTGCATGGGAACCGAGAACATCTAATTGCTCTACCAGTAGCGCGGCTTTGGCGCTTTTGTCTTTCGCGACCTTCCTGTCGCTTGTGAGCAAACAGTCAACCAGCGTCTGGCAATCTTCTGTCTGGGCCATAACCCTGAACAGAGGAGACAGACATACATCAAGCTCTTTTGAGGTGAACGGATATTCTGCGCCACACTCTGTCAAAAGGGCTCTTAGACCATAACTCATCAACCCCCTGGAATGTGCGGTCCTTGACGGCAAAGACCAGCCCCGATTGATTTGCTCGAGGCCAGAGCGAACCAAGAGCCTCATGGGGGCAGAAAGAGGCATGTCATCAAGAAGGATGGACAACCCTACAAATGCCCCATTGGTATCCAAACCTGACGATTGCAACTGGGCAACAAGGGCCTGACTCCGCGGATGCGCCGATATCGACTGGGCGATCTCGTCCCGGACGCACAACAAGAGAAAATGTAGGATGCAGCATAGCGTATAACGTTTTGGGGGTTCTCCATTGCCTTTATCCCAATAGGGAACAAAGGCAAGGCAATCTGGCGTATCATCAACGCAGTCCGAATTTGCAGAGACTGTTGCCAGTTCAATATGATGGCCAAGCGCGTCAATCTGGTTTTTAACCTCCCGGGCGATCCCTTTCGGTGGGCTCAGCAATACAATAAGATCCGGGGCGGATCGATCAATTTCGGACTTTACCAGTTCGGCACACCCGCTCTCGATGGAACCAAGCAGCACCCTCACATCTGGCTCGGCCCTCCAGGCCCCGAGATCCCCGCGAGTGGTAGTGACAACATCTCTTGTTCGGCGCATAGCCTGCGATAACAAGCCAATCCCTCGCTTGAAGCAGGCAAGACTCAATATAATTTCCGATGAGGCTTTACCCATCACAAGGATGCGCCGTCCATCCAAAAATGATTGAGCAAGCTTTGATGCTAGATTTCGAAATTCAGGAGAAGCCAGGTCATTTGCTATGGTCTCAACGCTCTGAAGGCCCGGAAAGCTGGCACCTCTCGCCCTGAAGATCCTCTCCTTTACAGCATCCAGATCTGACAGGGAATCAGGTTTACGGACCTTAAGGTGGCGCTTAATAGTAGTGGTGATAACAGTATTCGACATCAGGCATTCCCATAGGCTCAGTGTGCGCGGATTCAGGCCTCAATTATTCGTAGCTGAGTCCAGGTGCATGATCTGAGATTCGAGTTCCTTATCAAGTGCCGTTTCCGCATGTTTCTTGAGAACGCCAATAAATTCATAGCAGCCCCGGTAAGCGGCCAAGCCAAGCAGAGCGCGCATTATAGAATCACTCAGAAAGGGCTCATCAGGATCTGATGCCCGCTCATATACGATCGGGTCGTCAGCCAATACTTGCAGTACAAAGTCCCAGTCTTCTCCAAAAATCTGCTGCACATCCGTAGAGCCGAGCACAAGATCCATAACGTCAAGCTGACCACCATAGGCAGCACAGATGATCCCGTATCCCTGGTCAACCAACGTCTCTGATACAAAGGTGAATCGCCTGGGCAGCCCCCTCAAGAGCAGCTTTACGACCTGAATATCGCCCTTATAGCACACCTCTTTGAATAACTTCCCGGTTCTGAAGAGCAGGGCATCAAGCTCGGCGCCTGATGGTAGAGGTTTATCTTCGAGTTCAGAAAAAAATACGTTGAGCCTTTTCGGAGTCATCAATCTCATTTCATCAAACTCAGGCAAACTGACCATGCGCATGAACCCCTCTCCCAAGTCTATAAAAATAGTATAAGCACCTTTATTCTGAATTTACAAAAAAACTACGAACTCCTTTACCTGCCTTTGCTACGATCGGACAAACAGACAATCGTCGTTAGCGTGCCCCGCTTCACGAAAACCGGGACAGATTCATTCTTTTGCCAGTAGAGCCAACAAAAACAACTGAAAGGGGCGCCACCACGGCTCTGCCCCATGAAACCCTGAGTAACAACCAACCTATTGAGAATATTGCCTTGAATCCATCATGAGCCTTCCCTCTGCCCGGTCCCGCTGCCCTCCCCTGCCCTGTTGGTTGTCCCGTGTATGGACTGGAATGCAGGAGGATCGCAGGCTCTATGCCATCATCCTGATTTACGTGCTGTCGTCCACAGCCGTAGTGCACGGCGCCGGTTTGGGGGACCGCTACTCCCTGTTTATTTATCCTGGCTTGAGCATCACTATCGGGGGCGCTTTCGCTGGGCTGGCCTTCGTGGTGTATGCCCTCTACGTGATGACCACTGTGCGCCCCGACTTCCCATTGCGGCATGTGCAAGCAAGTCTAAGCACGGCTCTGAAGTCAAAGGCAGTGGCACGGGGCATCCCTTTAGTTTTGGCCTTTACCTTTTTCTTTTCTGCTGTGTCGTCATTCAAATCCCTGATCCCGGCATTGCAGCCATTTCAGTGGGACCCAGCACTGGCCAAGCTGGATGTCTGGCTGCATGGTGGGCGGCACCCCTGGCAATGGCTTCAGCCACTGCTGGGGTTTCCGGCTGTCACAGCCTTCCTTAATGTCGTCTACAACTTGTGGCTGATCATCATGTTCGGCGTGTATTTCTGGCACGCATTTTCTCCCAGAAACGCCCCACTGCGACAACGTTTTCTGGTGACGTTTCTGCTTTGCTGGATATTCAACGGCAGTTTTCTGGCAATGCTGTTATCGTCTGGCGGGCCATGCTTCTGGTCGGGGCTGTATCCTGATTTAGCCAACCCCTTTACCGCGCAGATGGATTACCTGCAAAGTGTCACTATTGGGAGTGGGGGCGGGTTGTGGGCCGTTTCCACCCAGCAAATGCTCTGGGAGCATTACGGCCAAAGTTCACTGGGTATCGGGTCAGGCATTTCCGCCATGCCGAGTATGCATCTATCCGTCGCCTGGTTACTGTTCCTTGCGGCCCGACATGGTCCTGGCTGGCTGGCTATAAGCGCCGGGCTATTTTGTCTGACGATTCTTCTGGGGTCGGTCCATCTGGCGTGGCACTATGCCATCGATGGATACCTTTCCATTCTGACCACCACGCTGATCTGGTGGGGGGTGCGATATAGTCATGAACGCATGGATTGAGGCGGCAGGGGAGGCCTGGAAGTCACCGTTTCTGCTAGTGTGGATCGGATTAGTTGCTCTGTTTTCCGGGGCGGTGTATGCGGTGACACACAGCTATAACCTGCCGACGTTCCCCACCAATGCCTATTATTCACCGCCCTTGCTGATGGGGACTTTCTTTTTTCTGCTGTTGTTCTGTATTTATCGCACCGTTCGGATGATGTTTCGCGTACCCGACGGCAGCCTGTTTGTGGCCGTCGGCCAGGACTTGAGCAGCTTTGTGACTCGCAAGCGCCTGCTTGTGGCGTTGCCATTGTGCCTGACTATGCCGTTTTTCTTCTCTATGTTTACTACCATGAAAAACGCCATTCCTACCCTGGTCCCGTTCTACCTGGATCCCATCCTGATTAAGGCGGACCAGTGGCTGCACTTTGGCCAGGATCCCTGGCGCTGGCTGCAGCCGCTATTCGGCGTACCGATAATCACTATGTTAATCAGTATCTGTTACAAGCTCTGGTTCTTTATCAAGTACGGATTCATCCTCTGGCAGTCCTGCCGATTGCGTGGAGAGGGTGAGCGAGATCAGTTCTTCATCGCTCTGTTGTTGTGCTGGATCGTAATCGGCGCAATAATGGCCACCGGTCTTTCCTCTGCGGGTCCCTGCTTTTTCGGCAAGGCCTACCCTGAGCTTACGAACCCCTTTTCGGAACAAATGGCCTACCTTTACCGGGCCGATGTCTCCTATCCTGTTTTTGATTTGTGGGCGCAGGACTATCTCTGGAAGGCGCATGCCGGACACTACACAACCGACTTCTCCGGCATCAGTGCCATGCCTAGCCTTCACGTGAGCATGGCCACACTGTTTTTGTTGTCGATATGGTCTTTCGGGCCGGCCCTGAGGTGGCTTTTTGGCGCTTATCTGGCGTTGATTCAGATTGGCTCCGTGCATCTGGGCTGGCACTATGCGCTGGACGGCTATATCGCCATAGTAATGACCGTATTGATCTGGCGGGTAGCGGGGTGGCTTGTGTCTTTATGGCATCCCCCAGTGAGTGAAACAACCAGAGTTTCAATGACCAGCATCATGCGACAATAAAAACAGTCTGATCAATAGCAATTTGCGATACTAGAGGTCGCTCCCATGCCCATCTTCAGTGAAAAAAATGCAGAAAAACAACTAAATGCAGAAGCGGACAAGGTCCATCGTGATGACCTTGAAGACCTGCTCGCCCGACAACGCACCATAGAAGAGAAAGTAAAAGGCAGCGGCAAACTAAATCGCTTCAGCGCCGACATCAAACTGATGTTTGCCATGATCCGGGACTACTGGAACGGCAGCTATCGCGATGTACCCTGGAAAAGCATCGCCGCCATAGCCGGAGCCCTTGTCTATGTGCTGAATCCACTGGATATGATCCCGGATCTTCTGATTGGCATTGGTTTTCTGGACGATGCCGGTGTCGTGGCCTTGTGTCTGAAGCTGGCGGAATCAGACCTTCACCGCTATGCCGCCTGGAAAGAACACCAGGAAGAGAGAGAAAGTACACCTCAGTCGAATTGATTAAACTCTGATCTGAAGGTAATCTCACCTCTCATTTTCGGCACTGTCATCAAATCTGGAGTCACCGTGGATTTCGCCACCCTTATCGGTCTTGTTGGCGCCATTTTGCTGATCGCTTCCGCAGTGATTCTCGGCGTTTCCCCATCAGTCTTTATCAACCCGGCCTCCCTGCTAATTGTTGTTGGCGGTACGTTGCTGGTGGTACTTGCCAAATTCAGCTTTGCCCAGTTTCTAGGGGCCTTCAAGGCCGCCGCCAGAGCCTTCAAATTCAAGTTGCCGGAAACCCAAACCAGTATTGAAGAACTGGTGGACATCAGCAACGTAGCGCGTAAAGAGGGCGTTCTTGGCCTGGAAGGCCGCGAACTAAGCAGTCCCTTTCTGGGCCAGGGTATCCAGATGCTGGTTGATGGCCAGGATGGCGACACCATCAAGCAACTCCTGAGCAAGGAACGCCTGATGACGCTGGATCACAACCGCTCCGGAGCCAAGGTCTTCACTGCCGTGGCGGACGTCGCCCCGGCCATGGGCATGATCGGCACCCTGATCGGTCTGGTGCAGATGCTCTCGAATATGGAAGATCCAAAATCCATCGGCCCAGCGATGGCCGTTGCGCTTCTGACCACGCTTTATGGCGCCATGATCGCAACCATGATCGCCACCCCCATCGCAGACAAGCTGTCTCTGCGGATGACGGAAGAGGCGCGCATGCAATCCCTGTACATCGATGCGCTCGTTGCCATTAAGGCTGGCACCAATCCACGCATCGTCGAACAGCTTCTCTCCAGCTACCTCCCACCCAAGGCGCGCGAGAAACTGGCTGAGGCAGAGGGCACCTAGTCATGGACGAGTTACCGGAAGAGGAGAAACCGGGCATCCCGGCCTGGGTTGTCACCTTTGCGGACCTCATGTCCCTGCTGATGTGCTTCTTTGTTCTACTGCTCTCGTTTTCGGAAATCGATGCGCAGAAGTTCAAACAGATTGCCGGTGAACTTTCCAAAGCCTTCGGCGTGCAGCGTGAAGTCCCGGTTCTCGAAATTCCCGAAGGCACCAGCCCCATTTTCGACACGTTTTCTCCCGCCCCGCCGGAACCAACGGTGGTCAACGAAGTAAAGCAGACCACGACCGATGAACAGCCGGAGCTTCAAACCCTGAAAAGCCCTACCGACGTAGCTGTGGAATCGGCCATTCAGGACCAGATGCAGGAGTCCATGGACCAGATTCTGGAAGTGTTGGAGCCAGCTATTGCAGACGGACGCATCAATGTCAGCCAGGACCAGCGGCGCATTGTGATCCGGGTCGAAGAGAAAGGCTCTTTTCCGTCAGGGTCTGCCCAACTGACGTACGAATTCGAGGGTCTCTTGCTGGAAATGGCGGAGGTCCTGGCCGATATTCCGGGCAATCTGACCATCGAAGGGCACACGGACAACGTCCCGATCCGAACAGACCGTTTTTACAGCAACTGGGACCTGTCTGCAGCCAGGGCGGCCGCTGTCGCGAACGTGCTGCTGGCCCGTGATTACGTACAACCGACCAGGCTGGCCGTGACGGGCCTTGCGGATACTGAGCCGAGAGTACCGAATACCTCATCTGACAACCGCGCCAAAAACCGTCGGGTAGAAATCATCATTGATCTCTCCGAGCCCATGCAGGAGCAGGAAATTCGCCTGCGGGAACTCATTGAATCTGCCTCCGAAGATCAGGATACGACGCTCGGTATCGAGTCTGAGAGCTCAACGCCGCACGATATCAACTGGTAACCATCCATATTGGTGCGCCCATCAATAAAACGCACGCCTATGGTGCATTAAGAGCCGCCAACGCCCTGCCATAAGCGCCCAACATTCCCGCAACCCCCTTTCCCGCCTCGAAACGCATCGTTTTGGAACAGCTCTTGCTTCTGATGCACCTCATCAATGCACGCAGGCCCGACAGAGGCCGGAAACATAACATCAGGAGAGAAAACCCGTGGACATCACGAGTGCAGTACACACCCTGACCGAAAGCGCCAATACGCTGTTCATACTCATCGGCGCCATTATGGTGCTGGCCATGCACGCCGGCTTTGCCTTTCTGGAAGTGGGCACGGTACGCCACAAGAACCAGGTCAACGCCCTGGTAAAGATCATGACCGACTTCGGCATCTCTGCCGTCGCCTATTTCTTCATCGGTTACTACATCGCCTACGGCAGCCACTTCATGGCCGGCGCCTCGGAACTGACCGCCGCCAACGGCTACGACCTGGTGAAGTTCTTCTTCCTGATGACCTTCGCCGCCGCGATTCCCGCCATCGTCTCCGGCGGCATCGCCGAGCGGGCGAAGTTCTACCCCATGCTGATTGCCTCCGGCCTGATCGTGGCTTTTGTCTATCCGTTCTTTGAAGGACTGATCTGGAATGGCAACTATGGCTTCCAGGCCTGGCTGGAGACCCAGTTTGGTGCAGGTTTCCACGACTTTGCCGGCTCTGTCGTGGTGCACGCCGTGGGTGGCTGGATCGCCCTGGCCGCCGTCCTGCTGCTTGGTGCCCGGAATGGACGTTATCGCAACGGTCGCGTCGTCGCTTTTGCACCGTCCAATATCCCGTTCCTGGCCCTAGGCGCCTGGATTCTGACCGTGGGCTGGTTCGGTTTTAACGTGATGTCCGCACAAACCCTGGACGGCATCAGCGGCCTGGTGGCGGTCAACAGTCTGATGGCCATGGTTGGTGGCGTATTGGTCGCCATGCTGGTCGGTAAAAAGGACCCGGGCTTTATCCACAACGGCCCGCTGGCCGGTCTGGTCGCCGTGTGTGCCGGTTCAGACCTGATGCACCCGGTCGGCGCGCTGGTGACCGGCGGTGTTGCCGGGGCCGTCTTTGTGTACCTGTTCGAATGGGCCCAGGCCAAAATCGAGCGCCTGGACGATGTACTGGGTGTCTGGCCCCTGCACGGTGTGTGTGGTGTCTGGGGCGCGATCGCTGCCGGCATCTTTGGCCAGGAAGCCCTGGGTGGACTGGGAGGCGTCAGCCTGATGTCCCAGATTGTTGGCTCAATCGCCGGCGTTCTGATTGCTTTTGTTGGTGGCCTGATCGTCTACGGCGTGATTAACGCCATTGCCGGGCTCCGCCTGACCCAGGAAGAAGAGTTCAACGGCGCGGACGTAAGCATCCACAAGATCGGCGCCACCTCAATGGACTGAGGCCCGCCGGCTAGTACCCGGTCAGCTCCATGTAGCCCTCACCCTGATGGCTGCCGGTGACGCTGACCGGGCTTTCCCAGTAAGGGAATAAACCGTCGTTCCAATACTGCCCCTGTGGCGCACTCACATCGAAATCAGCCTGTCGCCCGGGAATGTGAATATGCCACTGTACCGGTACGTTGCCGTCAGCGGTGTCGCGCTGTTCAACCACTTCCAGCGTCATCGTATCCGCCCCTAACGGAATGACTTCACGCTCCGGCGTCACCCAGGTGCCCGACAGGAAATCCCCGCCTGCCTCTCGCAAGCGGAACATCATCAGCTTGTCTCCAGACTCCAGATGCAGCGCAAACCAGTCCCAGCCCTGTTGGCCGGCTTTCAGAAACTGGCTACTCCATTCCCGGTCGAACCAACCCTGCCCTGACACCTCAAAGGTTTGGCCACCGAGTGTCACCTCACCCTCAATAGCCAGATCCACCAGACTGAAGTACATAGAGCCTTCGCCACTGGCGGATTTGGGGCTGAAACCGTCGCCACCATGGGCAACCGGCTCACCCTCAATCGTCACTCGCAGATCGTATGACCAGCCCTCACCACTGACCTGCAGCCGCCAGCGCCCGTCGTCCTCGACCCGCATATGCCAATCGTCGAGCCAGACCTCAAAGGGCTCCGCCGTCGCCCCAGCCTGCCCGATGCCACCCCGGGCCAGTTTTTCGGAAAACCAGTGCTGCCCTTGAAAGGATACCGCCGCGTGGGCCATCCAGGCGGCGTCCAGAGGCCAAGTGCCCGGTTCAGGCTCTGGTCCGCCGGGATCACGCGCTTCCAGGGCCTGACGGAACTGGGTCCACTGCAGACCCAGCGGCTCCCCCTGCTCCGTGGTGAGATTGGCGGTCAGGTACCACCATTCGATGCGGTGTCGTGGGTGAGGCCCGAAATCCTCGGGGAACCGCAACCGATCCCCTCGCGCCGGCTGCGCGAAGGTCTCTCCCCTCACTTGCTCACCCAGGCCGGCAAACCCGGCGGATTCCGGAGTTTCAGAACACGCAGTCAGGCCAAGGACCAAGGCCGTCAAGCCCCAACGAAGCGGTTGAGAAAAACACGTCATCGCTCACCCCCACCTGAGACATTGGCCACGGCCGGGGCGGCTACCCCAGCTCCGAGCTGTCGGCGCATCAACACAGCAATCGCAAGGCCAATGGCCAGGCACAACACCAACATTTCCAGCCAGAATCCGGGATACACCGCCATCGGCAGAGACCAGCCAAACGCCAGTGGATTGATGCGACTGACCAGTGTCCACGTCAGCCATACCCCCAATGGCAGGGCCGCCACAGCAACCGCACCGGTCAGGAACATGGCCAGCCACCGCAGCTGGCCCGCCACTTCCCGACGTGACAGCCCCCAGACAAACAGCAACCGGTAGTACCAGGCCCGTGTGGTGAAGAACACCCACCCCATGACCAGTAGCGACGTTCCCGCCAGCACCAACGTCAGCACCGTAATGGCGCGGGTAATCAGAAAGGTCTGATCAAACACCTCCGAGGCCAGGGACCGAATACTGCTGTTATCCCGGACCGTGAGTTGGTCAGTATTCCAGACAGTCGCCAGGCCCTGCTCGATCTCCGCCATGGCCAATGTACCCGGATTCAGGGACAGGCTTTGAAAGCGGGTATTGAAGGTGTCCGGCAGAATCTGCCCCGCAACCAGGATCTCCCCCTCAGGACGACCATAATCCGCGTACACGCCGACCACAGGCAGCGCCAGGGTTTGCTCTCCGAGGGCAAAACCGATTGGGTCGCCAGGCTGATACTCCTGACGTCGCGCCAGTTGTTCATTCACCATCACGCCCTGGCCCGCAGCCAGCTTTTCCCAGGCATCCGGTGTGGCATCAAGCAACGTCCAGCCCGTGACCAACGGCCCGATTGGAGAGATTGAAAACAAGTCGACTTCCACAGAAGTCGCAGCATCGTCGCCTGCCATTTCCGGCACCACGCGTGTCGTACCGCGCTGAACGAGATGCCAGTCTCCCAGTCCTGAAAGACTTTCAAGGTAACGGACCCCGTCCTCCACTGCGGATTGCGCAGGCACTTCCACATAAAACTCGGCTTCCAGTCGCTGGGCCAGCCATTGCTCGAAGGCATCCTCAAATGTTGTGACCAAAGCCTGAACCGCCAGCACCATGGCCACGGCAAACTGCAACGCCACCACTGGCAGGGCCAGGCGACGGAACAGTACCGCCAACTCCCGCCGTTGCCATAGCGTGATTGCACCCGCGCCCTCGACGCCCCATTGCGCAACGTGAGAGAGCACTCGTGGCGTCAGTAACCCCACAGCCACAAACACCAGGGCAATACCCACATACAGCCAACCAAGAATAAACGGCCAGGCAACCATTGCCAGGCCCAGCCCAAGAACCGGCACACCGAACCACAGGACCGACTGTCTTCCCGAAAGCCAGGGCAACCTCAGCAACAGGCGTTTATCGGCAAAGCACGCCAACAACACCACGGACACCATGACCAGTGCGGGCAGGACAAAGCCATCACCAGCCACTGCGTACAGGGGGGCATCGAACAGGCTTTCCAGAACCTGGCCAAACCCGCCACCGAGTATTTCTGCCAACAACCGCCCCAGCCAGATTCCGGGGATCACGCAGACCGACGTCAGCGCAACCATCTCAATCAGCAACAGGACCTGAACCCGGGCAGCAGGCACGCCAAAGCGCCTCAGCAACGCAAAACTCTCGCGGCGCTGCACCAACCCTAACTGATAGACGCTGCGCACCAGAAGTGCCGTTATCAGCAACACCAGCACCCCGAGGGCATCCAGATTCAACAGGAAGCTCTCTCCCAGTTCGCCGGTAGCCGGCCCCATCGAGAAGTCTTTCAGCCGAAAGGCCGCCGGAACAGCATTAGCTTCGACATCGACCGGCACCAGAAGAGACAGCTGCCCGTCACTGCCCTGACGAACCATCTCCGCCGCCTCAGCGATATCGAGGAACGGCTCCCCGTTCAGCGCATCCACCCTGGCCTGACCGGGCGCCTCGTTCCCGAAACAAGCGCTTGCGAACGGATCCACACCAATGACACGCCCTTCCGGCGCCGGCCGCTCGACCTCCAGCCAGGGCATTACACACAACCCCTGACGCCTGAGATAGGCAAAATCCTGTACGGAAACCGATTGCCCATCCTCCCGCACCAGCTCTTGCTGACCGGCTATGGCCCGCTCACTCTGGGCAAGGCTGGCCCTTGCGCGGTCGGTAAGATGGCTGACGCCGGTCCACAACATGGTCGCCAACACAATCATCAACGCCAGTGCCAGCAGTTGCAGCGGGTGACGGCGATAATGGCTGAGCAGAGCGGAGAAAACGGTCATGGGCTGCCTCAGGTTTCGGGCAGGTGCCCGAGGTCCAGATGGTGGCTGCACCGGGTAGCCAGTTCGACGTCGTGAGTGGCCAGGACCAGCCCGCAGCCGTGACGGGCCTGAAGATCAAAGAGTTGCCCGGTAACGTCTTCGGCGGTGTGGCGATCCAGGCTGCCGGTGGGCTCATCGGCGAGAATCAGGGCCGGGTTCATGGCAAACACCATGGCCAGGGCAGCGCGCTGGCGCTGACCACCGGACACCTGGTCCGGAAAGCGGCCGGAAAGTTCGCCGATCCCCAGCCGTTCGAGCCAGTCCCTGCAGTCATCTTCATTCCGCCCCGCCAGCCGGGCCCGAAGACGGACATTGTCCAGCAGCGACAGGGCGGGCATCAGGTTCGCTTCCTGGAACACCACGCCGATTTGCTGCCGGCGCAGATTCGCCCAGCGGGCTTCAGCCTGACGATCAGTGTCACCCTCAAAAACCTCATCCAGCACCTGCACGCTGCCGGTGTTCGGCTGCTCCAGGCCACACAGGATATTGAGCAAGGTGCTTTTGCCAGACCCCGAACGGCCAGTCAGCGCCAGTGACTCACCCCGATCCAGTTGCAGGGAGAGATTACGGAATACCGACACCGGCTGACTGCCGCTGCGGAACTGCTTGTTCAGGCCTTGGGCCGTAAGCAAGGATGCCACCATGGTTTTCCCGTCAGGATTAGTCAGGAGCGCTCAGGGGCTCGGCAGTGGAACCGTGACGCCGCGCCCGCCACTCCCGGAACTGTTCAAGCCACGACAGGAGCGCCGGAATAACCACCAATACCAGTAAGGTCGACAGTCCCAGCCCGAAGGCAATGGATGTGGCCATGGGAATCAGGAACTGAGCCTGCAGGGACGTTTCGAACATCAGCGGCAACAGCCCGCCGATGGTGGTCAATGAGGTCAGTATTACCGCCCGCATCCGCTGAACGGCGGCTTCATTGAGTGCGTCGGTAATGCCCAACCCTTTCTGCCGCTGCTGGTTATAGAACGCTACGAGAATAATGGCGTTATTGACCACAATGCCGGACAGGCCGAACAGACCAAACAGGGACAGTATGGTCAGCTGCAGTCCCATCAGCCAGTGACCCAGCAAAGCACCCACCAGGGCAAACGGGATAATGGCCATCACGATCAGCGGCAGGCTCCAGGACGCAAATACCCATACCAGCACTACGTACATTAGCCCCAGGCCTATCACCAACCCCGTTTTCATGTCAGCCATGGTTTCCCGCTGATCCGCCGACCGGCCTTCAAAGCTGTAGCGCACATTATAGCGACCGACGATGTCCGGCAGTGCCTCAGCCTGCAGGCTTTCCAGAATCTGATCCGTGGTGCTGACCCGGGTGTTCAGCCCCGATGTGACCTCAATCGACAGCTTCCCATCCGCGTGACGCAGGGCCTGGAACCCCTGGCGGTGGTCGAGATTCATCACCTGGGTCAGCGGTACAAAGCGCCCGTCCGGAACCCGAACTGTCATCCTGGACAGGGTGGACAGGCGCTCCCGCTGATCCCGGGGCAACTGCACACGCACTTCCACCTCGTCCCGGCCATCCTGGTAAATCTGCGCGATCCGGCCATCGAAAGCAGCCCTGAGTTGCCGGCCAAGATCCGCGGTGGTCAGTCCCAGGGCTTCACCGTGGGCGCTGACCTGATAGATCAGCTGTTCACGCCCCCAGGGCATATCGTCCTCAACGTCCAGCACCCCTGGCAGCGTTGAAAGCGCCTGGCCCAGTTCATCGGCTGCCCGTTTCAGGTTTTCGGCATTGTCGCCGGTCAGGCGGACATTCACATCCCGCCCCGGCGGCCCCGCCTGACGCTCGGAAATGGTCAGGTTGTCGAGCCCTGCCGGTGTCTCCAGCCGGCTGCGCCACTCGGTGATGAACTCGGGGTTGCGCACCGAACGGCGGTCCGATGGCACCAGCTCTACCATCATGGAGCCCAGCTCGTCGCCGCTGCGTGAGCTGCCCTCGGCGCCCTGAGTCGCGCCCTGAGTGGTGACGGCGTGAAGAATGAGTTCCCCACCCAGGGCCTCTTCCGTCTCATTGAGTGACCTCTGCATCTGGCCGAGAAAGTCGTCCACCGTTCCCTGGTCGGTGCCGGCAACGAAGCTGGCGTTGGCAAAGAAAACCGAAGGCTCAGGCGTCGGAAAGAAGTTAAAGCCAAGCCGACCACCGGCCAGCAGCCCGACAGTCACGATGGCTAGGGCAACCGCGCCGGCAACGGTGGCGCCCCGGTGTTCCAGGCTGTAACGGGAAAATCGACGGAACCGGCCTTCCCGAAACTGTTCAAAGCGCCACTCAAAGCCACGTCGGAAGCGCTCGATCGGACCGGGCGGTTTCGGATCCGATGCTTCCTTTTCCATTTTTTTCGTCCGGCGGGGAACGAAAGCGTGTCGTAAATGGGCTGGCAGGACGATAAAACATTCCATCAGCGAGGCCACCAGCACACAGATCATCACCAGCGGAATATCACCGAGGATATTGCCGATCACACCCCCGACCACCAGCAGGGGCATGAAAGCCGCGACGGTGGTCAGGGAAGACGCCAGTACCGGCCAGACCATCCGTTTCGCTGCGCCCTCCGAGGCGTAAATGGATTCTTCGCCCATGCGGGCATGGGCATCGGCGTCCTCGCCCACCACGATGGCGTCATCAACAATCACCCCCAACGCCATGATCAGTGCAAACAGGGAAATCATGTTGATGGAGCCACCAATCAGCCAGAGGACCGCCATGGCCGCCAGGAACGCCGTCGGAATGCCAATAGCTACCCACATGGCCACACGGCCCGGCAGGAACAGGTACAACAGACAAATCACCAGCACCAGACCACCCAGGCCGTTGGTCACCAGCAGGGAAATACGATCGTTCAGCAGTTGCCAGGTTTCGTCATAAACCTCCAGTTCGATCGTTGGCGGCAATGACGGCCGGGTATCGGCCAGCCAGGCCTCCAGAACCTTCGCCGCCGCCAACGAATTGCCGTTTTCCGCCCGTTGCAGCTGAAGCTCCACCGCCGGCTTTCCGTCCTGTTCCAGGGTTAACTGGTTTTCCCGGGCTTCCTGCCGGATGATGGCAATATCGCCCAGATTCAGCTGAACACGCTCTCCGCTCAGCACGGGGAGGTTCTCGAAGGCCTGGGGACTTCGTCGCTGCTCCACGGCCCGCAACTCGCGGGTGGCGTCCTGTTGCGCCATCATGCCGGCTGGCAAATCCCTTGATAGCGCCGCAACGCGCTCGGCAATCTGATCCAGTGACAGCCCCAGCGCCTCCAACCGCTCAACGGGCACGTCAATACTGATCTGTTGCTCTGGCAGCCCGCGAATGGCCACCCGGTCGATGCCCCGTTGCAGCAACTCATCTTCAAAACGATAGGCCAGCTGCCGCAATTCACGGCGATCCACGTCACCAAAGACCAGCAATCGCGCCACCGGTTCATAACGTTCAACCCGGGTAACCTGGGGCTCCTCCGCCTCGGCGGGCAGGTTGGTGAATTCGTCCACCTGCTGGCGCACGTCGTCCAGGGCCTGAATGGGAGGAGTGCCCTCCTCGAACTCCAGGGTAATAGACGACACCCCCTGGGCGGATGTTGACGTCATCTTTTTCAGGCCATCAACACTGCGAAGGCGCTGTTCCAGAGGATTGGTAATACCCTGTTCCACATCTTCGGCGGAAGCGCCACTCCAGACCACGCGAACGCTGACGATATCCAGGGCAAAGGTGGGGAAAAACTGGATATTCATGCGGGTCAGCGCCAGCGCCCCACCCAGCAACATCACCAGCATCACCAGGTTGGCCGCAACCCGGTGATGAACAAAAAAGCCTATCACGCCTTTTCTGCGCCTCATTGCTCCGCTGCTCCAGCCTCAGCCACATCCACCTTGAGACCGGTAACCGCGTTAGGCAGATGTGTGGTGATCAGGTAAGCACCGGGAACAAGCGCTTCGCCGGACACCAGCAACTGACGCTCACCATTGCGGCCCCGGGCTTCGCCTATGCGTTCAACCCTCGCCCGTTGCATCCGATTGTCTGGGGTCATCAGGTAAACGCTGTCAGCGCCGTAAAGCGCACTGAATGGCATCGCAACGGTTTTATCCCGGGCCGCCCGCTCCAGGGTCACCTGCAACAACCCACCAGGCCGGAGCCCCTGCGGCTCTCCCTCAAGCTCCAGTATGACTTCGGTACCGGACGGATCGCTGGTTCCGGCGAACCGGGTCAGCCGGAACCGGTGTTTTCCATCGGCGCCGACAGCCTTCAACGTCTCGCCTCGATCCAGCGCATTCAGCAGTTCGGCGCGAAAGACCTCCGGCACCCGTGCCCGAAGTTCAAGGCCGTCCACGGGATACAGCGACAGCAGGGGCTCATTCCGGCTGACCTGATCGCCACGGGCCGCCTGAATGCCGGTCACAATACCGTCGAACGGAGCAACCATCCGGGCACGCTCGGCATCCCGCCGGGTGCCGTCGAGATTGGCAGTGGCCTGAGCCAGCTTCGCCTCCAGACTCTGCAGGCGGGCCGGATGCTCCTCAATCGCCCGCTGCCGGGTGTTCACGGTAAGCTCCGCCCGGGCGGCGGCATCGGTGGCGGCTTCCAGTGCCTCACGGGAAGCCAGGTTACGGTTTACCAGCGACCGTGTACGCTCCAGCTGCCGCCGGGCGTTATCGAGAATAGCCTGCTCATTGGCCAGCGCCGCCCGATCGTTCCGGTGACGTACCTGTTCCGAACGGATCTGCGCTTCCAGGTCCGCCACCTGCGCCTCGGCCCCGGCAAGCGCCGGCTGGATATCAGCGTCATCGAGGGCCACCAGAAGATCGCCTTCATTCACCCGCTGCCCCTCAGTCACCGGCCGTGCTTCAATTCGACCGGCCAGCGTCGCCGTAACCGTCAGTTGTTCCGGCGCCACAACTTCGCCATACAGGGGCAACACCGGCGTATGGGTGCCGGGCTCAATCTGCTGAACCTGAACACGCCAGCTGCGCTCCGTGGCGCTCACCTCAGCAGGCTCCGGGCGGGTCATCTTGAGAAACAGGAAGCCGGCGATACCGACGGCAATAATCAATACAGGAATGAGTCGTTTGGACATTACTTGCTGGCCAGATAATGTGAATAAAGCCTTTGGGCTGATGGAATCAAACTACTATACAATCAGGACCAACCCCACGATTCCGCGGAGAACGGCACCCTTGGAAGCAACTGAGCACATCGACCTCCTCAATGCGACTATTATCAATGTATTCATTGTTGTCGTGGTGGTTGTCATCCACAACGAGGTTCTTACTCGCCTCAGCAGCCTGCTCTCGGGGATGCGCCAGAGCTATCACTTCCGCCTGATTACGGGCGTACTGGGCATTCTCGCTGCTCACACAGTTCAAGTCTGGATCTTCGCCACTGCGTTTTACTTTATGCACCATGCCGACGCCTGGGGAGAGCTGACCGGAAATTTCAATGGCAGCCTGCTGGATTGTGTCTACTTCTCTTTTACAACCTTCACCACGCTCGGCTATGGCGATATCGAGGCCCTCGGCATCCTGCGCTTCCTGACAGGAATCGAGTCCCTGACGGGCCTTGTACTGATCACTTGGAGCGCCTCCTTCCTGTTCGTGGAAATGCAGCGTTACTGGCCTACTCGTTAAACCCATTTGCACCGTGCCAGAGTGTAGTACAGCAAAGGCACGACCAGAACGGTCAGCAACGTGGACATGGCCAGACCAAAAATAAGTGATATTGCCAGGCCGTTGAAAATCGGATCGTTCAGGATGAAGTAAGCGCCTACCATCGCCGAAATAGCTGTCAGGGCGATGGGTTTGATGCGTACCGCGCCCGCCAGGACCACCGCTTCGTCCAGCTCCACACCCTCCTCGAGCAACTGCCGTATAAACACCACCAGCAAGATGGAATTGCGCACGATGATGCCGGCCAGGGCAATCATGCCGATCATGCTGGTGGCAGTGAATTCACGCCCCAACAGGGCATGGCCGGGCATGATCCCGATCAGTGTCAGCGGGATGGGTGCCATGATCACCAGTGGCAGGATATACGATCGGAACTGGGCCACCAGCAGTACAAAAATCATAAATATGCCCACGCTATAGGCCGCCCCCATGTCCCGGAAGGTTTCGTAGGTAATCTGCCATTCGCCGTCCCACTTCAGGGTGCCTTTTTCCGGCAACGGAGGCTGATCAATGAAATACTGCTCCGGCGCTCCCTCCTGCTGGTTCAGACGCTCGACCATGGCAAACATGCCGTACAACGGCGAATCAGTCTCCCCCGCCATGTCTGCGGTAACATAAGTCACCGGCAGTAAATCCTTGTGGTATATCGCGCCCATCCAGTCGGCTTCGCGAACCTCGGCAATGCTTGCCAATGGAACCAGCCTGCCATTACGACTGCGCACGTTCAGGGATAACAGTACCGAGGGCTGGGCCTTGTCGCCTTCGCTTAGAATCACCCGGATCGGAACCGGATACTTGGCATGATCGTCATGCAGGAAACTGACATTGGTTCCGCCCAGAGCCGTGTGGAGGCCAGCAACGACCTGGGCCTGGGACACGCCCAGCCGTGCCGCGCGATCCCGGTCCACCAACACTTCCCATTGCCGTGTGGGCGACTCCAGCGTCGTATCGATATCCACCAGGCCATCCACCTGGGTCATGCCCTCGGCCACCTGCCGAGCCAGTGCCGACCGGCGGGTTTCATCCACTGCATAGATCTCTGCGACAACGGGTGAAAGCACCGGCGGCCCGGGCGGCACTTCGACAATCTTCACACTGGCACCGTGCCGCTCACCGATCTCGGTCAGCGGACTCCGGAGAGACTGGGCAATATCGTGGGACTGCCGGCTCCGGTTCTCCTCGTGAACAAGGTTTACCTGGATATCGCCGTGATAGGGATCGCCACGCAGGTAATACTGCCTTACCAGACCGTTGAAATTGATCGGCGAGGCGGTACCGGCGTAGGTCTGCCAGTTGGCAACTTCATCCACCGTTTCCAGGTAGCTGCCCATTTCCATCAACACCCGCTGGGTCTGCTCCATGGGCGTGCGCTCGGGCATATCCACCACCACCTGCAGCTCGGACTTGTTGTCAAACGGTAGCATCTTCAGGATCACCGCCTGGAATACCGGCAGCGACGTGGCCGCCAGGGTCAGCCCCACCACGCCCAGTGCCAGCAAACGGCGCCGCCAGGGATGATCGCCCAGGAACGGACCGAGCACAGTCCGGAAAATTCGCAGGGACAATGGGCTGACGCCATCCGCGGAGCTGGAAGCCTCCTCCGCTTCAGCGGCCTGCTCCCCCTGCTTGTGTTTGAGAAGCCTGAAGGCCAACCAGGGCGCCACCACAAAGGCAACGATCTGTGACAGCACCATACCGGCCGAGGCGTTGATCGGAATCGGGCTCATGTAGGGGCCCATCAGGCCACTGACAAACGCCATCGGAATCAGCGCCGCCATGATGGTGAGACTGGCCATGATGGTGGGCGTGCCCACCTCGTCTACGGCAACGGGAATAATGTCCTTCACCGCCCGCCGGGAGTTCTGGATCCGCCGGTTGATGTTCTCGGTGATCACGATGCCATCGTCCACCAGAATGCCGATGGAGAAGATCAGCGCGAACAGGGAGACGCGGTTCAGGGTGAAACCCCAGGCCCAGGAAAACACTAGGGTCAGCAGCAGGGTAATCAGAACCGCAAGGCCGACGATCAGGGCCTGGCGCCAGCCCATGGCCGCCAGAACCAGCAGCACGACGCACAAGGTGGCGGAGATCAGATCGGTAATCAGTTTGCGGGCTTTCTGGGAGGCGGTTACGCCATAGTCCCGGGTGACCAGCACCTCCACCGATTCCGGCAAGGCCCGGTTACGCAACTGTGCCAGGCGCTCTTCAATAGCCGTGGTGATATTGATCGCGTTCTCGCCCGGCTTCTTGGCGATAGCCAGAGTGACGGCCGGGTAAACGTCACCGGGTTGCCCGGCCATGTGGTTTTCGTGCCCCGGCCCAAAGCCTGTCATCACACTCTGATCGGCCACGGTGCCACCCCGGCTGACGTCCGCTACATCTTCCAGGTACACGGCGGAGCCACTGTGCATGCCCACCACCAGGCGCCGAACATCGCCCACCGTTTCCAGAAGCGTTCCCGCCTGGATTGGAATCGACACGTTGTCGCGGGAAATCCGGGCCTCCTGGCTGCTGGTGTTGGCCGCGGCCAGCGCGTTACGAATATCGTCGATGGTCAGGTTGAAGCCCGCCAGCAATGCCGGATCGAATCGGATATCGACGCGATCAGGAATGCCGCCGGTGGTATAGACATCCCGCGTGCCGGGAACCCGTTTCAGGGCAACTTCCAGCATGTGTGCCAGGTGGGTCAGTTCCTCACCGGTATGCTCGTTCACCGGATCGTAGAGGGTCAGGGTCATCACCGGAACATCATCGATGCCCTTGGGTTTGATCACCGGCTGGGTCGCGCCCAGATTGGCCGGCAGCCAGTCCTGATTCGAATACACCTGGTTGTAGAGCCGCACCAGCGCTTCCTGACGGGGCACGCCCACTTCGAACTGCACCGTGATCACCGCCTGGCCCTGACGTGACACCGAGTAGACATGTTCCACGCCCTCGATCTCGCTCATCACCTGTTCGGCAGGCGTGGATATGGCGCTTTCCACCTCGCGGGTGCTGGCGCCGGGAAACGCCACCATGATGTCGGCCATGGTGACATCAATCTGGGGTTCTTCCTCTTTCGGGGTGACCACCACGGCCAGCACGCCCAGAATGATCGCCAGAATGGCGAGCAGGGGCGTAAGGTGGTTGTTCTGAAAAACCCGGGCAATGGCCCCGGAGGGGCCAACAGGCGGCAGTTCTCGACTCACCGGCTCAACCCCTCACCTGACTTGTTGACCGGATTCAGGTTGTCGCTGCCCACTAACTCCGACGGGTTGGTGACCACCCGTTCGCCTTCACTGAGGCCGGCGAGGATCTCAAGCCGGCCATTGTCCCTGACTCCCGTGCGTACCTGCCGCAGCCGCGGCTGGTCCTGATCGTCCAGCACAAACACGGCCCTCAGCTCGCTGCGCTGAATCAGGCTGCCGGCCGGCACCCAGAGCGCCTCGCGGCTGCCAACCGGCACACCGACCTTGACCAGCATGCCGGGGAACAGGGAGCCATTGGGTTCACTGAGGCGCATCCGCAATCGAAAAGTGTGGGTTTGCGGATCGGCATAGGGATAGAGCGTCATCTCACCGGTTTCCAGCACCCGGCCATCGGCAAGCGTGACCTTTGCCTGGCGCTCGGTGCGCGCCAGTTCGGCGTACTTCTGGGGCAGGTCCACCACAACCCGAAGCTGCTCCAGGGAGAGCCCGCTGAGCAGGGGCTGGCCAGGGTTTACCGATTCCCCCACTTCCACGTGACGCTCGGTAAGGATGCCACCGTAGGGTGCCACCACGCGGGTATAGGACAATTGTTCCTGTGCTTCGGAAACCGCACCTTTGGCTCGCTTCACCCTTGCGCGGGCGGCAGCCAGATTGTTCCGGGCCTGATCAAACTCCTGTCGGGATACCAGCCCCCGCTGGTGAACCGCTTCGATACGCTCAAACCGCTGCCTCGCATCCGCCAATGCCGCTTCAGCCTCTTCCAGCCCGGCCTGGGCCTGGCGTAACCGGGAACGTTGTTCACTGTCCTCCAACTGGACAATCAGGTCGCCGGCGGCAACGGAGTCGTCAACATCGTAGGGCAGGCTTTGCACCGTGCCCGTGGTCTGGGCAGAGACGGTGCTCTGCTGAACGGCTTCAATGATGCCATCGAGGTGCACGGTCTCCTGAAATGAACGTCGTTCAACCATTTCAACCAGGGGTTGCCCGGCTGCCAATGCAGACAACAGCAGGAAAAAAAGCGAAGCAAAAAGGCGACCGGGAAGACGCATGCCAACCTCTACCATTGGAAGTTATAAGGTTATTCCGCAACTTGACCAAAGTTTAACAGCCCGTCGCTGCGCTTACATTGAGCAGGGACAAAAAAAGCCCCGGGTGAAGGAGTTGGTTCCACCCGGGGCAAGATCGTCACCCGCCGACTATGGGAAGCGGGCAACCGCCATACAGAGACTTACCACCTGGCCGTCAGTGCGGCACGCAGGGTGCGACCAGGCTCATTAACTCTTACGGCTTCCGGGTTAAACGGATCAGTGTTGGCCCGGCTAACGTGAGGCGCCCAGGTGTTATCAAACAGGTTATCCACTGCCCAGCTGACACTCAGATACTCTGCCAGCGGATGGCTTCCGGACAGGTTCAGCACACCATAGCCCGGCGAAGGACCGGGATCCTGGCCAGATTCCAGATCCACGCTGTCCTGGCGACGGGCCAACACCCACTCCAGTTCAACCGCGTGACCCATGCGCTGCCAGCCAAGGGTTTGAATAAACTGCACCGGCGGAATCTGCGGCAGGGGCTGATTATCGTCGCGGTTCTCGCCGCGCACAGCGGCCAGACTGCTATTGGCGCTCCAAGTGCCGTTGCTCCATCCGAGCTGGCCCTCAACCCCCATCAACCGGGCATCGATATTGCGGTAGACGCTGACCTGATCCGCATTCCGGGTACGCAGGACAAAGTCATCCACCTGATCCACCCAAATGGCCGGGCGCCAGGTCCAGCCGTTGCTCTCGCCCGGCATCGCCAGTTCGAGCTTGCGGTGTTGTTCGGGATCGAGAGCAGGGTTGCCCACCCAGCGCCTCGAAGGGTCCATGTTATTCCAACTGGCAATGTAGCGTTCAGTTACGCCCGGGCTGCGGACACTGTGGCTGGCGGTAACCACCAAAGATTGGACCGGAGAGAATCGCCAGTCGCTGCTGACAAACCCACTGAAATTGTCATCGGTCACGTCGGTATTGGTGGTGCCGTAGATTGTCTGATAGGCATCTGCGGCCGACATAGCCATCATGCCACTGCCGAACACCTTGCCAGCCGAGGCAGCAGACATTTCCACGCGATCATAGCGCACGCCTCCGCCGATCTTTAACGCTGGGGTTACCCGGTGGAAGCGCTCAGCGAAAAGACCGAAACGATCGCGATCCACGTCGGGCCAGAGTACGGAGGTCAGCACATCGAGATTCGATCCGCCAAACCGTTCGGCGTGCCAGTTATTGGTCTCGACATCAGCACCAATAGCCCAGTCGGTACTGATATCCGGACTCTGATCCAGTGTCAGGCGAAGGCCCCGGGTTTCGGTCTCGGAATCCGTAAGCATGTTCATCATGGACTCACGGAGGCTGAAGTTATCCATGATGTGATCAACATCCGCTTGCCAGGCCAGCAGGCTCCAGTTGCCGTTGGCCACCGGCGAGCCCAGCTCCAGGCGCAGGATATCGGAATCGGTTTTCGGTGCGTCCATGCCGGAGCCGGCGTATTTCACATCCCGCTCTTCCTGGCGGCTCACCAACCCCTTGATATAGAGCCCGTTGTCCGCTTTCCAGGCGGCGTCCATCCGGGCCTCGGCATTCTTGTAAGCACTGCGGATCTCATTACCGTCCCCATCCTCGTAGTCGTTGGCTTCACTGTAACCTCCCGCCAGCCGAAGCCAAGCGCTTTCACCGCCAACAGCAGCACTGCCATTGAGCAGTTTGCCGTTACCGTTGTCAGAACCGCCCACTGTCAGGTGACCGGTGACACCCTCCCTGTCAAACACCGGTGCAGCGGTCGTCGCAATCACCTGACCACCAGCAATCGGTCCCCAGCGCAAAGTCTGATTGTCAGTGCGCACCTCCAGTAGCGGGGCCAACGCGGCACTCAGACGGCTGGTGGGAGGGTCCATGCGATTAGGGCAGGCACCTTCAACCCGAATACCATCCAACAGCACGTCCACACGCTCCTGACTCTGGCCACGAACCACCGGCTCCAGTCCACGACCACCCATGCGGGAAAGTGATACTGAAGGGTTGGTGGACAGTCGCTCGACCGGTTCTAAAGCCAGAATTCGGGCAGCCTCCTCAGACCTCTGGCCTTCGGTGATTCGAATCAACGGAAGCGGCTCGTCAACGCTCTGTGCCCACACCGTCAATGGGGTAGCAACAATGCCTGCTGCACAAATGGCAAAAACACGGGGTCCAATTCTCGCAGTCATTCAACCTTTACCCTGACCAGCCCTAAGAGAGGTCACCATCATAAAGACCACTCAAACCCGGCGCCTGAGACCAAATGCCGCATCTCTATGGAGGTATTCCCGCAGTACCTCCACTAAAAACCCGCTAGAATGCCGACTATGGAATGGCTCACCCACTCACAAACCGGATTTCAACAAGCTGCCCGTTACCTGCTCGGCATGCGGCTGACTATTGTTGCCATTCAGCTGGTTGCTATCGCAGTGGCCGAAACCATGGTCACACTGGCACACCGTGGCGAAGCCGTTATCCTGTGTCTGGTTTACGCCGTTATGGCAACACTCGGCTGGCTGTGGCTTACCCGGAAACCACCGTCATCTCCCGGTCTCATCAGCGTTTCCCTTGCTTTGGATCTGCTGCTGATAGGCGGCTGGCTCTCTCTGACTGGCGGCTACACCAACCCGCTCACATCGTTGTTGCTGCTTCCCATCGCCGTCGCCATTATTCTGGTTCCGCTGCGCCAGAGCATTGCTCTCACTCTCTGTGGCATTCTGGTTTACACCTCACTGGTGCTCTGGCCCATGCCCGGGTTACACGACCATGCCGAAAGCAATCTGGCGCAGCTTCATTTGGTCGGCATGTGGGTCACGTTTGCCGTGACCGCGGGCATTTTGCTGCTGGTGGTTGGCAACCTTGCCCGACGCCTACACCGGCAACAGTCCACACTGGCTGAGGTTCGCGAACGCCGGTTGCGGGATGAACAGATTATTGCTCTGGGGCTGTCGGCCGCGTCCGTTGCGCACCGGCTGGGCACGCCCTTCAACACTATGAGCCTGCTAATCGAAGAGCTGAAACAGTCCAATGATCCTGTGGCCCGGCAGCAGGACCTGGAGATGATGGAACAACAACTGGGTTTGTGTGCCGATCACCTTAAGCAATTGTCTGCGGCTGCCGGCCAGGCTCGTGCGGAGCAGCGGCAGATCTTGACGGTCAGCGACTGGCTCAATCGCCTGCGGGAGTCGGCCACGCTGCTCTGGCCTGCCTCATCGGTTCAGTGGCAGCTGCCTTGGCCCGAGGGTCGCGTCACCGTGGATGCCACTCTGGATCAGGCGGTTCTTAATCTGCTTGCCAACGCCCTGACCGCCAGTCCGTCATGGGTATCAGTGAACGCCCGCGCCGCCGGTCAGGGAACGCTGGAAATCGTGGTGGAAGATCGTGGCGGCGGATTCGAGAATGCCCTGCATCCCGGGGCTGGCAGCGACATTGAGGTATCTTCAAACGGCCTGGGCGTTGGTCTTTTTCTATCCAATGCCACCATTCAGCGCCTCGGTGGCCAACTACGCGCCCACGCCTCGGATAAGGGCACTACCATGATCATCGCTTTGCCGGAGGTGAGTGATGACAACTAAAACGCAGTGGCTGCTGATTGACGATGACGAGGCCTTCCTGACTATCCTGCAACGTTCGCTGGCCCGTCATGGAATCGATAGCGGTATCGCCACCAATAGCGCCGATGCACTGGCGAAGCTGCAGGAAGATCAACCCCAACGATGTGTGCTCGACCTGAATCTCGCCGGTGAAAGCGGGCTGCAGCTGTTACCCGTCCTGCTGTCCGAGAATCCGGATCTGGAGGTTCTGATTCTGACCGGGTATGGAAGCATTGCGACCGCCGTAGACGCCATGAGACGGGGAGCCGTCAATTACCTGTGCAAACCGATAACAGTCAACCAGCTGATTACTGCATTCGACAACCCCGACCACACGCCTGATTTGCGCCCTGCCCCACCCACGGTTGAGGAGATGGAGTGGGAACATATTCAACGGGTGTTGAATGAACACGAGGGTAACGTGTCGGCAACCGCACGGGCCCTGAATATGCACCGGCGAACGCTGCAGCGAAAACTGCAGAAACACTCCCGTTGGCGCAACTAACCCGACTGCCCCGACATACCTCCAGGCGCGACACACGACAAAAATATCATTGACTTTTTTTGGAACCTTTCCTTTCAAACAGTCGTTTGGTCTAGCAAGGGTCGACACACCCTCACGACAATAACAATCGGAAAGGTACAGACAGACATGGTCAATATTAAAAAAACATCGCTCCTGGCGGTTGTTGCAGGAAGTACCGCGCTTGCGGGATGCCTCGACAGTGGCGGCCAGACCAATAAAAACGCCAATCCGATCTACGAGATCGACAACCCGAATCACCCTAGCGACGGCACCAAACCCATTTTCCGGCCGCTGGACACCGCGTTCCCGCTGCCCAGTGATCCACTGTTTTTCCTGAACCCGGAAAACGACGGTACCATGTTGAACGGTACCGATCCCGCGAACCCGGTTACTACCGGTCTTGGCTTTGTCGATGGCAACTCCATCCTCGCGCCATTCGACGTCAAGATCAGTGACAGCCTGGACCCGAATCAGACACTGGACGTCCGCGCCTTTGTTGAAATAGACGGCGAAGTAGTTCCGAATCCGGACCAGAAAGTGTTCGTGCTGGAACTCGAGTACCCCACAGGCGACAGCGTCTTCCAACAACAGCGTGAAGTGGGTGGGGTTGTCGACGCCGAGAAGTATCGCCACGCCAAACGCCTGGAGGAACAGGGTGATACGGCCGGCGCCGACGCGCTCTACCAGGAACTGCTGGAGCAGCGCTTCCGCATCGAGATTATTACCGTTGACGCAAACGGCCCAGCCGGTGCCGCCGGCGGTTCGGCCAACAATGCTATTCGAATCCTGCCAATTAAACCGCTGAATCCGAAAACCAAGTACGCCGTGGTTCTGAGTAACGACATCGTGGACAAGGATGGCGAGCCGCTGGTTCAGGAGCTGCGTTTCGAAACCGCCTCCAACCCGGAGTATGTTCTCAGCAACCCGGCACTGCAGCCATTCCGGGATTCCACGCTGCCGGCGCGCGCTTTCGGCTCCGACTTCTTTGACTTCAAACGCGAGGCCCTCAGCGACCTGGGCCGGAGTACCGCTGGCATTCCCACGTTTGATGACGTCACGTTCGCCATTAGCTTCACCACCACAGCAGTGGAAGACGTGCTCCTGGCCAATGCCGCACCAGCCGCCTGGTTCCGCAACCACCTGCTCATTGATCGCAAGCAAACCGTCCTGAACGCTCTGATCGCAGGAGACTTCAATCTCTCCGACCAGTCGATTGGTGATGCATCCAGCGAAGACCAGCTAATCAACTCGCGCATCTTCGAGCTGCTGACCGACGAATCCTACCGCCTGTATGACGCAGGTCTCGCCGGCATACTGACTGAGGCCAACGCAAACGGCATGGCTGTTGCCTATGGCGATCTGGTGGCCTCCGAGGACGATGACCGCAGGCTGGCGTTTATTCTGCAGGATACGGCAACCCAGGCGGTGGAAGATGTGGTTGATGTTTCCGCCCAGGCAGATCAGCTGGCCGCTGATGCATCGAGCATACTGGACATTCCGGCGGCTTATGATCCGGCGTCCGGCGAACCTTCTCCGGTGCGTTTCTTCAGCCAGAAGGCCGGTGTCGAGGTTAACCCCGCGCTGCAACAAACTGCAGCTGACCTTGTGGTAACAGAGGTCAATGTAAACGTACAGATATACGAGGGTGAAATTTCCCTGCCCTATTACCAGCAATTGCCCGACGGCACCGATGGCAGCCCTCTCCAGACTGGCTCGTGGCTCCCTGCAGATTTCAGTACAAACCCGGATCTGCCACAGGCCAAGTCTGACCGGGTGAGCTACCGGTTCCCGTTCATCCAGAAACAGGCCGACACCAAGATCCCCATTATTGTTGGCGCACCAGACACAAACGATCTCTTTGGGCCGCCTCCCGCTGAAGGCTACCCTGTCATTATCTACCAGCACGCTGCCACCCAGGATCGTTCGGCGATTCTGCCCATGGCCACAGCAGCGGGACTGCTTTGCCTGGCGGATGGAGACACGCCCACAAACAGTGAAAATTGTTTCGTCACTGTCGGCATCGATATGCCCCTGAACGGCGTGTTCGGCGAAGCCGCCACCAGTGCCCGGGATGAAGATGATCCGGCAACCACACCCGGTATGGTGGAAATTTCCCAGCAGCCCGGCGCTTCCGACGACGCCACCGAAAGGCATTTCGGTTTCACCGCCAATGACGCCATGGAGGCGGTGACCAGAGATCAGGTGGAGAACCCGGAATCCGGCAGCCTGTTCCTGAACTTCACCAACTACGCCAACACCCGGGACAACATGCGCCAGGGCGCCCTGGATCTGCTCAACGTCAACGCTCTGCTCCCGGCCATCGAAGCGGCCATCAACGACTGTGCAGAGTGTGCTGACGAAATCGCCATGAACACCGACCGGGTGTACTTCATCAGCCATTCCCTCAGTGGCATGGGCGGTGTGCCCTATCCGGTCATCAACAACCTGGCCGCTCAGGACAACCCGGATCTGAACCCGATCCTGGCGTCCGTAATGTTCAACACCGGCGGTCAGTTCTCCCGTCTGGCGGAGAACTCCCGCGAGACCATTGCCCCGGTTTTACTGCCAGGACTTGAAGCTGCATCCGACGGCCTGCTTGCCCAGGGCCGGACTGAACTGAATATTTACTTCAATGTGTTCCAGGCCCTGCTGGACTCCACAGATCCGGTGGCTTTTGCATCGCTGTTTGAGGAAAGCGGCAATGAAGCCACGCTGCTGACCTCCATCGTCGGAATCGAAGGTGATGCTGATCGTCCATCCGACGCCACCATCCCCAACGCAGCTGACGACCAACTGTACGATCAGGGCCCGCTGCAACTGGTGACGGATACAGGCTTTGAGATCAACAGCCTGCCTGCGCCTCTGACCGGCACCGACCCCATGGCCCGTTTCATGGGTGCAGTCAGCATTGATAACGGCGACGGCACCGATGACGGCACCCGTCCTGTGATCACCCGCTACCTCGAAGGCTCACACGGTAACCCGATCTCCGCCGGCCAGAAGGGGGTTGACCCGTTCAGCTCCAGTGCAGTGTTTGACGAAATGGCCGCGCAAATGGTGGCGCTGTTCCGCAGCCGCACCGATACAAGCACCGCATTTACAGTAGATGTTAGCAACGATTGCGTGGTCAAAGACGTTGGCAACAGCCCTGGCGATCCAGAATGTGACGGAGCCACAGATGGCGGCGCACAGCCTGATGAAGGCGACGGATCCGGCGGTGACGGCGGTGACGAAGGCGGCCTGCTTGATGACGGCGGGCTCCTCGGAGGACTGCTGTAACCACTAACACCGCAACGTCTACTCCGGGACCCGCAAGACAGTTATTGCGGGTCCCCAAGAACAAAAGAATTGGAGCAGTAGAAATGACAACAACAAATACTTCCAGGTTTTCCCGAACACGGTTATCGCTGGCAACAGCCGCACTGTCCGTAATGGCCTCTGCCCCGGCCTCTGCCTTTAACTTCGATGTCTACGGCATCGATGCTTCTTTCAGCACAAAGCTGACCGCGGGCATTGGCGTCCGTCTGGAGGATCAGGACCCGGATCTGATCTCACAGGGCAACCTGGGGCCGGAATTCGCCTACAGCGACACCGGCGCCTCGTCCAATAACTTTGACGACGGCAACCTGAACTTCGAAAAAGGCGATCCCTACTCGCAAATCCTTCGTGGCCGATCCGAGCTGTTTCTCGACTACAGTCCCGACAGTGACTATCTGACCCGTATCGGTACATTGGTTCGCGGTACCTATTACTATGATTTCGAGCTCAAGGATAACGAGCGGGCAGTGGATCCGGTGGGGCAACAACGCAAGCTCAACCCGGACGCAAAAGACAATGCTGCCGGCGCAGACCTGCTGGATGCCTACATCTTTACCGACTGGTACGCCGGTAACACGCCGGTCTCAGTACGCTATGGCAGGCAGGTGGTGAGCTGGGGTGAGAGCACGTTTATCCTCGGCGGCATCAACGCCACCAACCCCATTGACGTGCCAGCCTTCCGTGCCCCGGGTGCTGAGCTGAAAGATGTTCTGTTGCCGGTCAACATGCTATACACCTCCGTCGGCCTCACGCCAGAGATCAACGTCGAAGCCTACGTCCAAACCGAGTGGGAACCGTTCAAGATTGATGATTGCGGCACCTTCTTCTCTTCCGCTGACGTGGCGGCCGACGGCTGTGGCCCAGTGCTCCTGGCAGGTCAGGTACCCGACTCACAGGCGTTCGAAGAAGGCTTCTTGGCACCCCGCCGGGGTGACGTAGAGCCTGGCGACAAGGACCAGTTTGGCGCTGCGGTTCGCTGGTTTGTACCGGCGCTCGATTCGGAGCTGGGCTTCTACTACATCCGCTACCACAGCCGGCTGCCCTACATCAGCGGTGTGGTTAACAACCCTGAAAGCCCGACAGAAACCCAGATCAACGACCCGGACGAACCGTTCACCCGATTCCCAAGTTATTTCATTGATTACCCCAAGGGCATCGACCTGTACGGCATCAGCATCAACACGACGCTGCCGACCGGCACCTCACTGGGCGCCGAGTACAGCTTCCGCCCCAACATGCCCATCCAGTGGAATACCTTTGAGCTGATCTACGGTGGACTGCAACAGCGTGGTCCGGATGGTCAGGTCGTTAGCAAGCTGGAACAGCGTGTGCAGGATAACAACCCCGGGCTCAACTACGCCGGCAAGGCGATTGATGGTTACGACCGCTACAACGTGTCCCAGGCTCAGGCAACCCTGATCCACTTCATTGACCGGGTACTGGGTGCAGCGCGTTTCATCATCGTCGCTGAGGCTGGCGCCACCTATGTACACGAACTGCCCGACAAGAGCGAAGCCCGCTATGGTCGGTCCGGTATTTACGGGGTAGGCCCGGTACCGCTGGAGGGTGATTCCTTCTCCGGCGACTTCTGTAGCGAAGGCCCCGGGGATGAGACCACAAGGCTGAACATCAATCCGACCAACTGCGGCGCGGATGGTTTCACCACGTCCTTTTCCTGGGGCTATCGCGCACTCTTCGCCCTGGATTACTCCAACGCAATTGCCGGCATCAACCTGCTGCCCAAGCTGTTCATTACCCATGATGTGAAAGGTTATGCCCCGGACCCCGGCGGCAACTTCAACGAGGGTAACAAGTCGGTCAGCCTTGGTCTGGACGCCAACTACCAGAACAAATACTCCGGCTCGATCAGCTACACGAACTATTTCGGTGGTGACTACAACGTCATTGAAGACCGGGATTTCGTTTCAGCCAGTATTTCCTACTCATTCTGATTCATAAACGACAATCACAAAGGAGTCACTTGTGAACGCATATAGAAAACACCTCATCGGTAGCGCCATCGCCGTCTCGATGTTTTCTTCCGGAGCAGCCCTCGCGGCTGTCTCCGCAGAGGAAGCGGCGAAACTTGGCAACGAACTCACACCTTTCGGCGCAGAAAAAGCCGGTAACGGAGATGAAATTCCCGCATGGACAGGCGGGCTGACATCACCTCCGGCGGAGCAGCCACAGGAAGGTATCTACCCAGACCCCTTTTCGGAAGACGAGCGCCTGTTCGTCATCGACCAGAGCAACGTGGATGAGTACAGAGATCGACTCTCCCCCGGTCAGATTGCGACAATCAAAGCCTATGACGACTACTTCATTCCGGTCTACCAGACCCGTCGTACCGGTGCCTATCCGGATTTCATGATAGAAAAGGCTGCGGAGAATGCCACTAAGGTGTCCCTGACGCCCGATGGCAACGGCCTGGAGAACTATCAGACCGGCGTGCCCTTTCCGATCCCGAAAAAAGGGGTCGAGGTCATTTTCAATCACATTACCCGTTACCGCGGCGGCTCCATTATCCGTAATGTTGCCCAGGTAACCCCCCAGGCCAATGGTGACTACAGCCCGGTTAAATTCACCGAACATCTGACCGACCGCGTGGCACTGGCAGACTATGAGCCGGGCATGGACGAGAATGTGCTGTTCTACTTTAAACAGGTCATTACCGCCCCATCACGCCTCGCCGGAAACGTGTTGCTGGTTCACGAAACCCTGAACCAGGTCAAGGAGCCTCGCCGTGCCTGGATCTACAACTCCGGCCAACGCCGTGTTCGCCGGGCGCCCCAGGTAGCCTACGACGGCCCAGGTACCGCCGCTGATGGTCAACGTACATCTGACAACCTTGACCTCTACAATGGTGCACCGGACCGCTACAACTGGGAACTGGTTGGTAAAAAGGAAATGTACATTCCGTACAACTCCTACAGACTTGGTGATCAAAGCCTGAGCTACGATGACATCATCCAGCCAGGCCACATCAACCCGGAGCTGACCCGCTACGAACTGCATCGTGTCTGGCATGTGCGCGCCACCCTGAAAGAAGGCGAGCGCCACATATACGCCCAGCGTGATTTCTACGTGGATGAGGATTCCTGGCAGATTTCCGTGGTTGACCACTACGATGGCAGGAGTGAGCTCTGGCGTGTTGCAGAAGCGCACATGGTTCAGGGATATGACATTGGCGTGCCCAGCTACGCCGCTGAAACCCTGTACGACCTGCTCTCCGGCCGCTACCTGGTAATGGGTCTGACCAACGAAGAGGATGACCCTTACACCTTTGGTGTAAAAGCCCGCTCCAATGAGTTCACACCCGCTGCGCTACGCCGGGCCGGGGTTCGTTAACCGCAAAGCTCTCGGGATTTCCCGACCGCTGTAAGTAGAAAACCCGCTTCGAAACCGAAGCGGGTTTTCTGTATTCTGAACCTGGTTCGGATAATAAGCCGCGTTCAGGATAGCTCCATGGGTTTCATATGACAGACAAATCCAGCAATGACCAGGACATCGTCGGCAAGCAGGACTCCAGGCTGGCCCTGCTTGCCCGCTATACACCGAATATGGTGATGATCACGGACGGAGCTGGGTGTTTTGACTGGGTCAACCCGAGTTTCGAGAACCACACCGGCTATATGCTCCAGGACATTCGGGGCAAGCGTGTCGGTGACGTGCTTTTTGGCGACGATACCGATCCCGAGACCATAAAACGCATCCGACAGAAGCTGTATGAAAACGAGGCGTTTGAAGAGGACCTGCTTCAATATACTCGTTCCGGATCCCCCTACTGGGTACACAGCCATTGTTTTCCGGTTGGCCCTGAGCAGGGCGTCAAGCCTGGCTTCATCGCAATCCAGAACAATATTTCAGACCGCAAAAACAGCGAACGTGGCCTGAGAATTGCCGCAAGCGTGTTTGACCGTAGCCACGAAGCCGTTCTGATTACAGATCACAACAATCGTATTCTGGACGTCAATCCGGCCTTCTCCCGCATTACCGGTTACAGCCGCAACGAGGTTCTGGGATTGAATCCGTCCATTCTCAGCTCAGGGCGCCATACCCCCGCTTACTATCGATCCATGTGGCACACGATAGAGCAAACAGACCACTGGCGTGGTGAAATCTGGAATCGTCGTAAAAACGGTGAGGAGTATGCAGAGCTGCTCTCCATCAGCCGGGTGCACCTGGATCACCCTGGCCAGTTCTACCATGTGGCCGCGTTCTCGGATATCACCGCCCTCAAGAACCACGCAAAGGAACTGAATCGCGCAGCCAATTACGATGTCCTCACCGGCCTTCCCAACCGGCAGCTGCTTGAGGAACGATTAAGGACGGCACGATCACACGCAGACCGGCTCCGCCGAGGGCTGTCAATCTGTTATCTGGACCTGGATGGATTCAATACCATCAATGAACGCTTTGGTCATGCCGCCGGGGATGAGGTCCTGAAGACCCTGGCTGAACGCCTTACCCGAACGCTGAGAAGCGGCGATATCATCGCACGCATAGGTGGCGACGAATTTGTTATGTTGCTTCATAGTAACGCCACCGATCAGGTCTTTCAGCGCATTCTGGGCACCGTTGGCGACAACCTGACACTGGCAGGAGAATCTATCAACCTGACCGGTAGCCTCGGTGTCACCCATTATCCGGATGACAACAGCGATGCCGAGGGATTGATTCGTCATGCCGACCAGGCCATGTACTCAGCCAAGGAAAAAGGCCGCAGTCAAATCCATTTCTTCGACCCACGCCTGGACGAACATCGCCGCCAACGCAGAAGCCAACTGATGGACATCGCCCGGGCGCTTGAAAATGAAGAGCTTGAACTTTACTTCCAACCTCAGGTTCGCTTGCCTGATGGTGCTATTACGGGCTTCGAAGCACTGATCCGCTGGAACCACCCGGAGCTGGGCTTGATTGCTCCCAAATCGTTCTTGCCGGCCGTGGAAAACAGCCACCTCGAAGTACCGATGGGTCAGTGGGTCGTCAAAGAGGCCATCCATCAACTCAATCGTTGGAGAGAAGCCGGAACAACGCTGTCGGTAAGCATCAATATCAGCGCCCAGCATCTAATGGATAGGAGTTTCGCAGATTTCATTGAAACCTATCTGCGACTCCACCCCGATCTCGACCCGGGTTTGATCACACTCGAGGTTCTGGAATCGACAGCCCTGGAGGACACCCAGCGGGCCAGCAACGTGCTCAGTAAATGCCGTTGTCTTGGCCTGCAAGTCGCACTGGACGACTTCGGAACCGGATTCTCGTCGCTGACCTACCTGCGAACCCTCCCGGTGGACATGATCAAGATTGACCAGAGCTTTGTCTTCAACATGCTGGAAGATGCCAGTGACCGGGCCATTGTGGAAAGCGTGATCTTCCTTGCCCAGCGCTTTGCCCATCCCGTGCTGGCGGAAGGCGTTGAAACCATGGCCCACGCCGATGCCCTGAAGCATATGGGGTGTAACTTTGTTCAGGGATACGGTATTGCCCGGCCCATGCCCGCCGGCGAAGTTCTGGATTGGACCCGGCAATGGCAGCAACAACTCCTGGACGAAGAAGGGCCTGACGCACAGCGCAATCCAGCCTCAAGCTTTGTTCAGCGGTAGCGTTGCTGCTCGAGGGTGGTTAGCCGGTCTGGGTGAAACACCATCAGTCCGGTCACGAAGACACCGTTCACGAAGCCTTCTGGCAACATGATCAGCGGCAGGTACCGGATGTACTCGTGGACCAACTCACGGACCTCATAGACGCCGGCGGTCCACAACATCAGACACATCACCAGGCCGGCACAAACCACAGCAATACCCGCACCGAAAAAACCACAGAAAAAGATGTAGGCAAAGAAGTTCCGGAAATTCCGCTGTCGTTCCCACAACATAATGCCGTGGCTGACCAGCGCCGGCACCATGACTGTCACCAGCCCATTGGCCGCGAACATAGCCAGCGGTTCACGCCCCGTGATCACCGTGATAACCAGGGCCATCAGGCCCGCCAGCACCGCCAGCCCCCAACCCAGCATCAGGGTAACGACCGTCATGCCAAATATATGGATAGATAATCCCGGCGAGATACCCGCGCGCAGTTGCCAGATAAAACCCAGCACCACCGCCGCACCAAAAAACGAATGCTGCAGCGCATTATCCTTACGGAACCCCCGCCAATCCACATGACGGATGGCCAGGCCCAGCAACACAATAAACAGAAGACCGGTGATGATCAGCTGAGTAGTCGACAGCAGATTGTCCGTCATGCCCATCGGAGGCCTGCCTCTTACGTACGATAAGTCCCTGATGCGTCGACGAAGCAATCCCTACCCGCCTGCTTCGCCAGGTAGAGACGGCGATCCGCCATACCAATCACTGGGTCCGGACTATTGGGGATTTCTGGAAGATCGGAAACAGCGGCAACCCCGGCACTGACAGTGACATCTATGGGAGAGCCCTCAAATACAAAGTCATGATCCCGAACCGCCTGCAAGATCCTGGCAACCATACGGCCGACGTCATCGAATTGCTCCAGTGAATACGCCACCACGAATTCCTCACCGCCAAAACGCGCAACCACGTCCATTCCACGGGTGTGTTGCTCCAGAATGCCGGCAATCTCAGTCAATACATAATCGCCGCAGAGGTGGCCGAGAGAATCATTTATCTGCTTGAAATGGTCGATATCAAACATCGCCACCGCAAACGTATCCTGGTGCCGGGAAGCCCGCCCGAGCATTTCGTACAACCGGGGCATCAGGTACCGGCGGTTATGCAGTCCGGTCAGTGGATCGCGAATCGACTGGCTCAGCAGCTTTTGCTCAAGGGTATGCCGTTCAAGCGCCCCGGACAACAGCCCGGAGACAATAATCAACAGGTCCCCCTGATCCTCCCGCCAGTGCCGCTGCCGCAGCGAATCCACCCCGAAAAAACCAGTCACTCGCCCGCGAACCTTTACCGGTACGGCGAACATGGAGCAGACCCCCCGGCGTTCCAGCAACTCCCTCTCACCGCTTGCACTGTCCGGCAATTCAGATGCGTCCGGAATAAAGACAACCTTATTGCTACTCACCATCCCGTTAATCTGCTGCTGCCACCACTGAAAACATCCAATGAAGACATTCTGCTGTCGCTTGATCAGTGCGGAAACCCCCGGCCTCACCCACTCATGGGTATTGACCATAAACTGGTAGTTGTCCGAGAAGGTGAACAGATAGGCGCGATCAACGCCAAAGAACTGACCAATGCTTTTCAGCAGTTCGTTGATGCACTCATCAATGGTTCCAAAATGCAGGTTAATGAATTCCTTGGAAAGGTCCGCGATCAGCTTCTGAAAACCCGCCTGATATGAATGTTCCGCTTCGCTTTCCCGCAGGGTCTGTTCCAGTTCCTTGTATTGCTGAATGTTGTGAAACTGACCGTACCACAGGGTGCTGCCATCGCTCAGTCGCTCTGGCTCGGAGTAACCTTCAAACCACTGGTACTTTCCGGTTGTGAGCTTCAGCCTGGCAAAGTGCTTCCACGTCGTCAGATTAAGGGCGGAGGTCTGAATACTCCCCATGACGCCGGCCAAGTCATCCGGGTGTACGATGCCGAACAGACCATCCGCACTTTTCTGTAAGGCTTCTGGCTTAAGTCCAAACCATTCGGTGACTCGCCGGCTGACAAAAGGAAACCGCTGCTCACTGCCGTCAGCGCTCACCCAGAACGTGTATAGAATGCCGGGCACACTAGTGATCAGCTTAATATATAACGCCTGCGAATCCTGGCCTGGGCCATCGCTGTCCTGTTGGTCATGCATAAAACTGCGTGACTCCTATCAAAGGAGCCGTTTCCGGCAACCGACAAAAAAAGTGTAGAGTATGGCAACAAATCCCGCGAGCATGCCCCGGAGCTGCATTTGAGTACCTATACAAAGTCCGCCTCCCGCGAATGGCAGGCCTTCTGGCTTGCGATCGGTTTCCTCACCCGGGTACCGATGTTGATCCGGATCGATTACTCACAAAGTCTGATGAACCAGAGCAGCCTTTATTTCCCGATCGTCGGGCTGCTACTCGGCGTCTGCTATGCCGGCGCCTACACATTCCTGACCCTGGTTTTCAGTCCACTGGTCTCGATTTTGTTGGTGGTCATCCTTCACCTGTGGTTAACGGGAGCCTTCCACGAGGACGGACTGGCGGACAGTGTAGACGCACTCGGTGGTGGATATACGATCGAAAAGCGCCTGGAGATCATGAAGGACAGTCGGATCGGCACCTATGGCACAGTAGCGCTGGTATCAGCCCTGGCACTGAAAGTTGTCGTCCTGACAGAAGTGAGGAGCGTCTGGCTGGCGCTATTGGCCGCGCCCATGGTGGCACGCCTGACGCCACTACTGATCATGGGCTACCTGCCCTACGTGACCGACGCGGACAAGAGCAAAAGCAAACCGGTCGCCGACGGTTTTTCGGGAGCCCGACTGGCGATTGCCGCAACGTTTACCATTGGTGCATCCCTGGCACTGACTCTGTATGAACCCTGGATTTTGCTGTGGGGCCTGTGCGCCACGCTCGGAGTTGCGCTGATCTGGGGAAGCTATCTGCGCAGCCAACTTGGCGGATACACGGGTGACAGCCTCGGTGCCAGCGTGGTGTTCTCCGAACTGCTCCTGCTGTTGGGGCTGTGCATTTAGGTCGATAACGGCCACAATCACGTCACGGATGTACCTTGTAAAGATCAGGAGCCCAGCCGCAAATGCCACCACACACGCCCCACGCCCAGTCCCCGGGCGCGCAGGAAAACAAACGTGCGCTCTGGTCCTGGGCTTTTTACGATTGGGCCAACAGCGCCTTCTTTACCATCATCCTCACCTTTGTCTTTGCTCAGTATTTCAGTGTGTCGGTGATGCAGGACGAGGTCGCCGGCACCAACGCCTGGGGCAACATCGTGGGCATTTCCGGGGTCTTTATCGCGGTCCTGGCGCCGATTCTCGGGGCCATTGCGGACCAGTCAGGGCGTCGCAAACCCTGGTTCATCAGCTTTACCCTGCTGTGCGTGTTTTCGTCTGCCATGCTGTGGACCGTAACACCAGATCAGGACCAGTTCTGGAACGCCGCGCTGTGGGTGGGGCTGGGCACCCTGGGCGCCGAGTTTGCGTTTATTTTCTACAACTCCATGCTGCCGGATCTGGCCAGTCAGGAACGCACGGGGCGCTGGTCCGGTTGGGCCTGGGGGCTGGGATACGTAGGCGGTGTTACAAGCCTGGTGGTCGCGTTGTATGGCTTTATCGAGACCGACGCCAATCTCTTCAACCTGGACCGGGACAAAGCCGAGCACGTTCGCGCCACCTTTGTGCTGGTGGCGGTCTGGTACATGGTGTTCGCATTGCCGGCGTTTATCTTCGTTCCAGACCGGCCGTCCACCGGCCTGAACCTGGCGGCCGCTACCCGAGCCGGGTTCAGGCAGCTGAAGGAATCCATCGCCCACGTTCGCCAGTACAAGGACATTGTGCGCTTTCTGATCGCCCGCATGCTGTACACCGATGGGCTGGCCACCATATTCACGTTCGGGGGCGTGTACGCTGCCGGCACCTTCAACATGAACCCGACCGAAGTCCTGCAGTTCGCCATCGCGCTGAACGTGACGGCAGGGCTTGGTGCCCTCGGGTTTTCCTGGATTGACGACGCCCTTGGCGGCCGTAACACCATCCTGCTGGCGTTGGTTGGACTGGGCAGCAGTGCGCTGGCCATCCTGCTGGTGGACGGTGCCACCGCGTTCTGGATATGGGGCATGGTTCTGGGCATTTTCGTGGGCCCACTGCAATCCGCCAGCCGTTCCCATCTGGCCCGAGTCGCCCCACCTCACCTTCAGACCCAGATGTTTGGCCTGTTCGCTTTTTCCGGCAAGGCAACGGCGTTCGCCGGCCCCCTGTTGGTCGGCTCAGTCACAGCCATCACTGACAGTCAGCGCTGGGGCATGAGCACTATCCTGGTGTTCCTGCTGGTCGGTTTCCTGCTGATGCTGACAGTACCTGCAACCGAGGCCAAAGAGATCGAGGAAACCGCCTAACGCCCGCCGCTTTCCGGCGGAGCCCACAGCGGCACCTCCTCTCGGCTGGGGGGCTGCCAGTCTTGCTTCATCACATCGCTGAGGGTGTCTTCCAGCTTCATGAACAATTCCCCGTAACGGGGACTGAAGCTGATTCCCGACTCGATATCTTTCCAGGCCTCGCGCAACTCGGCCTCATGGGCTTTCTCGTTGTTCACAAAGGCCCAGGTCATTTGGCGGGCCCGCAAGGGATGCACACCAAACGCGGTCAGCGCCTGACCGCCCAGTTCCAGGGCAGAGTGGTAGGTTTCGCTGACCACGTCATCGGCGCCGGCGTCTCGCAGATCGTACCCATGCCCCCGATCAAAGGCCCGCGCCAAAATCCAGACACCCGGGAAATGTTGCTTGACGTGGTGCACCAGGGCCACCGCCCGCTCGCGATCATCAATGGCGACCACCAGCAGACGGGCATTGGCAATACCGGCGGTCTCCAGAAGATCCATCCGGCTGGCGTCGCCAAAATAGCTCTTGATGTTGATTCGACGCAGATTCTCAATCTGGTCCAACGCCAGATCCAGGGCGACAATCGGAATATTGTTGGCCCGCAGCAGACGGCAGACAATCTGTCCGAACCGCCCTACTCCGGCCACAATCACTGGCGCCTGATCTTCGATGGTATCTGCTTCCCGCTGCTCATTACGGGCTTCGCGGTATCGCGGCAAGATCAGGCGGTCATAGACGATGAACAGCAACGGCGTGAGGAACATGGACAGCGCCACCACCAGCGACAGGATCTGGGCAATATCCGTAGGAATCACGCGGTTCTGCAGACTGTAGGTCAGCAACACAAACCCGAACTCACCGGCCTGGGCCAGGCCCAGAGTAAACAGCCAGCCATCGCGGCCACGCAGGCCAAACAACTGCGCCAGCAGCAGCAACACCGCCGCCTTGACCACGATCACCAACAACCCCAACGACAGCACCGTGCCCCACTGCGCCGACAACACATCGAAATTGATGCCAGCACCGACGGTGATAAAGAACAGACCAAGCAGCAGGCCTTTGAACGGCTCAATGTTGGCCTCGAGCTCATGGCGAAATTCACTGTTTGCCAACACCACGCCTGCCAGGAAAGCACCAAGAGCAGGTGACAGGTTCACCACACTCATCAATGCGGCAATGCCAATCACCAGCATCAGCGCCATGGCGGTAAACACCTCCCGCATGCCGGACTGCACCACATAGCGGAACAGCGGCCGGCTCAGGTAGTGGCCGCCGATAATCACGGCTGCCACCGCACCAATCACTACCAGCCCATGGGCCCAGCCGGGCAAATCCGCCACCAGGTTGAAGCTAGCATGATGATCTGCATCCACCGACCCGGTCGCCGCCATACCCGACACCACCAGCAACGGAATGACGGCAAGCATGGGGATAACCGCTATGTCCTGGAACAACAACACCGAAAAAGCGCCGCGGCCACCCTCAGTCTTGCTCAGACCTTTCTCGTTCAGGGTTTGCAGAACAATGGCCGTGGATGAGAGGGAGAAGATCAAGCCAACGGTTACTGCGGTCTGCCAGGGCAGCCCCAGCCACCAGGCGATTGCCGTACCGGCCGCGGAGGTCAGCACCACCTGCAGGCCACCGAGGCCCAGCAAACGGACCCGCATGGCCCACAGGGATTTCGGGTCCAATTCCATGCCTACCAGGAACAACATCATCACCACGCCAAACTCGGCGAAGTGCTGGATCGTGGCAGTCTCCTGACCCACCAGCCCGGTCACCGGCCCGATCACCACCCCGGCCACCAGATACCCGAGCACCGACCCGAGCCCCAGGCGCTTGGCCAACGGTACCGCGACGACCGCCGCCAGCAGGTAGATAAACGCCTGGATAAAGTATTCCGTCATGAGCTGTTCCGTTTGATCTGTTGGGAAAGGCCTGCCTGCACGCGTGCCTATCTTTCGTGCCCGTCAGATTAGCGAAGGATCAAACTTTCGGAAACCGTTCTTTCCGGAATTCTTGACTGAATACATGGCCTTGTCAGCCTGGGCCATCAATGAACAGACATCGTCGGCGGTACCAGGAAAGGTTGCAATGCCGATGCTGCATCCAACGGTAACCGTCCCGTCACTCAGTTTTACAGGCTCGCGGGCCTCCGCGATAATACGCTCCGCAAGAGGCTCAAAGGGGTAACTGCCGGAACCTTCTGTTGTACCGTCCACCAGAAAGGCAAATTCATCACCGCCCACTCTCGCCACCATCTCACCTGCTCGCTGGATCTGCCAGAATCGATTTGAGAGCACCTGCAGCAAATGGTCACCGGTCATATGTCCGTATTGATCGTTCACGTCCTTGAAGCCGTCAATATCGACCAGGTAAAGCACAACCTCACCGTCCTGGCTTCGGCGTTGCAGAGCAATAGCATCCTCGAGGCTTTCTTCAAATGCGGCTCTGTTGTAGAGCCCCGTCAATGAATCGTGGGAAGCCTTGTAAAGGATTTCAGCTTCCTTGCGGCGGTCATCGGTGATATCGCGGGCAATCGCAAACAGTTTGGTTGTGGCATGAGTAATGGCGGGGCAGTACCAGGCAATCCAGCGCCAGCTTCCGTCCTTGGCAAGATAACGATTTTCAAAACTGATACTGTCGCGGCCAGACCCCAAGCCCTCAAGCTCCCGGGCGGTTTTGTCCACATCGTCCGGATGGACAAAATCCACGAAAGGACGCGACAGCAACTCTTCTTTTGAATAACCGAGTGTATTGGCGAACGCCGAATTCACGCGCTTGAAGTAACCGTCCAATCCGGCAATGCACAGCATCTGGACGGAATGCTCGAAGAACCACTCCCATTCCTGTAGGCTTCGGTGGTAATTCTCCAGCTCATTGGACAACCGCTTTTTGCTGGCCAGCAGGTCTTCACGTTCCCGTTCCAACACCCTGAGTTTGCTCTCAAGGCGCTCCAATTGCTCTGCCTTTTCACGGAGCCTGACGATAGTCTCGTTATCTGGATCGCCCGCTTTACCCATAAGCGTCAGCTCCATACCGCAACTTTTACCCGCCAGGGAATCATCGCCCGGCACGAATACGTAAAAGTTCTTACTTTCAACATAGCACCCACAGCTGGAACTGTGAACAAATGTTCAGATATTAGGTAGGGGAACTACGGGTTATTGACAGGTACCATGGCGATCGGACCGCCAGGAGTTCATCTTCTCTAGCCGACAGAACATACGCTTTACATGGCTGCCGTCCCAGAAGAGCTGGCGACACGTTGGGCATGACCACACTTTTTGCGGGTTCGGTCTGGGTGCACCCGGGTAGAAATTCCGAAGCTCCCACTGACTGGCCGTATCAAGCGCTGTATTACAGTTCTTACAGCGGCTGAAAGGAGCAAAGCACCAATCCAGATCCAGCCTCAGAGTCAGTTCTCGCAGTCGTGCCTGCTCAACCCGTTCCGCCAGGTGGATGACATAGAAAGGGGCGCTCGAAAATTCCAGAAGATCCGCATCGGCTGTGATCAACCAGCGCTGTTCCGCGCGAGCCTGGTTCAGTATCTGCCGGTCCGGTGAACCCTGAACGGGCAAGGATGCATCGTAACCGGCGACGCGCAGCCACTGAGCCAGGCTGTTCAACATCTCGTCGCACAGAAAGCGTAGTGGTACCAGCGAACACAGACTGCCTTCAATCACTTTCATGGAACCCCGACCGGAATCTGCTCTGCCCCCTTCAGCTTAGCTGTTTTCAGCTGGCATCTTCAGCCTTTAGGTACATACTGCCGCACATCCCAGCAGAAATAGCGCTTCAGGACACTGTTCGCCTCGTGTTCTTTCTGACGCCAGCCGTAGACTTTGGGCTTGGCAGTCTCAATGGCGAGGGTGCCGAATACCAGCCAGTCATAGATCGCCAGGGTGGAGGTCACATTCTTGGCTGAATTGGGGCCACGGGCGTGGTGATGATGGTGTTGAGTCGGGAACACCAGGATATGAGCCAGCGCCCACATGGTCTTGCGCACCCAGGCCCAGCGGTGGTTGTGGAAATACAGGTCGTAATTCCAGTTGACGTGGGTATGGGCCGCCCAAAGACCTTTGAATGCAGTGGCAATCAGAAAAACATCCACCAGCCCCAGGTAAAGGCACAACAACTGGAAAGTGTAGTTAGGCATGATCAGCCACCAGGCCCAGCCGTTGACGAACGTCTGGGTCACCGAAAGTTGCCCCTTGTTATCCAGGCCACCAGACATATGGTGCGGGCGATGGCTCATCTTGTAGAACGCCTGGACCCACTGGAGAACGCGGTTCTTGGGACGGCGCCGGTGAGCAAACAGGTGGAAACTGCCGTGGATAAACTCCTCCACGCAGAAAAAGACAATCAGCGTCGGCCAGAAATACGCCTGCTCAAGCCAGGCCAGTGAACCGGCGCTGCCCGGAATCAGCGCCGAAAGCACGAGGGTCAGGACCAGCAGCACCATAGGACGCTGAACCGCCACCATCATGAAGGTGGCAAGAAACGCCATCCGCCAGTCCTGCTTGTTTTTGCGCCCCTCACGGGTGCGACCACTGACCACCTCCCAAAGGGCGGTCAGGATGATAAAAGACGTTACCAGCATCGTCAGTTTTTGATCGTCCATTTTTGTTCTCCCAGACAATAGGTGCAGGTGTGTCTTTTGACCTTAATGGCGCCCGGTATATTTTCCTATTCAATATTTGGTATAAGTAATATCCATGAAGCTGAATTTACGAAGTGTCGACCTCAACCTGCTGCCGGTATTCGATGCCATCATGGAGGCCGGCCAGCTCTCCCGTGCTGCCGAGACCCTGGGTATGAGCCAGCCGGCGATCAGCGCCGCCCTGCAGCGCCTACGCCATACCCTGGGCGACCCGCTGTTTGTGCGCACGCGTCAGGGCATGTTGCCCACCCCCCGAGCGCGGGAGCTGCACAGCAGCCTCAACCAGCAACTGGCCGCCATGCGTGACACTCTGGACCCGGCCAATCGCTTCGTGCCCGCCACCAGTCAGCGCCACTTCCGGGTGCTCAGCAATGACTACTTCGAGATGGTGGTATTACCCCCGTTGCTGGCTCACCTACAGAGCGAAGCACCGAACGTGGTGGTGGAAGTGGCATTGGCCGGCGACGACGTGCCGCAAACACTCTGCAACGCACAGGCCGATCTCGCCGTCGACGCCTTCGGTACCGAAAACGACCTGCTCCACCGACAAGTGCTGATGTGGGAACAGCTGGCTGTGGTGGCACGACAGGGCCATCCCACTCTGCAGGGCAACTGCTCTAAACGTCAGTTCCTGGATGCCGAGCACGTGGTACTGCCAGAGCGAAACCGCCGTCTGCCGCTGGATCAGATCCTCAATGAGCCGGGCTGGCAACGCCGTACCGGCGCGCGGGTTACACAGTTCGCCAGCATGCTCGCCACTTGCAGCCGGTCCGACATGATTGCCACCGTGCCGGAGCGCATGGCGCAACAATACGCCCACGCGCTGGGGCTTCAGATCCTGCCTTTTCCCGCCAATATTCCACCGCTACCCGTCTACCTGATATGGGCACCCGTGCTGGACAACGACCCTGCCCACCAATGGTTTCGTCAACGCTTGATAGAGTGTGTCGCCTGATTGCTTCAGGTCACTTTCAACAGCACCGAATCTGAGCCATAGTTAATGTATGAAATCTCAAACCACGCGAGGCGAGGAGGACAGATCATGAGTGAAGACGAGCACAAAAAGCTTCACCCCATACTCAACGAGGTCACCAAGACCTACGTGGATCTCTACACCAATCGTCCCAACGAGAAAAACCGCGAGAAGCTGATCAAGCTGGAGAAGCTTTTGCACGAGCAGTTGGAGAAGATCGAGGCGGCGACCAAGGAGAATGACTGACTGTCGTTGAAGGTGGCCAGGAACGGAGGCATGTATTCCGCCAGCCGTTCCTGGCCCCGCTAAGAGTCAGGCCGCCAGCAACTCGGCAATCCTGTCATTTGCCTCGGCGAGGCTCTTGTCGCGGGTCTCGTCACCGATGTTCAGCCCTTCGGCATGAACGATTTCCACATCGGTGATACCCACGAACCCCAGGTACTGACGCACCACTGCGGTCTGGGCATGATCATCACCGTAAAAGCCACCTCGAGTGATAAAGACGTAGGCCTTCTTACCCTGCAGCAGTCCCTTCGGACCCTGCTCGGTATAGCGGAAAGTGACCCCGGCCCGGGCAACGTAATCCATCCAGGCTTTGAGCACGGAAGGGATACCGAAGTTGTACATGGGAACGCCCAATACCAGCACATCCGCTTCCTGAACCTCGGCAATCTGCTTGTCGGCAAATGCCACCATCGCGTGTTGCTCTTCCGTGCGCTCAGCCTCGGGCGTCATCAAGGCCTGGAGCCGCGCCTGATCCAGGTGGGGAATATTCTCTGTCGCCAGGTCACGGCTGATCACGTTGGCCTCTTCCTGCTGTGCCTGCCAGCGCTCCACAAACTGCTGTGCCAACAGTGATGACTGGCCGGCATCCTCAAACAGACTGCTCTGGATTTTCAATAATGTTGTCATCGTATCTCTCCTGCCTCTCTTCATAATTTGGAACGGCGATGGGAGAATTAAAACATTGATTAGTTAGATTCTATAGTTCAAAATTTAGCATAAATCTATCTAATAATTAGATGCTTAATGGAGCGCCTCCCCTCTCCCCATATCAGCCTGGAACAGTGGCGTTGCCTGGTGGCCGTCGTGGAAGCCGGTGGCTATGCCCAGGCTGCAGAAAAGCTGTACAAGAGCCAGTCCTCAGTCACCTATGCCGTGCAAAAACTGGAACGCCTGCTGGACATCAAAGCTTTCCAGATGGCAGGTCGTCGCGCCATTCTGACCCCGGCGGGCGACATGCTCTACCGTCGGGCCCGACAATTACTGGAGGATTCAGCCAACCTGGAAAGGGCGGCAGGCAAGGTGTCGGCCGGCTGGGAAAGCGAAATCAATATTGCAGTGGAGGCCCTTTATCCCACCTGGCTGCTACTGGAGAGTTTCGAACGATTTGGCAAGGACAGTCCCCATACCCGCATCAACCTGTACGAGACGATCTTCCAGGGCGGTCCGGAATTGCTGCTGTCCGGTCAGGTGGAGCTCGCCATTCTGCCCGAGGTACCAGCGGGCTCCAATGGCAAAGCCTTGCCCCACACCTCCCGCATTATCCCGGTCGCCCATGCCGACCACCCTCTGCATCAGCTGGGACGCCCGCTGACCCTGAACGACTTCCGCAAGCATCGGCACCTGGTGGTCCGTGATACCTCACAGCAACGGGATAGCCGCACCTCTACCGTGGACGTCGCGCAACGCTGGACCGTCTCCAGTATGGCCACCTCCATCGGGGCTGTGTGCCGCGGTTATGGGTTTGCCTGGCTGCCGGAAGACAAAATCCGGCATGAACTGACGTCCGGCCTGCTGAAGCCCTTGCCTATGGGCGATGGCGATGCGCGCTTTGCGCAGCTCTATCTGATATTTCACGCCCCCGACCAGATCGGTCCCGGCGTCAGACGCCTGGCGCAAATAATCGAAGAGGATATGCTGCAGGCGGGCCTCAACCTTTAGCGTCGCCCCTGGCATCTTGAGCACTCTCGCAGCCATTGCTCCATACCCTCGCCCAGATGGGACTGCGGATAGGACCAGTGGTCTTTCTCCATGCCGATTTCCTCTTCCCACGCTCTGATACACCGCCTTGGTGAACCAGGTCATTTCCGCAAAGGCCTGGGGCGTCAGGGGAAAGGTATCGTAATCCCGGTGATTCAGCAGCATGACGGCACGATTCTCCACATCAAACTGCGCCTGCAGGCCCTCCCTGGCAACCTGACGGTCACGCCTGAAAACCGACTCGGTGCCGTCTCCCCCCCACGGCGAGGAAATAGACGTCCGTCTCACCGGGCCGCTCAGGTGCCAGGCTTTCGATCTGGTTGTTCAGGCGTTGGCGGTCCTCGGTGAGGATCTCTTCGGTGAGGGGCGCTGGTGATTCTTCCGAAGCTCCCTCATAACGGCTGTCTTCGTCCTCACGCACACCCTGCCCCGCCATCAGGCCTTTCCGGAACTCGCCTTCGTAACGCCAGCGCCTCTGCTACTTCAGGGCGGCAATCCTATTTGTTTTGTTTCGAACCTATGAGACGCGAGAATTTAGGCACCACATACAGTACGACCCAGGCCAGAAGGGTGCACAGAATGGCCGTTTGCTCGCGTCCCAGACCGACTGCGATGCCTATCGCGGCAGTGAACCAGATGCCCGCCGCCGTGGTGAGCCCGGATGCACTTTGCTCGTCACTGCGGTTGATGATCGTTCCCGCGCACAGAAAGCCGATGCCGGTAATTACGCCCTGAATAACACGGCTCATTTCCACGTCAGAGATGCCCGCTTGTTGAGGAATCAGGATAAACAAAGCCGCCCCCATGCAAACCAGCATATGAGTGCGCACACCGGCGGCCTTGCCTCGTTGCTCCCGTTCAAGCCCCAGCACGCCTCCCAGCAGCACAGCCAGCAGGAGCCTGATCAAAACAATAAGCATTTCGACCAGGTCGGTGAGACCTGAAAACTCGGAAACAACGGTATTGCCGATGAGCGTTATTTCGTCGTTCATAGACGTCTCTTTAGTGTGGAAAAGGCAGGCACCCATCCCCTCCCCTGGAAACGCCTGGCTTAATAAAGCCAGAACAGCGCCTTCAAGGAAGGCTTATCTAAGTTTAGACCAAGCTAGTGCGTTGTCTGGCTGTGTGATTTTAGTCCACTACGAATAGCTTGGCTTCCTGCTCAGTTGAGGACCGGTGATCAGCCAGATAGCCTGGGGTGATGCATGTCTCTTGACGTGGGAAGTCATATCAACGCCTTGGCTTTGCGGCGTGCCGAAGCGCCAGCGTAGGTGCGTCCGACAACAGCCTTTGGTTAAATGCTTGAATGCGCACCACCATGCGCATAAAATGAGGCCATGCATTAAATAGCCACTTGGAGACTCGAATGGCCGAACTCTACAACCCATCTGCACCAAAAAAAGCGGCAAACCTCTCAGTCAATAGCGATCTACTGCGTAAGACGCGTGAACTGAACATTAACCTGTCTGCTACCCTGGAGCGAGCACTGAAAGAAGAACTCTCCAAACGCGAGGCAGAACAGTGGATTGAAGAAAACCGCGCTGCGATAAAAGGTTACAACGATTTTGTCGAACAACATGGATGCTTCGGCGACGAATTCAGGGAATTTTGATGGCACAGTTCGATGTATACCCCAACCCAAGCAAAACCAGCAAAGCGCACTACCCTTACCTTGTCGATATTCAGAACAGCCTGCTGAGCGAACTGGCAACTCGCATCGTCATCCCGCTGGGAAAACGCTCCGCATTTGGTGGTGAAGCGATGCGGGGAGTCACGCCGGAAATCAGCTTTGCAGACCAAGAGCTTCTTCTTTTAACCCCGCAAATTTCCTCTGTTTCTGAAAAGCATCTCAAAAACCCGATTGGCTCTCTATCACATTTCAGAGACCAGATTGTTGGAGCCTTGGACATGGCTATCACCGGCATTTAACGCATTGCTCACCGGTAAATTGCGAGCGAAGCGAGTAATTTATCCGCGTGCAGCAGATTGTTATGCCACGATCAACTTCCACTAATTTTCCGCAGAACCGGCTCTAATGGGCCTCGCCCGAAGATTTTGGTACAAACACCCACTAACATCATAGCAATAAGCGCGATTATCAAAGAAACTGGAATCAATGCCGCATGACCGAGTGAGTGAAAGAACCCCAAACCATAGGCACCGAATACAAACCCAGTCAGCACCCCTTGAGCAACATAGGATGACAGAGAATTTTGCCCGGCAAGTACCAGCAAATTTGGCACTTTTATCATTCTTGAAAGACGAATGAAGATATATAGGTAAACCAGAGAAAGAGCAGGTGCACCGATGGCTATTAAAGAAAACCCAAGTAAATATAATATTTCGTAAGTTTCCGGAAAAATGCCGCCTACAACAGCAGCGTACAAAGCGTTCAAAGGCAAAGCAATTATTATTAGAAGTGGCAGGCGCTGTTGAATCAGATTAAACCCTTCGCTGTTTTTAGAGAAAAAATCTGTTTTAGCTGCGGCCAAACCCACCGCAAAAGCACTAAGGGCTAACGGTCCTTGGAGGAGAACTAAAAATCCGAGAGTTATAGGCCAGTCCGAAAATCTTGCCTGGGTTGCCTCAAGAAAACCGCCTCCGAGGTTTGCGTTTCCAATCGCGGCAAATGAATTAGCTTTGTCAGTCATCACGGCATCAATGAGCACCGCAATTATTGTGAGAAAAACCATACTCAATGGCAGCATCCAAGCCGCGAACTTGATTAATTTCCGAGGAGGAAAATCCTTTATCAACCAAAGAAATAATCCCAACAGCGCATATAAGACTAAAATATCACCACTAAACACCAATATTGCATGAAAGACGCCTATAATAGCCAGCCCGAGCATTCTTCGGAAATAACGCTTTGAAAACGACTGTCCTTTCGACTCTGCAGACCTTGATTGAATGGCCATACCCCAACCAAAAATAAAGGAAAACAGGATGAAAAATTTTAACTGAAGAAAACACTCCACCAGAAATGCCGCAGATTTGTCGTAAAAACTATCAGGGGGAATAAACACAGATTCTACTGGCAACGCCATAAATGGCACATTTACAACACATATACCAACCAGTGCAGCCATTCTGATTATGTCAACTTCATTACTTCGTGGCAGAGTGTTCATGATATGGTTTCTCTTCAGACATAGCGCTTTGGTTTAGCGGCGGCCCGCCAGGGGCGTCCGGTGGACTGGGGGAAGTGCATAACGTACTGGAATAACTGGTTATGTGGTTGTGCGCTCATTGAACAAAATTCTGTTTGAAAACGGATCTACCACTTCGAATATCCTATCACCCCAAGGTGCCGTCGTGATCTCTGGCAGAGAATACGTATAACCTCGTGAACAAATTTCGCCGTGCAGGGCCTCAAGCTCATCAGTATTCACGAACGTTTTGGAACCGGGAGTACAATCTCCAGAGTGTTCACTGAGGTGGAAGACCAGTTCATCTCTAGAGACTTGCATATAGATAGGGAAGCCCGGCTCAAAGCGATGTTCCCAATCGAGCGACATACCGAGGAAGTCCAAGTAGAACTCTTTGGCCTTAGACTCATCGAAGATTCGGATGATTGTAATGGCTTGAAATTGCATCCATGCTCTCCTTCCACATAACGCTGCCAACACGCGCAGTTTTGTAGTGGAGGCGTAGCCGCAACGGAAAAGCTGTCGCTGTGCTTGGCCTGGTTATGCCCATTACCTGATTCTGCTATGAGGTACACCGATACTATCCGCGACTTTTCTTAATGTGACTTGCTCAAGACGCTCGATAAGATCATTAGCATGTTTAAAGCTGTCTTCTCGCCACAACTCTATTTTTAATACCATGGGATCTGACTGGTCGTCGATAGGCTGAAGCTGAAGATCATCAATCAGTTTTTGCTCCCTTCGCTCTCCACCGAACGGGCGATAAAGCATATAGCCTCTACCAACGGAAACATGAGCATGTGCAACCATATTTCTGAGGTGGTAAAGCTCCTCAACGTCTCTTTTCTCATCATCTGCAAGAATATCCGAGAAAGCTTCCTTGATTTATTCTTTACTGAACCGAACTGCTTTTCCCAGTAGGAAACCCTGATGCTATGGAACTCTGGAGGAACTCGAGTCGGGTTCTTTACGAAGTCGGAAATCAAATTTGTGTTGTTCTTAAATATAATTAGATCCGACATCTGGCCTTGCAGCCATGCTGTGAACATAAAAATGATACCAGCATTCACCATGTTCTTTTCAGGTGTTTCCATATGCACCCCGTAAGGCATAACATTTGTATATGAGTCTGAATGATCACTTTTCCACTGACTCATATCTCAATTCAACGATTACCCAAAACTAGGCAGAAAATCCCGTCAGGTCAATAAGTTCTGACTGCTTTCCTGACCGCCGTCCCAAACAAAAATGATCACAAAGACGACTATCCACTTTTTCAGCCACCTCGCCATCCCATTGACCTAGAATGGGAAATTACGGGCTTCAACAAACTCACTCAGTTCATGGTCGAAATGATCATTTTTCCAATTGCCACCCATCGGTACTGCGCATAAGCTGTATTAATATACAGCTTCAAAAGGATTTGTACTGATGGATGACATTCCAGTCCCACTGCCGGCTATCCCGACCCGGTTTATGGATCGATTCCGCGCATTTATTCGCGCCCGGCACCTGGCTTATCGCACTGAAAAAACCTACTGCAACTGGGTAAGAGAATTTATCCGGTTTCATGACAAGCGCCATCCAGAATCCATGGGGTCGGAAGAGGTCAATGCCTGGATGCCTTCAGTTCCGTTCCTGTTCTTTTAATGCTGCCTTCAACTCGAGGTCTTCCTGCGGCTGCCCCCAGCCGTTGCCATGCACCAGCTCCTCGATTGGCAGCCGTGACCGCCAGCCCTTGGCTTGCAGTTCCGGCTGGTCGAGGAATTCGCTGACATACCCCAGGCACAGGTAGGCCAGCGGGTACACCTGTTCCGGCAGGTTTAGCGTGTTGGCCAGCTTCTGCTGGTCCAGAATGCTGACCCAACCCACGCCGATGCCTTCGGCGCGGGCAGCCAGCCACAGGTTCTGGACCGCCAGGCAGGTGCTGAACAGGTCGGTTTCGACGATGGTGTTGCGGCCCAGCACGTGGGTGCCACCGCGGCTGCGGTCGCAGGTGATGCAGAGGTTGATGGGGCTTTCGAGGATGCCCTGGAGTTTCAGGTTCTTGTAGCGGGTATTGCGCTCGCCGCTGTAGTTGTCGGCGGCCTTGCGGTTTTCTTCCTCGAAGATGTCGAGGACGGACTGGCGCACCTCGATGCTGTCGATAACGATAAAGTCCCACGGCTGCATGAAGCCCACGGACGGGGCGTGGTGCGCGGCGGTGAGCAGGCGCGCCAGGACGTCCGACGGGATCGGGTCGGGGAGGAACTGGGAGCGGACATCCCGCCGTTCGTAGATGGCGCGGTAGAGGCCCTGGCGCTCTTCGTCGCTGAAGGGGCGGTTGTGGTCGGTCATTGATTGTGGGGTCCTGGTTGGGTGTCGGGTTACGCTGCGCTAACCCGACCTACGTTTGGTTCGGTCGTCTGCGTTGGTGATTTGTTTTCCCAAGCCCAGCAGGTTGCGTAGCCAGTCTGTGTCGAGATGGTCTTCCACCAGGTCTGCCAATCGGTCCAGTTGTTGTTGGCGGTGGTGCTGGTAATTCACAGCCGTGCCGGCCAGCTCCGGGTCGGTACCCAGGCCTGCCCAGTGTAGAATCGCGGTGCAGGCTTCCGGTTGATCGAAGATACCGTGAACGTAGGTGCCCGCGACCAGACCATCCTCGCTGATGGCACCGTCCGGCTTGCCATCCAGTTCAGCCATGGGGGATGCCAGAGCAGGCCCGGTGGTGACACCGTTATGCATTTCATAGCCGGTGAGGACGACTTTATCCCGGCCAATCTTGAGTGTGCCGGTCACGTTCTTTAACTGTTTACCGTCCACCATGCGTGTGGTCATGTCTAGCCAGCCCAGACCTTCGGTGTTGCCGGCCTCGCCCTCCAGTCCGTCCGGGTCCTGCACCTCGGTACCGAGCATCTGAAAACCACCGCAGACGGCAAAGACCTTTCCGCCGTATCGCAGGTGTTTTCGGATGGCCTCGGGCCAACCCTGGGTTTTCAGCCATTGCAAATCGTGGCGGGTGCTTTTGCTGCCAGGCAAAAGGATCAGGTCCGCCGGAGGAATGGGCTGGTCGGGGCCGATAAACTGGAGATTAACCCCGGGGTGCAGGCGTAGGGGGTCGAAGTCGTTGTGGTTGCTGATGCGGGGCAGCACCGGGACGATCACATTCAGCGCGCCTGCCTCGCTGGCGCCGCTGGTGCCCACGCTGTCTTCGGCGTCGATCACCAGCCCGTGCAGGTAAGGCAGCACACCCGTCACGGGCTTTCCGGTGCGTTCGGCCAGCCAGTCCAGGCCCGGCTCCAGCAGGCCGATATCGCCGCGAAAGCGGTTGATGATAAAGCCTTGGGTGCGTGCCCGTTCGCTGTCGGAGATCAGTTCCAGGGTGCCTACCAGTTGCGCAAATACGCCGCCCTTGTCGATATCACCCACCAGTAACACCGGGCAGTCCGCCGCTTCGGCGAAGCCCATGTTGGCGATGTCATTGGTGCGCAGGTTGATCTCGGCGGGGCTGCCGGCGCCTTCGGCGATGATCACGTCGTAGCGGGCGCTCAGGGCACGCCACGCATCCATCACCGACGCCATCGCTTCCGCCTTGTAGGCGTGGTAATCCAGCGCGTCCATGTTGCCGTGGACCCTGCCCCGCAGGATCACCTGCGCGCCGCAGTCACTCTGGGGTTTGAGCAGCACCGGGTTCATGTCGCTGTGAGGCTCCAGACCACAGGCCAGTGCCTGCAGGGCCGTGGAACGGCCGATTTCACCGCCGTCGGCGGTGACTGCGCTGTTCAGGGCCATATTCTGGGGCTTGAAGGGCGCCACGGACACGCCCTGGCGCGCCAACCACCGGCACAGGGCGGCCACCACCGTGGTCTTGCCGGCGTCGGAGGTGGTGCCCTGAATCATCAGTGTGGTCATGGGGTCCAGCCTGTTACAGCTCTACGCCTTTCTGGGCTTTCACGCCCTGGTCCTTGAAGGCGTGTTTAACCACGCCCATTTCCGTCACCGTGTCCGCCAGGTCCACCAGCTCCTTCGGTGCCGAGCGGCCGGTGACCACCACATGCTGCATTTCCGACCGGGCCTGCAGATCATCCAGTACCCGGTCCAGATCGATGTAGTCGTATTTCAGGGCGATGTTGAGTTCGTCCAGCAGGATCAGATCATAACTGTCGTCCTTCAGCATGGCGGCGGCGACATCCCAGGCGGCATTGGCGGCTTCCACGTCCTGTTCCCGGTTCTTGGTGTCCCAGGTGTAACCCTGGCCCATGACGTGGTAATCCACGTTGGGCAGATCCCGGAAGAAGGCTTCCTCACCGGTGCTGAAAGCGCCTTTGATGAACTGGACGATGCCCACCTTCATGCCATGACCGAGGGCCCGTGCCACCATGCCAAAACCTGAGCTGCTCTTGCCCTTGCCAGGCCCGGTGAGTACCAGCAACACGCCCTGCTCTTTCTGGGCGTTGGCGATGCGCTCCTGCATGATTTTCTGTTTGGCTTCCATGCGGCGGGCATGGCGTTCGGGATCTTTGGCGCGTTCACGCATGGTCAGGCTCCTTGTCTGTGAGCGGGCGAATGGCCTGCCCATTGTCAGAAAATTCACAATTCATGATTTAACCGGTACAAACACCGGCGCGCCATCGGCTTCCACGGTGATGAGTTTCTGGTCGTACAGGCGCTCCAGGGCCTCCGGCACCAGCATCTGCTCCGCGGGTCCCCAGCAGGCATCACCGTTGGGATACAGCAGTAACAGGTGGTCACACCAGCGGGCGGCCAGGTTCAGGTCATGTAGGCACATAAACACCGAGCGGCCTGAGCGGGCCTGGTCGGTCAATAACTGCAGTACCGACACCTGATGGTGCATGTCCAGATGGTTGGTAGGCTCATCCAGCAGCCAGGTGTCCGGCGCCTGAGTCAGCACCGTGGCGATGGCCACGCGCTGGCGCTCGCCACCGGAAAGGGTATTCACCAGGCGGTCACTCAAGTGGCCTACATCCAATTGGTCCAGCGCCTGCCGCGCGTAGCGCTCATCGTCCCCGGACTCCATCTGCCAGGGCGACAGCCACGGGTGGCGGCCGATCAGCGCGGTTTCCAGTACCGTGGCCGGAAAGCCATCCTGCCGTTCCTGAAACACCAGCCCCAGTTGTTGTGAAATCCGCCGGCGCCGGAGCTCAGTCAGTGAGTGCTCACCTAAATGAACTGCCCCATGTCGCGGCGTCCGCAGGCCCGCCAGGGTATGCAGCAGCGTGGTCTTGCCGGCACCATTCGGGCCCAGCACCCCCCACATCTGCCCCGGCTCCACCGTAAAATCCAGCGGCTGGCCGTCGCCACGGCCGGGAATACCGATCACCAACCCTTTTGCCCGTAACGGATTCATCAGCGGCTCCGGTACAGCAGGTAAAGGAATGTGGGTACGCCCAGCAGCGCGGTGATCACCCCCACCGGCAGCTGTTCCGGCGCGATGACCACCCGCGCCAGGGTATCCGCCAGCACCAGCAGGGTGCCGCCGGCCAGGGCGCAGGCGGGCAGGATCAGGCGCTGGTCGTTACCCAGCACCAGCCGCAGCATATGGGGCACTACCAGACCGACGAAACCGATACTGCCGGCCATGGTGACCGCAGTGGCCGTCAGCAGGCTGGCTAGGATGTAGATCGTCCACTCCAGCGGCCGCACAGCCACCCCCAAAGCGGCTGCCTGCATAGGCCCGCGCGCCAGCACATTCAGGCTGCGGCCCAGCGGCACCACCAGCAGACATACCAATAACAGGAAGCCCAGAGCCGGCCAGGGCGAACGGGCGTAGGACACGTCCCCCATCAGCCAGTACAGCATGCCGGGCAAGCGCTGGGCGGGGCTGATGGCCAGCATCAGGGTGATCACCGCGCCCCAGCCGGCGGCCACCACCACACCGGTTAACAGCAAACGGGACGGTGTCCAGCTGCCGGTGCCGTGGGCCAGGCCAAACACCATCAGGGTGGCCAGCAGGGCGCCGGCAAAGGCCGAACCGGAAATGATCAAACCGCCCAGCCCGGCCAGCATGGCCAGCAGCGCACCCACGGCAGCGCCGCCTGAAAGACCGAGTACATAGGGGTCTGCCAGCGGGTTACGCAATAACACCTGCATCAGGGCCCCGGCCACCGCCAGCAGTCCACCCGTGGCAAATGCCGATAAGGTTCGCGGCAATCGCAGCTCCAGCACCAGGGTTTGTTGCAGGTTACTGCCCTCCCCCAGAAGCACCGCCAGCACCTGCCCCGGCGCCACGCTGACACTGCCCGTGCCCACAGACAGCACCATCGCCGCCAGACTGGCCAGCGCCAGAATCAGCAGAGGCTTGAGCAGTGGCCGGCTCACGGGTGCAGTCTCCGGTCAGCGTTTGGCACGGGCATTATCCAGTTTCCGGCAGAAGAGTTGTGAGCCTTCCAGCATGCGGGGCGTCGGGCGCTGCACCAGGGACGGCGGAATGAAATAAAGATTGTCTTTGGCGGTGGCTTCGATGCCGGGAAACGCCTCCCAGCGGGTCAACCAGTGCCGGTTCTCTTCGCCCATGCCGCCAGCGAGGATGGCTTCCGGGTTGGCACCGATCACGGCTTCGGGGCTGATGCGTGGCACCAGTCGGTCCAGGTCGCCGAAGACATTAAAGCCCCCACACAGGGTGATGACCTTGCCGATCAGGTGCTCATCGTTCACGGTCATCAGTGGTTCGTCCCACACCTGATAGAACACCGGTACCGGCTCCGCATCGCGGTATTTGCTTTCCAGTCTGGCGATGCCCTGGCGGAAACGTTCGGCCTCGGCAAAGCCTTCTTCTTCTGTGCCAGCCAAGGTGGCTAGCCGTTCAATGGTGTGGGACACCGCCTCAAACGTACGGGGTTCGATGGAGAACACCGGTAATCCCAAGTCTGCCAATGCTTCAAGCTGTTCCGGCGGATTGCCGGTAACCCAGCCGATCACCAGGTCCGGCTGCAGTTCCATCAGCCGCTCCAGATCCATACGGGTATGGCTGCCCACGGAGGGCACCTTTGTTGCGGCTTCCGGGTAGTCACTGAAGGACACCACCGCGACCACGTTTTCTCCGGCTCCCGCCGCCCAGACCAGCTCGGTGGCACCGGGAGACAACGCCGCGATACGGCTGGCCGTCTGCTCAAGACAAATTTCCGAATTGGTATCGTCGGTGGCACACACCTCAGTGGCAAGAGCAGGCGTAGGCATGCTCAGCACAGCCACACCCAGCACCCAAAGGTTCCGAGCGGCGTTCAACTTCTGGAGCAGTCTCCCCATGCCCGCATTTCTCCGTAATCGGTCAAATATCGTAGCGAATGGTCAGCATCGCGGTGCGACCGGCAGCAATGTACTCACTTCCATCGAAGCGCAGTGCCGTCGCGTACTCCCTGTCCAGCACATTATCGACAGTCAGGTTGGTGGTCCAGTGACTGTCAATTTGCCACTTTGCCCGCAGGTCCCAGGTGGCGAAACCGGCAACACGCTGCTCATTCGCTGCATCATCGTAGCGATAGCCCTGCCCTTTCACGGTAGTACCCACAGAAACCCGGCCAAAAGCCCGGTCCACATCCACCCGGAACTGTTTGCCGCTGCGGCGACGAATACGGTTATCGGTCTCCTTGTCCCGAGGATCGGTGACTGAGGCGGCTGCCTGCACGGTCCACGCGTCCAGTTCCAGGCCGGCACTGAGCTCGGCACCCCGGATCCGCGCCTCGTTCACATTGAACGGGGCGAACCGTCCGTCCCTCATGGTGAATACAATCAGGTCATCGGCGTCGGTCTGATAAATCGCGGCGTCCCAGAACCAGCGCTGGTAGTGTCCGCCAATGCCCAGCTCCACGCTGCCGGCGGTTTCCGGTTGCAGGTCCGCATTGCCAAAGCCGGGGAAGTAGAGATCGTTGAAGGTGGGTGCGCGGAAGGACGTGCTGTAGCTCACCCGGACCCGATGGTTCCGGTCCAGGTCAACGCCCATGGCCACTGCACCGGTTTCCTCGCGGCCAAAGGCCTCGTTATCGTCCGCCCGCAGGCTCAGTTGAAAGTCAGTGGGACCGAAATTCAGCAGAGCCTGACCAAAAATGGCGGCGTTGGTGCGACTCGATTCCTCGAAGTCCGTGGTGCTGTCGACTTCATCCACCAACAGCTCGCCCCCCACGATGTACTCATGACGACCAATGCTGATCTGGTTCTCCCAACGGGCACTGCGGGTCTTGGTGTCGAAGGTGCTGTCGCCAAAGGTATCGCGGGTATCTTGCTCGTCGAGGGATTCCGCCAGCAGGATACGGCTGCGCCAGTAATCACTGATGGGGGTGTCCAGGCGGAAACCGAGAGTCTGGATGGCGAAGTCGGTGTCACCGCCCTCGAATTCAGTATTGCCCTGGGCACGCATGAGGACAATGCCAGCCTCGCCGCCGGAGTCAAACTGGTGGGCAACGGATGCAAGGGCGGAGCTGTTACGAAAGCCCTTGTCGTCGCCGCCTTCCACGATGGCGGTACCGTCGGTCTCCAGATGGCTCGCGCTCAGGCTGTATTTCATGCGGCCTTCAGTACCGGCGGCTCCGGCAATATACTCCTGCGTATTGAAATTGCCACCACCAGCCTGGATCCAGCCCTCACGGCCTGTCGGCGCACTGTGGGTGAACGCCTGGATAACACCGCCAACGGCATCGGCACCGTACAGGTTACTGCGGGAGCCACGCACAATTTCCACCCGTTCAATCATCTGCGGCGGGAAATACTGCCACGCGGCACTGCCGCTGGTGGCCGAGCGCAGGCGCACGCCATCAACCAGAAATACGGTGGATTCGCTGCCGGTACCCCGGGTGTACACGCTGATATTCTTGCCGAAAGAGCCGTTACTGGTGATATCCAGGCCCGGCTGTCCTACCAGCAACTCCTCGAACGTCTGAGGCTGCAGGCGTTCGATGGCCTCGTTATCGATCACGGTGACAGAAGAATCGCTTTCGCCCCGGGTTTTCGGGCCCAGGGTCGCGGTAACCACAATCGGGTCCAGCGTGGATTCGGAGACTTCATCGCCCAGGGCGGGCTGGGTTGTGATCAACAGGGTTGCCGCAGACAGGGTCACGGTCGGTAGTGCGTACTTCATCTCAACGTCCTCATACTCGTGCTCGCCCGCACGAATGGATTAGGTAATGACGTTGGGGCAGGCAATCGGGAAACGGGAGAAGAAGCAGGTGTTCGGGGAGCATCCAGGTCAGGTTGGAGTAGCCGGCACCTGCCATACTGTCGCCCACCGCAACGTCTGGCAATTCCAGGCCGGTCTCCGGGCTTATGAGCGGTCTGCCTTGGGCAAACCCGGGTGATCGCCTTCCCATACCCTCAGGGGCACAGTGGCGCATTCGATCACCGTTGACTCAATTACCGTTGCGGGGGCAGCGCCGGACTCTGACCGGCTTCCCGTTTCACCCCTGTGTCGCTTTGCACGGGGCACCTGAAAAAGTGCGGCAAGGCTAACAATCGGTTAACGATTGGTCAATGACATTCGGCAAGCCGCCAGAGCCTGCTCCAGCCGTTCCCACTCCGCTTCGGATCCGGGCAGTCCAAACCGCAGGGCCGGTGGCTGATCAAACTGGCGAACAAGAACGCCCTGCCTGGCCAGTGCGTCGGCCAGCTCTGCCGAGCGTGGATGCTGAACGTAGCGAAACAGCAGAGCTCCCCCGGAACCGTCCAGGCCGTGAGCAGACAGCAACTGTCCCAGACGTTGACTGTCCACCAACAACCGCTCGGCAGTCCCGGCCTGCCACTGTTCATCGCCCAGGGCCAGACCCATCACATAACGGGCGGGACCACTGACCGTCCAGGGTCCAATCGTGTTCCGCAGGCGTTCAGCCAGCTCTGACCCGGTCAGCACCGCGCCTGCCCGCACGCCCGCAAGACCAAAGAACTTACCGAGAGAGCGCAACACCACCAGACCATCCCGCCCGGCGGCGAACCCCAGACTCAGCTCCGGGCAGCCGTCCACGAACGCCTCATCAACAACCAGCCAGCCACCACGGCGCCGTAGCCGCTGATGCCAGCGCAACAGGCGCTCTGGTTCGATGGCCTCTCCGGTGGGATTATTGGGATTGATCCAGACCAGCACATCCAGATCGTCCAGCCAGGATTCATCGTCACCGGTCACCCGTGCCCAATCGAGACTGACCAACTGATGACCGGCACAGGTCCAGCTGTGACCATGTTCCTGATAGCCGGGTTTGGGAACGCCCACACGGCAGGAAGCCCGCAACCGGGGCAACGCCATGATCGCCTCCTGACTGCCCGCCACCGGCACGCAGGCAGCGTCAGCTGGCGCAGCCGCCCACTGTCGCACCAGGGTTTCGAGGCCATCATCCGGTTCCGGTAACCGCTGCCAAACCTCGGACGGCAAATCCGGCACCGGCCAGCCTTGGGGATTAATACCGGTGGACAGGTCCAGCCACTGATCGCGGGGAATGCCCCAGCGTTTTACGGCTGCGTTGAGTCGTCCGCCATGTTCCGGTGGTGTCATGTCCCGACCCTCAAAAGAAGACCTGCCACCGCAAACAGAGCGAGTAAAACAAGCCACAACCAGACGCCCTTCCACACCAGACGAAGAGCGCCATCCACCGTGTCCGCACTGGCGGCGGGTCCGTGCCCCAGCACCGGTCGCTGCTTTATGCCCGAGGTATAGGGCGACGGACCGCCCAGAGACACCGCAAGGGCCCCGGCCCCGGCTGCCATAACCGGCCCGGCATTCGGACTATCCCAATCCGGCGCCTGGGTCCGCCAGCAACGCCAGGCAAGCCGAGTGTTACCAAGCAAGGCATAGGTCACCGCTGTCAGCCGGGCAGGCATCCAGTTCATGACATCATCCAGCCGGGCGGCCACCCGCCCGAAATACAGATAACGTTCATTGCGATAGCCCCACATGGCATCCAGCGTGTTCACCATCCGGTGCAACAACACCCCCGGAATACCCGCCACCAGAAACCAGAACAAACTGGCAAACACCGCATCCGCCCCGTTTTCCAGCATCGACTCGCTTGCTGCCGCTGCCACACCCTGTTCATCCAGCTCACTGGCCTTACGGCTGACAATCCGGCCAACCTGTTTTCGTGCAAGCTCAAGGTCGCCGCCATGCAACGCATCCGACACCGCCCGACCGTGCTCCGTCAGCCCTCTGATCGACAGTGCAAGGTACAACACCAAAGTTTGCAGCAGCAGATACACCCATCCGTTCAGCGTCCATCGCAATAGCTCGGCCACTATCAGCACTGGCAGCACTATGATTAATACGCCCAGGAGCCCCAATGATGTTGACCGACCTTTATGCATCGGCGACCGGTTCAACCACCGCTCCACCAATCCCACCAGACGTCCGAACCCTACCAGCGGATGCCAACGGCGTGGTTCACCGAGCAAGCGGTCCAGTAACACAGCAAGAAGGCAAACAATCATTGAAAAAATAAAGGCATCCAAATCGAAGTATCTCTTCAAGTAGGCAACACCCGAGGCGTAGAGAGCGGTTGGGCATGGCTGTCCAGAACCCTGCGGAGCCATGGGTGGAGCGCAAAGCGCTTCACGGGCAAGCCACGGATGGCTTGGCCAGGACCTTTAGCGCGACGCAGGAGCAATAAGCGCTAAAGGGCGGAGCGGAGCGTACAGGGACGTATTCACAGCGTGTTTTGGACAGCCATGCCCAACCGCTCACACCCCCGAAGCTGAAGGCTTATAAAGTCAGCAGGCAGTCTAACCGAGTCACCGTCAGCCTTGACACCTTTTCGGACCGGGTAGACCATTTGCTGTTTTCACCAGCCAGGAATCAACATGCCCTCTTTGCCCCCATGCTGGACCCAGCAGCTACCTGAGACGGACGCCTGCACTATCAGGAAAGCCACCGAACGCCAGGGAGTTCTGACCAAACCCCCGGGTTCTCTGGGGCAACTGGAACAACTTGCCATCCAGTTGGCTGGTTTACAAAGGTCCGAGCAGCCGACCATAGACCCAATACGGATCACTGTATTTGCCGGCGACCATGGTGCGTGTGAGGAAGGCATATCCGCATTTCCCCAGGAAGTGACGGCGCAGATGATCGCCAACTTTGCCGCAGGTGGCGCAGCCATCAGCGTGATGGCTAAACAGCTGGATGCGTCGCTGGAGGTGGTGAACCTGGGCACTGTGGGCGAGGTGCCGGTGTTACCCGGTGTCCGGGATGAGCAGATCGCGCCAGCGACGGCCAATCTGGCGCTGACCGACGCGATGACCGAAGACCAGGCATGCGCAGCGCTTGCCAGTGGCGACGCGGCGGCAGAACGTGCCGCCAACGCTGGATGCCGCCTGTTTATCGGCGGTGACATGGGCATTGGTAATACCACCAGCGCCGCCGCTTTGGCCTGTGCTCTACTGAAGGAAGTTCCGCAACAACTGGTCGGTCCCGGCACGGGCCTGGACAAAGCAGGGATTTCCCGTAAAAGTCAGGTGGTGGCAAGGGCACTGGAACGACACGGTGAAAACACCGACCCGTTGACAGTCCTGGCCTCTCTCGGCGGATTTGAAATCGCGGCACTGACCGGCGCGATACTCGGCTGCGCGGCGCGAGGCATCCCGGTGCTGGTGGATGGCTATATTGTCTCGGTGGCTGCGCTGTTGGGCGTTTGCCAACAACCCGCCTTGCGGGATTGGCTGCTGTTCGCCCACCGCTCGGCAGAGCCAGGGCATGCCAGAGTTCTGGAAGCCCTGGACGCAAAGCCCCTGCTCGATCTCGGCATGCGACTGGGCGAAGGCAGCGGTGCCGCAGTGGCGGTGCCCCTGCTGCGAGCGGCCTGTGCGCTTCACAACAACATGGCCAGTTTTACCGATGCCGGTGTCAGCAACAAGGACACGGCTTCCTGAAGGACCAAGATGAAAAACAGCACGACGACCATTGACCTGATCCGCCACGGCGAACCCGCCGGGGGCCCGATGTTCCGGGGCAGCCAGGATGACCCGCTCAGTGAGTTGGGATGGCAGCAGCTGCGATCCGCCATTTCAGATACCGAAGAGTGGGATCTGGTGGTTACCTCGCCGTTGCTCCGTTGCCACCGATTTGCCGAACAGCTGGCAACCAACCGGCAACTTCCGCTGGAGCAGGACGAACGCCTGCGGGAAATCAGTTTTGGTGACTGGGAGGGCATGACCGCCGACGCCATTCTGGCTGGCGCCCCGGAGGCACTGACCCGGTTCTGGAACGACCCTGTCGCCCATCCACCTCCCGGCGGTGAAAGGATGCGTGAATTTCACGACAGGGTGCGGGACGCCTGGCATCACTGGTGTCGTGAAGCCGCGGGGCAGCGTGTTCTGGTGGTATGCCACGGTGGCGTGATCCGCATGATACTGGCCGAGGTGATGGACATTCCCCTGAACCGGAGCTTCTCAGGTGTGGCGGTTCCCTATGCCTGTCGCAGCAGGGTGCGTATTGACCAGTCGGAGCATGGTGTTTTCAGCTCTTTATTGAGCCATGGCGCCTGAGCGCCTTCACTCCTTGAGCCAAAGCGGCAACCCCGCAACACTCATCACCACCCGGTCACAGGTGGCCGCGATGTCCTGATTCAACCAGCCCAGCTCATCACAGAACCGGCGGGTCAAAGGGTCCATGCCTATGGTACCCAGACCTACTTCGTTGCTGACAATGGCGATGCTGCCGGGATAATTCCGCAACGCCGCCAGGAACGCCTCGCGCTCATGAGCGAAGGTCTCCTCCCCGGCAAACAACAGGTTACTGATCCACAGGCTCATGCAATCGACCAAAAGGAACGGCGGCGAGGTCTCGTCGCTATAGGTTTCCAGGACACTGGCAAGCCGGAGCGGCGCTTCCGCCAACCCCCAGTGATCCGGTCTGCTGTCGACATGCCGTTTCACCCTCTGCGCCATTTCCTCATCCCCCACCGTGGCCGTGGCTACGTAGACCACTGCATTACCAGACTCGGTTGCCAGCTGCTCCGCCAATGCCGTTTTCCCTGAGCGGATGCCTCCCAGAACGAGAGTTCGAGATACGCCCATACATGCTCCTTCGGGGTCAGTGGGTGTGATCAAAAAATGGCCCAATGTGATGCAGATCACATTTATCTAATATGCTACAAACTGTCACGTTACCACGGAGAGGGCTCTTTCCGGGCAATCACAACAATAATCGAAATGCCTCAACAATAAAAAACGAATTGCCGGGCACGCCGGTAATGACGACGAACGAGAGGTTCACATGAACTATAAGAAACGACCCATGCGTACAGCATGGGCATTGGCTGGCGCGCTGCTGATCACCGGCTGCGGTGGCTCCGATGACGGCAACGAAGGCAGCCCGCAACAGGGACCATCAACACCCCCCAACGATCCTGTCATTTCCTCGGATACTCAGACTTTCAAGGAACCGGTCGCGATTGACCGTTACAGCTTCGCCAATGGCTGTTACACCCTGGAAGCCGAAGGACATTATCTGAGCGCCGACCCGCAATCGGGGCAATACTCGACCACTCGCGATGCCGGTCAGGCCACTGCATTCCGGATGCGCCCCACCCGCCTCGGGGCCTACCTGATGATGTCGGGTTATCAACGCAACACCGGCGAAGTGGGTCTGTTTGAACTGCTTGGCATCAGTGACCCCGCCGGCGAGTTTCTGGATGACGCCGGCAATTTCATTGGCGAAATCTCCTACCTGGTAGCCGGCCTAGGGGATACCACCAACCTGATTCTGGACCCTGTGGCTCCGCTGGGAGATGCCCTGCGTTCGATCGGTGAGAGCATTGAGTTCACCGGTGACCAGCTGGGTGACACCACCGTCAATCCCTCGCTTGCCATGGTGGGTTCACCCAGTGATCTGGCGGTATGGCAACTGCAACGCCAAGGCGATGAACAGCGCTACACCCTGGCCTCTGACGTCACTGGCCTGATGCTGGCCGCCACGGACGATGGCCTCGCTCTGGTGTCTCCCTCGGTCATTGACGAATCCGGTGCCTTTGCCCTGCGTGAGGCCAAAGGGTGTGACCATTACCCGGAAGCGGAACTGAGCGCCGAAGTCGTCGACGCTAAAGGCCCGGCGATTTATTTGAAGGAAGTGGATCGTTTCCGCCAGGTCAAAGGCCTCGACAAGGACGACGTCTTCGGCTTTGTCGACACCCATTCCCACATCTCGGCTTATGAGTTCATCGGCGGACGGGTCAACTACGGCGCCCCCTTTCACCGCTTTGGGGTGACTCATGCCCTGCACGACTGCGAGGCCGTCCACGGCCCCTGGGGCGCCACCGGATTTGTCGAGCTGGCCACCAGCGGTATCGGCACCCACGACACCCAGGGCTGGCCCACATTTAATGACTGGCCCCGCTACAACTCGCTGCAACACCACCAGAGCTATTACCGCTGGATGGAACGAGCCCACCTGGCGGGCATGAAAATCCTGGTGAACCATCTGGTGCACAACGAGATTCTCTGCCGCATCAACCCGCAGAAAGAAAACGACTGCGACCCCATGGAGTCCATCCTGCTGCAAATCCAGCGCATGTACGAGATGCAGGACTACATTGATGCCCAACACGGCGGCCCGGGGGAAGGCTGGTTCCAGATCGTCACCAGTCCGGCCCAGGCCCGCGACGTGATCGATGACGGCAAGCTTGCCGTGGTGCTGGGCATTGAGATGTCCAAGGTCTTCAAATGCGGTGAATTCCTCGGCGTGGCCGAATGCACCCGCGAAGAGATCGTGGAACGACTGGACCAGTTCTACCAGCTTGGGGTTCGCAACATCTTCCCGGTTCACAAGTTCGACAACGCCTTTGGCGGGCACCTGCCGGACCTGTCCACCGGCATTGGTATCGGCGCGATTCTCTACGGCGGCAACCTGCTGGAAACCGGCCACCCGGTGGAATTCGAGGAATGCCCGGAAAGCGTTGAATACACCGGCGGTGAGCCGGACCAGAATGCCGACCTGCAGCCCTTCGGCCTGTTCGATCAGCTACTGTATCAGATGGACTACCTGGGCGAGCGTTTCCCGGAAACCCCGGAGGAAATGGCGGCACTCGACCCGCGCCGGGGCACCGACCAGCTCTGTAACCGTCGCGGCCTGAGTGATCTGGGGGATTTCCTGATCAAGGAACTGGTGCGCCGCAAGATGATGATCGAGACCGACCACATAAGCCGCAAGGCCGCCGCCCGTATTCTGGAGATTACCCGACCACTGGATTATCCGGTGATCAACAGCCATGGCGGCTGGGGCGGCACCGAAGCGCTGCGGGATCGTATCGCGGCCCAGGGCGGCATTACCGCGTCCTTCGGCGGCACCCGTGAAGACTGGGTCCGCAAACTGACCCGGGATGGCAACCGCCCGCGTCGCGAAGACCTCAAGGTGGGCCCCTTCGGCGGCGCCGGCTTTGCCTCTGACGTCAACGGCATTGCACAGCTGGCGTCCAATCCCGGCACTGCCGAGGACGAAGAAGGCCTCTACCCGTTCACCTCCATCGACGGACGGGTACGCTTCGATGTGCAGCGCACCGGCGACCGGGAATTCAGCCTCTACGACGGTCGCGGTGTCGCCCATTACGGCCTGTATCCGGACCAGATCGCAGACATGATTCGCAACAGCGATGCTGATCCCGAACAGGTTGACGACGCCATCAATCAGCTTTTCACCTCCGCCGAAGCCTATCTGCGGATGTGGGAGCGGATTGAAAGCGCGCCACTATAAAAACAAGGACAACGTCATGAACTCCAAGACACTCTTTTACAGCGTAAAACGCTGTCACGCCGGGCTGATCCCCGTGCTGACGGCCACCGTTCTGCTCTCCGGCTGCTTCGGCGGCAGCAGCGGCTCGTCAGACTCGACAGCGGCTAAAGACAACTCCGGCAACAACGTGGCCGGGGAACAGGTTGACCGTTTCAGCGACGGCCGTACCTTCCTCGTGGAACCCGGGCCCGATGCCACCCACGACATGGTCAGCGCGATGATCCAACTGCGCCCGGGAGACACCCTGGAATTTGGTTGTGGCTTCATCGAACTGAACCACGGCCTGCTGATTCAGGCCACCGAAGACGTCCTGATCAAGGGGTGTGGCAAAGACAGCACGGTGCTGTCCTTCCGCGACAGCGATAACGTCACCGGCCTGGAAGCGCTGAACGTGCGCGGCATTACCGTACAGGACCTGACCATCGCCGACTCACCTGGGGACGCGTTCAAACTCAAGGGGGTGAAATGGGGTACGCTGCTCAACGTGCGGGCCATCTGGTCCGGCGGTGGTGAACCGATTACCGCCAGTAACTATTCGGATCGGCTGCATGTGCAGTGCACCAACCCGCCACTGAACGAGGGTGACCCCACACCGGATTACATTCCCAGCTCCGCCAGCGGACGCTACGGTATCTACCCGGTGGAGTCGGAAAACATCCTGGTGGATAACTCCGAATCCGTGGGCGCGTCCGATGCCGGTATTTATGTCGGCCAGACCAACACCGCCATCATCCGCAATAGTCGCGCCGTGTATAACGTCATGGGCTTCGAGATCGAAAACGTCCAGGGCGGCGAATACGACAACAACGTCGCCGAGTGCAACACCGGTGGCTTCCTGATCTACGACCTCGAGAACATCACCCAGTACGGCGACACCTCGGTGATGCTCAACAACCTGGCCAGCAACAACAACACCTATAACTTCGCCCACAGTGGCCTGGTGTCCGCCGTGCCCCGTGGTACTGGCTTCATCACCCTGGGCTACGACAATATCGAAGTGTTCAACAATACCTTCGAGGACCACAGCACTGCCGCCGTGATCTATACCAGCTACGAGCTGATCGACGGCAAGGACAAAACCTCGGACAAGAAACTCGATCCATACACCGAGGGTCTTCACATCCACAACAACGTGATGCGTAATTCCGGTTACGACCTGCCGCCCCCCAACTTTGAAAAGGTGCTGCTGGAAGGTCAGGTGGAAACGGTACTGCCCACCCTGATTGGCCTTAAGAACATCACCAACCCCGGCAAGGGTGCGCACATCGTCTGGGACGGTCTGCTGGATGAGCTGGACGAGGACTGCCCCTATCCGGTGGATGCCAACGGTGATCCTGTACCAGCAGATGAGAACGGCAAACCCATCCACACCAATCAGCACCCGAACCCGGCGTGCCACTACAACGCCTACAAGTTCAACGCCAATGGCGAGCGCAAGTTACCCCAGTGGGGCTCGTGCTTCCATGACAACGACCTGGCGGCCGACAGCCAGGCCTACATGAACTTCCATGGCACCGAGGGACTGGAGCTGGTGCTGGCCGCTGCCGAACAGGACCCGAGCATTCTCTCCCTCGAGGGTCTGCAGTCGGTACTGGAAGGGCTGACGGGCGTGGTGGCAGACACCGACAAATCGGTTCACGACTGCCAGGCCCGCTTTGGCAAGCTACTACCACCGCTGCCCCGGGTGACAATCCCACCGTTCGAGCCGAGCGGTGCCATTGACCCGGCCCCCAGCGACGAATACATCAACCGACTCTGCAGCAAGCAGGGCAAGCCCGGCAGCATTAACCGGGACGCCCTGGAAGTGAACTGCCCGACACTGGATCAGTACAATCTGTTTGCCGATCCTCACGATCCTCGCAGCACCCCGAATGATGGCGGTGTGCCGTTCGTGCTCAACAGCAAGCTGTTCTCCGACTACGCCACCAAATACCGGGTCGCCTTCGTGCCACCGGGCACCAAAGCGGTCTACATGGACGGCCAGGGCGGCAGCAACCTGAACGGTACCATCCACTTCCCCACCGGTACGGTGATTGCCAAGACCTTTGCCTTTACCGATGAAAGCAAGGGCACCGAAGAACTGGTCGAAACCCGCCTGCTGATCAAACGGGTCAGCGAGAGCGGCAAGGCATTCTGGGATGGTCCGACTTATATGTGGGAGAAAGACAGCGATGGCCAACCGGTGGCAAAACTCGCCCTGGGTGGCGGCACACGCGCGGTAAGCTGGCATTATCAGGACCAGATCACCGGCGAGCTGTTAGCGGGCAGCACGGACAACTACGCCATTCCCAATGCCAACCAGTGCATCACCTGCCACAGCAACGACGACGTCGAATCCGGCAGCGCCCCCATCGGTCCGAAACCCCGCAACCTGAACCGGGCCTATGCACCGGAATCCGCGTTCATGGGGACGCGCGGACAGGGCGGCTTCCCCCGCGTCAACCAGCTCAAGTACTGGCAGGATCAGGGCATTCTGACCAATGTGCCGGATCTGCAGATTGATGGCCGCGGAATTGCCACCAACATCGAGCGCCTGCCTCACTGGAATCTGGCCGGGGACAGCGGCGAAACCGCCGGCTCCGATGCGGATGTGGAGGCCCGCCTGCGAGCCTACCTGGAGGTGAACTGCCAGCACTGCCACAACGACCGCGGTGCGGCGTCCAACACCGGTTATTACCTGGATCACTATCGGGAAGTGGACGCCGGCTATGGCATCTGCAAGAAGCCCACCGCCACCGGCGGCGGTTCCTGTGGTCGCCAGCACATTGTGGTGCCCGGAGATGCAGACAGCTCCATCGTCTCCTGCCGGGTCACGGCCAGCGCCGATCCCCAGCGGCAAATGCCACCCATTGCCCGCAGTGTCACGCATATGGAAGGCGTGGAGCTGATCAACTATTGGATCAACAACGTGGTGGACAGTGACTACGCCAATGGCGACGCCTGCAGCAACGGCAGCATCTTTCAATCGCTGAACTGAGTGTGTCGGGGCGGCCAAGGATGGCTGCCCCGGTTTCTCACCCGGCTTTCGTGGCCCTCTCCCATCCTCACTGCTATATTGCTCCCTGAGAACGCCAAACGTGACAGCCGTTCAGGGAGACTTCATGCAGGCAGAGCTTATCGATATCCGCAACCATCTGGCCCAGCATGCGCCGTTCGACGAGATGGCGGAGGAGATGCTTGATAAGGTGGTTTCAAGCATCGAGATCTCCTATTTCCGCGCGGGTACGCCCATCCTTGAAATTGGGCAGCGTAATACGTGGTTGTTCTATATACGTAGCGGCGCGGTCGAGGTCTATCGCCGGTCGGGAGAGCTGTACAGCCGGATGGGTGAAGGAGAGTTCTTTGGCCAGTTCGGGTTGCTGATGCATAACACCGTGCGCTTCCCGGCGACAGCGATCGAAGATTGCCTGATCTACCGGATTCCTGACACCGTTTTTCGGCACCTGTGGGACAACGACGAAAACTTCGCCGATTTCGCGGACACAGAGGGCCGGAGCCGATTGCGGTCTGCCCTCTCCCGGAGGGAAAAGTCCAACGCATTGATGACCGCGAAAGTCACCCGCCTGATCACGCGGAAACCGGTATCCGCGCCCTGTACCGTGCGTCTGCAGGAAGCCGCCCGCATCATGACGGATCAGGGGGTATCTGCACTGCTGCTGATGGACGAAGAAAGCGACCGCCCCAAACTCAAGGGCATCATCACCGACCGGGACCTACGCACCCGCGCCGTGACCGAAGCGCTACCCTCGGAAACGCCGATCAGCGAAATCATGAGCGGCAACCTGACTACCACGCGCGCGCAAAGCTTTATCTTCGAAGCCATGCTCACCATGCTTCACAACAATGTGCACCACCTTCCGGTCATGGATGGCGATGAAGTCCGGGGTGTCATCGCCCTCTCGGACATCGTCAAATATGAGAGCCAGAGCAGCCTTTTCCTGGTGAGCAATATATATCACCAACAGAACATCAGGGATCTGAAGAAAATCAGCCGCGATGTCCGTGACAGCTTTGTCCGCATGGTCAATGAAGATGCCAACTCCCATATGATTGGCAGCGCCATGGCCGGCATCGGCCGCAGTTTCACGCAGCGTCTATTGGAGCTTGGCGAAGAGAAGTTGGGCCCGCCACCCGTGCCCTACTGTTTTATGGCCCTGGGGTCCATGGCACGGGACGAACAACTGGTGGTGACCGACCAGGACAACGCCATGATCCTGGATGACAGTTTTGACCCCAAAGAACATGACGCCTATTTCCTCGAACTGGCGAAATTCGTCAGCGACGGACTGGATGCCTGCGGCTATACCTACTGCACCGGCGACATCATGGCCACCAACGAGAAGTGGCGGCAGCCGCTGAAGGTGTGGAAGTCCTATTTTATCGACTGGATCGACAATCCCAAGGCAGAAGCCCTGCTGAACAGCAATATCTTTTTTGATCTTGACGGCATCTATGGCCGCACCGAATTCGCCGAAGAACTGAAAACCCTGGTAGCGGAAAAGGCCAGCAACAGCCAGCGCTTCCTCGCCATGCTGGCCCGTAACGCGCTGAACCGCACGCCGCCCCTGGGCTTCTTCCGCACCTTTGTGATGGAGGAAGACGGCAAACAAAACAAAACTTTCAACCTGAAACGTCGCGGCACTGCGCCTTTGTCAGACCTGATCCGGGTACATGCCCTGGCCTGCGGATCCCGGGCCCAGAACTCCTTCAACCGACTCAAAGCCATCGCCGAAACCAATCTGATTCCGGAAGACGGCGTGGGCAACCTGCGAGATGCTCTGGAATTCATTTCCATCGTCCGCATCCGCCACCAGGCACTGGCCATCGAAGCCGGGCGGGAGCCGGACAACAACGTTCGCCCGGAAGACCTGTCACCGTTTGAGCGCAGCCATCTGAAAGACGCGTTTCAGGTGGTCAGCAACGCGCAGAAATTCCTGAAATTCCGCTATCACAGCCAGGTGGGCCGGCATGGAGGATAAGAAAGACCCGATTTCAGGAACCCGCGAGACATGGCGCGAACTGCTCGAGCAACTTGCAGAAACCGCAAAGGATTCACGACTCAAAGCCTTTTACCAGGCCGGCTGTGTTGAGCCCGACACGCCCCTGGCGGACGCCCCTCTGGTGGCACTGGATTTTGAAACCACGGGGCTGAATCCCGATGAGCACTCCATTGTCAGCATTGGCCTGGTGCCATTTTCCTTATCCGGGATACAAGTGGGCAAGGGCCGCCACTGGGTCGTCCGGCCCCAGCTGCCGCTGGAGCAGACCTCCATTACCATTCACGGTATTACTCACACGGACATCGACAAAGCGCCGGATTTGGGGGAAGTACTGGAGGAGATACTACAGGCCTTGGCCGGAAGAATAGTCGTGGTCCATTACCGCAGTATCGAACGGCCATTTTTCAACGTAGCCCTGCAATGGCGACTGAACGAGGGCATCCGTTTTCCGGTCATCGACACCATGGCCATCGAGGCGCATCTTCATCCCAACCGACGGCCAACCCGATGGCAAAAGTTCAGGGGCATTAAGCCCGTATCGATCCGCCTCGCCGATAGCCGGACCCGTTACGGCCTGCCCCACTACCCGCCCCACAATGCGTTGATTGACGCCATTGCTACGGCGGAGTTACTACAGGCCCAGATTCATTATCACTTCAGTCCAGACACCGCGGTCAAGGACTTATGGTTGTGACGCCGCCATAGAGTTATCGCTGTCCGGCTTCACCTCACTGATGTACTCACCATAGCCCTCTTCTTCCATTCGCTCCAGCGGGATAAAGCGGAGGGCGGCCGAGTTCATGCAGTAGCGCAAACCCGTGGGCGCGGGGCCATCATTGAACACATGTCCCAGGTGAGAATCCGCAATGGCACTGCGGATTTCTATGCGGGTCATGAACAGGGAGCGGTCCTCTTTTTCCACGACCGCATCGTCCGAAATCGGTCGGGTAAAGCTGGGCCAGCCAGTGCCGGACTTGTACTTGTCCCTGGATGAGAACAGCGGTTCGCCGGACACTACATCCACATACAAGCCCGGACGCTTTTCGTCCCAGTATTCGTTGGCGTACGCCCTCTCGGTGCCATCTTCCTGGGTCACGTAATACTGCTCTTTGGTCAGCATCCGTTTGAGCTCATCGTCATCCGGCTTCACAAACGACTGCAGATCTTGCGCCTCGTTCTTCATGGTGTCCTCTTCAGGCTGATACTGAGAGTAATCAACGTCCTGCTCGTCACCCCAGACCTTCTCGATGAACTGGTAACGGCCTGAATTGAAGGTATAGAACTTGTACCGCACCGGGCTCTTCCTGTGATAGTCCTGGTGGTATTCCTCTGCATCGTAGAAGGTCTTGAAAGGTACGATTTCAATCACCACCGGGTCGTCGTAACGGCCGGACTTTTTCAACTCCCTCACTGAAGCTTCAGCAGCACGCTTCTGCTCCTCATTGTGATAAAAAATCGCGGGTCGATACTGGCTGCCCCGATCCACATACTGACCTTTCGCGTCGGTCGGGTTTGCCGTGCGCCACAAAGCCTGGAGCAGGCCTTCGTAGGTGATGACATCCGGGTCGTAATAGACCTGGACAGCCTCCGTGTGGCCGGTACTGCCGCCAGAGACCTGTTTATAGGAGGGATCTTTCTCATCGCCACCGCTGTACCCGGATACCGCCTCGACGATCCCCGGCACTTTTTCCTCATACATTTCTTCAACACACCAGAAACACCCGCCGGCGAAGGTCGCTATCGCCAAGTCAGGATCGTCGGGTGCGTATTTTGAGTCCGAATCGTTGGACGCCCCCACCTGGAGACCAGTGAGTGCTATGGCCACCGCCATGGACATCAGTAACAGATACCGTTTCATAACTTTAACCTCTTGCCCTTTGATTACTGTGACCAGTCTGCACGGAATTCATCACACCACTTTCTCCAGTTTATTACGTTTGTATAACGTTGGAGAGATCAATGCGGATGCACACGATTCAGCTAACGGGCGTCACCGGCAACCGTATACAAAACGAAGCGCCACCGGAGGGCAGGTTGGCAACGTCAATATCACCACCCTGGAGCGTCATGATCCTGCGGGCAATGGCGAGCCCGAGACCGGCATGGCCGCCAGTCCCATCAGAAGATTCACCGCGATAGAAAGGATCGAAGATGTGGGGCAGGTCTTGCTCCGGAATGCCAGGACCACTGTCCCGCACACAGACTTCCGGCCGGCCGTTCGCCTGCCCGAAAACCACCTCGATTCGCCCGCCGGCGGGGCTGTAGGCAATGGCATTACCGATCAGGTTATCCAGCACCCGCTCGGTCAGGGCGAGGTCCGCATAGGCCAGCGGCTGATCCGGATCTCCATTAACGGTCAGATCCAGCTGCCTGTTGCGGGCTTCCCGGCCGTGTTTCTGAACCACATCGTGCACCAGCTCAGCGAGGGGAAAAGGTTCTGGCACCGGCTGCTTTTCCCGGGCTTCCAGTGCCGCCAGCTCGAACAGCTCATCCACCAGACGACTCAGGCGCCGGCCTTCCTTCAGGGCGATGTCGAGAAAGCGGTCCTGCTCGTCCGGACTGAGACGGTCACGCCGTAATTTCAGGCTTTCAATGTAACCCTGCATTGAGGCCAGTGGCGTGCGCAGATCATGTGACACCTGAGCCACCAGCTGGCGACGCTGTGCGTCTTTTTCCGTCAGTTGTTCGATCTGGGAAGCGATGCGGCGTGCCATGTCATCAAAGGTGGCGCCCAGGTAGTCGATCTCGTCACGCACTACGGGCCGCCTGTCACGCCAGGTATTGACCGGCGGATGACTCATGTCACTGTGCTCAAACGCCTCCACCAGCCGGGTCAGCAATGTCAGCCGGCGGGTCAACAGGCGGAAGACCGCCAGCCCCGCAAACATCACCACGGCCAGGCTGACCAGCAGGGCCCAGGCGCTCAGTTCCACCAGTTGACCGCCTCGGGCCATGGTTTCCGCAGCATCGTACTCCTCACCCCGGAGCACCACATAGAGATAGCCTTCCGGATTGTCCATCGATGGCACAGGCGTTACCGAAAACACCTTCTGCCGGTCATGGCTGCGCGGATCGTCGCCCAATACGGGGTAACGGCTCATATCGTCCATCAACCGCTGTATGGGTTCCAGGGAGACCTTCTTGCGCTTGATCTTCGCCGGGTCGGCCGAGTAGGAAAGGATGGTGCCATCCAGGTCGAGCAGATAGATTTCAATACTGGGGTTGATGGTCATGTACAGCGCGAAGAGTTCTTTCAGGGCACTGCGGTCAAGCTGTCCTTCGCTGACCAGATTTCTGTCCGCCACCAGGTTTTTCGCCAGATCGCGGTGCAGCTCCTGATTCACAGAAGCCGTATACTCCCGCAGTGAGTATAGGCTGATAAAGGTATACAGAACGCCGACGGCTAGTAACAGCAGCAACAGCCCCAGAGCCAGTCGGGTGTAGAGTGTCTTCACCACAGCTCAGTCCCGAAAGCGATAGCCCACCCCCCACACGGTTTCAATAAACTCAGGCCGGGCAGGATCCTTCTCGATCTTGCCCCGTAGCCTGTTGATATGGGTATTGACGGTATGTTCGTAGCCTTCATGGTTGTAACCCCAGACCTTGTCCAAAAGCTGGGCACGGCTGAATACCCGCCCAGGATGGCTGGCAAAGTGCCATAACAGGTCGAACTCCCGGGCCGTCAGGTCCACCTCCTGTTCCTCCACGAACACTCGACGGCGATCCGGGTCGATGCGTAAACCGTCGGTCCGCAGCTCTCCCGTTTCGACATTACCGGTGTTTTCAGCCGGCACAGCCGCCATGGCATCCACACGCCGGAACAGCGCTTTCACCCGCGCCGACAATTCGGCCACGCTGAAGGGTTTGGTGAGGTAGTCGTCCGCCCCCATTTCCAGGCCCAACACCCGGTCCAGTTCTGTGCTTTTCGCCGTCAGCATCAGCACGGGCACATAACCCGGGCCGGAGCGGATCTCGCGACAAACCGAGAGACCGTCCATTCCGGGTAACATCAGGTCGAGAACCACCAGGTCAATATCCCCTTCACGAAAACGCTCAAGCCCGGTGTCGCCCCGATCACACAGGATGGGGGTCATGCCAAGGTCCGCCACATGCATACGCACCAGCTCGCCAATGCCCGGGTTGTCCTCAACAATCAATACGTTTCGTGTCATAGATTGGTGGCTCTGGTGTCCCTTGGAAGTGCCCTGTTAATTCATCGAGTCCGACTTGTCCATGCCGTCATCCTTCATGTCATCGTGCATGGCTTTGTCGTCCTTCATGCCCATGCCATCGTCCGTCATCCCCATATCATCTCCGGACATGTTGTCTTTCATACCATCGCCCATGGAGTCGGACATGTCATCCTTCTTCATATCCTCGTGAGCCATGGACTCCTTCATGTCGCCGTCCATCATGCCACCTTCGGATGCCATTTCATCCGCCTGGACGACACTGGCCATCAGGCCGAACATACACATTGCCACGATTGTCATGAACTTATTCATAGTAATCTCTCCCCAAGTGTTTAAACCTGCCGGACTGGCAGGTTCGTTAACCATCCTGGGTGCACGCCATCACGGGATAATCACAGGGTGTTAAACAGTGTATAGCGGAAAGTTCACAAATCTGTCACGCCGGCCTCATTCCTCCAGACTACCCAGCAGACGCTGACGGATGAGGTTATCGGCGTCATCCATGATACGGCCGATCAGCTCCTCACAACTGGGAATATCGTGGATCAGACCCGCCACCATGCCGCAACTCCAGGCGGCTTCATCCATCTTGCCTTCCTGCAGCACCAGCCGGCCTTTCACGCCAGTCACCAGGTGGCGGATATCATCAATGGTTTCAGCCTCGCCCTTCGCGCTCTCGATGCGGATAATTTCCTCCACAGCGGCATTGTTCATCACCCGTTCGGTATTGCGCAGGTTGCGCATGATCAACCGTGTCTGCCGCTCATCCGCCTCAACGATGGCCTGTTTGACGTTGTTGTGAACGGGGGCATCGGTGGTGGCAATAAAACGAGTGCCCATATTCATGCCCTCGGCCCCCAGGGCCATGGCCGCCACCAGACTGCGACCATCAGCCATGCCGCCGGAGGCAACGAACGGGATGGTGAGCTCCTCCGCCGCCCGGGGCAGCAGGATAAAGTTGGGAATATCATCCTCCCCCGGGTGACCTCCACACTCAAAACCGTCCACGCTGACCGCATCGCAGCCGATCTTTTCGGCCTTCAGGGCATGGCGCACTGAGGTGCATTTATGGATAACCTTGATACCAGCGGCTTTCAGTTGTGGCATGTACTGTTCGGGGCTACGCCCGGCGGTCTCCACCACCTTCACACCACCGTCGATAATGGCCTGGATATAATCCGGGTAGGGAGGTGCCTTGAAGGATGGCAAAAACGTCAGATTGACGCCGAATGGCTTGTCGGTCATCTCGGCACAACGTGCAATTTCCCTGGACAGGTCTTCCGGGGTAGGCTGGGTCAATCCGGTGATAATACCGAGACCGCCGGCGTTGGAGACGGCTGCTGCCAGCTCGGCATAGCCAACATGGTGCATACCACCCTGGATGATTGGGTGACGGATACCAAACAATTCGGTGATTCTGGTCTTCATAGCGGGTTTCCTGTTATGTCGTTAGAATGAGATCAAATAGCGATACGAGGTTGCAGTGGCAGAAAAAACAACAACAAGGGCGACTCCAGCGGACGCTTTACGACGTGCGCGGCGGATGTGGCTGAAGGGTGAAAGAATTCACCTGGCATCCCTGTCCGCAGAACTGAATATCGGAAGGGCCACCCTGTTTCGCTGGGTTGGCAACAAGGATTTACTGTTGGGTGAAGTGCTCTGGTCACTTTACGAACCCCTGAGACTGGAAGCCCTGAGTACAACCCCCGGGCAAGGTGTGGATTTCGTGGTTGGGGTGTACCGATACGTTAACTCGATCCTGCTCCACTCCGAACCTCTGCGGCGGTTTATCCACCAGGATCCCGAATACGCGCTGAAGATCCTGACCTCGTCCCAGTCCACCATTCACAGCCGCACGGTGGAAGCCAATACCCGCACGCTTCGGGACCAGATAGCATCGGGCCATATCAACCCGCCCCTGAACGTCAACAGCCTGTCCTACTTCATGGTACGCCTGGCCGAATCCTGCCTGTACAGCGACATCATCAACGGCCGCGAACCCCGTGATGAGGAACTGGAAGACGCCTGTACGGCAGTGCGAATTCTGCTTGGCGGGAAGGCCTGAGGTTTGGGGGCTGGTCCCAGGGTGGGGCGCCTTTTCTTCTGGGAAAAATAACTCGCTTTGCTCAGACACCTTTTTCCCGGCAGAAAAGGCACCCCACCCCGTGACCGACCTGACTTCTGAGTGCTTCTGTCGGATTACGGCTTCGCCTAATCCGACCTACGTGATAAAGCCCTCGTACAATTCCCGTAGGTCGGATTAGTGACGCGTAATCCGACACCCAGCTATCAGCCCTTACAACTGCAGCGACCGGACCTCCAGAAACTCTTCCAGTCCCCATTTGCCGAACTCGCGACCGATGCCAGAGTGGCCGAAGCCGCCGAATGGAGCCATGGGATTGAAGGCACCGCCGTTGACGAATACCTGGCCGGTGCGCAGCTTGCTCGCCACCTGCTTCGCCTTGTCGGCATCCGCTGACCAGACCGCGCCGGACAGTCCGTACTGGGTGCCGTTGGCGATGCGGACGGCTTCCGTTTCATCACTGTAGGGAATCACGCACAGCACCGGGCCGAAGATTTCTTCCTGGGCCAGGCGGCTGTCCGGTTTGACGTTGCCGAATACCGTGGCCTTGACGAAATAACCTCTATCACAGCCTTCTGGCGCTTCCGGCCCACCGGCGACCAGGGTATGGCCTTCCTCGATGCCGAGTTTGATGTAGTCGATGACCTTGTCGCGCTGCTGCGCCGAGGCCAGCGGACCCAGGCGGGTGGTTTCTTCCAGCGGATTGCCCGGCGTCATTTTGGCGACGGCGGCAGCGGCCAGTTCACAGGCTTCGTCGTGCTGTTCCGCCGGCACCAGCATGCGGGTCAACGCGGTGCAGGTCTGGCCGGAGTTGAGCAGGCAGTTGTTTACCGTGCCTTTCACCGCTGCCGCCAGGTCTGCGTCCGGCAGGATCACCGAGGCGGATTTACCGCCCATTTCCAGGGCGATGCGTTTGAAGTCGTCCGCGGCCGCATGGCCAATCAGATGGCCGGTGCGAGTGGAGCCGGTGAAGGACACCATGCTGACGTCCGGATGTTTGATCAGGGTGTCACCCACGGTCTGGCCTTCACCACACACCAGGTTGAAGACTCCCTTGGGCAGGTCGGTCCCGTCCAGGATATCTGCCAGGATGTAGGCGCTCTGGGGTGCGATTTCCGAGGGCTTCAGCACCACGGTACAGCCAGCGGCAATGGCCGGCACCACTTTCAGGATGACCTGGTGCAGCGGGTAGTTCCACGGCGTGATGCAGCCCACCACGCCCACGGGCGTGTACTGCACTTCCGAGTTACCGGACTGCTCGCTGAACGGGAACTCCGGCAGCAGGTTCAGGTAGGTCTTGGTGATGGTGGCCGGCAACCCCGCCTGGATACCAGTGGCCAGTTTGATCGGCATACCCACTTCACGGCATACGGTTTCGGCGATCTCACCGGCGCGCTCTTTCAGCCCTGCGTGGAGTTGTTCCAGCACCTTGATGCGCTGGTCCAGAGTGCTTTCGGACCAGGTTGCAAAGGCGGCATCGGCAGCGGCGATGGCCTGTTCCATCTCTTCGCGGCCGGACGCCGGAACTTTGGCAATCACCTCACCGGTACCGGATTCGTGGACATCAATGGTGTCGCCGGTCCAGTTCACCCATTGGCCGTTGATATAGTTCTTGCTGAGATCGTTCATTTGGTCACTCCTGTGTCTCTCTGAAACCGTCACTCGAAAATGATGACGCCACGCGCGTTCTTGCCAGCCAACATATCATCGAACGCCTGGGGTGCGTCATCAATGTGGTAGGTGCGGGTGACAAGTTCGTCGAGCTTGAGCTTGCCCGCCTTGTACAGCCCCAGGATACGAGGGAAGTCGTATTGGGGGCGGGCGGAGCCCAGCCAGCTGCCCTTCAGGACCCGCTCGTCCGCGGGCAATGTCAGGGTAGTGATTGAGGTTTTGTCCTTGGGGTCCGAGACACCCACTACCACGGCGGTACCGCCGCGGCCCAGGCACTTGTAGGCCTGCTCAACCACCGGGCCGGCGCCGACGCATTCGAAGGCGTAATCGACACCGCCGGTGAGTTTCTTCACGGCCCTGGCGCCGTCCTCCACTTCGCTGATGTTGACGGTGTGAGTGGCGCCGAACTCCCGCGCCATTTCCAGTTTCTTCTTGTTGTTGTCCACCGCAACGATCATTTCCGCACCAGCGGTAACGCAGCCCTGAATGGCGTTCAGGCCGACACCGCCAATGCCGAAGACGGCCGTGCGGGACCCGGGCTCGACCTTCGCAGTGTTGAACACGGCACCTACGCCGGTCACCACGGCGCAGCTCACCAGGGCGGCGTTCTGCATCGGTACGGATTCGTCCACCTTGACGCAATTGTCCACGTGCATGGTGGCGTATTCGGCCATTACGCCGCAGGCACCGAAGACGTTGAGGTCTTCCCCATCCGCACCTTTGGTACGAACGGTGCCATCGGGCAGGGTAAACATGGCCTTACGGGCATTTTCACAGAGTACAGGGCGGCCACGTACGCATTGGCGGCACTTGCCGCACATGGAGATGAAGGAACTGACGACATGGTCACCTTCCTTGAAGGCGGTGACGCCCTCACCCACTTCTATGACCACGCCCGCGGCTTCGTGACCAAGGACGAGGGGCGCGGGGTATGGGATTTTTCCGGTGGTGGCGGACTGGTCACTGTGACAAACGCCACAGGCAGCGATCTTTATGGTGATTTCGTCGCGCCTGGGGCCTTCCACGGTGATGGTCTCTACCTGAACGAGTTGACCCCATTCGCGGCAGACGACTGCCTTTGCCTTTCTGTCCATTCTGATCCACTCCTCAGTTATACGTAGCCTTGTTGTTTGGGGGACTGGTCGCGGGGCGGGGCACCCCACCCCACGACCGTTCTGACAACGTTAGCTTTGTCGGATTACGGCTGCGCCTAATCCGACCTACATGGGGTACCTCGCAAGCAACCGTAGGTCGGATTAGCGAAGCGTAATCCGACAAACAAAATCTGCGTTAAAACTCTGAATCTTGCATGCCCAGCGCCGTGGTATCCACGGCACTCAGCAACCCTGACAGGCTGAGCACTTTCGGCAATTCGTACCGTGCAAAATATTCACAGGCTTTTACCTTACCCTCGTAGAATTCCGCTGTCTGCTCGCCATTGCCTTCCAGTCCGGCAACGGCCTTGAGGGCCTGTCGCAGCCAGAGCCAGCCGACGACGGTGTGGCCGAAAGCTTCGAGGTAGAGGGAAGCGTTGGCCAGGGCTTTTTCCACGTTGCCGTCGGCTTTCTCGGCGTTGATGGCGTCGGTTGCGGTGGCCATGGATTTCACCACCCGGTCGAGATGGTCGGCACACAGCGCCAGCCGTTCGTATTCACGGGCCTTGCCGATGGCGGCTTCTATGCGCTCCATCAGTGCCTCGTAAAACCGGCCGCCGGCCATGGAGACTTTGCGACCCAGCAGGTCGATGCCCTGGATGCCGTGGGTGCCCTCGTGGATGGGGTTGAGGCGGTTATCCCGATAGAACTGCTCGACAGGATACTCGCGGGTGTAGCCGTAACCACCGTACACCTGGATCGCCAGGCTGTTGGCTTCCAGACAAAACTGGGACGGCCAGGACTTGATGACCGGTGTCAGCAGATCCAGCAGGCCGGCGGCGAGTTGGCGCTGCTCCTCGGTCGCTCCGTGTTTTTTCTCGTCCACCAGCATGGCGCCCTGCAGACACAGCGCCAGACCGCCTTCCACGTAGGCTTTCTGGGTCAGCAGCATACGGCGGATATCGGCGTGGCGGATCAATGGCACTTGCGGGGTGTTGGGGTCTTTCTCGCCGACTGGACGACCCTGTTTACGATCACGGGCGTAGTCGAGGGCGTGGAGGTAGCCGGTGTAGCCGAGCATGACTGAACCCAGGCCGACGCCAATGCGGGCTTCGTTCATCATGTGGAACATGGCCGCGAGGCCGTTGTTGGCCTCCCCCACCAGGTAACCCACGGCGCCGTCTTTCTCACCGAAGTTGAGCATGGTGGAGGTGGTGCCCCGATAACCCATCTTGTGAATCAACCCCGCCAACGCAACGTCGTTCCGTTCGCCAAGACTGCCGTCTTCATTGACCAGGATCTTGGGCACGATAAACAGCGAAATCCCTTTTACCCCGGGAGGGGCATCCGGTAGACGGGCGAGTACCATGTGGATGATGTTGTCACTCAGCTCATGGTCACCGGCGGAAATGAAGATCTTGTTGCCGAACAGGCGATAGCTGCCATCATCCTGCGGCTCCGCCCGGGTCCGAAGATCGCCCAGGGACGAGCCGGAATGGGGTTCAGTCAGGCACATGGTGCCGAAAAACCGACCGGCCATCATCGGTTCGGCGTATTTCTTCTGCTGGTATTCGTTGCCCTGGGCCTTGATCAGGTTCGCTGCTGCAATGGTCAACCCGGCGTAGCCCTGAGTGCCCACATTCGCGCCCTTGAGCAGCCCCACGCACATCTGCGCCACCGCAGCCGGAAGCTGCATACCGCCACGTTCAAAATCCTGACCAGCGGCCATCAGGCCAGTTTCGCGCAGCACGTCCAGTGCTTTTTTCACTTCCGGGCGCATTTCCACCCGGCCGTTTTCGAACCTGGGTTCTTCTTCATCGACCAGGCGGGCGTGGGGCGCAAACTCTTCTGCGGCCACCTTCAACGCCAGATTGAGTGCAGCCTGAAGCGTTTCACAGTTGTGCTCAGCATAGCGTTCATATCCCAGGCTCTGTTCAACTTCGTGGAGTTCGAACAGCTGGAACGCAAGATCCTGAGTGTTGATGATTTTTTGTTGCATGGCCTCACACTCTTGATAAATATCTACGGTTTGTCGGATTACGGCTTCGCCTAATCCGACCTACGTGGCAACGTGGCGCTAACTGTGTAGTCAGGTCAGGCTCGGGGTGGGGTGTCTTTTCTGACGGGACAAAGGTGTCTGAGCGAAGCGAGTTCTTTTCCCATAAGAAAAGACACCCCACCCCGGGCCCAGTCCCCGGAACCCGCAGGCCACCAGAGGCCACCCCGAGGCCGGTTATCCGAAGGAGTTAAACCACCTCGAACAAGCCGGCGGCGCCCTGACCGCCGCCGATACACATGGTAACCACCACATACTTCGCGCCGCGGCGCTTGCCTTCAATCAAGGCGTGACCGGTCAAACGGGAGCCGGTGACACCGTATGGGTGACCTACTGCAATGGAACCACCATTGACGTTCAGCTTCTCCATCGGAATACCCAGACGATCGCGGCAATAGACCACCTGCGAGGCAAAGGCTTCGTTCAGTTCCCACAGGTCGATGTCATCCATGTTCAGACCGGTGCGCTCCAGCAGGCGTGGAATAGCGAAAACCGGGCCTATGCCCATTTCATCCGGCTCGCAGCCAGCGACCGCAAAGCCACGGAAGATGCCCATGGGTTCGATGTTGTTTTTCTCGGCGTAAGTGGAATTCATCACCGTACACACGGATGCGCCGTCAGAGAGCTGGGACGCGTTACCCGCCGTGACGAACTGATCGTCCCCACGCACCGGGTTCAGACCCTGCAGGCCTTCCAAAGTGGTGTTGGGGCGGTTGCATTCGTCACGGGTCAGAGTGACGTCTTTATAGCTGATATCACCGGTTTCCTTGTCCTTCACCAGCATGGTGGCGTCGTAAGGTACAATTTCGTCATCGAACTTACCGGACTCTTGCGCGGCGGCGGTGCGCTGCTGGGAGATCAGCGCGTATTCGTCCTGGGACTCACGGGTAACCCCATAACGCTGGGCGACGATGTCGGCGGTTTCGATCATCGACAGGTACAGTTCGGGTTTGTTCTTCATCAGCCACTCATTGGTGGCGTGGAAACTGTTGAGCTTGTCGTTCTGCACCAGGGAAATGGATTCAACACCACCGGCTACCATGGCCGGTACCTTCTCGGAAACCACGCGCTGGGACGCCATGGCAATGGCCTGCAGACCGGAGCTGCAGAAGCGGTTGATGGAGACACCCGCGGTGGTCACCGGCAGGCCGGCGCGGATCGCCGCCAGGCGGGCCATGTTCTTGCCCTGGGCGCCTTCGTGGAAGGTGGCGCCGAGGATCACGTCCTCAACGATACTCGGGTCGATACCCGCACGCTCAACGGCATGCTGAATGACGTGACCAGCCAGGTCTACGCTGTGGGTGTTGTTCAGTGCGCCACGGTAGGATTTACCGAGGCCTGTTCGAGCGGTGGAAACAATAACGGCATCAGACATAACAGTGTCCTTCGTAATCGGTGTACACGTAGGTCGGATTAGCGAAGCGTAATCCGACATCAAGTTGAGCTTTCCGCCAAAGTTGTCGGATTACGGCTTCGCCTAATCCGACCTACGGGATAAACCTCAGCGGTAACGTCAGTCACGGGGTGGGGTGCCTTTTCTGCCGGGAAAAAGATGTCTGAGCGAAGCGAGTTATTTTTCCCAGAAGAAAAGGCACCCCGCCCCGGGACCGGCCCCCACACCAGCAGGCTAGTCTTTAAAGGTCGCCAAATTTGCGGCCTTCGCTAACCAGTTTCTCCAGCAGGCCCGCCGGCTTCCACTGCTCACCACCCAGGGTGTCGTGGAAGTTTTTGACGGTGCTGAGAATCGTGTCCAGACCAATCTGGTCTGCCCAGAACATGGGGCCACCACGATAGGCCGGGAAGCCGTAGCCGTAGATCCACACCACATCGATATCCAGCGAACGATCGGCGATGCCTTCTTCCAGGATCTTGGCGCCTTCATTGATCATCACGTACATGCAGCGCTCAAGGATCTCCTGATCAGAAATCTCACGTGGCGTGATGCCCTGCTCCTTGCGGAATTCGGCAATCAGCTGATCCACTTCCGGATCCGGAATCGGCTTGCGGCTGCCTTCCTCGTACTTGTAGACACCGGCCTGGGTCTTCTGGCCCAGACGGTTCATCTCCACCAGCTTGTCCATCCAGCTTGGAGCTACATCTTCACCGGCATTACGGCGCTCTTCGCGGATACGGTAGCCCACGTCGATACCCGCCAGATCCGACATGGCGAACTGGCCCATGGGGTAACCCAGATCCGTCAGCACCTTGTCCACCTGCTGCGGGCTGGCGCCTTCGTTCACCAGCGCCATGGCTTCCGCGCCACGCTTGTGCAGCATGCGGTTGCCGACGAAACCGTGGCAGTTGCCAACCAGCACACCGACTTTCTTGATCTTCTTGGCAACGGCCATCACCGTCGCCTTCACCTCGTCGGAGGTCTTGCTGCCACGCACGTTCTCCAGCAACTTCATGACGTTCGCGGGGCTGAAGAAGTGCATGCCCACAACGTCTCCCGGACGTTTGGTAGCCGACGCAATTTCGTCGATATCCAGGGTGGAGGTGTTGGACGCCAGGATGGCACCGGGCTTACACACCTCGTCCAGCTTGCCGAAGATCTCTTTCTTGATGGCCATGTTCTCGAACACGGCTTCAATCACCAGATCCACGTCCCTGAAGTCGTCATAGGTCAGGCTGCCGCTGATCAGCGCCATACGCTCTTCAACCTGCTGCTGGGAAATGCGACCTTTCCTGGCGGAGTTTTCGTAGTTCTTGCGAATAATGCCGAGACCCTTGTCCAGGGCGTCCTGCTTCACTTCCACGATGGTCACGGGAATGCCTACATTGGCGAAGTTCATGGCGATACCGCCACCCATGGTGCCGGCGCCAATGATGCCCACACTGTTAACGTCACGAACCGGCGTGTCCTTGGACAGGCCTTTTACCTTGGAAACTTCACGCTCGGCAAAGAAGGAATGAACCAGCCCGCCACGCTGCGGTGAGTCCATGCACTCCATAAACAGTTCGCGCTCACGCTTCATGCCTTCATCAAACGGCAGGTTGAAGGCCGCCTCCACCGCATCCACACACTTGAACGGCGAGAACAAACCACGCGCTTTCTTTTCCAGACCCGCGCGGAACTGGTCGAAAACCTCATTGCCCTTGTCGGCCTCGACCTTGTCAGTCACATCCCGCACTCGGCGCACCGGTTTGCCTTCATCGGCCACTTTCTGAGCGTATGCCAGACCAACGGCCTTGATATCGCTGCCATCCTCAACGGCATCGACAATACCCAGAGCCAGGGCGTCCCTGGCGCTCACGAACTCACCGGAGGTGATCATTTCCAGGGCTTTCTGGGCGCCGGTCAGACGCGGCAGTCGCTGGGTACCACCGGCACCGGGCAAGAGACCCAGCTTCACTTCCGGCAGGCCAACTTTGGCGCTGCTCAGGGCCACCCGGTAGTGACAGCCCAGTGCGGTCTCCAGACCACCACCGAGGGCGGTGCCGTGAATGGCGGCGACAATCGGTTTGTCGCTGTTTTCGTACTGATCTATAACGGAGGCAAGCCCCGGCTCCTGCATTGGCTTGCCGAATTCGCGGATATCGGCGCCGGCAATAAAAGTACGGCCTTCGCAAACCAGCAACAGAGCCTTGGCGTCTGCGTCGTTCTGCCCCTGCTCAAGCGCAGCCACCAGACCGGCACGAACCGCGTGACCCAGCGCGTTCACGGGCGGGTAGTTCACTGTGATGACGCCAATGGCGCCTTCCCGGTTGTAAGTTACGACCTCAGACATAATCTCTCCTCGCCTATACGGAATGTAGTTTTATCAAGCGAAACATAAGTACGATTTAATACAAGTTTTCGGCAGGTTTCAACCATGGATTAAAATGCAGGCATAAAAAAACCCCAGAACGAATTCTGGGGTTTTCGGGTATATCAGCTTGGGGGGAGGCCCGGACGGGGATCTCCCTCCGGCCCCAGGCTTTTTCAGTTAGCCGATATAATCAAACACCAAGCGATTCAATATCACTGGCCAGCATCGCCAACTGGTGAGCAATCGAATCCCGCAGCTTTTCGCCGGGAATCAGATAGGATGGTGCCGCACAGGTCAGGGCCATAATGGTGCCGTCCTGCAGGTGAATGGGCACACCGGCGGAGTTGATGTTGCGATCCCACTCTCCCAGGGAAAGGCAGAAGCCGTACTGCTTATAGTCTTCCATTGAACGCTCAAGACCTTCCCGCTTCTCCGGCCAGGCGTCGCCATACTTTGCTTCCATGGCGTCATCAATGACTTTGCGCCCCTTGTCGGAGATAGCGCAATAGTAGGCGCGGCCCGCCGATGTGGTGGCCATGGGCAGTTTCAAGCCGATGTCCATGCGCAGCAATGAGGCTTCCGGGGGCAGCCGGTTCTCTACATAGATCATGTGCAGGCGGTCGCGGCACGTCAGGCCGACGGACATGTTGGTCTGACGTGCAAACTCATCCATGTAGGGCTTGGCCAACTGGCGCACCTTGAGGTTGGACACATAGGCGTAACCCAGAGCCAGCACGCCGGAGCTAAGCTGATACTTTTCCAGCTGGGCGTTATAACTGAGGTAGCCCAGTTTGGTCAGGGTGTAGGTCATGCGCGAAACGGTGGGCTTCGGCAGTCCGGTCAGACGCGCGATGTCCTGGTTACCCAGAATCACCGAGCCCTGGCTGAAGGCACGAAGCACGTCGAGACCACGGGAAAGCGCCTCTACGAACTTGCGATCCTTTTCCGGCTTTACCGGTTCGCCGTCGCCGGATGCCGCCAACAGTTCCGGTGAAGTGATCTGTGCTTTTGTCATAAACTGGCGACCTCCAACAGCTGCGCCTGATCCGATGTGCCCGGCATACCCGGATAATAGTCAGATAGAAGAAAAGTTGCGGTATTTTAATCGCTGCAGATATCAAGTACCAGAAACCATTATCAAAACTCGTGCCAAATATGAAACACTCTTCCTTTATGTTTCATATTACTTCCGCGGTTTCCATACGCGACCCTGGGTTTACGGCATTAATTCGGTATATTATTCTGCCACGCGGAATATAGTAAACAAGTTTAATGCACCTGACGATCCCCGGAGAGCACATGAAGGTACTATTTGTTGCAGGAGACCCTAAGCCAGAACGCTGGACCGTACCCATCAAGGCACTGCTTCCGGAGGCCGAGATTCATGTATGGGACGCCAACGGCCCTGCTGTTAACGCCGACTACGCCATTGTCTGGCAGCCACCGGCGGAACTGTTTGAGCGCGAGAATAAGCTGAAGGCCGTGTTTAACCTGGGTGCCGGTATTGATGGCCTGCTGGCGGTGCCCAACCTGCCGCCCCACCTGCCCGTTGTTCGTCTGGAGGATGCCGGCATGTCCGTGCAAATGGCGGAATATGTGCTGCACCAGCTACTGGAAGCCAGCCGAGGCATGGAAACCTATCGGGAACAGCAACGTGAAGGCATCTGGAAAATTCACCGCCCGATCAAGCGCAGTGACTGGCCAGTCGGGGTGATGGGCCTTGGCCACATTGGCAAGCGGGTGGCACGCACACTGGCGGACCTGGATTACCGGGTCAACGGCTGGGCCCGTAGCGAGTATGACCTGGACGGGATTGCGACCTTTGCCGGGGCCGACAGCCTCCCCCATTTCCTGCAATCAACCCGGGTGCTGGTAAATACTCTGCCGCTGACCGATGAAACCCGGGATATCCTTAATTACACGCATCTCAGCCAATTGATGCCTGGTGCGGTGGTAATCAATGTCGGTCGGGGGGAGCATCTGGTGGAGGACGACCTGCTCAGGGCCATTGATGACAGTCATGTAGCGCGGGCGTCTCTGGATGTGTTCCGCCAGGAGCCGCTGCCGTCGGACCACCCGTTCTGGCAGCGCCCAGAGATCACCATCACGCCACACATTTCGGCGCGCACCCTGCGGGACGCCACGCTGGAACAGATTACCGGCAAAATCCGTGCGCACCATAACGGTGAATCGATTACGGGCATCGTGGACACCAGGCGGGGGTATTGATAACGCCCGATACTCGCGCCGGCCACTCTGGCATTACCCGGTGGCCGGCGCCACCACGAACATTCCCCACAGCATTAAGAGCAATAACGGAAGGGACAGCAGGACGAACACTCCGTTCCAGCCAAACGCCACCACCCACCGTGACACCTGGCCAAACCGTGACAACAACATCACCGCTGGGCCGAACGGCGACAGCATCATGGCCAGGGAGAACCCGATGACCAGTGCGACCGCAACCGGCAACGGGTCAACTCCCTCCAGCACCAACTGGGGCATCAATCCCGCCTGCACACTCAGCACCGTGATCGGAATAATGCCCACCGCCGATAGCATGGGCATCATCAGCAACCCGCACACCGCCAGCAACAATACACCAAACTCACCAGATGCCATGCCTGCCAGGGCGTCTGCCGGAATGACTGCCACCAGCGCCACGCCCAGCCCGGCGGAACCGGCGAAGATGGACATCTCGTTGCTCATGCCCAGCATGTTGTCAGCGGCCTCCCGCCCCACTGTGGTCGCTGAGCGATCGCTCCAGAACATATAAAGAAGGGTTACCACCGGCACCGTCAGCATGGCCGCCACCGACACCCTCAGCGCTGTGAACTGGACCAGCAACGCCATGGCCGTGAAAATGATCAGCACCAACAGCAATAGCCGCCCACTTCCGGCCGGCCAGGTTTCCAGCGGTTCACGCTCGCTGCTGACCAGGCGAAAGCGCTTGTGCTCCAGCACCCACCCCACCAGAACCAGCAATGCCGCGCTGCCAATACCATAGGGCAGCAGGCCGGACCAGCTCAGGGTGGGCACTTCCCGGGTAATAATGGCGACCGCAACACTGGTGGGCGCTACCAGCGGCACCAGCGCGAACCCTCGCAACGTACTGATCAGTACACTGCGCAGCCAGCGCAGGCGCGCGACACCGGTAATTCGCCGCTGCCGCAAGGTATCCGCCAGGGTGCCGCAGAGAAGGTTCATCACCCCGAAACTCAGGACCGACGCGATGCCACAACTGACCACCGCGTACTTTGGGTACAACAATGCTGGGCGCCCACCCAACAACACGTCATGTATTCTCTGCAATACTTCCAGCCGCCGGACCAGACACTGCATCATACCCAGGCTTCCCAGAAACGCGGCGTAAAAGGCGGCATTGGAGGCGGCCCGCATCAAATCGCTGGCCCCCAACTGGCCAATAACACCCAGATAGCCAATGGCCAGCAGGGAAATCAGGAACAGGTAGCGGGAATAGGCCTGCAATCGCCGCAGGGCGAACAGGAAGTAAAGTACAAACAGAACACCGGCGAATGCACTGAGCTGTGGGCTGGAGAAGCAAAGCGCCACAAGTTCCAGCAAAACCGCGACAGGAACCAGAAAACGGCTCATAACAGATTAGCGCCCTTCGATGATGGTATCGGTTGCATTTCACACAGACCCGGATTAGTCTTTAGCAACCAATATACAAAACTTAATTCCGCTATACGAAACTATATCAACGTTAATGACATGACAACCCCCATCCCTTTCTTCCTTATAGAGGTAGGACCACAATGGGAACCATGTCTTCTGATGAAACGGGAGAGGCCATGAGCGCATTCATCTACGACGGGTTGAGAACCCCCTTTGGTCGACACGCCGGCGCGCTGGCAAAAGTGCGCCCGGATGATTTACTGGCCAGCGTTATCAAGGCATTGGTTGAGCGCAACGCATTTGCCACTGAAACCTACGAAGATGTTATTGCCGGTTGCACCAACCAGGCCGGCGAAGACGCCCGCAATCTGGCCCGCCACGCCGGACTGATGGCCGGCCTGCCCGTAGAAACCGGCGGCCTGACCGTTAACCGTCTTTGCGGCTCGGGTCTGGCAGCCATCATCGATGCCTCACGGGCGGTTCGCTGTGGCGAGGGCGAGCTGTTTGTGGCCGGTGGCGCGGAAAGCATGAGCCGTGCGCCGTTCGTGATGGCCAAGAGTGAAAGCCCTTTCAGCCGGGACTTCCGTGCCTTCGACAGCACCATTGGCGCACGCTTCCCCAACCCCAGGGTTGAAGCTGAATTCGGCGCGGACACCATGCCCGAAACCGCCGACAACATTGCGCGGGAGCTGAACCTGAGCCGGGAATTGGTGGATCAGTTCGCCGCCCAGAGCCAGGCGCGCTACGATGCCGCCCTGAAAGATGGCTTCTATAATGAAGAGATACTTTCCATTGAGGTGCCCCAGGGACGCAAGAAACCACCGGTCAGCGTGAGCAGCGACGAACACCCGCGCCCCCAGTCCACGGTGGAGGCGCTCTCAGGCTTGCGCTCCCTGTTTGAAGGCGGGGTAGTGACTGCAGGCAATGCCTCCGGCATTAATGACGGCGCCGCCGCCCTGATCATTGGCTCCCGCGAGGCCGGCGAAAAGGCGGGCATCCAGCCCCGTGCCCGCATCGTCTCCGCAGCCATTGCGGGGGTTCCACCGCGAGTCATGGGCTACGGTCCGGTACCGGCCAGCGAGAAAGCCCTCGCCCGTGCGGGTCTGGGCATCAACGATATGGACGTGATAGAGATCAATGAGGCCTTCGCCGCCCAGGTTCTCGGCTGTACCACCAAACTGGGCATTGACCCAACCGATTCCCGGCTGAATCCCAACGGTGGCGCCATTGCTGTAGGCCATCCCCTGGGAGCATCCGGCGCACGGATTGCATTGACCGCCACTCGCCAGCTTGAGCGCAGCGGTGGGCGTTACGCATTGATCAGCATGTGCATTGGCGTCGGCCAGGGCATTGCTGCTGTGATTGAACGGGTTACTGATTAAAGAGCATCCGATTAAACAAGCTACAGACTAATTTTTTTGAGGAGATACCATCATGGCTTCCGCACCCTGGGATGACCTGCTGCAATTCGACAAGCAACTGGATGAAACCGAGCGTCAGGTTAGGGACAGCATCCGCTCCTTCTGTGACCAGCGTCTGATGCCTGGCATTATCGAAGCGAATCGTCACGAGAAGTTCGACCGCTCTATCTTCACCGACATGGGCGAGCTGGGCATGCTCGGCGCCACCCTGCCGGAAGAATACGGCGGCCCCGGCCTGAACCACGTTTGTTATGGCCTGATTGCCCGTGAAGTAGAGCGGGTGGATTCCGCTTACCGATCGGCGTTGAGCGTGCAGTCTTCATTGGTCATGTACCCCATTTTCAGCTACGGCCAGGAGGCGCTGAAAAAGCGTATCCTGCCTAAACTGGCCTCCGGCGAGTACGTCGGCTGCTTTGGCCTGACCGAGCCCAACCACGGTTCCGACCCCGGCGGCATGGAAACCCGCGCCAAGAAAGTCGACGGCGGCTACCTGCTGAGCGGTTCCAAGATGTGGATCACCAACTCCCCGATTGCCGACGTCTGCGTGGTGTGGGGCAAGCTCGACGGCAAAGTGACCGGGTTCGTAATCGAGCGTGAAGGCGCCAAGGGCCTGGAAACGCCGAAGATCGAAGGCAAGTTCTCACTACGGGCCTCTGACACCGGCTCCATTTTTATGGACGAGGTGTTTGTACCGGATGAGAACAAGTTGGAAGTCGAAGGCCTGAAGGGCCCGCTGAGCTGCCTGACCAAGGCCCGCTACGGCATCAGCTGGGGCGCTCTGGGTGCCGCCGAGTTTTGCTGGCACGCGGCCCGCAACTACACCCTGGAACGCCAGCAGTTCGGCAAGCCGCTGGCCGCCAATCAGCTGATCCAGAAGAAGCTGGTAGACATGCAGACCGAGATCACCATCGGCTTGCAGGCGGTACTTCAGCTTGGCCGCATGATGGATAATGGCGTTGCCACTCCGGATTCCGTGTCCCTGCTCAAGCGTAACAACTGCGGCAAGGCCCTGGACATTGCCCGCGTTGCCCGTGACATGCACGGCGGTAATGGCATCTCCGATGAGTACCATGTAATTCGCCACGTGATGAACCTGGAAGCGGTGAACACCTATGAAGGTACTCACGATGTCCACGCCCTGATCCTGGGCCGTGGCCAGACCGGGATCCAGGCCTTCAGTTGATCGCTATTGAGGGAACCCTAAAAGGCAGAGCTCCGGCTCTGCCTTTTTTATGAAACAAAAACCGCGAAACGTCTCACAAACACTCCACTAGACACTTTCTGGCCCCTTCGGCCCCCTTCCAGGCACCTATTTAATTAATTGTTAATGCTACTCTTTGACACGACTTAACATAGGCATCGTTCTATATCCCTGAATGCGGCGTCCCCCATAGGCCGACGCCTCTACTTCAAGCATTATCTGCAGGTTAAGGAGAAACCCGTGAAGAAATCCCGATTGATAACCACTGCCCTGATTGCGGCCATGACCGCTGGCTGCGCTTCCACCCAATCCGTAGAAGAAACCACGGAATACCGGGAACTCCAGAGCCGGCAACAAAATCTGGAGCAGACCAACCAGCAGTTACGCGCGCAGTTGAGTAACCAGCAACAATCCTCTTCATCCGAGCCAGAGTCACAAACCCAATCGCAGCTGTTGCCGCCCAATGCCAAACCCGGCCATTGTTATGCCCGCGTTGTCATCCCGGAAACCTATAAAACAGAAATGCAGCGGGTCATGGTCTCCGAAGAAGACACCAAGGTGACTACCAAGCCGGCAAAGTACAAAACCGTAGAGAAAAGGGTACTGGTTAACGAAGCCTACGAAGAGCTCAAGGTGATCCCGGCAACCTATAAGACTGTGACCGAGCGTGTGCTGGTCAAGGAAGCCACCAGCAAGCTGGTCACCAAGCCGGCGGAATATAAAACCGTCACCGAGAAAGTGCTGGTTAAACCCGCGTACAGCACGTGGAAAAAAGGCCGGGGCCCGATTGAGAAAATCAACGAGTCCACCGGTGAAATCATGTGCCTGGTGGAAGTGCCTGCAGAATACAAAACTGTCGAGCGCAAGGAACTCGTTCGTCCGGAACGCACCGAAACCGTGGAAATTCCTGCGGAGTACGAAACTGTGACCAAACGTGTGGTGGATGTACCGGCTCATACCGAGAAAGTTACGATTCCGGCCGAGTACAAAACCGTGAAGGTGGTCCAGCAAGTCGAACCGCCCCAGGAGGAGAAGCGCACCATCCCCGCCGTTTATGCAGAAGTTCCCAAAAGCGTGAAGGTTTCCGACGCCGACATGGAATGGCGTGAAATCCTGTGCGAGACCAACGTTACTGAAGGCGTGGTTCAGCGCCTGCAACAGGCCCTGGAAGCCAATGGCTACGATCCAGTATGGATTGACGGCGTCTACGGCTCCAAGACCCGCGCAGCTCTGATCGCCTACCAGAAGGACAACAACCTGCCTTCCGGCAACCTCACGATCGCGTCTCTGGAGCACCTCGGAGTTGAACTCTGATTTCAGACTCCAGGCGAGAAATAACCGCGACCTCGTTCGCGGTTATTTTTTGGGCGACGGGACCGTCGCCCTTCCTATCTCGGATAACCGGTGATATCACGAATACGCGCATATAGCGGCTGCAGACGCCCATACATGCCCCGGTAAACTTCCCGATACAACCTGTCATACAGCCGTTGCGTTTCCGGATTCGGCTCAAATACCTGCCCTACCCGCGTCATCTTCTTCACCGCGGTCTCAAAGTCCGGGTAATACCCCAACCCAACCGCCGCATCAATCGCGGCCCCCAAGCCCGATGTTTCATAGGTATGAGGACGTTCCGCCGGCAGACCAAAGATATCCGCGGTCAGCTGCATGGCTGCGTCGCTCTGAGAGCCACCGCCGGCCACCCGTAAACGCGTGATCGGCACGCCGGTGCGCTTCTCGATCCGCTCCTTCCCTTCACGCAGGGCGTAGGCCAGCCCTTCCAGAATGGCGCGGTAGATATGGGAGCGGGTATGCACATCACCGAAGCCGATGATCGCGCCCTTGGCCTCCGGCCCCGGCTGACGAACGCCCGGTGACCAATACGGCTGCAGGGTCAGCCCCATGGAACCCGGTGGCACTTCGTTGACCAGTTCGTCGAACAAGGCCTCTGGCTGGATACCCCGCTCCTCGGCGATACGCTGCTCCCGCTGGCCGAACTCACGCTTGAACCAGCTCACCATCCAGAAACCCCGATAAATCATGACCTCCGTACAGTAGTGGTGCGGAATCGCCGAGGGATACGGCGGCATGAAGCGAATCGGTTCCACGTAACGGGCGCTGTTGGTGTTGATGGTCGCCGTGGTGCCATAACTCATGCAGCCGATATCCGGAGCGTGACCGCCGGAACCCAGGATTTCACAGGCCTTGTCCGAGGCCGCAGCCATCACCGGCAGTCCTTCGGGAAGGCCCAGCAGGCTGGCCGCTTCTGACTGCAGAACCCCGATCTTCTCGCCCGGCTGCACCAGTTCCGGCAGCATGGACGGTTTGATTGGCATCAACTGCCATTTGAAGTCCCGTTTGCTGGCCCAGGTCTGACGCTTGTAGTCGAAGGGGATATAACCCACCTGGCTGCCCACAGAGTCCACCATCCGGCCGGTCAGGCACCAGTTGAGATAACCGGAAAGCAGGACAAACTTGTCCGTACGGTTCCATATGTCCGGCTGATTCTGGGCAATCCAGTTGGCCTGGGCATTTTCCCGAAACCGTCGGATGGTGTCCTGCAACCCCAGCAGCCGGAAGAACCAGCCCCAGGGCCCACGCACCGGGCCCTCCACCCGGGCATGGCGCTGGTCCAGCCAGGTAATCGCCGGACGCAGTACGTCACCGTTGCGATCCAGGTTCAGTACGGTGCCCCGCTGAGTGGTGACAGTGACCGCCTTGACCTCTTCCGGGCTGGCGTCCGTATCCGCCCAGAGCTTGTTGCACGCCTTGCCCAGACTTTGCCAGTAATAGTCAGGGTGTTGTTCCGCCCAGCCAGGCTGATCAGAGAAATAAGGCTCAATCTCTTCCTTGCCCTTGCCAACCAGTTGGCCCTCCAGGTTGAACAGCAACGCCCGCACACTCTGCGTGCCGTTATCGATGGCCAGAATCAATGGAGCCGTCATGATGCGCTCCTCCCTTCATCGGGCAGACTGTAGGCCTGCCGCCAAAGCCCAAGGTATTGATTCCTTTCCACCTGCCAGCGTTCAGCGGACCAGTTCAGCACCGGAGTGCAAAGCGCCTGCAGACGGTCGAGAACGGCCTCGCCACCCCCGGGGAGCAACAGTCCGATCCGGGTCCGTCGCAGGAGCAGGTCATCCAGTTGCTGAATGCTCTCATTGGCGGCACTCCACACCAGCTCGGCCCAAAGGGTGTCGGTGTCCGCCACCGGCTCGAGGGGGCCAGCCGCCAGTAGCTCCGGCAACCGGTCACCATAATGGCCCTGCAAACGCTGCCATTGCCGGCTCGAAACCGATGCCGGTCGCTGCCCGGGCGTCAATTGTCGCTGGAAGATGGGAGCGTCCGACGTTGCGGTTTCCAGCTTGTCCAGATAAGGCAGCCCTTTGGTGAGGACATCCTGGGCAATCAGCCGGAACGTGGTTAGTTTACCTCCGGCAACACTGATCACGCCGCCATCGTCCCAGATGGCGTGCTCCCGGTTTTCCTTTGACGGGTCCTTGGCGCTGCCTCCCACCACCGGGCGCACACCCGCCCAGGTGCTCAGCACATCGGCGGTGCCAACACCACTGTCCGGGAAAACCCGGCCCACGACCGCCAGCAGATAATCCACTTCCTCCGGCGTGATTCGGGCATCGTCATCCAGGGTCGGCGAGTGATCGAGGTCGGTGGTCCCAACCACCGTCACCCCTTCCCAGGGAAAAATGAAGACCGGACGGCCATCATCCGGATGGAACAGGGAAACGGTACAAGCGACAGGCAAGCGCCAGGAGGGGAAGACCAGATGACTGCCGCGCAGGGGGCGAATGGTCTTCTCCGCGCCCAACTGGGCGCGCAGGTTGTCGGTCCAGGCACCGGTGGCGTTGACCACCAAGTCAGCGCTGACCGCCAGGGACTCGCCATTCACGTGGTCGCTAAGTTGCAGGCGTTTCACCCGGCCAGTGTCACTCCCCACTTTCTCGGCACGCACGTAGTTGAGTACCTCTGCGCCATCACCCACCGCCTCGTGAAGGGTACGCAGAACCAGGCGGGCATCGTCGGTTACCGCGTCGGCGAAGCGGGTGCCACCATACAGGCCATCACGGTTGAGGCCCGGCACCCACGCAAGAACCCGGTCGCCTTTCAGGTATTCGTGATTGCGCTCCCCTGCCATCCAGTCGTACACCGACAGCAGGGTGCCGAACAGCCGTGGACCGGGGAACTGCCGACGGAAATGCGGCATCACAAACGGCAATGGATCCACCAGTCCCGGCGCTTCCTGCAACAGACGCTGCCGCTCGCGCACCGCGTCCCGGGTCAGCCCGAAGTGCCCACTGCCGAGATAACGCAGACCGCCATGGACCATTTTGGAGGAGCGGCTGGAGGTGCCCCAGGCAAAATCCCGCTGCTCCACCAGCAGGGTCCTGAGACCGGCCCGGGCCGCTTCCCGTATGATACCCGCCCCGGTGATACCACCGCCGACGACCACCAGATCATAATGTTTCTCGCCTCCACGCAACCGATCAAGAACCGACTCACGCGGCCAGGCCGGCAAGTTGGCATCCGTCATGACTTGGAGTCCTCCTGCAGCAAGGTACCTGGATTAAGACGCGCATCGGGATCGAACAGGCCGCACAGGGAACGAATCGCTTCCATACCCAGCTCGCCTTTTTCCACTGGCAGGTATGGCGCGTGATCCTTGCCGACCCCATGCTGGTGGCTGATGGTGCCGCGATTCTCAACGATCAGTTGCGACGTCGACCGCTTGAGCTTATGCCAGCGAGCTTGGGTCGTGGCGTAATCATCCGCGGCGCGGAAGACATAGGTGGTGTAGATGCTGCAGCCCTGGGTGTAGAAATGGGACAGGTGCGTGAACACATGCACCGCCTCATTGTCTTCAGACAGGCCATGCCGAAGGTTGTCCTCCACCCGGTTGATCATGTTGTCCACATTGTCCCAGTCCGTGGCGGTTTCCAGGGTATCCACGGCGTAGCCCATTTGCCAGAGGGCTTCGCGCAGGTAAGGCATGGTGAACCGTTTTTCGGCCCACTTGCTGCCCATATGAGTACCGGTGTAGACCCCCCGGTGCGCTTTACAGATGCGCCGGACTTCGCGCAGGGCGGCGCGGCACTGGGTTTTGCTACCGGTCATGCCGAGAGTCATCATGCATTTGCCGTCGCTCACGCCACGGAAAGCCAGGAATTTCTCCAGCGTCCCGATCAACTTCTCATGCCCGGCCAGTGCCAGCTGGGTTTCGGTTTCCCTGGCGTTGCTTACCCGGATCATGGAGAGCTGCACCCGCGACTGGACGAGGCTCCGGGACGCATCGCGGGCGGCCGCCCAGCTGGGAAAGAAAATAACGTGAAAGGCCTCTTTCTCCGGCAACGGTGTGACACGCACCTTAACCTCGGTGATCAATCCCATGCGCCCTTCCGAGCCCATGATCATCTCACGGATATCCGGCCCTGCCGAAGAAGCAGGAATGGTGGGAATGGTGAGTGAACCGCGAGGGGTTTCCATGCTCCCGCCGGCAAACAGCTGTTCAATGCGTCCGTAACGCAGGGACTGTTGGCCACTGGACCGGCTCGCCACCCAGCCACCAACCGTCGACAGTTCAAACGACTGGGGAAAATGCCCCAGGGTGTAACCCTCAGCCTTGAGCTGGGCTTCCAGCAATGGCCCCGGCGTCCCCGCACCGAAGGTGGCAATATGGCTCTCGTGATCCAGGTCCAGCAGGCGATTCATGCGTGCAAGACTGATAGTAAGAACCGGCTTGTCGGATTGGTTGGGGTTGATATGGCCGGCCACACTGGTTCCGCCGCCGTAAGGAATGACAATAGCGCCGGTATGCGCAGCCCATTCCAGGAGCTCCCGGGCGTCCTCCGAGCTCTCCGGGAAGGCGACCCCGTCCGGGAAAACGCCAAACTCACCGCTGCGCATGGCCAGCCAGTCCGCCAGACTCTGCCCCCGGGCGTGGCGGACGCGGGTCTCGGCGTCTGTCGACACCTTGTCGTGTTGTGGCAGGCGGGTTTCGGGCACACTGGCCAATACGGACTCCAGAGTGGCATCGGGAAGCGGCTGCGCCCCGCCGATCCGTTCGGCGAGAAAGGCCGAGCCATTGGGGGGCAGCTCCAGATTGAATTGATCATCACCCCAGCCGTTCCAACGTCGCATTTGTGGCTCCTTGTTGTCGCTAATGCGGTTACACTTATACGGTTACACTAGGGCGTAGAGTCTTACCGTTTACCACAATCCTGTCACGGTCGATCAGCGACAACTGAATGAACAAATGACGACAGACAACAGTCTTGGCATCGCCTCAGTCACCGCCGTACAACAGTATCTTCGCCTGGCACAGGACGAGGGCCTGGACGTTGCAGCCCTGTGTGGCGCAGCCGGCCTGCCTGCCGATCTGCCAACCCTGTCCCAGGGCCATGTGCCCGGCAACCGCTTCCAGGCACTGATCCGTGCGATGGCTGAACAGACCGGTAATCCGTTGCTGGGTCTGTACAGTGGCGACTATGTCCAGCCCGGTTCCTATAATGTGCTGGGCTACATCACTATGAGCTGTACCACCCTGGGAGAAGCGATCGAACGGATTGCTCCCTATGAGAAACTGGTGGGTGACATGGGGGTGACCCGGGTATTGCGTCAGGGGGATGAAACACACCTGGTCTGGGCCTGCGCTTACACCGACCCGGCGGTGCGCCCACACATGATCGATAACGTATTCGCTTCCTGGATACAGTATGCCCGTTGGCTCGCAGGTTATGACGAACCGGCGCCACTGAGGGTGGATCTGGAGCACCCCTCGCCCGGTGTCGGGCTGGAGCATGCCTATCGCGAGCGCTGGGGCTGCCCTGTGCTGTTTGACCAACCAGACAGTCGCATCCGCTTCCACCAGTCACTGTTGAATGCCCCCCTGCGCCAACCGGATCCGGACCTGAGACAAACCCTGGAGGAGCACGCCCGGACTCGCATGGAAAGCCTCGGAGACCGGGATGGTTTGGCTACTCGCGTCAGGCACGCTATCTATCAACAACTGCGACAGGGAGTAACCCGACAGGATAGGGTGGCCGAACAACTGGCAATGACGTCGCGGACGCTGCAGCGCAAACTGGGCGAGGAAGGCCTGTCCTATCAGCGGCTGCTCGATGACATCCGGCAGGAGTTGGCACGAGACTACCTCACCAATTCCCAGCTCAGCATTCAGGACATTGCATTGCGTCTGGGCTTCAGCGAGGTGCGGTCCTTTCACCGGCGATTCAAGGACTGGACTGGCAATACACCTGGCGACTTCCGGACAAAAGCACATGAGAACTCCACGCCCGAGTAGGAGTGTCCCGCGCCACAATGCCGAGTGCCAGCCACAAAAAAGCCCCGGAGCGGGGGAAACACTCCGGGGCAAGCATCTGGCGCGAAAGCACCTGAGAATCATCGCGTTATGTCGTTGCCTCGCTGATCAGAAGCTCAGCTTGGCAGAGGCCATGACCTGCTCGTACTGCTGGCTGCTGCTGGTGGCAATCTCTCCGAAGTCCCAATATGCGTACTCCAGGCCCAGGGTCAGATTCCTGTGCGCCGACCACAACAAGTTGACGTGAACCGATGTAGAGGAATCAAAGTAGCTCAACGTGCCTGAAGGAGACGCCACCAGGTCATCGACAATTTCGGTATGAGAAACCGTCAGGTTGCTTCGCCATGACGGCGACCAGAAGTGACGATAAGCGGCGGTGGCGCCATAGCTCTTGAGCGGCTCCACATCGCCCATTGCCTGCGCAGCCAGATCCACGTCCGGGTAGGTCAACAGGCCCATGTAGCGACCAAGCGCGCCATAGCTGTATTGCAGGCGCACATCATCACGTCCAATAGTGGGAATACGAGCGCTCAGAGAGACCGCACCATCAACTTTGGTTTCGTCGGCGGCGTTATCTTCAAAATTCCGCAACAGGCCGGCAACGGAGTAGAACCCGTAATTGCCGCGAACCTGGTACCGCATGGCAAGATCCGGGTACGACTGATCATCATAGGAGTTACCGTAATAACCGTCCTCAGGATTCTCCAGGGAAACCATCAGCTTCCCGCCTGGAGCCGCCATGTTGTATCGAATCATCGGCTGGGTTGTATAAATAAAGGCCGCCTGCTTGCCTTGGTCAAGAATCTCCGGCATAGCGGCCAGATCGGAGAATGTGGTGTAGGTCTGACCGAAATCCCAGTTGTTCCAGGAACCATAAGCCTGGCGCAGGCGCGGCGAATAACTGTTGGAGACGATTTCGTTACCGGTTTCGCTCATTCCATCGTTCAGATCCTGGTTGAAATCCATCTCCACATAGGTGGTCAGTGTATGACCAACGACATCCTCGGTCTTGGTACCGATACTGATGCGCGATTCACGAGCAGAGAAACCGGTCTTCCAGTCACTTTCATCTGAAGCCGCCGCTTTAGCAAAGGTCCGTGGCAAACCAACACTGTAACTGTTCATGCTGCCGTTCCCGTTGGAACCAAAAATAGCATCAGCCTTGATGAAGCCACCGAATGAAATTGTGGTATTCCCGATTTTGATTCCGTCACCATCCCGCAGCAGATAGGGGTTGTCTGCTTCCAGTTCAGGCGCAGTGGATACCGCGCCTTCCAGTTTGCTTTCCAGCAGTTGTACCCGCTCGCGCAGTTCGTCCAGTTCGGAGCTCTGCGCCAAAGCAGAGCCGGATCCGAAAGCGATAAGCGGGAGGCCGGCCAGGGCAATGGCACGGGCGAGTGGACGTGCGTGGAAACGCGTTGTTGTTGTCATCTCAAACCTCTTAACGGAGTTGATTGCATGTCTTTGTTATTGAAATTCCGGTGCTGGCACAGGCTCACACCAAATCAATCACACAGTTTCACTGTGCGGTATTTTGAGAATTTTTAGTTTCGCCTAGCAGTACCAGCTTCCGTGTTTTCGAATATAAACGATGCATTTTCCATCAACAAGGTTTTGAAACCAAATTTTGATGAAAGTCGTAATTACTGTGTGTTTTCTTGTTTCATTATCATTGACAGGGAAGCAAACTTTGAATGATCATTGAGTAATTCTGCTATGCGGTATATATTTTCGCTGTAATGCACTGATGAGGTTTATCCGATGAACATGAACTACACGGCCGAGGAACTTGCCTTCCGTGACGAGGTAAGGGCGTTCCTGGATGAGAAGCTGCCGGCGGACATCGCCGCCAAAGTCAAAGGGTTCCGCCGCCTGTCCAAAACGGATCATCAGCGGTGGCAGAAAATTCTCAGCGAACAGGGCTGGTACGCCACCCACTGGCCGGAAGAGTACGGCGGTGTGAAATGGACTCCGGTCCAGAAGCACATCTGGGACGAAGAATCCTGCCGTTACGGTGTTCCCCGCTCCATCCCGTTCGGGGTGAACATGGTGGCACCGGTGATCATCAAGTTCGGTAACGAAGAACAGAAGCAGAAGTACCTGCCACGCATCCTCAGTGGCGAGGACTGGTGGTGCCAGGGTTATTCCGAGCCCGGCGCGGGCTCCGACCTGGCGTCCCTGAAGACCCGTGCCGTGCGCGATGGCGATCACTACATTGTCAACGGTCAGAAGACCTGGACCACCCTGGGCCAGCACGCCAACATGATCTTCTGCCTGGTGCGCACCAACACCGAGGTCAAGAACCAGGAAGGCATTTCGTTCCTGCTAATCGACATGAACACCCCGGGCATTACCGTGCGCCCCATCATCACTCTGGATGGCGAGCACGAAGTTAACGAAGTGTTCTTCGAGGACGTGAAGGTGCCGGTTGAAAACCTTGTGGGTGAAGAAGACAAGGGCTGGACCTACGCGAAGTACCTGCTGACCTATGAACGCACCGGCTTGGCTGGCATTGGTATGTCCAAGGCGGCGCTGTCACACCTGAAGGAACTGGCTTCACGACGCTTGAAGAATGGCCGCCCGCTGATCGAAGATCCGTCATTCAGCCAGCGTATTGCCAAGGTGGAAATCGACCTGACCGCAGCGGCTATCAGCAACCTGCGCATCATTGCCTCGGTTGAAGGCGGCGGTGTACCCGGCGCGGAAAGTTCCATGCTGAAAGTGAAAGGCACCGAGATCCGCCAGGCTATCAACGATCTGGCCCGCCGAGCGATCGGCCCCTACGCCCTGCCATTCCTGGAAGAAGAGATGGATATGGACTACGAGGGTGAATTCCTGTCAGACGAAAACGCCGCGCCGCTGTCGGCCCAGTACTTCAACAACCGCAAGCTGTCGATTTTCGGCGGATCCAACGAGATCCAGAAGAACATCGTGTCGAAAATGATTCTCGGGCTTTAAGGAGGCGACCATGGATTTCCGACTCAATGAAGAGCAGCAGATGCTGCAGGACACCGTGGCGCGTCTGGTGCGCGGTGAATACAGTTTTGAAAAGCGCCTGGAATTTAGCGAGACCGAGCTGGGATTCAGTGCCGATTTCTGGCAACAGCTCAGCGAGCTGGGCCTGACCGCCGTGCCTTTCTCCGAGGAGCTTGGCGGCTTTGGCGGAGGCGGCGTGGAAGTTCAGTCAGTGATGGCGGAACTGGGGCGCGGCCTGTGCCTGGAACCGTACATGCAGTCGGTCATTCTGGGTGGTGGCCTGATCGGACAGGCCGGCAATGATAGCCAGAAAGAAACCTGGCTGGCAGGCATTGCCAGCGGGGAACTGAAAGCCGCGGTCGGCCTGCAGGAACCCCAGAGCTTCTATGACCTGAACAGTGTGGAAACCCGCGCTGAGAAGAAAGGCGATGGCTATGTCCTGAACGGTCGCAAGGCGGTGGTGATCGGCGGCCACTGTGCCGACCTGATCGTGGTGTCCGCCCGCACTTCAGGTGATACCTGCGATACTGACGGCATCAGCCTGTTTGCGCTGAGCCCGGAGACCGCCGGTGTTGAGCGTCGCACTTACCCCACCATCGACGGTGCCAAGGGCTGCGACATTACCCTCAACAACGTTCAGATCGGTGCAGACGCACTGCTGGGTGAGGAAGGCAACGCCGCTGACGTCATCGAATATCAGGCCGGCCGCGCGATTGCCGCCCTGTGTGCCGAAGCCGTGGGCGTGATGGAGATGGCCAACGAGCTGACCCTGGATTACCTCAAGCAACGCAAGCAGTTTGGCGTGCCCATCGGTAAGTTCCAGGTACTGCAGCATCGCATGGTGGACATGATGTCCGAACTGGAGCAGGCACGCTCCATGGCCATTCTGTCCGCCAGCGTCGCCGACAGCGAACAGACCAATGAACGTCGTCGCGTGCTGGCCGCTGCCAAGAATGTGATTGGTCGTGCCGGTCAGTTTATCTCCGAGGCCGGGATCCAGTCCCACGGAGGTATCGGCATGACCTGGGAATACAATTTTGCCCATTACGCCAAGCGACTGATCACCATCAATCACCAGTTGGGCGACGACGATTTCCACCTGGAACGTTACGCCTCCCTGCTGAAGGCGAGCTAATAGGTTTTGGACTTGTGAGCCTGGGGCCTCTCTATCCAGTCAGAGGTCTTTTGCGGGGGTGGCGTCAGCCACCCCTTTTTTTGCAGTACACTGCGGGGAAACATTCTGTCATAGGCTGAGGACATCACGATGACAACAAAAAGCGATCAATCACAGCAACAGGACCTGAGAAACGCCGAATGGAAGGTACGCACCGAACTGGCCGCAGCTTACCGGCTGGTCGCCCTGTTCGGCTGGGACGACCTGGTGTTCACCCATCTGTCCGCCCGGGTACCGGGCCCGGATCATCATTTTCTGATCAACCCCTATGGGTTGCTGTTCCATGAAATCACCGCGTCCTCGCTGGTGAAGGTGGATCAGGACGGGCAGGTAGTGGAGTCTGGCAACCTCAGCCGTGTAAATCCCGCGGGCTTCACCATCCACAGTGCCGTACATATGGGGCGCGAAGATGCTGGCGCGGTGATGCACCTGCACGCACCCGATGGTGTTGCCGTATCCGCCCACCGGGAGGGTCTGCTCCCCCTGAGCCAGACCGCGATGCTGTGTCTGAATCACCTGAGCTACCACGATTATGAGGGCGTCGCCCTCAATCTCGACGAGCGGGAACGGCTGATCAGCGATCTGGGCGACAAGTCGATGATGCTGCTGCGCAACCACGGCGTGCTCACGGCGGGTAAGGATGTACCGGAAACCTTTACCTACCTGTATTTTCTGATGAAAGCCTGCGAGATCCAGGTCAAGGCCCAGAGCTGTGGCCCGACCTATCTGCCCTCGGAACAAGCCATTCAGACTACAGCAGACCAGTCTCAGGCACTGGGTGGTGCGGCGGCACTGACATGGCCTGCACTGGTGCGACTGCTGGACAGCAGGAATCCGGGTTACGCCGTTTGAATCCACTGACAACAACAAGAGGAGACTTTGATGGTATCCATCGCGTTAAACGATCTGGACAGCTATACCGATGTGGTTATCGGCCACAGTCCCTGGAGGACCATTAGCCAGGACATGATCCAGGCATTCGCCGATGCTACGGGTGACCACCAATGGATTCATGTGGACGTGGAACGGGCAAAGCAGGAGGCCCCCTGGAAAAGCCCTGTGGCCCATGGATTCCTCACGGTGTCACTGATCCCCCAACTCAACCAGCAATTAATGTCGGTGACCGGTACCAGCGCCAGCATCAACTACGGCATGAATAAGCTGAGGTTTCCGGCAGCGGTCAAGTCCGGCTCCGATATCCGCACCCGGGTAGAGCTTCAGAACGTCACGAAAGTCGATGACCAGCGCACGCTGGCAGCCTACAAGACCACCGTAGAGATTCGGGACGAAGACAAACCGGCCTGTGTGGCAGAGAATCTGGTGATGTATGTAGCCTAGATGGCCGACACCAGAACGGAAAAAGGGGCCAATAGGCCCCTTTTCAGTAGGTGAGCGCGAACGCCTGATCAGTCAATTTCCTCCTGAACGATCTTGCCATCCTTCACCACCGCCAGCGTCGTGTCAGTGACAAACCCGCCGTTATCGGTTACATCGGTAACTTCGTACGGGTTCTTGCTCACATCCATGCTCTTCAGCGCATCGCCGACCGCTGCACGAAGAGTTTTCGGGTCAGTGGACTCTGTCACGTCCATGGCTTCCACCAGGGCATGCAACGCCAGGTAGTTGTAGGCTGCTTCGGAGCCAGGCATCTTGTCGTACTCCGCCTTGTAACGATCGATGAAGTCTTTCGCCGCATCGGTCTCATACACGCTCAGCGGTACCACACCGATAGCACCTTCCACCATCTCCAGACCGCCGGCCACTTGGGCCACTTCGTCGATCTTGGCCTGGTCCATGACGATGAAGCCACCCTGGAAACCCATCTGACGTGCCTGCTGAACTACCAGGCCGGTCGGCTCGGAAGCACCGCCAACAAACATCACGTCCGGACCTTCGGAGATTATGCGGCTAACGCCGGTAAAGAAATCCGCCGACTTGTTGTAGTCCATGGGGGTATCCGAAACAACTTCACCGCCCTTGGATTCCCACGCTTTCTTCACCATGGAGCCCCAGATCTTGGCGTACTCGTGGGTGGCACCACCCATGCCCAACTTCTTGCCCTGATGCTCCAGAGCGTAGTCGGTAAAAGCTCTCACGTAGCCATCAAAGGTGGGCGGAATGCGTAGAGTCAGACTGTTTCCCTTTTCGGTGATGCTGGGAACGCTCGAATAGGCCATCACCAGGAAATCATCTTTTTCGTTGAAGTCCTGCAGAGCAAAAATACCACCGGAATGAGGCACGAAGATCGCCGCAACGTTGGACTCCTGCTTCAGTCGCTTGGCGTTGGTGGCCGCCTGAGCCGGCGAGTACCGGTCATCCAGGGAAACCAAGTTGACCGTGGTCTTCTCGCCGTTCAGATCAAAACCGCCTGCAGCGTTGATCTCCTTCATGGCCATCCGCAGTCCGGACAGCGTGTTCTCGCCGTAGAGAGCAGCACCGCCGCTCAACGGACCGGTGAACCCAATATTCACTTCGCCCGCCATGGCACCGGCGGACAGGCTCACGCCAAGGGTCACCGTCGCGACAGCCTGACCCAGTTTTTTGGCTATTTTCATTGTTGTCTCCTGGTTGTGTTGTGCATGTCTCTGTAATTGTTGTTTGAGCCCAATCAGGCCCCGATATACGCCTTGCGAACCTGCTCATTACCAAGCATCGCCTCCCGGTCACCCTCCATAACCAGATGGCCGTTCTCCATAACATAAGCGCGGTTGGCAATTTTGAGAGCCGCGAAAGCATTCTGTTCAGCCAGCAGCACCGTTGTGCCAAGGCTGTTGATCTGTTTGATGGTTTCGAACATCTGCTTGACCACCAACGGGGCCAACCCCAGGGATGGCTCGTCCAGCATCAGCAAGCGGGGACGGCTCATCATGGCGCGACCGATGGCCACCATCTGTTGCTGGCCACCGGACAGCGATCCGGCCGACTCATTGGCCTTGTCTCCGAGGATCGGAAACAGCTCCAGCACCTCATTGAGACGCTTCCGGTTACCCTGACGATCACGACGGTGCACATAGGCCCCCATCATTAGGTTCTGCATCACGCTCATCTCCGGGAACAGCTTGCGCCCCTCGGCACACTGCACCACGCCGTTGGATACAATGGCGCTGGCCTTCATGCCGTTGAGCTGCTTATCTTCGAAAAGAATGTCACCGGCGGCGGGCTTCACCAGACCACTGATGGCGTTGAACAGACTGGTCTTACCCGCACCGTTGGCGCCAAGCAGCACCACCAGTTCCCCGGTATCCACGGACATCGTAATGTCGGTCAGGGCTTTGAAGCTGCCGTAGCAGACATCGACATGATTAAGCTGCAGCATCTTCATCACCTCCCAGATAGGCCTCGATCACCACCGGATTGTTGCGCACTTCTTCCGGCGTGCCCTCGGCAATCTTCTCGCCGTGGTCCAGCACCATGATCTTGTCCGCAAGGCTCATGATCATGTCCATCTTGTGCTCGATCAGGCAGACGGTCAGTCCTTTCTCGTCCACCATCTTGCGCATCAGCGCGGCAAAACCGACGGTTTCCTCCGGATTTATGCCGGCGGCGGGTTCGTCCAGCAGGACAATCTTGGGATCGGTGGCCAGCGCCAGGGCAAAGGCAACGCGCTTGCGTGCTTCCTGGGTGATGTCGGCGATAAACTGCCCCGCCACATGGGTAAGTCCCACAAACTCAAGGGCTTCCATCGCTTTGTCCCGCGCGGATTTTTCTTCCCGTTGCAGGCGCTTGCTGTTGATCAGCACATCCCACAATCCGGAGCGGGTACGCAGCCGATGCCCCACGATCAGGTTATCCAGCACGGTCGCCTGCTCGAACAGGTTGGTGGTCTGGAAAGTCCGTCCGACACCCAGCCGCGCCACCTTGTCGCTGGGCAGTTTGGTGACGTCCTCGCCGTCCAGCAGGATGCGGCCGGACGTCGGCTCGTGCATACCGGAGATCAGATTGAAGAAGGTACTTTTTCCAGCCCCGTTCGGCCCGATAATGGCGTTGATCTTGCCCGTCTCGAATTCCACCGAGACATCGTTCACCGCGGCCAGGCCGCCAAACATTTTGGTCAGATGTTCTACCTTAAGCATTGCTTTCCGCCTCCCTGGGTTGAACGGTGTTCATCTTCCTTTCCTCACGCTTTTTTCCAGGCACCAAGGCCTGGGACTTGCGGTGCATCCAGGTCAGGAAAGAACCGGTAATACCCCTCGGGAAAAAGATCACCAGCAGCACCAGCAGCGGACCGAAGATAATCATCCGGTATTCTTCCAGGAACTGCAGGGACTGTGTGATCCACACGATGCCAATGGTACCCAGCAACGGCCCCATGATGGTGCCAATGCCACCCACCAGCAGATAGGTGATCATGTCGAACGTGTGCTGGATATTGGCCTCATCCGGACCGATGAAACGCACCATCCCCGCGTACAGGGCACCTGCCAGACCGGCGTAGGTGGTGGACAGGACAAACGCCAGGACTTTGTTGCGCATCAAATTGATGCCCAGGGACTGAGCCAGCTCGTCCCCGTTGCGAATCGCGATGAACGTCCGCCCCAGCAGCGACTTCGATAACCGCCCCATGAACCAGATGGCAAACACCAGGAACGCCAGCACCAGATAGTAGAACGGCGTCGTGTCGGTGAAATCCACCACACCGAAGCCGTAGGGGGCAGCGATATCACGAACGCCAATGGCGCCATGGGTCAGCTCTTCCCACTTGTCGATCAACAGGTAAATGATGAAACCCACACACAGGGTAAAGATGGCAAAGTAGTGCTCCTTCAGTCGCAGGGAGACAATACCAACCAGAAAGCCGAGCACGGCGGTCATGACCAGCGCGGCCACAAAGGCCGGCCAGAAGCTCCAACCAAAATCCGCGGTCAACAGGCCCAGGGTGTAAGCACCGATGGCAAAGAAACCGCCGTGGGCCAGATTCAGCTGACCGCAGAAGCCGGTAATGATGTTAAGGCCGTAGACCGCTATCGCCCATACAAAGGCGGTGGCCATTACGTACACCTGATATTCGTTCGCCGCGACCAGCGGGAATAGCACGGCAAAGGCCAGCATCAGGTACTTGGCGGCTGGCGTCATCAACATGGATGCGAATTTAAACATGATCAGTGCGCCCCCTTCGCGAACAGGCCCTGTGGACGAACGGACAGAATCAGCACCAGCAGGCCGAAGGCAATGATGTCCTTGTAGGAAGTGGAGATGTAGAACCCTCCGAGGGCCTCCGCGAAGCCGATAATCATGCCGCCGACGATGGCACCGGGAATGCTGCCCATACCGCCAAGAATGATGATTACGAAAGCTTTCATGATCACCAGGTGGCCCATGGCGGGGTACACCAGGTTGATCGGCGCGTAGAGGGTGGCAGCAAACGCAGCCAGCACGCCGGAGATGGCGAAGGTCATCATCGCCACGCGGTTGGCATCAATCCCCACCAGGAAGGCACCGTCACGGCTCTGAGCCATGGCGATAATGGTCGCACCGGTCATGGTCTTGCGCAGGAACAGTTGCAGGGCGACCACCAGCACAAATGCGCCGGCAATGATCAGCAAACGCTGCTCCGGAATTATCAGCCCGTCGAAATTCAGGATGCCGGTAAACGGCGAAGACATGCGACGGAAATCCGAGCCCCAGAACATCTGCACCATCGCTTCCAGGAACAGCAGGATGCCGATAGCGGCGATCTTGTCATGGATCGGCGGTGAGTGCCGCAGTGGATGAAACACCAGTCGCTCACACAGTACCGCCAGGAGGGCGACCACGATCGCCGATCCGGCCATGGCAACCCAGTAATGCGCGCCCAGGTCCACCATGAAGAAGTAGGACATGAAGGCCCCGACCATATACAGCGCACCGTGTGCGAAATTCGGGATGTGGAGTATCCCGTAGACCAGGGTCAGGCCCAGGGCTACGAGACCGTAGATACTCCCCAGGGTTAACCCATTGATGATTTGTTGAAAGAAAAGGTTCAAGCGTGCTCCTCCGCTGTTTTGTTGTTGTAGCGAGTTATGCGGTTTTGGACAGGGCCTTACGGCCCTGCATCAGCATGATGAAACAATTACACTGAACGTCTCGCATGTCAATATTTAGAACCACCTTCTGCACTGCGAAACGATTAGGCTGTAAAATGGTCGTCAGGCCTTGCTTTTCCACTCCTCTTCCTGCAGCGCTCGCCACATCAGCTTGCCCGTGGGTGACTTCGGCAGTTCGTCTACAAATTCAATGAGTTCAGGCACTTTGTAGGCCGCCATTTGCTCCTTGCACCAGCTGACGATGTCCGCTTCGGTGGTCTTTCCGTCTGCATCCGGTGTAAGAACAATGCAGGCCTTTACCGTTTCTCCCCGCTTGGGATGCGGCGAAGAAATGATGCATACCTCGTGGATCGACGGATGCCGGTACATCAGACCTTCCACTTCCGATGGCCAGACCTTGAAACCGGAGGCGTTAATCATCCGTTTGACCCGATCCACCATGAAGAAGTAACCCTCTTCGTCGTAATAGGCGAGATCGCCGGTGCGGAAGAAACGCTTGCCGTCGATTTCCACAAAAGCGGCCTCAGTTTCGGCCGGACGGTTCCAGTATCCTTGTGTCACCTGGGGACCGTTGGAGACAATCTCACCGACCTCACCCGGACCTTTCTCTTCCAGGGTTTCCACATCAATAATGCGACTGTCGACATCGAATACTGGAATGCCCAGGCATTGAGCCTTGGGGTGTTCTGTCGGGTTAATGTGGGTAGCGGCCATGGTTTCTGACAGGCCATAACCTTCGATGTAGTCCAGACCCGTCATGGTCTTGAGTTTGGCGGCAACCGCCTCCGGCATCGCCGCACCGCCGCCGCCGATGGTATTCAGGCTGCTCAGGTCGTACTTGGCAATGTCCGGGTTGGACAGGAAATCCACCGCCATGGTGACAATGTTCGTCCAACCGGTAATCTGGTAGCGTTCAATCAGTCTGGCAGCCGTGGTGCGGTCCCAGCGAGTCATGATGACGGTGGTAGAGCCGCTGAAGATGGGACTGTTCATCGAACCGGTCATGCCGGTGACGTGGAAGAACGGCAGCGTTGCCAACTGGATACTGTTTGCCGTACTCAGATTCCAGAACGCACGATGCACCGCCGTCGCCATGACACTGCGATGGGTGTGCATACAGCCCTTGGGCGCGCCGGTGGTTCCGGAACTGTAGGGAATCACCGCCAGGTCGTCTGGACCGGCCGTGTGCGCCGTCGGCTTATGATCCTCCGCCAATGCCTGCTCCCAGGTCACCACGCCCGGAACCTCTTTGGACCAGGCCGGGGCCGCCACTTCCGCCGGCAATGCCAGGTCGGTGTCCTTGTTGACATAGGTGTTGTAGGACGCCACCACAACCTGGTCCAGATCCGTGCTTTCAAGCAAAGGGGCGATAAACCCTGCCAGTTCCTGGCCGGCAAAGCACACACTCGCACCGGTATCTGCGATGTAGTGTTCCAACTCGGCGGCGCGATTCATCGGGTTCACCGGAATCACCACCGCGTCGGCACGCAGAATGGCGTAGTAGGCAATCACATACTGGGGCGAGTTCTGCATGTAGAGCAGAACTCGATCACCCTTTTTCACACCCTGTGCCTGAAGATAGCCAGCCATCGCTTCCACTTCAGCCAAAAGCTGGCGGTAGTTCATGGGTGCATCGTAAAAGATGATGGCCGGGTGTTCCGGATACCGCAGTGCGGAAATTTCCAGATTGGTGAAAACGCTGGTATCAGGCAGCGTCATGGTTTTCGGCAACTCTTTGGGCCAGACGTTGTGATGGCGTGTAAATGTCATTGTTGTGATCCCCTCATACAAGTCAGTGGGCCGCCATGGCGGCCAGCTCAAATCGTTCGGTATCCCCGGGCAAGAGAGCCCGATGGCGCAATGGTGTTATGGCAATGGCTTTTTCGCGCAGGACGGCGACATCTTCATCCGGTGCCAGAATGTGGCGGGAACTGCGGTCGAACCCCAGCCACCAGTAAGGCAGGCTGCGGGCATCCTGCCCCGCCAGTAGCCGGGGCCGCTGAATGGAACCGGTGGATTGATGGCACCATTGCGCGTAACGGATCACACCGGCGTCGCAAGCTGGAAAGTTCACATTCCAGGCACGGGTCTCACTGGGTTGCCAGAGCTTGCGGACAATCTGCTCACCAAATGCCGACACCGGCGACCAGTCAATGCCCTCACGACTCAGAAAGGCCTGACTCAGCGCAATCGCGGGTATGCCCAGATGTTCAGCACTCAGCACGGCACCCACGGTGCCGGAATACTGCACCGAGTCACTGATATTGGCGCCACAGTTCACCCCGGACAGCACCAGGTCCGGCGGGGTTTCCCCAAACCACTGGGCCAGCGAATACAAAACACAATCCGCCGGCGTGCCGGATACGGCGTAGCGGTTGTCACCCTTTTCGTACACCCGCAGCGGATCATGGATGGAAATGCTCTGACCGGCGCCACTGCGATCATGCTCCGGCGCTACCACCCAGACCTCCTCGGCCAGATTGCGGGCAATGCGTTCAAGAATCGCCAGGCCCGGTGCGTTGATGCCGTCATCGTTAGTGATCAGGATGCGACGGACGATCGGCTCACTCATGACCGGTCTCCCTCACTGGCAATTTTCCAGCCCACATCCGCCAGCTGGCTCGCACGCCTGCCCACTTGCAGGGCATCAGCGTTGGCGGCATTACCCTGCAGCGCGCGGGCATACACGCCCTGGAGAATGGCTGCCAGGCGGAACAGCGAGAACGCCAGGTACACATGCCAGTCAGCGATACCGTCGCGGCCGGTCTTCTTACAGTAGCGGGCAATGGTTTCCTGCTCATCGGGAATGCCCAATGCCTCCAGGTCCTCACCCAACAAACCGCGGGAGCCTTCCATGTCCGAAGGCAAGTGATACGGCAGACAGTAATACGCCAGATCCGCCAGCGGGTGGCCGAGCGTGGACAGCTCCCAGTCTAGGATAGCGACAACCTCGGGCTTGTCCGGCGCCAGCATCAGATTACCGAAGCGATAATCGCCATGAGCGATGGCACACTCATCGGTGGACGGCAGATTCTTCGGCAGCCACTCCATGAGTTTATCCATGGCGGGCATATCGTCGGTCTTCGACGCCAGATACTGTTTCGTCCACCGGGCAACCTGCCGCGCGACATAGCCTTCAGGGCGACCGTAATCACTCAGGCCAACCGCATTCACGTCCACCGAATGCAAGGCTGCCAGGGTATCGATGGCCGACAGATGCGCCGGCATCCGCTCCCGACGATCCAGCGCCCATAGCGCCGGATGACTCACGATCCGGCCTTCAAGAAAGTCCATCACATAGAACGGGGTGCCAATGATGCTACTGTCTTCACACAGGGCCCGGGTGATTGGTACCGGCACGTCAGTGTGTTCGGACAGGGCACGCATGACCTTGTATTCCCGTTCCACCATGTGAGCGGATGGCAACGTTTTTCCGGGCGGCTTTTTGCGCAGCACGTATTGACCGCTGTCAGCGTCCAGCAAAAAGGTCGGATTGGACTGCCCGCCCTGGAACTGCTTTACGCCCAGCGTTGTTCCAAAGTCCGGAATGGCTTGCTGAAGCCAGGCCAGGAGTTTGGCTTCATCGAATTTGTGGGCTGGCAGGACGTCTACCAGTTCAGGGTTCATGCTCATCTTTACTGTTGCCTTCATTTTTTACGTATCGGCCCGGTAATGGGGGCAGCGGCAGGCAGGTGGGGGTGTCTTTGTTCCGGGAAAAAGAACTCGCTGCGCTCAGACACCTTTGTTCCCTGCACAAAGACACCCCCACCCACCTGCCTCGGCATACTTTCGGTGATACCTTCTTAACAAATCGTTTCGCCGCCGTCGGCGACGATGACTTGCCCGGTGACGTAGGCACTCGCCTTGGTGGACAGGAAGACCGCCAATCCAGCGATATCAACCGGATCACCAATTCGGCGCAGCGGGGTTTTGTCCTCGGCGCGTTTGACCCGTACGGGGTCTTCCCACAGAGCCTTGGCGAAATCGGTCTTGATCAGCCCAGGGGCAATACTGTTCACGCGGATACCTTTCGGACCCCACTCCACCGCCAGGTTACGGGCCAGCGCGGCTTCCGCAGCTTTCGAGACGCCGTATGTGCCGATGGTGGTATTACCGCGAATGCCGGCAATGCTGGACAGAAGAACAACAGCGCCTTCGCCTTTCTCCGCCATCTGCGGCAACACCATATTGGTGAGCCAGAAGGTGCCTTTGACATTGGTGTCCATGATCTTGTCCCAGGCATCGTCAGTCATTTCGGCGGTGGTGCCGTAGACAGGGTTGGTGGCGGCGTTGCACACCAGTACGTCGATGGAACCCCAGGCTTCGTTGGTCTTGTCCACCAGGTTCTGCAGGTCTTCTTTCTTGCCCACGTGGCAGGGAATGGCGATGGCCTCGTAGCCTTGCTCTTTCAGCTCGCTGGCGACCTGTTCACAAGCGTCGGCCTTGCGGCTGGAGATCACGACCTTGGCTCCCAAACGAGCCATCTCCTCGGCGATGGAGCGGCCGATGCCTTTGGTGGAACCGGTGATCAGGGCGACTTTTCCAGTCATATCAAAAAGCGGGTTCGTCATGGTTCGATCCTCATGCGCTGAAGCACGGGAGTGGCCGGGGTGATGTCCTTCCGGGACTGTGCAAAACAGGGATGTTTTGCTCAAGCCTACATGGACGTATTCACGGCGTGTCCCGGAAGGACATCACCCCGGCCGCTCTTCCCCCAAATTCAGCGGTTATTGGTTTAGCGGTATTGGCGAAGCTCGATCTTGGCCACGGAATCCAGGTGCACCTCATCAGGACCGTCGGCCAGCCGCAGGGTCCGGACGTGGGCCCAGGCCTTTGCCAGGAAAGTATCCTGGGACACACCGGCACCGCCGTGAACCTGAATGGCACGGTCAATGATCTTCAGCGCCATGCTCGGCGCAATCACCTTGATCATCGCGATTTCCTGACGGGCCACCTTGTTGCCGACGGTGTCCATCATGTGCGCCGCCTTCAGAGTCATCAGCCGCGCCTGCTCAATCTCGATACGACTGCGGGCAATGTCCTTGCGGATGGAATCGAAGCTGGACAGTGGCTTACCGAAGGCTTCGCGGTCATTGGCACGCTGACACATCAGCTCCAGGGCGCGCTCGGCGACACCGATAGTGCGCATGCAGTGGTGGATACGGCCTGGCCCGAGGCGGCCCTGGGCGATTTCAAAGCCACGGCCCTCGCCCAGCAGAATGTTGTCCACCGGCACCCGTACATTGTCATAGTGAATCTCGGCGTGGCCGTGCGGCGCGTGGTCATACCCAAACACCGTCAGCGGGCGGATCATCTTCACCCCCGGCGTGTCCAGAGGCACCAGAATCATCGACTGCTGCTTGTGCTTCTCGGCATCCGGATCGGTTTTGCCCATGACGATGGCAATCTTCGCCGTGGTGGTCATGGCGCCGGAAGACCACCATTTGCGACCGTTGATCACATACTCGTCACCTTCGCGACGGATTTCACAGGCGATGTTGGTGGCGTCGGAGGACGCGACATCCGGTTCAGTCATGGAGAAACAGGAACGGATTTCGCCGTTGAGCAGTGGCTTAAGCCATTTGTCCTGCTGCTCTTTATTGCCGTAACGGGCAATGGTTTCCATGTTGCCGGTGTCCGGAGCGGAACAGTTGAACACTTCCGGGGCCATGGCCGAACGTCCCATAACTTCGCACAGGTGGGCGTATTCGTAGTTGGTCAGACCGGCGCCGAATTCGCTTTCCGGCAGAAACAGGTTCCACAGGCCGGCCGCCTTGGCCTTGACCTTCAGTTCTTCAATGATCGGTACCGGAGCCCAACGGTTCTCTGCCTGTTCGACCTGCTCATGGTACTTGTGCTCATTGGGATAAATATGGGCATCCATGAATTCGTGAAGTTGCGCCTGTAGCTTTTTGGCTTTATCAGACAGTTCAAACATGTCCAGTACCTCGTTGATTGATAGTCGTTGGCCGGCGGTGGTAACACCGGCGTGTCTCTTGTTGTTTCGAAGGTCAGATCGGGACGCCTTTCGGCTTTTCACTGCCGGAACGGATGCGGAAGGTACCCTCTGCGATGGCAAGGAGGTTGCCCTTGTCGTCGTGGACTTCTCCCGTGCTGTTGAAAATCCGGGTGCCTCCTGCGCGTTTGCGCCCGGTCACCCGGATAGTCCCACCGGAGCACTGGCCGGTGAATGTCGTGGTCAACGACAGGGTGATGGCCTTGCGCATCCGACCGGGATACGGGCAGTAGGTGCCAGCCTCGGCCAGGACAATATCCAGCAGTGAAGTCAGCACACCACCATGGATTACGCCACCCAGGTTGAGGTGGCGGGGCTGCAGATCCAGCTCAATCACCGCCTCGTTCTCCTCCCAGGAAACCTGGCGATACCCCAGCAGGTTGTGAAAGCCGGGCAGGTCTTCGCCACCACGGATATGCAAGTTCTCGTCATTCATTACACTTTCATCCCCGGCAGGTTAAGCGACGCGGTGTTACCGCCATCCACGGGCAGGGCCTGACCGGTAATGTAGCTGGCGTCATCACTGGCCAGGAACAGAATGGCCGCGGCGATTTCTTCCGGCGCACCATAGCGGCGCAGCTCACAACGGGACCCCAGCTTGTGGGCCTTCTCGTTGGCACGGGCGTAGTCGAACACGGCCTGGGTCATCCCGGTTTCCACCAGCCCCGGACACACGGCATTCACTCGAACATTGTCTGTGCCCAGGTCACAGGCAGCCGTCATGGTGAGATTGATAACCCCCGCCTTGGAGGCACTGTAGGCATTGCCGCCGGCACCGGAGCGAATACCCGCCACAGAGGCGGTATTGACGATTGAGCCCAGCTTGCGGGCCTGCATGTGTGGCGCCACATGCTTGATAAACAGCATGGTGCCGATCAGGTTCACCGACAGGACTTTCTCCCACTCATCCCGATCATTCGCGGTGATGTCGGGGTGGCCACTGCCGGTACTGGCAATACCGGCGACATTACACAGCACATCAATCCGGCCAAACGCAGAAATCGCTTCCTCGACCAGCGCTCTGACCTGATCTTCGTCGGACACATCACCAATACGGCGCAGGACCTCAGCGCCTTCAGGCATCAGGCCCTCGGTATCCAACAGGCCGGCTTCGGAGCGATCCACCATCATCACCTTCGCCCCTTCGCGGGCCAGCCTGACGGCAGTGGCCCTGCCGATACCGCTGCCCGCCCCGGTGACTATGGCTATTCGATTGTCGAAACGCCCCATGCCGATGCTCCTTATTGTGATTTGTTGCGCCGTCATAAATTTCATCTTGACCGTAATTTGTCACGCCAACCGGTTTTGAGTCAATATATTCGAAAGTTAATTTCACTAGTTAAAACTGAACAGCACCGAGAGGCGAAAAAATGAAAACCACACAGCACATGCCCGTCTATGCGCCACTGGAGCCTGAAGAGACCATGGAAGCCATCGGTCAACGTATTCAGCAGCTGGCGATGGAACGCCCGAACCATATCGCACTCATTGATGGCGAGACTCAGGTCAGCTGGCAGACGCTGGTCAGACACGCCAATCGCATTGCCAATCGGCTGAGATCCGCCGGCCTGGAGCCGGGCGATGCCGTGGCGGGGTTATCGGAAAACAGCATCGACTACGTCGCACTGTACCTGGGCACATTAGTCGCGGGAGGCTGTATGGTGCCGCTCTCAGGCATGGCCAGCGATGACAGCCTGACGTTGATGGTGGAGGATTGCGGGGCCCGCTTCCTGTTTGTGTCCAGAAAGAATTTCAGTCTGTTTGAAGCCATGGCCGACAAGCTCGACACTCTTGGCGCCGATCAATGCATCGGGCTGGATGGCCGTGGCCCGGGGATAGGTCAGGATCTTGAATCCTGGCTGGCAGACGCCGACGCTGAGGCCCAGCCGGCACCGGTTTCCCTGGATGATCCGTTCAATATCATTTACAGCTCCGGCACCACTGGCACTCCCAAGGGCATTCTCCACGACTATCGTTTTCGCCAGCGTCAGATGGTCCGCATGAGCCGCTTCGGGCTGGACGGCGATGCCATCAACCTGGTCTCCACACCGATGTATTCCAATACCACCCTGGTGTCCATGCTGCCGACCCTGTTCCACGGTGGCACTCTGGTACTCATGGCAAAATTTGATGCCCGGCGCTTTCTCGAATTGGCCGAACGCTACCGCGTGACCCACGCCATGCTGGTTCCGGTTCAGTATCAGCGCGTCCTCGCCGATCCGGAGTTCGATCGCTTCGACCTGTCCGCCTTCCAGCTCAAACTCTGTACCAGTGCCCCGCTGGGGGCGAAGGTCATCCAGGAAGCCATGGAGCGCTGGCCCGGCAACATTCGCGAAGTGTATGGACTGACGGAAGGCGGCATTTCCACCAGCCTGGACTGCGCCGCCCATCCGGATAAATGGGACTCGGTGGGACTGCCAACCGAAGGCGCGGAAGTGCGGGTGATTGACGAGGAAGGCAATGAGCTGCCCCAGGGAGAAACCGGGGAAATCGTCGGTCGCGCCATCTCCATGATGCGGGGTTACGTCAACCGTGAAGAACAGACTCGAGAGATGCTCTGGACCAGTCCTGAAGGCCTGGTGTTCTATCGAAGCGGTGATATGGGTCGAATCGACGACGAGGGCTTTGTCTATATTCTGGACCGCCGCAAGGACATGATCATCTCCGGTGGCTTTAACATCTATGCCGTGGATCTTGAAAAGGTGCTGCACGCCCACCCTGCCGTCGCCGATGTCGCGGTGATTGGCATTCCCAGCGAGCAGTGGGGTGAAACACCACTGGGACTGGTGGTGCGCAAGCCAGGCTGCACGCAGGATGAAGCGGAGATTCTGGACTGGGCCAATGGACAACTGGGCAAGACCCAACGCCTGGCGGCCGTTGAGTTCCGCGCGGAGCTGCCCCGCTCCACCATTGGCAAGGTGCTGAAGCGGGAACTGCGGGCCCCTTACTGGGCCTGATTAGCGGCCTAATGGAAAACTAGCGCTTGTCCATCCGCGCCAGAGCAGCCCGGCAATCCTCGGACCTTAGCCGCTCGGCAAACACGGTGCGCTCCCGTTCGAGCGCCTCGCGCACCGCATCCCTCCACGGGGCCTTGATTAGCCGCTTACTGGCTCTCAGGGCTTCGCGGGGTTTGGCTACAAGCTTTCTGGCCTGCGCCAGCGCCTCTTCCACCGCCTGCCCGTCATCAACTGTCCGGCTGACCAGCCCGCACTCGCGGGCTTCCTCGCCACTCAGGGTTTCGCCCATAAGCAACAGATCGGCGGCACGCCTGGACCCCAGGTGCAATGGCATGGTCACGGTAGACGCAGCCTCCGGCACCAGGCCCAGATCCACGAATGCGGTCTTGAAGCGTGCGGAACGACCGGCAATGACGGAATCACAGTGCAACAACAAGGTGGTACCGATTCCGATGGCCAGCCCTTCCACTGCTGCGATGACCGGTGTGTCGCACGCCATCAGGGTTTCAATGAAGGCCAGGCCAGCCGAGGGTTTCGGGTTGGCATCCGTAGCGCGGGCGCGGAAGTCATCAAGATCGTTGCCCGCGGTAAATACGCCCCCTTCTCCACTAAGTACGATGGCATGCACACTGGTGTCTGCCGCCGCTGCGCTCACGCCATCGGCCAGTGCCTGATACATATCGCGAGTCAGGGCATTTTTCTTGCTCGCGCGACTGATTACAAGGTGGGTAACACCTGACTGACTTTGCGCACTAATCACTGAACATCTCCTCATGGACTAAACTTTCGTAACGGAATATCGACCTCCATCCTATTGCAAAAAGCAAAGTGTGTGATAGATTCAGATACACGGATTCATTCTGCAACCACTAGTTCTGCAGTGCGAAATACAAAACAGGACTCCAACACAACAATGATCGAGGTCCCGCAATGAAGATGCTAACCACCGCCAGAAAAACCCTGACCATCTACGGTAGTGCCCTGACCCTGGGCCTGACCGCCGTTTTTGCCAGTACTCCGGCAGCTGCCGAGGAAACCTATACCTGGAAAGTTCAGTCCCACTGGCCGGGTTCCAGCAGTTCCTATGAAGATAGCCTGGTTCGCCTCCAGAAGGTTCTGGAAGAACGCACCGACGGACGCCTGGAACTGGAGCTGTACGAAGCCGGCTCACTGTTCAAGGCCAAAGAAATCTTCAACGCTGTCAGCCGTGGCATTCTGGAAATGGGCACCATTTCCCCGTCGTATGCCCAGGACAAGATCACCCTCGCGGGCATTGCGTCCGGTCTGCCGTTTGCCTTCCGTAATGTCTGGGAAGCGGCCTATTTCCACCAGGGCCTCGGCTTTGAACAAATGCTTCGCGATGAAGCTGCCGAATACGGTGTCTACTGGGCAACCGACAAGGTCTACCCCACCGAGATGGTGGTCAAGCAGCCGATCAACAGCTGGGAAGATTTCACCAAGCTGAAAATCCGCTCTTCCGGCGCATTGCAGACCTTCCTGACCGAAGCCGGTGCCGCCGCGTCCTATATCCCGGGTAGTGAACTCTATTCCGCCCTCGACTCCGGCATTGTTGATGGCGCCCATTGGGGGGCCTCTCAGGGAGCCTTCAGTATGGGGCTGTATGAAGTGGCCAAGCACCATGTGCAGCCGGCCCTGAACATCGCCGGCACCGACGTCATCATTGTCAGCCAGAAGGCCCTGGACAAGCTGCCGAAAGACATGCAGAACATCGTCAAGCAGGCGCTGGATGAACAGTTCTGGTTCCGTACCAACGAGTACCAGTATAAGGAACGCATCACTCTGGCCAAGGCCATTAACGAACACGGCGTTCAGGTCAACACCCTGCCGAATGACGTTCAGGATCGCCTGACCCAGACCGCACAGAAACTGTGGGATGAGGAAGGCAAGCGCAGTGACAACGCCAAGAAGGCGCTGGACATGCTGAAAGACTACCTGTCAGAGCTGGGCTACCTGTAATCGTCTGACACCTGAAACCGGCCGGGCCAGTTTTCTGGCCCGGCCTTGCTTATGAACCCACCGTTTCCCGGAGAATACCAATGGGTGTGCTGACTGCATTCATGAGAGGGGTGACTCGCCTCAATGAGGTTATCGGGCGCGGGATAGCGCTTATCGTCTTTGCCATGTTCGCGTTCCTGATCATGGAAGTGGCCTTCCGATACCTGTTCAACTCACCCACCGTGTGGACCAATGAACTGACCCAGATGCTGTTTGGTATCTACGCGGTCATGTCAGGTGGTTACATCATGGCGCACCGTGGCCACGTCAATGTCGATCTGCTGCATTCGCACCTGCCCCCTCGTGGCCGGGCCGTCCTCGATATTCTGACTTCCGTGGTCTTTTTCATCTTCACCCTGGCGCTGCTGTATTTTGGCTACGACATGGCAAGCGAATCCATCGCCAGTTGGGAAACCTCCTATTCCGCCTGGAACCCGCCTATCTGGCCAGTGAAGGCAGCCATTCCACTGGGCACCGGTTTGCTGGTTCTGCAAGGTATCGTCAAATTACTGGAAGACATCGCGGTGGCCTTCAACCTCAGTTACTACACGCCCGAAGCACAGGAAGACTCTGAAGGAGAGGCATTGTGAGTATTGAAATCCTGACCCTGCTGTTCTTCGGCTCCCTGCTGTTTTTCCTGCTGCTCGGCCTGCCACTCGCCTTCGTACTGGGCGGCGTATCCGTTGTCTTCCTCTATTTCACCTGGGGCTTCGATTCGTTCTATATGGTGTCCTCGCAGATCTGGGGCACCATGGAAAGCTTTACCCTGGTGGCAATCCCTCTGTTCGTGTTCATGGCGATGATCCTGGAACGAACTGGGGTCGCCAAGGATCTGTACCGCATGATGCACCTCTGGTGCGGGGGTCTTCGGGGTGGTCTTGCCATCGGCACCCTGGGCATTTGTGCCGTTTTTGCGGCCATGGTCGGTATCAGTGGCGCGGCGGTTGTTGCCATGGGCACCATCGCTCTGCCATCCATGCTGGAACGGGGTTATGACAAGAAGATGGCCCTGGGCGTGATCAACACCGGCGGTGGCTGGGGCATTCTCATTCCCCCCAGCATCCTGATGATTCTCTATGCCCTGATTACCGGCGTATCCGTAGGTAAGATGTTTGCCGCCGGCATCATGCCGGGCATTCTGCTGATGGTGCTGACCGCCATTTACATTCTGGTTCGCAGCCACCTGCAGCCCGAACTGGCGCCCGCACTTCCAAAGGAGGAACGCGGCACATGGCCGGAGAAGCTGCGTGCACTGCGGGCGGTACTGTTACCCATCGGCGTAGTCATCATGGTGCTGGGCTCCATCATTGGCGGCATCACCACGCCCACCGAAGCCGCCGCCATGGGTGTACTCGGTGCACTTATTTCCGCGGCCGTATACAGGCAGTTCAAGTGGAGCGTCCTGCAGGAAGCGGCCATCCGCACCTTCAAGCTCACCGGCATGATCATGTGGATACTGTTCGCGGCCCACGCCTTCAGTGCCGCCTATCAGAGCATGGGCGCCCAGGACCTGATCGAGAGCCTGATGAGCATGATTCCCGGCGGCCCCTGGGGCATCATCATTGCCATGATGCTGATCGTATTCCTGCTGGCCATGGTACTGGACCCGGTCGGTATCATGCTGATCACCCTGCCGGTGTTCATGCCGATTGTGGAGTCGCTGGGATTTGATCCGATCTGGTTCGGTATCCTGTTCGTGATCAACATGGAGATCGGCTACATGACACCGCCTTTCGGCTTCAACCTGTTCTACCTGAAGGGCGTCGTGCCACCGGGCATTACAATGAAGGATATCTACTCCTCCATCATTCCTTTCGTCATTGTCGAAATTGTGGGTCTTGCTCTGATCATGATCTTCCCGGAAATCGCCACCTACCTGCCGGATCTGTTCTTCTGAGCCGATCCGGCTCCTGGCCCTCCCGAGCAGGTTGCGAGTTGCAAGGAGTCGTGTCTATTGTATACATAAGCCCCCGGCACATGGATCAGGGGGCATACTTCTCACGGAGGGAACTTATGAAACACACACTTTCACTGTGTCTTGCCCTGGTTGTCACCCTACTCTTCACGACCAGCACGCTGGCCGCCGACCGCCTCACAAACGAAAAAGTCCGGGCCTTCATCAACACGCTGCAAGAAGCCGAAACCCTCGAAGATGACTTTGACCAGCTGAACGAGCAAATGCCAGGCTCCGGAAATCCGTCGGAAATGCCCGATTTCTCATCCATCTTTTCCGATTCGGTGAACCAAATGCGGGGTCATGAAGCTTACAACCGCATGGAAGGTATCGTTAAAGAAAACGGTTTTGACTCCATGGAGGAATGGGGCGCCACGGGGGATCGGGTATTCCAGGCCTGGGTGGCCATTGAAATGGAGGACCAGCATCCGCAAATGGCCCGGGAAATGGCCGCAGCCATGGATGAAATCAATAACAACCCAAACCTGAGCGAAGCCCAGAAAGAACAGATGAGGGCGATGATGGGTGGGGCCACAGCGGCTATGGAAAGCGCACGACAGGCTCCGGAGGCCGATAAGCAAGCGGTTCGCCCGCACATGCAGGCGCTGCGTGCGGTCACCGAATCCGGGGAGAGGTGAACATACAAGGGGCAGGCCGGCTGGGCCTGCCCCTTTTCCCGTCACGACAACAGGTTATAGACGAATACAACACTCACAGCGATCGGTGTTACGAACCGAATCAGGTTATACCACAAGGTAAAACTACCACCCTCCATCGCCAGATCCGCCTTCAGGGATTCCTTGGCAACGAACCAGCCAACGAATACCGCAGTCAACAGGCCGGACAACGGCAGCATGACGTTGGCGGTGAAGAAATCCAGCAAGTCGAAGATTGTCTTGCCTTCAAAGCGCTCAAACATGCCCAGCGGCGCAAATCCGGACCACTCGTTCAGGGACAAAATAGACGTAATACCCAGCAACCAACAGGCAACGCCCACCAGAATCGCGCTTCCCACGCGCCCCATGGAGAATTTCTCTTCAACCCACTCCACGACCGGTTCCAGCAGTGAGATACCGGACGTCCAGGCAGCAAACAACAACAGCACGAAGAACAGCGTGCCGAACAGGCTGCCCATCGGCATCTGACCGAAGGCCAGTGGTAGGGTCTGGAAGATCAGGCCGGGACCGGCACCGGCTTCCAGGCCATTGGCAAACACGATCGGGAAGATCGCTAACCCGGCGAGCAACGCCACCACAGTATCCATAACCGAGACTGCAATGGCTGTGCGGCCGATGGAAACATCGGGGCCCAGATAGGAACCGTAAGCCATCATGATTGCCATGCCCAGGCTAAGGGTGAAGAACGCGTGGCCCAGGGCGATAAGAACACCGTTAACGGTCAACGCGCCAAAATTCGGTGTAAACAGGAAACTCACCGCCTGGCCAAAACCCGTTGTTGTCGCCGCGTAACCAACCGCCAGCAGCAGTAACACGAACAGCGCAGGCATCAGGATGTTAACCGCCCTCTCAAGCCCGGACTTGAGGCCGCGGGCCACGACAAAAATGATCAGCCCCATAAACAGACTGTGCCAGGCCAGCAGCATTCCCGGGCTGGCAAGCAGGTCACCAAACAGGGCACCGATGGCATCCGCATCCTGACCCGCAAAGTCGCCGGTGGCGGCATGGCCAATATAAGAAGCCGCCCAGCCGCCAATAACCGAATAGAAGGAAAGGATGATGAAGGCCGCCAGCACACCCACTACCGCAGAGATGCGCCAGGCCGGAGAACTGAGGTTACGTTCCGCCACCAGGCGCATACTGGTAATCGGATTATGGCGGCCATTCCGACCGATGAATACTTCGGCCATCATGATGGGAATGCCAATAATGGCAATACACAGAAGGTAGACCAGTACGAAGGCACCACCACCATTCTCACCGGTCACATACGGGAACTTCCAGATATTACCAAGGCCAACGGCAGAGCCAGTCGCCGCCAGAATAAAGGCCAGCCTTGAGGACCACATGCCCCGTGGGGCTGCAGCCTGGTTATTGTCAGTCATGTTTTCTTCCTGTGCTTTTGGCTGAGGAATCATTTTACATTGGATTTGCCGGAGATGGTCTCCGGCAATTGGGGCGGGATTTTGCCAGTAGTCGCAGGTGGATGCCAGTTAACCGGGGCGGAGCACATGACAGCCCGACGCACCCGGCACACTAACCTAACCAACCGGTTTTACCTTACAAAGCGCGACACCAGGTCTTTCAATCCGTGTGACATTTCGCTCAGTTTGGTACTGCTGTCCCGGGCGGAGTTGGCCTGCTCGGTACTGTTATCCGCCAGTTCGGCAATGCTCACAATCTGACGATTGATCTCATCCGATACGTGGCTTTGTTCTTCAAAGGCCGCGGACATACTGATGAAGCTGTCGGAAATGTTCTGGATGGCCGACACAATGTCCCGCAATGAGGTTTCTGCCTCACGGACTTTCGCCAACCCCTGGCCAGCCACTTCCTCACCATCGCGGGTCGCTGATACGGCTTGTTCAACCTGTTGGCGGAAATCATCAATGACTTCCTGGATTTTCACGGTTGACTCCCGGGTCCGACTCGCCAGGGTTCGGACTTCATCCGCCACCACCGCAAAGCCGCGCCCCTGCTCGCCAGCACGGGCCGCTTCGATCGCCGCATTGAGAGCCAGCAGGTTGGTCTGGTCGGCAATGTCGGAAATCAACTTGGCAGCCTCACCGATGCTGTTGGTGGATTCGCCCAGACGCCCGATGACTTCACCAATGCCGTTGACGCGCGTTACCAGTTGCTCAATAGCTCCCAGCGCCTCCTCACTGCGCTTGCTGCCGGTAGCCGCGAAACTGTTTGCTTCTTCGGCATCTCGAGCGTTGGCGTTTACGGTTTCCGCCACTTCCTGTATCGAGGCGGTCATCTCATTAATCGCTGAGGCCGTTTGATCGGTCTCCGCACGCTGCCGGGCGATGGCCTGGGCTCCCTCACTGATATAACCATGGGACGCTTCAGCCTGCGCCGACAACAGTTCCGCCTGATCCTCAATGCGGGCCAATGCGGTCCGGATACGCGCGTCTTCGCTGAGCAGCACCATGGAAAGCTGGGAGAACAGGCCGCTCTCATCACTGTATGTTCGGGACACCACGGGATCACGGAATGCATCCGCGCGAAGCTTCAGAATCTGATTCAAACGACCGGTTACGGATTTGAAAACAAACGCCGCCCCAATGGCATGACCAGCAACGATCATGGCAACGGCCAGTGCCGGCTCACCCATGGCCAGTGCGCCAAGACTTAACGCCAGGGACAGGAAAAATGGCCAGCCGGATTTGACGACAGACGCTACCCTGCTCTGAATACCAACGATAGAACGTCCCGCGTTTATACGCCTATACAGGGTTTCGGCGCGACTGACTTGCTCCCGGGTAGGGGAAACACGAACGGATTCGTAACCCACAACCTGGCCATTCTCAGTAATCGGCGTAACGTAAGCACTCACCCAATAATGGTCACCCGACTGGGCACGGTTCTTCACCACCCCCATCCAGGCCTTGCCGGCTTTCAGGTAATCCCACATGCCCTTGAACACAGCTTGCGGCATATCCGGGTGGCGAATGATGTTGTGAGCCTGACCGACCAGTTCCTCTCGGCTAAAACCGCTGATCTCGGCAAACTCATCGTTACAGTAGGTGATAACCCCTTTCAGGTCAGTGGTGGTGATCAGGCGACCACCCTCACGCATCCGCACTTCCCTCTGGGTAACCGGCAGGTTTTTTCTCATATCGACATCCGTCTATGTGGGCGCTTAGGCCGATTTCTTTAATTCAGATAATTGCAAGATAGATTAATATCATGCTTCTACCAAAGACCACTATCTTTGTATGGTTACCAATGTTATCGACCAGTAACGGAAAACCATTAGTTCGAAAATTCAAGTAATAGCGAGACGGGCCCGAGGGTGGAAGCGGGCATTCAACCACAGGGATGACACAATCACCGCACCCCCGAGGGCCAGCCTCAACAGATCTGCATCCCGGTTCCAGATCAACAGGTTAACCAGCAATCCCGCTGGCACCAGAGCGTTGTTCATGATCGCCAGGGTACCCGCATCAACATGACAGCCACCCCGATTCCACAGAAACAGGCCAACACCGGAAGCGGCCAGCCCTAACCAGGCGAGGATGCCCCACTGCAGGCCAGTTTCCGGCAACCGGCTGCCATCACCGAAAATCAGGAATGAGGGAAACGCAATGATCAGCGCCCCAATGAAGAAATACCCGAAGGTACGGAAAGCGGGAATATCAGACGGGTAATGGCGCATCACATGCTTGTAGCCCACCTGCCCGGCAGCAAAGGTGAAATTGGCCGCCTGCAACAGCAGGAAGCCGGTAATGAAATCCTGGCTCAACCCATCGTAGCGAATGATACCGGCACCGAGCGTAGCCACGGCAGCCGCCATCAACGCCACAGGCGAAAACCGGCGATACATGGCGTCGTCAATCAGGGTGACGTACAGCGGCGTAAAAATCGTGAATAACAGCACTTCTGGCACAGTGAGGTAGCTGAAAGACCGGTAGAGGCACAGGTAGGTAATGCCAAACTGCAGCATGCCAGTCACCAGGATGCCCAGCTTCTGGCCAGTAGCGACACCATGCCAGCGGGTAAAGGGCAGGAAGACCAGCACCGCCAGCAGGACCCGTGTTAATACTGCGAAGTCACTGTCCACCTGCCCGGCCAGAAATTCACCGATCAGGCTGAAGGAGAATGCCCAGAGGACCGTTACAAAGACCAGAAGACCCATAATGCTCGCCAGATGTCCAGAAAAGCGGCACTTTACCGCCTTGCTCCCAAGGCTGTACAGGCACGCAGGACCATTTGCCTATACCGGAAAAGCGGTATGCCGATCCCAACGCGGTTCGGTTACCATGCCCCATGGCACACCCACCGTTCACCTCTCAAACCGCCAAGGCCGCATCACACCCCATGGACGAGACGCATCAGCCCCTGCCCGCCAGCCGACAACCACTGATCCAGCGCACCCTCACCGAATGGCGCACCCTCGCGATTTTGGGCGGGCCGATCCTGATCGCCCAACTGGCACAGATGGCCAACGGGGTGATTGATACCATCATGGCGGGACACGCCAGTGCAGAAGACCTGGCGGCAGTGGGTATCGGCAGCAGTTTGTGGATGCCTTTGTTCCTCTTTTTCATGGGCTTGCTCGGTGCCCTGCAGCCCATCATTTCCGGCTACAATGGCGCCCGTACCACCGACAAGATCATGCCCGCCACCTGGCAGGGGCTCTACATCGCCGCCGTCGGTTCGGTGGTGATGATCCTGTTACTGACCCACGTGCATCCGGTTCTGGACCGACTCAACCTCGCCCCCCAGACCGCCGGCATCACCCAAGGCTATCTCGATGCCTTTGCCTGGGGAGTGCCGGCCTTGCTGCTGATGACCGCCTTACGGGGGTTGACCGATGGCCTGGGGCACACCCGGGTGATTATGGCTTTTGCGGTACTAAGCACCCTGCTTAACCTGCCGCTGAATTACATATTCATCTACGGCAAACTGGGCTTGCCCACCATGGGGGGTGTGGGTTGCGGCTGGGCCACGTCGCTATCCAACGGTGCCGCCGCCATTGCCCTGCTGGCGTACCTGAACCGCAGCAAGGTTTACCGTCGCTTTCACCTGCTTGCCGACTGGGCAAAACCCGACCCCGCAGGTATTCGCTACATTCTGAAAATCGGTGTGCCCATCGGCTTCACGATCTTCGTGGAAGCGAGCCTGTTCTCTGTCATTGCGCTGTTCCTGGCACCGCTGGGGCCGGTGGTTGTCGCAGGCCATCAGATTGCCCTCAACGTAGTGTCCCTGGTGTTCATGCTCCCCCTGAGTATCGGCATGGCACTGACCCTCAGGGTAAGCTTCCTTATCGGCGCGCGGGCACCGGATACCGCACAGCTGATCTCCCGCAGCTCACTGATCCTCGCTGCCACCATTGCGTTGGTTTTTGCCACCCTGCTGTTCACCTTGGCAGAGCAAATTGCAGCACTGTACACCAGTGATACAGCGGTCAGGGAGGTGACGGTCAGCCTGCTGATGTTCGCGGCGCTCTTCCAGATTGCCGATGTCATTCAGGTTACCTGCATCAGCGCTCTGCGGGGGTACAAGGACACTGGCATTCCCATGTTTATCATGCTGTTTTCGTTCTGGCTGGTGGGGCTGCCGCTTGGCTACGCACTAACCTTTACCGACTGGCTGGTGCCGGCCATGGGTGCCGCCGGGTTCTGGGTGGGATTAACAGGTGGGCTGGCATCCGCCAGCATTCTTCTGGGATTGCGGCTCTTTCTGTTTGCGCCGAAACCCTGAGCTTCCTGATTCTGCGTTTGTCATTCAACCCATACATCCCAGAACGACGTTGTAATCCAGCAGCCTGCATTAGAAAATGGTCAATCACGACATGGTTGACCTTCTTAGCCTATGGAATGAGCCGTGTTTCAAGGTTAGAGTTAAAGCGAATGCAAGAAAAACAACATTCAGGAAATCAATCCGTGTCGAATCTTGTCCGTATCGCACCCGGCGCCCTGGTGGTGGGTAAACCCCTGCCATGGACAGTTTATGATACTGGGGGCAACGTATTGTTGCGTCAGGGCTATGTGATCCAGAATGACATGCAGCTCGAGCAGCTGTTTGAGCGGGGTTTGTTTCACCCCCGCAAGATCGAGCGTGAGCAGGAGGAGATCCTCAAGGATACCCGTCAGCGCAACCCGTTCGCCGATTATCCGGAAGTGCTACAGACCCTGGAAGCGACCCTGAACGCCATCACGTCCGGTGATGACAGCGCAGAAAAGCGCCTGCTCGGCCTTACCCGCCTGATTGAACGTATCTGCGACGAAGCACCGGATGCCAGTCTTGCCCTGATCCATTTGTATTCCGTAGAACCCACCATTCACGAACAGGTTCTGTTCTACGCCATTCTCTGTCACTTTACCGCGCAAACATTCGGACTGGATAAAACCCGAACCAGCCTGCTTACCAGCGCTGCCTTGGTTGCCAACCTGGCGCTGGTGCCTGTTGCCGACCAGTTGAATGCTTCCAGCAAACTCCTTAACGGTAATCAGCGTGCGGTTATCCGCAAACATCCACAACGCAGTGTCAACGCCCTGTATGCCGCTGGCATCCGGAATCCGGCCCTGTTCGACATCATTGCGCAACATCACGAGCAAGCAGACGGATCCGGATATCCGAAGGGACTCAGTGGCACTGACATACGGGCGGAAGCGGAAATACTCGCACTGGCGGAACGCTATGTGGCCATGATTACCAAACGAGCCTATCGGGAACGGATGACCATCACCGATGCCCGCAAACTGATCGCCAGCCTGACCGATGGCCAGTTGCGTCCGGCCGTTCCAAGAGCACTACTGGAGGTGCTGACAGACTACCCGCCCGGTACCCTGGTGCGACTGGCCAATAATGAGGTTGGCGTTGTGACCCAACGCCCTGTCCGCCACCTGGGCCCCTATGTAAAAGCCATCATCAGCCCAAACGGCAACCGTTACAGCGGAACATTTGAGCGGGACTGCAGCGTGCTCGAGTTCAATATACGGGCAGTGGAACAACCCGAAATCATGCCCTCGATGGATTTCAGCCTGATCTGGGGGTTGCGCTGAAACCGGCCCCTACAGCCCCAGAGCCTCGGCATGATGATTCAGGTGATCATCAATAAACGAGGCGATGAAGAAATAGCTGTGATCGTAGCCCCTGTGCATCCGGAGGTTGATGTGGTGGTGCACTTTTTCGCAGGCATCGGCCAATACATCCGGGTTCAGCTGGCTGTCCAGAAATTCGTCCGACGTGCCCTGATCTATCAGCAAGGGCAGTCGTTCCCTTGCGGTCGGGATTAACAGCGTCGCGTCCCATTCTTCCCAACGACTCTTGTCAGCACCCAGATAACCGGTGAACGCCTTTTGTCCCCAAGGGCATTCGGTGGGATTGGCGATCGGTGCAAATGCTGATACAGAGGCATAACGACCGGGGTTCTTCAGGGCAGCGATCAAAGCCCCATGACCACCCATGGAATGGCCGCTTATGGCACGCTTGTCAGTTACCGGAAGCTCGCCTTCCACCAGTTGCGGCAGCTCTTTTACGACATAGTCATACATCCGGTAATGCGGTGCCCACGGCTGTTCCGTTGCATTGATGTAAAAGCCGGCACCGGTGCCGAAGTCGTAGCTGTCGTCTTCACCAGGAAGCCCCAGCCCGCGGGGACTGGTGTCCGGGCAGACTATCGCGATGCCCAATTTGGCGGCGTGCTTTTGTGCGCCCCCTTTCTGCATGAAGTTCTGATCATTACAGGTAAGTCCCGACAGCCAGTAAAGCACCGGAACGGAGCGGGGATTGCGACCGACCGCCGCCGGAGGCAGGTAGACGGCAAACTCCATGGTGCAACCCAGGGCTGCCGAGGTATGACGGTAACGACGGTGTTCACCATCGAAACACATGTTGGTGGATAGCAGTTCCATGATGACCTCGGTTCAGGGTACGAATGCTGGTCAATCTTCCGCCGTAGCGTACTTTGGTAATTCGATGCCGCAACCTGCTCTGGCCAGTTCTGCCAGAATGGCGGTGCGGGTCACTATGCCTACCAAACGCCCATGATCCACCACCGGGTATACTTTGGGTTTACCGGCACCCAGGTTCTGGGCCAGGTCCACCACGGCCATTTCCGGGGAGATCGTTACCGGTTCGCGAAACATCACGTCATCAACAATCGGATCACCCTCACAGTGATAACTGCTAACCAACAATGCGTGGATGCAGTCCTGTTCCGAGATAAACCCGATGACCTTCCGGTGCTCATCCACCACGGGCAAACCGGTGACGTGATTCTTCAGGAGCGCCTTCACTACCCGGGTTAACGGCTCACCACACCGAATCGGCTCGATGTGATTCCACATGACATCAGAAGCTTTTAATGAGCGCATGGGTATTCCCCTCGCAGTTATCGTTCCGAAGTAACGTCGCAGAACCGAAACGTTCTCCTTTAACCATAGGCAATGGGGGCAAAAAGTGAAAACACAAAGGGGGATATTGTGAATCTCCTCCCCCAGACCAGCCCCGATTTCAGGACGAGGCCCGCATCACCGACAGGCTTATCGCCGCAAAGCGCTCCAGCAGAGGATTCGGCAAGTCGTGCCCCATCCCGTCAATCAGCTCCAGGTGAGCATGGGGGATCAGGTATTTCAACTGTTCCGCAGACACCGGACGTACCAGAGGATCGGCCTTACCGTGGATAATGGCTGTCGGCACCCGAATCCGCCGGCTCAGGGATGACAAACTGCCGGTGGCCAGAATTGCCCGGGTCTGACGCAGGATACCCGCCGGGTGGTAGCTGCGGCGGTATTCCCGGGTCAGTCGCTCACGGACCTCATCCTCCGGCGGCGGGAACGCCGGGCTCTGGATCAACTTCCAGAATTCCAGGGAACGGGCCACCACCGATGCTTCATCGTGGCCCTTGGCGCCAACTCCGGCCAGACGCCAGACCAGCTTCGGTTTAGGCATCGGCAACCGCGGACTGTTGGTCGACGTCATGATCAACGTGGCGCTGCGCACCCGCTCCGGCCACAGGGAAGACACCAACTGACTGATCATGCCACCCATGGACACCCCAACAAGGTGTGCACTTGGCAGATCCAGGGCATCCAGGACTCCAACGGCATCCGCCGCCATGTCTTTCAGGGTATACGGTGCAGAAATCGGCAGCCCAATCCTGGAGCGCGCCATGATTGCCACCGGATGCCCCTCCAGCCGCTCCTTCAGATGCGTGGACAGACCAATATCACGGTTATCAAACCGGATGACGTGGTATCCCTCGTCCGCGTATCGGTCCAGCAAAGCCTCCGGCCACAGCGTCATCTGGGCACCCAGCCCCATGATGAACAATACTGGCTCGCCCTCGGGATTGCCCCGTGTTTCCACGCAGAGAGACTGTCCATTGGCGTCGATGAAACGATGATTCACCGCATGAGAACCGGCGGGATCGGTTTCCGGGCTGGTCTGTGCGACAGCGCTCTGGGACATCGGTATTCCTCGTGATTTAAACCGGGATTGCTTATCAAACAGTACCGCAAATGACGTCAAATCCAATCACTTTCATGACATTCCCCAGTGTTCAACGAGCAAATTCCCTGACCAATCGGTTTACAGCCATAAATATCCGACTAAACTCAATCAGTTATACCCTTACAAGGGGAAAATCAAAAACCGTCTTTGGCAAAAACAGAGGGAGATCCCCATGGAAGCCATTGAAAACTTTGTAGGTGCAGTAAACGGACTGGTCTGGGGCCCGCCCATGCTGGTCATGATCCTCGGCGTGGGGCTTTTCCTCAGCCTTGGCTTGAAAATGATGCCCGTGCTCAAACTCGGGGCAGGTTTCAGGCTGATGTGGAAAGGCCGTTCCGGCGCGGGTGCGGAAAGTGAGGGCGAAATTCCCCCCTTCCAGGCTTTGATGACGGCGCTGTCCGCGACCGTCGGCACCGGGAACATTGCCGGTGTTGCCACCGCTGTCTTTCTCGGTGGTCCTGGGGCCCTGTTCTGGATGTGGTTGACCGCCCTGGTCGGTATGGCCACCAAGTATTCCGAAGCCGTTCTCGCAGTCCGTTTCCGGGAAGTGGACGAGCGCGGCGCTCACGTCGGCGGCCCAATGTACTACATTCGCAATGGCTTGGGCCGTAAATGGGCCTGGCTGGGTGTTCTGTTCGCCATTTTCGCCGCCATCGCCGGCTTCGGTATCGGCAACACGGTACAGGCCAACTCGGTCGCGGACGTGCTGAACGCCAACTTTAACCTGCCTCACTGGATGACCGGGGTGATCCTCATGGTCCTGGTGGGCATGGTATTGATCGGCGGTATCAGGCGCATCGGCCATGTAGCCAGTTCCCTGGTTCCGTTGATGGCTATTTCTTACATCCTGGTCGGCCTGATTGCGCTGGCTGTCAACGCCGATCAGATTCCTGCCGCGTTTGCCATGGTCTTCAAACATGCGTTCAGCCCGGCCGCCGCCGAAGGTGGTTTCGCCGGGGCCGCCGTCTGGGCCGCCATCCGTTTTGGTGTTGCCCGTGGTATTTTCTCCAACGAAGCCGGCCTGGGCTCCGCACCGATTGCCCACGCCGCCGCCCAGACCAAAAGCCCAATTACCCAGGGCATGGTGGCGATGCTGGGCACCTTCATTGATACCATTATCGTCTGCAGCATCACCGGCCTGGTGATCATCACCTCTGGTGCCTGGAGCTCCGGTGAAACCGGGGCCGCCCTGACCTCACTGGCGTTTGAAACCGGCCTGCCCGGTTTTGGTAACTACGTGGTGGCCATTGCGCTGGCCGTCTTTGCCTTTACCACCATTCTCGGCTGGTCGTTCTACGGGGAGCGATGCGTTGAGTTCCTGTTTGGCGTACAAGCCATCGTGCCCTACCGGGTGCTGTGGATTCTCGCCATTCCGGTTGGCGCGACCATTAACCTGGGTTTCATCTGGCTGTTAGCGGACACGCTCAACGCGATGATGGCCCTGCCGAACCTGATCGCATTGCTGTTCCTCAGCCCGGTAGTTTTCAAGCTGACCCGCGAGCATTTCGAGAAGGAGAAGGCACTCGGCGTCAGTAACTGATCCAGCGCCTCAGCGGCCATAAATAACCGCTATAATACTTTGATAAGCGATGGATGAGGCACATAAAGGCCCTTGTTTTAACCTCATCCATCACCACTGATTATCGTATAGACTCAATATAGACACTCCGGCGATTGATCATGCCGGTGACACACTGAAGGTTGTCACGAGCTTCACCGAAGGAGGGTACGCTATGAGTTTACGTCTGGGAGATACCGCACCGGATTTCGAACAGGACTCAACTGAAGGCAAGATCCGTTTTCACGACTGGCTGGGCGACAGCTGGGGGGTTCTGTTTTCCCATCCCGCGGACTTCACACCGGTTTGCACTACCGAACTGGGACTGACCGCCAAGCTCAAAGACGAGTTCACCAAGCGCAACGTCAAGGTTATTGCCCTGAGCGTGGATCCGGTCGATTCACACCACGAGTGGATCAAGGACATCAACGAAACCCAGGGGTGTTCGGTAAACTTCCCGATCATTGCAGATCATGACCGGAAAGTGTCCGACCTGTATGACATGATCCACCCCAATGCCAACGAAACTCTGACCGTGCGTTCGTTGTTCGTCATCGATCCCGCCAAGAAGGTGAGGCTGATAATCACCTACCCGGCAAGCACCGGTCGTAATTTCAAAGAGCTACTGAGGGTTATTGATTCGCTCCAACTGACCGACAACCACAAGGTGGCAACGCCAGGCAACTGGGAAAGCGGAGGCGATGTGGTCATCGTGCCATCGCTGCAGGACGAAGACGAAATCAAGGAACGCTTCCCGCAGGGTCACAGGGAGGTTCGGTCCTACCTGCGAGTGACACCAGACCCCACATCCAACTGGAGCGGTGACTGATCACCCGCAGCCTATAACGAAAATGCCGGGCAGATGCCCGGCATTTTTCCATAGAGAGTGTACTATCAGAAGGCAGGAACAACCGCACCTTTGTACTTCTCCATAATGAAATCCTTCACTGCGTCAGACTTCAGCGCGTTCGCCAGCTTCTGCATAGCCTCGCTGTCCTTGTTGTCGGGACGGGCAACCAGAATGTTCACGTAGGGTGACTCGGAACCCTCGATGATCAGCGCATCCTCGGACGGATTCAGGCCCGCTTCCAGTGCGTAGTTGGTGTTGATCAGCGCAACATCCACTTGCCCCAGAATACGCGGCAGCGTGGCGGCTTCCAGCTCCTTGAAGTCCAGGTCTTTCGGGTTGTCAGCAATATCACGGGGTGTCGCGGTGATCTTGCTTTCGTCTTCCAGCGTGATCAGCCCGGCTTTCTGGAGCAGCAGCAGAGCGCGACCACCGTTGGTCGGATCATTTGGAATCGCCACCACGGCTCCGTCTTCCAGCTCTTCCAGGGAGTCGATCTTGCTGGAGTAGGCGCCAAACGGTTCAACGTGAACACCGGTTACGGTAACCAGACTGGTACCACGACCATCATTGAATTCATCAAGATACGGCTGGTGCTGGAAAAAGTTGGCATCCATCCGCTTCTGATCCACCTGAATGTTCGGCTGGATGTAATCGGTGAATACCTTAACGTCCAACTCAACACCCTGCTCCGCCAGTTGCGGCTTCACAAATTCCAGAATCTCCGCGTGGGGCACCGGGGTAGCCGCAACAGAGAGCGTTTCCGCTGAGGCAGCAGAAGAGAAAGTAGCAGCGGCAGCCAGGGCCACCAGGGTTTTCTTGAAGTTCATAAGCACATTCTCCTGTGGAAATTATGGGCAATACAATCAGCTCGGGAGTACGGCTCACGGCCGGAAACATCGTCCGAAAAACGCCCGTAAATACATCCCTGTAGGGCTCGGTCGCGCCATCCCTGGCGCTCCACGTTTTCGGACGATGTTTCCGGCCGCGCGCCTATATCAGGCTGTTTTTGTTTACTTGCGACTGAAATACAGAACGAGACGGTCGCCCGCCATCTGCAAAAGCTGTACAAAAATCACTAGCAAGGCGACGGTTATCACCATCACATCGGTCTGGAACCGTTGATAACCGAAACGGATGGCCAGATCACCCAGGCCACCGCCACCGATAACGCCGGACATGGCCGCATAGGAAACCAGCGTAATCGCCGTCACCGTAATGCCCGCGATAATGCCCGGAAGCGCTTCCGGCAGCAAGGCGCCAAAAATGATCTGCCTCACGTTGGCGCCCATCGCCTGGGTCGCCTCGATGATGCCGCGATCCACCTCCCGTAAAGACGTCTCCACCAGCCGGGCGAAGAATGGCGCACCGCCGGCCACCAAGGGTGGAATCGCTCCGGCAACACCAAGCGAAGTACCGATCAGCAGCACGGTAAACGGAATCATCACAATCAGCAGGATAATAAACGGCACCGAGCGCAGCACGTTCACCACGAACGATAGCACCGCGTAGGCCGCCGGCTGCTCCAGCAACTGGCGCTTGCCGAACAGGAACAACAGCACGCCGATCGGCAGGCCGATCAGTACGCTGAAGAGCAGCGACATGCCCACCATCACCAGGGTATCCCAGCTGGCAATGCCGATTTCCGCCCAGTCCACGTTGGTCAGTAAATCTTCCATCAGCGCACCACCTCCACGTGAACTTCTGCCGCTTCCAGTGCTTTCATCGCCACCTCCAGATCACCGCCGACCAGGGACAGGGTCAGCTGACCGTAGGGTGTGTCCTTGATGTGGTCAATACGGCCGGAGAGGATACTGAAATCCACGCCGGATTCCCGCGCCACACTGCCAAGCAAGGGCTTGTAGGTGGATTCACCACGGAACGTCAGGCGCAGGATACGGCCACTGGCTTTTTGCAGATCTTCCTGCATTTCGTCGTGATCAATATTTTCACTCTCGAACACAAAGTCCCGGGTAGTGGGATGTTGCGGGTGAAGAAACACATCGCTGACCGCGCCCATCTCGACCACTTCACCGGCATCCATGACCGCTACCCGGTCGCAGACCCGGCGCACCACATCCATCTCATGGGTGATCAACACGATGGTCAACCCCAACTCGCGGTTTATGTCCGCCAGCAGGCGTAAGACCGATTGGGTCGTTTGGGGGTCAAGGGCGCTGGTGGCTTCATCACACAACAGAATCGTCGGGCGACAGGCCAGGGCGCGGGCAATACCGACTCGCTGTTTCTGGCCGCCAGACAGCTGCGAGGGATACTTGTTGGCGTGATCCGTCAGGCTGACCCGGGCCAGCAATTCCTCCACCCGTTCACGAATCTCGGTGCGGGAGTATATGCCTGCCAGCTTCATCGGAAAGGCTATGTTGTCGGCCACCGTCTTGGAGGACAACAGATTGAAGTGCTGAAAGATCATGCCGACCTTGCGACGGAAGGCCCGGAGTTCGGCGGCGTCGTAGCCGGTGATGTTTTCGTCATCAACGAGAATGCGGCCGCCGGTCGGCGGCTCCAGCAAGTTTATCAGGCGAACCAGGGTGGATTTCCCCGCGCCGGAGTGCCCGACGATGCCAAACACCTCGCCGGTTTCAATGGTCATACTGGTGGGATGCAATGCAGGGATCGCCCGCCCGCCTACCTGGTATGACTTCTGGACCTGGTCAAATACAATCACGGATCAGCCTTGTCAGCGCCTTGTGGGCGCAATGTTAAAACCGATCATTATAGCCTAATCGCCGACCAAACCCGAACTCGCGACCCTTGGTACATCCCCGTACACGTTCTGTTACCGACACTTTCCACTGCCCTGCGCTAAACTGAGGTATTACAAGAACCTTTTAATCCCGAGGCGCGTACCAGAGTGAACAAATAACGTGACCACAAAAACCGATAATCCGCCCTCAAGGATGAATTCCACCCAGGCATGGGTGACCTATCTCAGCAAGGTTGAGCTGCCAGTACTGGCCAATACCCTGAAACGCATCAACGAACTGACCGATAGCACAAACAGTACCGTCAATGAACTGGCCAACGTGATACTCAATGACGCCCAGCTCACCTCCCAGGTATTGCGACTCTCCAACACCGTGTTCTACAACCAGACGCGAACCCAGGTCAGCACCGTCAGCCGGGCGATCACCCTGATTGGCTTCGATTCCGTGAAGTCCATGGCCATTTCCTCGCTGATTGTGGACGCACTACTGCAACGCAATGACCGGCCTCACCTGCTGCGGTGTCTGGCCAGGGCCATCCATGCCGCCGTCCAGGCCCGTTGCCTGATGCCCAGGCGCAATGAGAATGCCCTGGAGGAAGTCTTCATCGGGGCCTTGTTGATGAACATTGGCGAACTGGCATTCTGGTCCTGCGAAACGGAGCAGGCCACCGAACTGGAACAGCGATTGCGCCTGGAAGAACCACCGATAGACGCACAGAAAGCGGTGCTGCACAGCACCTTCACCGAAATCACCCGGGGTCTGGTGGATGCCTGGGCCCTGGGGCCATTCATCAAAGATGTGGTGTCGCCCGGCCAGGCCAACTCCATGGCCGCCAGTCTGGTACGACACTCAGTGGAAATGGCCCGGCTATCTGAAGACGGCTGGCGCGGCACCGAGATGGACAAGGTGCTGGAACATCTGAGTAAGGACACTGACGAGACACCGGCTGCCATTCGTGATCAGATCAAGGTCAATGCCGAGGAAGCCGCAAAGGTGGCGGTCTCCCTGGGCATTCCCCAGGTGACGGCACTGATGCCCGGCAGCCAGGAGGGCAACAACCGCCAGTCAGCTCAGGCGCCGGTGATGGATCCGGCACTGCAATTGCAGATATTGCGAGACCTGACCTTGAGTCTGACGGAAAAGCCGAATCTCAATGAAGTCTGTCAACTGGTCATAGAGGGCATACACCGGGCCATTGGCATGCAACGGGTGGCCCTGCTGATGGCTGACAAAACCGGCCAGAACCTGGTTCCCAGGAAAGTCAGTGGGCGGGGCACTGAAAACTGGCGCGAGAGCTTTATCGTCCCCAGGGACGGAACCGGACCACTCGGCAGCCTGCTTCCCCATGCCAGCTGTGACATTTTCAGGCCCGCCCCCACTGACGGAGGCGTGCCCTATGATCGCTGGCTGGGCAAGGTACCGGCGATGATCGGCCCGCTGACGACCAAGGGTCGCCTGGTTGGCCTGTTCTATGCCGACAACGCCGCCGGTGACTATGTCCCCTCAGACGAGCAACTGACGGCGTTCGGTCATTTCGTCCAGAACGCCCAGTTGTGCATTACGCTGCTGGCATCCAGTTGAGCACCACACTCACCAGCGTCACAGCTCGTATAGCTTGGTGACGTGCAGGATCGGGCCGGTTGGCGCACCGGTTGGTGAACCACCCCGTGGCTCAAGACTGATCGCAAGGGTCCGGCTCTGACTGAGGGTTTCACGGGCTTCGTCCGTGAGTTCCACCTGGAAGACATCCCCCACCGGGATTACCCCCAATGACAGCGGATTGCCATTATCCGGCACGATCCACAGCTCGTAATCCTTGCCAGCTTCGGCCGAGGTTGCGGCCACAGGTCTCAGGCGCAGACGATTGTCGCGACTGGATTCGCTGACCAGCCACAGGGGATCACTGACGTCCGCCTGCACAACTGCGCCGGATAGTGTTGGCTCCGGGGCCTGCTGCTGAACCAGCATGACCGCCAACACCAGTGCCGCGGCTGTCGCGAACAGGCTCCAGACCGGCCAGACCTTGTTTGCGGCCTCCCTCGGGACAGCCGGACTCATCTCTACCTGGGGCCATAGCCGCTGCTGGATCGCCAGCCACACGGATTCCGGGGGTTCCCGCTCCGGCACCTGATTGCCCAGAAGCCCGAGCTTTTCCTCCCAGTACCAGACCTCCTGCCTGACCCGGCCCGACTCCATCATCCAGCGCTCGAAACGACTTCTTGCCTTGCCCTTCAGCGAGCCAAGGACATATTCCGCCGCGAGACTTTCAATTCTTTCCGGTGTCTTTCTCATTGCTCCAGGCACCTTTTCAACGCCATCAGTCCACGGCGGATCCAGCTTTTGACGGTACCGATAGGCGAACTCAATGCCTGGGCCAGCTCGTCATGGGTGAACCCCCGGTAGTACGACAACAGAATACTGTCGCGCTGGACATCACTGAGCTCATCAAGACAACCCGTCAACTGCTCAGCGCCAGCACGTCGCAATGAATGGTCCAGAGGCCCGCTACGGGGATCCTCCACATGTTCCAGGTGCTCGTCTCCGGCGACTCTGCGAACAGCCCTGGCCCTCATCAGATCCAGCGTCCGATAACGTGCGATGGTCAGCATCCAACTCAATGGGGTTCCCCGATCACTGTGATATTCCCCGGCATGATGCCAGATCTGCACAAACGCATCCTGCAGGGCTTCCTCGGCCAACTCCTGCTGGCCCGCCAACTTGTAGCACAGGCCAAACATTCTGGCTGCGATCTTTTCATACAGCCTCTGGAACGCGTGACGATCACTGCGGGCAACCGCCACCAGCAACGTCATCAAATCTGCTTGTTCTTGCTCTGTATTTATCATTGTGGTCTTCGCACCTTTTTCTTCCACTGGCCTTTCGTTGACTACGTTCTCTGGGTCGTTCGGGATGCACCATCACCCGGTTACAGCCATGCAAAATTTTTTTGTTAACGACCTGCATCTTTTTTCAAGGCCGTGCCGTTTCTCCGTATGCAACACCAACAATAGATGAGGAAAGCGGAATGAACACAGTAATTAAACGCTCCGGCCTCGCTCTCGCGATTGCCGGGGTCTGTCTGACAGCAGGTACAGCTTCTGCCTCCAGCCACCGCGAGGCGCCGTTCATCACCGAAGTTCCCAAAGTTGATGGCACCGACTTTTACATGTTCCGAAGCTACGAAAGCGGTCGGGAAAACTTTGTCACCCTGATCGCCAACTACCTTCCGCTTCAGGACGCGTACGGCGGTCCCAACTACTTCGACCTGGACGAGGACGCCATCTACGAGATTCATATCGATAACTCTGGCAATGCCCAGGAAGACATTACCTTCCAGTTCCAGATGCAGGATGATCTCAACGACATCCAACTGGATGTTGGGGGAGAAATGGTCTCCGTGCCGCTGAAGAACATTGGCGACGCTTCCGACAATGCCAATGTGCAGATGCGTCAGGAGTACACCGTGACCGTTATTCGCGGCGACCGCCGCTCCGGCACACGCCAGGCGGCCACCAACGCGACCACCGGTATGGAAACGTTCGCCAAACCACTGGATAACATTGGCGGAAACTCCTTCGGTGACTACGAAGCCTACGCCAACCAACACATCTTTGACATTGCCATTCCCGGATGCAGTACCGAAGGCCGGGTGTTTGTGGGTCAGCGCAAAGAAGCGTTTGCGGTGAACCTGGGCGAAATCTTCGACCTGGTGAACACCGACCCGCTCGGCCCGCGCAATGGTGAAGGTGCAGGGGATCTGGCTGACAAGAACACCACTTCCTTCGCTCTGGAGGTCCCCACCACCTGCCTGACCGGCAGCGCACAGACGGCTTCGGGTGATCCGGTTATCGGCGGTTGGACCACTGCCAGCGTACGTCAGGCCCGCGTAATCAACCCGGCACCGGCTGCCAATGGCAAGGGCGCAACCGTTGAAGGGGGTGCCTATGCTCAGGTCTCACGTCTGGGCATGCCGCTGGTCAACGAGGTGGTTATTGGCCTGAAGGACAAGGATCGCTTTAACGCCAGCGAACCCAAGGATGATGGCCAGTTCCTGACCTATGTGACCAACCCTACGCTGCCCGAACTACTGGAGATTCTGTTCGCAGCCGACGGAGCAGAGGCACCTAACAACTTCCCACGAAACGACTTGATCACCGCCTTCCTGACGGGCGTGCCTGATCTCAACAGCCCTGATGGCGTCACCGCTTCTGAAATGTTGCGACTGAATCCGAATGTCGCCACCACGGCAGCAGGGGCACAGAACGATCTGGGTGTACTCGGGGGAGATAGTGATGGCTTTCCCAACGGTCGCCGTCCGGTTGATGACACCGTCGATATAGCGCTCAGAGTTGTTATGGGTGCTCTGACCGAAGACGCTCCCAACAAGGATGTACCCTTCACCGATGGTGTACAACTGGACCCGGCGGAGCTTAGAACCACCTTCCCATACCTGGCGACCCCGATCGCAGGTTCACCTAATGACATCTAAGGGAGGGACGAGCATGACATTCCGAATGGGAATTACCCTGATCGCAATACTGGCACTGGCAGGCTGTTCTGGCGGCTCCGGTAATGGCGAGGGCCTGGGCCTGTCGGTTGATTTCACGACCTTCGTGAAGAATGAAATCAAGCGGACAGACAACGACCGCAACGCGGTTAACATCAACAACCTGGAGTTCAGCTTCAATGACAAGGACAACGAACAGGCGTACGACGACCTGTTTTAAATCCTGCGGGCTCCGCCGTCAGTCTGACTCCGATCCCTGGCTGACGGCCCTACACCCTGCGCTACGGCGCAGGGCTTTTTCCATCGTCGCGCTGGTTACAGCACTGGCCATGGAAACGGCACTGGCAGCCCCCGCTGCGATTGAAACAGAGTTTGACGATCAGGAAGTTCTGATCACATTGCCCTCGGAGGCCCTAACACCCGATACACCTCCGGAGACCGCCTCGGCGCTTGCGGACCGGGTCCGGGAATATCTGGTTCAGGCACGCGTTCAAGGAGATCCACGGTACCTTGGATATGCCCAGGCATTGTTCGAGCGCTGGCCCGAGGACAGGATGACAGGCCGGCTCAAGATCCTTCGTGCCACACTCAACCAGAGTCTTCACCATTTTGAACCCGCCCGTGACGAGCTGACCGCCGTCCTCAATACACCAAACCTTAACCAACGGCTCGCCAGCCAGGCCAGACTAACCCTGGCAAACCTGGAACTGGTGCAAGGTCACTACCAATCCGCGCATTCCCACTGCCGGCAATTGGCGAACGAATTTCCCGGCCTGATTGCGGCGAGCTGCCTGGCCCAGGTGGAGGCACGAACCGGCAAGGCACAATCAGCTTACCAATCCCTGGTCGCGCTGACCCGCCAATCACCCGCCAACGATACCACCAGCCAGATCTGGGCACTTGGCACCCTGGCCGACATTGCCGCGCAACTCGGCAAACCCGATGCCGAACAATACTGGCGCCAGGTGCTCACCCTTGCGCCCGACGACCTCTATACACGAGCGCAACTGGCTGACTGGCTGCTCGAGCGGGGCGACAACGAGGCTGTGATCAAACTGACCGAGCGATACGAAGAGGTCGACTCCCTCGCGGTCATCCGCGCCATTGCCATGAAGCGCCACGACCATACAGACGCCCGCCGACTTTCAGCCAAGCTGGAAGAACGCTTTAGCGAAGCCCGCTGGCGCGGCACCCTGCTGCATCAGCGGGATCTCGCGCGTTACGCCCTGGACATTGAAGGCGAGGCCGACACCGCCCTGACCCACGCGCTGGCCAACTGGCAGGAGCAGCGTGAACCCCTGGACACCCGGCTACTGCTCCGCGCGGCAAAGTCAGCTGGAAACGCCTCCGTACAGGCCGACGTCCGGTCCTGGCTGGATCAGCATGACCAACGCGATGCCCGCTATCCGGAGGTGCGCTCATGATGCCTGCGTTGCTTCGACTCATTTCCGTCTTTACCGCCCTTATGATCCTGGCGCTGCCAGTATGGGCTCACAAAGCCAGTGACAGTTTCATTTATGTGGACCAGACAAAGTCGCAGATCCGCATTGACCTGGCCCTCAGGGATCTCGCCCTGGTGTTGCCCCTGGACAGCAATGGTGATGGGCAGCTCAGCGGCGCCGAAGTCCGCACAGGACGGGAGGCCATCACCCGTCTGGTTGACCAGGGCTTGACGCTCAGTAATACCAGCGGTATTTGCCAGTTGACCGGCAGGCAATGGGGGCTGTCCCGACACAGTGACGGCCCATACGCCGCCGGCCTCTACCAGGCTGAATGCCCGGACAACCGCGCACCGGCGTCCCTCAAATACACTCTGTTGTTTGAACAGGATCCCCTGCACCGCGCCCTCGTCAGTGTCACAGACGGCCAGAATGAGCGTCTGAGCGTGCTGGCGCCCAATGACCGGACACTGACATTGGTCAACGGCGCAACCACGCTCGGCAACAGCCTGAAACTATTCGGCACTTTTCTCTATGAGGGCATCATCCATCTGCTGATAGGTCTCGACCATATCCTGTTTCTGCTGGTGCTGATGCTACCGGCCACCCTGCCGCTGAAAACCCGCCGGTCTCGCGGGCAATCGAGCCAGGGCCACGACCTGAAACCCCGCCTGCTTGAGCTGGTAGGTGTGGTCACCGCCTTTACCGTGGCCCACTCCATGACCCTGGCATTGGCAGCTCTGGAGATCGTGACACTGCCCATCGCCTGGGTGGAAACCGTCATTGCCTTGTCCATTGCCGTTGCCGCGCTGAACGTGTTCTGGCCGATCCTCGGCCGCAAAACATGGAAACTGGCGTTCGGGTTCGGGCTTATTCACGGCTTCGGTTTCGCCAGTGTGCTGGGAGATCTGACGTCCGGGGTGTCGCAGACCGTTGTCGCTCTTGCGGGTTTCAACCTGGGTGTGGAGCTGGGGCAACTGGGATTGCTGGTGGTTCTGTTCCCGCTTTTATACCTGTGCGGCCGATTCCGAATCTACGAGCGCGCCGCGGTACCGGCAATGCTGCTGATGGTGGGTGCCCTGAGCCTCTACTGGGTGGCTGAGCGAGCCGTGGCAATCTGAACAATTGCCCCACTGGCATCTTGTCAGTTTTCGACCATACTTCCCGGGTCGGACAAGGAATTTGATCGATCACGCATGGAGCACAGACCAGTGGGGAACGAGCACGATAGTCTTCAACAGCCATCTCCCGACGGCGTGGTATTGCTGTCCACTGAGGGGATGGTATGTGACTGGAACCCTGCAGCTGAGAAGCTTCTTGGGTATTCACGTGCGGATGCCATTGGGCAGTCCCTCTGTGCCCTGATCCAACTGACAGACCGGAATGCCACCCCTGTCACGCTTAATCGCTTGCACGAAAATACCAGTGTAACCAACGATGGCTTCTGCCGGCACAGGAACGGCTATTCCTTTCCCGTTGAGGTGATTCGCAGCCCGATCGAAATACAGGGTGACCAGTTGGTGGTTACGATCGTCCGGGACATCTCCGAACGAAGGAGAGCGGAACAGAAATTCCGAGGGCTCCTGGAGTCTGCTCCGGATGCGATTGTTATCGTCAAACAGGATGGCCACATTGTGCTGGTCAATTCCCAGGCCGAATCCCTGTTCGGCTACCATCGGGAGGAGATGGTTGGGAAAAACGTCGAAGTTCTCATGCCCCAACGCTATCGCTCCCAGCACATAGGACACCGGGACGGCTTCTTTGCAGATCCACGGGTAAGACCCATGGGGGTCGGCCTGGAGCTTTTCGGGCTACGCAAGGGGGGCATCGAATTTCCCATTGAGATCAGCCTGAGCCCGCTGGAAACCGAAGAAGGCATTCTGGTATCCAGTGCAATCAGGGACATCACCGAGCGCAAACGCTTCGAGCGGGCTCTGCAAGAAAAGAATGAAGAGCTCGCCATGGCAAACCAGGCCAAGGACCAGTTCCTGGCCAGCATGAGCCACGAACTGCGAACACCATTGAATGCCATTATCGGTTTTACCGGCACCCTGCTGATGGGGTTACCTGGCCCTCTCAACCAAGATCAGAAAAAGCAGCTGGAAACAGTCCAGTCCAGCGCCGGGCATCTGCTATCCCTGATCAATGACCTTCTGGATGTTGCGAAAATCGATGCCGGTAAACTGGAACTCAACCCGGAACAGATCAACCTCAACCAGTTGCTTGAGGAAATTCACAGCACCTTCTGCCTTCAGGCCAAAGAAAAAAAGCTCCAACTGACGCTCGAGCTTCCCGATCAGCCCATCAATATAGAAACCGACAGACGGGCTCTTAGCCAGATTCTCATGAACCTGACCAGCAACGCTCTGAAGTTCACTCTGAACGGCGAGGTCTGCCTAATTCTGACTCCATCTGCGGACAACTCTCTACGTGTGTCAGTCCGGGATACCGGGCCAGGCATTGAGCCATCGGTGCAGCACAATCTGTTCCAACCGTTTTCCCGGGGAGAGCTCTCCGCCCGCCGTACCGAAGGTACCGGCCTGGGTCTATATCTCAGCCAGAAACTGGCGGTGCAACTGGGTGGGTCCATACACCTGACCAGCACACCCGGCCAGGGCTCCGAATTCACTTTGCGACTTCCGGGTGGCTAACATGAGTGCAGTAATTCTGGTTGTTGAAGACGACCTGGCCAGCCTTGAGCTCGCCACTTACCTGTTAAAACACGCAGGTTATGAGGTCCACCGGGCAGAGGACGGCAAACAGGGACTTCAGGTAGCCCGCAGCCTTCAACCAAGCGCTGACCTGATACTGAGCGATATCCAGATGCCGATAATGGACGACTACCAGCTGTTGGCAGCGTTGCGCCAAGATGCACCCTATTCAGACATACCGATTGTTGCTATCACGGCATTTTCCATGCGAGGCGATGAGCAGAAAATCCTCGCATCCGGATTCGATGGTTACATATCCAAACCCATAGAACCTGAACAGTTTGTCAGTCACGTTGAACATTGGTTGCCTGCAGATTTGCAACCGTAATCAACGGAAACAGGGAGAGCAGGCACAGTGGCAAGGATACTCATCGTTGATGATCATCAACCGAACCGTGAGCTGGTGGTTTCACTGGCGGGCTACCTCGGTCATGAGGTGCTCGAAGCGGGAGACGGCGTGGAAGCGCTGTCGGTCGTCCGCAAAGAACATCCGGAATTGGTAATCTGCGACCTGCTGATGCCGGTTATGGACGGATACGAATTTGTGCGGCATGTGCGTAACGACCCAGACATCGCGCACACGGCCATCATGTTTTACACCGCTAACTACCGGGAGGAGGAAGCCCGCAACCTGGCCCGGCAATTGGGTATTCAACGCATTCTATTCAAACCCTGTGTACCGGAAGACATACTGGAAGCCATCGAGGAATCACTGCAACACGACACCAAGAAACCCGGTAGCAGTATTCCTGTCGATGATCAGGGCTTTAACACCGAGCACACCCGGGTGCTGACAGACGCGCTTTCCCGCAAAAGTGACGAACTGGAAAAAGCCAACCGTCGGCTTTCCGCCCTGACAGAAATCAATCTGCAGCTTTCTGGTATGCGGGATGCTGGACGCATGTTGGAAGCCATCTGTCGTGATGCCCGCGTTCTACTCGGCGCCAGTTATGGCATTCTCTGTATTAATGAGAGCCACATCGGGGAACAACAAATCCGCCTGTTTCTCAGCGGATTCAACCAGGGCAGCGAGCAGGCTCTGCCATGCCCGGACCTTTTTAGGGGAGTTCCCGGCGAAGTTTTCAGCCAGAAAATGCCACGCAGGCTGAGCGCGGAAGATCATTCAGAGCTTAACATCGGCTTACCGCAGGGTTACCCGCTCGTTCGCTCCTGCCTTATTTCGCCCATCATGTCGGCAAGCCGAGTGTACGGTTGGGTGTGTCTGATTAACAAACTGGACGGTATGACCTTCAGCGAAGAAGATGAATGGCTCTGCAGCACACACGCCGCTATGGCAGGAAGGGTCTATGAAAACCAGAGCCTTTATCTGCAACTGGAGAGCCGGGCACGGCAACTGCAACTCTACGACCGGGCAATTGAGGAAAGCAGCAATGGCATCGTGATCTGCAAGGCCGACAAGGAGCTGGACAACCCGGTTATTTATGCCAACCGAGCTTTCACCGATATGACGGGATACTCCCATCATGAGGTAATGGGCCGGAGCCCGCTTTTCCTGCTGGCAGCCGACCGGGACCAGCCAGAGGTGGACCGGCTGCGGCACTGTATGGGCCTCGGCGGATCGGCCAGAGTCATCCTGAGAAACTATCGCAAGGATGGCAGCATGTTCTGGAACGAGGTTGCCGTGGCGGCAGTTCATGATGAAGAAGGAAAGATTGCTCATTTCATCAGCGTATTCAACGATGTAACCGACAGGAAACAGTATGAGGCTGCGCTCGAGTATCAGGCAAACCACGATTCGCTGACAGGACTGCCCAACCGGAACCTTTTACAGGACCGGTTAAGCCACGCCATTGACCTGGCCCACCGGGAGGGGGATAGACTTGCCGTGCTGATGCTGGACCTGGACCAGTTCAAGCGCGTGAACGATGGCCTTGGTCACAATGTCGGGGATATTCTGATACAGAAAGTCGCCGCCCGCATGAAGCGCAGTGTTCGGGAGAGCGACACGGTTGCCAGGCTGGGTGGCGATGAATTCATGATCCTCACCGCCGGCGTGCAGGACGAATGGTCTGTAGGCGCTCTGGCACAAAAAATACTGAAACATTTCGAACGAAAAATCGCCATTAACGGCTATGAGATCATTGCTTCCGCCAGTGTTGGCATAGCGATGTATCCGAGGGATGGTGAGACTGGCGATGAATTGTTCCGTAATGCCGATACCGCCATGTACCGGGCCAAGGAACTCGGCCGCAACGGTTTCCAATTCTATTCGTCGGAGATGAATAACCGTGTGCGGGAACGTCTCACCATAGAGCAATCGCTCCGTGACGCCCTCCCCCGCGACGAGCTGAGTTTATGGTACCAACCCAAGCTGGACCTCGCCTCCGGGCAGGTCCTGAGCGCCGAAGCGCTGATACGCTGGCACCATCCTCATCATGGGATGATCTCCCCGGGGGAATTCATCCCGATCGCAGAAGAAACAGGCCAGATACTGCCGATAGGGAGCTGGGTCATCGAGAAAGCCACGCGCCAGATAGCCTATTGGCGGGATCAGGAACAACGGGAGGTGCGTATTGCCATCAATATTTCTGCCCACCAGCTCAGTCACGCCAAGCTTGCCGAACAGGTAGCTCAGGCCCTCGACAACCTTTCTCTGAGACCGGATCTGCTGACCATTGAAGTCACGGAAACTGCCATTATGACCCAAATGGAGGTCACTGTACGTCAGCTACAAGCACTCAGAGACAAGGGCGTTCTCGTGGCTCTGGATGACTTTGGTACCGGCTACTCGAGTCTGACCTACCTGAAGCATTTCCCTATCGACATACTGAAAATTGACCGCAGCTTTGTCAGGGACATCACGAAAAATGGGCAGAGTGCTGCCATCGTGGAAACAATCATCGATCTCGCCCACAACCTCAACATGCGGGTCGTTGCGGAGGGCGTGGAAACTCAGGAGCAACTGGAATTCCTGCAGGCCCATGGATGCGATGATATACAGGGCTACCTGTTCAGCAAGCCCCTGCCAGCGAAGGAATTCCTGACATTCCTCCGCCAGCATTGAACATGGGCCTGAAGCCCCGCAGGGCCCTGGCATCGTGTCAGTGCAGGGCTCTGAGTTGGCGCGGATACAGCGCCGCGCTCACTTCCGGTTCTTCCAGAAGATCCGCCAGCTCGCGATCCACCTCGGTTTCTTCACCTTCATCCGGCAACGGCTCGAACAAAGTGCTTAACCAAGCTGTCACGGACGGCGCTTCATCCCGCTTGTAGTCCGTGGACAGGGCCTTGATGCGACGGAATCCAATGATGCGCTGATGCTTGGGATCCCGGATTTGCTCAAACCCCCGCCAATAGACACGATCACGGGTGTGTAGCTGCACGAACAGCGTATCGATGGGGTCTGACGGTTCTTCAGCCCCTTCACCGCCATCTTCCGGCATTGCATCGGCTGCATCCGCAGTCTCGTTCTCGGGTTTCTTGTGGCGAATGGTAGTCCAGGCTGGATAGAGAACCGCCACGGCGTCTGCTTCTACATGCTCGCGGGCAGCACGGAGGATTAACCCCCAGCGGGCCTTGTCGGCATCGGTTTCAAGGGAATTGATGGGCAAGTCGTAGCTTTGTTCACTGGACAGGACTATAGCCATCATTGGGGCATCAAGCTCCCCCATGGCCTCGGCCTGTGCTACAGATACCAGTTCGTCGATTGCCATCGGTTGGTTCATAAGACGCTCGCCTCCTCGATGCCATCAGGGTCTGTCAGGAAGACTGAGGCCTTCCTGACTTACAGCATAGCCTGTTCCGCCTATAAAGATAAACGTGGAGTTGGCTATGTCGGATCACAAACCGGAAAATCAACCCTGCCCGCCAGCACAGGATTTCAGCTAACCCCTTCCTCCAGACGCTCATACTGAACGAACCAGGGATTGGCTTCTTCCAACTGGGCCGCCAATTGTAACAGCAATCCCTCGCTGCCATGGGCACCCCCAAACTGAACACCGACAGGCAAACCAGCCGACGTCCAGTGCAGGGGCACGGACATAGCCGGGGTTCCCGTCAGGTTAGCCAGTTGGGTGAAAGGCGTGCGGGCAAGGTTTTCCAGCGCCATTTGATCGACCTGACCACTCTTGTGCACCAGTTTTCCTGCCTTCATCGCCAGCATCAGTTTGGCGGCGAATTGCAGGTGAGACGGTGTATCCAACTCCCCGATTTTTGCCGGTAGCTGGCCGGTAGCCGGGCACAGGTACAGATCAAATTGACTAAAATACGTTCCCAAAGCGCGGGAAAAGTCGTTCCATTGTTGGCGTCGACTGACGTATTCCGGTAACGGCAGAGTATGCCCCAACATGCCAATCAACCGGGTATCCAGCTCGAAATCATTCTCGTTGGCACCAAACTCCGCTTTCGCCTTTTCCATCAACACCGACACTTCGCCGAAATACAGCCCCAGATAACAACGGGCCAGTGCCATGCCATCAAACTCGGGACGGGCGTACTCCACGTGGTGGCCCAGGTTTTCCAGCAAGCGCGCGGTTTCTTCCACCGCTGCCACACATTCCGGCGCCACCTCGGTCTGGTAGGGTGACGAAGTGAACATCCCAATGCGGAGCTTGCCCGGGGTCCGGCGCATCAGATCCGCATAGGGCTCAGAAGGCGGCGGAATCACGAATGGATCACCCGCCGCCGGCCCGGCCAGCACGTCCAACATGGCCGCACTATCCCGGACGGTGCGGCTGACCACGTGATCCGACGAGGCACCGGTCCAGGCCTCGCCGACGAAAGGCCCGGAAGAAATACGACCACGGGAAGGCTTGAGCCCGAACAGGCCGTTATAGGCGGCCGGAATACGGATAGAGCCACCACCATCATTGGCGCCGGCCATGGGCACAATGCCGGCGGCTACCGCGGCGCCCGATCCGCCACTGGAGCCTCCGGGCGTCAGGCCGGTATCCCAGGGGTTACGGGACGGGCCCCAAAGCCTGGATTCGGTCACCGCTTTCAGACCAAACTCCGGAGTGGCCGTGCGTCCCAGGAACAAAAAACCGCCTTCACGGGCACGGCGTACGTACTCCGAATCCGACGGAGCAATATTGTTCCTGAACCCGCGGCTGCCATAGGTGCATGGTTGACCTTCCTGTTCCTGGGCCAGATCCTTTAACAGCAGGGGAACACCGGCAAAAGGCGCCTCCTTATGGTATGACTGGTCAAGCGCTTCGGAAAACTGCGGGAAACAAATGGCATTCAGACGGCCATTGACCTGATCCGCGCGCTCTATTGCAGCCTCGCAGACTTCCCGGGAGGATACTTCTCCCCGTCGAATGAGGTCAGCCAGTGCCACGGCGTCGTTTTTTTGGTATTCGGATTGCTTCATCGTTGCTTCCATTTGTTATTCTGGTCTCTGAGGAGTCACGGGTATAACGTTTATGAAGAAAAGACTCAATAGTCGCCTCCTGACTGTCCTGTTCGTCCCCCTGATATTTTTGGCGCCCCTGGCCAAAGGTTTGGAGTCGGTTGATGACTGGAAAGACGTCGTCCGCAGCTCACCCTACTGGGTCAGCCAGGGCGTCTACGACAATATTGTCACCATCCGGCGCTGGGTGCTGAAGGAATCCGGTTACTGTTCCGATAGCGAACGACACATTCTGTACAACATGCGCGGGCAGTTCCTCGGCTATATCAATGACGGCGATAACCGTAAAGCTACCCAGCAGCGGCTCAATGACACCCGTGCCAGGCTGGCAATTGAAGGCCGTGCCGACACCTGGGCGCAAGGCAGCGAGGGCACTACGGGCTATCCCTTTGCCCTGGCCTGCGATCAACCCCACGTCAATCTCGACGAGGCCATGGCACGATATCTGGGCACCCTCCCAGCAGATCTGGTCTGGGGCGCCTGGGATGACCTCAGTTTTGCCTCAGCTGACAAGCCGCAATCCCTCCACAACGCGTTATTGTATGTGTACGAGACTCGTAAACAGCAGCAGAGAATCAACCTGCCCAGAGATCTGGTCCGTTATCTCGGTGGCCAGTTGCTGATTGAAAGTGGTGGCCAGCAACGGGCGCACTCCGCTGCAAATGCCCGAGGTATTCTCCAGCTGTCACCAGCGGCCCTGAAAGATTGCAGGATTCAGCCCGCAAACTACTGGCATCGACTGGCGCAGATCGATTGTGCCCTGCGCCTGATAAACCAGAACGCACGCAACCTGCGGCCTGCATTTGAGGAACGCTTTGGCCACCTGCCACAAGCCAAGCAGGATCGCCTGTTTACTCTGATGCTGGTTCAGGCCTATCACGGTGGTGCCAACCGGGTGAAGACGTTGCTGGACGATGACAAGCTGTCAAAACCGGCCGCCTATTTCGCGCAACACCATGACAGCTACACCGCAGGGGATATCGCTTTCGGGATCATCTTCCACAACCTGGGCAGAGACCGGTTCGGACTGGCCTCGTTGTATTATGTGGCTGATGTGCAACTGGCCACCAAAGCCCTGTGCAACAGTCCGAGACTCAAGGACACCGACTTTTGCAACTAACCGCCGGTGGTAACCCGTGGAACTGACCCTGATTCCGGAGAACCTGCCGCCCTACATTGGCGCATTCCTGCTACTTGCCTCCGTGGTTACGTCCATGATCACAGCCAGCCTGGGAGCCGGGGGCGGTGTGCTGTTACTGGTGTTAATGGCCATGTGGGTGCCTCCCGCTGCCATTATCCCGGTACACGGCATGATTCAGCTTGGCTCCAACGCGGGACGTGCTGTCCTGGCCCGTCGCCACACCGACTGGAAAACCATTGCTGCCTTTGCTCCGGGAGTCCTTATTGGTGCGGGGCTGGGCGCCTGGCTGCTGGTGGATCTTCCCGCACACCTGTGGCAACTGACAATAGCCCTGTTTGTGTTGTACCTGTGCTGGGGGCCAGGTCTGCCGAAAGGCGCGTTCGGGCCTTTCGGTGTCTTCGTCGCGTCCGCAGCAACCAGTTTTGTCAGCCTGTTCGTGGGCGCAACCGGTCCCCTGGTTGCGGCGTTTATCAAGCAAATGCATACCGAAAGATTCACCACCGTCGCCACCTTTGCCACTGCCATGTGTCTGCAACACGCTCCCAAAGCGCTGGTGTTTGGGGTCGCCGGTTTTGTCTTCCATGAATGGCTGGTGTTCATTCTGGGTATGATTGCCTGCGGCTTTGCCGGCACCTGGATCGGCCTGCATATGCTCAGGACCATGAGCAACCGACTGTTCAGCCTGGCTTTCAATATCCTGCTGACCGTATTGGCACTCAGGCTCCTGTGGCAAGCTGCCGGAGCAACCTGGTTTTGACCTGAACGGAGAATCAGGACTCGGGGACCGGCACCACAACGACCTTATTCCGACCCTGGGCCTTGGCGATGTAGCACCCTTCATCCGCTCGAGCCACCACCTCCCGGGGCCCGGAATCCCCGGGCGACAGTCCTGTCAGGCCGATACTGGTGGTCACCCCGAAAGTGCGACCGTCGTGCTCGATACGCAGTGCCTGAACGCCGGTCCGGATTTTTTCGGCCAGCACTTCGGCGCGGTCCAGGCCACAGGCCGGCAGAATAATCCCGAATTCATCGCCCCCCAGACGGGCGACCGTGTCGGTCTGGCGCACGGAGTCCTTGAGTAAGTCAGCCAGACGTTTCAGCAGATCATCCCCAAGCAGGTGGCCACCTTCATCGTTAATCGGTTTAAAGTAATCCAGGTCAATGAGCATCAACACACTGGCGGATGACCGATCGTTGACCTGGCTAAGACATTTCACCAATGAGGCGCTAAACGCCCGACGATTCAGTAACTGGGTCAGGCTGTCGTGGGTGGCTTCCCAGGACAATCGTTCTTCCTGGCGGCGCCGTTCGCTATCGTCCCTCAGCACAAAGACAAGTCGTTCATTTTCTTGACCTTTGCGCAGGTGCAACATGGTCAGATCGATATCATAAACCTGGCCCCGGACGTTACGAAGGGTTATGTACAGGCTTTCGAAGTCCTCGCCCGCAAGAAAATCCGCAGCCTGCCACTGACGCTCCTCGCTTTCGATGATGGTGCGCTGGAAGAAGTTCTGATCCTCGCAATTTTCGCCATTACCCAGGAACGAACACGCGGCACGGTTGGCGTAGCGGATCACCCCACTGGTGTCCACCATCAGCACGCCTTCCTGAAGCACGGCGAGAATACTGTCCGCCCGCTGTTGCTCCTCCCGCAGCGCCTGTTCAACCTCCAGTTCATGACTGATATCACGTACAACGGTAATGGCCCCCAGGGACTTATCCGGCGTTTCGATGGCAGCGGTCATCACATCGGCCCAGACTGCCTCGCCGGAGGTGCCACGCAGCAACCGGAAACGGCCACGAAACACGTCATGGTTGCGCAAGGCAGAGTACCATTCACGCAATGCCTGTCGCCGGTCATCCTCATGGACACCCGCGATCAGATACTTATGAAGTAGGCCGTTGCCAACGCTGTCGGTAATTTTCTCAAACGTCGGATTGACGAACTCAATCCTGCCCAGAACATCGGTCTGAACAATACCGATGGGAGCACTCTGAGTCAGTGAGCGGAAGAACGCCTCCCGTTCAGCCAGCGATGACAGAACCTCATCCCGCTCTTCCATTACTGTATTAAAGGTTTCCGCTACCTGGCGGATTTCACGCACGCCAGTAACATCCACCGGCGTCGTGCGAACCCCCAGGTGCCTCTCGGTAATCTGTTGCCCAAGAACGTCCATCGGCGTCATCAGCCGTCGAAACACCACATAGGCAACGGGGGCCAGCGTCAAGATTACCGCCAATAACACCCATAACAGGTTATCGAGCAGGCGTCCGGCGGGAGCAAACGCTTCCCTCTCGGGCCACACCGCAGCAACGAACCAGGGTACCTGATCCATCTGCTTCACAGCCATGATGGTCTGTTCGCCATCACCATTTTTCGAGGCGAGAACCCCTTCAAATCCGGACATCGCCTGCTGCATAGCGGAACTCATGGCAGGTACCGGCTCCATCACCGCACCAGTCCTGCCATGGGCCAGAGTAAAGCCTGCCTGCGTGGCGACACTGACATAGCCAGATTTGCCGATACGCACGCGACGAACATCCCCCAGAAAGTTGTCCGCATCCAGCAGGATGGCGCCTGCGATCATGCCTATAAATCGGCCATTACGATCGAAGATCGGAGCGGTCGTCATGATCGCCGGCTTGTTCTGATAAAACGATCGATAAGGCTGGCTGACAACGGGTGTCAGTTGCTGGGACGTTCTTTTGAAGTACTCCCGGCCACTGACATCCCGGCCTTTCTGAGCAAACGCCTCAGGGTACTCCGCGAGAATCCTGCCTTCGGCACCAATCAAGTAAAATCCGTCGAACAGGTGACGCAAGGCAATCTCACGGCGGATCAGAATGCTGGCGCGAATCTGCAGGATATCCTCGCGCATACTCAGACCGTCGGCGATTTCGGCAAGGATGGCCAAGCGTTCCGCCAGTTTGTCGTCCAGCTCTCCTGCGACGAGACTGGCAATGGTGACCACTTCGGCCTTTGCCTGGGTTTCCAGTTCGCTTTGACTGACCAGCGTACCGGCAACAGTGACGACAAGCGCCGACAGAAAAATAACCAGAATGACGAACGCAACGGCACGATTAACCAGGCTACCGAACCAGCGTTTAATCAGCACAGTGACGAGACTCCGGGCAAACAGAAACGGGACAAACCGCTCTGCTTTGGGTGGTAAAGATGATTACACACAGGTTAGTACATGAACATTGAGGTAAACGACATAGTTTCAGGATTTTAACAGACCCGCTACCTCACCTCAGGTTACAAAACTTGAATATTTAGTGATAATCGTTATTATTTAGATCTATTTTGCTAACGAGGCACACCCATGTCTGAAGTTCCCCTTGCCAATTCACCGGAATCCCTGGCAACACCGCTCAGTCAGCTGATTGACATGGGCGGGCCCGTGATGGTGGTTTTGCTTGCACTGGCCGTTGCAGGGGCGGTGACTTTTGTCTATCTGATGCTTTTTGGCGCCTTTTACGCACCACGCCTGACCGGAAAACTTAAAAACGCGATTACCTTTTGGCAAGAAAACCTCTCTAACCAGGCCCCGAAACGGCTTCACGATCAGGCCACTTTTTGGTCACGACTGAATCCTCTACACCACCTGTTGGCAGACACCATGGAAAACCAGTTGGCGGGCCGTAGTCCACAACAGGTACGCGAGACCGCAGCCCGGGATGCACAGCGATCCCTTGAGCCGTTCGAGGCACCACTGAAAATCATCGAGGTGATTGCCGCCCTGGCTCCCCTGCTGGGCCTTCTGGGTACGGTGCTCGGTATGATGGAAGCCTTCAGCGCCATGGCCGCAACCGAAGGCCGGGCCAATGCCAGCCAGCTCAGTGGCGGCATTTACGAAGCGCTGACCACCACGGCGGCCGGTCTGGTGGTGGCCATACCCTTCGCCGCCCTGGCGGCCTGGATTGAATTCCGCCTGCGCCGGATCCACAAAACCGTCAACGGCGCCCTGGTCAGCGTTCTTGCCGTCGACCCGAATAGCCAGCAGGATACAATTTACTCCGCTGCTGACGAAGCTCCGGAACCCGCAGCCGATGCGGCTGCGCAACCCGCCCGCGAAGTCGCCACCGAGTCCCGGAGCCATCTCGCCCATGCAACTGGTTGATCCGAGGCCGCGCCGCCCGATCCCGATCCGGATCACACCGCTGATCGACGTCGTGTTCATCCTGCTGGTGTTCTTCATGCTCACCAGCCGGCTGCTGCCCGTGGATTTTCTGGAACTGTCCAATCAAACGGGTAACACCAGCCCCACCACCGGTGAACCGATTCCGGAGCTTAGAGTTCTGACCGACGGGCGCCTGGAATGGAAAGAGCAAACCCTCACCCTGACAGCCGCCTTACCCGCTTTGCAGGCGAGTGGTGTGCGGGAAGTGAACATCAGCACCTCACCGGAAACCGGGCTTGACCACTTTACCCAGACCCTGAGCAGCTTCAAGGATCGTGGGATTACCGCGCACTGGAAGCGGACGCCCGAGCAAGGGAGCCGCCCGTGATCGAGCTGGTCCCACCGTCCGGAAAAACGCTGATGGAGCGTGTGGAAGACTCTCTGCTGCCACTGATCAACCTGGTGTTTCTGCTGCTGATGTTCTTTATCGTGGCCGGACAACTGGCGGATACCCCCTTGCCGGATCTGCCGGCTGCCGCGCGGGCTGAAGGCCGGCAACCACCTCACGCGGATCTCATGATCTCGGCGGATAACGGCTGGCACATCGACGGTGAAACCGTTTCGCGGGAGGAGCTGCCCACGCGACTTCCCATGCCGGACGAATCCACTCCGCTGAAAATTGCCGCCGAGGAAGATGTGGCCATGTCCGACCTCGAAGACCTGCTCCGGTTGCTGGAAAGTAACGGCTACACCGAAGTCATTCTGCTGACGGAGCCCATGCAATAATGGTGGCAAACAGCAAGGTAAGGGGACTGTTTCTGGTCCTGGCGGTTTTGATTACCGCTGTTGCGGTGGTTGTTGCGATGCCTCGGAACGTACCGACATTGCCAGCCCTCGGCGAATCGTCTGTCAATACCGCTCCGGCGATGAAAATCTCCCTCGCCGGAGCGCCCCGCAAAGACGCTCCCAAGGCGGAGCCCGTGGAGCCGCCTGCAGAGCCAGAGCCAGAGCCAGAGCCAGAGCCAGAGCCAGAGCCAGAGCCAGAGCCAGAGCCAGAGCCAGAGCCAGAGCCAGAGCCAGAGCCAGAAATTGTGCCGGAACCCGAACCGGAGCCACAACCCGAGCCGACGCCCGTGCCGGTGAAAAACCCCGCTCCCGAAGAGGTGGAGGAGTCTGACCTGCCGGAAGCGGAGGAACACGCCGAAGACACCACGGAAGAGACCACCGAGGACAGAAACGCAGATCAACAAGTTGAGCTCAGTGCCGGTGACTCTTCGGATGTGGACAATTACCTGTCCAGACTGAGCCGCCATCTAAGCCGATATTACGAATACCCTCGCCGCGCACGCCGACTGGGGCAGGAGGGCGCTCCGGTGATTATCTTCGAGTTCAGCCGCGACGGCACCCTGCTGAGCCATTCCCTGAGAAGCTCATCCGGCCACGACCTGCTGGACGAGGCCGCCATGGACATGCTGAAACAGGCTGCGCCGCTGCCCGAAGTTCCTGAATCCATGCAGGGCAGCAGCTTCAGTTACGCACTCCCGGTGCGCTTCCGGCTGCGTTGAAGCCGGGCAACTTATTGCCCGGCCAGCAATCCCTCGCCTGATTTGAAGCGGGCTCTTGCCCAGACCCCAGGTAGCCAACCACACCAAAACTCGCAACCATTTGTTTTTGTTTATCTTGTCTGTCCTGGCACAGCTCTTGTTATGACGTAGACCGTCCAGGGAAGAACCCGGGGACATTTATTCATTCACACGTCATGGAGCAGACTATGCCAACTCCTTGTTATATCAGCATCGAAGGCCAAACTCAGGGCAACATCACCGCCGGCGCATTCACTTCCGACTCTGTCGGTAACATCTACGTGGAAGGGCACGAAGACGAAGTGCTGGTTCAGGAATTCAGCCACGTTGTCACCGTTCCGACCGACCCACAATCCGGTCAGCCTTCCGGTCAGCGCGTCCACAAGCCGTTCAAGTTCACCTCTGCACTGAACAAGGCCACCCCGCTGATGTACAACGCCCTGGCTTCCGGTGAGATGCTGCCGAAGGTAGAGCTGAAGTGGTACCGCACCTCCGTTGAAGGCAAACAGGAGCACTTCTTCTCCACCATCCTGGAAGATGCCACCATCATCGACATCGACTGCAACATGCCCCACTGCCAGGATGCCGAAAAAGCTGACTTCACCCAGCTGGTCCAGGTTTCCCTGTCCTACCGCAAGGTCACCTGGGAACACGCCGTTGCAGGCACGTCCGGTGCGGACGACTGGCGTTCACCGATCGAAGCCTGATCGACCACTGAGCATTGCCAGATCAACGGCCAGCCTATGCTGGCCGTTGTTGTTTTTACCACTGCTTGAATTGCGGGTATGATCGAATCTGAACCACCAGCCCCCTCCAATGCCACGGCCATATCAGATTCATGAATTCCGAACGCGACACCGCACGATCCATTGGCCAGTTGATGTGCCATACCACCCGGCAGATACTCTGGGCACCGGCGAAACAATGGGTAAGCCAACACTCCAGGGATAGCACCCTGTCATGCCGGGTTGGTTCCGGCCAAGCCACCTACCACCGTTTCGATCCCCGAACCCGGCAACATCAGATCACTTATGGTGTGCGCATGATCATGGCCAAGCAGCAGGCTGAAAGCGCAATAGGCTGGCTCTCTAGCCGGGAAATCCTGCAGCGGGGTTATTTCGGTGGGGAGCTGACAACGCTCAACCTGCTGGCCCACACCTGTTGCCATGAGTTTGCCCACCTGCTGCAACACAGCGCGGGCAAACGCTTTCACGGATCGGTGCACAACCGTCATTTCTACGAGATTCTCGACCAGCTTCATGAAAGCGGGGGCGCAGAAGCCGCGAGGGATTACCTGACCGAGCTGGCAGGGCAAAAAGGGCTTCCGTTGCCCCACGAGCCGCTCGAGATCCTCCAACCCCAACAACTGGCGGCCAACTGGCAGGTGGGGGATGCGGTCCGATTTGGCCATGGCCAAACCCAGCACCATGGCAAGATCATCCGGGTGAACCGGAAGACCTGTACCGTGGCTGGCACGGGCCCTTCACGGGGACTTCGCTATCGGGTTCCGGTGTCGTTGTTGGGCACACCGGACTGTTAGCCGGTGTGTTCCTCTACCCGGGTTGTGGTTAGTGTGGACCTCAGCTGTTCAACCAATCCCGTCAATTCCGGCAGGCAGGAGCCACACCCAGTACCGCACTGCAATTGCTCGCCCAATAGTTCCACACTGTCGGCACCTTCCTCGATAGCCCGGCATATCTGCTTTTCCCCAACCTGGTAACAACTGCACACCAGTGCACCGATGTCTTCGGTGTCAACCGAGCGGGCCGCAAGCAGACTACGGCGGGTGGCTTCGTCCAGTTCCTCCATCGTGAAACAGTCGGCAAGCCAGTCCACGGCTGGCAAAAGGGCGGGGTCCCGCTCCACCATCAGCACCGCCTCCAGTTTTCCTTGTGACAATCGGGCAGCCCGAAAACGGCCTTGACGCTGGTCCTGCATCACCAGTTGCGGCTGTGCGCCCAGCCACTCCTTGATCATGAACGGCCAATCAACATTGGTGCGCCCGGCCAGCCACCAGCTATCGCAGGCGTCCAGGGGCTGCATGGCCCAGTAATCAGCTTGCCAGCGCCGGGGCCGGTTCTTGCGCACTAACAGCCGGGCATGCCAGCGGGCAGGCCAGCGGGTCAGCCTGCCTCGCCCATGTTTAGCCTCGGGCTGACCGGAAAGCGGATCCGTAATACTTCGGGTCAGGGCAGTGGCCACACCCTCCCCGGTAAACTGTCGATTCCAGTGAATCGGCACAAAAACCTCACCCTGCCGCTGGCCCGGGTTGATATGAACCCTGCCAACAAATTGCCCCTGATCGCTTTCCAGTCTGGCCAGTCCATTCGCCTCTACTCCGAACGCTTCTGCATCCTTCGGGTGGACATCCATAAAGGGTTCGGAGCGATGGGCCAGCAGGCGGGAGGTCCGTGCCGTGCGGGTCATGGTATGCCACTGGTCACGAATCCGCCCGGTATTGATAATCATCGGGAATTTGTCATCTGGCTGTACTTCCGGCAACCGCGTCTTGACCGGTACCAGTCGGGCGCGTCCGTCGGCGGTGGCAAAACAACCGTCGGTGAACAGCCGCGAGGTCGTATTATCCGGACCTTCCCGTACCGGCCATTGGGTTGGTTGCAAGGAGTCGTAGGCGCTATCGCTCAAGGTCGCGAGACCGGAAATATCAAAGGCCCGGCTGCCATCATTTTCGAAGCCGGAAAGCGCCGCGTGCTCGCGAAAGATATCTGCGGGGCCGTTATAGTCAAAACATGCAGGATGACCCAGGCGCCCTGCCACGGCGGAAAGAATCCACCAGTCCGGCTTCGCCTCACCCGCCAGGGGCAGGAACCGGCGCTGGCGCGAAATGCGACGTTCCGAGTTGGTGACCGTGCCGTCTTTTTCTCCCCACCCCGCAGCAGGCAGCAGGATATTGGCATAGTCCGTGGTATCCGTGTGACGATTGCAGTCGGACACAATCACCGTTGGGCATTTCTCCAGCGCCTTGCGGACTCGAGTGGATTCCGGAAGGCTCACCGCCGGGTTGGTGGCCAGAACCCACAATACCTTGATGTCGCCCCGCTCGACGGCATCAAACAGATCAACGGCCTTGAGCCCTGGTCCATCGGCCACGGCATCGCACTGCCAGAAGCGGGCGACACGGTCCTTCGCACCGGGCATGTCGTAGTCCATGTGGGCGGCAAGAGTATTGGCCAGGCCGCCGACTTCGCGACCGCCCATGGCGTTAGGCTGCCCGGTGAGGGAAAAAGGGCAGGCCCCGGGCTTGCCGATGCGGCCGGTAGCCAGGTGACAATTGATGATGGCGTTGCACTTGTCCGTGCCGGCAACGGACTGATTGACCCCTTGGGAGAACGCAGTCACCGTCCGTTGCTCCTCGGTGAACCAGCGATAGAAGGCTTCTACGTCATCCCTCGCCAGGTCACAGGCCTCAGCAACGAATTCCAGAGTGGGCGCCGCCGCCTTCGCTGCCGCCAGCGTTTCTTCAAATCCGCTGCAATGGTCAGCAACGAATGCCTCGTCGATCGCCCCGGCTGCCGCCAGCCATACCAGCAGCCCGTTGAACAGCAGGGTGTCGGTCCCCGGTTTCAGGGCCAGGTGGAGATCCGCCAGATCACTGGTGGCAGTCCGGCGAGGATCAATGACCACTACCTTTCTGCCCGGGCGGGCTGACGCCTTCATACGCTGGTAGAGCACCGGATGGGCCCAGGCCGCGTTGCTGCCGGTGAGAACCAGCAAGTCCGCAAGCTCCAGGTCCTCATAACAGCCGGGAACCAGATCCCCGCCAAAGGCTCGCTTGTGTGCCGCCACCGCCGAGGACATACACAGCCGCGAATTGGTGTCCACATTCGGGGTACCGATAAACCCTTTCGCCAGCTTGTTAGCCACGTAATAGTCTTCGGTCAACAGCTGGCCCGACAGGTAAAAGGCAACGGAAGAGGGACCATGAGTCTCGACCGCGGTGCGAATGGCGTCGGCAACCGTGTCGATCGCCTCCGGCCAGGTCACAGTGGTGCCGGCCACTTTTGGAGCCAGCAGCCGGCCATCGTCGCCCAGGGTTTCCCCCAGACTGGCGCCCTTGACACACAGGCGCCCGCCGTTCGCAGGATGGCTCTCGTCACCAGCCACTTTTGGCTTTCCCGCGACAGACGCCACCACACCACAACCCACCCCGCAATAAGGGCAGGTGGTCTTTATTTCGTTCTCCTGGTTACTCAGAGGCACCAACATGTCTGCTCCACTGATGAAAGGCCAACAAAAAAGCCCGCCATGATTCCACCTTGGCTGGCGGTGGAATCATGATGGGCTTCGTTGCCGGTACCTGTTCAATACTCTCTGTCTGTATAGAGTAGGTAGCAAAACAAGGGCCAGGCCGGCAAAGTGCCTGATAACCAACGGCTTGGCGGAAAAGTGGTTGGCACAACGGCCCCTGGCGGCCACATTGTGGTGCATATTCTCATCAGCATGCACAGGTGAGAGGCACTGCCCGATTATTCCGGGCCCGTCATTTCACTCCGAAAGCGCCCTAACTTCCTGTTTTCCCAACACTCGCGATGCATGGCAGATAAATTGCTATATCCGGGTAGTGAACGTCCAACAACGGACCCAAACCAAACGCTATGCCGCGGAGTGTCGATCACTCCGCGATGTGAACATTGAGGTAACGCCATGCAGTCATCAGAGTCTTTGCGAATTCTACTGATCGACAATAACCCGGAGCGCGCCAGCAAGGTATGTGCGGCCCTGACTCACAGTGGTCACGAAGTCATTCGCCAGCGCCCCGACGCCACGGGTTTGACCGCAGCTGTCGCCCGTGATCAACCGGACATGGTGATCATCGATATGGACTCTCCAGATCGCGATACCCTGGAAAATATGAGTACCTTGAATGACCATGCCCCGCGGCCCATCGTCTTTTCCGCGGACGAGCCCGGGGATCGCGCCACCATTCAGGCCGCAGTCCGCGCTGGCGTCAGCGCCTATGTGGTCGACGGCATCAAGCCCCAGAGTGTCCGCTCAATCATTGATTCCGCCATTGCCCAGTTCGAATCCTTCCAGGCCCTGCGGACGGAACTGGAAGAAACCCGCGGCGCCCTGGAGGACAGGAAGTACATCGAGAAGGCCAAGGGCCTGATCATGAAACACGAAAGTTGCGACGAAGACAGCGCATTCCAGATGCTGCGGTCTGCAGCCATGGACCACAGCGAACGCCTTCCGGACATGGCACGCAGGATCATCACTCTGCTGGAGAGGCAATCCGCTGCTCCGGCGGCTAAAAAGGCGTCCTGACCGACCCGAGGCGAATCTGATCCCATGGCCACCCCCACACCCATCCGTCGCCGCACCGCCTTTCACCTCAGGCTCGGATTTGTACCGCTGCTCGACAGCGCCCCCCTGATCATGGCCCAGGAGTTGGGTCTGTTCGAAGCCGAAGGGCTGCGGGTCGAACTGGTTCGTGAGAGCTCATGGGCCTCCCTCCGGGACAAAATCAGTTTTGGCCTTCTCGAAGGCGGCCACATGCTGGCTCCCATGCCACTGAGCATGTCGCTGGCAACAGATCGCCCCAGGGTCCCGGTGACCACCGGCATGGTTTTGAGCCGCAATGGCAATGGCATCACCCTGGGCAACGAGCTGTTTGAGAGGATGGTGCTGTCCGGTGTTAACCTGCAGCAGCCGATTGAAACCGCCCGCGCATTAACGCAGCTTGCGAGAGAGCGTCAGAAGCCTATCCGGTTAGCGTCCGTGGCCCCGTGGTCAAGCCACGACCTGCAACTCCGTGACTGGCTGGATTCCGCCGGAGCCATTAACGGCGAGGATTTTCACATCATCCCGGTATCTCCGGTACAGATGATGGATGCCCTTCAGAGCGGTGCCATCGAAGGCTGTTGCGTCGGCGAACCCTGGAACAGTGTCCTTGAGCGGCGCCAACTTGGTCATATCCTGCATTCCGGGCACCAGATCTGGCAGAACGCCCCGGAGAAGGTCATGGGACTTCGGACCGACTGGGCCGAACAACATCAGGAAATGCACGGCCACCTGATTCGCGCCCTTCTCGCCGCCTGCCGCTGGCTCGACAACCCGAACAATCACGCCATGCTGGCGCGAATTCTTGCCCGCCCGGAATATCTTGGGGAATATTTCAATCGCAACATTGGTGAGCAGTTTCCCTTGCATCCGAGCGGCGGTAACAGCCCATTCCACCCCAAACTGCATCAACATTTCTTTCGTAACTCGGCCAACTTTCCCTGGCTTTCCCAGGCACACTGGCTCGCAACACGTCTGATTGTCCACCAACAGCAGCTGGCCCAGATCGATATGCCTTCGATACGGCGGATTTACCGCCCGGATATCTTCCGCGACGCCGCCGGCTCCCTGGGCATCGATGCTCCAATCATCGACAGCAAGACCGAAGGACAGCATCCCCGCCCTTTTACTCTGAACGGTCAGTTCGGCCCTGTGAATGTCTCCAGCGATTCGCTGCTGGGAGAACAACTTCACGATTGGCAATCCAACCCAACTGTGCCCGCAAACGAAGCCTGACGCACCAATAACGCTCCCCTCTACCGGGCCAACACTCCCTCCCAACGCCGAAAAATCAACCAAAACTTTTTAATTTCAACAGATTAAAAACCTGGCACGCGGCCTGCAGAGACAACTGTAGATAACAGTTTACCGATAACCAACCAGGTTTCCCGGGCATCGACGCCCGTTTCCCATCAGTGGGGAGCGGGCGTTTTTTGTTTGGGGAAAAGCAAACTGCGGGAGAGACCCATGAAGCTGAAGACACTGGCAATATCACTACTGATTCTGAGTGGAACCGGCACGGTTCAGGCCGACATCGGACCAGCGGAAAAACCGGACCTGAAACTGGGCTTTATCAAACTCACCGACATGGCACCGCTGGCCGTCGCCTGGGAACAGGGCTTCTTTATGGACGAAGGCCTGTTTGTAGAGCTGGAAGCCCAGGCCAACTGGAAGGTCCTGCTTGATGGTGTCGTGACCGGCTCACTGGATGGCGCCCATATGCTGGCCGGACAGCCCCTCGGGGCCACCATCGGTTACGGCACCCAGGCCGACATCATCACTGCCTTCAGCATGGACCTGAACGGCAACGGCATCACTGTCTCCAACGACGTCTGGGACCAGATGCGCCCGCACATCGTCGATAACGACGACGGCCAGCCGGCGCATCCGATCAGTGCATCCGCCCTAAAACCGGTCATTGAACAGTACCGCAACGAAGGCGAGCGCTTTCGTATGGGTATGGTATTCCCGGTGTCCACCCACAACTATGAACTGCGTTACTGGCTGGCGGCCGGTGGCCTCAATCCAGGCTACTACGCTCCCCAGCGCGGTGATACCAGCGGCACCCTGGAAGCAGACGTTCACCTGTCCGTGACTCCGCCACCGCAAATGCCGGCCACGATGGAAGCTGGCACCATCCAGGGCTATTGCGTGGGCGAACCCTGGAATCAGCAAGCGGTGTTCAAGGGCATCGGCGTGCCGGTGATTACCGACTACGAGATCTGGCCCAACAACCCGGAGAAGGTGTTCGGGGTGACTGAAACCTGGGCGGAGAAATACCCCAATACCCATGTACGCTTGCTGCGCGCGTTGATTCGTGCCGCTCACTGGCTGGATGAGAATGACAACGCTAACCGGGAACAGGCGGTGAAGATTCTCGCCCGCTCACATTACGTTGGCGCCGATGAGGAAGTCATCGCCAACTCCATGACCGGCACCTTCGAGTATGAGAAAGGCGACGTGCGTGAGGTGCCTGACTTCAACGTGTTCTTCCGTCACTACGCCACCTACCCGTACCCGTCAGACGCCATCTGGTACCTGAGCCAGATGCGCCGCTGGGGACAGATCCCTGAACCCAAGTCCGACGATTGGTACATGGAAACCGCCGCCAAGGTTTACCGCGCGGACATTTATAAGGAAGCCGCCCGCTCACTGATCGAGGATGGCACCCTCAGCGCCGAAGACTTCCCGGACCTGGACGCGGAAAATTTCGCCCGTCCCTATCAGGGTGAGCTAATTGACGGCGTCACCTTCACGCCCCGGAAGCCGAACGCCTATATCGACAGTTTCAACATCGGCCTGAAAGGGTCGCAAACCCCTTAATCACGTGATTGTCAGGAGAGATTCCATGACCACACTCAGCGAGACCGATCAGACACCGGCTGCCACTCACTGGCTCCGTGCGCTGACCGAAAAACTGCCGCGGCCCAACCTGGCCGACTCCGGTCGCCAGCTGTTGCTGCCCATCATCGGCATCCTCCTGTTCCTGGGGTTCTGGCACCTTGCGGCGCCACAGGTACAGACCTCCCTTGGCGCGTTTCCAGGACCGGGAGCGGTCCTGGAACAGTCGGGTCAGCTGTGGCAGGAACACAGCAACCAGCGGGAACGCGCGGCGCAGTTCATCACCATGCAGGAACAGCGTAACGAGCGCATTCTCGCAGAGAATCCGGACGCAGAGGTAAAAATCCGCGCCTATCCGGGCGCCCCAACGTTTATTGACCAGGTGGTAACCAGCCTGGGCACGGTCCTGGCCGGTTTTGTGCTGGCGACGCTGATTGCGGTACCCCTGGGTATCGTTATTGGGCTCAATCGCCACTTTTCGGCGGCGGTGAATCCTCTAATCCAGATCTTCAAACCGGTCTCGCCGCTGGCCTGGCTACCTCTGGTCACCATGGTGGTGTCAGCGACCTACGTCAGTGACGATCCGATGTTCGAAAAGTCGTTCGTGACGTCGATGATCACCGTCACCCTGTGCAGCCTGTGGCCGACGCTGATCAACACCAGTGTCGGGGTGGCAGCAGTCAATCCGGACCTGCTGAATGTCTCGAAAGTCCTGCGCCTGTCGTTCTGGACCCACGTTCGCAAGGTGGTGCTGCCGTCCTCGGTGCCGATGATCTTCACCGGCCTGCGGGTTTCCCTGGGTATTGCCTGGATGGTACTGATCGCTGCCGAGATGCTGGCCCAGAGTCCGGGCCTGGGCAAGTTTGTCTGGGATGAGTTCCAGAACGGCAGCAGTCAGTCGCTGAGCCGGATCATGGTGGCGGTGCTGGCCATCGGTTTCATCGGGTTCCTGCTGGACCGGATCATGTTACTGATTCAGAAGAGGGTTGCCTGGAACGAGTAACTTCCGGGAATGGTGCATGCCGCCCCGAGCAAGGATCGCCTCACGGGACACGCGGTGGATACGTCCCTGTACGCTCGACAAAAACATCCCTGTTTTTGACGGTCCCGTGAGGCCATCCTTGCCCGGGGCTCCGCTGACATTTGAGGATATCGCTATGAGTAAGCCACATCTTGAATTAACCAATGTTCAAATGGCCTTCGATACACCCACGGGTCCTTTTATCGCCCTGGAAAACGTGGATCTGAAGATTCGTAAAGGGGAATTCGTTTCTCTCATCGGTCACTCCGGTTGCGGCAAATCCACGGTGTTGAATATCGTCGCCGGACTGTTGCAGGCCACCCGTGGCGGCTGTGTACTGGACGGGCATGAAGTGGATACACCGGGGCCGGAACGGGCGGTGGTGTTCCAGAATCATTCGCTGATGCCGTGGCTGACGGTGTATGAGAACGTCGAGCTGGCGGTGCAGCAGGTGTTTCGTAAAACCATGAGCAAGGCCGAACGTCGTGAATGGATTCTGCATAATCTCAACCTGGTGAATATGGGACACGCGCTGGACAAGCGCCCGGGGGAGATTTCCGGGGGTATGGCCCAGCGGGTCGGGATTGCCCGGGCGCTGGCGATGAAGCCCAGCGTGTTGCTGATGGACGAGCCGTTCGGGGCACTGGACGCCCTGACCCGGGCACACCTGCAGGATTCGTTGATGGAGATCCAGCAGGATCTGAACAGCACCGTGATCATGATCACCCACGATGTGGACGAAGCCGTTCTGCTGTCCGACCGCATCGTGATGATGACCAACGGCCCCGCCGCGACGGTGGGGGAGGAACTCTACATTGAACTGCCACGGCCACGGAATCGGGTCACCCTGGCGGATCATCCGGAGTATGTGCGTTACCGTCAGGCCGTGTTGTCCTTTTTGTATGAAAAACAGAGTTTCCCAGGCAAACAGAGTGCGCCTGTGGACGAGCCTGAGGCAGAACCAACCGACGAGAGTCCGGAGCAGCCATCAAGCACCTTCGCGGTGCACGCCGCCCCGTCTGGGCGCACGCGTGCCGAGACGGAACTTGAGGAGAACGTCTAAGCTGCTGTTTAAATTAAACTAATAATGTTGGCACGGAGTTCGCTTTTACCTTCTCAAGGATGAATATCCCGGCTACGGATCGGCCGGACCATCAGATCATTGTTGTTGGCATTGGCGCCGAACCATCGATTTCCTCCGGGGATGAGATGCTTCGGCTTTTTTTGTTTGGGTAAAAAGGGATTGCGACCATGAACACCGGGGCACAAAAAACCCTCGTTATCTGCGGCCACGGCATGGTGGCCCAACGGCTGCTGGAAAAGCTGGTAGCACAGCCATACCAGCCCTATAGCCGGATCGTGGTGTTCAATGGTGAGGCCAGTCCGGCCTACAACCGGATCCAGCTGTCTGCCTTGTTGGCCGGCGATGCCAGTGAGAGCAGCCTGGTGCTGAAACAATCTGACTGGTTCCGGCAGCACAACATCGAAGTCCACCAGGGTGACCCCGTCACCGCCATTAACCGGACCGAAAAGACCGTTACCACCGTTAGTGGTCTGGTACAGGAATACGACCGCCTGGTGATTGCCACCGGCTCCCGGTCAGCCAGTCTCGGCATTGAAGGCGAGGGGATGGCAGGGGTGGTCGGATTCCGTGACCTGCGGGACACCCGCAAGCTGATCGATATCAGCCAGCGTCACCGACGGGCCGTGGTTATCGGCGGCGGGTTCCTGGGTCTGGAGGCGGCAGAGGGCCTGCGTAGTCGCGGCATGTCGGTGACTGTTCTGCATCGCAGCAGCCACCTGCTGAACCGCCAGTTGGATCCCACAGGTGGCGCCTTGCTGGAAGACGCCCTGACGACCCGGGGCCTGACTATCCGTACCCGCACTTCCCCGGTTGCCCTGTTGGGCAGGGACACCATCCGCGCGGTTCAGCTTGACGATGAAACCCTGATCAGCACCGACCTGGTGGTCATCGCCGCCGGCATTTCACCCAACACCCAACTGGCCCGGGATGCTGGCCTGGACTGTGATCGCGCCATTCAGGTTGATACCCGGCTGCGCACCAGCGATCCCAAAATCTATGCCGTCGGCGAGTGCTGCCAGATCAGCAAGCAGACCTTTGGGCTGGTAGAGCCCGGTTACCAGCAGGCGGAAGTGCTTGCCCAGGTGCTCTGCGATGCAAACAGCGATGCCGCTTTTGAGCCGTCGGTCATTCCCACGCGACTGAAGATCAGTGGCATTCCCATTTTTTCCTGTGGCCAGACACAGCCCGACGGCGATACCGAGTCGGTGGTCTGGCAGGACTATGAAACCAATCGCTATTGCCGCCTGCTGATCCGCAACCAGCGCCTGACCGGCGCAGTCCTGTTCGGTGAGACCACGGACGGCCTCTGGTACAGCGAACGTATTCAACAGGCCGATGATATCAGCCCCATCCGGGCCCACCTGGCCTTTGGCAAACATTACTGCGACGCCGCGTGATGCCGTCAGTGAAAGAGAGAGGAAATACCATGAGCAAACAAACCCTGATCGTGATCGGTAACGGCATGGTGGGTCACCATTTTCTTGAGCAGTTGACCAGTTCGGCTGCCGCTGACCGCTTTGATATCAAGGTGTTCGGCGAGGAAAAGCTGCTGGCCTACGACCGCGTCCATTTGTCCGAATACTTTGGCGGCTCCACCCACGCCGACCTGGCCATGGGTACAGCCGATTGGTATACAGAGAACAACATCGACCTGCACCTTAACGAGCAGGTCACCGCCATTGACCGCGACCAGAAGACCGTGACCACCCCCGCGGGCACCTACGGTTATGACGAACTGGTACTGGCCACCGGCTCCTACCCGTTCGTGCCACCGATCAAGGGCAACGAGCACCCCCATTGTCTGGTGTATCGCACCCTGGAGGACCTCGACAGCATCCGCGCCAGCGCCAACGGCGTCAAAACCGGCGTCGTAGTCGGTGGCGGCCTGCTGGGTCTGGAAGCGGCCAATGCCCTCAAGAGCCTCGGTCTGGACGCCCACGTGGTGGAGTTTGCACCGCGCCTGATGCCGGTTCAGCTTGACACCGACGGCGGCGCCCTGCTCAGACACAAGATTGAGGAGCTGGGTGTCCAGGTTCATACCGAGAAGGCCACCACCGAGATTGTCGAAGGTGAGGACTGCCGCCTGCGGATGAATTTCAGCGACGACAGCCATCTGGAAACCGACCTGATCGTGTTCTCCGCCGGTATCCGCCCCCAGGACACCCTTGCCAGAGCCAGCGGCCTGGAGATCGGCGAGCGTGGCGGCATCGTCATCAACGATCAGTGCACCACCTCCGATCCGCACATTCACGCCATCGGCGAATGTGCCTTGTGGGGCGGAAAAATCTTCGGTCTGGTCGCGCCTGGCTACACCATGGCCCGCACCCTGGCATCCGCCCTCAACGGTGACAGTGAAGCCGCCTTTACCGGTGCGGACATGAGCACCAAGCTTAAACTGCTGGGCGTGGATGTGGGCTCCATTGGCGATGCCCACGGCCAGACCCCCGGTGCCCGCAACATCCGCTTCAACGACGAACAGGCCGGTCACTACCGCCGCATGGTGGTCAGCGAAGACGGCAAGACCCTGCTCGGCGCCATTCTGGTGGGGGATAACGGTCCCTACGACACCTTGCTGCAGTATGCCCTCAACGGCATCACTCTGCCGGACAACCCGGAAACCCTGATTCTTCCGGAAAGCGAAGGCGGCGCTCCAGCCTTGGGCCCCGATGCCCTGCCGGAAACCGCCTCCATCTGTTCCTGCCACAACGTCACCAAGGGCGACATCTGCGGTGCGATTGATGCCGGTTGCAGCGACCTGGGCAGCGTCAAAGGCGAAACCAAGGCCAGTACCGGCTGCGGGGGCTGTGCGGCGCTGCTGAAGAATGTGGTGGACAGCGAACTGGAAAAACGCGGCGTGGAAGTCAGCAAGGACATCTGTGAACACTTCCCGTACAGCCGCCAGGAGCTGTTTCACTTGGTGAAGGTCAACGGTATCCGCACCTTCCAGACGCTGATCCAGGAACACGGCAAGGGCCATGGCTGCGACATCTGTAAGCCCGCGGTGGCGTCCATCCTGGCGACCTGCTGGAACGAGCACATTCTCGCCACCGACCACGTGCCGCTGCAGGACACCAACGACACCTTCATGGCCAACATGCAGAAGAACGGGACCTATTCCATCGTGCCCCGTGTACCCGGTGGTGAGATCACTCCGGACAAGCTGATCGTGCTGGGTGAGGTGGCCAAGGAGTACAACCTGTACACCAAGATCACCGGTGGTCAGCGAGTGGACCTGTTCGGTGCCACTCTGAGTGAACTGCCGGAGATCTGGGAAAAACTCATCGCCGCCGGCTTCGAAACCGGCCACGCCTACGGCAAGTCCCTGCGTACGGTGAAATCCTGTGTCGGCAGCACCTGGTGTCGCTACGGCGTGCAGGACAGCGTGGGCATGGCGATTTTCCTGGAGGATCGCTACAAGGGTCTGCGTTCGCCTCACAAGATCAAGATGGCGGTGTCCGGTTGCACCCGCGAATGTGCCGAAGCCCAGAGCAAGGATATCGGGGTGATCGCCACCGAGAACGGCTGGAACCTGTATGTCTGCGGCAACGGCGGCATGCGCCCGCGCCACGCCGACCTGTTTGCCACGGATCTTTCCGACGAAGAGTTGATCCGCACCATTGACCGGGTGCTGATGTTCTATGTCCGTACCGCCGATCGTCTGCAGCGCACCAGTGTGTGGATGGAAAACCTGGAAGGTGGTCTGGACTACCTGAAAGAGGTGGCACTGGAAGACAGCCTGGGTATCGGCAAGGAGCTGGAAGAGCACATGGAAAGCATTGTGGGCACTTACCAGTGCGAATGGAAAACGGCGGTGGAAGATCCGGAGAAGCGCAAGCGCTTCCGCGAGTTCGTCAATGCGCCGGAGAAGAAGGATCCGGTGCAGCAGTGGACTACTGAGCGGGATCAGCGGCGGCCTGTTTTGGAGTCCGAGTCTGCGTAGCCTGCTGGTTTCGGGGTGGAGTCTGCTTAGCCTGCTAGCAATGCGGGTGGAGCGAGGGGCACGGGGGTGTTTTTCTTCTGGAAAAAGAACTCGCTTCGCTCAGACACCTTTTTCCTGACAGAAAAACACCCCCATACCCCTCACTCACGTGACTGTACAGATATATCTAGGGATTACTTTGGAGACTGATTATGAAAGCTCGCACTAGCTGGGATGTAGTTTGTAAGGCGGAAGATCTGGTGCCGGAATCCGGTGTTGCGGTCTGGACCGAAGACGGGCCGGTGGCGGTGTTCTATCTGCCGCATCGGCTGCCGGCTTTGTTTGCCATCAGCCACACCGATCCGTTCAGCGGCTCGAACGTTCTGGCCCGGGGTATTACCGGTGATATCCAGGGTGAACCGGTCGTGGCGTCCCCGTTATACAAACAGCACTTCAGCCTGATCACCGGCCAGTGCCTGGAAGATGAAACCGTGACCGTCAAAACCTACCCGGTGCTGCTGGACGGCGACCAGATCCGACTGGAAGTGCCAGTCCCCCAACAGGAAACCGAAGCTGCTTAACAGCAGCCTTAACCAAAGCCGGAACGAGCCGATTTGGGGGTGGGAGTGTTTTTCTGGCGGGAACAATTGTTTGAGCGAAGCGAGTTGTTTGTTCCCAGAAGAAAAATACTCCCACCCCCGAAGTGGCGGCAGCTCCAGGCCAAAAAAGGCCGCTAACATTAACCAGCGGACCCCGAACGCCGCTCCCGCCACTGCAAGACAAACACCGTCAACGCCGGCAGGAACGTCAGCGTCACCGTAGCCGCCCCCAGCAGGCCGAACAGCACGATAGCGCCAACCCCTCGGTACAGTTCCGTGCCTTCGCCCGGCAGGAACACCAGGGGTGACAGTCCGCAGATGGTGGTCAGCGTGGTCATTGTCACCGGTCGCAGACGGGTCTGTACCGCATCGGTGACTGCGTCCACCACCGTCACCCCCCTGTGCCGCAGGTTCTGACGCGCCTGGTCCACCACCAGGATCGGGTTGTTCACCACCGTGCCCATCAGAATCAGGAAACCCAGCATGGTGATCATGTCGAACGGCTGGCTCAGGGGCAGCAGGCCAATCATCGGCAACAGTCCACCCACCAGGTTCATCAGCGCCAGGCCGACAATGCCGCCGGCGATCCCCAGCGGAATCGCGGTCATGATCAGCAGCGGGTAACCCCAGTGGGCAAAGATCGCCACCAGCAGCAGATACACAATGGCAATGGCGATCAGGAAATTGCCCGATAACGCATCGCGGGTCGCGTTCAGTTGATCGCTGGCGCCCGAGATCTCCACGTTCACGTTCGCCGGCAGCTCACCGCTCTCCCGCATGGCCTGGAGCAGTTCGGTCTTTACCCGTGCCACTCCAGTCTCCAGTGGCACGTCGCCCGGCGGAATCACGTTCAGGGTCACGGTGCGCTGACCGTCCACCCGTCGCACGGTGCTGGTGTCCACGGATTCCTCCACGGTCGCCAGGCTCGATAACGGCAGGGTTGCGCCCTGGGGGGTATGCACCATGATATCCGGCAGGGCGCTGAGGTCGGGATTGCGGCCGTCACTGCCGTAGAGATAGATATCGATCTTGTCATCGCCCAGGAAGAAATCGTCCACATAGGCGCCCTCGGTGAGGGACGACACGGTGAAACCGATGGCCTCGGTGCCCAGGCCCAGCTCCGCGGCGCGGTCCCAGTCGGGGCGGATCTGGATCAGCGGCTGCGCCAGGGACAGTGTCGACGGCTGGCTCTGGATTCGCGGGTTGTCGAAGATCGCTTCCGCGCGGGCATAAATGGCGTTGGCAGCGCCGTAGATGGACACCAGGTCCGGCCCGGAGATATCCAGATTGATACTGCGGGTGCCGCCATCATTGCTGGAAATGATCGAGCCCTTGGCAGCAAACGCCCGCATACCCGGGAACTGTTCGTAAAAGCGGGTGATTTCGTCCATCAGCGCTTCGATATGGCGCGGGTCGAGGGTTTCCGCGATGATCCGTACCCGTTCTGTACTCACCTGCATGTTGAGGTAGGCCACCGGTGGCACCGGCGTCTCGCCGGCGGCATAGGCGTTGCCATCCGCATCTACGTGGGGCAGGAAATAGTCCTCCACCTGTCGTGCGATGACCTGCATTTCACTGAGGTTGTAGCCCGGGGGCGCGTTCATCGCCGCGAAGGTTTTTGGCTCCTCCCCCTCGGGCAGGTATTCCGCCGGCGGTGTCAGCACCAGAATTACCCAGGCACTCACCCCCACCGTGGCCACAATCGCAACAATCCGGCGTACCGGGGTCGCCACCAGCCACCGCACGGCGGCCATGATCTGGAAAGCCCAGCCGCCGGACACCCTGTTCCCTTCCTGATCTGTGGAGACCGCCCGGTCGCCGAAGTCGAGGCGGGCGCACAGGGTGGGAATCAGGGTGACCGCCACCAGCATGGAGGCGAGGATGGCGGCGGAAATGGCAATGGCCACATCGGAATACAGCTGCCCGGCCTCTTCCTGGATAAACAGAATGGGCAGGAACACCAGGATGGTGGTCATGGTGGAGGCCAGCACCGCCGGCCAGACTTCCCGCACGCCCTTGAGGGCGGACTCGAATCGGTCGAGGCCAAGGCGACGGTGCCGTTCTATGTTTTCCAACACGACAATGCTGTTATCCACGGTCATACCGATGGCAAAGGCAATACCCGCCAGGGAAATCACGTTGATGGTGCGCCCGGTGATCAGCAACCCGATAAACGCCGCAATGGCACACAGCGGGATGCCCACCACCCCGGCGAAGGTGGCCCGGGTCGAGCGCAGGAACAGGAACATCACCAGAGTGGCAAACACCGCACCAATCCCCAGATTGGTCCAGACATTGGCCACCGAAGCCTCCACGTAGCGGGCATCGTCTGCGGTCAGCCCCAATTCCATGCCGGCGGGTTCGAGTACCTCGTCATTGATGGCCGCGACCTCTTCCATCATCGCGCGCTTGATGTCGATCACGTTGGAGCCGCTCTCCCGACGGACCTGCAGGCCGATCACCCGCTGGCCGTTGACGATGGACAGCTGACGTATGCGTGAATGGTCCTGCAGCACCCGGGCAACCTCGCCCAGGCGCACCACACTATCGCCACTGCGGGATACCACCAGCTGCTCCAGCTCACTCTGATCGTCAAAACGCCCGACCGTACGCAGCAGGTATCGTCGCTTGCCGGCATCAATCTCACCGCCGGAAATATCCTGATTACGGGCGGTGATCGCGTCCCGCAGGTCCACCAGGCTCAGGCCACGCTGGGCCAGCCGGGCCTCGTCGACTATGACCTGCATCTGGCGATCCGCGCCACCACCAACGGTCACCTCGGAAACCCCCGCCACGCTCTCCATCCGTGGCCTGACCCGATCCTCCACAAAGTCCCGCATCAGTTCGATGTCCAGCTCTCGGGGGTTGCCCTCCAGGGTTGATACCCGAAAGTACATAAACGCATTGACGGAGAACGACGCCGCCACTATTCGTGGCTCATCCACATTGCGCGGGTAATCCGGCACCTGACTCAGGGCGTTGTTGATCTGGATCAGGGCTTCGGTGATATCGACACCGAAGGGAAATTCCAGTTCGATCTCGGAGGTGCCGCTGGAGGCCTGGGCGGTCATCCGGCTCAGGTTCGGCACGTTGCGCAGGTAACGCTCCTGCTCTATGAGGATTTCCTTCTCGATATCCTGGGGCGTGGCGCCGGGCCAACGGGTTTCCACCGTGACCGTGCGTACTTCCAGGTCCGGAATCATCTGCACCGGAATGCGCAGCGCGGCCGCCGCCCCGAGGATGGCGACTATCAGGGTAATGACGGCCACCAGCGTGCCGTGGCGGATGACGCCGGCGAACATCAGTTGGCCTCCCGCTCGGCCAGTCGCACTTCGATACCGTCACTGAGGGATTCGTTACCCCGGACAACCACCTGCTCACCGACCGTGAGACCGCTGGTGATTTCAATCCGGTCCTCGAACCCGGATCCGGTTTCCACGCGCTTTTCCGTCACGGTGTAACCGTCGTCACCGGATGCTTCGGCAATCCACACCGTGACCCGGCCCTCGGGATAACGGTTAATGGCATCCCTGGCTACGGTCAGCCCGCGCTCGCCAGAGGCCACTCTCAGGGTGGCGGTCACTGCCATTCCCGGCAACAGCGTCAGTTCGTCCGGCCCGCTTGCCCGCAGCAGGAAGGTACGGGCCTGGGGATCATTGACCGGAACCAGCGCTTCGATGCGCGCGTTCAGTGACTGGCCATCGGCATGCACTCGCAATTCCGCGCTGTCGGTGATCCGACTGAAATAATCCTGTGGCACCTGAAAATCCAGCCGCAGGTTGTTGGTGTCCACCAGTTGCAGCAACTCATCACCCGGGGTCACCCATTCGCCCAGATCACTGAAACGCTGACTGACTACGTCGTCAAACGGGGCCTCAATGCGATGCCGCCGCAGGTCGGCCGCCACCCGTTGCTGCTCTGCTTCCAGGCGCGCCAGCGCTGCCCGGGCACTGGTTACCTCACTTTCCCGGGCACTGACCTCGGTCGCGGCGATGTTGCGACCGGCGCCCACTGAGCGGGCCTCCTGCAGCCGTCTCCGCGCTTCCGCCAAACGTGCCTTGCTCTCATCCGTGGCCGCCCGGGCCGCGGCCAGCTGATAGCTCATCTGCTCGTCATCCAGCTTTAGCAACACATCGCCGCGACTGACGCGGCTGCCGGCTTCCACATGCACTGAGTCCACCAGCCCCGGGACGGCTGCCGACAATTGCGATGTCCGTAATGCATTGGCCGTCCCGTTCAGGGAAATTTCCTGGAGGATATCGGCGTCTTTCACCACTTCGAGCTGCACACGGGGGCGATCCTGGGCCGTGACCTGACCGGCCAATAACAGAACCAGCAACATTGCTGCTATGGAAAAAACCGGGCGAAGCTGTTGCACGTCACGGCCTCCTGGCGGCATACACGGAATTTATAACCTAACCTGACTAGAAACCTACGCAGTGTCCACCAATCCGGACCTGACTTTGCCACGGAAGAGCCGACGCAGATAAGTCAATTGCGCCGCCCCTTCCCTCAGGTACTATCACACCATCATCCAGAACAAGGACAAAATGTGAAGCCTCTCAGCCCCACCGACCAGATGTTTCTCTGGCTGGAAAAACGCCAGCAACCCATGCATGTGGGAGGACTGCAATTATTTTCCTTTCCGGAAGACGCACCGGATGACTATGTGGCACAGCTTGCGGACCAGCTTCGTGATCACACGACCGTAACCTCGCCGTTTGACCGACGCCTGGACAGCCGGTTCACTCAGCCCGTGTGGGTCAGGGATGAACATCTGGATCTGGAACATCACTTCCGCTTCGAGGCGTTGCCGACGCCGGGCCGCGTTCGGGAGTTGCTGTCATTTGTGTCGGCGGAACATTCTCATCTGATGGATCGCGAGCGGCCACTGTGGGAGTTTCACCTGATCGAGGGTCTGAGGGATCGCCAGTTTGCGGTATACACCAAGATTCACCACTCCCTGGTGGATGGCGTGTCCGCCATGCGCATGGCCCAACGTATGTTGTCCCCTGACCCGGAACAGCGGGATATGCCCCCGATCTGGGCGTTACCTCCGCGGGCACGACGTTCCTCCGACGGCGACGGGATGTCGTTGTGGCGCAGCATCGGACAGCTGATCGGGGAGTCCGGCAAACAGCTGGGTACTGTGCCCACGGTAGCCCGGGAATTGCTAAAAACGATCAATCAGGCCCGTAAAGATCCGGCCTACAATTCTGTGTTCCACGCGCCTCGCAGTATTCTGAACAAGAAAATTACCGGTTCCCGCCGCTTTGCGGCGCAGTCCTACTGCCTGAAACGTATTCGCGCGGTCGGCCATGCCTACGGGGTGACGGTGAACGATGTGGTCATGGCCATGTGCGCCGGTGCCCTGCGGACCTACCTGATGAATCAGGATGAACTCCCGCAGCAACCGCTGATCGCCATGGTGCCGGTATCCCTGCGCCGGGATGACAGTGAGGAGGGCAACCAGGTCGGGATCATCCTCGCCTCGCTGGGCACCCATCTGAGCGATCCCGCCGACCGGCTGATGCACATTCACCACGATGTCAAAATGGCCAAGGATCGCTACTCGACAATGTCCTCCGAGGAGATCCTGAACTACACCGCGCTGACGCTCGCGCCGGCGGCGTTCAATCTGCTCACCGGGATGGCACCGAAGTGGCAGACCTTCAACGTGGTGATTTCCAACGTGCCGGGACCCTCGGAAGACTGCTACTGGAACGGCGCCCGAATGGAAGGCATGTACCCGGTATCCATCGCCATGGACCGGCTGGCCCTGAACATGACCCTGACCAGCTACCGCGACCAGATCGAATTCGGCCTCATCGGCTGCCGCCGCACACTGCCCAGTCTGCAGCGGATGCTGGATTATCTGGAAGAGGGGTTGAGGGAACTGGAAGTGGGAATCTAACTTTGGGTGGTTGAGACCTTCTGCTGCCTTCTTCCAAAACACGCCTACAAGCACATCCCTGTGGGCTCGGATCGGGCCATCCCTGGCCCTCTACGGTTTTGGAAGAAGGCAGCAGAAGGTCTCGTCAGACTCCGGAGAAGCTCTCCGTAGGAAATCAGCCGAATTTAACTTCGCGGTTCCGCTCAGAAATCTGGTCGTTCAGCGTCCAGAAATCATACAGAACGCCGATCAGGAATAGCCCGCCAGTCAGCAGATACAGGATCGCAGTAATCCACTTGCCCATATACATCCGGTGCAGGCCGAACACTCCGGTGAACGTTAGCAGCAACCAGCCAATGTTGTAGCTGACCTCGCCTTCCCGGAATTTCCGATCCGCCTCGCGGTCCATGGCCGGGATCAGAAACAGATCAATGATCCAGCCGATAAACAGCAAGCCGAGGGTAAAGAACCAGATGGTGCCGGTAATCGGTTTGCCGTAGTAAAAGCGATGAGATCCGAGGAAGCCAAAGATCCAGAGGAGATAACCAAAGAGTTTGCTGTGGGTGTCTTTTTCGGGTGACATGGTGGTTCCTGGGTTGGTGTGTGGTTTGGGGTTGTCGGGTTACGCTTTGCTAACCCGACCTACGTTGGCTTGGACGGCCCTTTCCCCGGTCAGCAGGGCGTGGGGTGGTGTCTTATTTTTTTGAGAACAAAGGTGTCTGAGCGAAGCGAGTTCTTTTTCTCAAAAAAATAAGACACCACCCTGCGACCACGCTCCCAACCAAAAGGCCCGAGAGCCCCATACACCCAGGCCAGAAACCTCAGGGCCCAAGTTCAGGCGCCGGATCGGGCCCATCTTCGCGGAATTCGCTGGCCGACTTCCCGGTCCACTTGCGGAAGGCCCGGCTGAAATTGGACAGGTCCGCGTAACCCAACTCGTAGGCAATCTCACTCACCGACTGGTTGGTGTACCGAAGCAACTGGATCGCCCGGTCTTTCAGCACCGACTCCAGAATCTCGCGATACGTCGTGTCCTTCTCCGCCAGACGACGCTTAAGTGTCCGCGACGACACGCAGAAGCGCTCCGCCATCGCCTCCAGGGAAGGCAACGGGCCCGGCGTCATCCGCAGCATATTGCGAATCGCCAGGGTAATATCGCCCTGATCCTTCAACGCCTTCTGCAACTCGAATTCGCACTGCTCACGGGCCATGCGGGAGGCATCCGCATCCGCCAGCCGCATGCGCACGTTCAGCAGTTCCTTCGGAAACACCATCATTTCCTCAGGCTTGCTATACTCGAAGCGTACCGGCAACTGATTGGCGAAGCGGGCGTAATAATCCGGCTCGGGCTTGCTCAGGTGCACGGTGACCCCCGGCAGCTTGCCGTCGGTCATTGCAAAGCCGCGCTTTGCGGCATCCTCGCGGTCCAGCAACTGCTCGGTCAACATAATCAGCGTGGCGCTCACGGTCTCCGCCAGGAACGGGTACAGCCCGGGTGCATCGAACTCGGTACGAAGCTGAACCAGGACGTTTTCACCCGCCTCGGACTGACTCATGCTGAGGAACGGTGCGCGAAGCTGCAGGTATCGGCGCACCGAATCCAAGGCATCGGCGAACGTCGGGCTGGTCAGAGCGGCAAACCCCAGGGTGCCATGGATGGTCAGCCTGAGTTCCCGCGCCAACATGAAGCTCAAGCCGTCCTTGCCTGCCAGGTCCAATGCCCGTTGCGTCATCATGATGGCGTCGGTCACGAACACCCGGCTGTCATTCGCCTTCAGGTCTTCCGCCGAAAAACTCAGCCCCTCGTACAGCGACCGGTCATTGTAGCCAAGCTGCCGCACGGTTTCGGCCATGACCCGCATATACACGCCAGGCACCAGGAAAAACCCCAGCATCTGCCGTTCTTTGTCCGGGCTGGTGTTTGCCATAGGTTGTCCTTTGGGTGTTGTGGGAAAGTTACTCTGATGCTAACAGAAGCCAGCGACCGCAACACTGGGGCTGGAGGCACCTGTGATACTGTCATCATAGTCAATTTAAACCGCCATTACTGTCCCAACCTGAACGGCAGGCGTCCCCTTCACGCATTCACAGGTGCCGTTGACTCGCACACACTGCAGACATGACATCAGCCAAAGCGTTCAGTCGCAGAGGAGTATGAACATGCTGAGAACAAAAACTGCAGAGTCCAGGGCACCGGTTTCCAACACGCCGGATAACGTTTCCATCAAGCCCCAGCGTATGGGCTTCGAGTTTGGCGAGAAGGTTCCCCGTTACTGGCTCGATAACAGCTACATCCTTAGCCACACCATGAACGCTCTGTCAGTTCTGTTCCCCCAGGGTGAACAGTTCTTTGTGGATTCCGTGCGCTATTACCGGGATCAGATCAACGATCCGAAGCTCAAGGCTGAGATGCGTGGTTTCATCGGCCAGGAAGCGATGCACTCCCTGGAGCACGATGCCATGAACCAGCATGTGCGGGATAGCGGTATGCCCGTGGAAGAGCTGGAAAAGCACCTGGAAGTGATTCTCGGCATTGCCAAGAAGCTGCCCAAGCGGCACCAGCTGGCCATTACCTGCGGACTCGAGCATCTGACCGCCATGATGGCAGACATGCTGCTGGAACGCAGTGATGTCCGTGAAGATATGCACGAAACCATGCGCCCACTGTGGATGTGGCATGCGATTGAGGAGACCGAGCACAAGGCGGTAACCTACGATGTCTTCCAGGAAGTCGGCGGCACCTATGCTGAACGCGCTTTCTACCTGACCTTCAGCACAGCGATGCTGGGAGTGGTGGCGAGCTACTTCACCACACGGATGATGCTGAACGATCCCAAGCACTTCTCGCTGAAGGACACTGCCAAAGGGCTGTGGCGCATGTGGGGCAAGAACGGCACCTTCTCCAGCCTGATCCCGACCTGGCTGGAATACTTCAAGCCGGGTTTCCACCCCTGGGACCACGACAACAGCGAATTGATTGCCAGCTTCAAGGAGCAGATCAACGAGCACATCGCACCCCAGTACCAGAACGGCAACCGCCGTACTCTTCAGTGATTACTGCAGTCAGTAATCACTGCGGTCGGTAACACGGCTTTAAGGTCAGGTTATGCCAGCGCGTAGCCTGATCTGACCACTTCTCCTCCCCGCCATAACCGCCACTCGCCAGGCGAATAAATGTCCCACTGTTCGTCCGTCGTCAACGGCTCAGTCACGATGACACTGACAATATCGTCCGGCGTGGTTTCCGACTCGAAGTCCACGGTCACATCGGCATCCTTGAGTCGGGCGGGGCCAAACGGCGCGCGGCGGGTAATGCTGGCCATTTTGGTGGTGCAGTAGGTAAACAGCCAGTCGCCATTGCTTAACAACAGATTGAACACACCCTCACTGGCATAATTGCGGGATAACGCGATAAGACGATCCATCACCTCGTCAACCGGTGCCTCACGATCACAGTGCTGGCGAAGGTCATTGAGAATATCGCAGAACATCGCTTCGCTGTCTGTGGTACCAACCGGCTCGTAGAATCCCCGGGGTGCATGGAACGAGGATAGCTGGCCGTTATGGGCGTAGACCCAGTACCGCCCCCACAGCTCACGGATAAAGGGGTGGGTGTTGGCCAGGCAGATCTCACCAACATTGGCCTGGCGGATATGACAGATGGCCACTTCGCTTTTGATCGGATGGGTCTGGACGACTTCGGCAATACGGGAACTGGCACTGGCCCCGGATTCATGGAAGGCCCTGACGCCTTTGCCCTCATAGAACGCCACCCCCCAGCCATCTTTATGGGGTCCGGTTTCGCCGCCGCGACGGGTCAGGCCGGTAAAGCTGAAACACAGGTCGGTCGGGGTGTTGGCGCTCATGGCCAGTAATTCACACATGGTTCACCCCCTTCAGCCAGCAAGCATTTTACCTCTCGGTGATATTGGTCCCACGGGCGCCACTCGGTTGCGGCCAGCGCGTTTACCACTGTACAGGCAACGGTCGGCCACGCGAAACAGTTCTCCTGCCTCCCGGCCATGATCCGGCCATTGGGCAATACCAAAAGAAGCGGTGACGCGGATCCGCGACTCACCATAGACAAGCTCACTGTCAGCAATACGCTGGCGCAGCGCATCCATCAGCTCAAAGGCATCGGCCGGCCTTACATCTCTGAGGATCAGGCCGAACTCCTCGCCACCGAGACGGCCAACGGAATCCGTCATACGCAAGCGTTCCAGCATGCACTGACCAAGGTTTCGCAATACGTAATCGCCAGCGTCGTGCCCCATGCTGTCGTTCACCATCTTGAAATGGTCAATATCCATAATCACCAGAGCAAACCCGGTGCCACTGCGATCACACTCGGCGATAGTACGGCTCAGCTTATGCTGGAAACTGCTGCGATTCGCCAGCCCGGTCAGGGCGTCGGTCTGGGCCAGGGTGACAAGCCGTTGCTCCGCCTCTTCACGGCGAATCTCATACATATGCACGAAGGTGAGCATCAGGGCGCCGCAAAAGACCATATTGAGCAAGTCGATCATCACGTGGGCACTACCAATAGATCCCAGGTGAATAAAATAAACCACACAACCCACAATCATGAAGGGCACACTCAGAATTAACCCCTCATGCTTACCAAGAAGCAGGTAAGCCAGCACTGGCATCATCAGCAGCCAGACGAACGCCGACACCGACGCTTCCGGTAAAAGTATGATCACCAGGAAAAAGGAAAACAGGGTCACCAGATACCCATATATCCATTGCTGCAGGTGGGGGGAGCTGCGCAGACGGACCATGCCAAAAAACAGCAGGGCACTGGCAGACAGCTCAATGGCTGCGACCCACCAGAATCCGTTCAGCAACTGCAGGGCGGCAAAAACCACCAGTGATGAACCGGTGATCAGAAACAACAGCCGCATTAACGAGCGGCGATGGCTATCGCGAAGACCCGAGCGGCTATGTTCCAGTGTAGCCCCCAGATCGGAGTAATGAGGCGTATTCATGCTGACTCTTTCCCTAGATGAACAGCAAGTATAGAAGTAAAGCTCTGTATGTAAAATGTACAGCAGACTGCGATCAAGTCGCAACCTGCTACACATTAATTCATGCCTCAGACATACAGGTTCTTGCGGGAGAATCGAGCTACCAACGGCTGGTAGGCGGCGCCCAGCAGGCGGTTGACCGCTTCGATTCCCCAGGCATCCGGCCCCACCAGAATGCGGGATTCATTCTTCAGGATACCTTTTACAATAATTTCAGCAGCCTTTTCGGGTGTGGTCATCGCCAGCTTGTCAAAACCCTTACGCTGAGCGTCGGCATTTTCCGACTTGCCCATGCGGGCAGCGTTGGCAATATTGGTGCGAATGCCACCGGGGTGTACACAACTGACAGCCACCGGCTGATTTTCCAGCTGCATTTCCTGACGCAGGGCTTCGGTAAAGCCACGCACGGCGAATTTCGCGGCATTGTAAGCACTTTGCTTGGGCACACCAATCAGGCCGAACACGCTGGATACGTTGACCACGTGGCCATCACCGGAGGCGATCAAGTGCGGCAGGAAAGCGCGGGTACCGTGGGCAACACCCCAGAAATCGATGTCCATCACCCATTTGAAATCGTCATCGGTCATTTCACGAACGCTGGCAGACAGAGCCACACCGGCGTTGTTGATCACCAGGTTCACCTGACCAAAATCCTTGGCGACTTCTTCGGCATGGGCGTAAATGGCGTCACGGCTGGACACATCCAGCTTGTACGTCTTGACGTCCGCGCCACCCAGTTCCTTCGCTGTTTCCGCGAGGCCGGTTTCATTCACGTCCGACAGGGCGAGGCGACAACCACGGGCAGCCAGTGACTTGGCGAGTGCGCGACCAATGCCGGAACCTGCACCGGTAACAACTGCAACTTTGTTCTTCAGATCTTTCATGGCCGGGGCCTCTTCATTGTTTTAAAGTAATGACTCTAGCAGGTGTCCGGTTCCAGACCATGGCATAAGAGGTCGCCAGTACCGGGCACTCAGGCCAACCGAGAGAGCCATGCTACAATCCGTCGGACTATCCAAACCAACCACTGACGGACATTAACCTGTATGGAATGGAGCCTCACGCATTTCTGGCTGATTCTGGCCCTGATCCTGAGCCTGGCGGAGCTTGCCTCCGGTGTTCTGGTGTTGCTGGCTCTCGGCGTTGCATCCGCACTGACGGCATTGCTGGCCTTCATTGGCGTGTCCTTCGAATGGCAACTGGTGGGCATGGGGGTGTTTTCAGGCATTCTTGTCCCTGTAGCCATTCTCTGGCTTCGCCCAAGGTTCTCTCCGAAAGGCGTTGCCTATGGCACCACAGGTACCGGCGTTGAACATGGTCGTCGCTACCATTGCGAGCGACGGGATTTCGACGGCGCTACCGGCATAAAGGTCAACGGCGATTTCTACCGGATTCGTACCAGTGATACTGGCGTGTCGGAGTTACCAGAAGGCACGGAAGTCATTTTTGAACGATTCGACGGCACCACCGCCGTTGTCCACAGCGTCAATCTCACGGAGTAAACAGTATGGAAGCATTTATTACACCCGGACTGATCATCAGCCTGGTTCTGGTCGTCATCGGTATCGCCATTATTGCCAAAGGCCTGGTGATCGTGCGCCAGTCCGAGGTCATGGTTATTGAGCGCCTGGGTTCCTTCAACCGGATACTGGAAAGTGGTGTTAACATCATCATCCCGTTTATTGAACGCCCGCGCCCCATCACCATGATTCGCTACATGCGCATGGGGGATGACTATCACCCGGTTACCAGCGATGAGACTCGGATCGACCGCCGCGAAACCGTGATGGACTTCCCCGGCCAGCCGGTGGTCACCACCGACAACGTCACAGTGAAGATCAATGGTGCACTGTATTACCAGATCATCGATCCCCGTCGCGCCGTATATGAAGTGGCCAATATGAGCCAGGCGGTAGAAGTGCTGGCGAAGACGACCCTGCGTTCGGTGGTGGGCAAGATGGAACTGGACAAGCTGTTCGAGTCCCGCAGCGAGGTCAATAATGCCATCCAGGCAGAAATGGAAGAGCCGGCCTCCAAGTGGGGGGTCAAGCTGACGCGGGTGGAAGTTCAGGACATCAGCATGCCCGAGGAAGTGGAAGAAGCCATGCGCCTCCAGATGGCCGCTGAGCGCAAGCGCCGCGCCACGGTGACCGAAGCGGAAGGTGAGAAGGCGGCTGCCATTGCCATGGCCCAGGGCCAGCGCGAGTCCGCCATCCTCAACGCCCAGGGCGACAAGGAATCCGCCATCCTCCGTGCCCAGGGTGAGCAGGAGTCCATTCGCCTGGTGCTGAGCGCCATGGGCGAGACGGAAGAGAACAAGCAGACGGTCATCGGCTACCTGCTGGGTCAGAGCTACATCAAGGTGTTGCCAAACATGGCCAAGGATGGCGAGCGGGTATTCGTACCGTATGAATCATCCGCACTGCTGGGCTCCATGGGCATGTTCCGTGAACTCGCGGGCAGCCCGGAAGACGTGGTGCGCCAGTCAGTCCAGCGTGATGGGCTGCGGGGCGGAATGGTTGCCTCCTCCGGCGCCGCCTCCTGAAAGGGCGTTACCCCAGCAGGTTATCCAGGGGTTGCTGGTAACCGGGAGCAAACACCTCCATGAAATAGGCAACCTCTGGCAAGCCATCCTGCTCCAGCCGTCTGACGATCTGCTCGGCGGCTGGCTCAAACTCCTTGTTACCCGTGCGAACCTCTGCCTGACATTTCAGCCAGGCTGACAGGCGATCCGCGGCCTTGATCAGTTCCTGCTCTTCTGCCGACAACTGGGACTCCCTCACATAGGGCGCGAAGTCGTCCCTCAGGTCCTCCGGCAACAACGCCAGCAGTTCCGCCTCTGCCTTGTGTTCGATATCCCCGAACGCCTCTCGCATAACCCGCGAGTGATATTTGACCGGCGTCGGCATATCACCGGTAATCACCTCGGTGGCGTCGTGATAGAGGGCTGCCGCCGCAATCCGGTCGGCATTCACCGAACCATTAAAATGCCGGTTACGAATCAGGGCCAGAGCGTGGGCCAGGGTCGCGACCTCCCAGGAATGGGTGGCGACGTTCTCTTCGATCGCATTACGCATCAATCCCCAACGCTTGATCCAGCGTAAGCGGGAGACATAGGCAAAAAAATGGCTCAGGGGGAGACTCACTATAACTGCTTCCTTTGGCTCATGTGTCTATACTTGACCCTTTATGACTAGAATACTGTAACAGTACTCTCGAAGACGCTTACACCAATACTCCGGGATCGCTATTGTGTCACCTGTCCAACTAGCCAGAAATACGATTCTTGTCGCGGCCATTTTCGCGGGTGGACCGACCCTGTCTGTAGCCAGTGCCGAGACAGAGATACGGGTAGGTGTGTATAACTTCCCTCCCATTGCCAGTATCAAAGAGGGCAATCAGGTCACTGGCTTGCTGGCTGACACGCTAAAGCGCGTCGGCAAGGCCCATCAGGACATCCGATTCAAAATCATTCACACCTCACCCCAACGGCGCCACCTGGACTTCGAAGCCGGTCTGTACGATGTCATTTTCTTCGAGAGTCCTGACTGGGGCTGGAAAAAATACGAATTCAACGCCACTATGCCGATCCTGACCGATGAAGATGTCTACCTGGCCCTCAAGAAACCCGGCCGTGACCTGAGTTTCTTTGATGACGTGAGCAAGCGGCGAATCGTCGCCATTTCCGGATACCACTACTGCTTCGCCAATCTGGAAACCAACAATGCGGAACTGGAGAAACGATTCGATATCGAATTTTCCGACAGCCATCGCCGCAACATCAACCTGATTAAGGCCGACAGACCTTCGGTTGCGGAAGTCGCGATTGTCAGCCGCGCCTACCTACAGAAGTATCTGGAGCGCCACCCGGACGACTGGGATACCTTTCTGGTATCCGAGGTTCCTGACCAGTTTCCCCTATCAACACCCGGAATCTGACTAACGGGCATCCAGCGCAAACTCGACGGCAACCCGGCCCTGCTCATCCGCCATGGCATTCCGTACCGGGTCCAGTAAAAACAGCTGCTTGGCTGCAACGCCATATTCTTCCAGCATTTGTTGCCGCAGCCAGACGCCCCGCCCAGAGGCCAGATTACCCAGGGATTCCGGGGGCAATGGCCGGTCTCCGGCCAGGTAGTCCTGGCGTGCCTGTTCCCAGGCTTCATCGCTCAGGCTCCCGCCCTTCTGTTGCTCCAGCCGTTGCTTCAACAGCGCCAATCCATCCGCTTGCGGTGCGACCACACCCCGGATATTGAGTAACAGCGCCGGCCGCTCCGCCAGAGCATCCGCGAGGGCATCCAGTTTCGCCTGCTCACCCTCTGCCAACGCGATCTGACCCGCCAGAAAATTAACCTGACTCAATTCCTCTCCGGACAGGCCCGCCAACTCCGCGACCGACCCCAGAACGCTGAAGGGTGAAGCCGCCGCTTTGGCGAGGATGTTCACAAGCGCGCGCATCACCACTTTTCCGACACTGAAATCGGGGTCATCCAGGTCACCGCTGATCGGGACATCGAGTTCAATCACGCCCTTACTATCCCGTAACAGCGCAAGCCCCAGCTTCACCGGCGCGCTCACGGCCTCTTCACTCGCCACCGGCTGCCCCAGCTCCAGCCGGTCCATCACGATTATATTGGTGGCGTCGATACGACTGCCGGCGATTTCGTAGTTCATATCGACATTGAGTTTACCGCTGTCCACCCCATAGCCAAGATAGCGCCCGAAATAGGGCGACAGAGTCGGCAGGGAGGCGTTTTTCATGTCCAGACTCAACTGGCTGACATCATCAGTGCCCAGGGTCCCCAGGGTCCCTTCGAAGTTCACGTCGGAAACGCCATCAACTCGGCCTCGCAACGACACCTTGCCCTGTTGGGGCGCAATATTACTTATCCCGGTGACGGTACCGTTCAATTCATCGAACCTGGTGGTGAACGCCGGATCAAGGGTTCGGTCGGTGTAGGACACATCACCTTCTTCGAGCAACAGCTGTTCTATACGGAAGATAATACCTGGCTTACCCTCCTTATCCTCCTTCGAAGCCTCAGCTTCAGGTTCCGCTGGTGCCCCGCTCACCGGAATAATTCGCTCGACATTATGCAGGCCATTTCCACCGCGCACGACGTTCACTGCTGGCTGACTCAGGGTAATGGTGCCGATCTCCAGGCGAGCCGGATGCACGTTGTACTCCAGCGGTGCGAGGCGAAGCGTTTGCCAGGCCAGCAAGGGCTCGCTCGAGTCCGGTAAGGTCAGGTTAAGTCCCGACACTTCCGCAGTGCCGCTGAATGTCCCCGTCAGCGGCTCCTTCTGGCCATCCAGATCCAGGTTCCCATCCACGGCCAGTTGCCCATTTCGCACGTTCAGGTTCGCCGCCTCACGGATATAGGGTTCGAAGGTCGCCAGTTGCACACCGGAACCGGTTACCCCGGCCTCCAGGGTAAATGGCTGTAAGGTGGCCTGCCCCTCCAGTCCCAGCGAACCACCTTTGGCAAGTGTCCCTTGCAGTCGGTAACGAACGGGTTCCTCTAACTCGTGGCTAACACCGCCCAGAGTCAGGGCCAGATCCTCAACCGTGATATCCGCCGGCGTTTCCGGTTGGCGATCCCGCCATTGCACCCGGCTATTACTCAGCTCCACTCCGGCGACCGACCACAGGAATCCTTCGTCCCCGGTTTCTGAGGGATCCGCGTCGGTCTCGTCTTCCGAGTCCTGCTGCAGCGGAACCAGGAGGTCTATCTCACCTTCGGCACTGCGTGCCAAAGCCAGGTCCAGGGCATCCACAGTGATCATGCCGATGTCGGCGCTGCGGCCCGTCAGGCTGAATCCAATCTGGTCAATAGCCAGGCGTCCATTTGTGAGTGCGGCGTTTTCCTGTTCCTCGTCCAGCGCCAATGCCAGCCCCTCAAGCTCCAGCAAGCCATCTGAGGTCGTCAGGTACAACTGCTCGGCGACACTCAATTCATAGTCGGTGCTGACGGTGACGTTTCCACCCCTCAGCTCATAGGGTAGATACGGCTTCAGAAAGTGCTTCAGCGTTGCGTAATCAATATCCGCAATTCGTATAAATCCTCGAGAATACAGAGGGTTGATGCTCAGGTCGCCTTCCCACTCGATGGTCTGGCTGCCCAGTGCCGCCAACAGGTAGTAATTACTCTGGGCATCATCCCTCTGCCAGGTGGCAATATCGTTCAGCGTCAGGTCCAGGGGTGAAATCCGGAAGGAGGCGGGCTCTTGCTTGCTGAAATCCCGGAACAGCAGCTCACCACCATTAACGGTAATATGCTGGAAATACAGCTTCGGCGGTTCGGACGTGCCGCCCTCTGCCGGCTCCGGCTCATTCGCGGCGGGGTTGGCCTCGTTCCAGTCCCTGGCAAAATTCACGCTGTAATCATCGAGCAGGTCCAGGCGGATAAATGGCTCCTCGAGCGCAATCGCCTGCAGGCCCACCACACCGGTGAACAGTCTCCAGAAGGTCAGATCGACAAACAGTCGATCGAACCCGATCACTTTTTCACCATCCGCGTCATCCGCGGTCAGGGCGCGGATATCCAGGCTCATGCTGAAAGGATTGGCTCTGATCTCCTCGACCTGCGCTTGCCAGCCCATTCGCTGTTCCAGCTGTTCCGGAACCAACCGCTGCAGCCACCAGGGCAACAGAAAAAAGCCGGCCAACGTGTACGCCAACAGCAGCAACACCAACCAGAACCAGACCTTCCTGTACACAGGTTTTCGCGTTTGCGCCTTGGACACCTCAGAACTCCCCGTTTGTTGCCCGTCAGTTTCCATCACTCGCCAATCCTGAAAGAATAGACCACCGTATGTTAATGCGTTCAATAGTACTGAAGACTCACCTTTTACGACAGGATCCATGCAATGGATATCAGTGACATGCGACGCGACTTCGAGAGCGAAGGCCTGGAACGGGACGCGCTGGATGACAACCCGATAAAGCAGTTCCATAGCTGGTTTGACGACGCACGGACGGCGGGCATTCTGGAGCCCAACGCCATGTCTCTGGCCACCACCGGCAGCGACTCCATGCCAGACCTACGGACTGTGTTGCTGAAGTATTACGACGAACAGGGTTTCGTATTCTATACCAACTACGAAAGCCGCAAGGCCAGAGAACTGGCACAAAACCCGAAAGCGGCGCTGTTGTTCCCGTGGATTGCACTGAATCGCCAGGTAAAGATCCAGGGAACCGTGGAAAAAGTGAGCAAGGCGGAATCGCTGCGTTATTTTTCCTCCCGTCCACGGGGCAGCCAGGTTGGCGCCTGGGTCTCAGAGCAGAGCAAGGCCATCAACTCCCGCGGATTGCTTGAGCAGAAGGTGGCCGAGATCAAACGCAAGTTCAGTGAGGGGGAAATCCCGCTGCCCAGTTTCTGGGGAGGATACCGGGTAATACCGGAGCGGGTTGAATTCTGGCAGGGCCGGCCCAGCCGCCTGCACGATCGTTTTGAATACGTGAGGCAAGGTGATGGCTGGCACATCCAGCGACTGCAACCCTGAAACGGCAACCACGGTCTGGCTATGCCGGGAGCCCGAAGCCGGGACTCTGTCCTGTCCACACTGGCTTACCGACTACGAACGAGCCACTGTGGCGAAGTTTTCGGGGCCCAGGCAGCGGGAGTACCTGAGCAGCCGTTGGTTGATTCGACAGGCCATCGGGCACGGCGCACAATGCCCGGCACGGGAATGCGAACCGGTCAGCGGTCGCCCCGTCGCTTCGGTCCGACCCGATGGCTGGCACCTGTCCCTGAGCCACAGTGGTGGCTTGTCAGGCTGTGCAGTCAGTGACCAACCGGGTATCGGTCTGGATCTGGAGCCGCTCCACCGGCACCCTCACTGGCAGAAAATCGTACGGCGCTGGTTCACCCGCACAGAGCAGGACTGGCTGATTGCCAACGACAGCCAGGAGGACTTTCTCCGGGTATGGACCCTCAAGGAAGCCTGGCTGAAAGCCACGGGGCGAGGCATAGCCGGTAACCTGCAGACACTGGAAGTACGGCCGGACTTCAGTCTTTACGGTGACCGTCACGACGCCGGGTGGCATGCCGCCAGCGGCGAACTGGGAGGCTTCCTGGTGACCCTGGTTTACCGGCAGGATCACCAGACGCTGCCTTCCGGAGGGCTGCTGTCCGGACCAGACGTCGACCTGGAGCTCGACAGACCGATTGCGCTGGACAGCCCTTTACGCTTCAGTTGGCACCGATCCATCGCGCCCAGCCAGACCTGATAAGGAGCCCTTATGGATGAGAACAACCGTTGCCCCTGGTGTGGCACCGATCCCCTCTACACCGAATACCATGACACGGTATGGGGGCGCCCCGAGTACGATGAACTCGCGCTCTTCGAAAAGCTTTGCCTGGACGGCCAGCAGGCCGGTCTGAGCTGGATCACGATTCTTCGCAAGCAGCACAGTTACCGGTCCGCCTACGACAACTTCAATCCGGAAAAGATTGCCCACTACAACGACAAAAAAGTGGAGGAATTGTTGGGCAACCCCGGCATCATCCGCAATCGACTGAAAGTAAAATCAATTATCCGCAACGCCCGAAGCTATCTGGACCTTAAGGAACAGGGCTTTGATTTCAGTGACTTCCTCTGGTCTTTTGTAGGTGGCGCGCCAATTCAGAATCACTGGCAAAGCCTGTCAGAAGTGCCGGTGACCACCGCTGAGGCTGAAGCCATGTCCCGCGCGCTCAAAAAAGCCGGCTTCAACTTCGTGGGGCCGACCATTGTGTACGCCTTCATGCAGGCGACCGGCATGGTCAATGATCACCTCGTCAGTTGCCCGCAACACCGAGAATGTCAGGCTCTGGGGAGTTGATCCTATTGCTACCGGGATTCGTAAGTACTGGCGTAACACGTCATCCCGGAGCATCACGGTGAAAATAGCATTCAACGAACTTGGTAATAGCCGCCTAGACACCCGCGGGACACTCCCCTTTGCTCGCCACTGGCTGGAGCAAGCATCGTGATTGCCGTAGCCCGCCTTGCGATTCTCGTCGGAATTCTCGGACTGCTGCCCTTCGTTGCAGCCATTGTTTCGCTGTTTCTCATCCCGGCGCACAGCGTGGCTATCATCGGCTGGTTCTATCTCTACAGCGCGGGAGTTCTGGCCTTCATGGGCGGCGTTTACTGGCCCATTGCTATGCAGCTGGAAAACCGCTGCTACCCGCTCTCACCCCTGGTGACCATGCTGCTCAGCCAGGTTTTCTTTCTGTCCGCCGGTCTTGGCCTGTTGCTAACAACAGCGTGGCAGATTGCGCTGTATACCACCGCCTATCTCGCTCTTTACTTTGTCGACGCCCGTTGGATGAAGGCCTTTTGGCCGGCGTGGTACCTGAAACTCCGGCTGCTCCTCACTGCCGTTGTTGTCGCCTGTCAGGTCGCCGCCGGCACCTGGTTTTTCACGACCCACTGAGAGGCTCGACCCCCAGCTTTGACTGGATTTTCCGGATAGCACCCTTCTCAATCTGTCGCACCCGCTCGCGACTGATGCCCAGGTCGTCCGAAATGACCTGGAGAGTGTCCGGCTCTGACATTCCCAGCCCGAACCGACGCGATAGCACTGAGCGCTCCCGCTCCGTCAATTCCCCCAGGATCTCCGCCAGAGTCTTCTTCCGGTCACGCTGCTCCATGGAGCGCTCAGGCGCCAACTGGTCATTGGCACTCAAACTATCACCCAGGGTGAGGCCGCCAAAATCAGAGATCGGCGTATCGACGGACAGCTCCCGGGTAGCCAGTGCCCGAAGCTCACCAATACGGGAAGGAGAGGCCTCCATCTCCCGCGCCAGCTCACTCTGAAGGGGTGCCCGTCCCAGGGCCTGATGTAACCGCATGGACGCTCTGCGCAGCTGCCGGATCTCATCAACCACGTTTTCCGGAGTGTGGACCAGGCGGGTACCACGCTGGAGACAACGCTTCACCTCTTCACTGATCCACCAGTAAGCGTAAGTGGAGAAACGGAAGCCCTTGGTCGGGTCAAAACGCTCCACCGCCTTGATCAACCCCACGTTCGCATCCTGGATCAGGTCGGCCATCGGAATACCGTATTGGCCGTACCGCCTGGCGATGTGAACCGCCAGACGCAGGTTGCTCTCGACCAGCCTGCTACGGCATGCGCGGGCAAGATGGTAGGCGCGGCGACATCGGGTGGAGAATGCACAGGCATCACCGAGACTGCCTACGATTTCACGGTAGGTCTGCGGAGTGTCATCAGGCAACGCCAGCTCCTGGCCTATCACCTGATAGCACCGCGTCAGTTGACGAACAAGGCGTTGCTCGCCTTTGTCTCCCAGAAGTGCATACCGGGACGCATCCCTGAAGTACAGCCCCACCAGAGAGTCCATTTCACCATTTGGGGTTATGGTCGGGGACGGTCCCAGCCTTAAAGACTTGGTCATGGCTTTGGTACCGTTCAAAAATGTACTGAAGAATACGACTGAGGGCGGGGCGTGGATTTCTGAAAAGAGGTCGGACAGAAACGACAACACCCCCGGATAGAATAACTGTCCGGGGGTGTTGCAGTCTTACTGGTATCAGGCCGCGACGATGGCGTACTCGTGGTTGTGCGGTTCGATAAGAACACCGTGAAGCGCAACGATAGCCTTCTCGTAGTTGTCCTCGTCTACCACAAACTGGATGTCCACCTGACGCATGCACTGGTGCAGGGCTAGAACACTGATGTCCTCGTCCGCCAGCGACTTTACGGAACGGGCCAGGATGCCCGGCACTTTCATGTCACTGCCGATGGCGGAAACCACCGCTACCTTGCGGGTATTGATCTCCGCGTTCGGGAACTCTTCCTTCAGCGCCTTGACCACCCGCTTGACGTGTTTCAGCGTGCTGCCGACATAGTGGGTGATGGTGTTGGCGTTGGTGTCCTTGGACATGAAACGCACCTTGAAGCGGCTCAGCACGTCGAGGATGCGACGATCGGAGCCCGGCTCGCCCTGCATGTCCTGATCGAACACCTCAATGGCAAACACGCCCTTGGCGCCGGCAATGATTTCCACCTGAGGCTTCTCACTGACGTAATCGCCGGTGATCAGGGTACCGGTGTGCTCCGGCTCAAAGGTGTTCATCACACGCAGCGGGATTTCATTCTGGCGCATGCCTTTGCCGGCACGAGGGTGGATCGCTTCCATACCCAGGTTGGCCAGCTGGTCGGCGACGTCATAGTTGGTCCGGCCCAGGGGAACCACCTTGTCTGCACCGACAATGTTGGGGTCGGCGGAACTGAGGTGGTATTCCTTGTGGATAATCGCTTCACGGGCTTCAGTGATCACGGCTACCCGGCTGAAGGTCATCTCGCTGTAGCCACGATCGAAAGTCCGCATCAGACCTTCCTTGCACTGGGCATACCCGGTCACGATGGGCAGTTCGCGGGTCAGGTCGACGGCGTCGAACGCCTGCTTCAGCTTCTCGTCCAGGGGCAGCAACTCATTGTCGCGCCAGCCGGTGAGATCCACGAAACGGGCATTGATGCCTTCCTGCTGCAGCTTCAGTGCGGTGTTGAAGGCACTGTGCGCTTCACCGATACCGGCAAGCATTTCACGCACGGTCAGCAGATGTTCTTCCAGCTGGAACTGGCCGTAGGAACACAGACGCTGCAGGTCAATCAGGCAACCGCGCACACCCTCAATACGGTCAGTGATGAACTGGTCCGCCTGCTGCTTGAGCATGGGATCCTCAAACAGTTCACCGTTGATATCGGTCAGGAACTTCACCAGTTTGGTGAGGTCATCACCCCAGGCCCAGTCAGACTCGGCATCGGCAAACAGGGCATACACGCCCGGCTCACCGGTCTTCTTGTGCTCCAGCAGCTCGTTAGTGACGCCACCGTAGGCGGACACCACAAAAATGCGCTGGTACAGATCTTCCTTGCTGCGTCCACCGATGATGATGTTGTCACGGACGGCCTCGTAGTTGCTCATCGAGGTGCCGCCGATCTTTTCTACGGTATGTTGTTGGGTAGTCATAGTGTTGCCTTCGCTATCCTGCAGAATGAATGTCTGGATGTGGGAGGCGCCTTACGACGCCTCGCTGATCCCTTCCTGCATGATTTCGTCCACACTTCTTGCCAGCAGCTCGGCACCTTTCTTCAGGTCTTCCTCGCTGGTGGTCAACGGCATCAGGCACTTGATCACTTCGTCGTTGGGACCACTGGTTTCGATAATCAGGCCATGCTCGAAAGCACGTTTGGTAATCGGACCCGTTACATCGGCATGTGTGGCTTCAATACCACGCATCAAACCGCGTCCCTTCATTTTGAACTCACCCGGGTACTTGTCGCAAATCGCCTGCAGGGCATCGCCCAGTACCTTGGTTTTGGCCTTCACTTCGTTGGCGAACGCGTCGTCTTTCCAATAGGTCTCCACCGCTGCACGGGCCGTTACAAAGGCCATGTTGTTGCCGCGGAAGGTACCGTTGTGCTCACCGGATTCCCAAATATCCAGCTCCGGCTTGAACAGAACCAGGGCCATGGGCAGGCCGTAGCCACTGAGAGACTTGGAAACCGTCACGATATCCGGCTTGATGCCGGCAAATTCAAAACTGAAGAACTCACCGGTGCGACCGTTACCGGCCTGGATGTCGTCCAGGATCAGCAGGATATCGTGCTTCTTGCACAGCTCGGACAGACCTTTCAGCCACTCGGCACGGGCAACGTTCAGACCACCTTCGCCCTGAACCGCCTCAACGATCACGGCTGCCGGCAACTCAACGCCGGAAGAGCTGTCAGAGAGAACCTTGTCCATGATCTCCAGGGTGTCCACATCATCGCCAAGGTAACCGTCGTAAAACATGAAATCGACGTTGCCCAGCGGTGTACCTACACCACCGCGGTGGTGCTTGTTACCGGTGGCGGCAACCGCACCCATGGTCACACCGTGAAAACCGTTGGTGAAAGAGATGATACCGTTACGGCCTTTGACCTTGCGCGCCAGTTTCATGGCTGCTTCCACACAGTTGGTGCCGGTGGGACCGGTAAACTGCATTTTGTAATCCAGGCCACGGGGGTCGAGGATGTGCTTCTTGTAGGACTCAATGAAGTCGTGCTTGGCGGTGGTGAACAGGTCCAGGCCCTGGCTCACACCGTCGGCCTCAACGTATTCCAGTAGCGCCTTCTTGAGGATATCGTTGTTGTGGCCGTAGTTCAGGGAACCGGCACCGGCGAGAAAGTCCAGATACTCTTTGCCATCTTCAGTGTAAAGATGCGCATTCTTGGCGCGGTTAAAAATAACCGGAAAGGCGCGGGAATAAACGCGTACTTCAGATTCGGTCGACTTGAAAAGTTCCATTGTCTTGCCTCTTAGCATGTCAGGTTCGAGGTAGAAGTGGGGCAGCCCATCGGTTACGTCGCGATCAGCCAGCCACACCTTGGTTAAAGCCTTCTGGCAGACCTACCTCAGTGGTCTGCCGGCTACTCCAGATAGCGGTCAATAACGCCTGGTCAGTAACAGACTCTCAGACTGGCTTTGTAAAGGGCCCGATGCGCAGCAGGAATTCAGGATCGTGCTTGCCGCCGAAATGGGTCTCTTTCTCGAAGTGCTCGTGGTAGGTGAGCTCAGCTCCCAGATCACGGGCAAACGAGCGAAACAGTGCCCAGGACGCTTCGTTGTCCTCAGTGATGGTGGTTTCCAGGTGCGTCACGTTCTTACACGCGTCCCGGGCCACAATCTCTTTCAGCATTCGCTTGGCCAGACCCTGTCCACGACCTTTCTCGTGAACGGCCACCTGCCAGACAAACACGGTTTCGGGCTGTTGGGGAGGGATGTATCCGGAGATAAAGCCGACCAGATCGCCGTCCTTCTCCGCGGCCACGCCGGTCTCGGCAAAGTGGCTGCACTGCAACAGGTTGCAGTAAATCGAGTTGGGGTCCAGCGGAGGGCATTCAGCCACCAACTGGTAGAGCCTGTAGCCATCATCTTTCACGGGAGTGCGAAGGGTGATGGCGGTGGTATTCGAGCCTTCTGATGTCATAGCGTGATCAATTCGCGTCAAAAAATTAGGGTTAAATTATATAGACCACAAAATATATTTCAAGTTGGGCCTAAATGACCCACGCCGCGTGGGCTGCGTCTCTCCTAATAGAATAGACCGGATTGAAGCAATCGCCAGTGACAAATTGATTACGAATTGGAAGGAAAGACGAGACGGTCCTGGCTCAGGGAGGTACCCGAAACGAGACGACTGCGATAGGAAACCGCGGCCGCTGAACCCGCGGGCCAGAGCCTATCAAACTGTGGCAGCCAGGCATTGAAATCATAGCAAACAGGCATAAGCGATACGTTCAGACCACAATGCTCAATGCCCGCCACAGGCTCGGCCAAAGGGCTTGTAAAGCCCAACCGGGTAATCAGCCCACGGCGGTCAGACAGCAGGTTGCCCATGCCCGCAGAGCCATTATTGGCCACCACACGAAACCGCTCATCGACCGTCCCCGACCATAAAGCGGGAAGGCAAGTGTGGGTGGACGTAATCACGTCCGCTCCCGAAGCCCTGAACCATTTATCCAAAGCCACCTCATTGCCCGCTGCAAAAGATTCATGTGCCAGTCCCCAACCTGCCAGTGACTCCGGGTCACCGTGCAGCACCAGAATCTTTAGGCCTCCAAACATCAGACACCGATACCTAGGCAAGCCGGACAGCCGTTTTTGGATATCCGGGTGCTCACCCGCCAGCGCCTGAAGCCGCTCCATTATGCGATTGGAGCGTTCAACCACTCCCTGATCGACATAATCGGGATACGCGCAACCACAACCTGCTCCGACGCTGGGCGTCGCCAACTCAAAATCAACATTACCCAGGATAACCGTATGATCCAGCACCCGGTTGTTGATCTGCCGGAACAGCGTGTCACTGGCATTGAACCAGTTGAAGTCGCCATTGAAGACCAGTTTTACCCGATGGCCCTGGCGTTCCTCTGCCAGCGCCATCTGTTCAATCTCATCCAGGGCAAAGGGGTTGCCGTACAGGCCTCCGACAATGAACAGGACATCCTCGGTGACCTGGCTGACCTCCTGACACAAACCAGCCGGTTGGTAGCGATAGCTCAATGGACAAGTGCGACCCTCGGGATCAACCATGCCCCGGCACTTCCCGCTCACCCGCGCACCACCGCCAGCTGTCGACCGCATCGAACACCAGAGACACGCCATTCACGACAACAACCACAACAATGAATCCGAATTCGGTGTAGGCAAGATCCGCCACAGCCAGACAATAAAGCAGAAATACCTGCAATGGCCCCCATATGGCGAGGTGTGGCAGTGACATCAGGCGACTCATGCCACGACACCCCAGCATAATCGGGTAGTTACTGGCCAGCACCAGAGCTGCAGCCACCGCAGTCCAGTAACCGGCCGCTGTATCCAGAAAAAGAAAAGCCGCCGCGTTGACTGGTACCAGAATGCCGGCCACCCACACCTGCACCCACAGCGGCAGGCTACGAAAGGATCGCCAGCTGTCCAGGTGTCTACCAACCATGTCGAAATCAGTCATCATCACACTCCACTGGTTGCCAGAGATTTACCCGCCAGGCGCCTTAACACCAGCGGCAGGAAGAATCCGGCGGAACAGATCAGGAAACCGTAGGCATTCACGCCCAGGAGCATCGCGTACTTGCCGTCGCCAATCGCCCAACTTGACGGAATCAACCCCGTGGCCAGCAGAACACCCAGCCCCAGACCGGTCCAGAAACTCAGGTGGAAGCTCCAAGGCGACCAGCGGGTGAAACCATAGAACAGGAACACCGGCGCCAGCCCCATGACCATGGTGCCCGAGATAGTGGTGGCCTTGAGGATATCGGTACCGGCAAACATCGGCAGGTTACCCAGGAAGGCGAACACGATCATCACCAGCGCGCCAACACGCATACTCGGAAGCTTATCCGTTGCGCGCTGCGCCAGTCGCGGCAGGTCCACGGCCAGGGATTTCGCCAGCGAGGTGAAGGTGGAATCCAGTGTTGAACCTGCCGAGGTCATCATCACCACGCTCATGAAGAACAGCGCCGCCAGCCCCAATGATTGCCCCACAGCGGCCGGGGCATTGCCCATGGCGTCAATACCGTTCAGGCGGGCGTGGACACCCACCAGACTGAAGATAAACACCGCCACAAAGCCCAGCAGCCCAGCCACTACAAAGCTCTTGAGCATGGTCTTTTCCTTGTTCACAAAGCCCCGGTCGGTCAGAACCGGATCGTGGAACGGGTAACTGAACAGCTGCAGCAGCGCCACCAGGAGCAGATCAAAGCCGGCGTTAAGCTTGAACTCGCCATTACTCAACAGGGCACTGGTATCGTTGGCCGGAATAATCAGGAACAACACCGCACCGACAAAGAAGACGAACACAAACGCCTGAATCACATCCGTAAAAATCGACGACCGCAGCCCGCCCTTGAGGCTGTAAGCCAGGGTAAACACAGTGAACAACATCGCCGCCGCATAGTATTCCCACTCACCCGGCAGCCCGAAGTAACCGCCCACCACGGCGGTGTTACTCCACACCTCGTTGTACAGACGAATCAGAATCGCCGCCGCAAAGGCCAGACTGGCCAGCCGCCCAAAGCGGGAAGTCAGAAAATCCTGCAGGCTACGGGCCCCAGTCTGAGTACGAATCAGATAAATCACATAACCGGCCACCGGAATCGACAACCAGTAACTGGCATAGGCCAGACCACCGACCACACCATAGGCCGCACCCAGATTGGCAGCATTGGTCACCGACTTGGCAAAAATCCAACTGATAAAAATACTCGCCGTGAGTGACCACTGGCCCACCGGGTTACCGTGATCATCAGCGCCTTTGTAGAAAGAGTTCGCGTTCTTACTCTTCGGTGACAGGGCATACATGACTACGCCGTATACCAACAGGAATCCCCAGAACAGGGAGGCTTCAGTGAAGTTCATTGTTTGTTTCCGGTTCGTTGTCTTTGGGAGTAGGCCAGTCAGGGGTGGGGGTGGGTTTTACAAAAAGAGAAACGGTGGGTGATTTTATTTTTTTTTAAAAAAAAAACACCCCCACACCCCC